>NZ_PIQO01000001.1 GCF_002844575.1 Heyndrickxia camelliae
CACTATTTGAAGCTAGTTATGTCCCAGCCTCCTCCTTACTTTACCTATAAAGTATTTAATAACTCTTCAAATGCTTTTATATTTGTATCAAAATTCGGCACAGTTTGATATTCTTCGGCCGATTTGACTAGTTTTACAATCAAATCATTAAAAGGTGTTAAAATTCCTGTTCCTTCTCCCATTCTTGCAATAACGCCATTAATGTAGTCGATTTCAGTCTTACGTTTCTTCTCAAGATCCTGAAGCATACTTGCTCTTAATAGCCTAGAAGGTTCCATTACTACCCGTAAAGTTTGAATTCGTTTCGGTATATCTTTTTCACTTTGTAATTCAAGTGAGGAAATATCGAATCCATTCATTTTAGCAAATGTAACACCAGTTGCATGTCCAACCTTAATTGTCTCATCTGCTATATAAACCGCACTAAGAATACCAATTTCATTGTCAAGAATGTCTCCATATTCTCCGTTTAATGCCGCAGATAAACCACTGAACGCATTATTGATAAGTAGTTTTGACCATTTCGTTCCAACTAAATTGTCGGAAATATGAGTTCCTCCCACAAGGTCTAAAACCGATTTAATACTCTGGATTCTTTCCGTTGTTGCACCGTTTAATTCACCAATTTGAAAAGCGTACTTTTTAAATTGAGTATACTCGGTTGTAAGGCTGGATACGCCCGGTTCAATAAAAGTAGCTCCAAATTCAACAGAACCTGCAATAACACGTTCCACACCAACAATGGACGCAACTTTTTCTTCAGGTATACCGTTTTGCAAGGAACAAACCACACTATCGTCCTTTAAAAACGGAAGTAACTCTCGCAGGATGGTGTCGTTAAATAATTGTTTAGTTAATAGTAAGACTAAATCATATTTTCCTGACTTGTTTTCAGGAGTAATGGCTCTCACCTTTGCATGAAACTCCGTTGTTCCGATGACTTTTGCACCAGTTTGATTTAAAGCATCAACATGCTCTTGGTAAGTATCAATTAATTCGACATCCATTCCACCATCAGCAAGATATGCTCCAACGATGGTTCCTAAAGAACCAGCTCCTAAAACAGCTATTCTCATTTTAAATTCCTCCTTATTTTTCCTCTAGATAGTTATATACAGGCTGTGCAGCATTTAAGGTCAAATCCGTAAGAATATGAGATGCGGAAACGACTTCTAATACTGGCAAATCTGCCAGAGGCGCCAATGCATGTTCGAATAATTGAAGTCGAGCAGGGCCAGTCCATGCCCCTTTAATTTCAATATTGGTTATTTGTGTTCGTACTAAATCACAAATTCTCAGATCATCATTATAATCAGTTGCGATTTTCACCATGAAAGTGGGGCGACAAATTTCACTTTTAGCTTTTTCCTTATCCATTTCAAAATGCTTAAACCCCATCGTTGCAGTTGCTACACGAAGACTGCCGTAATCAAGTGTACCAACAAGGGTATCAGAATCTATATACAGCTTAGGTGAACCTAATTTCTTTGGATATGCAGTTAGTTCACGGCCACTTGCAATCGCTGGAAAGTTGTCTACATACATGGAATGAACATAATCCCCTTCTTCACCATTAAAATGAACAGGGATTACTTGTCCTGCCTCTGTATATGCACCAAGTCCAGAAACATCAGGCATCCACATTACTTCAAATTTCACTAGTGGTTCAGTAAATTCTAGAGGTTCTGGCACTGCCGCTCGTAAAGCCTTCTCATCCGTTCGGTAAATAATGTTAAGATATTCGCGATTGACAAATTTATAGGTTGGTACGGGGTACGCAGGTGCTGTTAATGGTGTATTAAAATTTTTTGCTATGTTATTTACATCGATTTTCACGGAATGACACCTTCCTTTTTTACGTAAAGTTCTGCAGAATATTTTGCTTTTTAGTATGTTTTTTATTTACTTGATTATTTTACATCTATATTTACATTTAATCTAATACATAATAAGGTATATACATATTTATTATAATAAATAAGTGAGGATTGGAATTGTAGATGGAATTACTTCAGCTAAAATACTTTCAGACAGTTGCCTATACAGAACACATTTCTAAAGCAGCCAAACAATTGAATATTGCCCAGCCTTCTTTAAGTCTGACTATTAAAAGACTTGAGGATGAGTTGGGTACAAACCTATTTGAGAGGAAAGGTAGAAATATTCAATTAAGTGCATCAGGAAAAATTCTTTTAAGACACGTAAATAGAATATTTACTGAGCTTGAAAATGCTCAAATGGAAATTCAATCAGAGGAACATGAAGTTTCTAATACGATACGAATCTCAATTTCAAATCCAAGATTCCTTACAGGACTAATTAGCGGATTTATTAACCATTTCCCTCAATCCAAAATTATTCAAGAACTCGGAGATAGAAGCGAAATAATGACAAGTTTAAAAAAGGGGGATATTGATTTAGGAATAGCAGGTCATCCCATTCAAGATGAAGAGATAGAGAGTTGTGTGCTGGTAAATGAAGATATTGTACTCGTTTTACCCTCGAACCATAGATTTTTGGGTAAAACGGAAATTTCATTAAGTCATGTTGCCAACGAAGCATTTATTACTCTTGCTAATAATGAGGAGTACAGTGGTTTTACAACCATGCTTTGTGAAAAAGCTGGCTTCATTCCTAATATTGCATTTGAGGTAGATTCTAATTTACTGGTTGAGATAATAAAGCTTGATCAAGGTGTGGCTTTACTTCCGATTTCTGTTTGTAAAACATTGGGGTTAAATTATATAAAAGTTACGGATGACTCCGCTACATATCCAGTCGGCTTGTCTTGGATGAGACATAAGATGTTATCTTCTTCAGTAAGCAATTTTCGCGACTTTATTATTTCTTACTATAAGGATAACGATGAAATGTTTAAGGCTAATTGAAGTATAAAAATTTTGTAAACGTTTATACAGATTGGTTAAAGACGTTAAAGGAAATTCCTAATAGTATGTTAGGTGAACTAATACAAAATTATCTCGCAGAGTGTCCATATTGGGGTGAAATTTCAAATTTATACCCATAATGTCTATCATATTGGTCAGATTGTTGATATTCGTAAACAAGGGTTATTTCTTCTATAGCTTAATCAGTCTACCTTCAGGATCTTTAATCCAAATAAACTGTACTGATAGTGCATGGAGAAAAGCTGAATGAATTGACCGCTGAAATTTATAATTTTGCACCTTTTCATTTAACAAAAAAAGACGTTATCTATTGACAACGTTCAAATTTTTTTCTTATATGTGTAGACTAAAGATTTTTCTACTTACATAATAGCTTTCTCATTTTTATTGCAAATTCACAAGCTTTTTCCTCATCGCAAGAATAATTTTGACTAAGAAATTCTATTCCCTTAGTTCTAATATTACTATCTCTTGGAATCAAATGAACATGAAAATGTGGAATACCCTCCAATAACATTAGTGAATAGATCCTTTCATAATCTTTCAATTGTTTCAAAGCTGAATATAGCCTTTTCATTAGTACTCCATAAGATTGTGCCTCCTCCAGAGTCATTTCTGAAAAATCCAAGAAGTGTCTTTTAGACTCTACTACTAGTTGACCAAGCACAGCTTGCTGAAAAGGGAAATGACAAACTAACCAGTACTCATCTTCTAATATATATCCGCCTGGGGGTTGATTTATTTGACCTTTATGTTTTTCGCAAATGAAACAAGCCATTTTTATCCCTCCTTATACGTAATAATTCATTTATGAACATATTTTTCCTTCATTTTCTCTTACAATTTTTTTCGTATATTGTGGACAGATAAGCGGGGGTATCGACACTTCATCCTGCTCAATGAAAATAGCAATGAAATCTAACAAGAAATAGGAAATTTCGTGAATAACAAATGGGAAATAGGTTAGGAAAAAATGGTATAAAAATAGAACGCCTCGATTTAGTATCAAAGCGTTCTTGACTGCTATTTGCACTGTTATTTTTACATTTAGTACCTCATATGCATGGATTTTACTTGAATACTAGACTCTGTTTTTTTGCATGTCTTTCAGTATTTATAGGCAAACTCCCTAGGATTCTGCTTTGTGGCCTCAGTACCCAAGAAGCGATGTTGAGTGCAGCATATGAAAGCGGAAGGATAATATTAAACCCGTAATCCCCATAATCGTTAGAAAAGACATGAGATAAAGCTGCGCCAGTCATTAAGAAGAAGATACCAGCGTGAACCCATTCTTTAAGACGAGGAAAACCTGGCATGAGGAGAGCGATGGCTCCGAGTAGTTTCCATATCCCGAGAATGGTTAAAATATATAATGGGTAACCAAGATTCGTCACTAACTCGACGTTTCCTCCATATTTCATGAGTTGCCCGATACCACTTAACATAATAGCAAATACAAGTAGGGATGTGACTGTCCAGTAAGCAATCATTTTTCCATTTGTTTTCATTTTTGATCTCTTCTCCTTTACCATTCATTTAATAAGTAACGCCCTATCCTTACAACTTTTTACATGATTTTGTCGGAACATATATTAGATATGTTTAAAAAGCGGATACCTGAAGTACCAAAGGGAAAAATCTCCGCATTGATTGGGTTTGCAAGCTAGTGAAAGCTATTTTTATCATAGCGAGAAAATAGCTTTCACTAATTTCAATGATGGAAAACGAATACTTAGTATAAAAAATGCAAGACTTTTCCTCTTGGGATATTTCCAACTTTCATCTTCTCTTTGGATTACAAAAACAATCCTCGATTGTTCCGTCTGTTCTCTTTATTTCCGAACAACCGGAATCCACATTTCACCAAATAATATGCCGTTTTGCTGCCCCATCTCAACCGTTGCATTTGGCCCGCCAACATAGGCAACATCCTTTACCTCTGACAAGACTTGACCAAAGGCAATGCCAGTTAGTTTGTTACTCAACTCTTCCGCCGTTTGCGCTTCTCCTTTTACAACTAGGTATTCTCCTTTAGGAAATTGGATGAGTCTAGATGCCTCTGGTACGGATGCCTCTGTCATGACGCCCGCATAATGCATCATCTTATTATTCACTGCTTCGTTCACGGCGAAAATGTAATTATTTGTGGCAACAGCTTTTAATGTTTCTAGCCTTCCATCTTGTTTAATGGACTCCCAAAAGTCTGCCTTTTCTTTAGTAATGCCAGCATAGTCAGTGTAATCGCTCCTAAGCTCGGTTCCAATACCTAACACAGTAAAGCTGTCTTTTGCTACTACGGTATAGTTTTTCATATTCAAAACCTTCCTTTTTTTAAATTTATCAAATGACTTTTCGTCTTCACTTGATGATTACATCATAACCTTTAATCATGTCAAAAAATGATACTGTTTAGGAGCCAGATGAAAAAAGTTGAATGGAGGTTTTTATATTAATGTTAGAGACAATCGATGTTATTCTTGTGGTAGGAACTGAAAAACGGAACAAAAGAACCGTCCCTATGTTTCTAGTTCGACAAAATATTGCAAATAAATTATAATGGTATAGTAAAATTTTAGCATGAGATTAGTACTACTTTTTCTGCAAATGTTAAGGGCAAACTTATCGAAAGGTAAGGACGCAAAGCTACGAGTCTAAAATCCTTCTGGATTATGATAGTCGGGTTGCCAAGAATAATATACATGTGATTATTCGACATGACTTGGCTATCCTTCTATCTCTGGGATAGCTTTTTTATTGTCCTGCTACGCAGAAAAATGTGCAAATATTAACAAAGTAGTATAACAGACTAAAGAAAGGAGATTAGAAGATGCTAGTCGTAGATAAAAAGAAATACAAAATGGCCATTAATGAGGGCGCGAAGGAAGTGCATGTACAGGTGCATGGATTAATTAGAGAGGAAGACGCAGAAGGTTATATGATGGATTTACAAAATACGATTAATAAAGTATCCAAACATGTATATACCTTAGTTGTTGATGCAACTCACCAAACACCTGTCCCATCGAAGGTTTTACCGCAGTTGGAGGGTGCTATGCAATTTTATACAACCTTAGGCTTTAAAGAGGTCCTTGTCGTAAAACCTTCCTCTAAAATTGCTCAAGTACAAATTAGGAATGTGCTGGAAAGAATTGTGTTCACAGGTTCATTAATCGATAAAGTACCTCATTCTATGTAATGTTAGGTGTAATAGAAAGAGAATGTTTAGTTTAGAATTGGAAAGGAAGAGTAAGCAGTGCAAACAACACAAGAATTATATACATATGAAATTTTAACAGCGGAACAACCAGATTTAATTCAGAAAGCAGCAGAGTGTTTAGCTCGTACATTTATTGGAGTCGATGTTTCAGGGAAATGGGTTCAGGAACCGATGGTAGGTGAATTACATTTAAATTATGAAGACTTCTATCAGTTTACTAAGGATTATTTAGATTCTACTATCGACCAGGGATATTGTGTAGTTGCAAAGGATATCGATAATAACGTTGTGGGTGTGCTTGCGGGAGATACAAATGCACCTGAGATTATCGGTGAAGATGTATTTGAAGGTTCTTTTTATGAAATGAATGTCATTCTTCGTGTACTAGAAGATGTCGATAAACGGTTCATGGAAGATTATCAAAAACGAACAGGAAAAGAAATTGAGGATGGAGAATTATTGCACCTATTCATGTTAGGAGTTATTGCAGAACAGGGCCGCCACGAGATTATTCAGCAATTAGGAAATATATTAATCAACAAGGCAATATCACAAGGGTTAAAAGGTGTTTTAGTGGAAGCGACAAATCCGAAGTCGGTACGAGTATTCGAAAAATATCATAATATACAAAAATATAAAGATTTAGAAGGAAATTATATCGTTCATAAATATCAGGAAAATAGTAAGTTGAATGGCATTCCTGAAAATATAGCGGATGGAACGTATATTCTTTTAAAAGAGTTTTAACATAATCATTCAATAATTAAAAGGAGTTAGGGGATTTATTCATTATGGAAGCTATTTTGCTAGGGATTATTGTTATTTTATTGGTGGTATCGGTGTATTTTGCTTACCGATATTTTTCACTAAAACGTCATCATATTAATAAAGAAATTCTAAATGGTATGAAAGAAATAGCAGCAGGTAATATCGCAAACAAAGTAAATGAAAAAAGTTCAGATCATACTGTATTTAATAAATTGATTGAGTTTTTTAGCCATGTAAGGGAAACGTTCTTTTCTTTTTCAAAAAATGTACATGAAATAGGTGAAAATATCGCTGAAACTGGTGAATATGCATCTGAAAAAGCAGATATTGTCAGAGCCGCAATTGATGAGGTAGGTAGAGGTTTACAGAAGCAATTAGTAGCTACAGAAGAAAGTGCTGCATCTATGGAAGAAATGGCACAAGCTATCGAAGATTTATCCGTGAGATCGAATCAAATTTCTGAACAGTCGAATACAACCTTAGCATTGACGCAAGAAGGAAATGTAAAGCTAAAAGACTCCTTGGAAAAAATGGAGCAGTTTAATCAAACGATACATAAAACTTTTGACGCAATCAATAAACTTGGGGAAAAATCTCACGAAATTGGCATGATTGTAAAAGTGATTACAGGGATTTCCGAACAAATTAATTTATTGGCATTGAATGCGGCAATAGAGGCTGCCCGTGCGGGTGAACATGGGAAAGGATTTGCGGTTGTTGCTGATGAGGTTCGTAAATTGGCCGAGCAATCCCGTCAGTCTTCTTCTGAAGTCTCCAATATTGTAAAGAATATACAAGAAGAAACGGAGATAGTGGTTCAATCGATGCAACAAGGAACAGAAGAATTTAACGTTACTAATAAAACCATTGTAGAAGTTGGATCGATGTTCGAAAAGATTGTTTCTACTACAAAAATTATTGCGGAGAATAATGAAAATACTTCTGCAAGTACAGAGGAATTATCATCTGCTACTCAGCAAATCATGACAGCAATTGTAGAGATCGCTTCTATTTCTCGAGAATCTGTGGAGATGTTTGAGGAACTAATAGAAATTAGCGATGATGAACTCCAGACTATGGAAAAACTTGTTCAGGAAGCAAAAGATCTAGTAGAGATAAAAAATGAAGTAGATAAGCTGCTTTCATGGAATGATAGAATTAAAATGGCTAAAGCTTAAGTAGAGCGTAGATGCTGCTTGGCCGACAAAAATAGGTTGCTTCTCATAGGTTCATTTAACTTGTGGGAAGCAAATTGATACTTGGAGAAAAGAATATAAGTTAAGCACTTTATAATTGCAATTTCTACCAAGCATCAATGAAAAAAATATGGTATTTTGTCATATTCCTTCGATAATAGCAAACCCATTGAAAAATGGAGGCGCAAAGCTGGGGGCCAAAAGAATATTTTTATGGCAGCCGGATTGCCGAAAAGGTTGGATATTTACTTTATAAGGCAATGTTTTGCTTTTTTATGTCCACCTATGTGGGCTTTTTTATTGAACATTGTAAGAAGGAATAGGATGCAAAAGGAAAGGAAATAGTAATGTCGCAACAAGAGCAATGGAGATCAAAGATAGGATTTGTTTTAGCAGCAGCTGGATCAGCAATTGGTTTGGGTGCTATATGGAAATTCCCTTATGTGGCCGGAACAGGTGGTGGGGGTGCCTTCCTTTTAATATTTTTAGCTTTTACCCTAGTCTTAGGGATGCCATTATTATTAGCAGAATTTATGATAGGGAGAATGGGGCAAAGTGATCCGATTCAAACATATGGAAAATTAGCAGCCAATAATAAGTGGAATTTTATAGGGAAAATTGGTGTTTTTACATGCTTTATACTTCTTTCGTTCTATAGTGTCGTAGGTGGCTGGATTATTCTATACATTATAAAAATTTTTAGTGGCGGGTTAGTTGGATTAACTCAGGATCAGTATGGGCAATTATTTGGTGAAATTATTTCGAACCCATACTCCACTATTGCAGCACAGCTTGCATTTATGCTCATCACCATTCTTGTTGTGGCCCAAGGGGTTCAAAAAGGGATTGAAGTAGCAAGCAAAATCATGATGCCGGCATTGCTTCTGTTATTTTTGTTTTTAGTCATTCGGTCTTTGAGCTTGGATGGAGCGATCGAGGGTGTGAAATTTTTACTAGTGCCAGATTTTTCGAAGCTTACATCGGGAAGTATCCTATTTGCCCTTGGACAAGCATTTTTTACTCTGTCACTAGGTGTTTCCGTCATGCTTACTTATGCTTCTTATTTGCCTAAGACGCAAAATTTACCGCAATCGGCCTTATCTATTATTATCCTAAATATTGTGATTGCTATATTAGCAGGCTTAGCGATTTTCCCAGGAGTTTTTGCATTTGGGCTGAAGCCAAATGCAGGACCGGTCTTAATATTCTCTGTTTTACCGGCGGTATTTGACCACATGCCTTTTGGAATGCTTTTCTTTTTAGCGTTTCTATTATTATTCTTATTCGCTGCTTTAACTTCAGCTTTTTCTATGATTGAAATTATTGTGGCGGCAGTTACGAAAAATGATACGCGTAGGCGCAAGAAAGTTACCTGGGTGACTGGGATTCTTATTTTTATCGTTGGTATCCCAGCTTGTCTTTCATATGGTGCACTGGCAGATGTCCAACTCTTTCATAAGACAATCTTTGACCTAATGGATTATACAGTTAGCAATATTTTAATGCCTTTAGGTGCATTATTGATTGCAATTTATGTATCTTGGAAAATTCCCAAAAAAGATTTGTATACCGAATTAAAACAAGGATCGAATGTAGGATACGCATTATTTTCCATCTGTTATTTTCTCTTAAAATATATCGTTCCAATTGCCATTATCATCGTTTTTTTAGATGCGGCAGGGCTATCCCATTGGATTCTACATTTCTTTCAATAAGATTACAGCTGCAGTAAAAACATCAGGGAGGTAAAATAATGAAGGAGATTCAAAAATTATTTCCTAGTATGGATGGAAATGACTTTCAAAGAGAGGAATTATTATCATATTTTAAGACGATTTTAACGAAAATAGATGAATTAAAAGATCCTAACAAACTAACGTTGGGAGAGATGCCCGACTATACAGAGGATTATTATAATCGTGTTATTCAAAAGGCGAATGTTCCGAATAAGGGTGTGTCCATGGAGGAAGTGATTCAGAAGCTTCTAAAATTAGTAGAAGGACACCGTTATGTCAACCGGAATTATGTAGCAAATGCAGCTCCCCTTCCAAATATCGCAAGTATCATTGGGAATTTAGTAATGGTGCTAGTCAATGGGAATAGTCTTTGGGATGTGGAAGGACAGGCAGCGGCAACTGCAGAAATCGAAGTCACTAGTATGCTATCAAAACTCGTTGGATACGATGAAAGCATAAGTGCAGGATACACAACTTGGGGAGGGCAAGGTGCGGTCTTTAACTCTTTACGTCTTGCCATTGCCCGTTACGCTCCAGCCTCTAATCAGCATGGTATACCGAAAAATCTCTATTGCTTCTGTTCAGAGCTATCACATTACAGTCTTTATAAATCTGTGGAGGCAACTGGGATTGGTGTCGAAAACATGATTCGCGTGAAAGTGAATGATGATCATTCTATGAATCTAGAAGATTTAAGAGAAAAAATGGAGCAAGTTATTGCAAAAGGTGGTGTTCCTCTGTATGTCCTTGCCACAATGGGAACCACTGATACATTTGGAATTGATGATATTGAGGGGATTAAGCAGATTACGGAAGATTTAGAACGCACCTATGGCATAAATTCAATCTACATCCATGCAGACTCTGCAATGGGTGGCATGTATACTTTCTTTAATGATTACGACTTTGAAAGCAATCCACTGCGATTCGAAGACCGTGTTAAAGATGTATTGAAATCGTATCAACAGAAGTTTAAGCATATCAAGCTTGCAGATAGTATGGTTTTTGATTTCCATAAGCTTGGACAAACACCATATATATCAAGTTTATTTTTAATCAAAAACAGAGAGAATCTTATGTATGTTGATTTAGATGCAGCGGAAACGCCATATGTTGGGAATCGCGGATATGGCAGCTATCATACAGGCTATACGCTCGAATGTTCGAGAATGGGAAGTGCATTAGCAATTTATGCGTCTTTATTAGCATTTGGAATTGAAGGCTACCAAGAGCTTTTAGCCAACTATATTCGTGTCAATATTGCATTTAGAGAGACGTTAACAAAGGAAATTACGAATGTGATGGTTACGAATGAGGTTTCCCCGATTACAACATTCCGTTTTTATCCAGAAAAAATAAAGTGGAATGATGAAATAAACGGACATTTAACGGTAGAAGAAATCATGGAAATTAATCAATTTAATGATGAGTTTGCAGAGGTAATTGGTGCCGAACGAGATACCGTCTTCTTTGGAAACACTAAAAAGCAGCGTCTCATCGAAGCAGCAAACTCGAATAAGCGAATATCCGTCTATGCGCATAAATTTTTTGCAATCTCTCCATACACAACCATCGAAGAGGTCGATCGTTATGTTGGATTTCTAAAAGAACACTTGGAATTTTTTCTTAAGACGAAAAGCAGTAATAATCTAATGCTAGAAATATAAGAAATTAAATCCTAATCAAAGACTAGAAACTGTAGTCAAACTCGTGAAAAATTGAGGATGACTACAGTCTTTTTTAGAAGAAAAATAGAAATATAACCTGGGGATACAGTTCCTTTCAAAACTTTTTTCCAATCGTTTTGCCCTATATTTTTTATTCCTTTGTCTTCATCGCATTCCTATTTGTTTCCTTCTCTTTGGGTCCTTTCAAGTATTTCAGGGTATCTCTCTCGATATTTGTCAATCAAAATTAACTAAATAATAAATGGGAACTTTTTAAGGTGAAATTCTTGTCATAAATTGCTATAATCATATATTAATAATGAAAAAAATGTAGATTGGCGGTAATAAGATGTCGAAAGTAACAGTTTATACTAAAAATGGTTGTCCACAATGTGATATGACAAAAGTAGTCTTAAATGGGGAAGGAATTGAGTTTGAAACGTTCAATGTAGAAGAAGATGAGAATGCTTTTGATTACGTTGTTAATACATTAAATTTACGTCAGATGCCAGTAGTGGTAGTGGAGGGGCAAGAACCATTTACTGGTTTTCAACCAGATAAATTGAAAGCAATAGCTGTTAAATGTTAATTGTCTTTCTTTCCTTAACTGGGAATGTTAGGAGCTTTGTTAAGAGGACCGAGCTGGAATCTGTTGAAATCAACTACTCGGATCCTCTTTTTGAGGTTCAAGAATCATTCGTATTGATTGCCCCGTCCTATGATGACGATATTACAGATATCATTAGTTCATTTCTTAACTATAAAAATAATCTCGACTATTTAATTGGTTTTGTTGGCAGTGGTAATATGAATTTTGATCATAACTATTGCTTTAATGCTCGGGATTTAGCACAAAAATATAATAAACCATTGCTTTTTACATTTGAATTTAGCGGCACAGATGAGGATGTTAATTATTTTAAGAAGGAAGTGAATCAACTTGCTAGCACCGGAATTAAGTAAAAAGGTCAAAGAGGATACGTATTTTACTCTAAACAATCTATTGAATTTACCTAAGGATGGAAAAATCCAATTAGATAAAGATAGGGAAGCTGTGAAAGCTTACTTTTTAGAATATGTAAATCCTAATACAGTATTCTTTCATTCCTTAGATGAAAAGCTGGATTATCTAATAGAAAATGATTATATTAAAGTCGATTTTCTAAATAAATACGATCGCAAATTTGTCAAAAAAGTATTTAAAAGTATCTATAATAAAAAATTTCGTTTCCGTTCCTTTATGGGTGCATATAAGTTTTATTCCCAGTATGCAATGAAAACGGACGATGGAAATAGATTTTTAGAAAGATATGAAGATCGCCTAGCTTTTAATGCTCTCGCGTTAGCTGATGGAAATGAACAATTGGCACTAGACTTAGCTGAAGAGTTAATCAACCAGCGGTATCAGCCAGCAACCCCTACGTTTTTAAATATTGGTAAAAAGAGGGCGGGGGAGATGGTTTCATGTTTCCTTTTGACTGTTTCTGATGATATGAATTCTATCGGTAGAAGTATCAACTCTGCTTTGCAATTATCAAAGCTAGGCGGAGGGGTTGGAATCAGCCTATCGAATCTCCGTGCTAACAATGATCCAATCAGAGGGGTATACGGACTTGCAGATGGGGTAGTTCCTGTTATGAAAATGTTTGAGGATGCTTTTTCCTATGCCAATCAAGGTGGAGCTAGAGATGGTGCAGGAGTCGTGTATTTAAATATTTTCCACCCTGACGTCGTTGATTTCTTATCCGTTCGTAAAGAAAATGCAGACGAGAAAGTGCGGATCAAGACATTATCACTTGGCCTTATCGTACCAGATAAATTCTATGAATTAATTAAAAACAATGATTATATGTATTTATTTTCTCCTCATGATGTTGAAAAAATTTATGGAAAACCATTTTCCTATATAGATATTACAAAAGAATATGACAATATGGTTGAAAATCCTCATATTCGTAAATCAAAAATCAAAGCGAGAGATTTAGAAACGGAAATAAGTAATCTTCAAAATGAAAGTGGCTATCCATATATTATTAATATTGATACGGTAAATCGTTCGAATCCAATTGATGGAACGATCATCATGTCTAATCTATGTACAGAAATATTTCAGGTACAGAGAGATTCCTTAATTAACAACGACCAAACATTCTCCATCTTGGGAAATGATGTAAGTTGTAATTTAGGTTCAACCAATGTCACCAATCTAATGAGTTCGCCTGACTTTGGAAAATCAGTACGCACCATGCTGCGTGCTTTAACATACGTAACAGATCATTCTAGTATTGATGTAGTACCATCTGTGAAAAATGGGAATGACATGTATCATTCAGTTGGCTTAGGGGCAATGAATTTGCATGGATTTTTAGCCAAAAATAAAATTTACTATGGGTCCCCTGAAGCATTGGAATTTACGGATATTTATTTTATGCTATTAAACTATTGGACTCTTGTTGAAAGTAATGCCATTTCAATAGAAACGGGTAAAACCTTCTATGAGTTTGAAAAGTCAAAATATGCAACTGGTGAATATTTCGACAAATATTTAAATGAACCGGATTTTGAGTTTAAACATGAAAAAGTGAAGGAATTATTTAAAGATATTTTTATACCGCACCATAAGGATTGGCAGAAATTAAAAGAATCGGTTATGCAATACGGTATATATAATGCCTATCGGCTTGCAGTTGCACCAACTGGATCCATTTCCTATGTGAATGAGGCAACAGCCTCCATACATCCGATTACACAACGAATTGAGGAACGTACTGAAGGGAAGCGCGGAAAAGTATATTATCCTGCACCATATTTAACTACTGAAACACTTCCTTACTATGAGTCTGCCTATGATATTGATCAACGAAAAGTGATTGATACGTATGCAACCGCACAGAAACATGTTGATCAAGGTTTAAGTATGACACTGTTTATGAGATCCGAATTACCAGATGGGATGTATGAATGGAAAGCGGGCAGTGATTATCCTACAAAGAAAACAACAAGAGATTTGAATATCTTGAGAAATTATGCATGGAAAAAAGGCATTAAGTCAGTTTATTACATCAGAACTTATACGGATGAAGGAACTGAAGTAGGTGCTAACTATTGTGAATCATGCAGTATTTAAGGAGGATAGACTCTGTATGGACTGGAATTATTATAATGCAATAAATTGGAATAATATTGAAGACATTATGGATAAAATGACATATGAAAAATTAACAGAACAATTCTGGTTATCTACACGTATGCCTGTGTCTAAAGATAAATCAGACTGGACAAAGCTTCCTGATCCTGAGAAACGTTTGGTGGAAAAGGTATTTGGCGGACTAACAATGCTGGATACACTTCAATCGGAGAATGGCATTGATGCATTGCGGAAGGACGCAAAAACACAGCATGAAATAGCAGTTCTTAATAATATTCAATTTATGGAATCAGAGCATGCCAGAAGCTATTCATCGATATTCAGTACGCTCAATACAAAAAGAGAAATTGAAGATATTTTTAGATGGGCAAGAGAAGATGATTTTCTTCAAACGAAAGCGCGTATCATTGATGAAATATACCAGAGTGGTACTCCGTTAGAAAAGAAAGTGGCAAGTGTCTTTTTAGAATCATTTTTATTTTATTCTGGCTTTTACACGCCATTGTATTATTTAGGTAGGGCAAAATTAATAAACGTGGCAGAAGTCATTAAACTGATTATAAGAGACGAATCTGCACATGGAGCCTATATTGGATATAAGTTTAAAATAGGCTTCGAGCAGTTGACAGATTCAGAAAAAGAAGCCATGAAATCATGGACATACTCTTTGTTGTATAAATTATATGAAAATGAAGTGAAGTACACAGAGTCATTATATGACGAAGTAGGCTGGACGGAAGATGTAAAAGTTTTCCTTCGTTATAATGCGAATAAAGCATTAATGAATCTTGGATTATCACCGCTATTTCCAGATACAGCAGACGATGTGAATCCGATTGTTATTAATGGATTATCTACAGGAACAACGAATCATGATTTCTTCTCAACGGTGGGAAATGGCTATTTACTTTCCGTTGTGGAGGATATGAAAGAATCAGATTATGACTATTAAACAGTTTAGCGATGGGGGCATGGTACACCTCATCGCTATTCTTTAGAAGTAGAGGAGAAAAAAATGTCGACACAACAAATTAAGATTAAGTATTTTAACGAAAATTTAGTAAGAATCGATAAAATTGTACAAGGTGACTGGTTGGATTTACGTGCAGCAAAAACAATCGAATTGAAAAAAGATGAATTCAAATTAATTCCGCTTGGCATTGCGATGGAGCTGCCTGAAGGGTATGAAGCACATGTCGTACCTCGTTCCAGTACTTTTAAGAATTTTGGAATTATCCAAACGAATTCCATGGGAGTTATTGACGAATCTTATAAAGGTGATGAAGATCAATGGTTTTTCCCAGCATATGCATTAAGGGATACTGTAATTGAAATGAACGATCGTATTTGTCAGTTCAGAATCATGAAAAAAATGCCGCCGGTTGAATTAGTGGAAGTTGAAAAGCTAGAAAATGAAAATCGCGGCGGACATGGTTCTACTGGAACAAAATAATCTATAAATATATCTAACCTTTCAATGTGTGAGTAAGCTTTATGGTAGATTGGTTAGATTAGCATCCTATTTAATGACGGAATACCCCCTTCAGATGGAAGCGGGGTTTTTGTATTTAACGGATTTTCTGCCTGATTTAAATTTCCTCATACATGAGGCGATTAACATCTGCAAAAAAATAGAAAGTACATTCATGATAACATGAATGTACCCCTTTGTTATGCCTTTAAGTCAATGGTGTTCCCTAATGTTGGATGTGGTGCTTCAAGCATTTTAATGATTTCAGCGCTGTTTTGTTGAGTTGCGTCCATCGCTTTTTTTGTTAAGGCAATTTCAACACTCTGTCCCAATGATGCTTGACTTAATCCGATTGATAAGGCTGCAATATCCATGTTTTTCACCTCTATTAATATATCGGACTCGTATTTGGAATTTATAGGGTAATATAACAGAAATCTTTTCCTTATAAAAAATAATATTCCTGCTAGGTAGGAAAACTGAAAAAATATCAAGTATTACAATTTTTTTATCAGAACAGTATAATCAGGGATAGGAGATGAGATAAATGAATAAAAAAGACATCGCAAATATCCGAAATCAATTTAAATTAAACAGTCGATATATGAAAATCCGAGAAATATTTAATGTATATGTAAAGAAAGAATCAGGAGAGATTTATCATCAAATTAGCCAGCCGTTTGAAATGCTAGAACAGGAAGCACAAGAATTGTTTTTAACCAACTTTAAAAAAGTTTTGACTGGGAATCTTGATGCCAAACTGTTTGAACTGAAATTTCGTCGTGATGTGGACGAAAGCACCCAAATGATCCTTTTCAATGGATTACATGCACCATCAACGGAAGAATGGAAAGAAAATATGCTCCGAATTGTCGAGAAAATGTTTGCGCAGACAAAGTATGAATTTGATACGGTGGTTACCTTTATCAGGGGAGAATATCAAAAGGCCACAAGGAAGCGTGATTTGGAATCCGAAGAAGGAGGAGATGATGAGGTATACTCCAGTCAATTTGTTCTTTGCAGTCTAAATAAAACCGACCAGCCGAAAAAAGCCTTGCTATTCGATTATATTGAGAAAGAATTCAAGTCCAATAATGCCGTGGATCCTATTATAAATTTAGCGGCTCCTTTAAACGGTTTTCTGTTTCCTGCCTTTAATGATAATGCAGCAGATGTGAATCACATTCTTTATAATGGCGGCAAAGTGAATCAACCAAGTGAAACGTTTATCGTGGATGTGCTCCAATGTGAAGAAATCATAACAGCAATAGAAGAAAAGGACACCTTCGATCAAATATTAAAAATAGTGGTAGGCGACGAAGTTGATTCCAAAGTTATTTCAAATGTCTATGAGGAAATTGATAAAATGGTACAGGAAAATCAAGAAAATGAAGAAAGTGAACCACCTACACTTGATTCCAAAGACATTGAACGAATCTTAGAAGTTAGTGGAGTGGAAAATGTCAACACAGATAAAGTGGAACATGCTTTTAAAAGTGTGGTCTATGACGAAAAACACGAAATCAAAGCAAGCAGTGTCATTCCGAAATCGATAAAAATCGAAACAAAGATTGCTAATGTAACCATCAACCCGAAAGACCTCAAAAATATTAAGTATATAACTTTTAATGGAAAGAGATGTCTATTATTAGAGGTGGATGAAGAAGTGGTAGTGGAAGGATTTCGATTGGAGACAGAATCACTTTAAACAGTCCTAGGATAAAAACACCCAAACAATGTTTTTGGGTGTTTTTTGTTTGAATTTGAATCCTATGTTTCGAACGAAATTACACAGGACATACTAAGATTATATTCAGAGTGGGAGGATATGAAGGTGAATACAAATGAAAATATCTTATCTTTCTTCGCTTTAGGTGGCTTGAATGAAATCGGAAAAAATATGTATGCAATTGAATATGCAAATGATATCGTGATTATTGATTGTGGCAACAAGTTTCCGGATGAGAGTCTATTAGGAATTGATTTGATAATTCCTGATATCAATTACTTACTTGAAAATAAGGATAGGGTAAAGGCTTTGATTGTCACACATGGTCATGAAGATCATATCGGAGGGATTCCGTATTTTTTGAAAAAATTAAATGTCCCCGTTTATGCTACGCGATTCACCCTAGGCTTAATTGAAATCAAATTAAAAGAGCATAAATTTCTAAGAGAAAGCAAACTTGTTGAAATCCATGCAAACTCAAAATTAGAGTTTGGAACATTAAGTGTAGAATTTTTCAAAGTGACTCATAGCATTCCTGATTGCCTGGGAATCGTCTTCCGCACACCAGAAGGGAATGTTGTTCATACAGGGGACTTTAAGTTTGATTTAACACCTGAAAATCGGGATGAACGTCCGGAAATTCATAAAATGGCGGAAATCGGAAATGAAGGGGTCCTTCTTCTATTGTCCGAGAGTACCAATGCCGAACGCCCTGGCCTGACCCCATCCGAACAAATGGTAGCGGATCATTTAGAAGTGGCTTTTATGAATGCGGAACGTAAAATTATTGTTTCCACTTTTGCTTCCAATGTTAGTCGTGTTCAACAGGTTGTGAATGCAGCATATAAAACAAATCGGAAGCTTGTGTTGCTTGGAAGAAGTATGGTGAATGTAGTTGGAGTTGCCATGGAACGGGGTTATTTAAGGGTTCCGGATGGAATGTTAATAGACCAAAATGAAATGAATGAACTGCCTCCTGAAAAGGTAGCTATCTTATGTACAGGTAGCCAAGGAGAACCCTTGGCAGCACTTGCCCGCTTGTCGACTGGAAACTTTCGTGGCGTCGAAGTTTTACCAAAGGATACGGTCATTCTTGCAGCGGGCCCAATACCTGGCAATGAAAGAAGTATCACAACCATTGTAGACAATTTCTATGCCCTTGGTGCCAAGGTAATTTATGGATCAGGAAGTACATCGGGCATGCATGTTTCTGGTCATGGCTATCAAGAGGATTTAAAACTAATGCTTACCTTAATGAAACCAAAATATTTTGTTCCGATTCACGGAGAACTTAGAATGCTGCACCATCATCGTTTACTAGCTGAATCCGTCGGAGTACAACCAGGAAACACGTTTATAGTTAATAATGGCGATGTTGTAGATATTGAAAATGGAATAGCCCGCCAAATACGAGAGATACCAGTTGGGAACACTTACGTTGACGGTGGAGATGTTGGGAATGTAGGGGAATTTGTATTGCGAGATCGTAAACAGTTTTCGGAGGATGGTATGCTCATCGTTGTGTTAACAATAAGTAAATACGACGGAAAACTGCTTTCGGAACCGGAAACTATTTCCCGCGGTTTTATAGACGGCGATTTCTCCGAATTCAGAAAAACTGTGAATCAACTTACTACAAATGCTATTAATGGAATCCAAAAAGGAAATCGAAACGATTGGAAAGTAATGAAACGAGAAATAAAAAAATCCATTCAGCAGCATGTGTTTAATAAAATGAAGAAAAAGCCAATGGTTGTTCCCATTATTATCGAAATTTAAAATCAGGCTGAAACCAGCACCTTTACGAGGATAAAACGTAACGTGCTGGTTTTTATTTTGGGAGCATTTCCTAAATAATATGTAAAATCCTCTAATTTCAAAAGGGAATCGCCAAACCTAAAAGTAGTTTTTTCGAAAAAAAAATCGTATCGAACATTTATAAACAAAAATTCCCCATCTTCTCAAATGGGGAATCAATTATTACCAACTAGCCTTTTTTACTCCAGGAATTTGCCCTTTATAAGCAAGTTCACGGAAGCAAATGCGGCATAGCTTAAATTTTCTTATGACTGAGTGTGGACGCCCGCAGCGTTCACAGCGTGTATATTGTCTAACAGCATGTTTTTGTTCTCTGCTTTGTTTTATTAATAATGCTTTTTTTGCCATTATCATTTCCTCCTTTAATATTGGTCGGAGGTAGGAGAGTTAAACTATTATACACCCGCTTGTCCCGATTGTATACAGGTAATTTATGGAGTTATAACAATATGTATGAAACAAATCACGGAGCACCATAACGATAAATTCCCCAGCGAGAAAACCGCCGGGGAATACGGAATTATTAGCACTCTTTACTTGAATAATGGAGTGGAGGAGGGACAATCCAGCCTTTTTCCTTATTAAGTCGGAGTACCTTTGCACCTAAACCAACTTTTTGTGTGTGGAATTGATCATACAACATGGCAATATCCTCTCTAATAGATTTACCGATAACCTGGCTATATGCAACCAAACTTGCAGCGATTTCCCCGGAGAGCTTAGCTGCAATTTCTGGGTCCTGAATCCTTGCACCAGCCGGAATATCTTCTAAGCATGCTTCTGGACGTTCTGGAGGGGCAGGGGGCAAAGCTACACCATTTTCCTTTAAGATCTCTTCTAATTGCTTTTTCTGTTGCTGGCAAATATCAAGGGATTCTTGCAAAAGCTTCTTTAAATCCTCGTCACCAGTATGATTCAACATAGTCTGATATCCAGCGATTGCACCATTTCCAACTAATAAGGTAGACCATATATCAAACACTTCACCATAGTGAAGAGGTTCTTCTTTTGGATTACCGCTAAGAATTCCCATTGTCATCCTCCTTGAGTTTTACTAAGTACCATTTTAGTTGGCACAAAGATAGCTTTTCCTAACTAATTTTAAATAGGATGATAAATTTTTTCCTTTTTAAAAAGAACTTATAAAAAACATTCGCATACTCTTCATACTCAAGGTAAAACTAAAATAAAAATCAGAGCGCTCTGTATTCGTACTCATCACAATGCTTTAAATTTATTGCTTTTCTTATATTACCGAGTCCAGAAAATTTGGAGATAATCTCTGCAAATCCAAATATTCTTGCACGGAAGCAGATATTTCTTTCAGAATTTTCTGCGGTATGCATCATTTCTTGAAGAAATGCTCTTGGATAATCTTATTTATTTTTTTCATATCGTCCGCTGCTATTTAAAACTTCGCATATGTATATTTTTACTGACGCAGGAATGATGAACTATAATGTTAAAGAGGAAGCAGACCCCGCATATTCTTGATCATAAAAAGAAATCCGCATTATTACTATAAAGAGAGTTCATTTAAAATAAGCTTAGTTGAAATTTCTTCATGTGTTACTCCCAAAATATTAACTACTTGCTCTAGCCAATCTAACAGCGAACTACTTAATATAAGTTGAACATTTCCCTCTATTTTTTTGCATTTTTTAGGAACAAACCATTAGAATATATTATAATTTGCCTTTGTCCTCGTGCATGGAGGATACAGGTTGCTCTATATCCCCCATTAAAACAGTGCATTTCCGTGGTTAACGGAACCTAATCCGCAAAGACCATTAACAAGGGACAGTTTACAGAAATATCGGGTTCTATGTCTGCCTTAGATCAATCCAATTTTAGAAGGATTTTTTTACACCATCACGAAGTATTATTTATGAATGTATCCAAAGAAATTAATGCGAGGTGGGGAAATGAAAGCCAATATTAAAAAGGAAGTAAAAAGCTGGGGGAAATCATTGCTTATTGCTTTGGGGATTGCATTTGTTATCAGATCTTTTTTGATTTCTCCTTATATTGTAGAAGGCGCATCCATGGAACCGACATTACATGATCAAGAAAAAGTGATTGTGAACAAACTAAATTTTACAGGAAATTTTGATAGAGGAGAAATTGTCATTATTAAAGGTAAAACGAAAAATTATGTAAAAAGAATTATTGGTCTTCCTGGCGACAGGATTGAAGTGAAAAATGATGTATTGCATGTTAATGGAGTCATTTGCAAAGAGCCTTATTTATCTAAAAACAGGGAAATAGCAAAGCAAATGGGCAGCCGCTTAACAGGTGATTATGGCCCGATTACGGTTCCAAAGAACAAGTATTTTGTAATGGGGGATAATCGATTAGTGAGTAAGGATAGTCGTAATGGTTTAGGATTTATTGATAAAAAGAGAATCGTAGGAAAAGGAGAGCTTGTTTTTTATCCAGTGTCTGATTTTAGAAATGTAAAATAGGAAGAAGGATTGTGTTTATCTAAACACAATCCTTCTTTCTATATTATAGTAAATATCCCCTAAAAATAGATTATATGCTTGCCACAATAAAAATATTTTTAAATATTTTGAACGAAAACCTTTACATTTTGATTATTCTGATAAATAATATAGACAACGTAACCGGTTTCGAAGGAGTAAGATACATGCTGACAATTTATGATATTGCGAAAAAGGCAGGTGTTTCAGCGGCAACTGTTTCAAAAGTACTAAATGGAAGAACGGATGTAGGGAAAAATACCGCTCAGACTGTAAAAAGAATCATTGATGAATTGGGGTATCAGCCTAATTCCATAGCAAGAGGACTTGCAACGAAAATATCCAAAACCGTAGGTGTCTTTTTTCAAGACCATTTAAACACTGGGCTTAGACATCATTTTCTGCAGGATATACTTGCAAGCTTTAAGGATGTTATAGGGGAGAATGGCTATGATCTAATTTTTTTTGCCAACAATCATCCAGAAAATCAAGCGGAAACGTTTGAGGCACGAGCGCGTAATAGGAATGTGGATGGGCTGTTTTTATTAAGTGTACCCCGAACAGATCCAAATCTTGCAGGAGTTGCTCAAAGTGGGATTCCTTGTATGTCCATTGATTTAGATTTAATTGGACCCAATGCTAATTATCTTTGCTCTGATAACATAGGTGGAGCAATGATGGCAGTTGAACATCTGATAGATAAGGGACACACCAAGATTGCTTTTATATCAGATATATTTGTAACAAAACCCGGTTACGATAGATTAATTGGATTTAGAAAAGCGATGGAGAAACATAAGCTGCCGATAGTGGAAGATTGGATACTGCCAGGTGATTTCTCTGAAAAAGGTGGCTATCTATCTACTAAGCAATTATTAGAAAACAATCATCTGCCTACTGCTATTTTTTGTGCCGGTGATATGATGGCCATTGGGGCTATGGAAGCAATTAGAGAAAGGGGTTTGAAGATTGGGAAAGATATATCTCTCATAGGTTTTGATGATGTATCTCTACTAAAATATGTAACTCCCGGATTAACCACCATCAGGCAAAAGAAGGAAGAAATGGGACAAACAGCTGCGAAGGAATTACTCAAGCTGATCCATGATCCAAACTACTCTGCAAGTCCTATCACGATAGAAACGGAATTAGTGATTCGCGATACTGTTGCAGATATAAGAAAATAGCTGTACGAAAAAACTTAAGGAGGTGGTGGTTGGTTAGAAGTACAGCCGTTAATTTTTTATGTAAATGCTTTAATTTTAATGTCTTCTACGAAACCGCTTTCGCTATCAAATAATAGGAGGAACGAAAATGAAGATGAAAAGACTGTCATCGCTTCTGCTTGTTATTTTTCTTGCTCTGGCCGCAGTACTTGCAGGATGTACGGACAAAACTACTTCAAAGACTGGGGGTTCAAAGAACACAGGTAATGGTGCCGCAAAACCGCTAGTCATCGGCTTGTCACCTGCAGGTCAATGGCAAGAAAACTTTAATCCATTTTCCAACACGGCAATGGGTGGAACAAACGGTTTGATTTTCCAACCACTTTACTATTTTGACCCTGTCAGCGGGAAGGAAAATCCAATGCTCGCAACTAAATACGAATGGACTAATGACAATAAAACGCTCGTTGTAACGCTTCGAGACAATGTCAAATGGTCAGATGGAGAAGCCTTTACTGCTGATGATGTGGTTTTTACCTTTGATTTATTGAAAAAAGATCCAGCTGCTGATACTTCTGGTATTTGGAAGGAAGTTACATCTGTTAAAAAACAAGGAAATAATCAGGTTGCATTCAATTTTGACCAGGCGAATGTTCCTTTTCAATCCTATGTTTTAGGCGTAGTTATCGTACCTCAACATATATGGAAGGATCTTGGCACCCCATCTAAAGCGAAAATCACAAAGAAGTATGCAATCGGAACAGGTCCATACTTGCTCGATTCCTTTACAGCACAACTGTATAAAATGAAGGTGAACCCAAACTTCTATGGTGGAGAATATGCTGTGAAGGAATTGCATTTCCCAGTATATAGCAGTAACGATAGTGAACAATTAGCCTTAACAAAAGGAGAACTAGATTGGGCAGGTATTTTTATTCCTGATGCAGATAATGTGTATGTCTCGATTGATAAAGAACATAACAAGTACTGGTTCCCGCCAAGTAATAACGTAACGCTATATCCAAATTTAACAAATCCCCTCTTGAAAGACATCAATGTACGCAAAGCAATTAGTTTAAGCATTGACCGCAAGAAGCTTTCAGAACAAGCAGCATCTGGGTATGATCCATTACCTAGCACCACAGCTTTAATTCTTCCTAGAGATCAAGATTGGGTAGACCCAAGTATTCCAAAAGATAAATTAGAATTTGCATTTAATAAAGATGAAGCCGTGAAGACATTAGAAGACGCAGGTTATAAAAAGGGTAAGGACGGAATCTTTGTTTCACCGGATGGCAAGAAATTGTCCTTCACGTTACAGACGGTGTCTGGCTGGACTGATTGGACCACGATGGCACAGTTGATTTCCCAAGGATTAAAGGATATCGGTATCGACGTGAAAGTCCAACAGCCAGAATACGCTTCGTATGCGAAAAATGTTACTGGCGGAAATTATGATTTAGCCATTTCTTGGACCAATTCCGGATCCGATCCGTATAAGCAATATCAAGATATGTTAAACAGTCATGGAAACTGGAATCTTGAAAAATGGAATGATCCGCAAACAGATGCGGCATTGAAGAAATTCCAAGGAACTACGGACAAAGCGGTTCAGAAAGAGGCGATTAATTATCTGCAAAATGTCATGGTAAATGAAATGCCAACCATTCCATTAGTAAATGGACCAGTTTGGTATGAATACAGAACACAAAATTATACAGGTTGGCCAACAGAGGATGATCCATATGCAAATCCAGCACCATTTAACTGGCCAGCACCATCGATTGTTTTATCGAAATTAAAACCAAATACTAAGTAAACCTCTTTTACAAGGGCATTGATTTATGGTTATTTTATCCACGTGGGTGGAGGTAATTTGGAAAGCTTATGTGGATAGATAGGTGGATATATGCACGTACGAGGGAAAGGGTTCACTCCCTTTTCCCTATTTCATAGAAACAGGGGGGTAAAAATGCGATACATCCTTAATCGCCTTGGTTTTTTTATCCTGTCATTATGGGCTGCCATTACCATTAATTTTATTTTGCCGCGCATGATGCCGGGGAGTCCTGCTGATGCCATGTTTGCAAAATTTCAGGGCCAACTGACACCTGCTGCGTTAGATGCAATGAAGAAAGCCTATGGGATTGGACAATCTACTTTGTGGCAGCAATATGTTGATTATTTACACGGTCTATTTACGTTTAATTGGGGTCTATCCTTCATGCAATATCCAACACCTGTAAGTGATATGATAAGAGGCAGCTTGCCTTGGACCATTGGTTTAGTGGGCATATCCACATTGCTGTCCGTCTTTATAGGAACAGCCTTAGGAGTATATATTTCCTGGAAAAGGAAAGGGTTTTTAGATAATACTCTGCCTATTGTTTCCATGATTTTCCAAGCGATGCCATACTTTTGGGTTGCGTTACTATTCGTCTTTATTTTTGGCTTTAAGCTCAACTGGTTTCCGATGGCACATGGGTATGATCCGGCCATCTCTCCAGGATTCAATGCAACCTATTTAACTAGCATTTTAAATCATGCATTCCTGCCGGGACTTACATTATTAATTGGATCTTTAAGCGGATGGATTATCGGAATGCGCAACAACATGATGTATACGCTTGGCGAGGATTACGTCACATTTGCCGAAGCAAAAGGTGTAAGGACATCCCGTCTGATGTTTTCCTATGCGGCAAGGAATGCTATTTTACCGCAGCTGACTAGTTTTGCGATTGCAATAGGAAATGTGGTTAGCGGCTCTATCTTAACAGAACAGGTTTTTTCTTATCCAGGGATTGGAAATCAATTAACATCAGCCGTACAATCACAGGATTTTCCGATGATTCAAGCATCGTTTCTTTTAATCGCTGTCGCTGTGCTCGTTGCTAACTTGATTGTTGATTTATTGTATAGCAGATTGGATCCGCGGATTCGGACTGGAGGGGAGTAGCGTAAAATGAAGGCTGAACTCACACCAACTTCACAAATCAATGGGAAATCGCAAAACTATTTCTTGAAGGTGCTAAAACCGTTGAGACCGTTTTTTAGTAATGGAAAATCGGCAACTGGATTTATCATCTTTCTTATCTTTCTCATCATTGCTATCTTCGCCCCGCTGATAGCACCATATTCGCCAAGTGCTGCCATTTATGATCCGAATTTGCCGCCAACTGCTAATCACTGGTTTGGAACCACAAACACAGGTCAAGATATTTATTCTCAATTCATATACAGTGCGCGGAATACGATGATTGTGGGATTTGGTGCGGGAATTCTTTCCACAATTATCGGTTTAATCTTTGGTGTTGTGGCAGGGTACCGTGGCGGTTTAACAGATGCTATTCTCAGCTTTATTACGAATCTATTCTTGGTCATGCCTGGCCTTGCATTACTGATTGTGATTGAGGCATATTTAAAAGCTTCCACTCCTTTTGTAAATGGCTTAATTATTGCGATGACAGGTTGGGCATGGGGAGCGCGGGTTTTTCGTTCGCAAACAATGACACTGGCAAGAAGAGATTTTATATTAGCTGCCAAAATGTCTGGGAAGTCCTCCCTTCGAATTATGATAACGGAAATTTGCCCCAATATGATGTCTATTATTGCAGGAAATATCATGTTTGCAACGTTAGGAGCCATTCTTGCTGAAGCTGGTCTAGCATTTCTAGGGCTAGAAGATATTAATTCTACCAGCTGGGGGATTATGCTTTACTGGGCAAGCTCCAATGCAGCATTGCTAAGAGGCGCATGGTGGTGGTTTGTACCTCCTGGTATAGGAATTGCTTTGGTCGGTTTAAGTCTAGTATTAATGAACTTTGCTATCGATCAAATCACCAATCCTCGTTTAAAGACACAAAAAAGGAGGAAGAATCGTGGAAGAAAAGCAGCCAGTGCTTGAATTACAAAATGTATCGGTTGGATATGATTCTCCGGCTGGAATGGTGCAAGCCGTTAATGATGTCACTCTCAAAATCTATGAAAATACTATCGTTGGTTTAATAGGAGAATCAGGCTCTGGGAAATCAACATTAGGGAATGCCATTATGCGATTGTTAAAAAATAATGCAGTCCTTACATCTGGAACAATCAAGGTGTTGGGAAAAGATATCTACAGCCTGAACAAAAATGAATTACGAAAATTCCGCTGGAGCCAAATGTCTATGGTTTTTCAAAGCGCGATGAATGCCTTAAATCCTGTATTGACCGTTGAAGAACAAATTTTGGATGTTTTCCTTAGTCATGATAAAAACATGTCCAAGACCGAAGCAAAGATGAAGGCCAAGGAATTAATGGATATCGTCAGTATCGATCCAAGATATTTAAGAAGTTATCCGCATGAGCTTTCTGGAGGCATGCGGCAGAGAGTCGTCATTGCCATTGCAATAGCGCTCGATCCGAAGCTTGTCATTATGGATGAGCCTACAACCGCTTTAGATGTAGTGGTACAACGATCAATTCTCGATAAGATCAAAGAAATTCAACGGGTGAAAAAATACGCCATTTTATTTATCAGTCACGACTTTAGCTTAGTATCAGAGATTGCTTCCCAGGTTGCGATTATGTATGCAGGACGTTTTATTGAAGTGACCGATTCCAAATCTTTGATTCCATCAGAAAGACATCATCCGTATACACAAGGTTTGCTGCGAGCCATTCCGCATCTCACGGCAGAGGATGTGACAATAGAGGGCATACCGGGAAATCCCCCTAATTTGGTGGATCTTCCTAGTGGATGTGCTTATCACCCTCGCTGTCCGTTTGCTTTTGACTTATGTAAAAAAGAACGACCGCAAATTCGAAAGGTGGATGGCAGAGATATGGAGTGTCATTTATATGAAACAGTTCAGGGAGGTGTTTAATTCTTGAGTGATCCATCAACTGTTTTAGTAGAGGTTGAAGATCTTGTCATCAAGTTTCCTGTTCGCGGTGATCGGAAAAGGAAATATATTACGCCTGTTGATAAGGTCAATTTGAATATAAAAAAAGGTGAGGTCCTTGCTTTAGTAGGGGAATCGGGTAGTGGAAAAACGACGATTGGCCGTGCATTAGTGCGCTTATTAAAGCCGACAGAAGGTACTATTACGGTTCTTGGAAAAAAAGTAAATGAGATCAAAGGGAAGGATTTAAAAGAATATCGCCGAGTAGCACAGATGATTTTTCAAGATCCGTTTGGGTCCTTAAATCCGGTAAAAACAATCGAAGGTCACCTGAAGTTTCCGTTAAAAAAACATCAAGGGTATAAAGGGAAGGCACTCGAAGAAAAGGTGGGAGATTTACTGCTTCAGGTTGGTTTAACGCCTGTTCAAGAAATACGGAAAAAACATCCTCATGAATTGTCAGGTGGACAGAGACAGCGTCTTGCCATCGCGCGTGCACTTGCAGTGAATCCGCAATTTATTGTAGCAGATGAGCCGACTTCCATGCTTGACGTATCGATTCGTGCTGGAATCCTTCAGCTAATGAATGAGTTAAAAAGGGATTTAGGCCTATCTTATTTATATATCACGCATGACTTAGCGTCTGCGCGATATTTTGGAGACCGCATTATGGTTCTATACGGCGGAAAAGTTATGGAAATTGCGGAATCAAAGGAATTAATTAAAAACCCGTTAAATCCATATACCCGTTTACTTTTAGCAGCTACTCCAGGAAGTGAGTCGCAAATAGATCTTACAAATATGACAAATGATCCTCCAGATTTATCCGACGGTAGACAAGGATGTCCCTTTGTACATCGCTGTCCATTAGCAACAGATGTATGCAGGGAAAAGATGCCTGCATTAAAAGAAGCTGTTCAGAATCATTTTGTTGCCTGTCATCGTTTAGATGAAAGGGAGCAATTGATTGATTTTAATTTCGCCAAGGAGAGGTAATGAAAATGAAAACATTTCCGCAAGGATTTATCTGGGGCGCAGCTACTGCTTCCTATCAAATTGAGGGTGGTGCATATGAAGATGGAAGGGGGGAATCTATTTGGGATCGTTTTGCCCGCCAGCCTGGGAAGGTATATAAAGGGCAAAATGGGGAAATAGCTTGTGATCATTTTCATCGCTATCCGGAAGATGTTGGATTGATGGCGAATCTCGGTATCAAATCCTATCGTTTTTCCTTTTCTTGGCCGCGCCTTTTCCCTGAGGAAGGCAAATTTAATCCAGAAGGATTGTCATTTTATCATCGGTTATTGGATGAGTTGGCGGCAAAAGGGATTGCCCCTGCTGCCACCATCTATCATTGGGATTTGCCGACATGGCTGCAAGATAAAGGAGGTTGGACCAACCGGGAAACTACGGACCATTTTGTGACCTTTGCAAAAGTATTGTTTGAGGAATTTGGAAATCGGATTTACTCATGGATTACGCATAACGAGCCTTGGTGTGCTGCTTTTTTAGGTTATGCATTTGGTGTTCATGCACCTGGTCATAGCGATTGGAATGAAGCTCTCATTGCCTCCCATCATTTATTGTTATCGCATGGGAAAACGGTAGAATTATATCGTTCTATGGGACTCGAAGGGGAGATTGGTATAACACTGAATTTATCACCAACGATTCCTGCAACAGATGCTGAGAAAGATATTGCGGCAGCCAAGCGTTCGGATGGATTTTCCAACAGATGGTTTCTCGATCCTGTCTTTAAAGGAAAATATCCAGCAGATATGATGACTCTCTTTGAAAATAGATTTGGTCCGCTATCTTTTATAAAAGAAGGGGATCTTGAAACTATCTCTGAAAAAATAGATTTCCTTGGTATTAACTATTATTCTCACAATATTATAGAGGATGACGAGAAAGATGATGTTTTGAAATCCTCTGTCATTAATGAAACAGAAAATGTAACAGATATGGGGTGGGGAATCCATCCAGCATCCTTATACGATTTACTAACTCGCATTAAAGAGGAGTATACGGACATTCCACTTTATATCACGGAGAACGGAGCAGCATTTCCTGATCAATTAGAGGATGGAAGAATCGAGGATCTGAAACGTATTCACTACCTCCATGATCATTTTGCTGCTGCCCATCAGTTTATACAGGAAGGTGGGAATTTAAAAGGATACTATGTTTGGTCGTTAATGGATAACTACGAATGGTCCTATGGCTACTCCAAGCGGTTTGGCATTATTTATGTGGACTTTGAAACACTGGAGCGGACACCAAAAGAAAGCTATAAATGGTATCAAAAGGTTATTCAAAAGAATGCCATCGATTAAAAAAATAGGGGGAACAATGATGACAAACATACCAGTTGCTCTTCAAATGTATTCGCTTCGAAATGAGAGTGAAAAAGATTTTACCGGAACACTTGAAAAGGTAGCAAAACTAGGCTACGCCGGCGTTGAATTTGCTGGTTATGGCGGGATGAAAGCAACAGAGTTAAAGAAGGTATTGGATCAATTAGGACTCCGTGCAGCCTCCAGTCATGTCCCGCTTGATATGTTGAAAAATCAGTTATCAGAGGTCATTCAGTATCAGCAATCAATAGAAAATACTCATATTGTCTGTCCATTTTTAATGCCTGATCAACGGAATCAAGATTTCTATACTGAGCTCATTTCTACTTTGAATCAAGTGGGGGAAATATGCCACAAGGAAGGGATTACTTTCTCCTATCACAATCATGATTTTGAGTTGGTAACACTTGAAAATGGAAAGAAACCCCTTGAGTGGATTCTCCATGAAACAAATCCAGAGTGGGTAAAAGCCGAATTTGATGTATACTGGCTGACGAAAGCGGGAGAACAACCAACAGAGTGGTTAAAACGTTACAAAGGCAGAACACCGCTTGTGCATTTGAAGGATATGACTACAGATGGAGAGCAATTTTTTGCGGAACTGGGTACAGGCGGAGTGGATATTGACTCGATACTTGCATTGGGGAATGAATGCGATGTGAAATGGTGGATTGTCGAACAAGATGACAGCAGGCGTTTGCCGCTTGAGAGTGTAGAAATAAGCAGCAGTTATCTCAAGCAAAAAGGGATTTTATAAAGAAACCAAGCAAGAAAGGGGATTCTAGTATGGAGAAACTAAAAGTTGGGGTTATTGGCTGCGGATCGATTGCTAAATATCGGCACCTACCGGAATATGCAGCGAATCCAAATGTTGAAATTGTAGCGGTTTGTGATGCAGTGGAAGAGCGTGCCAAAGCAACAGCAGAACAATATGGTGCTGAAGCGTTTACGGATTACGAGCAATTATTAAACTCGATAGAAACGGATGTTATCAGTGTTTGCCTTCCCAATTATTTGCATGCACCTGTTTCCATAGCAGCTCTTCGTGCTGGAAATCATGTGCTCTGTGAAAAACCGATGGCTACCTCCCATGAAGAAGCATTGGCAATGATTGAGGCTGCTAAAGAGAATGGGAAAATATTAATGATCGGTCATAATCAGCGATTTGTTGCTTCACATCAGAAGGTGAAGAAGATGTTGGAGGAAGGGGAGTTCGGAAAGGTTTATAGCTTTAGAACGACTTTTAGCCATGGTGGTCCAGAAGGCTGGAGCATTGATGGCAGGAATAGCTGGTTTTTTGATAAAGAGAAAGCTTTTATCGGAGCATTAGGGGATCTTGGTGTTCATAAAGCAGACTTAATCCGTTATCTTCTCGGTGAAGTGAAGGAAGTAGGCGCATTTGTGGAAACAAGTGCGAAGCAAAACACCGAAGTGGACGATAACGCTGTTTGTATAGTGAAAATGGAGAATGGAACAATCGGGACGTTAACGGCTAGTTGGTCCTACGTTGCCGGTGGCGATAATTCAACAGTGATATATACAGAAAAAGCAGTAGTCCGTCTAGAAGATGATCCAACTTATTCTCTTATCATCCATTATAAAAATGGCGAAACAGTCCGCTATCAGCTGGATAAAATTCAAACCAATGAAGACGGGGGGCAGACTGCTTCTCATGTAATAGACCATTTTGTAGATGCGGTTCAACAAAATAAAACACCACTTATTACAGGTGAGGAAGGCATGAAATCGCTGGATGTCATATTAGCTGCACTTGAATCAAATGAGAAAGGGCAGTTTATAAAAATGGAATAAATCAATGAATAAAACGTAGAAGCTGTCGAGGGTCGGCAGCTTTTTATTTTAACCAAAAGGCTCGTAAAGGTTTGTACAACATGAATAATTTTACTTTCCCATTACCATGATAAAGATATATTGTCTTGAACTTATTGTATTCATCTGTAAGGAGGACATCCGTGTTGAATAATGATGACAAGAAGGTAATGACCAACCATAATATTCGTCTGACTGCATCTGAAATGGGCTTTCTTTGGACTCAGTATGAGAATGACTCCATGGCGATATGTGTTTTAAAATACTTCGCAAATAAATGTGAGGATGAAGAAATACTTCCTATTATTAAAACAGCTCTAAATTTTTCAGAAGAGCATGTCCAAACAATCAGCGATATTTTTACCAATGAAAAAATTCCGGTGCCTGTCGGTTTTACAGATGAAGATGTACATATTAACGCACCAAAATTATTTACTGATACCTTTATGCTTTATTATATTCAAAATATGGCGATGGTTGGCATGTCCGGAGCAGGTATTGGAATTGGTGTAACAACTCGTGAAGATATAAATAAATTTTTTCAAGAAATTCTTATTCAAAGCAAAGAGTTGCATGATATGGCGAGAAAGACTTCCTTATCAAAGGGGACATATGTCAGACCACCATACATTACAGCTTCTGATAAAGTTCAGTTTGTTTCTAAGCAGCGGTTTTTATTTGATTTTTTAGGAAAATCCAAACGTCCATTAACAGCAATTGAAATAACTCATCTTTATATTAATATCCAAACAAATGCATTAGGAAAAGCGATGATGATTGGATTTGCCCAAGTATGTAAAGGCGAAGATGTGAAGCAATTTTTTATGGAAGGAAAAAATTTAGCCACTAAGCATATGAAAAAATTTAGTACTTTATTAGAGGATAGTGATTTACCTGCACCAATGTCATGGGATTCCCATGTATTGGACAGTACGGTTACTCCTTTTTCCGATAAGTTAATGATGTATCATACGACAGGAATGATCGCAACAGGAATCGGTAATTATGGAATGGCTGCAGGAACGTGTGAGCGCTTGGATTTAAGTGCTATATATACTCGTCTTTCAGCAGAAATTGCACTCTTTGCTGAGGATGGAGCAAATATCGTTATTAAACATGGATGGTTGGAAGAACCTCCGCAAGCGGACGACCGTCAAGCGCTTGTAAACCAACCCAAGTGATGGTTTTGTTAAGCATTTATAAATATCTATACATAAAAAAGTAAAACTATCTAGAATTAAATGATCAAAAGGGGATATATTATATGGTTATGGGTGACAAACATTTAACTGCGGCAGAAATGGGGAAGCTCTGGGCTTCCTATATGGGTAATTCGTTAGGGAAATGTGTACTAAGTTATTATCTTAGGCATGTGGATGACCAGGATATTAAGAGCATCTTAGAATATGCATACAGTTTAAGTGAGACCTTTATTCGGAGAATACAAGAAATCTTTCATGAACATAAATTCCCTATACCCGTTGGATATACCAAAGATGATGTCAACTTAGATGCACCGCGATTATTTCAAGATCAATTTTACCTTCATTATTTGGATTATTTAGGAAAAGCAGGTATGAGTATCTACAGTGTAGCCATACCATTGGTTACCCGAAAAGATATCCGAAATTTTTTTATTGATTGTTTAAGGGAAACGGTAAAATTAATGGATGGTGTGAATGAAGTTTTGAAGATGAAGGGTGTCATCATGAATCCACCGCCTATCCCGACACCGGTGAAGATAGAATATATTCATAAACAGAGTTTTCTAGACGGTTATTTTGGGGAGAGAAGATCTCTTCATGGGCTGGAAATTGCTCATCTATACGGAAACCTGAATAATGATATTACTAGTAAAGCTCTAATCACTGGCTTTCTTCAAGGAGTGAAAATGGAGAAGGTCAAAAAGTATTTGGAACGAGGAAAGAAAATTAATCAAAAACATATTGAAATTATGTCGAAAAAATTGACAGATAGCGATTTGCCTGCTCCGTCCCTTCTTGATCATTTAGTAACAACATCTACCACTTCTCCATTTTCGGACAGGCTGAAAGTGGCGCATAAAATTGATATGTTTGCGATGAAAATAAGAGAATATGCAAATGGAGCTTCTCTAAATGGCAGGCGTGATCTTGGAATCATGTATGCTAAATGTCAAGCGGATGTGTCCATGTACGTGGAAGACGGGGCGAATATTATGATTGATCAGGAATGGTTCGAACGTCCTCCCGTAGCAGTGGATCGCAGTCATTTGAGTGATTGAACATAACATTTTTAGGGGGGGAATTCCCCCCTTGGAACATTTTAATGCTGAATGACAACCTCATTTAGTGAGAGCCATGCCCTTTCCTTTTTTATCTCTACATGTATGGGGGCTTGGAAAAACTCTGACATTGTATCCGAAGTTAACATTTGACCTGTTAATCCCTCTTTGTAAATCTCTCCCTTACGTAGTAATAATACTTTTTGAAAGCAAGGAAGAATTTCTTCCACATGGTGGGTAACATAAATAATTGTCGGGGCTTCGGGGTTTTCCGTTAAACTTGAAATCATTTGCAATAAATGCTCACGTGCTAATATATCAAGGCCTGTACAAGGTTCATCCAGTATAAGCAATTTCGGATTCGCCATTAGAGCCCGCGCGATTAAAATCCTTTGTTTCTCCCCTTGTGACAAGGTTCGATAGCTTTTCTCGCTTAAATACTCACAGCCCAGCATATTTAATATTTCATTGGCTCTTTCATAATCCTCAGCAGATATCTTATCATATATCCCAATGCTCGCAAATTTGCCACTGACGACAATGTCCTGGATATTTTCATCTTCTCGCAGTTGTTGCTGGAGCGAGGAACTGACCCATCCTATTGACTTGCGAAGCTCTCGAAGATTTACCTGTCCAAATGTATTTCCTAAAACTTGAATTTCCCCTTTTGTTGGCCAAATATACCCATTGATCATGTTAAGCAATGTTGTTTTTCCGGAACCATTCAGTCCTAATAGACAACAATGCTCTTTCTCTTTCACCTGCCAGGAAATATTATTTAGAATCCACTGATCTCCTCTTTGCCATGAAACATTCTTCATATCGATAATCATCTGCAAAAACTCCTTCTATTAGTTGACTGATATTTCAGAAATATACATCAATAATAACACTTTTTCTATCCTTGACAAGCTTTTTTACCACGTTAGTACAGAAGAACTGTCCACCCCAGAAATACAAATATCCCATTTGTCCATCTGTGGTGCCAGGCACCACTACTTGAAAGAATATTTTGAAAAACATATAATATATGATAGAGGGACTTTAGAATTAGTAGATTAAAATATGTTGTGGAAGTGTTGGCATGGTAAATTATGACGTTAGAAATGCTGCATTGGAAATCGTGTATGAGTCGTTAAAAAGAATTAGCACGGAACATGGACGTGAATCAAAAGAAGATTATTCCACTATAAAAAATCAATGGAATGAGAATCATCGTGATAAGTTGATGGAACACATCTTCTCTCAACTAGATGAAATACAGGATCAGATGGAGCGTTTAAATTGGTTAAATAGTCACTATCGAATCCTGCATAATTTTGCACAAATTTGCAGTAAAACACTAAGCGAAGAGATTCTTTTTAAAGAAACATATCAAATGGTGTCACAAGTAATGCCGACTGATTCCTTCTATATAGCCACCTATAATGAAGGGGATTCCGAAATTCAAGTGCCTTTTATGATAGACAGGGGGAAAAAATATCCTTCTGTTACCATTGGACTAGGAGAAAATCACACTTCTCAGGCAATCAAAACAAGAGAGATTATCCATCATAAAGAGTCCAGAATGGGGGATGAATATGATGTTTATTTGGGAGACGAGGATGCAGGCTTAACAAGCTCTTGCCTTTTTGTCCCGGTAATTATTGATAATCAAGTAAAAGGGGTTATTTCTGCACAAAGCTATGCAGAGTTTGCTTACCGTAAAGAGCATGAAGAATTGCTGCAAATCATAGGCACACAGGTTTTTAGTTCCATTGATTCTATAAGGCTATATGAACATATTTATAAAATTTCACAGCTGGATGAACTTACTGACTTAAAGAATTATCGTGCCTTTCACGAAGATTTATCCTCTTTAATCAGTCAAAGTAATCAAATCATTCAGCTTATCATGCTTGATTCTGATTCCTTAAAAAGAGTAAATGACCGGTTTGGACACGATATTGGTGACAGATATTTAAAAGTACTGGCAGATGGAATTAAAACCATTTGCGATAAAAACATAGAAGGATATCGTTATGCAGGTGATGAATTTATGGTCATCGTAAAGTCAGCCCAGAAAATAATGCCATTGTATGAGAAAATAAAGGAATACTATGAACATCACCCCATTACGATTGGATCAGAACAAATATATGTTTCTATTAGTACTGGTGTATCGGAATATCCGAAACATGGGAATACAGTAGATTTATTAAAAAAATCTGCAGATACTGCCCTTTATACCGCAAAAAAACAAGGCGGAAACCAAATTGTCTTTACCACATAAAAATAAAGAACCTGACGTTCTCTTATATTTTAAGGGAGCGATTTTTTGTTTTACATGGTTGTTATATAAGAAGTATATTCATAGAAAAACCCCATATTATGATAAAAAAGGAGGGGATGAAAGTGGCGGTGCATGTCGTTAAGCATGGTGAAAATTTATGGGGAATTGCAAATAAATATCGTGTTAATATGCAAACGCTTATTAATCTGAATGGATTAACAACCACTTCACTAGTCCCTGGTCTGGCTCTTTATGCCCCAGATAATTTATTGCCAATCCGTACTTACCGTATTAAAAAAGGGGATCAGCTAAATCTTCTTAGCCAAAAATTTAACACAGAGCTTTCCTACATACTCTCCATGAATCCCAATGTTCATCCGCAACAGCTATCTATCGGGCAAATCATAAACATTCCTTCACCAATTAAATTAGAAATAACGACACTTGGGTTTATTTTTCCTTCATCTATCAGTTCCATTACCCCGATCCTTACATCTTTATCCAAGCAGTTAACCTATTTAGCTATTGTTGCCTATTCCTTTAGGGAACAAGGCAATGCCTATAATCTAACAGACGATACCGCTATTATTGAAACTTGTCATAAATTGAATATTAGACCATTATTAATGATTAGAAATTTAATGAGCGAACAATTTAGTGCCGATTTGGTGGGAGACGTGCTTGGCAATGCTGCTTATCGCCAAAACCTTGTAACAAGTATTGTGAATCTAACACGAGAAAGAGGATTTAGCGGAGTGAGTATTGACTTTGAATTTATTCCTCCAGAGCACCGCAATGATTTTATAACATTCCTATCGGCCTTGAAAAATTCATTGGGAAATCTTTTATTACATGTAAATGTTCATGCTAAAGCAGCAGATTTGCCAACCAATCGAATTGTCGGTGCCTATAATTACGCAGCAATAGGAGAAATAGCGGATTATATGACAGTCATGACAATAGATTATGGATACCCAGGAGGCCCACCAGACCCAGTTGCTCCTATATGGTGGGTGGAACAAGTGATTAGCTACGCCGTATCACAAATGAACCCTGCAAAATTACAAATCGCGATGGCTTTATATGGATATGATAAAGCCGTTACAAACAATCAAACACGAGCATTATCTGTGCAGAGCTCGCAGAATCAAGCGATAACCACCGGATCCACCATTCAATTTGACCAAACTGCATATTCTCCATGGTATCGCTATTTTCAAAATGCGCAAGAACGTATTGTTTGGTTTGAGGATATCAGAAGCTATATAGCAAAATATAGACTAATAGATCTCTATGGCATAGCTGGAGCAACATATTGGCAAATTAGTCTTTCTGCCCCACAAAACTGGGCATTTGTGCAGCGAAATATTAATGTAAGCAAAATCTAGGCGGAAGCATTTTGAAAGGGTACGGAAGCAAATAGCTCGAAATTACTGGTCAACGGCCCGGGGTCCCTCATCAATGGACCAACATTTGAAATGCCCAATTTTGATAAAAAGAACTATAAATAATGGCGTGGGTTCATAGAACCTGCGTTTTTTAATTCCTTAATTTTCACTATGATGACAAATTCAATTATTTGTAAAAGCACTTACAATGGTTGAAAATAGAAATATATATTTTTACTTTTAACAGACTGAAATCATCACCTATTGGTTATAAATGAAGGAGAAAAGATAACGACTATAAAAATGAAAGGAATGGCAGTATGAAAAAATATACGATTACTATTGTCTCTATTATTTCTATTTTCTCAACTCTGCTATTTCTTTTCGGTTTTGGCTGGGTGTTGAAAGACCAATTAATAGATGGCAAGGGAAAACAATCGGTAACGAGGCAGACTAATCCGTCTGATACGATGAAAAAATCAAAAAGTCAGCTGCAAATTGCTGCTTTGGGTGATTCTTTGACGAGAGGTACTGGGGATCCGGAGGGGAAGGGTTATATCGGTTATCTAAAAGACAGTTTAAGAAAAAAAACAAAAAAATCAATCCTTGTATCGAACAGCGCGATAAAGGGACAAACATCTTCGCAATTAATCACACAACTAAAAGGACCGGAAATGAAGCGCCAGCTCCAATCCGCAGATATTATACTGTTAACCATCGGAGGCAATGACCTCTTTCAAGGTGGTGAGGTTTTAGGCCATCTGGATACCGCCTATATGAAAAAGGCGGAAAAACCATATCTTGCAAATTTAAAAAAAATCTATTCTACGATACGCTCTATTAATCCCGACGCTACTGTATTCCATGTGGGCCTATACAATCCTTTTATTGACTTAGAAAAGTCCAAACTAACATCATCGATTGTCCGTACGTGGAATTATGATTCCGCAAATCTAGCTGCAAATTATAAAAAAATTATATATGTACCAACCTTTGATTTATTTGAATTACATGTAAACGATTATTTATTTAGCGATAAATTTCATCCGAATGCTGCCGGATATAAATTAATAGGTGAACGTGTCGCTTCATTAATCACCTTTAGCGAGGGGGGAACAAAATGAAGGAAGTTCCGGCATTGGAAGTAAGGGATTTACGTAAAACGATTCGAAAAAGGGAAATTATTAAAGGATTATCCTTTACACTTTATCGCGGAGAAGTCTTCGGTTTTCTCGGACCGAATGGTGCAGGGAAAACGACTACGATTCGCATGCTTGTTGGTTTAATTAAGCCAACATCTGGAACGATTTTAATATCCGGTAAAAATGTGCAAACACAATTTAAAGAAGCAATGAAAAAACTTGGATGTATTGTCGAAAATCCAGAATTATATCCCTATCTTTCAGGATGGGAAAACCTTGAATATTTTGCACGAATGGATCCTTCCATTACACAAGATCGACTGGGTGAAGTGGCAAAAATGGTGAGATTAACGGATCGTATTCATGACCGAGTAGGAACTTACTCGCTGGGAATGAGGCAAAGACTAGGTATTGCGCAGGCTTTATTGGGGAATCCCCATCTTCTGATTCTAGATGAACCGACAAATGGACTTGATCCTGCAGGAATAAGAGAAATGCGGGAATTCATTCGCTTCCTTGCCAAAAATGAAGGATTAAGTGTTCTCGTATCGTCCCATTTATTAAGTGAGATACAGCTTCTATGTGACAGGGTAGCTATTATATTAGACGGCAAAATCATTCGTACTGATACGGTAGAGTCTTTACTTGCTGAACAAGAGAGGGTTATTTGGAAAGTGGAGCCAATCCAAGCGGCAAAAAAGCTTTTACAAGAAGAAACAGATGTAAAAGAAGGGGAAGATCAAACTTTAATTACACCATACATAGAAGAACAAATTGCTGATTGGAACAAGAAACTGGTAAATGCAGGCATTAAAGTGAAGGAAATGGAGGCAAAATTACCGGCTCTTGAAGATTTATTCCTTGAATTAACAGGGGGAACGCATCGTGATTAACCTTGTTTATAATGAACAACTAAAGATTTTCCGTAAGAAACGTTTATTTGTAATTATGTTGATCATTGCAATTCTCGTACCGATTATTACATATGCTCAATACAAACAAGACAAGACAGCAGAAGAGAAATTAGGAACCAAAGATTGGCGCGTCCAACTACAACAATCAATCGTCGATACACAAAACCGATTAAGTTCCAGCCAACTTCCAGAGGATTTTGCACAGTATTTAAAGATTGAATTAACACAGGAACAATATTATTTGAATCATAATATCAATCCAAATTCTCCTGGTGCCCCAACTTTTATGAGAATTTTCGCGGAAAATGCGATTGATTTATTATTGCCTTTATTGGTTATGGTCGTTGCGGCCGATTTAGTTTCTTCGGAGGCGAGCGGAGGGACCATCAAACTCTTGCTGACAAGACCGGTAAAACGGTGGAAAATATTATTAAGCAAGTATATCGCTCTATTGTTTGCTATTTCATTGATCATCCTTTGCGTCGCCATTCTTTCTTATGCCATTTCAGGAATTGTATTTGGCTATAAGGGTTGGAATATGCCGATGCTGACAGGGTTTATCACGAAAGGGGAAGATTTAATTACTACCCATGTTCATCTGATTTCCCAATGGAAATACATACTGATGGAATTTGGGCTCGTCTGGTTTGTTTGTGTGGTAGTGGGCACCCTTACCTTTATGCTGTCTGTTCTCATTCGATCTACTGCAGCAGTCATGGGCATCATGCTTGCTGCCTTAATTGCGGGTGCCATTTTAGTGAACATGGTTTCTTCCTGGCAAAGCGCCAAATACTTATTTATGGTGAATTTGCAGCTGACAGATTATGTGAACGGTACAAAACCGCCAATTGAGGGAATGACACTGGGATTTTCCATTACCGTGCTTCTTGTATGGATGATAGCATCGTTAATTGTTGCATTTACAGTGTTTAATAGAAGGGATGTATATTAAAAAAAGAGGAAGGAGGTTTGTACTTCTTCCTCTTTGCACTTATTTAACCGATACAATATGTTCCTTTAATTCTACCGTTGGCTCCTCAAGCTTTGCATTTCTGAATAATGAATTTATTTTTATTGGAAGCACCTTTAATATTTGCTCTCCGTCTTCCATTGAGATTGCCTTCTCAAACACTAAGTCTAATTCAAAAATACAGCTTGGCTCCTCGTCCTCTTGTTGCGGAGGATTTAAAAAGACGCCGCCATTCGCCGACCATGCACAAGTATGCAGCAGCATGGAATGCATCATACTTTTTTCTTTTTCCGTAAATACTTCGTTCGTCTTCACATTAATATAAATGGATGTTATTATGTGATTCTCCACCTTTTCGTTTTAGTTTAATGTCACCATGAAAGAATCGATTTTTGTAAACATAATAATCAACCTCCTTTTATATATTTCATAATTCTGCAAATTTTACAGAAATCCTTCCTTTTTTATTATCTTTATTTTACTTATAAAAGATGAAGGAGTAATCTGAAATAGAAATGAAAAGCAAACAAATACTCATCACTGTAACAGAGAGGAGTTTCATAAATGGAAATTACAATAACAGATCAAGCAGTACTTAAAATAGAGGAAAAGATAAAAGGAAAGAAAGGCTTTTTGAAACTGAAGTATAATACGGATGGTTGTGGATGCGCTGTAAATGGTGTAGTCGAACTATGGTTTACACCGGAAACAGAGGACAATGAGATAGCAATTGAAACAAATAAATGGAATCTTTATATAGAGAAAGCAAAGGCAGTTTTCTATGATGAGAAAATGAAAATTGACTTTTCAAATGAAGCCAATTGTTTTCGTTTAATAAGTCCTCAACAAATATTAAATGGATGAATGAGCCTTTTTATCATGAATTTCTAATATGAAAGGCTCAACCGCTTAAACGGGTAAAAATGATAAAACAAAAAATTCATATTCATTTCGAAAATATGCTATAATACACTCGCTCGTCAAAATAATACGGTTGAAGATTTTAACTGTATAGCAAAAAGAGGAGATAAATATGATTTCACCAGAAGTAAAAGAACTTCTTACAGATAAAATGACAATCCTTTCGAGAGCAGATCAAAAGGATATATGTGTAGTGGGTCCCATTAATTTACCTATTCAACTGGATGATCAGGTTTTTCATTTTAAATGGTATACCTGGTTGGTTTTAGATAATATTTCCTCTGATAAAGAGGCTATTTTAAATGCTTTACCATCTTTGAATCTTGCTTCCGCCCAACAATCTTCTGTACTAGTTTACGGGGATTTTGAGCATGATGAAAATGCTTTAATTAGAATGCATAGCATATGCCATACAGGGGATATTTTTGGAAGCAAACGCTGCGACTGCGGTTTTCAATTACGACAATCAATGAGGATGATTGTGGAAAATAAATCCGGTGCTATTTTCTATCTTGCCAACCATGAAGGAAGAGGAATTGGATTATTTACGAAATCATTCGCCTATCTTCTTCAACAAGAGGGGTTGGATACAGTAGAAGCAAATCACGCAATCGGATTTGCTGATGATATCCGCAGTTATGAAGAACCGATAAGAGTTCTAGAATTCCTGCGTTCTAAACCTGTAACATTAATCACCAATAACCCAAAGAAACTGGAAGCATTGAAAAAGCATGGTTTATCAGTAGACAACCACATTCCACTTTGGGGAGATGTTTCCGAATTTAATAAACGGTATTTAGAAACAAAGGTAAATAAATCAGGACATATCCCGGCAAAAAAATTAAGTAGCACAAGTATATAAGGATAAGAAGTGTTCCATCCGGATTAACTGGATAGGGACACTTTTTATTTGGTGCGATGGGGATTGCATACATCTCGAGTTAAAGCGGTAATGGTGAAACGTTACGTTTGGAAGTAAAAAAAGGGCTAGGACAAAAAAACACAGGAAATTGCATCAAGGAAACCGCACAAACGCAATCATTCTAAATCATAAAAAAAGTCATCAGAAAAAAATTAATAAAAATACTTGAAAATCCTCCTAAAGGCATGTATAATAAAAAAGTCGACAAAAGGTTGTCGAAAAATATTTGAAACCTAATGCGGGTGTAGTTTAGTGGTAAAACTACAGCCTTCCAAGCTGTTGTCGTGGGTTCGATTCCCATCACCCGCTCCATACATAACATTAGAATCAACGCAGTATTTCGTTTGCCAGAAGAACGGGATATTGCGTTTTTATATTTTGGTCTTGAGAGTAAAAAAGAGAATCGAGGTGATGATAATGGACTTACTACAATTTAAAGAAGATCTTATACAATATAGTAAATCAATCGGTATCGACAAAATTGGATTTACTACCGCTGATCCTTTTACTGAAATGAAGAACCGACTGTTGAAACAACAGGAGCTTCAATATCAGTCGGGATTTGAGGAGAAGGATATCGACAAAAGAACCAATCCTTCGTTAATTTTCGATAAACCTCAGTCTATTATATCTATTGCACTTGCCTATCCTTCGAAAATGGAAAATGCACCGAAAGGAAAAGTAGGTGAAAGACGTGGGATTTTTTGCAAAGCATCCTGGGGAGAGGATTACCACCATATATTAAGAAGAAAACTTTCGGAACTAGAGGCATTCATTATGGAATACAATCCTGAGGCTCGATGCAAATCAATGGTGGATACAGGGGAGCTTGTCGATCGTGCCGTTGCCGAACGGGCAGGGATTGGTTGGAGCGGAAAAAACTGTTCCATTATCACACCGGAATTTGGATCATATGTATATCTAGGAGAAATGATTACCAATATTCCATTTGAACCAGACACGCCGATGGAAGATCAATGTGGCAGCTGTACAAAATGTTTAGACGCTTGTCCAACTGGTGCTCTAGTTCAAGGGGGACAATTAAACGCACAAAAATGCATTGCTTTTTTAACGCAGACAAAAGGATTCCTAGCCGAAGAGTTTCGTGTAAAATTAGGGAATCGTTTATATGGCTGTGATACATGTCAATCTGTTTGCCCTAAAAATAAGGGAATAGATTTTCATTTTCATGAGGAAATGGAGCCTGAGCCAAACCTAGTAAAGCCGGAACTGACTCCCCTTCTATCTATTAGCAATCGCGAGTTCAATGATAGCTTTGGAAAGATGTCCGGATCTTGGAGAGGGAAAAAGCCGATCCAAAGAAATGCCTTAATTGCACTTGCACATTTTAAGGAAACGTCCGCAGTACCTGATATCATTACAGTGTTAAAAAATGATCCAAGACCAGTATTGCGTGGAACAGCCGCATGGGCATTAGGAAAAATCGGCGGAGATGAAGCGAAGAACGCACTCCTTGAGGCGAAAGCAAATGAATCAGATGAAGAGGTTTTAAAGGAAGTTATAGAAGGTCTATCTAAATTAATTAATGAAGATATTTAAATAATCAAATGAAAAAAAGGATAGGTTAGGAGCAGAAGTATTGCACCGACCTATCCTTTTTTTGTACGAAAATAATTTTGCGGTACCTACCATACCAAAGTTGAATAACCCCCTTTTAATCGCTTTTGCCACAGTTTTTTCATCGCTGTTATTGTTTTGCTACATATTTTTTGATGTTTGTGATTTCGGAGGAATACGAACTATTCAATTGCCTCAAGCAGCTATATTGTCGATGTGTTCCAATTGTTCGCATAAAAAGCTGAAACCAGTAGTAATCATTGATATCACATCAGATTAAATATTTTTTAAAGCTTTTTAAAATTTTCTTTGACAAAAATTAAATTATCGAATACAGTTTTATTAAAACTATTTCATGAAAACTAAATGAAGGAGGGATATTTAAATTGTATGAACTTTTTGTTCTTTCCCTTTTAATGAAATTTCCTTTGCATGCCTATCTTATTTCGAAAATAGCCAACGATACATTAGGTCCATGGGAAAAAGTTAGCAGAGGTACGCTTTCCACACTTCTAAACAAACTAGATAGAACAGGGCTTATCCAAGAAACAGATTCTAAAGAAGTACCTTTTCCGACAGAGAGATCTTCTAAAACTTTTGAAATAACTTCTAAAGGAAGGGAACGTTTCTATGAATTAATGTTAGACATTGAAAAAAACCCCGGTAACTATCAGAAGATTTTTCATATTAAAGTGATTTTTTTGGAATTTTTAACCTATGAGGATCAAATATATTTGGTTAATCATTATCTAAAACATTGTCAACAAGCCATCCATCATATTAAGCAACAGCAATTGGAATTTAATCAAAATCCTGAACAAGTAGAGCCGATGAAAGAGACCCCTTTTTATAAAACTATATGGAGTTTAATGGTGCTTCAAAAAAACCAATGGGAACTTGAGAAGAAATGGTGTTCTCAATTAATGGAACAAGTAAAAAATGGAATAAAAAATTAATATAAGGGAGAGGAATAATCAAATGACACAAGAATGGGGCAGTGAAAAAGAAAGGATAGAAGCATTGTTTAATCAACTGTTTTCAGCCTGGAGCCAAGGTGATGCTAAAGCCTTTGCAGGTTGCTTTACCGAGGATGTAGATTATATCACTTTTTTTGGGCAACATTTGAAAGGTATAGAAGAAGTGGAAACGTCTCACCGACAATTATTCAAAGGAGTATTAAAAGGCTCACAAATGCAAGGAAGAATAACAAACATCCGCTTTCTTAATGAGAATATAGCAATTGTACACTGTATTGGTAATACAAAAATGCCCCGGCAAAAAAATTACTCGAAGAATAGAGAATCGATCAATACGAATATAATAGTGAAACAAAATGGTTTTTGGAAGATCTCTGCATTCCATAATTGCCGCATTAAAGAGCCGAATTTTTTTATAAGATGGATGATGAAAAAACACGAAAAATAACTCTTTCCCATAATTGTATGCCATTGGTTATTGAACCAATGGTTTTTATTTTTTTTACAATGCATAGAGTATAAATAATTGCCTCTCGCTCAGGAAAGCTTTTAAATGGTGGCTCTATTTGTTGAGTTTTAAATTTGATATTTATTTTCGCGGTTATGTAGACATATCTATTTGCAATACCCTTCCGCTTTTAAATTTTTTTTAGCAGTTGGTATTACTCTAGTAAGGTACGGAACAAAATGTACTTGCTTTTTCTGGTAGTCACCAACCTGTACAAATAATGTAATTGATCCCTTTTATTATCCTCTTTATCAACCTATTATTGAATTCACGTCTTTCACGCGGTGTTCTAACATTAAAAAGATACACTTGTACTTCCTGTTACAAATTAGGATAGGCCATTTTGTTTTGTTTTTCTTTCTTCCTTCATATCTTTGTATAAAGGCTGCATATGTTAACCACCGTTACCTTTCGTCATTCATCCTTAGCAGTCATGGTTCTGGGAATCTTTTCTTATTCATAGTTAACCACATTTAGGTTGTTAGCGAGGATTTTCGTTTCACGTAGGCAACAAATTATAAGAAAAGGGCCATATGAAGGAGGGAGCTCACATGAAATCTCAGCTTCAAAAACAATTGGAATCACGTATAGAGCAATTGGTCAATAACTCTGGCGATGATGAAAAAATAAATAGAAAAAAGGATCTTATGTCTCGGCGCAATGCAGAAATTGTTAAGGTGCAAGCTAGCGCAGCGGTTAAGGATAGGCAGGAAGAAGACGGTCAGACCATTCTTCTTTATCAGGTGCATTTAAAGTATTTAATCAAGCAAAAAGATAAAATGTATATGGAGGAAGAAGTCGAAAATCGCAAAGCCTCCTTTTATCGTAAAAGAATATACAGTGATCAGGAAGTCCTTATTGATTTGAATGTTCCAGATAATCAACCCCTAAATCTGGAGGCAGAAGCAAATGCTAATGAGGCAAGACTGAGTTACTATTATGACCGTCTAAAAGCAGTGCAGTATGCTGAAACGTGGTGGAATAGTTATAATCCGAAATATCGAAAGTTTACCAACGATTGCACTAATTTTATCTCCCAATGCCTGCATGAAGGAGGCGGACCAATGAGGGGCTATCCGAATAGAGGACAGGGGTGGTGGATGCAAAATAATAATTATAGTTATAGTTGGGCATTAGCTCATGGTTTAATGCAGTACTTAAGTACCTCAAAATCTGGATTACGAGCCAAACAAGTTGGTTCCCCGCTAGAATTGAAATTAGGAGATATTATATGTCTGGATTTTCAGGGAGATGGCCGTTTTGACCATAATACGATTGTAACGGCGAAGGATGCGTATGGGATGCCGCTTGTCAATGCCCACACGTATAATAGTCGTAACCGTTACTGGGCATATGAAGATTCTTCAGCCTACACACCTAATATTCAGTATAAGTTTTTTACGATTGTGGATGGTTAATAGGGATAGGCGGATGACCTAAATGCTAATATTAATTGGGAACGGTCACAATCAAGGAAGTTAACGTACCCGAAGTTGTGAAAAAATCAGAAGAATGGTCACAATGGAGGAAGGAAAGTGCCCGAAGTTACGAGAAAATCAGGAGAACGGTCACGTTGAAGGAAGGAAAGTGCCCGAAGTTACGAGAAAATCAGGAGAACGGTAACAATGGAGGAAGGAAAGTGCCCGAAGTTGTGAAAAAATCAGAAGAACGGTAACAATGGAGGAAGGAAAGTGCCCGAAGTCGCGAGAAAATCAGAAGAACGGTCACAATGGAGGAAGGAAAGTGCCCGAAGTTACGAGAAAATCAGGAGAACGGTCACGTTGAAGGAAGGAAAGTGCCCGAAGTTACGAGAAAATCAGAAGAACGGTCACGTTGTAGGTAAGAAAGTGCCCAAAGTCGCGAGAAAATCAGGAGAACGGTCACAATGGAGGAAGGAACGTGCCCGAAGTCGCGAGAAAATCAGGAGAACGGTCACAATGGAGGAAGGAAAGTGCCCGAAGTTGCGAGAAAATCAGAAGAACGGTCACAATGGAGGAAGGAAAGTGCCCGAAGTTGCGAGAAAATCAGAAGAACGGTCACAATGGAGGAAGGAAAGTGCCCGAAGTTGCGAGAAAATCAGAAGAACGGTCACAATGGAGGAAGGAAAGTGCCCGAAGTTGCGAGAAAATCAGGAGAACGGTCACAATGGAGGAAGGAAAGTGCCCGAAGTTGTGAGAAAATCAGGAGAACGGTCACAATGGAGGAAGGAAAGTGCCCGAAGTTGTGAAAAAATCAGAAGAACGGTCACAATGGAGGAAGGAAAGTGCCCGAAGTCGCGAGAAAATCAGGAGAACGGTCACAATGGAGGAAGGAAAGTGCCCGAAGTTGTGAAAAAGTCAGAAGAACGGTCACAATGGAGGAAGGAACGTGCCTAAAGTCACGAGAAAATCAGGAGAACGGTCACGTTGAAGGAAGGAAAGTGCCCGAAGTGGTGAAAAAATCAGAAGAACGGTCACATTCGGGGAAGGAAAGTGCCCGAAGTGGTGAAAAAATCAGAAGAACGGTCACATTCGGGGAAGGAAAGTGCCCGAAGTCGCGAGAAAATCAGGAGAACGGTCACAATGGAGGAAGGAAAGTGCCCGAAGTTGTGAAAAAGTCAGAAGAACGGTCACAATGGAGGAAGGAACGTGCCTAAAGTCACGAGAAAATCAGGAGAACGGTCACGTTGAAGGAAGGAAAGTGCCCGAAGTGGTGAAAAAATCAGAAGAACGGTCACATTCGGGGAAGGAAAGTGCCCGAAGTGGTGAAAAAATCAGAAGAACGGTCACATTCGGGGAAGGAAAGTGCCCGAAGTCGCGAGAAAATCAGGAGAACGGTCATAATGGAGGAAGGAAAGTGCCCGAAGTCGTGAGAAAATCAGGAGAACGGTCATAATGGAGGAAGGAAAGTGCCCGAAGTCGCGAGAAAATCAGGAGAACGGTCACAATGGAGGAAGGAAAGTGCCCGAAGTCGTGAGAAAATCAGGAGAACGGTCACAATGGAGGAAGGAAAGTGCCCGAAGTCGCGAGAAAATCAGGAGAACGGTCACAATGGAGGAAGGAAAGTGCCCGAAGTTGTGAGAAAATCAGGAGAACGGTCACAATGGAGGAAGGAAAGTGCCCGAAGTCGTGAGAAAATCAGGAGAACGGTCACAATGGAGGAAGGAAAGTGCCCGAAGTCGCGAGAAAATCAGGAGAACGGTCACAATGGAGGAAGGAAAGTGCCCGAAGTTGTGAGAAAATCAGGAGAACGGTCACAATGGAGGAAGGAAAGTGCCCGAAGTCGTGAGAAAATCAGGAGAACGGTCACAATGGAGGTAAGAAAGTGCCCGAAGTCGCGAGAAAATCAGGAGAACGGTCACAATGGAGGAAGGCACGTGCCCGAAATCTTGAGAAAAATCTATGTATGCTATAATGGGTAAGGAAAATAAAGATAGAGGTGACCATTCTTGGCAATACACGTTGTATTATATCAACCAGAAATTCCGGCAAACACTGGCAATATTGCTCGTACATGTGCTGCAACTGATACAAAACTGCATTTAATTCGCCCGCTTGGTTTTTCAACGGATGATAAAATGTTAAAAAGAGCGGGACTGGACTATTGGCATGCTGTAAATATAACTTATTATGATTCTTTGGATGACTTTTTTTCTAAAAATCAAAATGGAGAGTTTTATTATATTGAAACATATGGTGAAAAGCCTCACTCATCTTTCGATTTTAGTGATGTGAAGAAAGAGCATTACTTTATGTTCGGAAAAGAAACGACAGGATTACCGAAGGATTTATTGGAAAAAAATAAAGATCATTTTTTAAGAATACCAATGAATGATAATGTCCGTTCTTTGAACCTGTCAAATACAGCAGCAATCCTAGTGTACGAAGCATTAAGACAACAAGGATATCCAAATCTAAAATAAAAAAATCTTCCCGATGGAAGATTTTTTTATTTCATTATCTAGTTCCTGCACCAATCGGATTCTGCGTCTTCTCCCTACGATAAGTCAACATCAGGTAAAATTACACTGTGGTGCAATGTTCAGTGAACTACCTCTTCCGCTATCCCGGTCAAAGACTCCGAATTCCATACTACTGATAAGTAAGGCGCATGCACTTTTCTAATTATTTGTTAACACCCGGCTTATCTTCATACCCCGCAGTAAAGATCGCAGCTAGGAATGCTATAATTCCAAGCAAAATGATTAATGTTTTCATTGATATGTACGCCTCCTTCGCCCCAAATTACATGTCTACCAGTTATTATAGCCCAATTTTTTGAAAATGTGAATGCTCTTTCATTTCATTTGTATCAATTGTTTGACAATCTTGCCGAATAGGTTATCACTATATTTCCATAATTTTTGTCAGATTATTCTTGTCTATTTCATTCATGTTCACTTCTCTAAAAGCATAAAGTATATAAATCGTGTCTCTTAACAAGTGACAAGGGGAGGTCTATATGGACATTTTAAAACGACTTTCACATTACCGTGAAGAAGAAGAGAAGTTATATTGGGAAGGGACATTTGCTGATTATTTGGAGTTATTAAAAGAAAGACCATGGATTGCTCAGTCGGCTCATTCCCGTGTTTACAATATGATTAAGGATGCTGGGGTAAGCGAAGTAAATGGAAAGAAAAAATATGAGTTTTTTAGCCGGCAATTATTTGGCTTAGAAGAAGCTCTGGAAAAACTAGTTGAAGAGTATTTTCACCCCGCAGCAAGACGTTTAGATGTGCGAAAGCGGGTTTTACTATTAATGGGGCCAGTCAGTGGCGGTAAATCAACATTAGTAACTATGCTCAAAAGAGGGCTGGAGGCCTATTCACGTACAGATAAAGGGGCAGTATATGCTATCAAAGGATGCCCGATGCATGAGGATCCACTGCATTTAATTCCAAGTCATCTAAGACAGGATTTCTTTGAAGAATATGGTATTCGTGTTGAAGGAAATCTATCTCCGCTTAATTTAATGAGGCTGGAACAGGAATATGGTGGAAGAATTGAAGATGTGATCATCGAGCGTGTCTTCTTCTCAGAGGATCGCCGTGTTGGAATCGGAACCTTCAGCCCCTCTGATCCTAAGTCACAGGATATTGCTGATCTAACCGGAAGTATTGATTTTTCCACTATTGCTGAATATGGTTCTGAATCCGATCCGCGTGCCTACCGATTTGATGGGGAATTAAATAAAGCAAACCGCGGATTAATGGAATTCCAAGAGATGCTAAAATGTGATGAGAAGTTCTTATGGCATCTGTTATCATTAACACAAGAGGGGAACTTTAAAGCAGGCAGATTTGCTTTAATCAGCGCAGACGAATTAATTGTTGCCCACACAAATGAAACAGAATATCGCTCCTTTATTGCCAATAAGAAAAATGAAGCCTTGCATTCACGTATCATCGTTATGCCTGTTCCGTATAATTTAAAAGTTTCCCAAGAAGAAAAAATTTACGAAAAGATGATTAATGAAAGTGATGTGGCAGATGTTCATATTGCTCCACATACCTTAAAAGTGGCTGCAATGTTTACAATCCTAACCCGTTTAAAAGAGCCAAAGCGCGGCGACATTGACCTTTTAAAGAAAATGAGATTATATGATGGTGAAAATGTCGAAGGATTTAACTCTGCAGATGTAGAAGAGCTGAAAAAAGAATATCCGGAAGAAGGAATGAGCGGCATTGATCCGCGTTATGTCATTAACAGGATTTCCTCCACGATTATTCGCAAGGAAGTACAATCCATCAATGCGCTTGATGTTCTCCGTTCCTTAAAAGAAGGCTTGGATCAGCATCCATCAATTACATCCGAGTTGAAGGAGAAGTATTTAAACTATATTTCCCTGGCTCGTAAAGAATATGATGAATTGGCTAAGAAAGAAGTTCAAAAAGCATTTGTATACTCGTACGAGGAATCAGCTAAAACCCTTATGGATAATTATTTAGACAATGTGGAGGCATATTGCAATAAAGTGAAGCTTCGTGACCCATTAACAGGAGAAGAAATTAATCCAGATGAAAAATTAATGAGATCCATTGAAGAACAAATTGGAATCTCTGAAAATGCAAAAAAAGCATTCAGAGAAGAAATTTTAATCCGAATTTCTGCATATGCAAGAAAAGGTAAGCGATTCGACTACAATTCGCACGATCGCCTCCGTGAAGCAATTCAGAAAAAGCTATTCGCTGATTTAAAAGATGTTGTAAAAATTACTACATCCACCAAAACACCGGATGAAACACAATTGAAGAAAATTAATGAAGTGGTCGCTCGTCTCATTGATGAGCATGGCTATAATTCTACTTCAGCTAATGATTTATTACGATATGTAGGAAGCCTATTGAATCGATAAACATAAAGTGAAAGCGACCTACTCATCGAGTCGTTGGATCTAAACAGTACAAAAAACAAGGTAGGAGTAATTCCTACCTTTGTCTTTTATCGAAAAATAAGCTTGTCCATCGTTAGGCAGCAACACATTTCTCGCAATTACTTGTAAATAATTAAAAATTTCTGCATAGGATAGAGTATCAATATTTTTCTTTATCGTGATTTTGGTAACCAAAATATTGTATGTCATAAACACTTATTTGGTGACACTTTTAAAAAAAATTTTTATAGGAGGGGAAAAGTTTCCATGTCTCAATCAGAACATCAACAATTTGTGATTTCAAATGAAGATTGGTCCCTCCATCGAAAAGGACATGATGATCAAAAACGGCATCAGGAAAAAGTACAGGAAGCCATTCGAAATAATTTGCCAGATCTCATAACAGAAGAAAGCATCATCATGTCAGATGGCCGTGATGTGGTCAAGATTCCGATTCGTTCATTAGATGAATATAAAATTCGCTATAATTATGACAAAAACAAGCATGTCGGCCAGGGGGACGGCGACAGTAAAGTGGGAGATGTAGTAGCAAGGGACGGAAATCCGCAGAAAGGTCCGGGCAAAGGCGAAGGTGCTGGAGACCAGCCAGGTGAGGACTACTACGAAGCGGAAGTGTCCTTAATGGAGCTGGAGGAGGCATTATTTAAGCAACTGGAGCTACCTAACCTGCAACGAAAGGAGCAGGATCTTAATACCGTCGAGGATATCGAATTTAATGATATCCGTAAGACTGGTTTAATGGGAAATATCGACAAGAAAAGAACGATGATGTCTGCCTTTAAACGAAACGCCATTCATGGCAAACCAAGCTTTTATCCAATCGTTCCAGAGGATTTAAAATTCAGGACATGGAACGAAGTCGAAAAACCAGAATCAAAGGCTGTTGTTTTGGCGATGATGGATACAAGCGGATCCATGGGGGTCTGGGAAAAATATATAGCAAGAAGCTTCTTCTTTTGGATGACACGTTTCCTAAGAACCAGATATCAATCCGTTGATATCGAATTTATTGCCCATCATACAGAAGCAAAGGTAGTATCGGAGGAAGATTTCTTTTCCAAAGGGGAAAGCGGTGGTACGATTTGTTCATCTGCTTACCGCAAAGCTCTTGGGTTGATCGAAGAAAAATATGATCCAGCAAGATTTAATATTTACCCATTTCATTTTTCGGACGGCGATAACCTTACATCTGATAATGCTCGTTGTGTTAAGCTTGTAGAAGAATTAATGAAGGTATCCAATATGTTTGGCTATGGTGAGGTAAATCAATATAACAGGCATTCGACTCTCATGACCGCCTATAAAAACGTCAAAGATGAAAAGTTCCGATATTATATTTTAAAACAAAAATCTGATGTCTTTTATGCGATGAGAAGCTTTTTTCAGAAGGAACAAGATAAGGCATATATTTAGAAAAAAACTACAAGTCATAGTTGGCTTGTAGTTTTTGTGTATTAGGAATTATAATATCTGAATTTGTTTTGAAAAACTCAGCATATTATTTAATCAGTGTGTTATACTGTATTCAACCTTTTAAGCTATAAATCATTTTACGGTATTTGTATTCATTACCTACTTGCTCGTTGAGTAGGTTTTTTTATTCATGATTTTTCCAGAAACATTTAAAAACTCTAAGTTGGATTAGTATTCTAAGGAATCACATCGCCTTATTTTAATAGGTCTGTTTTAAATTAAGCTTTTTGAACGCTAATTGCTTATCCACACGAGGACCCTTCTCTGTTACTTGTTTACTTTCGTCTAAATACTTGTACCCTTTACTTTGAATAGCAGAAAAGTGTACGAAAACAGCATTTCCATTTTCACGTTTAATAAAGCCGAAGCCTTTTTCTGAGGGAAACCATTTAGTTGTACCTTGTTCCATGGTTGCCTCCTAGTGTGTAATCACACTATGTGGTACTATCTCTGCTCAAAGTGACCATCAAGACGAAAAGTCGATACTAATACGCTCCTTTACACCGAACAAAAATAATTCTATATTAGAACATAAATAAAAAAGGCAGCAATACTATCGTTAAACCTTTCTAACCTAGTTAATTAGTTGAGAAACTGAAACAAAGTTTGAGTATTTCGGAAATTCCTTTTTCTAAATAAAATGAGCTTATTGTTAAAATTAATGTTACAGTTAGAAAGTAAATTTTAAAATTTAGTAGGTGAACAACATGATTGAGGTAAAAACATCTCCAATAAGTAATGGAGAATTCAATAGAGGGGTATTTGCTACATGTGATATTAAAAAAGGACAGCTTATACATGAAGCACCTGTCATTGCTTATCCGAACGACCAGCATCAATACATTGAGCAAACCATACTCGCTGATTACGCTTTTGAGTATGGGATAAATCATTCTGCAATCCTTTTAGGTTATGGAATGCTGTTTAACCATTCTTATGAACCTAATGCAAATTATGAGATTAATTTTAAGAATCATACATTTGACTTCTATGCTTACACAGATATAAAAGCAGGGGATGAGATTTTTATCAATTATAATGGCGATGTTGATGACAAAGATCAACTGTGGTTTGATCAGGACTAAAATCAAAATAACAATGTAATTAATTGCGTGCCAGATCAGTTATAATTAGAATTTCGAATAATTAAGATTTTTGCTCTTAATTGAACGGATGCGCGTAAAGAGCCTCCGTCTAGCGATAAATATGGAGGTGTAAGAGATATGAATAAACGATGGACAATCGACAAAATTAAAGAATTTGTTGAGAACAACTCGGATAGTAAGTTGTTAACGACAGAATATCACGGTTTTTCTCAAAAGTTACTATTTAAATGTGCATGTGGCAGCAATTTTGAAAAAACATTTACGAAATTCAAAAATAATCACCAACGTAAATGTGAAGTATGCCAACCGCCAAAAGCATCGCGCTAAACGTATATCTCCATACGAGCTTGCTTTATCTCATTTTAGGAAATTTTCAAGCTTGAGTATTTAAAAAAATGACTAAAATCACTTTACTGCCAATTGTCTAATTAGTTGTGAGGTGATTTTTTGTTGCTTTTTTTTTACAATCACCGAAAAGTATGTGAAGTAATGTACTGATTCTAACGGGGGATTAGCTTAAAAAGCAAAAATTTTTGTGTTTACGAAGGAGAAACTTTACTCAATTAACACCTATTGATTTGTAAATTATAGAGACAGTGACTTTCAATAAAATAATTCCTAACCAGCATTGCAATAGACCTTAAGTTTATGTCCTATCCAATTATGATTACCCCCAATTAACATTAACCACTGACCTATTGATAATTTTCTTGTAAAAATCCAATAACACACTATAATTATAAAAAAATATAAGGCAATTATTTTAAGAAAATTCATACCAGCATTCTCTAATGAGATTTTGGGATAGTAAAATGGTTCAACCCGATGAATGATAAGGTATTAAAGTACCTGAAGAATGATGACGTATCAATAAACTGAGGTGGCCGCGAAGATACAACGCTTGTTCTCAAGAATTATTTCTTTGAGGTGAGAGTTTTTTTTGCTCTATTTTTCTAATTATAATCAAAAAGTTCAAAGAAAGGGGAAAAACAAATGAATCCAATCATGTTAGATGTTCCTTTACAACTAGAAACAGAAAGACTAGTTCTTCGCGCACCGCATCTAAAGGGAGACGGAGAAATTGTAAACGAAGCAATTAGAGATTCCATTCATGAATTAAAAGCGTGGTTGCCATTTGCCCAAGAACTTCCTACTGTTGAGGAAACCGAAATAAATTTAAGAAATGCCCATATACATTTTTTAAAGAGACACAGTTTTCGTTTTCTTATCTTCTGTAAGGATGGCAATGATTTTATAGGAACTGCGAGCCTTCAAGGGATTGACTGGAACATTCCTAAATGTGAAATTGGATATTGGATTCATACAAAATATAGCGGGAATGGGTATATGACAGAAGCAGTAAAGGAATTAGCTCACTTTGGGTTAAATTACATCAAATTTAGAAGAATGGAAATAAAATGTGAATCAACTAATGTTAAGAGTCGTGCTATCCCAGAAAAACTTGGGTTTGTGTTAGAAGGAATTTTAAGAAATGATGATTTATCCGCTGATGGCTGCAATCTGACGGACACTTGTCTATATTCAATAATCAAGTGACATTGTGACCATTAACTTAACCTAATAAGTTTTAGACCAGCTGCCAATTAGGTGGCTTTTTTTTCGGCTGACAATGGAGAATAGTGGAGGAAGGATTAAAGACAGAACATGTAGAATTGATTTTTGAAAGAGGGTTTGGAATTCATTTTTAGATATTTTGGTTACATATAGAGGCATGACGACAAAGGGACATTTGATTCTAATTTTCAACCTGTTCCTATGTCACTCATGTCATCCTTTTTGGTCATATATTATTTAAAAGGGGATGTCTGTTTGTCGAGGATAGCAATTATTTCAGATATTCATGGTAATTTAACTGCGTTAGAAGCGGTGTTAAAGGATATTGAAAAACGTGATGTGGACCAGATATTTTGTTTGGGAGATTTGGTGGGGAAAGGGCCACGTGGTTCGGAGTGTATTAAACTTGTAAGAAAACATTGTGACAAGGTCATTCGTGGGAATTGGGATGTATTTATCCGAGAGGAGACAGATAATGAAATTCTTAAGTGGACGCAAAGCCAGCTAACAGATGATGATTTTAACTACTTGGCCACCTTACCTTTCTATATTGAATTTGAGTTAAACTCCAAGCTAATTCGTTGTTTTCATGCATCACCGAGAAGTGTTTTTGAGCGAATTGCACCTGAATATCACCCAATAGAAAAATGTTTGTCTCTTTTTGAGAATAGTAAAGAAACCGAATCTCTTCATTCGAAACGTACTCCAGACATTGTATTTTATGGAGATATTCACTTAACTTTATTAAGAAGTTATGAAATCGGGATACTTTGCAATGTAGGAAGTATAGGGTTAGATATAGTTGATGCAACATATGTAATTGTGGATGGTTCGCACGGAACGAATTCGATTAACTTTGTACGTGTTCCTTATGATAGAGAAGCAGAGCTTAGGGCTGCAAGGGAACTAGGGATGGCAGGTTATGAGCATTATTACAAAGAGATTATGTACGATCTATTTATGAAAACGGAATGAAGAATGCAGTGTTAGAGCTTATCTATGGTGTTTTAAGGAATGAGAAGTTTTCAGAAAGAGAAGTCTTATAGTGTTTATAAACAGAAACCCTCCAATTAGGCTGGAGGGTTTCGTAACTTACTAGTACTTTTTAAAAAATATATTCATATAAACAACCATATTTCACTAACACAAATTCAGCTATTCACACTTACTTTCACCTGTGTACGGTTTCCCATCATAAAGAATACGATGCTTCCCAGTACTATAAGTGAAATTGTCCAAAACATGATTTGTCCATGATAGTGACTTAGCAAAAATCCTCCCATAACGGGACCTAAAAAATTGCCTATTTTTCGAAATTGGCCGGCTCCAAAATAGGTTCCTCGTAAATGGTCAGGGGCGAGCTCGTCAATCATGAGACTGTTGGATGGAAAGATAAGTATTTCCCCAAGGGTTAACATTATAATGGCTAGAATTGCTGTAATCCAGCCATGAATAAAACTGCACAGCAATAGACCAAGTACCATGAAGCCTGCGCCAATATTCATTACCTGCATAGGTTTATACCGTTCTACTAAATGACTGACTGGCATTTGCAAGATTACTACCATTACCGCATTAATCGTTAGCAGAACAGAAAAGACATAAACCCCATTATGGAGCGTTGATGATAAAAATTGTGGCAGATTAGAATCTATTTGAGCATAGCCAATATTGACAAGGATAATCCCAAGCAATAAATAGAGAAGAGCTTTATCTGTTCTGACAATTTTTATTGCTTGCCCAAACGTTACCGATTTTTTTATTGCTTGTTCGGATTCGGTGATCGAAATTTTTCTCATAAGCATGAATAAAATAACGGCATATATAAGATAGATGCTGCCTGTAATAGCAAAGGATAACTTTGCTGAAGTACTGGCCAAGTATGCACCTAACAAAGGACCAACAGATGCACCGATATTAATTGCAGTATATCTTAAAGAATATGCCCTCATTCGGTTTTCTTTCTCGGTCACATCTCCCATTAATGCCTGTGAAGTTGGTTCAAAAAAAGAATTGCTAAGTCCATTTAGGGCATTCAGCAATATAAACCATCCTTGGCTTTGCGTAATGGTAAAGCCAAAATAAACAATCGAGATAGAAAACAATGCAAACTGCATGACCTTTTTCCTACCAAAGCGATCGGATAAATGCCCCCCCGATAAATCCGCCAACTGTTGCCATTAATGGACTCATTCCAACCGTTAATCCAATAATAATTGGTGGTAGATCCATGTGTCTGGATAAATAAATGGACAGAAAAGGCAAGGTCATAAAGGCAGACCCTCTTGAAAGTATTGTTCCGATTAACAATACCCATACAATTGGATGAAAATCACTAAAATACCCCTTTATTTTGTTCATAGGAACATCCTCATTTCTTGTGGCTTTTTTCTGGTTGGCTATTTATTTTACGATTTCTTCCATATAATAGCACCAATAACTCTATAAGAATATTACTTGTTTTTTATACTTTTCCATTAGGTAATCTTATCAATAGATTAAAAATATTAATATTTGAAAATAACACTCTTATGAATGGTGCAAAAACTAAATTTAGATAAGAAGATTGAAAATTGATTGTCCGATTCAAACATAATAAACAATGAAGTAACGGGGGATATAGCTCAAATGCAAAAAAAGAAGGAATTCCGATCTATTTGTTCGGAATGTCCCACTTGTTAGGTACTGTTTATTCAGATGTACCAAAATGATTATTCTTTAATAATCAATCCCATTAGTGTTGCAAACTGAATGGCTTGATAAGATGATACCTTGCAGCCCTTTAAGCTTTCGATGGAAACCGTAATGGTATCAAAGGCAGACGAACTAATATCAATCCCTTTTAATGATGTTTGATCAAAGTTTGCTCCATCAAGGTCACATTTTTGTAATTCCACATTTTTAAGTTTACAATCATAAAAATCTGTATTTTTTAATGAAGCATCTGAGAATATTACCTTTTCAAGCTTTGAATTGCCGAATGTAGCCAAGTTTAAAATGGAATTTTCAAATTTGACATTACCCAAGCTAGATTCTGGAAAGGTAGTACCGAGTAACTTACAGTTAATAAATTGAACTCTGTGAATAGATGAATTGCTCATATTAACATTAGAAAAATCACAATTCTCAAAACGTACGTCTGTAATATCAATATTACTAAAATCAGAATTGGTGAACTTGCAATTTTTAATCACTGCACTATATAGATGTACTCTATCGATAGCTTCATTTTCAAAATCAGAGTCAGTGATGTTACACATTTCTAGTATTGGGTCTTCTTCATAAAAAATATCGCTAAAATTTCTGGCAGATAGCTCTGGAGCAATTTTTGGAATATCAATTTTCATGGTTTACCTTCTTTCAACGCCAAATAGAATGCTAATTAGTAAAATACAATATATCATACTCAAAATGTGGTTAGCTACTGATATGTTAGATTTGTAGTTGTTTACCAAAAGATCCATCTGCCAATTTGGTGGCTTTATGTTATTTGGCTAAAGGGCGGGTTAGCACAATAAGGGTGTTGAAAAGTAAATATGAATTCAGGCTAGTTGAATAAACAAAAAGCTAATTTTTTGGATGAGGTGATAAAAATTGATTAGTTACAGAAGAGAAGTTAGATTGAGAGATTTAGAAATATGTTATTTAAAGATAATGTTTCTATGGGGTATTCTATGATAAAAAGCGAGAAGAAGGAAATCCCTTTAAGAAAAGTCGTCGGAAAGGATTGACATTCAATTCCCTAAGTTTTATAATTTTTAAAAAAATGTTAGTTATCAATAACTAACAAAAGGAGGGATTCTTATGAGCTCCAGAACTGAAAACACAGCTGATAAAATACTATCGTCTACCATCGATCTCATGTCTGAAAAAGGATATAACGCAGTAACCATTAAGGAGATAGCCGCTGCTGCATCCGTAAGTGAAATGACTGTATTTCGGACGTTTGGATCAAAAAAAGCCATATTGGATGCCGTTATCGATAATTATCTATTCTCTGCACCGATTGAGCAGACAATCCAAAAAAACATCAAATATGAGCTCGAAGAAGATTTATTGATGATCAGTGAGTTGTATCATGATGTACTGGGAAGAAATAAAAAAATCTATTTGATTTCCATCATGGAACGTAAAACGATGCCCGAAATTCATTTGAGCTTGCACAACAAAGCTTTAAAATTCCTGAGTATTGTCACGGAATATTTCCGTATCATGCAACAAAAAGGTAAAGTGATCAAGGGTAACCCGGAAGTGCAGGCCATGACACTCATGAAGTTCAATTACGGAAAATTTGTTTCTGGAGTGCTGTTAGAGGGGATTGCTCCCAGTTTCCCGGATGATAACCTGAAAGATTCGATAGCTGTTATAGCAAAGGGTTTAAGGAAGTAATTTTTTTATTATGGTGTTAGTTAGTAACAACTAAAGTTTGAAAGAAGGTGCTTGGTGTTGGAACGCTTATGGACAAAATCTTTTATCGGGCTTACGCTAGCTATGTTCTTTCTAGGCCTTGGGTTTTATTTGCTCCTTCCAACTTTGCCGTTGTATATCAAAGATTTAAATATTGGCGAATCGGAGCTCGGTCTCATCATCGGCGTTTTTACTTTATCTGCAGTTGTTGTGCGTCCAGTTATCGGCGGTCTGCTGGATCGTTTTGGCAGGCGCTTCTTTATAGTTGCAGGACTAATTCTTTTCGCAATTGCGATGTTTCTGTATAACTATGTAACAGGAATTTTTTTGTTGTTTCTTTTGCGCCTGCTCCATGGCGGCGGTTGGGCCATTTCCACCACTTCCATTGGAACTTCGATTACTGATGTAATCCCCTCGTTGCGTCGAAGCGAGGGAATGGGTTGGTATGGCATGTCTATGAGCATATCTATGGCGCTTGGACCCATTATCGGAGTGTGGTTGGTTAATAGTTACTCCTTTCGGCATTTGATTGCTCTAGCATCTTGTTTATCGGTTGTAGCCATCCTAATTGCCCTTGCCACCAAGGTACCAGCTATAAGATCAGATAACAAACGAAAAATGGTCTTTTTCGATAAGTCTGTCCTTTCAATATCGGTAGCAATCTTTTTCTTAGCTCTGACGTACGGAGGAATCACCACATTCCTTCCGTTGTTTGCAGCTTCTATTCAAGTCAACGCAGGTACTTTCTTTTTGGTCTATGCCATAGCGCTAACGCTTACTCGGCCTGTTGCAGGGAGGCTTGCAGATCGTTATAGCGAGGGATCAATTATTATCCCGTCGATCATCCTAACAATCATAGCACTATTGATTTTGAGCTTATCCGACGGATTACTAGGAGTCATGGCATCCGCCATTCTATATGGGATAGGGTTCGGTTCAGCGCAGCCTACTCTTCAGTCAGCAATACTCGATCTCGTGTCTCCAGCTAAAAAGGGCATCGCCAATGCTTCCTTTTTCACGGCCATGGATTTAGGGATTGGACTTGGATCTATCTTACTTGGTTTCATTTCCCAATTCTTCGGCTTTTCCGCCCTTTTTGCAACATGTGCGGGTTCCGGAATCATTGCTTTACTGATTTTCACGGGTTTTGTAAGACGGACCTTACTATACAGAAAGGAGGAACATAATAGCAATATTGATCAATCGAGATAAGGACATTTTTTTTAAGGAGAACGTTAGTTATAGATAACTAACATTAAAACAATTATAAGGAGGAAAAAACAATGGCAACCACTCCATTGAAAATCGGTATAATTATCGGCAGTACGCGTCGGGAGAGTCAGCCCCGCAAGTGGGTAAAGGAGGTAATATTCCGTGTAAAAGGAAACACTTGGTTATAATGTCACGCATTTTATCTGTTTTAAAGAAAAGGATAGATGAACAGGAAGAATCCTGTATTCAACTATCCTTTTCTAAGGTATCTTCATTATTTTATTGACGTTTTAATAAAACCACAATAACCTATTTTTTGTTTTTTACCATATTTCATTAAAAATCTGCATTTCCTGGTGTACGAGGGAATGGTATTACATCGCGGATGTTTTTCATTCCTGTTAAATACATGACAAGTCGTTCAAACCCAATTCCATAGCCAGAATGCTTTGTACCGCCGTATTTTCTAAGCTCGAGATACCACCAGTAATCTTCTTCTGTCATACCAAGTTCTTTAATTCTATTTGCAAGAACTTCTTCTCGTTCTTCACGTTGGCTTCCCCCGATTAACTCGCCAATACCAGGAACCAATAGGTCAGTCGCAGCTACTGTCTTGCCATCCTCATTCGCTCTCATATAAAATGCCTTAATTTCCTTCGGATAGTCGGTTACGAAGACTGGACGCTTGTAAATTTCCTCGCTAAGATAACGTTCATGTTCGGTTTGTAAATCTGTTCCCCATTCAACAGGGTAGTCAAATTTCTGACCGGAATTCTTTAATAATTCAACTGCTTCGGTATAAGTAACTCTTCCAAAATCAGATTCTAATGCATTCTGCAATCTTTCAATAAGTGTTTTATCAATAAAGCTATTAAAGAAGGTCATTTCTTCCGGTGCATGTTCAAAAACGTAATTAATGACATATTTGACCATTTCTTCTCCGAGGTCCATGATATCCGGTAATTCTGCAAAGGCAACCTCCGGCTCAATCATCCAGAATTCTGCGGCATGTCGTGCTGTATTAGAATTCTCTGCTCTAAAGGTAGGACCAAAAGTGTACACATTACGGAAAGCAAGTGCAAAGGTTTCTGCATTTAATTGACCACTAACCGTTAGGTTGGTTTCTTTTCCGAAGAAATCTGCACTGTCATCCACTTTTCCGTCTTGCGTTTTTGGAAGCTGGTTCAAATCCATTGATGTTACACGGAACATTTCTCCGGCGCCTTCTGTATCACTTCCGGTAATAATTGGTGTATGCACATATACAAACCCTTTTTCTTGAAAGAATTTATGAATGGCATAAGATGCAAGAGATCTTACTCTGAAAACGGCTGAGAAGGTATTTGCTCTCGGACGTAAGTGAGCGATTGTTCTTAAATATTCAAGGGAATGTCTCTTTTTTTGTAAAGGATAATCTGTATTCGATAATCCTTCCACAACAATTTTTGTCGCTTTAATTTCAAAAGGCTGTTTCATTTCAGGAGTTGGCACAAATTCACCTTCTACTAAAACGGAAGAGCTAATAGGTAACTTCGTAATTTCTTTGAAGTTATCGAGATTATCCTCAAAAACAACTTGTACACTCTTAAAGAATGTTCCATCGTTTAACTCCATAAAACCAATGGTTTTGGAATCACGAAGAGTACGGATCCAGCCTGAAATTTGAACTGTTTTGTCTTTAAAATTATCTTGATTTCTGTATAAATCTTTTACTACAGTTTTAATCATAATTAGTCTCCTTATGGTAATTTTTTCACAATAAAAAAAGCCTCTATCCCAATAAAAAGGGACGAAAGGCTAACTTCCGCGGTACCACCCAAATTGTCATAATATGACCAACTTAACGCTAATATTGCTTACCCCAGTCCATAACGTGCTGGTAACGTCTAAGCCTACTTAAGATATCCCTTTCGGTTAGAACTCAAAGGTGTTCTTCATTCATGCTTCATCGCTAGGCTTCCACCGTCCCCAGCTCGCTATCGAATATAGCAAAAACTACTTTCCTCTTCGTCGATTTTATAATATGTAGTTTTCAAATGGATTTTTATTGTAATAATTTATCACAAAACCTTATCCTTTGTCCAGTTGCCACTAAAGAATAATCATTGGAATCAATATTGATGCAGGAATTATATAGTAAATTTTCAAAAAGTACTTAGCTATAGATCAATGAACGAGAAAGTTAGTATTGCAGGAGAAGTTCGATATTTTTAAATAATTAAACTTAATGATTTCTAACAGAAGGATGGACTTTATACCCATCCTTATTTTTTATTTATTTGCTAGAATATATATGGCGTTTACTCTTTAGTCAAATAAAGTAAAATTCATAACTTAATGAGGGTGAAAACATGGATATCCATACATTAAAAAATTGGATTCTTTCTTTCAATTATATGAGCTTAACCATCATTGCAGCTGTTGTAGTGGGAATGTTAATCATACGATGGGTTCTTCTTTGGAGTTTAAAAAAGCTTCCCAAACATTATACAGCATTAAGAAGTATCGTAAATTGGTTTACTTTTTATGGAACTCTGCTTTTTTTGCTCCTATACTTTTCAAAAGCAAAATGGATGTTTGCCAAGATATTTAAATTCGGGAAAGTGGATGTAACGCTATTCCTAATTATCGTGGCTGTATTAATCATTTCTTTAGCTAGTAGAATTTCCAAAATTTCAACCAATGTTTTACTACCAGGTATATACAATCGATATCATTTAGATAAAGGTACAAGATATACTTTCGACCGAGTTGTCCATTATTCCATTATGATTATCGCCATTATTGTCAGTTTAACGACAGTGGGGATAAATCTGAGTGCATTAACTATGTTTGCGGGCATTATCAGTGTTGGAATTGGGTTTGGACTACAAAACATTGCTTCCAACTTTATCTCTGGTGTTATTATCTTGTTTGAACGGCCGATAAAAGTCGGGGATCGTGTTCTTATTGATAACGTTATCGGAGACGTTGAAAAAATTAATATGCGCGCGACTATCATTAAAACAGTTAACAATGAACATATTATTGTCCCAAATTCCTATTTTTTAGGAGAAAAGGTCGTCAACCGTTCGTTTAGTGATCCAAGAATTCGATTATCTATTCCATTTAATGTGGCATATGGAACGGATGTAGAAAAACTAAGTGACATGCTCATGGAGGTTGCAAGAGAGGAAAGCTTGGTTTCACCAGCAGTTTTAATGGATCCGGAACCATCTGTGAGTTTTGTAGGATTTGGAGATTACTGTCTTAATTTCGAATTATCTCTCATGATATCTGATCCTAATCAGCTAGGTTCAATAAAAAGTAATATTAACTTTAGAATAAATAAGCTATTTATGGAAAATAAAATACAATTTCCGTTTCCACAACGGGATTTACGTATCAAAAGTATCGATAATGAGGCAGAAAAATATCATATTTTTTAATACACAAAAATGAATTAAAAGCTTCTGTGCAGTAGCTATAAGCACGGAGGCTTTTTAGTCTCAGTAGATAGAACTTTCGTTTTTTTGGTAACAAATATTATCTTCTTCTAAATTCTATATCTGAGTTCTGAAGGTTGATTTTTCATCAAAAATAACGCTTCATTAGTTAAAGACTGGGGGATACGATGAAATTACAACCTGAAATCTTTTTATATTCTCAAGCAAAAATTATCATTCATTGCTAAAAATTAAAATTCAAAAGGAAAAATAGAGCAACCTGGCTTTATATATAGATGAAAAGTAATGGGAGCAATAGTTGAAGATGAAGCCGCAACTTATGCGGCTTTTTTTCTTGAAGGCATGGGCGTGTAAATGTAAGAAGGAATAATTAAATCCTACTCGAATATAAAGAAACAGGGAATAAAAAACGGAAGGCTGTGAAGATTAAATGCTTGATGAAAAAAATGGGAGTTCAATCTTGGGATCGGTCTTAGCGGTTAGTCTCAGTAAAAAGCATACATTTAGTAAAGACAATCAAGAGAGTATAAAATTGGTAGAGGGTTTAGGGGTTGAAGGCGATGCACACTTTGGATCAACCGTGCAACATCGTTCGAGAGTAGCTCAAAATCCGAATCAACCCAACCTAAGACAAGTGCATTTAATTCAAAATGAGTTATTCGAGGAGTTAGCAGACCGTTTTATTATTAGACCTGGACAATTAGGGGAAAATATAACAACTGTAGGAATAAATCTTATTGAATTACCAACTGACACAATTTTATCTATAGGTGAGTCTGCGATTATTAAAGTAACGGGCTTACGAAATCCTTGTGCACAAATAGAGAATTTTAAACCGGGTCTATTAAAGGCTGTTTTGGATAAGGATTCAGATGGAAATCTAATAAGAAAAGCTGGAATAATGGGCGTTATATTAAGCGGGGGAGTAGTGAAACCAGGTGATCGCATCTGTGTTGAATTACCTGCCAAACCTTTTAAGAAACTTGAACGTGTTTAAAGCTGAATGGTGGAATTAATTTTAGTTAATATGGCACTTATTAATTCGAAAATAAGGGCTATCCAAACATTGGCTAAGAGGTAGGATTGCTCATAACAGCGAAATGAATGGGAAAATTAATTAAGATGGTAAAATGTCTGCGGAAAGAAACATGATGAATATTGAATAAAAAGAGATTGTTTTCGTGAACTTAGGTAAGAGATATAGGGTCTTTCATCAGTTGCGAAGAATGAGTCAGGACAAAATAAAATTTATGGATTTTTCAATTTATAAATATCGCGGGGGTACGATATGAAACTGCAGATTAAAATTAGTTTTGTTATCCTCACAATTGTGGGGGAGAATATTTTTATTTAACAGCGGTGAATAGTGCCCTTTATCTGTCTTTTTTCTCAAGTATGGTCACATTCCCTTCAAAATCGTTCCCGTACAACAGCATTATTCGGAAGAACGGTCACATTCGCGTTTTGTTCCATCTGCCGAGTAGGACGTTACCAGCCATGAATGATAAAAGCATCCGACGTGGATGCTTTTTGTGAGAATTTAATTTCTAAATACGTTGAAACTTTGAATGAATACCTAAGGGATATTTTTGCTATTTCTGTTGCTTGCCTGTTTTAGCTACTTCTGTATTTGGAACAGACTGAGGAGAATGGTGGTCTACACTTCCACCATTAGGCGGACCAAAAGTATGAGCATCATCCGTAATCTTAGCTCCTTCTGAAAAATTATCCTTTGTTTTTTTCATATCTTTCACCTCCATTTTTTAGTATGTGTTTTCCTTTTCATAGTATTAATTGGATTTATATTCTGCCTGATAAGAATTCAATCCAGCGTGAACGGATAATAAGGTATCAGCGTAACCAACTAACCGATTGACTACTTCGTCTGCAATGGCGTATACAAGTGGGTGAAGTTCAGGGTGGAAAAGCTTTTCGTCATCAAAGATAATCGTTGTATTAATAAATATCTCCTTATTTCCATACAGGTTATAATGAATAATTGCCTTTCCTGCAGCTCCACCAGTTTGAGGATCCGCATAGTTCTTCATAAAAATGTACCATTCTTCAGCAGTAGCGGAACGGAAATTCTTTGTAAATTTTAAGGAATGCACTTCCTCCTCTATTTCTTTGTTTGTCTGCAAATCTACAATTGTTTTATCCTTTTTCATTTGTAGTCACCTTTACACGTATGGAAACCTATGACAATATTTGGCACTTCCTCGGATTTCTTAATTGCAGACTCATTTTGTCATTCAGGCCCATATGGATTCTTTAGCAAAAGTTATGCTGCTTTAAGGTATTGACGATTTGTTCTATTGAGATTTTTTCATCATCAAATTCAACTTTAATTTCGCCATCAGAAGTGTCTAATAATACTCTTTCAATGCCATCCAACTGATGTAGGAGACGTTCGATTTCTTGAATCGGTTTCTCGGATGTTGCGTCATTAACAAAAATTGTTTCTTCTGCCATTGATGTTTACTCCTTTAAAGTGATTTCTTTTATTTTCCCCGGAAATGAAAACATCAAACGAAAAAAATAACTTCCCTTTTTTGGTAACTTATAAGTTGTATCGAAAAGAGCATCTTTTTTAGGAAACCTCTGTTAAAGATATTAAAATTCAATAAGAAAGATAACTGGGTAACTAACTGAATTCTGTTGTATATTTACGGCGATTGCGGCTTTTGATATTGTAGAGGATGCAACTGGAACAGTTGGCACTGTATTACATTGGTCAACTGTAATGGAAGTTCTAGATTATGAGGAATATGTAGGAGAGTATTAACGATTGAATGGAGCAAATCTAATTCACTAACGAGTGAGTTAATCGAAATAATTAACGCACATTGTTTGAATTTAGTAGGCCAACCGATGCAGTCTGCAAATTAGAGATAGGAAACTAAACGACTGCTTTATGATAGAAAAAATGCACCTCAACTTTATTTGGGGAGCAACTCCATTGTCAATGGATTTTCCAGATGGGAGAACATGCCTGCAGACTCCTTGTTGAGGTGTAATATTATTAACTTGGTAATTTACTTCATCATTTTCAGTTAGGGGGATCCACATTACAAGGGTAAGGAGAATCGATACTTGAAATGGTCAAGAGGGAGTTGAATGTGTTTATGGAATAGATAAGTTCATTTCTTATCTTCAGCGCTTTTCACCAGTAATGCCTCTTTTTTCCGTCACATACGATATATCTTATTTTTAATCCGTTCATTTCTAACAGCCTTTATATCTTTAATATATTCATTTGACAAGGCAAATTCAGCATATTGTCAGTTGTATAAAAGCGTTTCAAAAGAGTAACTTCCTGTATTTGATATTTAAATCAAGCCTTTTTCTGTATTTAGTGAATTCGTTATCCGTGAAAATCACCTGTATTTTGATTAACTGTTACGTAGGGATTTTGATCCGTATCCACTTCCTTAACCCAAACTTCCCAATTTCCATTACCTATATACTTATAGTGACTAGGAGTAACATGATAACCGTTATATAATTCTTTCTCAAATGTTTTTACCCAGGCACCTGTCGGTTGGTTTGTAGCTTGATTGCCAGTATGGGCTGAACTTGTTTCTTTATTAGTCGTTCCATTTTTATTCGTCGTTGTGAAATCATTATTAGAATGCGTATTTTTGTTGGACGTATCGCTTGAATTTGAAATCGTCGAAGCCTGATTTTTTGTTGTCGAGCCACCTGAAGAACTGTTACAAGCAGACAATGAAAATAATAATATGGCAGATAATATAGTAGGGATGAAAATTTTCAATTTTAAAACTCCTTTCACTTATACATTCTAGCAAAACGTGGTAATTATATGGAAGGTCTAATTAGAAATAATCTCTAGATTATTCAGTTAACTGCATCTATCACTTTTCATTATATGTATCTTGAAGAATTAGTGTTTAATGCTGGATCTTGCATACCCAGAAACTTTTACTACCCGTATAAATACCAATCGAGGAGTCTTATTTTGCAATAGGATTATTTAAATTATGTGGTTTAGTATTTGATGTGGGCAATCGTAGAAGAAGAAAGTGCTAAAATAACGGTAAACTTTAATTGTTTGGGGGAATTTAATTGAAGAAACCAGTTGAGGATCTATTTATGCAAATGAAGGAGAAAATATAGGGATTAGGGGATTTAGTTGCCAGATAGACGAAGAAGGCAAAAAGATAGATGATATTGATTAGGAATTTCTTTAAGTAATGGAACCGATATATTATATTACAAACGACAGTGTACAGACAATTTCATATCTGTGTTTGTTGGAAACATCCTTGTATTGCAGATAATGACCATCAAACATGGTACGGTACTGACATTTTTATGGTAACCAAAAAGTAGAATTAAAGTTATTTTACAAGAATCCCCTTTTATATTGAACCATAAGGGGATTCTTGTGCCTTGTTATGTAAAGATGTTTTTGTATTAAAAGCAAGTAACAGAAGCATTCCAAAAATACAAGCTGTACCAACCCATTGGAATATTCCAAAGGATTCTTTTAACCAAAAAACGGTTGTAAGCACAGCTGAAAGAGGTTCTAAACTACCTAATAAACTTGTTTCTTTTGGTGTCAGACTTTGCAGGCTCGCTATAAAAAACCAAAAGGCAATCATGGTTCCAAATATGATTACAAACGCTAAAAATAGAAATGTCTTAACTGTAAAATTAGTAAAATTTCCTTGCCATATTGGATGAACAAAGCTCAGTGCAATACCACCGATAATCATTGCCCAACCAACTATTACAATTGGAGAATGCTTTTTTAGGAGTTCAACAGCATATAGTGTGTAGAACGCAGCAGCTACCCCTGAAAGAACGCCCCAAAAAACAGCAAGTGATGACACAGATAACTGTGTTATAGATCCATTAGTTAACAAGAAAAAGCAACCAACTATGGATAGAACCATAATCATTAAATCACGTTTTGTTAATACGGCTTGTTTTCGCAAAATGAAATAAAAAATAATCATAACGGGAGATAAATTTTGCAGGAGAGTGGCAACAGCTGCATTTCCATAGCTAATGGAAGCCATATACGTATATTGAACTCCAAGCATTCCAATGGCTCCAAATATTATTAGTGGAATAGCAGTGCTTCGGTGCTTCCATACTCTAATGATTTGCGAGCGATCCTTTCCAAAAAGCTTTACTGATAAAAGCAATAAGCCTGCTATTAATAGACGAGTAGTCACAAGCCAATTTACATCGATTGATTGATATTTAAACAGTTGTCCAGAAACAGTTCCGCCAACACCCCAAAAAATCGCCCCTGTAATCACAAGAATGAAGCCTTTCAACCTATTAGTTTTAATCATCATAAGTCGCCAACCTTACATATAAAAATAGTGTTATTATGTTCTTATGATAAAAGGTAATTCCCTTTTTAGAATACAAATATTGAATAAAAAAATGTAAGGATATTGAGGTGGAAGGTTTTTAATGAAAAGCTTTCAGATTGATCAAAATCTAAAAGAAATGACACAACATCGTACAGTTGATTTGCCGATGGCATGTTATGAAACAACCATTCATCAAAACATCCACGGTTATATCCCTTTGCATTGGCATGATGAGATTCAATTTGTGCGAATTATAAGGGGGGAAGCTATCTTTAAAATAAATGAGGAAAGTATTGTAGTTGGAGAAGGTGACGGGTTATATATAAATAGTGGTTGTTTGCACATGGCAGAAGAAATAAATCAATCCAATTGTGTGTATGTTTGTTTAAATGTTTCACCATATTTTGTATTACATTCAGAGTTTTATAATAACTATGTATATCCATATATTCGAGCAACCAATCTTCCATATTTGTTCTTAGATTCTAACGATTTTTGGGCTAGGAACATATTAGATGCTATTCTTAAAATAAAAAAATTAATAGAACGAAAACCAACACTCTTTGAACTCGATATTACCGTACATTTAACATTCATTTGGCAAAACTTAATGAATAATGGATTTAAACTCGAACATAATCCAGTGGAAATGCAAAAGGATCAACGAATGAAGCAAATGTTAAATTGGATTCATCAACATTACACGGGTAAAATTTTGCTTGACGATATAGCTAAAGCCGGACAGTTAAGCCGTTCCGAATGCTGTCGATATTTTAAGCGAATCTTAAATACCACACCATTAAATTACGTGACGAATTATCGCATTCAAAAAAGCTCAGTTTTCTTAAAACAAACGGATGCGAGTGTTACAGAAGTAGCTTATCAAGTAGGATTTAACAGTACGAGCTATTTTATCGATAAATTTAAGAAATTAATGGATATGACACCATTAGAGTATAAAAGATTAAAATAAAAGGTAGTGGCTAGTATCCATGTTTGCCAGTGCATTAAGGAATATTAGTCAGTCGTACATGTAGATAAATCTGTTCAGAAAAATAAAGAGATCAGCCGGAATGACACTTAAGGGATTACCTTAAATAAATGTTAATTTGGAAAATGGTTCAGTAAATATTGGACAATCCTTTCAGCAGCAACCATTGTCCTTAATGAGGAAAACGAAATTCTATTAATCAAGGGACCTTGGAGATGTTGCGAAATGCCGGGTGGGCAAGTGGAAGAAGGAGAATCATTGAAAGCTGCCGCACTTAGGGAACGAAAGAGGAATCAGGTACTGATATTGAGATTATAAAATTTTGCGGTATTTTTCAAAATGTGGTAGTGAACGGTTTAGGATATGGAATACTTCCGAGTGTTCTTGTTCAGGATCATCCAAACCTTAATCGAATAATTCTCAAAGATAGAAAAGGAAACCACCTAGTAAGAAAAACTTGGATGTTGTTTCATAAAAATTCTCTTGAGTTCAAGGTAGTAAAAGTATTTATAGAGTTTGTAAAAAAATTGGACTTTACTTCAGCTATTTAAAAAAGTGTGAGCAGCTGCTCACGCTTTTTTATTTGATGGAATCAGTAGCAGTTGTCATTCTTCTTTTGAATGGATATCGATGAATTTTTTATATTTCAACTAAGTAGATATTGTTTTTACAATGAAATGGAGGAGGGGAGAGAATAATGGAAGGCAATTCAAAGAAACTCATTACCTTTTTTATGGAGCAAGAAGGGAAAGACTTCGATACTATCTTAAAGGATGAAAATGATGAAATCGTTGGATTTAGTTTTATGACTTATGTAAAGGCCAAATGGGCAGATATTTAGTCTGGAGATGACCTTTAGAAAGGTTATAAAGGCCAAGAGGACAGGTATTTAGGCAGAAGATGTCTTTTAGAAAGGTTATAAAGGCCAAGAGGACAGATATTTTGTCTGGAGATGACCTTTAGAATGGTTGTAAAGGCCAAGAGGACAGATATTTTGCTTGTAGATGACCTTTAGAATGGTTGTAAAGGCCAAGTGGGCAGATATTTTGCTTGTAGATGACCTTTAGAATGGTTGTAAAGGCCAAGAGGACAGATATTTAGTCTTGAGATGACCTTAAGAACGGTTGTAAAGGCCAAATGGATAGGTATTTAGGCAGAAGATGTCTTTTAAAAAGGTTATAAAGGCCAAGAGGACAGATATTTTGTCTGGAGATGACCTTTAGAAAGGTTATAAAGGCCAAGAGGACAGGTATTTAGGCAGAAGATGTCTTTTAGAAAGGTTATAAAGGCCAAGAGGACAGATATTTTGTCTGGAGATGACCTTTAGAATGGTTGTAAAGGCCAAGAGGACAGATATTTTGCTTGTAGATGACCTTTAGAATGGTTGTAAAGGCCAAGTGGGCAGATATTTTGCTTGTAGATGACCTTTAGAATGGTTGTAAAGGCCAAGAGGACAGATATTTAGTCTTGAGATGACCTTAAGAACGGTTGTAAAGGCCAAATGGATAGGTATTTAGGCAGAAGATGTCTTTTAAAAAGGTTATAAAGGCCAAGAGGACAGATATTTTGTCTGGAGATGACCTTTAGAAAGGTTATAAAGGCCAAGAGGACAGGTATTTAGGCAGAAGATGTCTTTTAGAAAGGTTATAAAGGCCAAGAGGACAGATATTTTGTCTGGAGATGACCTTTAGAATGGTTGTAAAGGCCAAGAGGACAGATATTTTGCTTGTAGATGACCTTTAGAATGGTTGTAAAGGCCAAGTGGACAGATATTTTGTTTGTAGATGACCTTTAGAATGGTTGTAAAGGCCAAGAGGACAGATATTTTGCTTGTAGATGACCTTTAGAATGGTTGTAAAGGCCAAGTGGACAGGTATTTTGTGTGGAAATGACCTTTAGAAAGGTTGTAAAGGCCAAGTGGACAGGTATTTTGTCTGGAGATGACCTTTAGAAAGGTTGTAAAGGCCAAATGGACAGGTATTTAGGCAGAAGATGTCTTTTAGAAAAGGTATAAAGACCAAGTGAATAGATATTTAGTCTGGAGATGTACTTAAGAATGATTGTAAAGGCCAAATGGACAGGTATTTAGGCAGAAGATGTCTTTTAGAAAGGGTATAAAGACCAAGTGGACAGATATTAGGCAGAAGATGACCTTTAGAAAGGATATAAAGGCTAAATAGACTGATATTTTGCTAGAGTTGTTCCTTCGAGCCCTTGTATAGCTGTAAAGGGTTCTTCTAACCAATCAAGGTCATTCTTCATATTCATCCCATCCCGACCACGAGTAACTCCAATATAAATCTCTGCCGCTAAATCATGCCTCAACGCTTTTTTATTATGTAAACTGGCCAGATTAATCGGATAGTGTACGATACTAGTACTAATCTAGAATGTAGACTTTATCAAAATACTTTGCTTGTATCCACGCATCTATTTAAATAAGTGGTTTCATTCATTCGAGTAAAATTGAGTTATGATTGGCGAATCCATTTAATAACGAGATCGTCCAACAGATATATGTTTCTCAAAAAAACTATAACGTAATAAAGTAAGCCAATTAAATTGATATAGAAATTGGAATAGTTAATCGTTGTTTAACTGTCAATGAATACTGAATATAGAGATGGTTGGGAGAAACGAGTAGATATACGGAGAGACCATCAACTGGCTTTGATGGTCTATTGATTTTAATGGAGTAATTGCTTTAGTTTTCCAACATGTCTTCTGTTAGTGTTAATAACGTCTTCCACAATTTGTTTGCTCGTCTCGTCTAAATCTCCCTTAACTAGCTCTTCTGAATAGTGGACACCATAGTTATCTATTCCTTCTATTGCATCCTCAATGATTTTGTTTTTATCGTGAGGCAGCTTTACTTTATGCATGAAACTGTGAATGGATCCAGATATCCCTTCACTATCAGCTGGGACTCCACCAAGGTCCTGAATACGCTTAGCTAACTTGGAGGCGTTCTGTTTTAAATCCTGTTGCATCGTTTGGAAGTTCTGCTTCAAATCGGTCTTATCTAGCTCTTGAATATAATGCTCAAATGCACGTATACCCATGTAGGTTCCTCTCAGTATAGTGTTTAATTCTTCAACAATAATTTCATTCGTCATTTACATCACATCCTTTACGCGAACATGCTTATGGTTACTTTATTAGCGTACCCACTATTTAACAATCTTTATGTAAAGTGTATAAATGATCTCCCCTATAATAAGCAATTATCCAAATGATTCTTCAAAGATCCAGCAGTTCAGTGCGGAAAATGGGTTTGTAAATACGTTTAAGATTCGTTATTATTTATGTATGGGTTTAATCCCTATATTTGTAATAAGGAGATATTTCCATGATTATTCAATTCATTCGTTTTAGATAAAACCGGGTATAGACTACTTTCAAATCCAACTCATCTTTAAAAAAAATATGATGAGGGTTTATTTGTCTATGCCTTTTTCATGTATCTAAAAACAAATGAATGAGGTGACTTCCTTGTTACAAGAGAATAAAAGAACTAATAGTGCAAAATATGTAAGCAACCATGAAAACATTTTTGCCTGTCCAATTTGTAAATCGTCAATGAAGGTTGTCGAGTATAAAAGTTTAATTTGCTCAAATCATCATACGTTTGATTTTGCCAAGCAAGGATATTTGAACTTGACGACTCATTCAGTAAATACCAAGTACAGCAAAGAGCTTTTTGAAGCAAGAAGAGCACTTATTACCAAAGGTGCATTTTATAAACCATTAAGCCACGTAATTGCAAAAATGATTAATAATCATCTTATTAAGACAAAAGAAACAATATCTATACTTGATGTGGGATGTGGTGAGGGTTCACATCTTTATAATGTTTGCGATATTGTTGCCCCTGACTTCTCTAAAAATGTAGTAGGGGTAGGAATTGATATTTCTAAAGAAGGAATCATTGTAGCTTCAAAGAACTATTCTAATAAAATTTGGGCAGTTGCTGACCTTGCTAATACACCATTTAAGAGTAAAGAATTTGATGTTATTCTTAATATTTTATCTCCTTCAAATTACGCTGAATTTAATAGATTGCTGAAATCAGATGGTTTCGTAATTAAAGTTGTGCCTCAAAGTGATTATTTAAAAGAGCTACGACAACATCTATATCGTGAAACAGAAAAGCAACATTACTCTAATTTGGAAACCGTAGAGAGATTTAACGAGAATTTTCAATCTGTTGAAAGTTTAAGGTTAAATTACACCGTGAATCTTAACAAATCTTCCATTGCATGGTTGATTCAAATGACTCCATTAACGTGGTCAACAACAGAAGAACAGGTGAAATCTTTTTTAAATAAGAATTTGTCTCCAATAACGGTAGATTTAGATATATTAATTGGAAAAAACAAAAATAAAAAATAGACTAATATGTAAGAAGGAAAGTAACTATTGCTTGTTAGAAAAGGAATGTCTCCAATTTTGGGACATTCTTTTATTATCTAGAATCCAATTTAAAATACTTGTATATTACTTTCATTTATTTGGCAGATCAGAAACGCACACATTAATTTTGCGTTAAAACTTAGGGTATCGTTTGATAGTAACTTTAGAAAAAGGATAAATCAATTTATAAAGAACCTTAATATTAATTTGTTTTCTTTATTAAATGGAGGAGAATTAATTGTCGAGAAATAACACAGTTAATCAAAAGAAATAATATTTAAAACAGGGGGAGTATAATTGGAATTCAATTTTTTGGATTTTGATGTTATTAAAGGAGAAGAAATTGATTTATTTCTTGTAAACACAGTCCCAGGAAATAAAGATAAGAACTGGGTTCCTGCTTATCATTTTGATATTTATTTAAGCGGTTCCTCCGAATCTATCGGAAAAATAGATATTAGAATTGGGTACAATGAAAATTTATACTATGGTGGACACATAGGATATACAGTTAAGGAGGAATTTAGAGGAAATCATTATGCTGCAAAAGCCGTATTGCTTTTAAAGAAAGTGGCACATGCTCATGGAATGGAGAAACTGATTGTTACCTGCAACCCAGATAACATCGCTTCAAGAAAAACATGCGAGTATGTTGGGGCAAATCTAGTAAAAATAGTTGATATACCAGAATACAACGATATGTATCAGCGAGGAGAAAAAGAAGTATGTATATATGAATGGGTGCTATGCTAGCAGATAGATTCCATCATAATAATATAACAAACGAAGTGTTTTCCTCTTTATAACAATTCCTATCGAGTACAAAATTTTAAATGTATGAAGGTTAAGCAGGATTGCTTATTAAGAAAAACAAATCTATAAAACGAATGAGCAAAGATTGGGGTTATTATATTTGATCATTGATTATTTTATGTTTCATGCAATGCCTGAGGAAAAGATATAGAAGGAATTTTGGAATTACATAAAGATGTTTTTTGGCACTTCTGATGGATTAATGAAAAAATTTTTATAGCTGGCTCGGAGGAGTGGATATTACTATAGAAAAAATGGTTTTGATGTTATCAGTACATATACAGATCAAAAAGGTGTCCACAAAATTGTCCTTGAAAAAAATATATTTAACGAGCATTTCCGCTAATACCAAGATAAAGAAATTCTCAATATTTACAATAAGAAAAAGGATATTTTTATATTTAGTAGAAATCTAATTTGTAGAATATAAAAGCATCCTAGATGAATAATGGACATACCGAATATGGAGGAGGGAGTGCTTTGAATAAAGTTGAAACACGTATGGAGTCCTGCATTAATGCTTATCACGCAGAAAAACCGTTAAGCGGGACTATTTTAATATCAAAGGATGACAACGTAATTTATGAAAAAGCATTTGGAGAGGCAAGCATTCAACTAGGGGTTCCCAATAAGATTGAGACAAAGTACCATATTGCATCTGTGACAAAAATGTTTATAGCGGCAGCTGCCTTAAAACTGCATGGCAAAGGTCAAATCAACCTCGATTATCACCCCAGCACATATTTGTCAGGTTTAGACGATTTACACCGAAAGATCACACTTCATCATTTGCTCTCACATACATCTGGCCTTTTTGATATTTATGATGTTCCAAATCTTCGGCATGAGGTTAGTAAGTTGCTTCATGAGAACGGAAATTTTCTAAGATATTTAGGAAGACAAGAACAACTATTTACACCTGGTGAAAAATGGAAATATAGTAGCACGGGCTTTTTATTAATCTCCTATATATTGGAGGAAGTAACAGGGAAACCTTTTGAAAAGGTTTTAAAAGAAATGTTTTTTGAACCGCTGGGAATGGAAGATACTGGACAGGATAACCCACGACTTATCCATGTTAATCGCGCATATGGGCACACCATTGTAAATGGAGAATATAGAAATGCTGAGAACGATAAATTAGCAGATCTTGTACAAGCACCCGGAGAACTTTACTCAACTGTCAGGGATTTAAATAAGTGGTGCAACGCTATTTTATCAGGAAAGGTATTAGATGAGGAATTATCGAATAAGATGTTCACACCATACGCCACGGTTGATTTTGATCCAGGGTTAAAGTATGGATATGGTTGGTTTTTAAGGGGGGATCTTCGTCTAATTGGTGGAGGAACACCGGGTTTTCGATCAGAAATTTTTCAATATCCCGACCATAAGATAAATGTTATCATGTTGTGGAATAATGAAAAAATACAATCTCACGAATTGTTTTGGCAGATTAATCGTGCTCTATTTGATGAATGAAAATAGTTATAGGTGAACAGCTGTAACTTCTTCCAGAAGGATTTATTAAAGGAAAGGTACTTTTCTTATCGGTTGCATAAGAATGCTTCAAAACCAATATGATAAGAAGTAAAAGTCCTTACGAAGGAGTGTTGATGGTATGGTCCTATTTAATAAGATTGCTTTATTTTTTGTATTGTTTTACTCAGCGATAATTCTGGTTAATACCTATATTGGTGAGACGGAGCGGGCTCAATCCAATGTAATTTACTTATTAATGAACGGCTTTGCTTACATTGTCTCTGCAATGGAAGTTGAAAAAGAAAAGCCGCTTTTAGAGATAAACAATCTATAAAGTATAATGGCGGTTTTTCAGGTAGCTTTTCTTTCAATAATTCTTTGTTAGGGATTGATAAAAGGCTTTTTCTAAACAAATACGAAATAGTTTTAAAACGAGAACCTTTAGCAATGATTTTTGGTATGTATGGGAATGGTAGGTGTAAGCCATTATTATGGCGAACACCTCTTTTTTTATAATGTGAGAAAGAAGCGAAAAGGCACAGGGCTTATAAAAAAGTCCAAAAGATGAAGTAGTTAATGTTTGGAAAAGGAAACGCAGGAATTTAAAACAGGATTATTTCATTAAACCTCGAATGTAATAAACAGATGATTAATAAATTTGTTATGTCCGAAGTCATACAGCATACAAGATCTGTACGGCTAGCCCCACATGCTTTGATTTTTACTAAAACTTCTCCATATTTCAAAGTAGGCTACGGCACTCTTTAATATCTAATTGCTTTTTGAATTCCTTTACAACAGCAGCCTTCATTTCTCCTAGTTTTTTAGATTCATTTTTTAAAATGCAATTATTGTACCAACTCTATGAAACAAACTTGGACCGAAATTTTGGCACAATCCGCCAATTTAGCCGGCTAAAAGAGCTGGAGAAATGAAGAATACCGTAAATATAGTTTAGTACGGAAGGAAAATGATGTGAGAAGGATAATATTTAATTTCCGGAGAATAAATTTTCATAATGAAAAATATAGGGGGGAAATTGGTGAATAAGGGTGATGAACAAGAGAAAAGACAGAACCAAGAGAATAAAGAAAATCCAATGGGTAATTTAGGAGACGCTATAAATCGTTCAATGTCGGGTGACATGCGGGCTTTAACCGGAGGTGGCTGTCTTACAAAGATTTTCACAGTAGTGATTGCTATTGCCGGAATACTTATCCTTTCTCGCTGTTCTTATTAAGGTTATTCATTTGGATGCTAATATGAAGTGTTGCCTGTTTGTTGTATGTTACGGAACTCCGAGAGTTGGATAGATGGTGCTGGTTTGAAAATTTTGATCCCCGTTGGAGAGTAATCGTACCTGATAGGGAATGAAACTTTCCAATCACATTAACAATCGGAGCTGGAGGATATCCCAACATGCTGTCGGAGAAAATAAGTTGCTCAAAAAATATATAGATACCATTAAGAGTGGACACTTGAAATAGGGTTTTCATGTCTATAGGATTTTTTCATGAGAATACCTTTCTAGATAAAATCTTTGAGGAAAATGGATTAGATATAATATCTGGTGATTCAAGGTATCTAACAATGAACAAACTGTTAGTTAAGTTATTTATGTTATTCCGAATTTTTATTATTTCGTATATGCTTGATTTATAGATTGAAACTTATGTTTAAAGAAAGGGGGAATAACCGCATGTCGATTTACTATAAAGTAATTGGTGAAGGATATCCCATCGTTATGCTGCATGGATGGACACTTGACCATCAAGTGATGTTACATGCAATGGAACCGTTATTCGAGAAAAGAAGTGGTTGGAAGAGAATATACATAGACTTACCAGGTATGGGACAATCAGACCCGCAACCCTCAATTCAGAACTCGGATGATATGTTAGAGGCTGTGTTACGTCTCCTGGACGAGCTTATCGCTGATCAACCATTTATTATTTGCGGTAATTCATATGGCGGGTATATGGCTAGAGGTATTGCCCATTTTCGGGAAGCTAACATTCGCGGATTATTTCTGATGGCACCCATGATTATACCTGAATTCGAGCACAGAGAAGTACCAGTACAGAAGGTTCTAAAAAGAGATATCAATCTTATATCAAATTTGTCGCCAGAGGAGGCTGATGAATTTTGCTCGATGGGGGTAGTGCAAGGTCAGACTGAATGGGAGAGGTTTCGGAATGAAATTTTACTTCCTTCTAAACAAACAAATGAAAAATTCCTAGAGCATATTCGTAACAATGGGTATGGCTTTACCTTCGATATTTCATCAAGACTTGAGTATCCCACATTAATTATCACTGGACGTCAGGACCATGTAGTCGGATACCAGGATGCCTGGAGGCTAATCGAGGATTACCCAAGAGCAACTTTTGCAGTGCTTGATATGGCTGGTCATAATCTACAAATTGAACAAGCCGATGTATTTAATACATTAGTGCATAATTGGTTAAACAGACTTGAATTGGAAAATTTTAACGCAGCAATCCGATGAAATATCTTTGGGTATCTTAAAGCGATGTGAAAGAACATTAGGACTGTAATAGTTTTATTAAGCTCAAATCAATAACTAAAAACCCCCTAAGTTGGATTATCCATTTTAGGGGGCAGATTTTTATGTCATTAATGGGAAGAATAATAATAGATATATACAAAGTTGGGGTATTTTTTATTTTGCAAACACATGATTTCCTATTGTTGTCACAACATCTCTGCTGCGAATCCAAGTATCTGTTGCAATCTCTGGGTTATAAAAATAAACGGAATCATGTAAACGATCCTTGCTTTTTAAAGCTACCTCGGCAGCTTTTTTAGCATCTTTGGATGCAGGCTTTTTAATCTGCCCATTTTGTACAGGAGAAAAGGCATAGCAATCCCCAACCTTTTGTTGTATGACGCCCGTTATCGTATCTGGAAATTCAGGAGATTTCAGACGATTTAATACTACGGTTGCAACGGCCACCTTTCCTTTAAAAGGTTCGCCTTTTGCCTCAGCTTGAACCAAGCGCGCAAGTAGATCCTTCTCTTTGCTTGAAATCTTTATAGAATATTCTTCTTTCATTTTTTCCTTTTTCCCTTTATCCTGTTTTCTTTTTTCCTTTTCTTGTTTTATTACTTTGTCCTGAATTTTATCGTGAGTCATTGATAATTTTTGAATATCAAATCCTGCTTGTTGTATTTTCGTTTCTTGCTTTTCCTTTATTAAAAGGTTTTCTATCTTAACGGAATGTTCTCCAGTAAAAGCCTCTGCGGTTCTATTTTGGATGCCAATTAAAGTAGTTGTAGCAACACATGCTACAACTACCACCTTCATGTATATGTTTTTCATGGATGCTACCTCCTGTAAATGATCTTCTATCACATTATCACAGGCCTGTAACATATTTACAGAACGGCTAGTTTACATTTCTTTTTAATTTAATGACAACACTACAAAATCGGAACAACTATGACTTTTTTACTACATATTTGTTATATTTAATCCAAAAATTATAAAACGAAGGAAAACGTTGGGGTTAGTTCCAGGCATCAAAAACATGACAAGTCCCAATTAGAACGAAACCTGTATAGCTAAATGATTGTAATTATTCATTGTTAAGGTCAGTTCGAATTTTATGTTGAGAGTGTTTATGGAGATTGCAAGAAGTAATCCATACAAATACCTTGGATTTTAAACAATGAAATATATAATCAAACAGTTCTTGAACTAACATGCAATAAAAGAAGGATAAGGATAAAGCATTGTAGAATTTGTAATGAAAAGTGGATTTTGGCCAGCTTGGCTAGCTACTGGTAAGCAGTGATTAATAAATGGAATAGAGTTCCAGTTAGAACAATATAAAACGACTAGCATTATGCTATATCAAAGGGGGGATAATCATGAAGCAATTCTATATAAAGCAAAAGGTATTGAGTCTAAGTGGAAAATTTGCAGTAAAGGATGAGCAGGAGAGGGATATTTATTTCGTGGAGGGCAGTTTTCTGCAAATTCCAAAGACTTTCTCCATAATGAATACAAAAAGAGAAGAAGTTGGGCTCATTACAAAAAAGGTGTTCAGTTTTTTGCCAAAGTTCTTTGTTGAGGTCAATGGTCGAGAAGTATTAACCATTAAGAAGGAGTTTTCTTTTTTGAAAGCACGTTATACGATTGAAGCTGCAGACATTGAAGTACATGGCAATTGGTGGGATATGAATTTTCAGGTATTCCAGCATGGTGAACCAGTGGGAAAAGTAAGTAAGGAATGGTTCACTTGGGGGGATAGCTATAAGGTTCAAATAATGACTGAAGAGATGGAGACCATCATTATTGCGCTCGTGGTTGCAATTGATTGTGTGAAGGCTGACCAGGTAGCGGCAACTTCCGCATCAACAACTTATTAAATAGAATGGGAAGGGGTTTCTTACATTATAAAATTAGTGGTTTTCTTTTCCTCCAAAATCACAAAAATACTTTGAATATACACCTACCTAAGGGTTGGTATCGACCTTTAAAAAACCATCCCTTTTGAATTTACACTAGTCTAGTAAGTTGGAGGTACTTTTTTTCTACTGTTGAACATGTTATTTAGTGAAGATGCTCCGATATTGAATTTGCATTGCTAAGGAGGGCCATAATAATGGTATTAATTAGTTTAGTATAGGAGGATGATCGTCATGAAAAAGCATGAAAATGTTACAAATGAAGAGTATAGTACTGCCCTATACGAAGAAGAGGATGTAAATGGTGAAAACGGACAAAGTCCACACAATAAAGTCCAATCTTTTGATGGAGAGCAACTATCTGATGACTGAGCTTCTTTTATAAAAAAGTTTTATCATTTAAATTAAAAATTGAACTCTATAATAAAGGATGAAAGATCAGTAAAGATATATACATTAATGGTCTATATTAGAATGAGTATGGTTGAGGGAGGGAATGCAAGATATGGAATTCGAAACCGTTATGCAAGAACTGGAAGCCCTGGGGAAGGAACGAACGAAAAAAATATACATATCCAACGGTGCACACGACCCACTTTTCGGAGTTGCTACCGGTGCAATGAAACCAATCGCTAAGAAAATAAAAACAAATCAGAGTTTAGCTGAAAAGCTTTATGCCACGGGTAACTATGATGCAATGTACTTTGCAGGAATTATTGCAGACCCAAAAGCAATGAATGAGTCGGATTTTGATCGTTGGATGGATGGAGCATATTTTTATATGCTGTCTGATTTTGTGGTGGCTGTAACTCTATCAGAGTCAGATATTTCACAAGCAGTTGCGGATAAATGGATTTCTAGCGGTAGTGAACTGAGGATGTCAGCGGGATGGAGTTGTTACTGCTGGCTTTTAGGTAATCGCAAAGACAGCGAGTTTTCTGAAATTAAGATTTCTAATATGCTGGATACGGTGAAGAATTCGATTCAGGATGCACCGGATAGAACAAAATCCGCTATGAATAATTTTCTATACACCGTGGGGATCTCATATTTGCCTTTACATGAAAAGGCGGTCGAGATCGCGAAGGAAATTGGTATAGTTGAAATCAAACGAGACAAGAAAAAAAGCAGTATCCTAAACGCTTACGATAGTATCCAAAAAGAGATTGAAAGAGGGCGGATTGGTTTTAAACGCAAATATGTAAGATGTTAATAATTTATTTGTATGGAGTGTGATCCAAGCGGAGGCACTCTTTTTGTTGAAGTTTCCAGCATGAGATCTAAGAAAGAGGAGGATGCCTCTGACGGGATTCGAACCCGCACTCCTTTCGTAAGCATAGGCTAGGGGAGAACACGCTTCCCTACGGACTTACACCGACAGGAATTTCACCTGTCTCAGCTAATTTGCTTTTCGGTGCTTCTGAAACCCTTGCCTTGCGACCCGGTGATGCAATTGTTTTCCGGCGCTCTTCCCTTCTAGAGCTACAGAGGCGTTTAATAAAAATATATGGCGAGGAATTGTAAAAATGAATCTTCTTTCGGGAGTTATATCTGCTACTTCCCTCATATTTATACGAGAAATAAAAGTGGAAAGGAAACCATAATGAACGTTGGATATGCGGTGATATCATGATTTCCCACGATTATAAAATAAAAATATTTTTTCAAGATCACAAATTTTAATTTGTTTTTTCTAGTTCATCATAAACTTCATAGGACTGCAGTGTTTTCTTAAAAGCAGAAGTAGGCTTAACACCAGTTTCTTTTTGCTGTTGGCGTTGGGCTTTATGTTCAGCAACATGTTCATCTCTAGATATCCATGTCTTAAAATCTTCTTGTTTTTCCCACTTCGATACAAATACATACTCAATAGTATCCTTTTTTTCTTTTCTCCAGCATTCATATGAAACTAATCCTTCAGCACCTTGAATATCCTGTTTATTCTTTTTTGCTTTAGCTTTTAAACGTTCTTCATGGGATTTTTCTGCTTCAAAACGGGCATTCATGACAAACAAATATAACCCTCCTCAAATATCTTTTCTATTTATTATATATATAATGATAATCATTATCAATTAAATTAATTTTTTCTCCAGCACTTAACGCATGTGCCTTTTGACTTTCCAATAGTTTTAAGAACCATTTCTGATATTTTTTGATGTAACGGGGCTTCCTAACTTAAAAGCAGAATATTTGAAGCCTCATAAAGAAGAGATTAATTTTCCATTTGATTAACTTGTATTAAAATTTTGGTGACGAACTGTTCCTTATGATTCACGACAACAGTATCGTAAATATATTCTTCAAAAACATAATCTCCTAAGGCTAAATTTAAACGTTCCATCTCAGTGAAAAGTCGCTTATATGTCTTATGTATCGTTTTCTCGTCCCCTATGTGATATCCACAGAGAAATTCCCCCTTTACACTGGTGAAATACGGATATCCTTCCTTTGGATTTGGTTGTTCAATATATAAATAGCTATAATTTGTGAATTCTCCTTTCAGAATTTGCTCCCGTTTTGTTATAACCCCGATGGGATAACCCGTATCGAGTTGCAATACATCTAACTCATTAATAAAATCTGAAACAACTGCTACAAATTCGTCTGCAGTTATATTTTCAATATTTCTGCTTAAATAAAGTGTTGCATCTGGTAATTGTTCAAGCGTAATTTGATTGAAATCAAGACGTAATGCTTCTTCCATTAATGCTATTTTTGTCTCGATAATTTTTTCTTTTATTTCGATTTCCTGACGTTTTTTCACAATCTCTTCTCTTTTTTGATACATGATGGATAAAAAACCTTCCGGCGATTTGTTTTGCGTATATTGTTGTATATCGTTTAGCGACATACCAAGATCCTTTAATAAATCGATAACAATAAATAGTTCTATTTGGCGAATCGAATAATAACGATAACCTTTTTCGTTTTTATATTCAGGAGAGAAAAGCCCGATTTGATCGTAAAAAAAGAGTGTCTGTTTATTTACTTTGCAAAGCTTTGCGAATTCCCCTGTCGTTAAATATTTTCCCTTTTTTTTATTCATTTTTACCATTCCTCCTTGACTATATAGTTACTATATACAATAGGATGGGAATTGTAAAAAATAAAAACAATACTTGTTATTGTACGGTTGCGGTATCTAGTTTGTTAAGGAGAATGGAAAAGATGAAAACTCAAAAACTTACTTTAGGATTATTATTAATGAATTTATTTATAGCTTTTTTGGGAATCGGTCTTGTTATCCCGGTGTTACCCACATTGATGAATGAATTAGGTATTTCTGGAACAACGGTTGGTTATTTAACAGCAACATTTGCCATTGCGCAATTGATTGTTTCACCCTTTGCAGGGAAAGCAGTTGATAAATTGGGTAGAAAAATTATGATTGTCATTGGCCTATTTATTTTCGGAATCTCAGAATTTTTATTTGGAATCGGAAGAGAAATTGAAGTACTATTTATTTCTCGTGCCTTGGGGGGAATTAGTGCGGCATTCATTATGCCTGCTGCTACAGCTTTCATTGCTGATATTACCAATTCGGATACACGTCCGAAAGCGCTAGGATATATGTCAGCGGCAATCAGTACTGGATTTATTGTTGGTCCAGGTATTGGTGGATTCTTAGCGGAATTTGGAACACGCATCCCGTTCTTCACAGCAGGGGTACTTGGTGCCATTGCAGCTATACTTTCCATTGTTTTATTATCTGAGCCAAATCGTAATGAAGATAATAATGAACAAATTTCAGATGGTAAGAATGGTCTCAAACGTATAGTTGCTCCAAAATATTTCATTGCGTTTATATTAATTTTTATTGCCTCATTTGGCTTAGCAGCTTTTGAATCATTCTTTAGTCTTTTTGTGGATCATAAATTTCAATTTAAGCCGTCCGATATAGCTATTGTTATTACAGGCGGTGCGATTTTTGGTGCAATATCACAAGTGGCGCTCTTTGATAGGCTTACACGAATGTGGGGCGAAATTAAACTTATTCGATATTGCTTAATACTATCGGCATTACTTGTCTTTTTAATGACTGTAGTTCATTCATACTTCTCTGTTTTACTTGTTACATTTATCGTTTTTGTGGGATTTGATTTGTTCCGGCCGGCGGTTACTTCTTACCTTTCCAATATCGCTGGAAACGAACAAGGGTTTGTTGGAGGAATGAACTCTATGTTTACAAGTCTAGCGAATATTAGTGGACCTATTTTAGGAGGAATATTATTTGATATAGATATTAACTATCCTTACTACTTTGCGACGGTGATATTATTTTTAGGCATAGTTATTACATGGTTCTGGAAGAAGCCGGTAAATGATTCTTTAAACGAAGTGAAGGCTAGTGTTGATAATTAAGGATGTTGATATAAGCTTACTATTTAAAATGTAAGCATGTCCTGAAAAAACTTGAAGTTCCTATCTTAACATGGGCGATTTTCTAATCACACTTCACGAATTTGGGCGAGAGTATATTCTCAGTGGTATCAATCTTCCAACTATCAAGTAATGGTAGAACCAGAAATCTTGAAGATTAAAAGAAGAAATTTATCATCACTATCAGTAAAGAGCGAACTCTGGATACAAGTGATTAAAAAATAACTTAGACTTTCCTCAGCGAGCTGTTTTGACAGCTCGTTTTTTAACAGGCAGAATGCTTAGACAATCGGCTGTTGGTCGTATTTATAATACGATAGAAAGCTTTGAGGAAGTGATCTAAACGAATTTGGGAGGTTTTTATTGAGAAAATGATTGCTGGTCGCTTATTGTTTCTCTTTTTTCCACGATTCACAAATAAACCTGGCTTCGGATGTCAGCCACTGCATGGCGGAAGGTTTTTCGAAAAGTACATGATGCTTTAAAAATAATCGTTTCGCATAGGGAAGACTCATTTCACGAATCGATTGATTTATAAGATTTAATATATTTTTTTCCACTTGTGATAAGTCTTGTTCACTTCTCGATTGTTCTTCCTGCATAATTTTAAGTAATTGCTTTGCATTACTGTTTAATAACTGATAATTCTTATATTCCTTGAGATGGCTCCATTCTTTTTCGATTAATGAGCGTGCCTTAGAATAATTATTCTGGTTCGAATAATGATTGATTAGATTTATGGTGGGAGTTATTCTCACATTCTTGCTCCTTGTATTTATTATCTGTAAGTAAATATACCTAAATATTCTGTTGATTTAAATAGTTAAATAGAACTATAAAATAGAAAATAAATGTAAAAAATAAAGAAATCTAGCCGTTGGCTAGATTTCTTCAAGTAGAAAGTTTCCTCAAAGGAAGGTATAGAATCATCTATATAATATATTTTAGTTGATCAATGTTAAGAACCTATAAAAAATCGATAAAAAGTTAATTACATTTTATTACTTAGACAATTCTTTTCCATGTTTGGCGAAATAATTTAAGAAAGAACGCTTTCTGCTAAACATGCTTTCTTTTTGTGAAATAAATCCTTTTTGTTTTAATAAGGAATACTGCATAATTCCTTTTCCAAACGTTATAAAGGAAAAAATCGTAAAGGTAATGCAAATACATGCAAATATTGGCACCCAAGGACAGTTATTTATATCATTGAAGGTGTTAGCCAAAAAGGTCGGCCAGGCAATGGAAGTATTCTCAATCTGATAAAATGCGATATGCGTGCCTGGTATACCGCCCACTTGGGTGAGTTTTTGTGCCACGAAAATATTGAAAAAACCTAGCTGTCCTAATAAAAATAACATATTCCCCATATGAAGAATAAAATAGGAGAGCCATTGTGAAAAACAGCCCGGTACATAGTACCATCTCCAAAGTCCGGAAATCTTTGTTCCGGATACAATTCCCGCATCATAATAGGCGGTTTGTTGTATTTCCTTAATCGATTTATGTATAAATTCCGCCGCTTTCCCGACCTCTAGAATAATAATTAAGCTAATCATCCATATCGGCCGCTGCTGAGAGAATACGAAAAATGGGATTGTTGTGAGCAACACAACGAAGAAAAATACTGGTATTCTTGAAAATAAATAATTCCATGCTTCTAGTATTTTTCTTAATAATGGTATATGGGCAGATAGCATTCCAAAAGGCAGTGCTAACACAATAGTGATAATCGATATTAATGCTATCTCAATGATAGTTGTCCTTGTTCCTAGAATTAACGCACTATACATATCTCTTCCTTGTGCGTCAGAACCTAATGGATAGCTTTCAGATGGCGGATAGGGAGGGAGAATAAAGTCTAAATTACCGTTATTGCCCAAAGTATAAGTTTTTGAGGCTAGCTGTCTATCAATCTTTGGTAAATAGGGCCCAAAGATAAAGAAAAAAGCAATGATGCTGCATCCGATAATACCAATCCATAGTAGAGGGACCCTTCTCATGTATGCTCATCCTTTCGAACTGGAATAAGAAAATGTTTGATAACTTGGTTCACCCATTGTGCCAATAAAAGGATGATCATAAATTCTAAGCTAAACCCAATTACAGTAGGTGTTTCAATTGGCAGAATCGTATCTGTAGATGCTATCGTATCTTTGATCTTTATAGCTTCCATTAGTCTAGTACCCATTCCGCGATACAATGTCATATATTCTACTATTACCATGGATGATAACAAGGTTAAAATGATAGGCATAAAATGGATTAATATCTTGGACCAGCAATTACGCAATACATGCTTCCAAAGAATAATCGTCTCGGGTAATCCTTTTGCCCTGGCAGTACGGATATAATCCTGATCATCTTCTTCTTTTAATGCTTGAGTAGTATAATTTGCAATGACTGCTGCCGGATACATAGATAAAAATAGAATTGGCAAAAAGATATTATACCAATGTTCAATCCCATACAGCTGAAGATGTGGAAACATTCGATGTATAGTCAACGAAATAATCAGTTCAAGTATGATAATAATGAAAAAATCAGGAATGGATTGTCCTAACCAGGTTGTCCCTTCCCCTAAGACCTTCCACAATCCGCGATTACGCCGATAATCAAAAACGCCTTTCAAAATTCCGATTAGAAAACTGATGATTAAAGCTGGAACCAAAATGGCAATACTTCTTTTTCCATAATGGGCTAGCTCCCATTCAACCGGCTGATGTGCAACTGAAGTTCCTAAGGTTTTATTTTCTTTTACATCTGCTAAATATTGCTGGATATTTTCTTTATAGCCTGACCATGTAAAATGGTAAGACATGTGATCCTTGACACCAATACGTTTTACTTCCATGTCCCTCGGAAGTAGGATAATTAGCACTAAAATAACCATCATGATAATCCATAGAAGCAGACTGGTTGCTAAACGAAGAAGTAATTTCATGAAGAGACTCCTTTCTGCAACAAAGTGAGATTTAAATTATAGCACACTAAAGGGGGAATTTTCATATTTTTTAGATAAAAAGGTCTATTCTATTATTTTTAATGGTACTTATGAAAGAGTAAATAGTACTTATATCTATCGATAGAAAAAAATATCCCTTTCCATAACCGAAACAAGCGGTTATGGAAAGGGAAGCGTATAATGGAATTTCATTTTTAAATATTTGGTAAAGATGGTTGCATGAAGCTTGAATTATTTAATAAATCCGCAAGCGCTAATTGTAAAGTTCCTTTTGTGATTGCTTTTTCATTCAAATTAAGTCCAATCTTTAACATGCTTTTTACAATTTCGGAACGTAAACCAGTGAGCACTGCTTGGCACCCCATCATCGAAATGCCATCTATAATTTGGATTAACTTTTGCATAATGATTCCTTCCATTTGAGCAACACCAGAGAGATCAATAATTAAGTATTGAATATGAGATTTACCAATATGATCTATTACTTTATCTCCGATCGTTTCAATTCTTTTAGAATCAATAGCCCCAATCAATGGAAGAATGCAAATAGTCTCTGAAATAGGGATAATTGGAACAGATAGATTTTCGACTATTTTCATTTGAGACGAGAGAAGTTCATCTTTATACTTTGAATAGCTAATAAAGAAATGGTTTAAGAATTGATCTACCATAGCATTAATATTTTTCTCCATAGAAAAAAAGTCCTCGTTACTAGTCAAATCCCTAATATTGTTCGTATAGTTATAGAGGAACTCCCATAGTGTTCTGCGAATAGCTTGGACCCATTCTAATTTAAAGGCTAACGTTAAAGAGTGCTTGGCCCATGCGATTCCTTCATTCTTTGCAAATTGAATTAATTCGTGCTCTCGATTATCTACTACGAATAAGGTAAGCTTATGAGCATTTTCAATTAGATTGATATTTCCTATTGCCTGAATTTCTGCAATTTTTTCTTTAACATTGGTCGCCTCACATAATAATTGCTCTTCGAAATGTTCTCTGTTTGAAATAAAAAACTCTCTGATTGAGGCATTTTCTGTGTATTCAAGTTCCAATTTAGAAACGCTCCGCTTCGTGATGAGATTTTGAAGAGGTAATATAACGGTAAAGGTAGTTCCGAGATTTTCCTCACTATCTACAATAATTTTTCCACCGTGCTGATATACAACCGAAAATACTTGCGTTAGTCCCATACCTGTTCCATTCTCTTTCGTAGAAAAGAATGGTGTACCCAATAATGATAGTTTTTCTTTTGGTATTCCGATTCCAGTATCACTTATAACCACTGTAACTTCATTTTGAGTAGCAAAATGTTTAATGGTTATGGTACCAGTATCGGTAATGGATTCAATGGCATTTTTAATAAGATTAAAAAATACCTTTTTTAACTGATTTTTTCTGCCAGAAATAGCAGTATCTGCATTTTTAAAATCAGTCACTATATTAATCTTGTATACTTTGTCTTGAAATAAATTTAATATTGTTTCCAACTCAACAGCTAGATGAATTGGCTGAAATGCTTCATCTTCAAGATCCGGCTTGGACACTTGTAATAAATTGTTTAAGGTTACGAGAGCATTGTCTAATTCTGATTGTGCGATATCGATGTATTCTTGTTTGGAATCTTGCTCTAATAGCTGTAGAAAGCCTTTAACTGCAGTTAAGGGATTTCGAACTTCGTGTGCAATTCCCGCGGCAATTTGGCCCACAGATGCTAATTGACTTAAATGAGCTTCTTCATTTATGTCAATTTTCTTAGGTTGACTTTCCTCCATGCCATTCACTCCTAAAAATTACTTTTTAACTATGTTTTAACATATATTTCGAATAATGATATAGTTTTTATCTGACTAATTTTACTAAAATAATCCATTAACGTAAATGGATTTTTTAAATATTTTGAACAACACGACTTTATTCTTATGAATTAAAAGAGAGACAACTTGAAGGTTATTGAAACATTTGGATGAATGATCTAGCATTTTTGGATAAGTATCTATCCTTCTTCCAAACGATGGCTGCCTCGGTTGAAATAGTAGAATCGCTGATATGAAGTACTTTTATATTGTCAGTGGGAAAGGACAAGAGGGTATCTCTTGGAATAATAGTTGCACCGATACCCGCCGATACTAGGGATAAAATCATTGAAACATCTGGGCATTCGCAGACAACCTTTGGTTCAAATCCATGACGTCTGCATTCATTTATTATTAATTCGAATTGTCCATAACCTTGAATACGATGAAGCAGTAACAATGGGAGTTCTTTTAATTCCAGCATACTAATTTCGGTTTTAGTAGATTGCTGTTTTAATAATTCTGCCGGAAGGACAGCTACATATGGATCTTTTGATAAGCGAATATAAGAGAAGTCATTCAAGTCCATGGGAAGTCGTGTAATCCCCACTTCTACTTCTCTACTTTTTAATAACTCACTAATGACAAAGGTGTCACCCTCTCTTAGCTGCAAAGTCACGAGGGGATACTTTTGAAGATATTCTTTAAGCTTTTGTGGCAGATGAGCAAAGCATGATTTTACGGATCCCACGGATAATATTCCGCGCAGGCCTTCATTTGATTCACGTACCTCTTTGATTGTTTCCTCCAATTGTTTGAGTATATTTTGAGCATGTTTATATAGAACTTCACCAGGTTGGGTTAGTTCTAATTTTCTCCCATTTCTTTCGAATAAGGTTACACCTAAATCTTCTTCCAATAGCTTTAGTTGATGGCTGAGTGGAGGTTGTGCTATATGTAATTTCTTTGCGGCACGTGTAATTTGTCCCTCTTGGACAATGGTGGAAAAATAGCGTAATTGCCTAATGTCCATCATTTCTCCTCCTGAATGACATAATTCATATGCATACTTTTTTTATATCTAAAACAAATTTTTTAAATATTTTAAATATATTTTAACATATGATACATTTCGAATGTAAGGGTTTTCAAATATCGATTTTTGAATTCATTCATAATAATTAGGAGGAGTGGAAAAGATGAACCGTTACGAAGAAGCAAGGAAAAAATTGCGAGGATCGATAGCTCCAATCGTTACCCCATTCAACGAAGATTTTACCATTGATTATTTGACTCTGGAAAAACTTATTCACTGGCATATAGAAAGTGGGACACATGGAATTTCTGTTACTGGAACAACGGGTGAACCAAGCTCTTTAACTGTGGATGAGCGTGTCAAAGTAATGGAGACGGCGGCAAAAGCAATAAATAACAGAGTGCCATTTGTCCCCGGAACAGGATCCACCAATCATCAGGAAACCTTATACCTCACGAAAAAAGCCCAAGAATTAGGTGCAGATGCAGCACTTGTGATTGTGCCGTACTACAACAAACCTTCACAACATGCCTTATACAAACATTTTAAAGCCGTTGCTGACTCGGTGGAAATCCCAATCATTGTATATAACATTCCAGGTAGAACTGCAACCAATTTACAGGTCGATACATTAGCAAGACTTACAGAAGACTGTCCAAATATCATCGGTGTGAAAGAATCCAATAAAGATTTTGAACATGTAAATCGTGTGTTACTAAAATGCGGTAGAGATTTTCTTCTATATTCTGGTATTGAATTATTATGTTATCCAATGCTTGCGATTGGCGGAGCCGGCCATATTAGTGCAACAGCAAATATTACACCGGATAAAGTTGCAGAAGTTTATAACGCTTGGGCAGAAGGGGACGTAAAACGAGCTCAAGATCTTCATTTTGAATTAATGGAATTAAACGATGTGCTGTTTAAAGATACCAACCCAGCTCCATTAAAGGCTGCATTGGGAATGATGGGGAAAATCAAACCGGTTCTACGTATGCCAATGGATTTACCATCAGAAGATTTACAAAAAGAAATTCGCTCGGTTTTATCGCACTATGTCGAATTACATGATGAAATCGCTTCAAAATAGCAGGAGGGTTTGGAATGGAGAAATTACAGGATGTAAAACTCTATATCAATGGCCGATTTGTTGACGCTCATTCAGGAAAGACATTCGAAAATCTAAATCCATTTTCGAATGAGGTGATAAATAGAGTTGCTGAAGGGGACAAGAAAGATATCTATGCAGCCGTAGAAGCCGCCGATGCTGCATTCAAAGGCGAATGGGGAAAAATGAAGGTTAGCGAACGACTCAAGTATATTCATAGAATTGCAGATTTAATTGATGAACATATTGAAGAAATAGCTCCCCTTGAATCATTAGATACAGGGCTCCCTATTAGTCAAACAAAAAACATGGTAGCACGTTCAGCACAAAATTTCCGTTTTTACGCGGAAATGGTGTCGAGCCGAATGGTTGGTGAAGCCTACCAAGTAGATGGAGAGTTCTTAAATTATACGATCCATAAGCCGGTTGGTGTTGCAGGATTAATCACTCCGTGGAATGCGCCGTTCATGCTCGAGACATGGAAAATCGCACCGGCATTAGCGACTGGAAATACAGTTGTGCTAAAACCGGGGGAATGGTCGCCGCTGACAGCAAATCGCTTAGCGGAAATCATTGATAAAGCTGAACTTCCAAATGGTGTTTTCAATGTTGTCCATGGCTTTGGAGAATCTGCAGGAGCCTCACTGGTAGCCCATCCGGACGTTAAACTGATTTCTTTTACTGGAGAAACGACGACTGGCTCTGAAATTATTAAAAACGGTGCTGATTCCCTAAAACGTGTTTCGGCTGAATTGGGGGGGAAATCACCAATTATAGTTTTTGAAGATGCCGATTTTGAAAGAGCATTGGATGCAAGTACTTGGGGAATCTTTTCTTTTAACGGAGAAAGATGTACGGCAAACTCGAGACTATTTCTTCATGAATCTATCTATGACAAATTCGTTTCGGCTTTAAAGGAACGTATTTCTAATATTGTCATCGGAGATCCATTACATAAAGAGACAGAGGTCGGCCCATTAATTCATGTTGACCACTTTAATAATGTCAAACATTATCTGGAGATTGCTGTTCAAGAAGGCGCGGAAGTGTTTTCAGGAGCAGTGCCCGAGGAGTTTCACAAAGGAAACTTTATCGCTCCTACACTGCTTTTAAATGTTGAAAATCATATGCGTGTAGCTCAAGAGGAGATTTTCGGGCCGGTAATGACAGTTATGAAGTTTAAAACGGAGGAGGAAGTCATTGAACTTGCAAATGATGTCAAGTATGGATTGGCCGGTTATGTATGGACCAACGATATCAAACGCGGACACCGAGTTGCCCAAGGGATTGACTCAGGAATGATTTGGATTAATTCGCAAAATGTTCGGGATCTCCGCATTCCATTTGGCGGTACAAAGGCAAGCGGCATTGGCCGAGAAGGTGGACATTATGCATTTGATTTTTATACAGAAGTACAGGTCATTCATGTAGCATTAACGGATCATCATATTCCACAATTTGGGAAAAAGAAGAATTAAGAAGGGGGATTCAATATGCCAGCTAAAACAGGAAAAGAATATATCGAACGTTTAAAACAAGCAAATAACAATGTCTATATTCATGGGGAACGAGTACAGGATGTAACAGAGCACCCCGCCTTTAAAAACGTTATTCAATCAATGGCGAACTTGTATGATCTGCAATATGAAAAGCCTGAAAAAATGCTGTACACCTCCCCAACAACTGGTAATAAGGTAGGAATGACCTTCCTTCAGCCAAAAACAATTGATGATTTAATTGCCAGAAGAGAAGCTATCACGGAATGGGCACGTACATCCGGCGGTTTAATGGGACGTTCTCCGGACTACCTTAATGCCGAAGTGATGGCAATGGGAGTATCCAATGATTTATTTGCTGAAGCAGATCCCATGTTCGCAGAAAATGCTAAAAGCTACTATGAGTATGCAAGAGAGAATGATATTAGTTTAACCCATACACTAATCCATCCTCAGGTGAATAGAGCAAAGGCGCAGCATGAACAAAAAGATGCCAATGTTGCACTGCATCTAGTGGAAAAAAATAAGGAAGGGATTATTGTAGATGGCGTCCGTCTGCTTGCTACTCAAGGTGGAATAACAGATGAAATCCTCGTTTTCCCATCAACGGTGAAAAAATCCGGTGAATTAGATGATCCATATTCAGTCGCATTTGCCATTCCAAACAATACGCCGGGCCTGAAATTCATCAGCCGTGAATCATTTGATTACGGCAAGAACGCATGGGATCATCCGCTTTCTTCCAGATTTGAAGAAGGCGACGCAATTGTTTCCTTCGAAAATGTTTTTGTTCCATGGGAGCGAGTATTTGTTTGTGGCAACTCATCCATTTGCAATCGTACCTTCCGTGAAACAAATGCCGTTGTGCATATGGCCCACCAAGTACTTGCCAAAAATATTGTTAAAACGGAGTTCCTTCTTGGGTTAGCATTAAGTATCATGGATGCCATTGGTATCGATCAGTTCCAGCATGTTCAGGACAAAGGTACAGAAATCATGATGACACTGGAAACAATGCGCAGTCATCTATATAGGGCAGAACATAATGCCAAACTGGATAAATGGGGAACGATGACACCGGATTATGCTGCTTTAGACACAGCAAGAAACTGGTACCCTCGCGTCTATCCTCGCCTTGTAGAAATTTTGCGAGTATTAGGTGCTTCCGGATTAATGGGAATCCCCACCGAAGCAGACTTTCGAAATGAGGATATCGGGGCAATTATCCATCGCGGACTCCAAGGAAAGAATTTGGAGGGATATGAACGCGTTCAATTATTTCGATTGGCATGGGATATGACCATGAGCGCTTTCGGAAGTAGACAAATGCATTATGAATATTATTTCTTTGGTGATCCAATTCGCATGGGAATGGCATACTTTGACTCTTATGAAAAGGATTCCTATAAAGAAATGATTCGTGAATTTTTGGGAAAGGCAAACACTGGTAAGCCCAGTTTTGTGTGAGGGGGACATGGGAGATGAATTTTAATATCATCCGTGCTGCTAGAGCTGTTTATAATGTTACCAATTTAGAGAATTCACGCCGTTTTTATATAGATGCTCTTGGTTTTGTGGAAACGGCCAGTGATGATGAACATATTTATTTAAGAGGTTTAGAGGAACATTGTCATCATAGTCTTGTATTAAAAAAAGCACTAGAACCGAGTGTAGAGGTTATCAGCTATAAGGTGCAATCCGAGGCAGATTTGGATGCCTTAGCGGAGTTTTTTATGGATAAGGGTATGCAAACGAAATGGATGCAGAAAGGAACGCAAAAGGCAATAGGACGAACTTTAAGAGTTCAAGATATTTCTGGATTGCCGGTAGAATTTTTCGCAGAGATGGAAACGGTAGAGCGATTACTGCAACGCTATGATTTATACAGGGGTGCACGTGTACAACGAATTGATCATTTTAACTGTGCTGTAGAAGATGTTGAAAAGGCATATCACTTCTATATCAATGAATTAGGATTTGCCTGTTCGGAATATACTACCTCCGATGATGAAAAAATTTGGGCTGCATGGCTTCATCGCAAGCCTGCAGTTCATGATGTTGCTTTTATGAACGGGGTAGGACCTCGTTTGCATCATGTTGGCTTTTGGCTCAGTGATCCTATGAGTGTCATTAACACTTGCGATGTTTTGGCATCGATGGGTTACGGTGCGAACATTGAGCGGGGGCCAGGCCGCCATGGCTTATCCAATGCCTTTTTCCTATATTTACGTGATCCGGACGGCCATCGAATCGAACTTTATAATGGGGATTATTTGACTAGTGATCCGGACTTTAAGCCAATTCGCTGGGACTTGGATGACCCGATGCGTCAAACCTTTTGGGGCCATGCAGCACCAGATTGCTGGTTCAATGAAGCATCTATTGTACTGGATGTTCATACGGAAGAAAAAGTGGCAACGAAGGAGCCTAAGTTAGAAAAGAAGAAGCCGACAATCATTATTTAAGGTCTATTCTACATTAGGATTTATAACGATTTACGAAAGGCAAATTAATAAGGAGTGACTTCATGTCCAAGGTAATCTTTACATTTCAAGGAAGTCATCTATCCCACGATGGAGAAGTAAGAGGGAATTTTCTCCATTATAACGGTGAATCCTATGAAATCAATAAACTTCCATTGGATGCTCCGGTATCAGGAACCATTTATGGCACTCTATTAAACTATAAAGGAGCACTATCACAAATGGGGAATGCGGTTTACGAAGAGCCATATAATATGCCACCGGAAGCTCCTATCCTTTATATTAAGCCTATTAACACTATTATTGGTTATGGGATGCCTATTCCAATGCCAATAGATGAAACCGAATTGGAAATAGGGGCTGCTCTTGGGATAGTCATCGGACGTTCCGCAACCAAAGTGTCTGTGACACAAGCCTTAGATTACGTGGCGGGTTACACCATAGTGAATGATGTGTCCATTCCTCATAAGAGTATTTATCGTCCCGCTGTTAAATTTAAAGCAAGAGATGGTTTTTGTCCTGTTGGGCCATGGATTGTTCATAAAGAGGATATAAATCCTGATTCCCTTCATATTAAAGTTTTTATCAACAATGAACTGAAGCAAGAAAATACAACCGGTAATCTGATAAGATCGGTTCCTAAATTGCTTGCAGATGTGACGGAATTTATGACCTTATCTGAAGGGGATATCTTGCTCGCAGGCATACCCGAAAATCCTCCAAAAGCAAATGCAGGGGATCAAGTCCGCATTGAGATTGAAGGAATTGGATACTTGGAAAATAGAGTAATGAAGGAAGATGAGCTGATAGCGGGGGTGAACATATGAAAAGGGCTCGAATTGTGTATGGCGGGTCTATCCACCATGCTAAGGAGCATGAGGGTAACCTCCTCCTCGACAATGGAACACTAGTGGGCGAAGAAGAAGTAGTGTGGCTGCCCCCAGTTGAACCCAAAACAGTATTTGCCCTCGGACTAAATTATGCGGATCATGCATCAGAGCTTGCTTTTCAAGCACCATCGGAACCGCTTGTATTCTTGAAAGGCCCCAATACATTCATCGGTCATAAAGGTCAAACAGTAAGACCTGCTGATGCCACTTATATGCATTATGAATGTGAGTTAGCTGTAGTTATAAGTAAAACAGCGAGAAAAGTGAAGGCAGAAGACGCATACAACTTTGTAAGAGGCTACACCATTGCGAATGATTACGCTATTCGGGATTATCTAGAAAACTATTACCGCCCTAATCTAAGGGTGAAAAATCGCGACACATGCACCCCAATCGGTCCATGGCTAGTGGACGCAGAGGATATACAGAATCCAATGAACCTAACTTTGAAAACATATGTAAATGGAGAGTTAACGCAAGAAGGCAATACAAAGGACATGATTTTTAGTATCCCAGTTTTAATTGAATATCTAAGCAGCTTTATGACTTTAAACGCAGGCGACATCATCCTAACAGGAACACCAAAAGGCTCCGTTGACACCCCCGTCGGAGCACAAGTCATCACCGAAATCGAAGGACTTGGCCGCCTAGCAAACACCATAGTGGGATGAAGGGTCCGGTCCCTCGTCCCACCGGGATTGAGAGCTGGATAGGGAAAGGAACAGGTACGTTCATCCCAAAAATCGATAGGGCTCGAGTTCCTCCTTCCCGCCTAGTGAAAATGGGATACGGGGTCTGGTTCCTTGTCCCAGCTTGGATAAATAGATGAAAAGCAGCCATTCCATCCGAATGAGTTTAGCTTCTGGACACCGAGGGAGGGCCCTCCAAACTGAGAAGAAATTGAGAGAGGATTTCAGCAATTATAAGGGGATTCGACAAAACCAAGCGGTGAATCAGCCAAGACGCCCAACAGATCGGCCCAAATCGAAGACAATTCAGCCAAAACGATCAACAATTCAGCCGAAATCGGAGATGATTCAGCAAACGCCCAACAAATCGGCCAAAAATGGGGATAATCCAGCCAAAACAATCAACAATTCGGCCGAAATCGAAGATAATTCAGCCAAAACGATCAACAATTCAGCCGAAATCGGAAGTAATACAACCAAAGTCCAACAAATCGGCCAAAAACGGGGATAATTCAGCCAAAACGATCAACAATTCAGCCGAAATCGGAGATGATTCAGCCAAAACGTCCAACAAATCGGCCGAAATCGGGGATAATTCAGCCAAAACGATCAACAATTCAGCCGAAATCGGAGATGATTCAGCAAACGCCCAACAAATCGGCCAAAAATGGGGATAATCCAGCCAAAACAATCAACAATTCGGCCGAAATCGAAGATAATTCAGCCAAAACGATCAACAATTCAGCCGAAATCGGAAGTAATACAACCAAAGTCCAACAAATCGGCCAAAAACGGGGATAATTCAGCCAAAACGATCAACAATTCAGCCGAAATCGGAGATGATTCAGCCAAAACGTCCAACAAATCGGCCGAAATCGGGGATAATTCAGCCAAAACGATCAACAATTCAGCCGAAATCGGAGGTAAATCAGCCAACGCTCAACAATTCGGCCAAAAACGGGGATAATTCAGCCAAAACGATCAACAATTCAGCCGAAATCGGAGATGATTCAGCCAAAACGTCCAACAATTCAGCCGAAATTGGAGGTAATACAGCCAACGCCCAACAATTCGGCCGAAATCGGGGATAATTCAGCCAAAACGATCAACAATTCAGCCGAAATTGGAGGTAATACAGCCAACGCCCAACAAATCGGCCAAAATCGAAGATAATTCAGCCAAAACCACCAATCATTTAGCCAAACCTCATGGAACTTGGGCTAAGACCCACCAAATATCTTACTCAAGAAAGGAAGGGAGTCATGCCGCATTTTATTCTTGAATATACTGACAATCTTAAGCCGGAGGCTAATATTCCGCAGTTGCTTGAAAAAATCAATAATGTTCTAATTTCCTATTCATCTATTTTTCCTATTGGCGGTATCCGTTCAAGAGCTATCGAATTGCACGATTATCGGGTTGCAGATGGGAAAGAAAATGATGCATTTGTACATGGCATGTTGAAAATTGGTGCCGGGAGGTCCGAAGAGGACAAAAAGCAAGTTTGTGATGAATTATTTGCTGTTATCAAACAGCACTTTCAGGATTTGTTTGAGAAGCGTTATCTTGCTTTATCCATGGAAATAGTTGAATTCAGTGAAGCTGGAACGTATAAACATAATAATATTCATAATCGATTTAGGAGGTAACGGAACATGAATGCATTAAGGGAGGCCCACAAAATGGATGATCGTACATTTCGCAACGCTATGGGGAAGTTTGCAACGGGGGTAACGATTATTACTACTTCAGTGAATAATCATGTGCATGGGATGACGGCAAATGCTTTTATGTCCGTTTCTCTTAACCCCAAACTCGTTTTAATTTCAATTGGAGAAAAGGCAAATATGAATCAACGAATTAAGGAATCTGGTAAATTTGGAGTTAGTATTCTCACCAAAGACCAGCAGGAAATGTCCATGTACTTTGCTGGTCAATTGAAGGAACAAAGAGAAATTGATTTTGACTGGATACAGGGAATACCTGTCGTCCCTAATTCAATCGCCAATATTGCGTGCAATGTAAATGCTTCTTATCAAGCAGGGGATCACACGTTATATATTGGTGAGGTTACCGATATCTCAGTAAAAGATGGTGATCCACTGACATTCTTTGAGGGGAAATATAGGAATCTAGTTAATTTATAAACATGTTAAATTAATTTTTATAAAAGAAAGAAGTGGTTTAACTATGAGGGATGAGGAAAAATATGAAAAAATAGTTGCGTTGCCAGGCTTCCAAGATATGTTAGCCAAGAAAAAGAAATTCATCCTGACATCTACTCTCATCATCTTTATTCTATTTCTAGCCCTGCCCGTTTTGACTTCCTACTCAACTGTTCTTAATCATACTTTTATTGGTCCAATTACATGGGCTTGGTTTTGGGCATTTATGCTTTTCATTATGACCTGGTTCTTCTGTGTTCTTTATACGAAAAAAGCAAGCTCTTTTGATCAGTTAAACGAAAAAATTAAAGAAGAAGCAAATAAAGAGTTGACTGTTAAGGAGGCAAATGTATGAATGATACAGTCATTACATTATTCCTGTTAATAGTCGTTGCTACCCTGGTTATCACCTATTTCGCAGCAAAGATAACCAAAAATACCAATCAATTTTATACTGCTGGTGGGGAGCTAAAAGGCTGGCAAAATGGTGTTGCCATTTCCGGTGATTTTATGTCTGCCTCCTCCTTTCTCGGAATTGTTGGCGGCATCGCCTTAACTGGATTTGACGGCTTATATCTATTGCTCGGTGCATTACTTTCATATCTGATTGTTATGTATTTAGTAGCGGAACCGCTTAGAAATCTAGGGAAATACACGTTAGCAGATATGATAACAGCCCGCTTTAAAGCAAACAAAGTACGGGGATTTGCAGCCCTTAATACAGTAACAATTTCTGTCTTTTATATGGTAGCTCAATTAGTTGGTGCAGGGGTACTAATAAAAATGTTGATTGGGATTCCATATGTTCCATCCTTAATCATTGTTGGAGTACTCATGACGGTCTATGTTCTGTTTGGAGGGATGACTGCAACAAGCTGGGTACAAATCACGAAAGCATTTTTACTATTAGGCGGGACATTCATTCTTTTTATTCTGGTATTAAGCAAATTTCATTTTAATATTATTGATATTTTTGAAAAAGTAAAAAGTGCCACGCCATTTGGAGAAAAATATTTAGAACCAGGCATTAAAAATAAAAATGGGCTGGACGCCATTTCCTTAAACTTTGGATTATTGCTTGGTACAGCGGGTTTACCACACGTATTGATCCGCTTTTTTACCGTAAAAGATGCGAAGACTGCCCGTAAATCTGTGACAGTAGCTACCTGGGTGATTAGTATATTCTATGTAATGGCTATTTTTCTAGGATTTGGTGCAGCTGCACTCATTGGAACCGATAAAATTATTGCTGAAAATCCAGCTGGCAATATGGCTGCTCCGGCATTGGCACGAATTCTTGGCGGGGATTTCTTATTCGCTTTTATTGCAGCAGTTGCATTTGCGACCATCTTGGCAGTGGTTGCCGGTATTGTATTATCCGGTGCATCCGCTTTTGCCCATGATTTTTACAATGGAATCTTGAAGCGCGGAAAAGCGACGGAGAAGCAGCAATTAAAAGCAGCGCGTATTGCTTCCATTGTTGTTCCGGTAATTGCGATTATTATATCTTTGTTTGTTCAAAATTTAAATGTTGCATTTCTTGGATCATTAGCTTTAACGCTTGCCGCTAGTGCGAATCTCCCTGTTATTCTATTAACCATATATTGGAGAAGATTTAATACGGCAGGAGCTATTACAAGTATGATAGTGGGATTATTTTCAACTATTATTTTGGTACTACTGAGTCCAAATGTTTGGGATCCGAGCGGACATGCTATTTTCGTAGGAAAACCATTATTCCCACTTGCTTCACCAGGAATTGTTTCCATTCCTCTTGGATTTATAGGGGGATTAATAGGTACAATGCTATCGAAAGAAAAGGATAGAAACTATCAAAAAATCCTTGTTCAATCCAATTTAGGTCAAGATGTATAAAAAAGAAGATTCCCAGCAATCTTCTTTTCTTTTTGGAGTGGATGTTCGTCCATTTCGTTTCCTTCTAATTGGTAAATCTCAATCGAAGTATCGGAAAACAATACTCTGGCAAGGTTATTTCACTCTCTTGTTAAAATATTCAAATCTTTCAATTTATTGAAGGGATTTTTATTTAGTTTGTCGAAGTATATAGAAGGAGCTCGATAAAAAGGTTCAGGGGGAATGCAGATGATAACCATTAAAAAGAGTGATATAGTGGAGGATTTTCATGGCACTAAAGTTGCTGATCCATATCGATGGTTGGAGGATTCTACTTCTCAAGATACAATAGACTGGGGAAAATGGATGTCAGAGCAATCGGATGTCTATTTTGAACAAATCTCGACACGGGAAAAAGACAGAGAAAGATTAACAGAGCTATTTAATTATCCAAAATATTTCGTGCCAAAGAAGGTAAAAAATCGCCTCTTTTATCAAAAAAATGACGGACTGCAAAATCAGGCTGTCTTATATATGAAAGAGGGGGAGAAAGAAACCGTACTTATTGATCCTAACACTTTAAGTGAAGATGGTACGGTGGCAATGACTAATTATTCCTTTAGTAAAGATGGTCATTATATTGCGTATGCTACATCTACTCACGGAAGTGACTGGCAGGAACTCCATGTAATCGACATTAACAACGGCGAAAAGCTTGCTGATCATATTCAGCATGTGAAATTTACGGGAATTGCATGGGCACCTGATGCATCAGGATTTTACTACAGCAGATTCCCAGCACCTGGTTCCGTTCGCAAGGAAGATGAGAGCAATTATAACGCAGTATATTTTCATAAACTCGGAACGGCTCAAAGCGAGGATCAGTTAATCCATGAGCAGCCGGAAGAAAAGGAATTAATGTTTGGTGCATTTGTAAGCGATGATGAAAAATATTTATGCTTGCACGTTAATCTGGGCACCGCTACAGAAAATCGTTTTTATGTAAAAAGGCTACATTCGGAAAAGGTATTCACACGTTTATTAGATAAACAGGATGCGGAGTATTCATACATTACTAACACTGGTTCCACATTCTATTTTAAAACAAATTTGGATGCACCAAACGGCAGAATCATCGCGATAGATATCACAAAACCGGAACCGCAAAATTGGACAGAAGTACTACCAGAACAACAGGATGTCATGGATAGAGTTATATATGTTAAAAACAGATTCGTTATTGCAACCCTCCATGATGCCCATCATCAACTTCATGTTTACAAAATGGACGGAACATATGTCAATGAAATATCGATTCCAATAATAGGTTCTTTAATAAATGTAACAGGCAGTAGTGAGGATGAAGAAATTTATTTAGGAATGACTTCATTCCTAAATCCAACGACCGTTTATCAGTATAATGTTAGCGAAAATAAGCTGAAGGTATTCGCTGAATCTCCACTGAATATGGATACTTCAGTCTATGAAACAAAGCAAATTTTTTATACTTCTAAAGATGGCACAAAGGTTCCAATGTTTCTTACTCACCACAAGGAAATCGAACTGAATGGACAGAATCCAGTTATTTTATATGGTTATGGCGGATTCAATATCAGCATGACCCCTTCTTTCAATCCTGCCATCTTACGCTGGCTGGAAAAAGGAGGTGTGTATGCGGTAGCGAACTTGCGCGGCGGTACAGAATATGGAGAAGAATGGCATAGAGCCGGAATGTTGGAAAATAAACAAAATGTGTTTGATGATTTTATTGCTGCTGGTGAATGGTTAATTAAGAGCGGCTATACGAGCAAAGAGAAACTATCTATCATGGGTGGTTCGAACGGAGGACTTTTAGTAGCTGCATGTATGGTTCAAAGACCTGATTTATTTGGTGCAGTGCTATGCCTTGTACCAGTAATTGATATGCTTCGTTATCATAAATTCACCATTGGACGTTACTGGATACCAGAATACGGAAATGCCGAGAACCCAGAACATTTTCCATTTATGTATGCTTATTCTCCGCTTCACAATATTAAAGAAGGCCAAAAATATCCACCTGTACTAATAGCAACAGCGGAAAGCGATGACAGAGTTGTACCGGCCCATGCGAAAAAGTTTGCTGCTACCTTAATGGAAAAAGCCGATAAAGAATCAACTATTCTCCTTCGTATCGAATCGAAGGCAGGTCATGGGTTAGGAAAGCCAACATCCAAAGTAATGGATGAATGGGCAGATTTTTATGCGTTTTTAGATAAAGAATTGCAATAATAAAGCAGAAGCCTCAAGCATGAAATAGCTCGAGGCTTTTTATTATTTAGGAATTTGAAATCTGTCTACGTCTAGCTGCTAGTTCTCCGTCTCCTCCCGGCGAAATTTCAATATCATGTGGATCGGTCTTTTCTTCATAAAATAATCCCATTTGGAGAACCTTTTACATATAGACATCATGGATATATATAAGGAGTTCCAGTAATGGATATCATTTTACGTATTTATTTTAGGGATATAAAGAATATCGTAACAAACTGGGTTGCACTGGTTATTATATTGGCTCTAGTTGGCTTACCATCTCTCTATGCGTGGTTCAATATCAAAGCATCTTGGGATCCGTATGGAAATACAAAAGGTATTGCTGTAGCAGTGTCTAATCTTGATCAAGGAACTGTGTTAAGAGGGAAATCTGTTAATATTGGTAATCAAGTTGTTCAATCTTTAAAGCAAAATAAAAAATTAGGGTGGACATTTGTAAGCGAGGATGCTGCTCTAGATGGAGTTAAGCATGGGACATACTATGCTAGCATTACTATCCCAAAGGATTTTTCCGAGAAAATAATTTCTGTTTTAAACGCGAATCCTAAGAAGCCCGTAATCGTGTATACCGTTAATGAAAAAATAAATGCAGTTGCCCCGAAGATTACTTCTTCCGGAGCAAGCGGAGTTGTGGATCAAATTAGCAAAAATTTTGTAAAAACTGCTAGTGAATCGATTTTTACTATCTTTCATGAAATTGGTGTGGAGTTAGAGCGAGATTTGCCAACAATAGAAAGAGTGAAAGAACTTATCTTTAAAATCGAAGCAGATATTCCGCAAATCAATAGGTTTGTAAATATAGCATTGGATGATGCGACAAAAGCTCAAATTATAGTAGGTAATGCCAAAAAAAATCTTCCAAAAGTACAAGAAATAGCAGGAAATGGTATAGAATTAACAAACCATTTATCACAATTTTTATCTAAAAGTGATGATACTTTACATAAAATTGAACCTTCAATAAAAGAAAATATTATTTTTCTTAGTGAAATAGCTAACAACTCTCGAGGTATCGCCGCTCGTCTACAAGACCATTCTGCATCAAAGGAAGAGATTGCAAAGGCTATAGATAATTTACAATCAGGTGTGAACATTGCGGATACATTAAATAAAATATTAACACAATTGGATGGTGTCAGCGGTCGTCAGGAAATGGGTCCAATTAGGCAGCGAGTTACGACCGTAATGAATCAATTTCAACAAGAAATAAATCTTTTAAATAATTTGGGAATGGATGTAAATAAAGGGCAAACGATCTCAAATAATCCCATTCAAAAAATAAATCAATTATCGAGTGCTTCCACCAATATTTTAAATGGATTAGTCGCAAATTTTGATACAGTCATCGTTCCTAAAGTGAAGCATTCTATTAACATTGCTAAGGAAAGTGTAAGGGATGCATCTGAAGTATTGGGGCAAGTGAATAAGGATCTCCCAACGATAAAAAAACTTTTAAATGACGCCTCTCAAGGGGCAACAATAGGAATAAATGAAGTTAGTACCATAAAGAAGGAACTTCCAGTAGCAGAAGTACAAATTAAGAAGATAGCGAAGCGAATAAGAGACTTTGAAAAAAAGGAAAATATACACGATATCATTAGCTTATTAAAGCATGATGTTCAAAAAGAAAGTAATTTTTTTAAGGAACCCGTGTTATTGAAAGAAAGACAACTATACCATATCCCTAATTATGGTTCGGCAATGTCGCCTTTTTTTACGACATTATCCTTATGGGTTGGGGCTATGCTTCTCATTTCATTACTAACAGTAGAGGTGGGGGGGAGTGAGCTAAAAAGTTATCAAATTTTTTTCGGACGTTATTTGACCTTTTTAACCTTGGGATTATTGCAATCATTATTGGTAACGATTGGAGACATTTATCTTCTGCATGCTTTTGTGTTGGAAAAGCTTTGGTTTATTCTGTTTGGATTATGGAATAGTGTTGTTTTTATTACGATTGTGTACACCTTTGTTTCTGTTTTTGGAAATATAGGCAAATCAATAGGAATAGTATTATTGGTCTTGCAAATTTCCGGTTCTGGAGGGACATTCCCCATACAAGTTACTCCTGCCTTTTTTCAATTACTGAACCCTTTTTTGCCCTTTACTTATTCCATTAGCCTTATGAGGGAAGCGGTGGGCGGAATTTTATGGGATATTGCCCAGAGGGATGTGATGATATTATGTATATTTTTATTCCTGTCATTTCTCATTGGGATATTTCTAAAAAGACCTATCAATCATCTTACTCGAAAATTTGTCCAGAAAGCGGAGGAAAGTAAATTGATTCATTAAAGAAAACTATTGTGAAATAATATAATTTGAAATATAGTAATAAAATACCATGTTAATAATTTGAAATATGCATAATGAAAAGGGTTTGAAGAGTGCGTTTTTGACTTATTAAGTAATTGGGAAGATTTTAAATTTTGATATTTCTAGCAAATTTATTGACGTTTTAATTGTAAATAAATTATCCTTGTATTTATATTAAAATAATTTTAATTATTGAGGGGAGCGAAAATATGGAGGCCACATTGAAAAATCAACATGATGCCAAAAAGTCGCGTAAAAAACACCCACCAGGTTTATATTTGTTATTTTTAACTGAAATGTGGGAACGTTTTAGCTATTATGGAATGCGGGCTATTCTAGTCCTTTATTTAACGAAATCGCTAGTTAACGGCGGTTTAGGAATGAATGAAAGTTTTGCTTTATCATTATACGGTTTCTTTACTGGAGCTGTTTATTTAACACCTTTAATTGGTGGATGGTTGTCCGACCGTTTCTTAGGTCAACGTTTAGCGATTACGCTCGGCGGTATTACAATGGCAATCGGAAACCTTGTCTTATTTGGTATTCATAGTGAAGTTGGTGTTTATTTAGGTCTAATTATTCTGATTATTGGGAATGGATTTTTTAAACCGAATATCTCTACAATAGTCGGCGAATTATATGAAAAAGATGATCCTCGCCGTGATCCGGCATTTACGATTTTCTATATGGGAATTAACGTTGGTGCGTTCTTCTCCCCGCTTATCATTGGTTTGATTACAGACAAGCTATTTGCTGTTCATAATAATGGAGTCATCGCCTACGGATATCGATATGGTTTCTTGGCCTCTGCAATCGGAATGGTAATCGGACAGGTATTATTCAATCTTCTGGGAAATCGTTATCTAGGAGACATTGGTAAAAAGCCTGTTGGAAAACCGATGAAGGTTTCTGGTGGAGAAAAGATTAAAGCTCCATTAACCAAAAAAGAAAAACAAAGAACAGCGGTTGTTATAATACTAACAGTATTTGTTATTTTCTTCTGGGCTGGTTTTGAACAAGCTGGTGGAGCGTTAACCGTGTATACAGATAAATTCGTCAATCGTAATGTATTTGGTTTCACACTTCCAACATCTTGGTTCCAATCAGTAAACCCTTTATTTATTGTAGTATTGGCACCGGTTGTTTCGGCACTTTGGGTGAAATTAGCTCGTTCCAAACGTGGAGATATGCCAGTTCCGACTAAAATGGGACTTGGAATGATTCTTCTAGGTGTCGGCTACCTTGTTCTATTATTAGCCATTATGCGTACTGGAAGCAATGAACACGATATTACTACAAAAGCAAACTTATTATTCATTGTTGTCACTTATCTATTCCATACAGTTGGGGAACTATTCCTTTCACCAGTAGGATTGTCCACTGTAAGTAAGATTTCTCCTATAAAATATGCATCGTTATTAATGGGTGTATGGTTAGCAAGCTCAGGTATTGCGAATATCTTAGCTGGTCAATTAGGAAGCTTTACAGAATCCTTAGGCTATTTTGAGGTGTTTGGTCTAATTGGATGTGTTACAATCGTATTTGGTCTCATTTTATTAGGATTTTCCAGAAAACTTATGAAAATGATGGATTAAGCCGGAGATTATTCTCCGGTTTTTTATTTTGTATTTTCATAAAAAATGGAGGTTGAATTTTCAGAATCAAATTGACAATTATCTGTTTAGGTCGTATTCTATAAGTAAATATGACGACAAAATGTATAAACGGAAAAAATACGTCATATTAATGTATCGGTAAGGAGGAAATATATGATTTTGCATGATATGGAAACTGCCGAAAGAGTCTCCATCGAAGAGCAGCAGCTACATGATTTGCAAAAAACAGTTGAAAGAGTATATGAACGTGTTCCATTTTACCGCAATAAATTTCAAGAAAGAAATTTAACACCTACCAGCATTCAAAATCTAGATGATATTAAGAAATTACCTTTTACAACCAAAAGAGATCTTAGAGACCACTATCCATTTGGACTGTTCGCTTCTGAACAAAAAGATCTCGTCCGACTACATGCCTCATCAGGAACAAGTGGCAAACCAACAGTAGTCGGATATACAAAGAAGGACATTAAAGACTGGGCATCAATTGTTGCAAGAGCAATCTCCATTGTAGGGGGAGGACCAGAGGATATTCTTCAAAATGCTTATGGATATGGTTTATTCACTGGTGGTCTTGGTCTACATTTTGGAGGGGAAGCTTTAGGCGTAACCGTTATTCCCATATCAGGCGGCAATACGGAAAGACAAATATCTATTATCGAAGATTTTAGACCTACGATTCTGTGCTCTACACCCTCATATGCATTGAATATAGGCGAAAAGATGCTGGAAATGGGAAAGAATCCTCGGAAAACATCCTTAAAATACGGTATTTTCGGAGCAGAACCTTGGTCCGAGGAAATGAGACATAGAATAGAGGAACTTTTTAATATAAAAGCATGTGATATATACGGCTTAAGTGAAGTGGTTGGACCTGGGGTTGCAATGGAATGCAGTGTTGGTCAGGACGGTTTACATATAGCAGAAGATCATTTTCTAGTGGAGGTTATTGACCCTGTTACATTAGAACCTGTTCCTGAAGGGACGGTTGGAGAGCTTGTTTTTACAAGCCTTAAAAAGGAAGCGCTTCCAATCATTCGTTACCGAACAGGAGACATAGCATCTATCAATAAAGCTAAATGTGTTTGTGGAAGAACAACAACCCGAATGTCTAGAGTAAAGGGTCGGATTGACGATATGATTATCGTTCGTGGCGTCAATGTTTTTCCATCAGAAATTGAACATCATCTCATAACTATAAAAGAATTAGCACCTCATTACCAATTACATCTGCATAGAACATCCTCCTTAGATGAAGTAGAACTGCATGTTGAGATAACAGAAGGACTTTATCAAAAATCATCACAGAATCTCGAACACCCAATATTGCAAACATTAAAAGTAGAAATTCAAGAGAAAATGAAAACTTTTTGCTATGTGTCAATGAATGTTGTATTACTCCCTCCAAAAAGCATTATGCGTTCAGAGGGAAAGGCAGTAAGAATTATTGATCATCGCAAGGCGACGGTGAAAAAATAACAAAATAGAAAGGGGACTGATCATGAATACAGTCGATTTTTCCAAATTGTCAAAGGAAGAAAAGCTGCAGCAATTTATGGAACGAATTGAAAATGGTGAAAAGATTGAAGCAGATGATTGGATGCCGGATGAATATCGAAATGTATTAATTAAGCTTATTTCGATGCATGGTATCAGTGAAATTATGGGAGCGTTGCCTGAAAAGGAATGGGTTCCAAAAGCACCGTCCTTGCGTAAGAAACTAGGTATTATGGCAAAGGTTCAAGATGAAATGGGGCACGGACAGCTTCTTCTGCGCGTAGTAGAAGACCTTCTTGAGCCATTAGGAAAAAACAGAGACGATATCATGGAAGATCTCTTAAATGGAGATTTAAAATTTCATAATGTATTTCACATGGAGGCTCCAACCTGGGCAGATGCCGGGATTATTGCATGGCTCGTGGATGGCGCAGCCATAATGACTCAAACTAATATGCTTCAGGCATCATATGGACCATATTCACGTGCATTGCACCGGATTTGTGCAGAAGAAGTATTTCATGCACAACACGGTGAATCAATCATTATGGCACTTGCAGAAGGCTCAGAGCAGCAAAGAGAAATGCTCCAAGAAGCGATTTATCGGTGGTGGCCATCCTTGCTCATGTTTTTTGGACCAGAAAGTGCAGAGACGACCGGTTCTTCCAAGCAGGATATCACCATCAAATATAAAATACGTACGAAAACAAATGAACAACTCCGCCAAGATTTCTTTACAAAATATGTGCCAAGAGTATTAGCGCTAGGCTTTAAGCTTCCAGACGATACTATGCATTTTGATGAGGAAAAAGGAAAATGGGTATATCAGCAGCCGGACTGGTCAGAGTTTAAAAAAATAATAGCAGGTAAAGGGCCAAAATCACAATCAAGATTACAGTTAAGAAGAATGGCATTTGAAAACAGCCGGTGGGTTCGCGAAGCGCTAGGAGCAAAGAGAGAGGCAATATAGCAATAAATTATCTCCTCTAGCTCTATAAAAAAAGTGGAAGCATAGTACACAGAAATGTACACGAAGAGTAAGTATGTAGAAAGGATGAGCTGTTTGCAGAACGAAGAGTTTTACCATGTGTTTGAAGTATTTAGTAAACGAAATCACAAATCAGATTTTCAGCACCAATTTAGTCTGCTTGCTCCGAACCATGAAATGGCATTAGTGATGGCGCAAGAGAACTTTATGAGGCGGGAGCCGGTAGTCGATATTTGGGTAGTGAAACGCTCCGATATTACGAAGTTAAAACCAGAAGATAAGAAAGCATTGGAACGTCTGGATAACAAAGAATACCGACTAACAAAAGGCTATGGATATTTGAAAAAAAAATGGCGGAAATATGAGCAACAAGTATTAGATGAGAAGGAAATTATGTCGTGGGGAGGGGATCAACGTGGACCAAATCGCAACGCCGCAGGAAGCGATTCAAAATAAGCAATATAAAATGGCTCTAATCGAGCTTTTATACCAACTGGCAGACGATGATTTTATTCTGGCTTTTCGTGGTTCCGAATGGCTTGGCTTAGCACCTCATATTGAAGAGGATATCGCTTATGCATCGATTAACCAAGCTACCATGGGGCATGCTGTTATGTACTATGAACTTCTAGAGTCTCTTGGAGAAGGTAGCGCAGACGAACTTGCGCACGAACGAAAAGCATCTGAACGTAAAAATGCAATACTGCTAGAGTTAATGAATGGAACTGGTTCTTACTTGGAAAATCCCAGCTATGATTGGGCATTTACAGTAGTCCGACATTATTTCTATGACATTTATAAAAAGTTAAAATTGGAATCTCTGAAACAATCCTCCTATCTTCCGTTAGCGCAAGCTGCCACCAAAATTAAAATGGAACAATACTACCATGTCATGCATTGGAAAGTTTGGTTTAATCAACTTGTGTTAAGCGGCGGAGAGGCCAAGACACGTATGCAAGCTGCTATTCAAAAGGTATGGGATGAATTTGCAGACGTTCTATCATATGGAACATATGCAGCAGACTTTTCGAAATATCAATTAATAGAAGAAGAAAATCTTTTTAAACAAAAATGGGAAGTGGAAATGCAACAGGTCTTTCAAAAAGCAGGCATCGACTATCCGGGACCTCCAAGCGCAAGGAAAGGCAATGGAAGAACTGGTATGCACACGGAGGACCTAAACCAAGCTTTATCTATCTTAAGTGAAGTCTATAGTCTCGATCCACAAGCAACATGGTAGGAAAGGTGAGGGAAAACGTGGAGTCGATGGAATTTTTACAAAGTAAAGTACTTCAAATATTGGAGAACGTAAAGGATCCCGAAATTCCATCTGTAAGTGTGGTGGATTTGGGGATGGTGGAAGATATTCAGATTGATCAATACGGCAGGGTAAAACTTAAAGTGCTTCCAACGTTTGTCGGATGTCCTGCATTAGAAATTATTAAGAAAAATATAATAGAAGCGATTCAAATGGTGGATGGTGTCAATGGAGTGGAAGTGGAATTTGTTCATGATCCGCCATGGACATCTGACCGCATTTCAGAAAAAGGAAAAGTAAATTTGAAACAATTTGGAATTGCACCGCCACCAGTTTTTATAAAAGAAAAGGAACTATGGGATGTCGAATGTCCATACTGTGGATCCCATTATACAACAATGGAGAACTTATTTGGTCCTACAGCTTGCAGAAGTATTTTATACTGCAAAAGCTGCAAAAATCCATTTGAGGCGATGAAGCCAATATCAACCTTAATGTAAATAAGAATTTCTCCTGGAGCCAGATAATGACTGAAGCTTTTAAAAAAGAAAGGATGTATGCTCATGTATAAAATGATTGCTTTATTTAAAAAACCAGAGGACACCGAAAAATTTGATCAATACTATTTTGAAACTCATATCCCGTTAACAGAAAAAATTCCGGGACTCAGGAAAGTAGAAATTACAAAAATGTCAGGGTCAAGTCCTTATTACTTAATGTGCGAAATGTATTACGACAGTAAGGAAGCTTTTAAAGCAGCCTCGAAAACAGAAGAATCAAAGGCATCTGGAAAGGATGTAATGGGCTTTGCAGGTGATCTTGTAACTTTCATGTTCGGTGAAGAAGTCAATGGCTAATTATGAGTACATACGAGTTGAGGCTAAAGATCAGCTTGGATTAGTCATGCTTAATCGCCCAAATGTACTGAACGCCTTGAATCGCCAAATGGTGTCAGAGATTATTAGAGCATTAGAAAGCTTTGAACAAAATGAACAAATTCGTGTCATGGTTATTTACGGAAATGGAAGAGCCTTTGCGGCCGGGGCAGATATTGATGAAATGGCAGCGGATAATCCAGTGAGCCTTGAACTTTTAAATCAGTTTGCCGAATGGGATCGCTTTACCCTACTGAAAAAGCCGGTTATTTGTGCAGTCCATGGATTTGCGTTAGGAGGAGGGTTTGAATTAGCACTAGCATGTGACTTATTATTTGCTGCTGAGGATGCTAAATTTGGGTTTCCAGAGGTCAATTTAGGGGTTATGCCTGGTGCAGGTGGAACACAAAGGCTCACAAAACTTATTGGAAAAACGAGAGCCTTAGAGTGGCTTTGGTCAGGTGAAATGAGGGACGCGGAGGACGCATGCAGAGAGGGAATTGTAAATAAATTGTTCCCTAAAGAGGTATTGTTGGATGAAACGATGAAATATGCCCAAATGCTTGCCAATAAACCACCTCTTTCTGTGCGTCTAATTAAGGAATCGGTATCGAAAGCCTTAGATTATTCCTTATATGAAGGGATGCAATTTGAAAGAAAAAATTTCTACCTATTATTTGCATCCGAAGACCAAAAAGAAGGCATGAATGCATTTATGGAAAAAAGAAAGGCCAATTTTAAGGGTCAATAAAGGTGGGGTTTGGATGTTTGACACGATTCTTTATGAAGTAAGAGATCATGTAGCTTGGATTACGATGAATCGTCCACAAAGCTTGAACGCATTTAATAGCAAGATGAAAGAAGAAATAACAAAGTCTATTAAACAGGCAGCAAATGATATAGAAGTAAGGGCCATCGTCATTACAGGAACAGGTAGAGCATTTTCATCCGGTCAGGATCTTCAGGATGTTGAAGCTGATACGGATTATGGGGAACTAATAAGAAAATACTACAATCCAATGATTAGACAGATAGCTTCGACTGAAAAGCCAATTATTGCCGCTGTGAATGGAACTGCTGCCGGTGCCGGAATGAGCCTCGCCTTAGCATGTGATTTTCGATTAGCCTCTTCAAAAGCTAGTTTTTTAGAAGCTTTCATTCATGTAGGATTGGTACCTGATTCCGGTAATTTTTATTATTTGCCGAGAATGGTGGGGCATGCAAAAGCGATGGAATTAGCCGTCTTAGGGGAAAAAATATCGGCAGAAACGGCCAAGGAAATTGGTCTGGTTACGAAGGTAATTTCCATTGAAAATTGGGATGAGGAAGTAGCAATATTTGCACAAAGACTAGCAAGCATGCCAACGAAAACAATTGGATTGATAAAAAGATACATGTATCAAAGTTGGGAATCCAACCTTTATGAAATGCTGGAAAAGGAAGCTTACGCACAAAAAATTGCTGGGCAAACACTCGATCATAAAGAAGGTATTGCGGCCTTTTTGGAAAAGAGGAAACCTCATTTTCAAGGGGAGTAGGAGGGAAATCGGTTGGTACAAAATATAGCTGTAATCGGCTCAGGGGTAATGGGGAGAGGAATAGCTTATACTGCGGCTATAAGCGGGTTTACCGTTTACCTATTTGATGTAAGCGAAAAGGCACTTACACATGCTCAGTTAGAAATAGAAGAGATTTTTTTAAAAGGAATCGAACGAAAGAAAATAACTACGGATCAAATGGAGATAGCAAAAAAAAATCTTTCATATGCGGCTGATTTTGAAAAAGCGGTTCAATCAGCAGATTTAATTATAGAGGCAGTTCCTGAAAAACACGAGATAAAGAAAAATGTGTTCGAAAGAATGGATTCGCTCGCTCCAGCATCTTGTATTTTTGCATCAAATACTTCCACAATGAGTCCAACTGAATTAGGGTCTTTCACAAAAAGACCAAATAAAGTGATTGCCATGCATTTCTTTAACCCAGTTCATAAAATGCCACTGGTGGAAATTATTAAAGGGTTGGAAACAGAGGAAGAGACGGTGCATCAAATAAGATGTATTGCCGAGCAAATGGGGAAAGAAACCGTAGTCGTGAACGAATTTCCGGGTTTTGTGACGAGCCGAATAAGTGCTCTTGTAGGAAACGAAGCATTTTATATGTTGCAGGAGGGAATTGGTACACCGGAAGATATCGATAAAGCGATAAAGCTTGGTTTAAATTATCCAATGGGTCCGTTCGAACTAGCAGACTTAGTTGGTCTAGATACTAGACTCAACAATCTACAATATTTACACAAGACATTAGGGGAAAAGTATCGCCCTGCCCCATTGTTAGTTCAATATGTGAAAGCTGGTCGCCTCGGCAGAAAGTCTGGCAAAGGGGTATATGATTACACTAATAGGAGTGGGGAGTAATGGAAACGGTCGTTATAGTAGATGCAGTTCGAACTCCGATTGGAAGATATAAGGGTGCTTTGAAAAGTGTACGTCCTGATGATCTAGGTGCCGAGGTCATCAAAGCTTTGGTAGATAGAAATCCAAGACTTCCAGTACAAGAAATAGAAGAGGTCGTCCTTGGAAACGCCAATCAAGCGGGGGAAGACAATCGCAATGTAGCAAGAATGTCCGCTTTATTAGCAGGTTTGCCGGTTGAAACAGCAGCTACTACTATCAATCGACTTTGTGGGTCTGGCCTTGACGCCATTAACTACTCAGCAAGAGCCATCGCCTTAGGGGAAGGTGATATCTTTATCGCAGGTGGAACGGAAAGCATGACAAGAGCTCCGTTCGTTATGGGAAAGGCAGAAACGGAGTACCCTCGCGGCAATATGGAGCTTTATGATACCACGATTGGTTGGCGCTTTATTAACCCGCGTTTGAGGGAAATGTATGGGATAGATTCTATGCCAGAAACAGCGGAAAATGTTGCCAGAAGGTTTAACATTTCCCGGGAAGAACAGGATTTGTTTGCTTATGAAAGTCAAATGAAGGCAAAAAATGCCATGTTGAGAGGGATATTTTCAAAAGAAATTATCCCTGTTACGGTAACGGATAAAAAAGGGAATAAGACAGAGGTATATTTGGATGAACACCCGAGACCAACAACAACAATGGATGCCTTAGCAAAACTTAAGCCTTTATTTGAAGGAGGCACTGTAACTGCAGGAAATTCTTCTGGTGTGAATGACGGCGCTTCCGCGTTATTAATGATGAGTGAAAGAAAGGCGAAAGCGCTTGGATTTAGACCTTTAGTAAAATTTCGTGCATGTGCAGTAGCAGGGCTTGAACCAGCGGTTATGGGTTTGGGACCTATATATGCAACAAGAAAGCTATTAAAAAGAGCAGGAACTTCTATAAAAGATATTTCATTAGTGGAATTAAATGAGGCTTTTGCTTCACAATCATTGGAATGTATCAAGCAAATCGAAGTAAATCCGGACATTGTAAATGTAAACGGAGGTGCTATTGCTTTTGGGCATCCTTTAGGTGCAAGTGGGGCAAGAATTTTAACCTCCTTAATTTATGAAATGAAACGAAGAAATGCAGACTTAGGAATCGCTACAATGTGCATCGGAGTTGGTCAAGGCATTGCAACGCTTGTAGAAAATATATAGTTAAAAACATGTCTAGACACTGACTAGTGTGTAGCTCCAGCGCTAATAGACTAGCAGATTTCCCGCTCTCATCCCTAGCATAAGCCAGCAACAGGTGAAAATGGTAGAGCAATTTTCAATAGCTTGTGAACTACAGTAGCACGGTTTCTTATTTCAGCCGAAACCTCCTAAATCCCTACACCGGTGGTCACGGCAACTCTGCTTTTCTTCTTAATCGCTGTTCATTGTCGAAAAGTTATGAATTTGGTAGAATACAAACAAATGCGAAATGCGCCTTGTTCATCTGCAAGCATATAGGCGCGTAGCTAGAGTAGAAAATAGTGATAGTTCTATATTTTATAGTCTTCTAAAAGATAAAAAGGGTAGTGAATTCATACATGAACAGCAGCTTGAATACTAGATCGATGATATTTACTTTATATGGAGATTACATTCGCCATTATGGAAATGAAATATGGATTGGCAGCTTAATTAGGTTATTAAAAGAATTCGGGCATAATGAGCAATCTGTTCGTGCTGCGATTTCCCGTATGTATAAACAAGGATGGGTAGATTCACGAAAAGAAGGGAATAAAAGTTTTTACTTTTTGACTGAACGCGGCATAGAGAGAATGGATGAAGCAGCAAAACGTATATTTAAACTAAATCCTGATAAATGGGACGGCAAATGGAGAATGCTCATATACTCCATTCCCGAGGAAAAAAGAAATATCCGAGATGAGTTACGAAAGGAACTGCAATGGAGCGGTTTTGGATCCATTGCGAACAGCAGTTTTATTTCGCCTAATGATTTGACGAAGCAAGTATACCTGTTAATCGATAAATATAATATTAAAGAGTATGTCCATTATTTTATAGCGGAAAATAATGGACCGAGGAAAAATCAGACAATCGTAAGAGAATGTTGGGACTTAAACGATATTAATGAACACTATAAAACATTTATCGACTTTTATGGTGAAAAGTTCCACAAGGAGAAAAAGAAAATATCTAAGAACCAAATGACAGCAGCAGAGTGCTTTGTGGAAAGGACGAAGCTTGTCCATGAGTATCGAAAATTTTTATTTATCGACCCTGGATTGCCGGAGGAATTGCTGCCTAAAAAGTGGCTGGGTAATAAAGCGGCTACTTTATTTACTGAATATTATCGGGAATTAACTGAACCAGCATCTCATTTCTTTGAATCCGTTTTTAAGGATGGAAATGAAATGAAGATAAAGGAAGATTATGATATGTATCAGCATCCACTCATTATCGAAGAATAGCAAAATATCTGTTTTGGGGGGCAGTTATATGAGTCAAGTAGCAACACTTCTCGGCATCAAAAAGCCAATTATACAAGGTGGCATGGGGAATATTAGCAATGCTCAGCTTACTGCAGCAGTTTCGGAAGCAGGTGGTTTAGGAACTATAGGAACAGGTACGATGAATGTATCGGAAATCGAAGCGATTATCCTAGAAACAAAGAGATTAACGAATAAACCATTTGCAATAAATATTCCTATATCCGTACATCCGGAAGCAGAAAAAATAATAGAACTTATTTTTACACACTCCATTCCCATTGTATCCTTATCTGCTGGAAACCCATCCCCGTATATTCCAGTATTACATGACAGGAAAGTGAAAGTGATGGTAGTAACGGGCAGCGTGAAACATGCAAAAAAGGCGCAGGAGTCGGGAGCAGATATCATTGTTGCAGAAGGGGTAGAAGCTGCTGGCATAAATTCCCCATTTGAAACAACAACCATGACCTTAATCCCCCAGATTGTGGATGCAGTTACTATACCGGTTATTGCTGCAGGGGGGATTGCAGATGGCAGAGGGATGTTAGCCGCATTTGCACTAGGAGCTCAAGGGGTACAAATGGGAACTAGATTTGTAGCTACGATAGAAGCACCTTTTTCTGAGGAATATAAAAAGAGAATAGTAGATGCAACCGATCATAGTACCATGGTAGTAGGACGGTCTATCGGAAGAGTAAGAAGGGTATTAGACGGGGAGTATGCTAAATCAATTTTTTACAGGGAAAAAAGCGGTATAACCATTGAGCAATATGAGGAACTAACAACAGAGAAACAGCATCGCATCGGTGCTTTAGAGGGCAATGAACAAGAGGGATTTATGAATAGCGGCCAAATCGCAGGGCTAATAAAAAAAATACCAACTGTTAAAGAAGTGATCAATAGGATGATGGAGGAATACGAACAACAATTAAAGTATTTATCAGGCCTAAAGATATAATACAAGATTATATAGAGTTTTTGAAATTTTTAAATTAAATTGACCGTCTATCACATAAAATGTTAATATAACGTTAAATAAACGTTAGCTTTTATTTCGTAATAGCAGAGCAGCTAGTTAATAAAAGCTAATTGATGCAAATTAAAAAGATATGAAACCGTTTACAAAGGAGGGGTTATTTTAAGACTAGTTTAGTAGGAATCTGTCTTCCTCAATCCATCAGGAAGGTTTTTAGTATGGAAAAAGGTACAGAGATTTTCACACAACACGCAATTCTCATTCAACAGGACTGTTTTCGAAACAAAATGTCACTGCACGCTCTTTGTATAAAATACTGAAACAGAATAGTTTCGGGGCATTTTCTAAAAAATACTTTTGACAAGTAGAACTAAGAATTTTATAAAGTAACAACTTTCAAGAGAAAAGCCTTAAAAAACTTATTTCAAAGGGGTACTGGAATGATGAAATGGAAAAAAACTGCTGTTGTCCTATTAAGTACCATTCTACTAGCTGCTTGTGGTTCCAAAACATCGACACCTTCATCATCTGGGGGACAAGCAAATAATGGAGAATCAAAGAAAAAAACGTATAATATCGGGGTAACCCAAATTGTCGAACACCCATCACTTGATGCCGCATTTGAAGGTTTCAAGAAGGCAATAGAAGAAGGCGGAATAAAAGCCAAATATAATATACAAAACGCACAAGGCGATAATAGTACTAATACCACCATCGCAACAAATTTAGTAAACTCAAAAGTTGATCTCATCTTCGCAAACTCTACACCAAGTGCACAAGCCGCAGCAAGTCAAACAAAAGATATTCCGATTGTCTTTACTTCCGTCACGGATCCAATTGGAGCAAAACTAGTTTCTTCTATGGAGAATCCAGGCGCGAATATTACAGGAACAATCGATACCCATCCAGATGCAATTCCAAACACCTTGAAATTTATGAAAGAAAAACTGAATATGACAAAGGTCGGTATGGTTTATAACTCAGGAGAACAAAATTCACGTGCGCAAGTAGATAACGTGAAAAAATTAGCAAGTGGAATAGGTTTGAAAATAGTAGAAGCTTCAGTAGCAACTTCTGCAGATGTTAAACAAGCGACAGAGTCATTAGTAGGTAAAGTGGACGGATTTTATATTATTTCAGATAATACTGTCGTTTCTGCTTTAGAATCAGTTATTTCTGTCGCGAATAAAAATAAACTTCCAATGATGGCTGCAGAATTTGATTCGGTAAGAAAAGGTGCTTTAGGAGCATATGGCTTTGAATATTATGATATTGGTTATGAAGCCGGACAAATGGCAGTCAAAATTTTGAAAGGCGAAAGCAAGCCTTCTGACCTTCCTGTTCAAGTTCCGCAAAACCTAAAGCTTGTCATCAATAAAAAGACGGCTAATACGATTGGTATTGATATTAAAGATGACTGGAATGCAGAAACTACTGAATAAATAGGAGATGATTCAATGTTTGCAACGATCTTTGGATCACTTGAGCAAGGAATCATCTATGCTATTCTGGCACTTGGAGTGTATCTTTCCTTCCGAGTGCTGGATTTTCCTGATTTAACGGTGGATGGAAGTTTCGTGACCGGTGCGGCAGTTGCGGCAACGATGATTACCTTTGGTTATAACCCTATTCTTTCTACTCTTCTGGCATTTGTTGCCGGTTTCGCAGCAGGTTGTGTTACAGGCTTTCTCCACACAAAGGGAAAAATCAATCCGCTCCTTTCAGGAATTTTAATGATGATTGCCCTGTATTCTATAAATTTACGTATTATGGGAATGACTTCCGAAACGTCTGTAGGAAGACCAAATATCCCTTTATTAAACTCAGATTCTGTATTTACGATATTTCACCAAGTATGGGTACGATTGGGAATTGATAATTGGCTAAATACTATGCTTGGTAACGTAGGTATTAAATACCTACCGACCACCTGGGGAACCCTGGTCTTGATGCTGATTGTGACATATTTGGTGAAAAAGTTTGCAGACTGGTTTCTGCAAACAGAGATCGGTCTTGCATTGAGGGCCACTGGTGACAATCAAAGAATGATTAGGAGTTTTTCAGCTAACACTGATTGGTATATTGTACTGGGCCTTGGAATTTCCAATGCGCTTGTGGCATTTGCAGGTGCATTAATAGCTCAGTATTCCATGTTTTCGGATGTGGGAATGGGAATCGGTATGATAATTGTTGGTCTTGCTTCTGTTATTATTGGTGAAGCTATCTTTGGTACGAAATCAATCGTAAGAACGACCTTAGCAGTAATATTCGGTGCCATCATTTATCGAATCATCCTTGGATTTGCGCTTCGCTTGGATATTTTAGATACAGGTGATATGAAGCTTATTACCGCCGTAATTGTAATACTAGCTTTAGTCCTTCCAAAGATAATCGAGACGCAACGTGAAAAAAGAAGAAAAGCTAAACGGCATGAAGAAAGAATGTCAGCATTACAAACAGAAATCAGGGGAGAGGAGGATACAGGTGCTGCAACTCAATCAGATTAGCAAACTATTCAATGAATCTACCCCGGATGAAAAGATCGCCTTAGACAGGGTAAATCTAAACTTACAGAAAGGCGATTTCGTAACCGTAATTGGAAGTAACGGTGCAGGCAAGTCTACTTTAATGAATATGATTTCTGGTGTACTTACCCCAGACGTAGGTACCGTATATATCGATTCTGAGGATGTTACAAAATTACCAGAATATAAGAGGTCCAAATTAATTGGGAGAGTTTTTCAAGATCCAATGGCAGGAACTGCTCCTTCTATGACAATTGAGGAAAATTTAGCAATGGCTTATGCGAGAAATCAAAAAAGAAAACTACGGAGAGGGGTAGACAAAAAGAGAAGAGATTTCTTTAAAGAGTCACTCGCTGTTTTGCATCTAAATCTTGAAAACCGCTTAAACGCAAAGGTAGGATTACTGTCTGGAGGTGAACGACAGGCACTTTCCTTATTAATGGCCACTTTTACTAACCCATCTATATTATTATTGGATGAACATACAGCTGCGCTTGACCCTTCAAGAGCAAAGCTGATTACAGAGTTGACAAAAGAGCTTGTAGAAAAAGATAAATTGACCACCATTATGGTAACGCATAATATGCAACAGGCATTAGATCTTGGCAATCGCCTAATTATGATGGATAAGGGACAAATTATTCTCGAAGTGAATGAGGATGAAAAAAGAAGTCTTACCATAGATCAGTTGATGGCGGAATTCCAAAGAATTCGAGGTACCAAAATGACCAGCGACAGGGCTCTTTTATCAGTAGATTAATAGCTAGGATTTTGGTTCATCGGGTACCAAATCTGCAAGTATCTTCTATTTTTGCTCGATTAAAAAGGCGTATAACTTGTTATATCAAAAAAATATAACAAGTTAGATGCTGTCTAGCTTTTGCCTTTCAGCTAAAGGATTTCACCGTCCACTCTTTGATAAGTCTACATCAGGTGAAAATGGAAGTCGTATTTTTAATAGCTCGCGATCTACCTTAGCACGGTTTCCTTTATCTTAGTCGAATACTACGAAATCCTAACGCAGCTGGGTAAAGCACTTACACTTTTCTAAATAGAAAAGGGGAGATGTAATGAAAAAAGGCATGAAAATCGGTCAGACTGCTTCTATTTCCTTTAAAGTTACACCAGATATGTTTGCGCAATTTGAGGGAAATGTGGTTCATAAGGCATATTCCACGGTTTCTATGGTTTATCATATGGAATGGGTATCCAGGCAAATTATTCTGCCTTTCCTTGAAAACCACGAAGAAGGAATTGGCGGCGCTGTTCAAGTAAAGCACATAGCGCCAACAACAGAAGGTACGATTGTATCCGTAAAGGCGAAGTTAACGGAAATAAAAGATAATATAATCATAACTGAAACTGAAGCATGGACTGAAAAAGGATTAATAGGAAAAGGGGAAGTAAAACAAGTAATCCTCCCTAAAGCTCAAATTCAAGAGAGATTAGAATCTTCAATCCTATAATAAATTGATATATAAGGATAAGAAATGGCAATTGAATCAACTTCTGCTCCATTCTAATCTCCATCTATTAGAAAGGGGAATACAAGGTGGATATTTTTACTGAAATCAAGAGTCATGAACAAGTTGTAATCTGTAATGATCCCAACACTGGATTAAAGGCAATTATTGCAATACATAATACCACACTCGGACCTGCTACAGGAGGATGCAGAATGTATCCTTATAAATCTTTTGATGCTGCACTTAATGATGCCCTAAGGCTCTCAAAAGGAATGACCTATAAATGTGCTGCAGCAGATTTGGATTTTGGGGGTGGGAAAACCGTGATTATCGGTGATCCCGCAAAGGACAAAACACCGGAATTGTTCCGGTCACTAGGTCAATATATTAACTCATTAAATGGACGTTATTACACGGGAACAGATATGGGAACAACACCAGAGGATTTTGTTCATGCGATGAAAGAGACAAATTGTATTGTTGGTTTACCGGAAGAATATGGGGGCAGCGGTGATTCTTCCATCCCTACAGCACATGGAGTGGTTTATGGCATCAAGGCAACATCAGAAGTGTTAGATGGTTCCAAATCCATAGGGGAAAAATCATATGCAATCCAAGGTCTTGGAAAAGTAGGCTTCAAAGTGGCAGAGCAATTATTAGAAGAAGGTGCCTCTTTATTTGTTTCGGAGATTAATCCGCATGCTATTGATGCTCTAATAAAGCGGGGCAAAGAAATTGGAAATGAATTTATTAAAGTTGTTTCAGGAAACGACATTTATGGAGTAGATGCAGATGTCTTTGTTCCTTGTGCATTAGGCGGAATTATAAATGATGAAACGATTGAACGCTTAAAAGTGAAAGCTATTGTCGGATCTGCTAATAATCAGTTGTTAGAAGATTATCATGGCGATGTTTTATTAAAAAAAGGAATTCTCTATGCCCCAGATTATATTGTTAATGCCGGTGGACTTATTCAAGTGGCAGATGAGTTATATGGGCCAAACAAACAAAGAGTGATGAAGAAAACAAAAGCAATATATACTTCATTACTTGAAATTTATCGTACTGCTGAAAATATGCATATTTCTACTATTCAATCTGCGAACCAATTTTGCGAACAGCGCTTAGAAATGAGAAAGCAGAGAAATAGTTTTTTTTCCCATCATAGGCGTCCGAAATGGGATGTGCGGCATTAGTAAGGGAATATGTTAATCCTGCTAAAAAAGGAGGATGTATAGGAAGTGAAGGAATATAAAACTAAGCAATATTTAGATGAAAATGGAAGGGTCACAAATGATGAGTTGAAACAATGGATTACAGGTGAACTTGCACTAACCCTTTATGAAAAAATGCTATTAGTTAGAACGTTTGACAGGAAAGCGATTAGCCTGCAAAGACAAGGAAGACTTGGCACATATGCACCTTTTGAGGGGCAGGAAGCAGCTCAAGTAGGCAGTGCATTTGCATTACATGAAAAAGATTGGCTTTTTCCTACCTACAGAGATCATGCCGCAAGCATAACATTTGGGCATTCCTTAAAAACCATTTTCCTTTACTGGAATGGTAGAGTGGAAGGCTGTGTACCGCCTGATGAAAGAAAAATCTTCCCGCCGGCAGTGCCAATTGCAACACAGCTCTTACATGCTACCGGCGCTGCACTTGCAGAAAAGTGGAAGGGCACTAAAAACGCTGCAATTGTTTATTTTGGAGATGGAGCAACATCAGAAGGGGATTTTCATGAAGGATTAAACTTTGCGAGTGTCTATAAAGCTCCTGTTGTCTTTTTTAATCAAAATAATCAATATGCAATTTCTGTACCTATTCACAAGCAGATGAATTCTGAAACCATCGCCCAAAAGGCAGTAGCTTACGGAATACAGGGTGTCCGCGTTGATGGAAATGATATCTTTTCCGTATATTTAGAAACAAAAAAGGCATTAGAAAGAGCTAGAGATGGAGAAGGACCTACCCTTATTGAAGCTGTCACTTGGCGATATGGTGCACATACCACCGCAGACGATCCAACTAAATATCGTAATCAAGAAGAAAGTAAAGCAAAAAGAGAAACCACTGATCCTGTTCTCCGCTTAGAACGTTATTTAAAAAATGAAGGATTGTGGGATGAAAGTTGGTTAAGCCAGATACAGGAGAGAATAAATGGCAATATTGAATCAGCAATCAAAGAAATGGAAGCGTTCCCAAAACCTGATGTGAAAGACTTATTTGATCATGTTTTTGCTGAGCCAACTTGGACCATCAAACAGCAGAAGGACGAATATTACGAATACTTAAGAGGTGTAAGCCAATGAGTATAGATGTAATGAAATCACAGAAGCTCACCATTGTGCAGGCGGTAACCGATGGCCTGCAAACGATGATGCGCGAAAAGAAGGAAATCATCATCATGGGGGAGGACGTTGGACGCAATGGCGGTGTATTTCGTGCAACCGATGGCCTGATAGATGAGTTTGGAGAAGAGCGAGTATTGGATACACCATTAAGCGAGTCAGGTATTGTTGGAACAGCTATAGGACTTGCGATTAATGGTTTTTTACCTGTTGTGGAAATCCAATTTTTAGGATTCATTTACCCAGCCTTTGAACAAATTATGGCACATGCAACGAGAATTCGGATGAGGACAATGAGTAGATTCCATGTTCCAATTGTTATTCGTGCACCATATGGAGCAGGTGTAAAAGCTCCTGAAATTCATTCAGATAGCATGGAAGCATTGTTCACCCATATGCCAGGAATCAAAGTAGTATGTCCATCCAATCCCTATGATGCTAAAGGTCTATTAATTTCTAGTATTGAAGATCCGGATCCAGTACTATTTCTGGAATCTCTACGATCTTATCGAGCTTTTAAAGAAGAGGTACCAATAGGTAAGTATACAGTTGAAATTGGAAAAGCAAATCGTTTAATGGAAGGGGAAGATGTTACGATTATCGCATGGGGGGCGATGGTGCCTGTTGCCATGAAAGCCGCCGAAAAGGTAAAGGGCGAAGGTATCAGTTGTGAAGTCATTGACTTACGAACCTTATACCCTTTAGACCATTCGATGATTTCGGAATCAGTGCAAAAAACGGGTCGAGCCATTATTGTTCATGAAGCGCCTGCAACAAGCGGTTTAGGTGCGGAAATCATTTCCGTTATCCAAGAGACCTCGTTCTTATATTTGAGAGCTCCTATTGAAAGAGTTGCCGGTTTCGATGTCCCTGTACCTTTTTACGCATTAGAGAACCACTTTTTACCTAGTGAAGGAAGGGTTACAAAGGCAATTGAAAAAGTAATGCATTTCTAGCAGGAAAGAAGGTGATGATGTTGGTTGAAGTAAAGCTGCATGACATTGGAGAAGGAATGACAGAGGGAGAAGTATTGAATTACCTTGTAAAAAAAGGGGATCGAGTAAAGATTGACCAGCCGCTAGTAGAAGTTCAAACGGACAAAATGACCGCCGAACTTCCATCCCCCATATCTGGTGTCGTTCGTGATATTTTAATAGAAGAAGGAACCAATGTATCCGTTGGGACAACATTATTAATCATTGATACGGAAGAAATGCATCTAGATTTTTCAGATAGACCGGAAAAACCTTTGCCTAAAAAGAGAATTATCGCAGCACCTCATACGAGAAGAATTGCCAGAGAGCTCGGTGTAAATATAGAACAAGTCATAGGAACAGGTCCTATCGGCAGGGTGACGGATGAGGATATTTATAAATTTATTAGAAAGGCTGAAGTTTCTTCTTCTACTACCGAAGAAGAAACAATGGTAGAAACGCGAAAAGAAAGTACCTCATTACCTAAAATTAATAAGGAAGAAATACCATTTAAAGGTAGAAGAAAGCAAATTGCAGCAAAAATGGTTCAATCACTATATACGATTCCTCACGTCACACATTTTGAGGAAGTTGATGTAACCAACTTGCTTTCTTTAAAGAATGAACTGAAGAATGATGGTACTAATATATCTGTTGCAGCTTTTTTTATCAAAGCGATTTATCTGGCATTAAAAGACTATCCAATTTTTAATTCGGTTTTGGATGTGGAAAAAGAAAGGATTCTATTAAAAAACGAATATAACATTGGGATTGCTGTAGATACCAGGGAAGGTTTAATTGTTCCAGTTATTCATCATGTGGAACAAAAAAACATTACTACTATCTATCAGGAAATGAAGGATTGTATACAAAAAGCTCAAAATAACAAGCTGACAAAGGAAGACATTACTGGCGGAACTTTTACCATAAGTAATGTTGGTCCGCTCGGAGGAATTGGAGCGACACCAATTATCAACTATCCAGAATCAGCACTAGTCTCTTTCCATAAAACGAAAAAACGCCCAGTAGTAATAAATGATGAAATCGTTGTACGCTCCATTATGAATCTATCCATGTCCTTTGATCATCGTGTGGCAGATGGGGCAACAGCAGTAGCGTTTACCAACAGACTGGTAGAATTGCTTGAGAATCCATCTAAAATGATACTGGAGTTGCAATAAAAGCAAATGAAGTAGTTTCATTTATATGGATGAAATGTAGCTTAAACATGTCTATATTTCCATCATAAAGGGTAAATAAAAGCGCTTGGAACCTAAATCCAAGCGCTCCGTTTCTATATCCGCTTTTTCACTACCTCTCCTTTATAGAAAAATCATGTTTTCACAAATCTCCCATTTAGTTGAAATATGACTGCAATACCTTTTCCTAGCTACATGTAAATTATTTTTAATTTAAATTTTCTTCAGTGGTATTGACAATAAAAATAATAATATGATAGCTTATTAATTGAAAATGATTATCAATATCATTTGAAAATGGAACAAAAGGGAGATATTTGAATGAAAAAATTCTTTATTCCAGTGTTTTTCATTTTGATGCTGGTTATTACGGCATGTAGTACGCATGAAACGGAAAAGTCAGTTGGAAAAGAAAGCAAAAAGGTTAAAGATGAACTGATTACATATGAGTCAGAAAATGGACCTATTAAGGTTCCTGCTCATCCTAAAAGAGTCGTTTTATTGTCTGGGTATGCGGGAGATTTAATTTCCCTTGGTGTAAATATTGTAGGGGTTGAAGAATGGTCGAAAAAAAGTCCGTTATTTAAAGAAGAGTTAAAAGATGTACCTACTGTATCTGATGATAATGTAGAAAAAGTTATTGAATTAAAGCCAGATTTAATAATAGGATCAAGTACTAGCAAAAATTTAGACAAATTTAAAAAAATAGCTCCTACGGTTACATACACTTATAATAAATTGGATTACCTAACACAACATTTAGAGATTGGTAAACTGGTAAACAAAGAGAAAGAAGCTCAAGCTTGGATTACTGATTTTAAGGAACGAGCAAATACTATTGGTGAAGAAATAAAGGAAAGAATTGGACAAAATGCAACGGTGACTGTAATGGAAAGCTATGACAAAACTATGAGCATCCTTGGAAAAAGTTGGGGAAGAGGGACAGAAGTTCTGTATCAAGCAATGAAGTTAAATATCCCTGATAATGTACAAAAAGTTACAAATAAAGAAGGGTATTACACTATTTCCTCTGAAGTGCTGCCTAAATATGTTGGTGACTATTTAGTTATAAGTAAATATATGGATCAAGATAATTCATATCAAAAGACTAAATTATATAAAGAAATACCTGCTGTAAAGAACAACCATGTATTTGAAGCAGATGCTTATACATTTATGTTTAATGATCCAATAACATTAGACTATCAACTACATTTCTTTAAAGAACATTTTTTAGATTAGACTAACCCAAGACAAACCAGGAGATTTATGTGAAGCGAGTGCTTAAACAAAGACTTTAGGATATGTTGATATCCTATCGAAGGTAAGAAGGATAATCAAGGCCCATTAAGGTATAGTATTCTTGATTTTCCTTTCTTCATCGGTTAAAACATACATGTGTAAAAAAGGCTACCAATATGGCAGCCAGAACCTCAAGTCTTCCTATGGTTCTTAGTTAAGGCATACATTTTGTACAATAAACAAAGATACTAAACGATTCCATTAAGTTCCCGAAGAGATCCCCTTTTCCTTTGGGGGCCAAATAAAATAAGTAATCGAAATAATTAGATCTATCCCTAATACTATTGACCAAATTTTTGCTACTCCACTTAAGGCTTGGGTTCTAGATATATCATCGATCCAAAAGATCAATCCCACTAATATACCTCCACCAATTATATAAGCAATGAAATGTCTAATCCAACCTTTAAAATAGTGTTTTGAATATTCAATTCCGTAACGTTTTCTTGGTTTTTCTCCTTGTTTTGTTACATAATATTGAAAACGCTGATCCGCCCATTCAATCATACTTTTACCGTAGGCAATGGATATACCTATATAAACAGCAGCAATTGCATGTGCTGTAGTTGCGACTTCGCCACGATATATATCGATGCCTGCTGCAATTAACAAAGTTAAATCAACAAGCGGAGTTAGTGCAAGCAGAATGATCCCTAACTGTTTTTTCTTGAAGATATATCTTGTCATCAATCCCAATACAATGACAACCCAAAACGCGATTTCACAAAAGACGATCATCCATCCAATAATGGTCAAATAACCACTCCTTTTTAATACAAATGTATTATATAAACAAAGTATAACATTCTATTTTAAATAATACAATCGTGTTATTTAAAACTTAACATTGTGCTAAAATAGAGATATGCCTAAAATAGTTGATCATGACTTACGAAAAAGACAAATTGCAGAAGCTTCATGGAGGGTTATTCTAGAACAGGGAATGGAAGGAGCAACAGTTAGGAATATAGCAAAAGAGGCTGGTCTCTCATTAGGAGCTTTGCGCCATTATTTTTCTACTCAAGATGAGTTACTAGAATTTGCTATGAATCTTGTTATTAAAAGAGTAACAGAACGAATAAACAAAATAGCCCTTAATGAATTACCTCCCAAGGAAAAAATATTGCAAATCCTGCTTGAAATTATCCCAACTGACTCTGAAAAGATGGCAGAAATGGAGGTATGGTTTGCATTTGTTGCGTATGCTAGACATAAAAAAGATACTTTTGATGCAAAACATGATGGAATTTATGATGGTCTCCGTAACCTAATACATTATCTAGACCAAGCGAAACTGTTAAAGAAAAACCTTAATACAGAACTTGAAGTTGAAAGATTGTACTCATTGGTTGACGGCACAGCTATGCATGCATTATTAGATCCTACCAGGTTAGATAAAGGTCGAATCCACAAGTTACTCGTTTACCATCTAAATTCAATTTGTATTGATGAGATTGAAAAGACTTACTAAGTAGTGAGTCTTTTTCAATTTGGGTACGAAAGAATCAAATATCATCCTTTAAAATCATTATTTGTTGATATATCAGGAACAAAAAGAGATCAAATCAATATACTGATTTGATCTCTAAAAGAAATTGAATCATTTAATTGTCTACGTGTTTTTACTATAAAAAAGTCATTTTCAAACTCATTTCACTTCACTTACTATTATTAAACGGAAAGTGTGTATGATTTTAAGAATTACTTGGGCATATTATTATAGCTCAGTTAATATTATGAAAGGGAAATTGGTACTTCAACATTTCACTTATTTGTATGCAGATAGCAAGGCGCATTTGTTTTATTGCGGAACAAACGCAAGCTGCAAGATAAACAACACTGCGAATATATATACAAGCACATGAACTTGGCGCCATTTTCCTCTAACTATTTTTAAAATAGGGTAAGAAATAAAGCCGAGTGCAATACCTGTAGCAATACTGGAAGTTAACGGCATGCTTAAGATAATTAAGAATGCAGGAAATGCTTCATCGATTTCATTCCATTTGATATGGGCGACATTGCCTATCATTAAACTTCCTACAATTATTAATGCAGGAGCCGTAATTGCATATATACCAGATACGGCATTTACGAGTGGGCTAAAAAAAGCAGAAATAATAAAAAGTATGGCTACAATGGTTGTCGTTAATCCTGTACGGCCACCGGCAGCTACACCAGAAGTCGATTCAATAAATGCGGTCGTGGGGCTCGTCCCGAAAACAGCACCAATCGTAGTACCGATAGAATCTGAAAGTAGTGCTCGACGTGCACGTGGCAATTTCTTCCCACGCATTAAGCCTGCCTGTTCCGCGACGCCAACCATCGTACCAGTTGTATCAAAAATCGTTACGAGTAAGAAGGAAAAGACTACAGCATATAAGCTATGATGAATTACATCACTAAAAGCGGAGATTGGGTTAACAATCATAAAATGCGGCAGAGAAGGTATTCCTACTATCCCTTTATCAAATTTAAGCTGTCCAGTGAAAAAGGCGATAATTCCAGTAATTATCATGCCGATAAATAGTGCCCCATGAATTTTTCTTGCAAATAAAATTAAAGTAATGACTAGCCCGACTATTGCTAGAATCGTTGACGGATCATGCAAGTTGCCAAGTTTCACTAAATTAGCTTTATCTCCAGTAATAATCCCTGTTTGCTTTAAACCAATAAAGGCAATAAACAGACCGATACCGGCTGTAATACCATGCTTTAAATTATCAGGAATTGCTTCAATTAGCTTCTGGCGAAAAGGGGTTAAAGATAAGATGATAAAAATGATACCTGCTACAAAAACGGCAGCAAATGCAGTGGTATAGGAAACATGTCCATGACTTCCGACAACGGAATAGGCGAAATAAGCATTCATCCCCATCCCGGGAGCGATGGCAATTGGATAATTAGCGCATAAGGCCATCCATAATGTACCGATAACAGTAGCAATAATAGTAGCCATAAAAACATCATTAAAAGGCACGCCAGCATTATGAAGAATGACAGGATTAACAACGATAACATAAACCATGGTTAAAAAAGTAGTTAATCCAGCAACAACTTCCGTCTTAGGATTCGTGCCGTTCTCTTTCAATTTAAACATATAATACCTCCGAAAAATACGAACGATTAAAAAACACATATTATATATTATTCGTTTTTGAGCTGGTAAGCAATAGTTTTTATTGTAGTTTCTCCATTTTTATTAAAAGAAATCATTACAAATAAAAAAAAAAAGGCCTCTTTTGTGCCTTTTTAAATAAAAAGATTGAGAATAAAGTAAACGATAGCTGATAATATAGCCGTAATTGGCAAAGTAATAATCCATGTAAATACAATTCTTTGCGCTGTATCCCATTTTACACCTCTTACTCGGTGGGCCGTCCCTACTCCAAGAATTGAAGAGGAAATAACGTGGGTGCTACTTACAGGAAGGTGTATAAATGTTGCACCGAAAATGATTAATGCAGAACTTAAATCTGCCGCTACCCCGTTGATAGGTTTAATCTTCATAATTTTTCCGCCAACTGTTTTGATAATTTTGTACCCTCCAATAGAGGTACCTAATCCCATTGCAGTTGCACAAGCAATTTGTACCCATAAAGGAATATCATGACCTTTAATCATGTTGCTGGATATTAGAGCTAACGTAATAATACCCATTGATTTTTGTGCATCATTTGTACCATGGCTATAGGATTGTATAGCAGCTGTTAAAATTTGAATGAGACGAAATCGCTTATTTGTTTTTGCTAAATTAAAGTTTTTAAATGCGACTTTGAAAATGCTATAAATTATAAAACCAATGATAAATGCAAGAATTGGCGAAATAATTAGAGCTTCAAGAATTTTAATAAATCCACTATATTTTATAGCTGAGAAACCTGCAGCGGCAATTGCTGCACCTGATAAAGAACCGATAATAGCGTGAGAGGAACTACTGGGAATTCCAAAGTACCATGTAAGTAAATTCCAGGCGATAGCTGAAATTAATGCAGCAAGGATAACAACTGCTCCATTGTGTATGGTGTATGGATTCACAATATCCTTTGATATAGTTTGGGCTACCCCTGTAAAAGTCAATGCTCCAAGAAAATTCATACATGCAGCAAGGATAATAGCATGTCTTGGTTTTAATGCCTTCGTTGAAACTGAAGTTGCGATTGCATTAGCAGTATCATGAAAACCGTTAATAAAATCGAAGCCAAGAGCAAAGATGACTGTTAACAAGGTGATTATAAAGACACTGTCCATTGCTTATGCTCCTTATGCGTTTTTCATAATAATACTTTCTAATATGTTTGCCACACTTTGGCAATCATCTGCAATCTCTTCTAGATTTTCATAAACTTCCTTGTACTTAATTAAACGAATAGGATCTTTCTCTTTTTGGAATAGTTCCTTAATAGATTCACGTAAAATATCATCACATAAAGACTCATATTCCTTAATTTTAATCGCATGTGGACGCATATTCGGTAGTTTTTTGTTAAAAAGAAATTCGATAGCTTTTTGAATTTCCTTTGTACAATTCCGTATAGCCTCTACAAACTTATACATATACTCATCTGCATGGAGAATTACATATACTTCAAATATATAAGCACAATGTTCAAGACCATCAAGCACATCATCTAATACATTTGTAAGGGTAAGTAAATCCTCTCTTTCAATTGGTGTGATGAAAGCATCATTGAGCTCCATAATCATTTCATGCACATATGTATCGCCTTGTGTTTCAAACTCTTTCATTCTTTGTGCAAATTCTTTTAAATTGCTCTCATTATTTAATTTGTAATCAGCAAAATAGTTTGCACTCTCGTGTAAATTCGCAGCAATGTTTTCTAATAGAACTGCAAACTTATCCTTTTTATTTTTAAATACCATTACCTAACCTCCTGAAAGCTTGGTATACCAAACGTATTTATTTTAGCTGATTTTTTAACAAGTTAAAAGAAAAAAGTCTGAAGAACCTATTAATAATTATTAGTTTTACACAATACGGAAAAAATACACACTAATTTTTGGGTCGAGCATGATTGTTGACGATGCATTTTAGAAAGGATACAATTATCTTGAATTCGAGATAATTGAATTCTAAAAGTAAAATTTAACGAGTATGCTCTCGATAAATTTTACATAAGTAGGCATAAAATATATACATTAATAAAATATTATTAGTGTTGTAAGTCTGCTATTAATATTAAGTAAAGGAGCTTTTAAATGACGAACGTAAATTTAGCGATTATTTACTATAGTTCAACAGGAACGAACTATCAATTAGCAAAATGGGCTGAAGAAGCTGCTAAGCAAGCGGGTGCAGAAGTAAAGGTATTAAAAGTAGAAGAGCTTGCACCAGCTGCTGCAATTGAATCCAACCCAGCATGGAAAAAGCATTATGATGAAACACAAAATGTCCCAGTTGCAACAGCAGCTGACATCGAATGGGCAGATGCGATTATTTTCAGTGCACCAACTCGTTTTGGAAATATTCCATCGCAAATGAAACAATTCTTAGACACATTAGGCGGTCTTTGGGCGTCAGGAAAAACAGTGAACAAAGTCGTAAGCGCTATGGCTTCTGCTGGAAATTCAAATGGTGGCCAAGAGCAAACTATCCACGCTATTTATACATCTATGATGCATTGGGGCACAATCATTGTTCCTCCTGGTTATACGGATCAATCTATCTATGCAGCCGGAGGAAATCCTTATGGTACAACAGTAACTCAAGGGCAAGATGGCAAAATAGTAGAAGATGCTGAAGCAGCTGTTAAACATCAGGCAAAGCGCACTGTTCAAGTTGCAGAATGGGTAAAAGCAGGGCAACAGTAATAAATAAAAGATGATTAAAAACTCGTATCTTTAAAGATGCGGGTTTTTTTTATTGCCATAAACTCCATAAGCGGAAAGCATTGGCATAAATATGAACGCATTTTCGTAAATATGGTAAGGAAAGAAACTGTAATTCAGCATTCTAGGTCAAGCTATGCATTACTAGAAATTCTGAAAGGAGTGATGATATTTGGCCGGAGCATTAGATGGAATAAAAGTGTTGGATTTGACGCGGGTGCTGGCAGGGCCGCTGTGTACGATGATATTAGGAGATTTAGGCGCGGAAGTAGTGAAGGTAGAGGCACCCGGGGGCAGTGATGATACAAGAAATTGGGGACCGCCATTTCAAAATGGAGTAAGCGCTTATTACTTATGCGCTAACCGGAATAAAAAAAGTATTACTATCGATCTGAAATCCGATAAAGGGCAGCAATTGATAAAAGAGCTTGTATTAAAAAGTGATGTAGTCATACACAATTTTAAAACAGGGACGATGGAACGGTTAGGACTAGGGTATGATGTGCTATCAAAGTTAAATCCTAAACTAGTATTTTGTTCCATCACTGGATTTGGAGAAACCGGTCCATATAAAAATCTAGCTGGCTATGATTACATCATTCAAGCAATGTGTGGGTTGATGAGTATCACTGGTTCAAATGAATCAGGGCCGCAAAAAGTGGGGATTGCCATTACAGATATTTTAACCGGTTTATATGCCTGCATTGGCATTCAAGCAGCGTTGCTGGAAAGACAGAAATCTGGGACTGGACAAAAATTAGATATGGCTCTCTTTGATGCAGGAATCAGCTCGCTAGTGAATATTGCCAGTAATTTTTTGATGACAAGAAAGCTTCCAAGCTTATTAGGAAATTTACATGCTAATATTGTCCCCTATCAAACATTTGAAACTAAAAACGGAAAAATGGTGATTGCCGTTGGAAATGACCGGCAATTTGAAAAACTATGCCAGATTCTTTCTCTAGGTGAATTGTACAGTGATCCAAAATTTAACACAAATGCTAATAGGGTAGAAAACCAGAAAGAGCTAATACCTATTTTGCAAAATAGATTGTCTGATTATGCAACAGAGTATTGGTTGGAAAGATGCAAGGAACATGGAATACCGTGTGGACCAATCAATAACTTAAAAATGGTGTTTGAAGATCCTCAGGCATTAGCTAGAGAGATGTTAATACATGTCGATCATCCGGCAGCAGGGACAGTGAATTTAGTGGGGAGTCCTTTAAAATTGTCTAAAACACCAGTTCAGGTCACACAGCATCCCCCATTGCCTGGAGAACATACTCGTGAAATTTTAATATCAATGGGTTATTCGGAAAGGGAAATCCAACAAATGATGGATAATAATATCGTTTAGGAGAGTGATAGAAATGAATTTTGATTTTACAGAGGAGCAGCAATTGCTAAGGAAAACGGTTAGAAGTTTTGTCGATAAAGAAATAATGCCGTTTATTGGAGAATGGGATTCTAGCGGACATTTCGAGCCAAGGATTATGAAAAGGTTGGCAGATCTTGGACTAATGGGAGTTTGTATCCCAGAGAAATACGGTGGAGGCGGAATGGATTATAATGCTTTAGCAATCGTTTGTGAAGAGCTGGAAAGAGGAGATACCGCCTATCGCACTGCCGTATCTGTACATACTGGGTTGAACAGTATGACCCTTCTGCAATGGGGGACAGAGGAACAAAAGATAAAATACTTAGTTCCGCAAGCAAAGGGAGAAAAGGTTGGAGCTTTCGGTTTAACGGAACCTGGTGCCGGATCTGACGTGGCTGCTATCAATACCTCAGCTACTAGAGAAGGAGATACCTATATTTTAAATGGGCAAAAAACGTGGATTTCTTTATGTGATGTAGCAGATCATTTTCTCGTTTTTGCTTATACAGATAAAAGCAAAAAACATCATGGAATATCTGCTTTTATTGTGGAGAGAACGATGGAGGGGTTTTCTTCTAAGGCAATTAAAGGAAAGCATGGTATTCGTGCAGGAAATACAGGAGAAATCTTTTTGGACCATGTAAGGGTTCCTAAGGAAAATTTATTAGGGGAGGAAGGGGAAGGATTCAAAATTGCCATGTCTGCGCTTGACAATGGAAGATTTACCGTTGCAGCGGGAGCATGCGGCCTCATTATGGCATCCTTAGAGGCATCTCTAAAATATTGTCATGAACGAACAACATTTGGTAAAGAGATTGGAAGACACCAGCTTGTGCAGCAGATGATTGCTAATATGGAGGCAGGTTTGCAAATGAGCAGGCTTCTTGTATATAAAGCGGGTGAATTGAAGAACCAGGGAAAACGAAATACGCGGGAGACTTCATTAGCCAAATGGCAGTCCTGTAATTTTGCCAATAAAGCTGCTGATGATGCGGTGCAAATACATGGTGCATATGGTTATTCTGATGAATATCCTGTTGCCCGCTACTTACGAAACTCGAAAGCACCTGTCATTTATGAGGGTACTCGGGAAATTCATACTATTATGCAGGCGGAATACGCACTCGGCTATAGGGTAGATAAACCTTTAAATAAAACACTTCCTTCATGGCCCTTTGAGGAGTAATTATTCTTTTAGATAATTTTATAAAGAAGGTGGAGGATCAGCATGCAGTTAGATGGTCAATATACAAAAAGTATCTATATTGACGGCAGTTGGGTTGATGCAGATAATGGCAATCAAGAGGATGTTTTTAATCCAGCCAACTTGAATAAAATAAAATCTTTTTCCTATGGAAACGGGATAGATGCACGGAAGGCTGTGAAAAGCGCGAAAAAGGCATTTCCAGATTGGGCAAATCTCTCTGCTAGGGAGCGTTCGACATATCTATATGCGGCCTATACATTAATGATGGAGAAACAAGAAGAGCTGGCAAGAATTTTGACGACAGAGCAGGGAAAACCACTTGCAGAGGCAAGAGGAGAAATTGCTTCTGCTGCAAGTTATTTGCAATGGTATGCGGAGGAAGGAAATCGGACGTATGGCGAAATCATCCCTTCCTCGAACAAAGGAAAGAGATTATTTGTTGTTCCACAGCCAATTGGAGTCGTTGCCGCCATTACTCCATGGAATTTTCCCTCCTCGATGATTGCAAGAAAACTGGGTCCAGCACTCGCAGCTGGATGTACGGTTGTTTTAAAACCAGCAGAGCAAACACCTCTGTCCGCAATAGCATTAGTGAAAATTTTTGAGGAAGTAGGATTGCCAAAAGGGGTACTAAATTTAGTGACAGGAGACCCTGTATCGATAGGTCAAGAATTCATGAGTAACGAGGATGTCCGTTTAATTACTTTTACAGGATCGACGGAAGTTGGGAAACTATTAATGAGAGGCAGTGCTGATACGGTGAAAAAGCTCTCATTAGAATTAGGTGGCCACGCCCCAATTCTAATTTTTGAAGATTCTGATTTAGAACAGGCCGTGAAGATGACGATTATGAGTAAATTCAGAAACTGCGGTCAAACATGTATTTGTGCAAATCGTATTTATGTACAGCGCTCGATTCAAGAGGCATTTACCTCAAAATTAACAGAACAAATCGATGCATTGAAAATAGGAGCAGGCCTTGACGAACAAGTAAATATTGGTCCATTAATTGATGAAAATGCCCTATTAAAGGTAAAAGATCAGTACGAAGATGCCATTTCGAAAGGTGCGGTTACTGCAACAGGAGGAAGAGTGCATAAGGGACAGCTTGACGGATATTTTTTTGAACCAACTGTGTTAACCAATGTATCTAATCAAATGAAAGTGATGAACGAAGAAACATTCGGACCGCTGTTGCCAATTCAATCCTTTGAAACGGAAGAAGAGGTTATTGCACTAGCGAATCATGACAGATATGGTCTAGCCGCCTATTTATTTACGGAAAATTTAAATCGTGCATTAAGAGTTATGGAAAAACTGGAATATGGAATAGTCGGGATAAACGATGTTTTCCCTGCAGTAGCAGAAGCCCCGTTTGGCGGCATCAAACAATCCGGACTGGGAAAAGAAGGCGGACGCGAAGGAATCATGGAATATCTTGAAATGAAATATGTATCGATGGGGATAAAACAATAGAAATAAGATATGGTGTGGGAAAAAGGAGGAGAAACGGTGAAAAATTAGGGAAAGTGTGGAAATTTCTTGGTGAAGCGATGAAAAAGAAGTAAGAACTGATGAAATAAAGATGTAGTGTGGGAAAAAAGAGTAAAAATGATGAAAAACTAGGGAAAAGTGTGGAATTTTCTTGGTGAAGGGATGAAAAAGAAGTGAGATCTGATGAAATAAAGATGTGGTGTGGGAAAAAAGAGTAGAAATGATGAAAAACTAGGGGAAAGTGTGGAATTTTCTTGAAGAAGCGATGAAAAAGAAGTGAGATCTGATGAAATAAAGATGTGGTGTGGGAAAAAAGCGGAGAAATGATGAAAAATTAGGGAAAAGTGTGGAATTTTCTTGATGAAGCGATGAAAAAGAAGTGAGAATTGATGAAATAAAGGTGTAGTGTGGAAAAAATAGGATAAGCGATGCAATAGTAAGGAATTGATGTTGAAATTTTTCTGTGATACTAGTAAAAATTGTGGAAACAAAGGTTTCAATGGAAAAATATCACCAAGAAAATAAAAAAGAAATCGGTGAATTGGCCGATTTCTTTTTATATCTCTGGAAATATTGGTGGCTTATCTAAAAACGGTGCAACACATTCGATTTTACTCTCCGTAAAAGGATGAGTGAAAACTAGTTTTCTGGCATGGAGCGCCTGTCTTTTATATATTGGTTTACCACCGTATAGCACATCCCCAGCAAGCGGATGACCAATGGAACTTAAGTGAACTCTAATTTGGTGTGTTCTTCCTGTATCTAAAATGCACTCAATCATTGATAGATTTTTAGATGGGAATGTTTTTACTAATGTATACCTGGTTACTGCATTCTGGCCAGTTTTGGAAACGCGTCTTCTTGTTGGATGATGACGATCCCTGCCAATAGGATGGTCAATAACTCCTGTATGCTCTTTGATAATCCCTTGAACGATAGCAAGATAAGTACGTTTGATTGTTCTTTCGTTTAACATTCGATCAAGCAATGCATGGGAAAATGCATGTTTTGCAAATAATACCGCCCCAGTAGTATCTTTGTCCAATCGGTGAATATGACGGACACGGAGTTTTTCTCCATTTTGTTGAAGATGATAAGCAACTGCATTTGCTAATGTATGAATTTGTTCTGATTCATTGGGGTGTGTCTCCATCCCTGCAGGCTTATTGACTACCAGGAGATGTTCATCCTCATACAATACATTAATTTCAATGGCATCTGGTATGACTCCATAATCTTCCTCTTGAAACAAAGCAATCTGTAAGATATCTCCTGTTTGAAGCGGACGTTCCCATATTGCATTTTCTCCATTTACCTTAACACTTTTTTCCATACGGAATTGATGAATCAATTTTTTGGGGGCAAGCCAAATTTTTCTAAAGAGGTGATCAACCGTAATCTTATCCCATTTTTCTGGTATTTCTAGATCGAACCATATATCTTTTTTCTCCATTTTAAAATGAAAGTCCTTTCGCATGGTCATAATTACCACAGTTTTGCAGTATTTTCTATGTTATTCTTAACATAATTAAAGGGATGTTTCCACGAAATTGTTTTAATTATTTTCTTTGGATAGAGGAGAAATTTTTATTTAACTTTGAAAAAGTTCCAAAATGAGAGAAGTTTTAAAAGGGTGGGTTTCAATTGAAAGTTGTTTTTGCATCGACTCAAGAACAGGAAAAGAAAATACAAGAACTTACTGAGTATATGTACACTTTTATTTTCCCTAACTATTATGAGGATGATGAAATTGCTAGTTTCAAAAAAATTAAAGTGCTATATACGTCAAAACGTCACTTTGAATGTTTCAATACGTTAAAAGAAGCATATCAAGTAATAACAGGACTACAAACGATTATCTCTATATTAGAGTACAAATTGGATTATCCATCAGGAACCAATTATGAAGAGATTTTTAATCATAATGTTACTATCTTGGAGAAATATGATATATTTTTCCCGTTTTATTATTGCCAATTCAATGCTACGGTAAAATCGAAACTTTCATTAAGTATATATAAAAAAGCTGCAAATGAATTATTAATTTAAGCCCGCCACCAATGCGGGTTTTTTATTTTCAGTTATTCACAAGAATCTTCCACTCGTCCGTCCGCTTTTTTTATTCTCGACATATTCTCTCATTGAATTAAAAAAGTAAATTCATTAGTATATATAGTATCTAGTACAAACCCTAGAGGGGGATATTGATATGTGGAAAAATTCGTATTTGAAGTGGAAGAAGTTTGAAAAACTGGACGCGGAATTAAGCAGCCAGTTAAATGAATTGGAAAAGAATGAACTCCAATTAGAAGATGCTTTTTATAAAAATTTAGAATTTGGAACTGGCGGAATGCGTGGTGAATTAGGGCCGGGCACCAATCGAATGAATATATATACCATTCGTAAAGCATCGGAAGGCCTTGCCAGATACATAGAAGAATTTGGGGATGTGGCAAAAGCGCGCGGGGTTGTGATTGCGTATGATTCCCGTCATAAATCTCCGGAGTTTGCTATGGAAGCTGCCAAAACTTTGGCAACACACGGAATCACTACATATGTATTTGAAGAACTTCGTCCAACTCCGGAATTATCTTTTGCTGTCCGTTATTTACATGCTTTTTCAGGAATAGTTATCACAGCTAGTCATAATCCTCCTGAATATAATGGCTATAAGGTTTATGGAGAAGATGGTGCGCAATTGCCGCCTGCCGATGCAGATCAGGTAATTGCAAAAGTAAATGAAATTGAAAATGAACTCGAAATAAAGGTGGACCCAGAGGAGGATTTAAAATCCAAAGGTTTCATCACCATCATTGGGGAAAAAATAGATCAAGCTTATTTAAAGCAATTATTCATGATTAGTGAGAATCCAGAGCTTGCTAAGGAAACCGATATTCGTGTTGTGTTCACTCCATTACATGGTACAGCGGAGCAGCCGGTTAAGAATGCATTGAAGGCATTTGGATACCAACACGTTTATATTGTAAAAGAGCAAGAGGATCCAGACCCGCAATTCTCAACAGTAGCATCACCAAATCCAGAGGAAAAGGCAGCATTTGAGCTTGCTATTTCTTATGGAAAAAGACATGACGCGGATATATTAATTGCTACGGATCCGGACGCTGACCGGTTAGGGGTTGCTGTAAAAGATAAAAATGGGGAATATGTATTATTGACCGGTAACCAAACTGGAGCTATTTTATTACATTATCTGTTATCTCAAAAAGCAGAAAAAGGAACCATCCCTGCGAATGGAAAAGTTTTTAAAACCATTGTCACTTCCGAAATCGGCCGGAAAATTGCACAGTATTATAATATCCCGACAGAAGATGTATTAACTGGTTTCAAGTTTATCGGTGAGAAAATTAAGCAATACGAGGCAACCGGTGAGTATAAATTTTTATTCGGCTATGAAGAATCATATGGCTATTTGATCGGTGATTTTGCTCGCGATAAAGATGCTGTGCAAGCCGCCATTTTAGCATGTGAGGCTTGTGCCTATTATCAAAAACAAGGTAAGACTTTATATGATGCTCTGCTTGATATATATGAGCAGTTTGGCTATTACCGAGAAGACCTTAAATCTTTAACCTTAAAAGGTAAAGAAGGTGCAGAGAAAATCGGGCAGTTATTGGAACGTTTTCGTTCAGAACCGCCAGCCCAATTAAATAATAGTAATTTGACCATGATAGAGGATTATAAAACAAGCAAACGAATATATGTGCGTGATAACACGACAGAAGCTATTGAATTGCCTAAATCCGATGTTTTAAAATATTATTTGGAAGACGGTTCTTGGATTTGTTTGCGTCCCTCAGGAACAGAACCAAAGGTAAAATTTTATTTTAGTGTTCATACGAAAAGTTTAGAGGAAAGTAATAATAAACTTCAAAATCTTGTGGAAGATTTTATGAAGAAAGTTCATGTAGAACTCGAAGAAATCCACTAGACTGGTCAATTATTATCAAAAAGTCATTAAAAAAACGGCTCTCCATCAGGAAAGCCGTTTTAACTGTTATCTCATATTTGAATAGGCATCTTCGATAACAGTTTCGTCATGTCTTCCTACTTCATTGGCATGGTCAATATACCGTAGAAGGGAATACAAATTTCGTTCTATAACGGAATAATCATGAGAAAAATGATAAGCGTGCAATAATCGTTCGATTCGCTTCGAAAGCATATCATCTTTCGTTCTCACCATTAAAATGAGCAAATTATCCCATTGTGATCGATGGGTATAGTAAAGCGCACGATCATAATCAACACTGTTCATTTTTTCCCTCCTATCTAGTTCTTTTCCTAAAAAAGAACTCGCTAACTAACACTAATGGGAATTTTCCAGCCCATCATTGAAAGCATTATTTTAGGAGTTGTTTTTAGTGTATGCAAAAAAAAGATATAGTGACGCAGTAAAAGTTGGGGATATTGGATTGAAAAAAGGCAAATCATAAAAATGGGCGAGGTATCTCGATTGGATGAGGTGGAATGATACAACATTTAAATCATTTACTTATAAAATGTTCTTCGTAAAAATACCGAATATGTTAAAATAATGAAAAAGAAACGAAAGGTGATTATCCAATGTGATGTTTTTCCTCTAAAACAGAAAAATAAATAATACTAAGGAGGAGAAGCAATGCGTTCGAAAGCCTTCCGATATTTATGGGTCGGGCAATCCTTTGCCAACGCAGGTGATGTTTTATATATAGTTGCTCTGATAGTTGCTATATATCAAACAACCGGTTCGGCGTTTCAAATGACATTTGTCCCTTTTGTGATAACTTTTTCCAAATTTATTAGCAGCGTAATCGCGCCTATTCTATTAGATCGCTATACCCTAAAACATTTATTAGCAACTTCGCAAGCGATAAAAACGATTTTCATCTTTTGCTTATTTTTTGTGGTATTAAAAAGTGTTTCTTTTATATGGATTCTGTTTTTATTGGCCGCCTTGATTGCATTTTTAGACGGGTGGGCATTTCCCGCTTCCAATGCACTTGTACCGACTATCGTAAAAAGGGAAGAATTAATGAAAACAAATGGCTTCTTGTCGACGATGGAACAATCTATCCAATTTACGGGGTGGGCTGCAGGAGGACTGGTAACAGCATTAATACAGCCAGAGGGTACTTTATTGATTACTGGCATATTCTACTTAATTAGTACTGTTTTTATGTATAGTATTCCTTTCTTTCATGAAAAACATGTACAACAAAAAAGTGAACAAGGTTTTTCAACCTATATACAACAGCTATCAGAAGGCTGGAAGGAAATTTGGAGAAATAAAACACTTCTGCAAATTCAAGGGATTAATTGGATGGAAACGATTGCAAGTGTTGTATGGATAGCGGCTATCATGTACATATTTGTAGATCAACGGCTGCATGTCCGTGAGGAATGGTGGGGTTTTATAAACAGTGCTTTTATTGCAGGTCTCATCATCGCTAGTGTTATTTTGTTAAAATATCATGCCACTTACCGTACTCATCAAAAGAAAATATTAATCCTTTGTGGATTTGGTACAGCATGTGTTACTTTGGCCTTTGGGCTTAATGGCATTCCTATTCTAGCTTTAGTACTATCCTTTCTGTTTGGTGTATTTGATCAGCAAAAGGCGGTTATTTTGCAGACTTTGGTGCAAATGAAGACAGATTTAAACCGATTACCAAAAGTATATGCAACCCAAGGGGCAATAGCCGCATTCACTTTTGGTTTAGCATCCTTGTTTTCAGGTGCCGCAGTAGAAATTGCGGGGGTTCGGAATATTTATATTTTCGCGTCCATACTTCTATTTATAAGTATCATTCCAATGTATTGGTTAAGAAAAAATATATAAAAAAAAACGAACGGATTGGCGAGAACCAGTCCGTTCGTTTTTTCTTCTCAAGTTTTAATGCCCTATCAGCAATGGTTAAGGGTTTAATCTTTTCTTATAAGGTATGCTGAAAAATAAATGACCCCCGCAGCGAAAAATAGAGCCATATTGAAAAACATCCAGCTAAGAGAAACATCAATGGAAAGTTTCATATGCTTTGCCCCAAAAAAATAAATAACTTCTGACACAACGGCAATGATAAAAGCAATTCCAAAAGGAAGGAATTTCTTCTTGCTGTTTTCATTAAATAATTTTATGGAATAGCGAGAACCGATGATGGTTCCTACGATAATGATAATAAAAACGGCGATAAACAGCCACATCTCAATCAACCTCCTTCATAATAGTAGCATAAAATAGGTTTCGAATATGTAAATAAAATAGCAACATTATCCTTCCCCTAATTAGAAATTTACATTTGAAACAGTTTGAAAACAAAATGTACTACATGATTTTTCCTTTATTCTCATACATTGTTGTAAGAGCAAGAAATGATTTTATAAGGAAAAGGGGGAGACGTGGTTGAATCTCGATGAGAAAAATGCCTTAGAAAGATCGATAGCGGAGATAACTGAAATTGCAAGCGGATTTGGTCTCGATTTCTATCCGATGCGCTACGAAATTTGTCCAGCTGATATTATCTATACATTTGGTGCTTACGGAATGCCGACACGCTTTTCCCATTGGAGCTTTGGTAAGCAGTTTTTCAAAATGAAGCTACATTATGACTTAGGTCTCAGCAAAATTTACGAACTTGTTATCAATTCGAATCCTTGTTATGCATTCTTACTTGATTCCAACTCATTAATACAAAATAAGCTAATTGTTGCCCACGTATTGGCACATTGTGATTTCTTTAAAAACAATGTTCGCTTTCAAAATACGAAACGTGATATGGTTGAAAGTATGGCAGCGACGGCTGAAAGAATTAGGGCATACGAAATTAAATATGGAAAAAGAGAAGTGGAAAAGTTTATCGATGCAGTTTTATCTATTGAAGAACATATTGATCCATCATTAATGCGGCCAAAACTTTCATGGAGTATCGAGGATGAAGAGGAATGGGAAGAAGAGGAACAAAAACCTGTTACTCCATATGATGATTTATGGGCTATTGATGATAGGGATAAAAAACCGGTGGAAAAGAAGAAAGTAAAGAAGTTTCCACCTCAGCCAGAAAAAGATATTATGCTGTTTATAGAACAATATAGCCGTGAATTAACGGAATGGCAGCGAGATATTATGACGATGATAAGAGAAGAAATGCTTTATTTCTGGCCACAGCTGGAAACTAAAATCATGAATGAAGGCTGGGCATCCTACTGGCATCAACGAATACTCCGCGAGATGGACCTGACAAGTGATGAATCCATTGAATTTGCTAAATTAAACGCGGGTGTAGTAGTACCTTCTAAAACCGGAATTAATCCATATTACCTGGGCTTGAAAATTTTTGAGGATATCGAAGAACGCTGGAATAATCCAACGGAGGAAATGATTAAACGGGGAGAAAAACCAAACTCTGGCCGTGAAAAAATCTTTGAAGTTCGAGAGATAGAGTCAGATATCTCGTTTTTACGAAATTACTTAACAAAAGACCTTGTAACGCGTGAAGATATGTATCTATTTCAAAAGCAAGGACGCGATTATAAAGTTATTGACAAGGAATGGAAAGAGGTACGAGATCAGCTCGTCAGCATGCGAGTTAATGGAGGATTCCCCTATATAACGGTTAATGACGGAGATTATATGAAAAATGGCGAACTTTATTTGAAACATTGGTTTGAGGGAATTGAACTCGATTTGAAATATTTAGAAAAAGTGCTTCCATATGTGCATCAGCTTTGGGGAAGACCGGTCCATCTGGAGTCGACAGTGGAAGGTAAAGAAATGCTGTTTAGTTATGATGGCAGGAGTGTTCAAAGGAAATATCTATAGTGTTGAAAAAGTCGGCATAAAAATGCCGGCTTTTTTCGAGTGAATCCATATAAAAAAAGTCAGCAAGAATTAAGTCATATTCTTTAAGAACGTATCAATGTTTTAGGTGAGGGAGAAATTGGTTAGTAGCGAAAATGCGTGCATTACCTGATAATAATGTGTAGGGTATGAGAAGGTTTTGTTATCTTTATTTGGGAAATGTCGGCGTTTTCAGGTTTGGTTTATCCTTTACACTATTTTGGCTTTTTCTATTGATAAGAACATTTTTGCCGTCTATTTCGTATTTTCTCCTTCTGTAAGTGGTGAGATATAGGGGATATATTGAGAAATGGAGGCAAGGTTAACAGGATATTTTGACAAGAAAAACGAAACTTGTATTTTGTTTTATAAAGTTTAGGTAGGATCCAAAAGCAAGGGAGGGGCTGCTCCCCTTGCTTTTCATTTATTCAGGGTTGTTTATTTAGATAGAATATAGGGAATACAAGAAGCTATATTCATTACATAAGAAATTTGTAAAAGTAAGTGCATATTTTCTGCAAATTTATCTGTTATTCTAATAAATCGAAACGAGATTTATTAAAAGGGAGGAATTAAAATGATAAAAAAATTCATAATGGTAATTGCTTTGTTTATGCTTATCTTTGGGGTAGCAGCATGTGGTAAAAGCAATGAATCAACAGACAATAAAAATATGGAATCTGAGTCTGTCAGCAATATGAAAATGGATCATATGGAGCACTCGAGTTCTGGTGAAGTTCCAAAAGGCTTAAAAGTTGCCGAAAATCCAAAGTATAAGGTAGGTGATAAAGTAATCCTTAAAGAGGGTCACATGGCAGGAATGAAGGATGCAGAAGCCACTATTTCAGGAGCTTTTGATACAACCGCTTATGTTGTGAATTACACGCCTACAACTGGTGGACCAAAGGTGAAAAATCATAAATGGGTTATCCAAGAAGAATTGAAAGAAGCTGGAGATAAGACATTGAAACCCGGAACAAAGGTTGTGATAGAGGCAGATCACATGGAAGGGATGAAAGGGGCAATAGGTGAAATCGTCTCGTCAGAAAAGACAACGGTTTATATGGTTGATTACAAACCTACCACTGGTGGTCCAGAGGTCAAAAATCACAAATGGGTAACCGAAGAAGAAGTAACTTCTAAATAAGATAGGAAAACAGCTAATGTCAGGTGCATTAGCTGTTTTCCTTATCCAATTATTCAAATTAAGTACTCCATTTATACCCTACTCCCCAAACCGTTTTTAAGTGTTGATCTACGGGGAAGCTAACTTGCCGTAATTTATCTCTAATATTACGAATGTGGGAATCTATTGTTCGGTCTTCAGTCTCAACATCCAATCCCCAAATGCTTGAAAGTAAATGATCCCTGGAAAAGACTCTATTTGGGTATTGTAAAAAAAAGGAAAGAAGGGAGATTTCCTTAGGAGTCAACCATAGATTTTGATGTTGATAACAGACCTCTAATGCATTTTTATCAATAGTTAATCCTTTAAAATGTAGCCGTTTTTCTGTTTTATCCTTTGTTCTTCTAATGACCGCCTCGATTCTCGCCAGTAATTCTTCTTCATCAAATGGTTTTGAAACGTAATCATCAGCACCCATTTTTAAGCCTTTAATAATTTCCTCTTTGGCGTTTCGTGCAGTTAACATAATAATAGGTACATCTGATATCTCACGGATCTTTTGACAAGTGGTCCAACCATCCATTTCTGGCATCATAATATCTAAAAGAACGACTTCTGCTTCTTCTCTTTCCAAATAGGCTAATGCATCTATTCCAGAATTTTTTTTAATACAGCGATAGTGATTGGGAGTTAGATACAAGGATAAGAGATCAAGCATTCTCTGTTCATCATCAACCAATAGTACAGTTCTCATCTGAAATTCTCCTTTAATACAATGGTAAAGCAACTTCCTTTTCCAACTTCACTTTTAACGAGTATGTCTCCACAATGGTCTTCAACTAACTCTTTCACGATAGCAAGTCCAATACCAAACCCTCCTGAAGCCCTTGATCGAGATTTATCTACTCTATATAAACGGTCAAAAATATAAGGAAGATCTGTTTGGGGAATTCCTATTCCTTGGTCACAAATGGATATATGGACCTCCCTGTTTTTTATAAATGCCTTAATATGAGTAGTCGCAGGATTATTTGAATATTTTAAAGCATTGTCTAATAGATTCATCAATACCTGTTCAAAACGGGTAGGATCTATTTCAATAAAAATACTTTCTTGGCATTTCAGCAATAATTGAATGCCTTTATTTTGGTACGCTGGTAAAACCTTTTCATAGATAGATTGCAAATAGGAACTGAGATGAACCTTTTCCTTTGTGATTGTAAATGTATTTTGATCTAACTTTGCAAAATCAAATAATTCTTCTAAAAGCATGTTTATTCTCGCCGCTTCCTCATGAATAATCTCTAGATAATAAACCCGTTCCGCTTCGGTTAATCCCTTTCTTTTTGCAATGTCCGAATACCCTTTGACATACGTTATAGGGGTACGCAGTTCATGAGAAATACTAGCAAGAAATTCGTTCCGCTCTTTTTTTAAATAATTCAAGTCATTTGCTAATGTTTGAATCGATCTTGAAAGTTCCCCTAATTCATCTTTTGAAGGGGGAGGAAGGGTAACGGAAAAATCTCCTTTGCTGATCTTCTTCGTTGCCTCCTTCATGGAAATTAGAGGTTTCGTTAACGCCCTGGATAAAAAGAAGATGGTAATCAACATAAACAATAATATGAGGATCGAGGCGAATATAAAATGCCTATTAAGTTGAGAAATGAGCCTTCGTACATCATTCGTGTTTTTAAACATATAAACATAGCCCTGATTACCATCGTCTACTTTAAAGTTCGTAACAGTTGAAATGAAGTGTTCTTTTCTCCAATCGGCTTGAATGATTTTACCATTTCGATTTAATTTTCCAATTGGTTTATGTAAAATCTTATCGATACTTTCGGAGACTGGTCCTGAGGAGAGGAGAACCTTTCCATTTTTATTGGTAATCACCACTTCGGTATCAGTATGAGATTCCATTAACCCTATATGATTTAGAGTGCTATCATTAAATGAAATTTCCAATACATCACGATGGCTATTTCCTCTTGCTTTAAGGGACTGTAATTCTTGGTTTACTCGTGAATGAATCACATGATTGTGTAAATAAAGCATAGAAATAGTCTCAATTAAAATAATGCATACAAAAAACCATAACCCTAATTTCAAAGAAATCTTCATTTGAATCACCTGTACCTTAAATAAAACTATTTTATCCTAAAAATGTGAAGAAAGTATGCAGATGAGCAAAATAGTGGAATAATCTCTCGTAAAAGTAAAATATAAGAGATAGGACATAATAAACCAGACCGAATGAATATAAATTTAATGAAATTTCATTATTGACATAGGGTAGGGGGGTAATGTATGATGATGATATACCACATACAGTAGGGGGGTATAGTAAAAGTAGAAAGGGTGTTTATGCATGGAACAAATAAATGAGCTCATCGATGGCCAACTAGAACATTGTGACAGAAAAAGCCATCATTCTGATAATGTAAAAAAGAATTTAGCGACACGGTTAAATCGTATCGAAGGACAAATTAGAGGGATTAAAGGGCTAATTGAAAAAGATACTTATTGTGATGATGTCATTACCCAGATTGCTGCCACACAATCTGCTCTTAATAGCGTAGCAAAAATTCTTCTGGAAGGTCATTTAAAAGGTTGTGTAGTCGACCGACTTCAAGAAGGAGATATAGAAGTATTAGATGAATTGTTACTCACTGTTCAAAAACTAATGAAAAAATAAAAGGAGTGTTTAAAATGAAAAAAGTAACTTTAGAAGTAATAGGAATGTCATGTGGACATTGTGTTAATGCAGTGGAAAGTAATGTCGGTGCATTAAATGGAGTACAGATGGTAAAAGTACATTTATCAGAAGGCTTAGTGGATATCGAATTCAATCCTGAAGCAGTAACTCTTGAACAAATTAAAGAAACAATTGACGATCAAGGGTATGAAGTAAAAGGAGAACGTGCTCATGTTTGATGAGCGCTTTCTTTTTCAAAAATATATACCCCCATTAGGTATAAAAGGACGTGGGTTAAATGAGTGAAAATAAAAAAGAGGTCCATCTTCAAATTGCAGGAATGACCTGTGCAGCTTGTGCCAATCGAATCGAAAAGGGATTAAATAAAGTAGAGGGCGTAGAATCCGCCAATGTTAATTTTGCTTTGGAAAATGCTACAGTTAAATATAATCCTGATGTTACGAATATTGGGGAGTTTCAAGCGAAAGTTAAAGGCTTAGGATATGATGTTGTCACCGAAAAAACCGAGTTTGCCATTACAGGAATGACCTGTGCGGCATGTGCCAATCGAATCGAAAAAGGATTAAACAAATTAAATGGAGTATCCAATGCAAACGTAAATCTTGCGCTAGAAAGCGCAACGCTAGAATTAAATCCTCTTGAAGTTTCTGCTCAAGATGTGATTAAAACTGTAGAAAAGCTTGGTTATGGAGCGATTTTAAAAGATGAAAATAACAGCGAAAAGGCTGCTAATTATAAAGAAAAAGAAATAGCGCGTCAAAAAGGAAAGCTTATCTTTTCTGCCATTTTGTCTATTCCGTTACTGTGGGCGATGGTGGGGCACTTTAGTTTTACATCCTTTATCTATGTTCCAATGGTATTCATGAATCCTTGGGTTCAACTAGCATTATCAGCCCCTGTTCAATTTATCATTGGAAAACAGTTCTATGTCGGTGCTTATAAAGCACTGAGAAATAAAAGTGCCAATATGGATGTACTGGTTGCTTTAGGAACTTCGGCTGCATTCTTTTACAGTTTATATCTAACTTTTATGTCCATTGGATCACATGGAACAGTTGAACTTTACTACGAAACGAGTTCAATTTTAATTACCTTAATTCTTCTTGGAAAATTGTTTGAGGCAAAAGCAAAAGGAAGATCTTCTGAGGCCATCAAAAAACTAATGGGTTTACAAGCAAAAACAGCTGTCGTGGAACGGAATGGAGTAGAACAAGAGGTTCCTCTAGAACAAGTAATAATTAACGATATTGTTTTTGTAAAGCCAGGTGAAAAAGTACCTGTGGATGGTATTATTTTGGAAGGAAATTCAGCTATTGATGAATCGATGATTACTGGTGAAAGTGTACCAGTCGATAAAGCAATTGGTGACGCTGTTATCGGTTCGACCATTAATAAAAATGGATTTTTAAAGATTAAAGCAACAAAAGTTGGCAAAGAAACAGCATTGGCTCAAATCATTAAGATAGTAGAAGACGCACAAGGTTCTAAAGCTCCTATTCAACGCCTTGCAGATCAAATCTCTGGTATCTTTGTCCCTATTGTTGTGGGAATAGCAGTTATTACATTTTTAATCTGGTTGATCTGGGTAAATCCTGGTGATTTTCCTTCCGCACTTGAAAAATTTATCGCGGTCTTAGTGATTGCTTGTCCTTGTGCATTAGGTCTTGCGACACCAACTTCCATTATGGCAGGCTCTGGTCGGGCAGCTGAAATAGGTGTGCTTTTCAAAGGTGGGGAGCACCTTGAAAAAACGCATCTAATCGATACGGTTATTTTGGATAAGACAGGAACGGTAACGAATGGAGAACCTGTTTTAACAGATGTTGTGGTAAGGGATGGATTTACTGAAAACTTATTATTAGAACTGGTAGGTACTGCCGAAAAACAATCGGAACATCCAGTAGCGCAAGCAATTGTAAATGGTGTAAAGGAGAAAAACATATCCTTAACCGATGCAAGTGAATTTAACGCTATTCCAGGTTATGGAATCCAAGCGACGGTAAAGGGCAATTCCATCTTAGTTGGAACACAAAAACTGATGAAACAAAACAATGTTGAAGTAGAATCTGCTCTTGAAACGATGAACATATTAGAATCAGATGGAAAAACAGTGATGTTGGTTGGAGTAAATGGGGAATATGCAGGAATGATTGCCGTTGCGGATACCGTCAAAGAAACGTCAATAGCTGCGATTCAACGTTTAAAGAACATCGGTATTGAAGTCATTATGATGACAGGGGATAATCAGCGTACTGCACGGGCAATTGGAAAAGAAGTCGGAGTGGATAAAGTTATTGCAGAAGTTCTGCCAAGCGGGAAAGCTGAAGAAGTGAAGAAACTACAGGAACGAGGGAGAAAAGTGGCGATGGTTGGAGATGGAATTAATGACGCCCCAGCCTTGGTTACCGCAGATATTGGAATGGCAATTGGAACAGGGACAGATGTAGCAATGGAAGCAGCCGATATTACCCTGATCCGAGGGGATTTAAACAGTATTGCAGACGCCATTTTTATGAGCAAGAAAACCATTCGGAACATTAAACAAAATTTATTCTGGGCTCTTGCTTATAATACAATCGGTATTCCTATTGCGGCAGCAGGGTTTCTAGCTCCTTGGCTTGCAGGTGCTGCCATGGCATTTAGCTCCGTTTCTGTTGTATTGAATGCATTGCGCTTGCAGAAAGTAAAGTTATAAAACATGTTACAATCAATTAGTGGATATATTGGATTGCTGAGGAATCAGCAATCTTTTTTTGCTTATTTTCGAAGAACAATAGACTATATGCCGAAATCGTAAGACAGGAGAAGAGCGGTCAGAATGAGAGGGGAAATTGAATGTAGTAGGAAGGTTGAATCATTAAAGTATGATTGTTAGAATATGTTAAAATTGTAAAACGGGGAAGTGGGGAAGATATATGGGGAATGCAGATTATGGTTCAATAATATTTATGACAATAATGATACTACTTATATTATTGTTTGTAGTATCTTTTTCGCTTTTTATCAGAAGGATGCTTGTTAATTCTTCTTTAAAAAATACCCATTCAGAAGATATTGAAAAAAACTAGATAAAATTATAGATTTACTTGAAAAGGAAAAGAAATTCTAATATAGAATTAAGTATCCATATGATGGATATTGTTCTGTATAGAGTATTATAAAGTGGTTGAAGAGGAGTCAAAAACTCCTCCTTCTTTTGTTACAGGATCAGGAGCTTCTGGTGGAAATCACCTAATCCTCGGCCTTATAATCGTTAAACACATCATTTTTTGAATCACTTCATTGTTAATTTATCTCTATCTTGCCCTAATGGAGGTTGCTCTAACCACCCGTTGTCAATCATTAACCCCATCCACTCATTGCCTACTTGTGTGTCATCTGCAATTGCAGATAAATATTTCGGTGCTAAATCTCGTCTTGGGGATGAGGCAAATCCTGTTCCGTAATAAACCATCGCCGTCGAAAATAAAAAACCTACATGAAACATCATCAATTTATCTGAAAAAGGCGAGGTAGTTACGTCCGTTACCTCTGCATCTAATGTAGGTGGCGCAGGAAGATTCTCTTTATTTAGAATTTCATAAAAGGTTTTAATATGTTTATCTTTTGTATCCACTGCTTTCAATAAAAATTTTCTAAGTTTCTTCGATTGGATAACTTGACTAAAAGCATGAGTTACTGCTTTTGCCAATATACTCTTCTTTAAGTTGAAATAAATATCAGTAATCTCAATACAACTTAAAGGTCTTACGTCACCTAGCCATCCTGCGAGGAATTGATCATGTTTAACAAATTCTGGTTTATCAGGTGGAAGTAGTGATGGGGGTCTGTGATACAAACCTTTGTCCAATAAAACATCCTTTGTTCGATTACAAATTTCCATTGCAGAAATCATACATTGTGTAAAATAATCACGGACATCCTTGCGCGTGCATGTAGTAACTGCACCACTATAACCATGACATCCATGGATAGCCATAATGTTGATAAAATGTAAACTTAAACTATCGGAAAAAAGAGGCTTAATATCCTCTTTTAAATCATTTTCTGTAAAACCAATAGGAATTGGATAGTTTTCCTTTTTAAAAAACGCTTTAATCTTCTCTAGGTGGTTTTCACTAAGTGAAATCGCTTGTTCAAAAATGGCTTTTATTTGTTGATCTTTCAAATGCATTAGCATATGTTTGTTAAAACAAACGGAAGCAGAATCACTGAGATATTGTGACCATAGCGCTGCAATCTCACCTGATGTTAATCCTGGATTATGACTGGAAATCATTATGACACCTCAACAGTTTTTTTTATATGTTTTGCCTTTGAGGAAATATATATTCCATCTCGATACTTGAACTGGATGAAGTAATCATGTAAAATTTGAAACAAAGTAATATGAATATATGTTCATATTCTAATTTGTGTGTTTATCATTTCCAGTATTACTTAGTGATAAGAAAAGTAAAAAATAAGGTTATCGAAACACGATGGACTTTTATTAGGTATCCCCTAATAAAAAATCAAAAGCGCACTTCTTCTTTCTCATAAAGAAACCATTGAAAAATTAGGTATCACCAATTAGTATTCTAAAATCAATTAAAGATTGCATTTGATCATACTAGTCAACGCTATTATCGTAAAGGAGTGTTTCTTGTAATGCCAGAAAGTCATAACAGTGATCGACCCCATGATCACGGGGATGTTTTCCATACTCACGCCCCTATCGAAAAAATGAAATTAGCCTTTTTCCTAACCATCATTATTCTTGTTGTAGAATTAATCGGAGGAATTCTTTCTCATAGTTTGGCACTGCTTTCTGATGCTGGTCATGTTCTAACTGACATCGCTGCAATCGGACTATCCTGGTTTGCCATGCACCAATCTCAAAAACCAGCATCAAAAAACTACACATATGGGTATCATCGTTCTGGTATTCTAGCTGCGTTTATTAATGCGATGACGTTAATTGTGATTGCTGTGGTAATACTATTTGAAGCCATTGACCGCTTTCAAAATCCGCAGCCAGTAGAGAGCACATGGATGTTTATAAGTGCATTGATTGGTTTACTGATGAATCTTTATTTAGGATTAGGAATGAGAAAAGAAAATAATATTAATGTCAAAAGTGCTGTACTTCACATGATTGGAGATGCTCTGGCATCAGCAGGTGTTATAGTTGGAGGATTGATTATCTTATTTACAGGATGGGATATTGTAGATCCAATTCTGAGCGTTCTTATTGCTCTTTTAATTGCGTTTGGTGCCTGGAAAATTGTAAAACAGACTATCAGCATATTAATGGAAGGGACGCCAAAAGGAATTGATATGGGGAAAGTATCTCAAGAGATAACTTCGGTTAGCGGTGTTGTGAATGTACATGATTTGCATATATGGAGCATTACGAGCGGTAAAAATGCATTATCATGCCATGTTGTCGTAAATGAACAGGTTAATTTTAAGGATAGTCAAAGGATATTAAGGGAAGTGGAACACAAGTTAATTCACCTTGGAATTGGACATGTTACAATCCAAATGGAAGATAAGGACAATTCGCATGATCAGGATGCCGTTTGTTCCTCTATCAATCATGATCATCACCGTCATTAAAGGTAACTAATCCATTCACAGTTAATGAAAGCCGCAATTTCATTAAGAAATTGCGGTTATTTATATTGTTTTTGTGCTGAGTAATATTAGGTTTCTAGAGGTAATCATCTCTTTTGTAGTTTGAGTTAAGATGGACGTTTATATCCTCTAACAGACAAGGCTTTTACTAGTATTAAAGACAAAGGTGCTTTTAGGTAGGTGCAAAATTTATGTCATATAGTTTAATCCTAAATAAAGTAAGTACTGATGTTCTTGATAATTGGAATTAGGTGAAGCTAGCGAAAGGTAAAGACTGGATTATTTATAATAGCGGTTATGCAATTACATTTGATACCTCGATAAATTTCCACTGCATTAACATTAATTTTTATACATGAAAGAACTAATAGTATGGCACAGATAAATGGAGCATAACGAAGAAAATATATTATGTTTACGTTTACATTAAATTATACTTATTGGTTACAATCCTATATAATTTACGCAATACCAACGGACCATGACTTTCATGAGAGTTGAAGGTCACACAAAACAATAACAATGAGGTGTTTTTTATTTGAATGTAAATAAAATTAAAGTTGAATGGTTTGGTAACATAAAAGGAAATATACTCTCTGGACTTGTTGTTGCGTTGGCACTTATTCCTGAAGCAATTGGATTTTCAATTATTGCTGGTGTGAATCCAATGGTCGGATTGTATGCTTCTTTTTGTATTGCGTTAGTCATTGCCTTTGTTGGTGGCAGACCCGCGATGATTTCAGCAGCAACCGGAGCAACAGCTTTATTGATGGGTGGACTAGTCAAGGGACATGGACTTCAATATTTACTTGCAGCCACAATTTTAACTGGTATTATACAAATTATCTTTGGATCATTAAAAGTAGCGCGTCTTATGAAATATATTCCTAAATCTGTGATGGTTGGATTTGTGAATGCTTTGGCTATCTTAATCTTTAGCGCGCAATTAACACATTTTAAAGGCGCAACATGGGAGATGTATTTAATGGTTGCTGGTGGATTAGCAATCATTTATATATTCCCACGGATTACAAAGGCAATACCATCTCCACTCGTAGCAATCATAATTATAACTGTGATTGCTGTGGCAACAGGCGCACAAGTAAAAACAATTGGTGATTTGGGTCAGTTAAGTCGGTCATTCCCAACATTCTTCATTCCCAATGTACCATTTAATTTGGAAACACTTAAAATCATATTTCCATATTCACTTGGAATCGCAGTGGTTGGTTTAATAGAAACCTTATTAACTGCACAAATTGTCGATGATATGACGGATACAACAAGTGATAAAAATAAGGAAGCACGTGGTCAAGGAATCGCTAACATTGTTTCTGGATTATTTGGGGGTATGGCAGGTTGTGCTATGATTGGTCAGTCGGGAATTAATGTAAAATCAGGCGGTAGAGGAAGGCTATCTACATTTGTCGCAGCAGTCTTTCTAATGATACTCATTGTTGTTTAAAATGATGTCTTGGTTAAAGTTCCAATGGCTGCATTAGTGGCGGTTATGTTTATGGTTTCTATCGGCACATTTGATTGGGCATCTTTAAAGAAATTGCCAATCACACCAAAATCTGATTCGGTCGTTATGATTGTAACAGTAATAACCGTTATTGCAACAAATAATTTATCGATCGGTGTATTAGTTGGTATAATTTTAAGTGCTATATTTTTTGCCTCTAAAATCTCAAAGGTTCAGATCAAAACTCTGTCAGTAGAAGGGTCACAAAGAAAAATATATCATGTTACTGGACAGTTGTTCTTTGCTTCCGTAACCGATTTTGTGAACCATTTTGATTTTAAAGAAAACGTTAAAGAAATCGATATAGATTTAACGAATTCTCATCTATGGGATGATTCTGCAGTAAACGCAATAGATAAAGTGGTTATCAAGTATCACCAAAATGGGGTAAAAGTGAATTTAATCGGATTAAATGACGATAGCATTAAACTTATTGATAAATTAGCTGTTCATAAAGCACCGCGCGGACTGGATAAAGCTGTGAATCACTAGACTAGAAAACACGTTGATATTTTAGCTTGTTTTATTTGAAAGATGTTGAGAAAGCAATTGTACCAGATAGAAAATTTTGCTAATATGGGATTAGAAATTAAATAGGCGATGGAGTTCGCCATAATCGCTTAAAAAGCTAATGACTCCTGCCAGTACTTACACTGGTAGGAGTCTGTTTATTTTCGGATAAAATAAAATATCGAGGTGAATGTTATGGTATATTTTTTAGTTGGAATTGCTGGAATTATTGGCGCTTCCTTACGTTATTTAATGGGGGTGCCTTTCAGTCATATAATGCTGCACGGTTACCCATTGGCTACTTTTTTAACTAATATGATTGGGAGTTTTATATTAGGGTGGTTTACGACCTTCCTCCCAAAATTAAAATTCATTCCCCCTCATGTAATCACTGCATTGGGAACTGGATTAGTGGGCTCCTATACAACTTTCTCAACATTTAGTGTGGAGACTGTTCAACTAATGGCTGCTTCTAAATGGGGGATTGCAATAATATATGTTCTTTTTAGTCTTTGGGGTGGTCTTTTATTATCATGGTTAGGGTATCGAATAGGGAAAATGTACAAAAAAGGGGGAGAAGCTTCATGCTAAATATAGCATTAGTAGCAATTGGCGGATTCTTTGGGGCCATCTCAAGGTTTAGTTTAAGTAATTTGATTAAAAGCAAAGCAGCCTCCTCATTTCCTTTTGCAACGCTAATAGTCAATTTATTAGGCTCTTTTTTATTAGGAGTTATTATTGGTGCAAATCTGGATAGAACATGGGCATTACTGGTTGGTACAGGATTTATGGGCGCATTTACAACCTTTTCGACATTTAAATTAGAAAATATCATCCTAGTTTCCAAAAAAAACTGGAAAATGCTCATCCTATACTTAGGGGTAAGTTATACTTTTGGCATCTTGCTTGCTTTCCTGGGCATCAAAATAGGACAATATCTTGTTTAATTATTTCTTTTTGCTTACTAAAAATATAATAGAGATCTTCCAGTATATTGGAAAAGGCAAGCCGGTTATATGCTTGCCTTTTTGATTCATGAAGATGAGATATTTGACATTGAGTCATTTGTTACGATAAAGGCATCATTCTTAATAAGTATTGAAATCTACTTTGTGTATTTCTTACTAAAAATGAGGCTTTAATCATAAAGGAAATCAATGCTGAGAATATGCTATAAAGTATACTCATCAAATATCCCTCCACATTTATAATTAGTGTTATTTAATAACACTAAGGATATTTTTTTACAAATTGCAATATTTATTCATTTATCTTCAATAATTCGAGTACGGTCTTCCATTTGCGGAGGCTCTTCCATCCATCCGTTTTTAATCATTATCTTAATTCCTTCATCAGCATAAAAATATACATCCTTTGCCAGTAATGCTGTTTGCAATGATAAATCCTTTCTTAGACTGAAGATGGTTCCAAAGCTGCTGCCAACAATTCCGAAACCATTAAGATAGTAAACACAAGTCATCATTAATTTATCTGAAAATGGTGGTACTTTCGATGTTGTAACGGTACTTCCAGAAGTAGTAGAAAACTGTACATTACTGTCTAATAAAATATTTTCGAATGTTTGGATATGTTTTTTTGCAAGCTCTATTCCTTTTACAAAATAGTGTTTTACGTCTTTATTTTGTGCACATTGTGCAAAACCAGTAATGAGCTGCATGCCAATATTGTTGGTCTCAATGCCATGATGAAGATACCCAATTTCTAAGTCATTTAGAACTCTTTTCTCACTAAATGGATTAATTCCATTTAAATAGTGTTTCCCTTCTATGAATTCCGTTGTTTTAGGCATGGTAACCTTTGGAGGTAATGTGAGAATACCTTTTTTTAGGAGATAGAGAGTGGATAGCTTATAAATTTTTTACGTGATGGAGGTAAGACCCTCGTATATTTGCATAATATTGTCATTGTATGACATATTCATATTAATAGTATAAAGACCCATACTCACTTGTTTTAATACTCGGACAAACATAATATCGAATCCATTGTCAAATAACTTCGGTGCTTCTAAATTAACATCCTCCTTTTTAAATCCAATTGGTATAACTGCTCCTTGTCTATTAAATTCATCCTCAATTTTCGTAACATAATGATGTAGCTCCTGCCATAATCCTCCCATTATATTTATTGCTTCTTGATCATCAGCATGTTTTAAAAAGTACTCTAATATTCTTAAAATAAGTGTCTTTTCTTGATATGTAAGCCAAAGGGTTCCTAGTTCAGATGCACTTAAAGGGTTAGTAAGAATCAAATTTAAATACCTCCATGCTTTTTAATTGAATTATGTTCTTTCAAATGAATAATTATTCCATGACAAACGTTAATCTTTTGTGTAGAACATCCTTTCTGATATCGATATAAATTCTTAACAGCAGCCTAGGAAAAAATCTTCATAATTAAAGTCTCACTTCAACGATTTTCCCAACTATTTTTCCATTGATGATCAGGTCCTATACATTTTGCTGTTGGATATAACTAGTTATATTATTCCAAGCTTCAACTGATATTGATTCGAAACCGTTTGTAATAAAGAGTCCATATTTTTCCTCTTCGGGATGATTTTCGGTAATTACGATTGAAAGGATAATATTACCTATAGAAGGAGAAATAGTTTATTAACAATGAATAATGGAGATTAAATGCTAATACCAGTTTTTGGATAATGAATAATTATGTTACAACTGATAGCTTAGTAGATAAGGACGAGCACGAAAGTACTAGGAGGCTATATAAATGAAAAAGCTCATAAAACTAGCAGTTACCGCAGGATTATTCGCATCAATGTCTGCATTTCCATTATCACTACAATCGAATGCAGCCACGACTTCCCATAAAGTACAATCTGGTGAAACCTATTGGAAGATTGCCAATAAATATGGAATATCTGTAACGAACTTAATGCAAGTAAATCATGCAGCAAATGCAACCCTTTATGCAGGTCAAAATATTGTAATCCCTAATTCTACTATTTCAGCAGCGGATAGGGAGCTGATGGCACGTCTTGTACATGCGGAGGCAGGCGGCGAACCTTATGCTGGGAAAGTAGCAGTTGCTACGGTTATTTTAAACAGATTGCATAGTCCAATATTCCCAAACAGTATCAAAGGCGTCATTTATCAAGTAGTGTCTGGACATTATGCATTTACGCCAGTTCAAGATGGCAGAATTAAACTTCCAGCCGATGCAGACTCAAGAAGGGCAGTTAATGAGGCAATTACATTTAGCGGAAAAGGACAAGGCTCTTTATATTTTTACAATCCTAAAACTGCGAAAAGCAAATGGATATTATCACGTCATGTGACGGTAACGATTGGCAAGCATCGCTTCGCAAAATAATTTTTACTTACTTACGTCAATCTTTTGATTGGCGTTTTTTTTATAGCATACATATTGGTGGAATATCCATATAACATTAACAAAAAAGAGGTAAGGGAAAACATCCCTTACCTTTTAAATTTTTAATTCAATTATAGGTTTAGTATATTTTTTAATAAAGTAACTTCCCAGAATTAAGCAAATTCCTAATGAGAAAAGCAGTAATATAATGTACTGATCTGAAACTGCATCTAGCGTGTCATCAGAAACGAATGTTTCGATTGTTTTAATGATAAATCCGTGTAGCAGATAAACATATAGTGTACGTTCTCCAATTACTGTCCACTTAAATCCGCCGGAAGGCACTATGGATAAAAATCCGTATATAACGACAGCTGTTAATAAATATTGAGCTGCACGAATTAATCCATCTGTTACTTCTTTATTTCCCATTCCCGCATAGGAAGTATCTCCAAGCAGCCATGGAACGGCATCCTTAGGAAATAAAGTACCAAATAACAACATTGTACCAATAAGAACAATAAAACCGATAAGGGTAGAATATTTCACTTTTTTCACAAGTTGTAAGTGCTTAGGCTCTAATAAGTAACCTAAGAGAAAATATGGAAAGAATACAAATGTTCTCGATAGGGAAAGGAAGCTTCCGACATTATCCAAATATCCGATTCCTATACCAATGACCACCGCAATCCCAAGTCCAACCCACTTTAGTTTTGCAAATACGTGAAGCAGAAGATTCCAGCAGAATAGGCTTAGTAAGAACCATAATGTCCAATGTGGATTGAGCAGGTCTATATTTAAGCTGGAGTCGTGACCATTCCAATAATAGAAAACAGAATAAATCACTTGAAAAATAATATAGGGAATTAAAATTTTCTTTACTGATTTCCATAGATGCCCTTTTTTATGAAAACCTTTTGAGAAATACCCGGAAATTAGGATGAATGCAGGCATATGAAATAAGAAAATCACTGAATACAAGGTAAATAAAATATTATCGTTGCTTTTTAATGGACTTATGACATGGCCAAAAACCACTAAAAATATTAATATGAATTTTGCGTTGTCAAAGTACAGACTCCTTCTGGACGAGGAAGCCATACTTAACACCTCCTGATATACTTTTAAAACGAAATTAACCCTATTTTAGTATAGCTCTTTTAATACCCGTTTCTAGATGTATTAAACTAGTGAAAATGTCCTAATTCAATAAGATCATATTAAAAACGGAAAAAACATCTTAAAGTAAGGATTGTCCAATCAGCGCTAATACTACTCTACAATATTAATATTACATAAACATGAAAGAACATTTAAAAATAAATGATAATTTTATATCTAATTTGCTATTTTTGAAATATAAGAAATAACGGAGGCTTTAGCGGGGCATAAGAAAAAAGACACTAATATCTGTAATCGATAAAAGTGTCTTACGAAATTAATTTTACAATGATGAAGTATGTTTGGCATACTGTCTAGTTAAGTTACTCAGCTAGCGTATTTCTACTCCTCTGCAGATAAGTGTGATGCGCTCTGAACTACTTACTATTAATCAATAATTTAAAAGGATTAATTCACTTATCCATACACCGAGGAGCATGGGAGTCTGTTTACTATTAACAACAGCGATTTACTTTACCACTTTCATACTTTTCTTTTAATGCGTACATATAATATTCTTTTTCAGACATGATAGGTTCGTTTGGATGTTTTCTCTTTCGATGCTGAATGTATTGGTCATAATTCGGAAGTCCGAAAATGACTTTAATATTGCACTGTATTCTCTTAATGGTTTCAGAAAGTGAATTCATAAGACTCACCTACTTATCGGTACGTTTGGATACTTAGTTTGAATAAAAGGAGTTTCGTGAAGCTGCGCCTTTTTCTTCTTTATCAGAATGTTATACCAGACTCTTAAAGAATCGATGACCATTAATAGTACAATGGCAATAAACACAATGGTTAAAATTGCATCCAGTCGATCATTAAAAACAATTTGCTTCATCACGTCCATGCTTGTTGCCGGACCTATGATTTTTCCGCTATCTATACCATCTTGATAGATTTTTGCATGGGCAAAAAATCCAATGGCAGGCACTTTTGAAAACAGTTTCATAAATGCTGCTGTTAAAGTAGTCACGGTTAGGAAAACGTATGGAATGATCGTTACCCATGCAAAACGTGCTTTTCCCATTTTAATAATAATTGTTGTGGCAACAGCGAGTGCAATGGCTGCAAGCATTTGATTGGAGATTCCAAATAGTGCCCATAAGGAATTAATACCGCCAAATGGATCGATAGCGCCTTGATAAGTAATATAGGCCCATCCTAAAGTAATGAGGGCTGAAGCAATAATATTTGCCGCAAGATTATTTGTTTTAGCGAATGGTTTATACACATTTCCTACTAAGTCTTGTAACATAAACCGCCCAATTCTTGTCCCTGCATCAATGGTAGTTAATATAAATAGTGCTTCAAATAAAATGGCAAAATGGTACCAGAAGGCCTTCGCTCCTGCTAAAAAGCTGGTGAAAATTTCTGCCATACCAACGGCTAGAGTTGGCGCTCCTCCAGTCCTGGAAAGAATGGAAGATTCTCCAATATCCTTTGCAGCGTTTGTAATATCACTTGCTGAAACTTGGAATCCCCAAGTGGAAATAACAGAAGCCGCATTTGCAGCATCTGTTCCTATTGCTGCAGCAGGGGCATTCATAGCAAAATAAAGTCCTGGATGAAGAGAACATGCTGCAATCAATGCCATAATTGCAACTCCAGACTCCATTAACATACCGCCATAACCTATAAAACGGGAATGCGATTCTTTTTCAATCATTTTAGGTGTAGTTCCGGAAGAAACAAGGGCATGGAACCCAGAGACGGAACCACAGGCAATCGTGATAAATAAGAAAGGAAATAAGTTTCCGGCAAATACGGGACCTGATCCATCTATAAATTTACTGATTTTTGGCATATGAAGATCAGGAAGCACAATTAGAATGCCTGCAGCTAATAAAAAGATAACTCCAATTTTTAGAAACGAGCTTAAATAATCACGAGGAGCGAGCAATAGCCAAACCGGAAGAATGGATGCGATAAAACCATAAACTCCAATCATTACAGCCAGTTGGCCGCCAGTGAATGTGAACATTTTAGCCAGTTCAGGGTCAGCTGCAATATATTGGCCGCCCCAAAGAGCGATCATCAATAACACAAATCCAATGATTGATCCTTCTAATACTTTACCTGGACGGATGTAACGCATATATATCCCCATGAGAATGGCAATCGGTATGGTACACGCGATTGTAAATACACCCCAAGGAGAACCAGCGAGCGCTTTCACAACAACGAGTGCTAAAACAGCAAGAAGAATAATCATAATAGCCAAAATTCCAATGGATGCAATAATGCCGCCAAAGGGCCCGACTTCTTCCTTTGCCATTTGTCCAAGGGACTTCCCGTTTCTTCTCATAGACCCCATTAGAATAACACCATCTTGGACTGCTCCTGCTAATACAACACCAATAATAATCCATAGTGCACCAGGCAAATATCCCATTTGGGCAGCCAATATCGGTCCAACTAACGGACCAGCTCCAGCTATGGCAGCAAAATGATGGCCAAACAACACCCACTTATTAGTTGGTACAAAATCTTTTCCATCATCATTTATTTCTGCCGGTGTTGCACGGTTATCATTGAGCTTGAAAATCTTATAAGCAATAAATTTACTATAAAACCGATATGCTACCGCATAAGTACAAACCGCAGCAATGACTAGCCACGCTGCGGAAATGGTTTCCCCATTCGCTAGTCCAAGTAGAGCAAAAGCAACTGCGCCAAGGATAGAAATAATAGTCCAAATTAAAATGGAAAGCAGCTTTTTATTCAATATCTATACTCCTCTCTACAAAAATCTATTTGGAATTAAGAAATATTCATCTATACAATTTGCCCCCCTTAACAAATGATTTAGAATATTCCTAATTCAACAAAAATAATAACCTAGACAACTTTAATTATCAAGAGTACTTCTAATTTTTTGTTTCAAATATTTTCCGACATTTTTTCAAATAATTCTTTTTTGCTAAAATGATGAAGATGAGGAGGAGATAAAATTGATTAGACTTGGCAAAAAAAGTGATGATAAATACTTTGTAGAGGAAATAGCGTTCTTGACCTACGAAATTTTGAGGGATCTAGGCATTCAAGTTCTTAAAAATCAAAAGAAAGAAAAAGTAGTGAACTTCCTAAAGGAATTATATGTTAAAGATAATAATCGATTTAGCTATCATAATACGCTTGTGAAAGAATTGAATGGGCACGCAGTAGGGATAGCAATTATTTATCATGGTAAGAATGCGGAGGAATATGATAATCATCTTGTACAGTATTTGCAACAAGAATTTCAGTTAAATGATATCGAGCTTTCGAAAGAAACGGAGGAAGATGAGTTTTATCTAGATTCATTAGCAGTGTCTCCGCTTCACCGTAAACAGGGAATCGGCAGTGAACTATTAAAAGCATTTGAAAATATTGGGGAAGAGGAAGGTCATCAAAAACTGGCCTTGAATGTAGATAAAGACAACGAAACAGCATATCGTTTGTATAAGAAAAATGGCTTTGAATTTCAGTCTACGTTTGATTTATATGGGCATCCTTATCTACATATGGTTAAGAATTTAAAATAAGCTATTAATACACTACAGAGATAAAATGGTGTTTCGACAATTGCATAAAAGTTAGATAAGAACAACATTATTAGCATTATTTCAAATAGTTCACCTTATATTAAAAGCGTACATATGGGCAAAAATCTTTCTCTAGACCCACCTATTGACGATTTGTTAAGATAACTGTACTGCTTTCTGCTTTCTTATAAATTGTTATTATTCTTCATTCCTAACAATCCCAATTAGTTATAGATTCGGGCATCTTTTCTTAAGGATATCCATTCTAAAAAATCTCGTGGATTTTTTACATTAAAGAAATAACAAAGTATAAGAAAAGAGCGTGACAAAAGATTATTAATTGAGGTGTTTATATAGTGGGTGCACGAGAATCTTTAGCGAGAAGGGTTGCTTGGATAAGTGTGTGGAGCAATCTTGTCTTGACCATTGGAAAGGTTTTGGCAGGATTGTTTGGACGCAGTGATGCTGTCTTGGCGGATGGAATTCACTCTAGTGCGGATGTATTTGCCTCTATAATTGTTCTATTAGTAATTAAAGTTGCAAATAAACCGGCAGATGAGGATCATCCGTATGGACATGGAAAAGCAGAGGTAATTGTCTCCGGAGTAGTAGGAATTTTGTTATTGCTCATATCATTCTACATACTATACGAAGGAATAACAGGCTTTTTCCATCCGATTGAACCTCCGAAACTTTTAGCAATGTGGATAGCGATTCTATCCTATGTGATTAAGGAACTATTGTACAGATGGTCCTATAAAGTTGCGAAGCAGCATAGCAGTAAGGCAATAGAAGCAATTGCCCTAGATCACAAAGCGGATATAGTGGCATCCATTGCAGCTGCAATAGGGGTTTTCGTTTCCTATCTCGGTAATCATTTTGACATAAAAATTTTATTATACGGGGATAAAGTAGCCAGTATTTTTGTCGCGTACTTAATTTTTAGAATTTCAAAGGAAATGTTAAACGAGGCCTTTCAAATACTTATTGAGCGTAATATTGATATGGAAATACTCCAAGGCTATATTTCCATTATTTCAGAATTCACGGAAGTAAGAAGAATTGATAAAATACGTGCTCGCGAGCATGGCAACTATATTTTAGTTGATTTGCGAATTTCTGTGGACTATTTTAAAACCATAAAGGAAGGTCATGACCTTTCAAGGAAGATTAAGGAAAAACTCATGGAGAAAAATGATAATATTCGGGAAGTACTTATTCATTTAAACCCATATTATCCTGATGATGAAAAATCATCTTAATACAAGCCATTCATAACAAAAAGAGGCTGGGACATAAGTAAGAAAATCATTGAAATTGGTTAAATCTACGAAAGCAAAAACGCATGAAATCAAGGTTTTTAAATTTGATTTCATGCGCTTTTTTGATTTTCACTGCGTTATGTCCCAGCCTCTTTTTAGATGTAATGTATTGCAAGTAGCCTTTAGTATAGTTACTTTTACTAAATTTCTAATTCTTCATATATTTTTTTTCCCATAACGAAGTATCCTTCACGGGTTAAGTGTATTCCATCATCACTGATTAAATCCTTTAAATCTCCTGCCTTTTTAATAGCAGTTCTAACATCTATGCTTAACACTTCCAGTTGCTCTATTAATAAAGAAAGGCTTCGGTTATACAGTCCATGCCAATGTTCAATACCACCAACATAGCTAATCCAATGACTAATTGATTTTCCATATTGACCTGCGATGGCTCGATAGTAACGTACAGGGTCTAATGGCGGGAGCGTTAAAAGTAATGGCTTTATACCGGATGCTTTGATCTTTTCTACAATGCCTTTCATATTTTGAAGATAGGTTTGAATTGGAACAATTGGCACATGATCCGCTTCTGGATTCTTTGCTACTTCATCCCAATGAAAGTTACAGTCATTACCGCCGACGCAAATGATAACAAGATCTGGGTGCTCTGAAATAACATCTTTTTCTACCCTATTTAACAAAAGTGTAGAGTTATCATTAAAGACTCCCTTATTCACAACTTCTATATTAGAGTTGTTGTCTAAAAATCCTTGTAAAAATGCTGGATAGTTATCTTTTAGTATTCTTAAACGACCCTTTACAAAGGAAACTCCTCTTGTGATACTATCGCCAAAACATACAATCTTCACATTAAAGCCCCCAAAAAATAGATTAGGTTATATTGTTTATATTTTAGCCTATTAAAGGAAGAAAATCTATTTATTCAATTCTATCATTGAACCAACCTTTTTTCTTAAAATATAGGGGGAGTCCGATTCCGATAATAAGCATAATAATCCAGACAAATAAATAGCCGTATTTCCATTTCAGTTCAGGCATATGGACAAAATTCATTCCATATAATCCAACGATAAACGTTAGCGGAAGAAAGATAGCGCTTAAGATTGTCAATTTAATCACAATTTGATTGCCGTGAAATGCGTTTAAAGATATGTAGGAATCCCGGATGTCTGCTGTTAGTTCACGTGAATCTTCCACAATTTCTGATAATCTTAACAAGTGATCATATATATCGCTAAAATAACCGTGATATTCATGGAAATCAGGGATACGGCTTGAGTTAATAATTCGGTAAACTAAATCACGCATAGGATAAATGGTTCTTCTAAGCCGCAATAAATCACTTCGAATATCAAAAACTTCATCCATTAGCGCTGTCGTTGACAGCCCCTTTGTGTTATCCTCAGCCTCGTTTAAGCGATCTTCCATCGAATAGATAATTGGAAAGTATAAATCTACTGCTTCATCTAAAATAGCGTGAAACACAAGCAGAGGAGTGTTCAATGTTCCAGATTCGACTTTATTATAAATTTTATCCAAGTACATAAGCGGTTCAAAATGGAAAGTAACAAGGAAGTTTTTCCCAAGAAAGCTATCGATTTCTTTCACCTCTGATGTATCTGGATTTAAAGCGTGAAACACAAAAAATGTATAATCTTCATAATGGTCAAGCTTAGGTCTTTGTATATATAAAAGACAGTCTTCTATCGCTAGAGGATGAAAATGGAAAAAAGTAGATAAAAGTGCTGATTCATTTTGAGTTGGTTTTTCAAAATCAACCCAATACCATTTGTAAATTTCACTAGATATTTCATCTAGGGAGATATCTTTATGTAAATTTCCATCGTGAGTTAACGCAACAATCCTTAACATGTTATCCACCTTGTCTCATAATCTTTTCATGTATAATAAACGTTCTTTTATAATATACCCTTGTACGAAAAGGAAATCATTATTTTTAGTAAAAATATCCTTTGCATACGTTGAGAAAATGAAAGTATTATTTTCCATTTTTACCTTCTATAAAATTAGGAAGGAATTTAAATGATTTTCAAAAATATTCATAACATTTTATTATTTGTTCCGCTATTTTACGATATAATGAAATGACATCACGCGTTTTAAAAAAGGGAGGGCTTTTGGTGAAACCACTGATAGGAATTACAGCAAATGTGGAGTTGGATGCAAAGCATAATCTAGCTAATGATTATATTCAAGCAGTCATTAAGGCTGGTGGGATACCAGTTATTCTTCCTATTGGCATTGATGCAGATGTTAGTGAGTTGGCGGATAGACTTGATGGTTTAGTTCTTTCAGGAGGTGGTGATATTGATCCGACACTATTTGGAGAAGAGCCACATCCTCATCTTGGCGGCATTTCACCTGGTCGCGATAGCTTAGAGATAGCTCTTATTCAAGAAATGTTAGATAGGGATAAAGCTATTCTTGCGATTTGCCGAGGGATTCAAATTTTGAATATTGCTGTTGGTGGTGATATGTATCAGGATATTTATCATCAAATAGATACGCCTTTAATCCAGCATTCACAACATGCTGCTAGATATCATCTATCCCATTATGTAAAAGCAAAACCTGGCAGTCTATTGGTGAAAATTGCTGGCCAATCGGAATTTAAGGTAAACTCATTTCACCATCAGGCAGTTAGAAATGTTACACATCCGCTTACGATTGCAGCTCAGGCATCCGATGGGGTAATCGAAGCGATTGAAAGTGTTACACATTCATTTGTGGTAGGAGTGCAATGGCATCCTGAACCACTATCCTTAAATGGCGATCATATATCTATGCGCTTATTCAAGAGTTTTGTAGAGGCTTCTAAACAATATAAAATGAGGTGATAGACATGAATATCATTGATTTACATTGTGATGCATTAATGAAATTGGCTGATAGAAAAGGAAAATTAAATTATGCGGATGCACCTGAACTTGATACTAATAAAATCCGCCTTCAAAAAGGGGGAGTAAAGGTCCAATGTTTTGCAATCTTTATTCATCCTAATATGAAGGCGGAGCAAAAGTTTCAGGCTGCACTTGACCAAGTGGATTATTTTTATAAGGAAGTGCTTGCCAAAAATCCTGAAATGAAACAAATCAAAGATTGGGAGGACTTTAATCAATTAAAACCAGGAGAGATCGGGGCAATGCTCGCTCTTGAAGGAGTTGATGCAATTGGAAACGACATGCATAAGTTAAGCATATTGTATCAATTAGGTGTCAGGTCAGTTGGATTAACCTGGAATAATGCAAACTTAGCCGCTGATGGAGCAGGTGAACCTAGGGGAGCGGGGTTAACAACTTTAGGAAAAGAAATTGTTCAATTTAATAATGAGCATAAAGTGTTTACGGATGTTTCCCATCTTTGTGAACATGCGTTTTGGGATGTCATGGAATATGCCGATTTTCCAATTGCAAGCCATTCAAACTCAAGAGCCGTATGTGAACATGTAAGGAATTTATATGACCAGCAAGCAAAGGCGATGTTTGACCGTGGTGGTTTAATCCACGTCGTATTTTGCCCAGCATTTGTAAAAGAAGGGGGAAGAAATGTAACGATTTCTGATTTAATTAAGCATATAGATCATTTCTGTTCCCTAGGCGGTGTAAATCAAATTGGTTTAGGATCAGATTTTGATGGAATCGATACATATATTCATAATTTGGAGGATTCGTCTCAATACCAAAATCTAATTAATGAACTATTAAAATATTACTCTGAAGATCAAGTAAAAGGATTTGCACATCAGAACTTTTTAAATCACCTTCCAAAATAAACAATTTGCACCGATAAAATAATGCTAAGCAAACAAAAACATAATCCAATATATATCCAAGGCTTTGAGGGAACTAACCTTTTGGGGGCTGAATATAATCCGGTCTTCATTCCCTCAATTTCTTGGATTATTTGCTCCTTCTTACTTAATATCCTAATAAAATGCTTGAAACTATGTATAAAGGCGGAAAAGAAGTGACTGGACCAAATGAGGATAATACAGCCTGTTAATAAATAGATGAGGCCCAAATAGAATAAAGCATTTGTCCATAACAGGAAGTTCCAATGATGAAAAACGAAAAATATATATAGGAAAGATAAGACAAATGAAATACCGCCACTTAAATATACTTTTTTCATATTCATTCAACCTTCCTTGCGTAGTAACTATAGTTTATCATATTTAGTATTTTTTCAATATTTAAATTAATGTTGAAATTAATCTAAAAAAGAGATAGACTATTTCGTAAATAGAAAAAATTTAAATAATAAGGGGGAAGCATATGAAGAGAAAAAAAGTAATACCTTTTATTATCTTTTTGATTGTTGCTGCACTATCACTTTCGGGATGTGGCTTTGGCGCTAATAAGGAGACAGGATCTAAAGAAGCGGAAAAAGGTAATAACGGAAGTAAAAAACAAGTATTAAATGTAACCGCTACCGCAGAAATTCCAACTATGGATTCCACAAAAGCTCATGACGCAGTCGCATTCACCGTATTAAATAATACAAATGAAGGCCTTTATCGCCAAGACCAAAATAATCAACCAGTTTTGGCTATGGCGGAAAAAGACGATGTAAGTGCTGACGGCCTCGTACATACCTATACCATTCGGGATGCAAAATGGAGCAATGGTGACCCCGTTACGGCTCATGATTTCGAGTTTGCATGGAAAAGGGTATTAAAGGAAGCAGGCCCATACAATTATATGTTTGTAACTGCAGGTATTAAAAATGCCCAGGCCATTATTGACGGCAAAAAGTCTGCGGATGAGCTGGGTGTGAAGGCGTTGGATGATAAAACACTGCAAGTTACATTAGAAAACCCTAATCCATTATTGGAGACATTGCTTACCTTTGGAACATTTCTTCCGCAAAATCAAAAATTTGTAGAGAAAATGGGAGATAAGTATGCATTGGAGGCAGATAATTTATTATCTAATGGACCTTTTAAATTGGCGGAGTGGAAGCATGAATCAAGTTGGAAATATGTAAAAAATCCAACCTATTGGGATGCAAAGAGCGTCAAGTTGGATGAAGTTAATGTATACGTTGTAAAAGATGATGCAACAGGCTTGAACCTTTACGAAAGTAATAAAATCGATAGAGTCGGCTTAACAGCTGCCAGCGTAGATAATTACCGAGATAATAAAGAATTTAAAACCAATACATTGGCGGGCATTGGATTTTTGCGATTCAATCTAAATAACCCGGTATTAAAAAATAAAAATATCAGAAAAGCTATTAATTTTGCCATTGATAAAAAAGGATTAACAGATATTGCTTTAAATAATGGTGCAGTGCCGTTATATGGAATTGTGCCGAAAAATTACTATTTCTCTCCTGATAAAAAGGACTTCCGGGAGTTAAATGGTGATTTATTAAAGGGTACAAAAGAAGAGGCTAAGAAATACTGGCAAGAAGGCTTAAAAGAAACAGGTACAAAATCTGTTAAATTATCTATTAATATTTCAGACGCTGAATCCAGTAAGCAAATGGCAGAGTTTATACAATCTCAATTAGAGACCAATCTTCCAGGGTTTAAATTAGAAATAAAGGCAGTACCATTTGAACAAAGACTGGAAATTGAAAAATCCATTAAGTACGATATTTCCTTATCAACATGGGGACCAGATTACAGTGATCCAATGACCTATTTGGATATGTGGGTAACAGGAAGTTCATCGAATCGTGAGGATTATTCCAATCCAAAATATGATGCTTTAGTGGAGAAAGCGCGTCTTGAAACTGATAAGGCTAAAAGATATGAAATGCTTTTACAGCTTGAAAAAATACTGTTGGAAGACGATGTCGCAATCGCCCCATTATATCAAAACGGGGAAGCCGTATTGCAACATAACAATATTAAAGATCTTGTAGAACATCCAAGTGGTGCAGACTATAGCTATAAATGGACCTATATAAAATAGAAATAAGCTGCTTATCATGATGAGGGATGTATCAATTGGTGCATCCTCTTTCTTTTCTTGAATTTTTGCAATCCAACCGAATTGAGGTGTTTAAGTGAAAACGTACATTCTAAAAAGACTCGTTTATATGCTTGTTACCCTTTTTGTTATTGTCACCTTTACCTTTTTTTTAATGCATCTATTACCTGGAACACCATTCAATAATCCAGAGAAACTATCGGACAAGCAATTAAAAATATTAAATGCGAAATATGGATTGGATGAACCCGTCGCGTTGCAATACATTCGCTATTTGGGAAACCTTATACATGGGGATTTGGGTATGTCCTTTCAATATCAAGGAAGGACAGTAGATAGTATGATTATCGACCGTATAGGTCCCTCCGCAATAATTGGATTACAGGCGATGGTATTTGGGAGTATTATCGGTTTATTACTAGGAGTCATTTCAGCCCTAAGACATAATACTCTATTAGATTATGGTTCTGTTACGCTGGCTGTCTTGGGAATGTCGATTCCTTCTTTCGTATTTGCAGCATTACTTCAATATTTTATTGGTGTTAAACTGGGGTGGCTTCCACCTGCTTTATGGGAAAGTTATAGATACACATTGCTCCCGTCTTTTGCTCTTTCAGTAAGTGTAATAGCAACAGTTTCGCGCTTTATTCGTACGGAGATGCTGGAGGTATTAGGACATGATTATATTATTACTGCACGGGCAAAGGGACTTTCAGAGTCAAACGTAATTTCGAAACATGTTTTGCGAAATGCGTTAATTCCGGTTGTAACGATGCTTGGCCCTCTAGCGGTCGGAATTATGACTGGTACCTTGGTTATTGAGAAAATATTTGCTGTTCCGGGTTTAGGAGAACAATTCACCTTATCTATATTAGTAAACGATTACAGTGTCATAATGGGAATTACGATTTTCTATAGCGCATTATTTATTTTTGTCGTATTTGTCGTTGATATTTTATATGGAATTCTCGATCCCCGCATTAATTTTAAGAGAGGTGCGGAAATATGAATCTAGAAATAAATAATAATAAAGCCCTCCAAATTAATAATAACGAACCATTGGAAATACAAGATATTCCAACAGAAATTACGGACGATCTATTTGTTGCGGCACCAATTGATATTAATAAACAGGATGAAATAGCTTCTCCTCCTGTTACGTTTTGGAGGGAAGCAATAGGCAGGCTTTTGAAAAATAAGGGATCAATTATCTCTATCATCCTTTTAGTATTCATGATTTTTCTGGCTCTGGTTGGTCCCCAAATAAGCGGGCATACTTATAGACAACAAAATATTGTGCACACGAATTTACCGCCAAAAATATCAGGGTTGGAGTGGCTTGGCTTCGATGGCAAGGATGTACACGGCATCGATCAGTATAAAAAAAGAAACATTAAAGAAAATTATTGGTTTGGTACCGATGAATTCGGAAGAGATTTATGGACTAGAGTTTGGAAAGGAACACAAATTTCATTATTTATTGCATTGGTAGCAGCGTTGTTAGACCTTTTTATAGGTGTATTATACGGAGGGATATCAGCCTTTTATGGCGGTAAAGTTGATAATGTCATGCAAAGAATAATTGAGATATTAGTAGGAATTCCAAACCTAATTGTTATTATTCTCTTTATTTTGATACTTGAACCAGGTATTACGTCTATTATTCTAGCTATGATTGTAACTGGCTGGGTAAGCATGGCTAGGGTGGTTCGAGGGCAAATACTACAATTAAAAGGACAAGAATTTGTATTGGCCTCTCGAACATTAGGAGCTTCGAATCGAAGATTGATAGGAAAACACTTGCTTCCAAATGTAATGGGCCCAATTATTGTGACCTTGATGTTCACCATTCCAACAGCTATTTTCTTTGAGGCATTTTTAAGTTTCATCGGTCTTGGATTACAAGCACCTTTAGCCTCTCTTGGTGTGCTAATTGAAGATGGGTATAAAGGAATGCGGTTTTTTACGTATAAACTTATCTTCCCCGCAGTAGTGATAAGTGCAATTATGATTAGCTTTAATCTTTTAGGAGACGGTCTTAGAGATGCACTAGATCCGAAGATGAGAAAATAAAGGAGGGTTATCCTTGAATGATGAGATCTTAGAGGTAAAGAATTTACATGTAAATTTCCATACACAAAATGGAGTGGTAAAGGCTGTTAGAGGTGTGGATTTTACATTAAATAAAGGAGAAACTTTGGCAATTGTTGGCGAATCAGGTTCTGGTAAATCAGTAACAGCAAAGGCAATCATGAGACTGTTGCCAAAACAAAATGCGAGAATAACTTCCGGGAAAGTTAACTACGAGAAAAATGATTTATTAGAAATGCCGCTGAAGAAGATTCAACAGATTAGAGGATCACAAATTTCAATGGTATTTCAAGATCCGATGACCGCTTTAAACCCTACAATGAAAATTGGAAGGCAAATTATAGAGGGGCTTAAAAAGCACCAAAATCTTAGTAGCAAAGAAGCAAAAATAAAAGCCATTAACATGCTTAAATTAGTTGGTATTCCAAACGCAGAAGATCGACTTGATTCTTATCCGCACCAATATTCAGGGGGAATGAGGCAAAGGGTCGTAATTGCTATGGCATTAGCATGCAATCCTAAAATACTAATAGCGGATGAGCCGACAACAGCACTAGATGTGACCATTCAAGCTCAAATATTAGAGTTAATGAAAGACCTGCAAGCAAAAACAGGTACTTCCATTATTATTATTACGCATGATCTCGGTGTTGTTGCAAATATGGCGGATAGAGTAGCAGTTATGTATGCAGGGGAAATCGTTGAGATGGGGTCGGTAGATGAAATCTTCTATAATCCTCAGCATCCATATACCTTAGGCTTATTGCAATCTATGCCAAAGCTTCATGAAAATCGAAACAAACCGTTAATTCCAATTCCCGGTTCACCACCTGATTTGGCAAGTATAGGAACAGGATGCCCGTTTGCTCCAAGATGTCCGTATACGATGAAAGTTTGCCATTACTTTCCTCCTGTTAAAAAGGAAATATTAGACGGTCACTCTGTTTCTTGTTGGCTCCAAGATAATAGGACACCGAAAGAACTGCAGCCTATTGGTATTGGAGGTACAATATAATGCAGGATATAAAACCATTAATTGAAGTAGAGAATTTAACAAAACATTTTTCCATTGGAAAGAACAAAACGTTACAAGCTGTTGATAATATTAGTTTCACCATCTATAAAGGGGAGACATTGGGGTTAGTTGGAGAATCTGGATGCGGAAAGTCAACTGTTGGTAGAACCCTAATTCAGCTATACACACCAACTTCCGGCAAGGTGAAATATGCCGGTGAAGAATTAGGTGGAACTAGGGGGGAAACTAGTAAAAGAAGTATAGCAAAAAACATCCAAATGATTTATCAAGATCCATATTCGTCTTTAAATCCGAGAATGACTGTTTTAGAAATAATTTCTGAGGGATTGGTAATACATTACCCCAATATGAGCCAAAAGGAAAGAAGAAATCGAGTACTGGAGTTATTAGAACTTGTTGGACTTAACCAATACCATGCTAACCGTTATCCACATGAATTTAGCGGCGGACAAAGACAGCGTGTTGGAATTGCTAGAGCGTTAGCAGTAGATCCAACATTCATTGTAGCCGATGAACCCATCGCTGCATTGGATGTTTCCATCCAAGCCCAGATTGTAAATTTACTAAAGAAGCTGCAAGAAGAAAAAGAATTAACCTACTTATTTATTGCTCATGATTTATCTATGGTAAAACATATTAGTGATAGAATTGCAGTTATGTATTTAGGACATATAATGGAGCTTGCGGAAAGTGAAGAATTGTATAGTAATCCTCTGCATCCCTACACTCAGGCTCTTTTATCTGCAATTCCTATACCTGATCCTAAAGTGGAAAGGAAAAGGGAGCGAATTATTCTGAAAGGGGATGTGCCCAATCCAATAAATCCTCCCACTGGATGTAGGTTTAGTACAAGATGTCCTAAAGCAATGGATATTTGCTCTTTAAAAACACCGACATGGTTGGAGGCAAAATCAAACCATTTTGTGGCATGCCATTTATATCAATAATAACAGAAAAGTGACAATAACCTTACCAATCGGTATATGGATTTCGAAGTGACCGGCGAAATAAAGGAAAACATGCTGAGGTAGTTCATGAGCTAGGGAAATGGCTTTTCAAATTTCAGCAAGTAAATTTGAAGGATAATTTTACCTGATGTTACGTATAGTATCTCATAGGTCCTAAAATAAGGTAGATTTACATTTGTTAAGTAATTTCTATAAAAAATGATAAAAAGGAGAAACCCATTTGTGGTTCCTCCTTTTTATCATTTTTTTGCGTTTTGATTAACCCGCCTATTTTTATCTATGCTAGTGACCACTCACTGAGAAATGAATACAAATGAATAAGGATATTTAACTTAGTTTTGATGGGGGGGTAACGATGAGGTATCTGGCAATAGGTGATGGTTTATGTGCTGGGATAGGGGCCTCGTTTTTGTCACCAGGTTTTACTCAAAGACATGCAAGAATGATGGAAGAAATATTGAGGGAGAGAGTTTATGTAACTAGTATTGCTCGCTCCACTTATCGTTCCAGCGATATATATGAACTTTTAGAGGAAACCAGGGTTAAAGATGCAATTAAAGATAGTGGTATCATTGTACTTTCCGCAGGACATCAGGATTATATCGATGCAGTGAATAGGTTTAAGGAAAATAACAATGAGACGGAGTTCTTTCAATTATTAAAAACTTGTAAAAGTAGCATCGACGATATTGTTCAAAAGATAAAGGATATGAAATCGGCGCAAAATGACAAGTATATGTTAGTTATTTTGGGCTTGCATAATCCTTATCATGACGATGAAACGAAGGAGAAATGGATCAAAAACTTTAATCGGTATATGGAATTCTTAGGACGAAAACCTCCTGTTTATGCATTAAACTTACACTCATTATTTAAAGGTAATGAAGAGAAGTGGTGTACAAGAGATTTACTTTATCCCAATAATGAAGGGCATCGGGAGCTTGCAAGAAAAATCCATGAAATTGGATATACAGAAATACAAGAAGAAGCACCTGCCAATCATTAATGTAATGTCTATAAAATAAACATACGCCCATAACAAATTTGTTCAATGATGAATAGTGTATGTTATAAGAAACCATTATTGAGCACCTTTTTAAGGAGGTGATACTTTATGTGTGGATGCGGAGGATATGGATATGGATATCCTGGATATGGTTACGGTGGCTTTGGCGCCGGAGGTGGCTTTGCGCTAATCGTTGTCCTGTTTATTCTTTTAATTATTGTTGGTGCAGCATATGTTTACTAATTAAAAAAATATATCCCTTTTCCACTTTTAGCGGGGGGGATATATTTTTTTTGGAAAGGTTCATGGCTTTTTCAATTAAGTACATAAGAAAATGAAACGATAGCCCTGTACGATTGTCCACTCCAAAAAAGTTAATATCCATAAACTAAAAGTGTAGGAAACCAATGGAGGTGAACACAATTGAATTACTATCATATGTGTCAGCGTGGGATCGGAAGACCAGTTGAAATTCGCACAAAAAATGGAAGAATTCATCGGGGTATTATTCATCGAGTAGATAATCGGATGGTATATTTAAGACCTCTTCCTGGTGGAAATAGAGGGTATGCATATCCTTTTTATAGTGGTTATGGTTATCCTTACTGGGGAGGCTGGGGATGGGGCCTCGGTTTTGGTATAGCATTAGGTGCAATTGGAACTTTGGCCTTTTTGCCTTTCTTCTTCTGGTAATATATTCAGAGAAATATAGACAAAGGAACTCTTCCAATTTCGGGAGAGTTCTTTTTTATGTACTTGGATTCTCTGATTTTATGTTAGGGGAAGAAGAATCTTAAATACAGTCCAATCATCAGTTGATTGACATGTTAACAATCCACCATGCTTTTCAATTGTATTTTTGCATACATATAGACCTAATCCAGTTCCGCTTTCCTTTTGTGAAACAAATGGTTCAAAAATATGGTCTATTAAGCTTTCAGGGATTTTAGGTCCATTATTTGCAATTTCTAATGTCACATTTTCTTCTTGTTTGTCTAATTTAATTCGAATGATTGGATGCTCTATATTTAATAACACATCGATCGCATTAAAAATAATATTTACAAGTACTTGTTTAATTTCATCTTGATAACCTTGAATGGTATAATTTTCTTTGTAATCTTTTTGTATATCTACATTAACTTCTAAAATACGAGGATATAAAAAGGACAAAACTTGTTCTATTAAATCATTAAGTGATATCAATGTTTTGTTATTCTCAATAATTTCCTTTTTTGATAGCATTAAAAATTGGGAAATACTAAACTTTAATTGTTCAAGCTCATTAGAAATAATATCCAAGTAAGGGAGTGTAGGATAATCGGCCCTTAATAATTGAACAAAACCATGTATAGATGTTAATGGGTTACGGAATTCATGAACAAAACTGGAAGTCATTTGACCTAAAAGTGTTAATCGGTCTTGGTGGGTTGTCGTAATAATATCGCTTTTTTCCTTAATGATCATATCCTGTGTTTCGGAATATTTAGAAACGGCATAGTAAAGAAATTGATCAAAGGTATAATTTATTTTATCAATGGCAGGATGAAGTTCTTTCCAGTCGGTATGTATGCTAAATAAATCCTTAAAAATAATGGAGCGTCCCAAATTAACATTGTAAACAAATTCACCAATATTAATATTTGCTTTTCTTCTTTCATCCGCAAGTTTCTCTGATAATGGTTTTAATAGTTGATCAATTTGACTTTTTGGCAAGGAAACTGCTTCCAGTATAATATCGTACATAAGTTGGCCATTAAATTGGACATTCTCTTTAAAAGGATCTTTTTCACTTATTAATATTTGATTATTCCATTGGGATAATATTTGTTCACGGTAATCGATCAAAAAACCTATTACCATATCTTTTAACGGAATCATTTTTGTCACCCCCAATACGGTACTCTAGAGAACAAAAATATTTTTCTTTAAATATATCAAAATTATCAAAAACTTTCCAAGGAATTTTCATTATTTTATCCTTTTCTCAAATTCAAGAAAAAATATTGTCAAATGAATAGTTTCGTAGTATATTCAATATGGAAAATGAATATTCCCACAAGGGGAGCCGAAAATGGCTGAGAGTGAACGTTTGAGTTCTGACCCTATGAACCTGTTAGATAATGCTAGCGCAGGGACTGTGGTTTAATGGAATGAAGCAATATTAGGACTTCCAAAAAACCGTCCTGTATTGCTTTTTTTATTTCAGCAATACAGTGTTTTCTTTATCCCGGTCCCTAATAGGGTAGTCAGTTGAAAATACATTAGGGAAATGGGGAGGAAAAAATGAAGACAAAAACTTTATTTCTAGTGGAAGTTGCTGTTTTGGGAGCACTTGCATATTTATTAGACTTAGTTTCAGGAATCATCTGTCAAGCAATTTGGCCTGAGGGAGGTTCCGTTACATTAGCTATGATTCCAGTTTTTATCATGGCATTTCGCTGGGGAGTTAAAGGCGGTTTATTAACAGGCTTTATTCTAGGGTTATTACAATTTATTACAGGCTTTGCGAAAATCTATACTCTAACTCAAGGAATATTAGATTATTTTGTTGCATTTACGGTTATTGGTTTTGCTGGTTTATTTGCTAACAAAATTAGAAATGCATTAGAAAGCTCCAAAAAAGGAACATGGATTACATATTCTATAATTGGAATATTAATTGGTAGTTTATTAAGATATATAGTTCACTTTTATACAGGTATTGTCTTTTTTGGCACCTATGCGCCAGCGGGACAGCCAGTAGTACTTTATTCATTCCTATATAATGGCGGATATATGTTGCCAAGTTTTATTCTCAGCGTAATCCTGGTATTATTCATACTTATAATATCACCAAGACTTGTTATGCGGAAAAAATAAATAGAATTATGGAAAGGAAAGGGAACGGAACGATCCCTTTCTTTTTTAATTTTTGGCTACTAAGCAAGCTTCTATCTCTTTATAAAATTTTCATTGCTTTTTTTCATGTTCCATACTATTCTTTAGCATAGAATAGAGATAACTCTATTTTGTAAATATTGGAATGCGATATTTAGATTCCAAATGAATGAGGAAAGCAGGGAATAACATGGAGCAGTTACAGCGAGTTTGGGTGGCTGTAAAACGGTTATGGAAGAAAGCACATATGACTCAAATAATCTTGCTGGCCCTATCACTAGTTGTGTTGGGTGTTCTGGGCTTTTTTACCTATACTGCCAGTACGGTTAATATCGGCTCATTAAAAAAAGGACTATCACAATCTACTGCTATATATGACAAAGATGGAGACATGGCAAGTAAGATTTCTGCGAACCGGACAGAGGGAGTTTCCATCAAACAAGTTCCGGATAATTTGAAAAATGCTGTTGTTGCAATCGAGGACCATCGTTTTTATGAACATGGTGGTTTCGATATTCGTGGAATGACAAGCGCATTTTTTAAAAACATCGCTGCAGGCGGTGTTACTGCGGGCGGAAGCACTATTACTCAACAGCTAACAAAGAATGCTTTGCTTTCACCGGAAAGAACATACAGACGAAAGATTGAAGAGCTTTTTTTAGCTGTTAAAATTGAAAAATATTATTCCAAAGATGATATTTTACAAATGTATTTAAACCAAATCTATTTTGGACATGGTGCTTGGGGTGTTGAAAATGCATCTAGGAAATACTTTGGTAAAGATGTTCAAAATGTTGATTTAAGTGAAGCAGCTACATTAGCGGGAATTATTAATGCACCCTCAGCACTTGACCCATATAATCATATGGACCGTGCCATTGATCGCCGAAATGTTGTATTAGGTGCCATGAAAAAGTATGGTTATATTACGGAAGATCAATATAATAAAGCTGTTAATGAGAAATTAGTACTAAAAGATACAGGAGGAGATCCCTTAAAAGGAAAATATCCTTATTATGTGGATGCAGTATTAGATGAAGCTATCAATCGCTATGGACTGACACAAGATGAGATTTTAACAAGAGGATATCGTATTTACACAGAAATGGATCAAAACATTCAATCCGGACTTGAACATGTATACGAGAATGACTCGTTATTTCCTTATGGACGTGACGGCGATTTAGTTCAAAGTGGTGGCATTTTGCTCGATCCAAAATCGGGTGGTGTAAGGGCACTTGTTGGCGGAAGAGGTGAGAAGGTATTCCGAGGATTTAATCGGGCTACTCAATTGCAAAGACAGCCTGGGTCAACAATGAAACCTTTAGCCGTGTATACTCCAGCACTAGAACAAGGGTACACGGCAAATTCCTCCTTGAAAGATGAGCAAATGACCCTTGGAAATTATGCTCCTAAAAATTATAATGGACAATATCTTGGTGAAGTCCCAATGTATAAAGCGGTAGAAGAGTCAATTAATTTACCGGCAGTGTGGCTATTAAATAAAATAGGGATTGATAAAGGAATGGATGCTGTAAAACGGTTTGGCATTCCTTTGACAAAAGAGGATAGAAATTTAGGACTGGCACTGGGTGGATTGCATAAAGGGGTATCTCCTCTGCAAATGGCGGATGCATTTTCTGCTTTTGCCAATGAAGGGAAAAGATACGATGCCCATATAATCACAAAGATTGTAGGACCAACTGGAAATGTCATTGCAGAAAGAAAACCTAAAGAAACAGATGTAACAAGTAAAAAAGTCGCAAATGAAATGACTTCGATGCTATTAAATGTGGTTGAAACAGGAACGGGTAAAGGGATTAACGTTCCAGGTTATACGATTGCCGGAAAGTCTGGCTCTACCCAATCTTCTTATAGCTCAAATGGAACAACGGATCAGTGGTTCGTAGGATACACTCCAAATCTTGTTGGTGCTGTATGGTTGGGCTATGATAAAACTGATTCTCAGCATTATTTAAGTGGATTAAGTTCCCAAGGGGTTGTGCCAATTTTCCAAGCTGTCATGCAAAATACACTGAAATACACAAAACCAGGTCAGTTTGACGTCCAGTCCGTTAACGCCATACTAGCTGGCAAGAAGGATAATCATTCTCTCGTTGATAAAGCACAGGAAATTGATGAAAAACTGAAAGAAAGTGCCAAAAAACTCAAAGATAAAATTGAAGAGCATAAAAGCAAGTGGAAGGATCTAACGAATCAATTAAAGGAAAAATGGAATGAAATAAGAGGACATTAATTTTGTATTAGACTCCAAACAATGTTTGGGGTCTTTTTCTATCTTGCAACAAGATACTGAGATCTATCCCTCGCTGATTAAGGCGATTCCGCTTTTCGTTCTTTTTTCCGTCCTGAGACGGAGATAAAACCATTCATGAGATGCTCCCGAAACCGCCATCTCCACAATATAATTAGAGTAACTTAAAAGAATGAGGTATGGGAGAATGAAAAAATTTATTGGCTTATTTAAAAATCACAGTTTTACAAAATTATTTTTTGCTAACTTCACATCACAAATGGGGTCTGTAATTGGAATGACAGCATTTACTTTTTACTTGCTTGACCGTTTTTCTAATCAGCCGGGCTATGCATCCACTGCAGAAATGATGTATTCGCTGCCAACATTGGCTATCTTTTTCATAGTAGGGGTTATTGCGGACCGCATGGATCGCCAAAAGGTTGCTTATTATTGCGATACAATCAGTATTTTTCTCACAATTGCATTATTCGGTGCCATTTATATTGGTTGGATGCCATTAGTATTTGCCGTCCTCTTCTTAAGAAGCGGTGTTCGTAAATTTTTTGCACCAGCTGAATCAGCCATTCTACAAGGGATATTGGATAAAGATGATTATGCAACAGCTGCAGGTCTAAACCAAATGGTATCTAGTATTTTTATGCTTTTCGGAAGCGGTCTCGGAGTCATTGCCTATAAGCTTACCGGAGTATACGGAGCTGTTATTATTGATGCAATTTCGTTTTTCATCAGTGCTATTCTAATAAAAGCGAATCGTTTTGAAGAGAAGGTGAGGATGCCTAATGGAAGGCATACATGGAAGGATATGAATATTTCCCTAGTGTTTAAGGATTTTAAATCCGGTGCTCGGTATATTCTGAACCATAAGCTGTTACGCTCCTTGATAGTTGGTTTTATTGTTTTTGGGGTAGCAAACGGAGGCTTTTCCGTAATTCCAATTTTTATTTTGAAATATAAACTCGCGCCAAACACCTATGAAGAATATTCGGTGTTAATTGGAATTATATTCGGGTGCGGAGTTTTAATCGGCAGTGTGATTAGCTCTATTCTCGTTCAAAAATATAAGTTCCATCACTTAATTATTATTGGGTTGCTTATTTCTGGAGGGTTTGTTGCTCTAGCTGGATTTGCAACATCTATCCCTGTGTTTTTAAGTCTAACATTTATCTCAGCACTTGCGTTGCCTGTTATAAATGTATCAATTGGTGGATGGTTGCCGAGCATTGTAGATCCTACGCTGATGGGAAGGGTCCAAGGTTGGATTGATCCATTGATGATGTTATCTCAAACCATTACCTTAGCATTTATCGGAATCGCATTTCAAAAGTTTCTTAGTATTGAGGCGTTATTCTGCATTGTTGGTGCTGCCTTAATGTTACCAGCAGTCTATTATATAATTGTTTTGCCGAAATTAGTAAAAGGCAGTACTGTTACGACGGAAAAATCTCCTGCTATGTAATTTATATGTTAAAAAAAGCAACTCTCTTTTTGAAGTTGCTTTTTTAGTTATCTTTGAAATTTATTAAATGTAACCATGCGGCATACCTTCCGAAACATGATTGATAATAGAAGTAATTTTCCTTTTCCCCGATGCGGATGGGGAAGGGGCTTGCACTGTTATTGATGTCTAGATTCAGCGCCTATCGCCTAGTGAATTTCTCCGTCGATAAGTCAACATCAGCTCGTGAACTACCTCGCTGTGTTTCCTTTATCTCAGTCAAAGACTCCGAAGTTGAAATTTGAAGAGCTAATTTCACTCATCCATACGCCGATAACCAAGGGGCTTGCGCTTTTCGTATAAGCATTCCGCATGAACTTTAAAAATAATTATGAGAAAATAAACATGAAAACGGAATAAATAGGAAACAAATGTATAGTGTATGACGTTAAGGAGGAATGTATAATGGAATATCGCATTGAAAGAGATACCTTAGGAGAAATGAAAGTTCCGGCAGATAAATATTGGGGTGCCCAAACCCAAAGAAGTAAAGAAAATTTCCCGATTGGTTCGGAGAAAATGCCAATGGAAGTTGTTCGTGCGTTTGCGCAGTTGAAAAAAGCCGCAGCGATTGCTAATCAAAAACTCGGAAAGCTTTCCGCAACAAAAAGAGATGCAATTGTGAAGGCTTGTGATGAAGTATTAGAAGGAAAATTTGATGACCATTTCCCACTTGTTGTTTGGCAAACAGGAAGCGGTACACAATCTAATATGAATGTAAATGAAGTTGTTGCTAGAAGAGCAAATGAAATCTTGAAAGAGAATAATAGTGAAGAGAAAATTCATCCAAATGATGATATTAATATGTCGCAAAGTTCTAATGATACATTCCCAACTGCCATGCATATTGCTGCTTTTCACGAATTGCAGACAAGATTATTACCGTCATTAGAGCAGCTTAAAAACACTTTATTGCAAAAAGAACAGGCATTCATGGATATTATTAAAATCGGACGCACACATCTTCAGGATGCTACTCCACTTACGCTTGGACAAGAGATTAGCGGTTGGAGAGCCATGCTGGAAAAAAGTGAGCAAATGATTAAAGAAAGTTCGGACCATATTTTAAACTTGGCAATTGGAGGAACCGCAGTAGGTACAGGAATAAATGCAGACCCTAAATTTGGGGAGGAAGTAGCAAAACAATTAAACGAGCAAATGGGCTATTCATTTCGTTCATCTAATAACAAATTCCATGCCTTAACTAGTCATGATGAATTAGTGCATGTACATGGTGCTTTAAAAGGATTAGCTGCAGATTTAATGAAAATTGCTAATGATGTTAGATGGTTAGCAAGCGGACCAAGAAGCGGCATCGGCGAAATCTCCATCCCTGCGAATGAACCAGGAAGCTCCATTATGCCTGGTAAAGTGAATCCAACACAAAGTGAGGCGCTTACAATGGTGGCGGTTCAAGTATTTGGAAATGATGCAGCAATTGGATTTGCAGCCAGCCAAGGAAACTTTGAATTAAACGTGTTCAAACCAGTTATCATCTATAATTTTCTGCAATCCTTACATCTTCTTGCAGACAGTATGAAATCATTTGATGAAAGATGTGCAGTGGGAATTGAGCCAAATAAAGAGGTTATCACTCAAAATGTCAACCGTTCCTTAATGTTAGTGACAGCTCTGAACCCTCATATTGGCTATGAAAAGGCAGCTGAAATTGCAAAATTAGCGTTTAAAGAAGGTACTACGTTAAAAGAAGCTGCAATTAAAACAGGATATTTAACCGAAGAACAATATGATCAGTGGATTGATCCGAGCAAAATGGTTAATTTAAAATAAGATAGAAGAGCGTACATCTTGCTTAGGCTGTTAGCGCTAAATAAAAATAGAGGGGAGACACTCATAAGTGTCTCCCAAGCCATTATTATATTTTATTTTCAATTATTGACGGAAGCTACCGCCTAATTGTTGCTCAGCCATTTGAACAAGGCGTTTTGTGATTTCTCCTCCAACAGATCCGTTAGCGCGAGAAGTTGTGTCTGCACCAAGGTTTACACCGAATTCTGAAGCAATTTCATACTTCATTTGATCAATTGCTTGTTCTGCTCCAGGAGCTAGTAAGTTGTTAGAATTGTTGCTACGTGCCATAATTCTGTCATCTCCTCGTTGAAATTTTTTGGTTGGTTGGGTTAGCTGGATTTGCACCAGCACACAAATAAACTTGTGACCATCTATGGTATAACCCAATGTTTGTTTATGCTTGATGTGTGGCTGTTTGCTGCTTGTACTAGTATTATGTTTTTTTCTAAATAAAATATACAAGAAAATAAATAGGAAAATTATTCCGCGATTTCACTCCATTACAGAATGATTTATTGAAAGAATACACACCATAAATGTAAATAGTATTTTGAAAAAGGGTGATTCTTATGCAGTGGTGCGAATTATGTAACGGTGTTTCGGATTGGACGATTCCTTGTATACAATGTGGCGAAGAGATGGAGGATCAAGGGCGTATATATGATTATTATGATGACTATAGTCCTTATATGGAAATTGATATAATAAAATTAGAAGATGGTGACCCAACTAGTTCAAAACGACCTGAATGTGTACATTTGTTTAAATGCAGAGAATGCGGCTTTGATTATAAAAAAACCATTGAGTACCATTCAAATTAATAAAAAAGCAATCGGAAAAAACCGATTGCTAAAAACATATTTAGTAAGTAAAGGTATACTTGCAATTGTATAATTAACCTACATTCAATTCTGTTTCTGTATCAAAGAAATGCGCTTTGTTCATATCAAATGCTAAATCTACTTTATCTCCGATACGGATTTCGGTACGTGAATCAACTCTGGAAATAAATTCTTGTCCTTCAATTTGGGAATATAGCATTGTTTCAGCACCTGTTAATTCAGAAACTTCTATAGTAGCTTTAATTTTAGAACCTGGTGATGCATCAAGGAAAATAGGTTCGTCATGAATATCTTCCGGGCGAATTCCGAGTACGATATTTTTGCCTACATAGCCTTTTTCACGAAGAGTTTTCATTTTACCGTCTGGAACCGCAACTTTCACGTTATTTGATAGGATAAAGTTTCCGTCTTCCAATTTGCCTTTAAAGAAGTTCATAGCAGGAGAGCCGATGAATCCGGCAACAAACATATTAACTGGGTTGTCATATACTTCTTTTGGAGATCCGACTTGTTGGATTACTCCGTCTTTCATAATGACAATCCTAGTTGCCATTGTCATTGCTTCCGTTTGGTCATGTGTTACATAAATAGTAGTAGTGTTTAATCTTTGGTGTAATTTTACAAGTTCAGCACGCATTTGAACCCTTAATTTTGCATCTAAGTTGGAAAGTGGTTCATCCATAAGAAAGACCTTTGCATCACGTACAATGGCACGTCCTAAGGCAACACGTTGGCGCTGACCGCCTGACAATGCTTTAGGCTTGCGATTTAAATATTCTTCAAGACCAAGAATACTTGCAGCTTCCTTTACTCTCCGATCTATTTCAGCTTTTGGAACCTTTCTTAGTTTAAGACCAAATGCCATATTATCATATACACTCATATGTGGATAGAGCGCATAATTTTGGAATACCATGGCAATATCACGATCTTTCGGTGCTACATCATTGACACGTTTGTCATCAATGTAAAAGTCACCGTCAGAAATTTCCTCCAGTCCTGCAATCATACGAAGTGTAGTAGATTTTCCGCAGCCAGAAGGACCAACGAACACGATAAATTCCTTATCTTTAATATGTAGATTAAAATCCTTAACTGCTGTTACTTTATTGTCGTAAACTTTATAAACGTGTTCTAATTTTAATTCTGCCACTTTTATTCCCCCTCACTTTATTTATCTCTATAGTAAGGAAAGCCTTTTCATTTAGGTATGTACACTCTGCACAAAAATTCCGACTAGTTTTTCGGCACTTTTTTGCTTTCATTTTCCACTCCACCGTAATCAAGGCAAGCAAGGTAGGTGGTCAAAGCACCAAGAAAGCTTCTTATATCGATTCCAGTTCTTTCAATAAATTTATCAATCTTATACTGCAAGCTGTTCCGGTGCATAAAAAGCTGCTTGGCCGTTTGACTCGTATTGGAATGATTCTCTAAGTAAAGTTTAATTGTATTCCACAAATCTTTATCTTCATCAAAGGCTTGGTAAATTTGGGCAAACAAAAGCTTCCTGAAAGAGATATCCACCTTTTTAAGTGCGAAAAGAGGAAGGACATTCTCGAATGTATAAATTCTTTCCTTTGTCTTTTCTAAAAGAGCGAAGTCAAATAAATTTTTTTCTAACTGGTAAAGTCTTTTAAGTTGATAATCTAACGGACGGAATTGCCCGATGAAAAAATGAATGTTAAAGTAAAAATCTCCTTCAAAAGCTTGAATAGCAGAATAGAGCTCTTGGACAGTAAGTGCGAGAGGATGTTTACTTTCAATGATCATTCCTTCTTTCTGGGAAATGAAAATTGGAATGACGGGGTGTGAAAATATGTTATGAAAAGCTTCCTCAATATCCTTTAGTTCAAAATCTTCTTTATATCCTGAAATCGTATATTGAATAATCCGATATTCCACTTTACTGGATTCATTTGGTATTTCAGCTTCAGAACTATTTAAGAAATTATACCATTCCTGAGCTCGTTTTCCCTGATTTAATTGCGTCGAATTAGAGTTAACAGGGAAGAGACAGCTCATTAGCTCTAATTCCGGCTTTGAAATATCTGCTTCGGGAATTGCTATATAGCTATTTTCTGTTTCAATATAAAAACAATAATAATGGGGGAGCTGCAGCTGTGTAGGCTGTACAACGGCATTTGGATAATGCTCTTTCAATTGTTTTATCATATCAATACCTCGTTTTGTATTTCTTATGAATTATTGTATTAAAAATAAAAGAACCTTTCAAAAAATTTTGTGCACACAAAAAAACAACCCCGCTATCAGGATTGTTTTGAATACTCTAACTACACTTCGGTTGGAGGATCTTCCTCGAATAAATCAATTGCTTCTTCAATATTGGTGGAGTCTTGGCGCATATGAACAGAACCGCCGGACAACCCTTCATTAACTATTCTATCTACATCTAAATAAGCTTTGTCTTTTCCTTCATAATGTGTGTCCGGTAAGAACTCCGGATCCTTGAACATTGACATTGCAACCATCTCCTTTCGTGTTTAGTTTAAACATGGAGGGGATAGTTGCATTCATGTTTTAACTTGGTAAATAAATCCTGAATCTTGTGTGTTTGAGATTGAAATCCTTGATGCTACTTGCCGTGTTCCGCTTTTCTATTTGTCATATACGTGATAAAGCATAATCTCGTGGATTTGTTTTTTTATTTCGTCTTCATTTTCTGGATTAAATCTTTCTGTTTTCCACTCAATTTTTCCATCTGGGTGATACACTCCAGTAATTATTTGTTTCTGATAATAAAAGGAGAAGGACCAACCTGGCAAGTTATCATTTGAATATAAGGATTTGTATTGGAAATGTTGGATCAATAATACTAGCCCCCCTTGAATCTTGTTATATCCATTATATCGTATATTAAGAATTGGTGAGCTCGTAAAATAGCTGAATTAGTTTTGTCATTTTTTTTCTTTCAATTTCTGATTCATCAAATTTCATTGGTTTTGCATTCACCTCGAATATCCAAAGCTTTCCATCCGTATCCATACCAACATCTATTGAAAATTCTCCAAAAAAACCTAGATGATGGGAAAGAGACTTTCCGCATTCTTCTACAATGCTTTTAAAATCATGCACTAGTCGTCTATGTGTACTAATATGGAAAGGAAAGATTTCTCCTCCCTTAGAAACATGGGTTGTAATACCGTCTTTACTAGCCATTCTGACCCCAATGCCTGTGATTTTATACTGGCCATTCTCAAAATGGGAAAGGATACGAAAATCATACTTTTTTCCGTTGATTAAATCACTGTCGATTGCTTTTTGTGCAATATATGCCTGATTCAAACAATGATTTTCTAAGTAGCGAAGAAGCATTGGATAGGTTGTTAGATATTCAATTTTTGCATTCGTGCGAATTTGAAATTTATTATCTCTTACACGAGTTAATAATTTAATACCATTCCCTTGAGAACTTTTGGTAGGTTTTAAATATAGTCTTTTGTGTGATTGTAAAAATTCCCTAAAGGCACTGCTGTCTTTTTCGATAAGGATGGTTTCTGGTAATAAAGATTTTAGTTGATCATGTTGGGAGAAAATTTGGTGCATTAAAAATTTATCTATAAATCCTGGGTTAAAGAGGATAATATCGTTATTTTTAATCCATTGAACATGTTGTATAAAAGCTTCTTCCATTTCTTGTTTTCTGAATGAAATACGATTATAAACTAACTGTGGATAGGGAAAAGCAGCTTGAATCCATATCTCTTTTTCTGTACAATAACAGATTCCATTGATATAATCCTTTTCACAATCATCAAGGCTATAAAGAAAGGAAATTCCGCCTTGTTTTTGTAATTCTTTTTGAATACCGATATAAAGCTCACTGTCCCCGATTACCTCAGAACGTCTGTTTCGACTTATTAATATGCCTATCAGTGGACCAATCCTCATTTTATTTGTTTTCATTTTAAAAAGATGGAAAGGTGTGACATCTTCATCCAGACAAGGAAGTAATTCATCATTTTTCCCCCAAAAATATGGTCCATTCTTTTTATCTGTATGAATGAAAGTGTTCTTTTTGGGATGAAAATAAATTTTCATAAAAACAATTCCTCAGGTGTTTTCATTGCTTTTTCTGTTAAAAAAACGGCAAAGGATAAAGATAACTTCCTTGTTAAAACATCAAATTCCTTTAAATCCGGATGTTTAAAAATAGATCTTCCAGGCTTTGAATTTGCCTCAAATAGCCATATTTCTCCATTTGTGTCGATTCCAAAATCATATCCAATTTCTCCGATAATTCCTTCCATTTGTTCCTCAATAACAGACGCTAAATCAAGTGCAGCTTTTTCGAGTTTTTGTTTATATAATTGGTATTCCTCTTCATGGTCGAATACTTCTTCCATTGTTTTGACACTACCACCATTTTTAATATGTGTTGTAGGACTTCCTTTGCCAGCTACTTTAGCTGCTAGTGCACTTACTTCCCACTGTCCATCCTTGTTTTTATTAACATGAACCCTAAAGTCAACCGGATGATTATTAAACCGCATTAAAGTAATACCTTGCTGAACTACCATTCTTTCTAAATTTTTCTTTCCAAATATTTTTTTCATTAGTGCCTCTAATGATTTGAATTTCATTAAATGATTGGTTTGATCATGATATCGGCAATAATAGGCTTGCTCTTCCCGATGATATAAAAGTTGATGTACTCCTAAGCCTAAACTGCCATTCATCGGCTTTATATAGACATGCCCATATTTCGATAGCATCTGTTCGATTTGCGCAAAAGAAGAAAAAGGGAATGTCTCCGGTAAATATTTTTCAGCAATATCGCTTTGTAATAATCTTTCATATACATCCAATTTATTGAAGAAGCCCGGATTATACCAAGGGATTAGATAATCTTGACTCATCCTTTCCTTTACCTTTCTGGAAGACTGTAGTCTTTCGCTCCTTCGATTTGGCAGTCGGTCATATGTGACATTTGGGAAAGGAACTTTTCTTGTCTCCCAACCATTTTTCGTAAAGAAATACCCTTCAATCTTACCTTGCTCCCAGTTGATATGTTGTTCGCCAAACAAGAATGGGATGACCCCAACGGAAGATTGTACGGACAGAAGCTTTTCAAAAATAGGGGTTCTCTCTCCAATTGGTTTTATTTGATAAGGTGTAAAGCCGGAAGAAAAGATGCCAACGAGTGGTCCAATAACGAGAAGATCCTCTTGCTCGAAAAGATAGATAGAATTAATAAATTCCGGGAGTTCAAGTTTTCGTGCTAATCCTTTACTCATGGAAATAATATTTCGGCCATTGGGCTGCAACTCACATTTGGCTTCAATGATATTGGAGCCAAATGAAATTCTTTGTACAGGGTTTTGCCTTTTCATGCTCACAGGTAAATAAAGCTTTAAACTTGATACATCAAAAAACTCTATGTTATAGCGGGCAGGCATCGTCATTCCTCCTAAAAATCTTCAATAGGTGTTTTGATTTTTGTTGATAAATACTGACAATATGCAAGAGGTGCTTCATATAGAGCTTCCATATCATCGGGATTTGTTAAACTAATGATTTTTCTGCCTGGCTTAGAATTAATATCTAATATCCATATGGATTGATCTTTGGCAATGATAATATCAATACCAAGCTCAAATAGCGGATGGAACATGGATTCTAACTGTGTGGGAAGGATGGATAAAAGATCTAGAATTTCACTTTTTAAATAGTAATGGTTAAAATGAGTAGCTTCAGAGCACCATGATTCATAGGAACTCACACTTGCCCCAGCAGAAATATTTGTTAATAAACCATCTTTGCATCCAGTTCTAATCGCACGGCCTCTTTCACACCAATTTCCATTTTCATCTTTTTGTAATAAAAGACGTAAATCAAAGGGTGATCCATCCTTATTGATGTTATCTAACCTAGGCTGGATCAGGAAAATTTGCTTCGTAAGTAACTTCTCAAGCCAAATTTTTGCTTGCTCATGATTAGTGAATGTTTTCTCAATTAAATTTTTTTGCTTGGTTGTTTGAATTTTTATGGTGTTATCGACTAGCTTCAATCCATACACAGCATATCCATGTGCCCCGTTAATGGGCTTCAAAATAATCTCATTATGCTGCCTTAATTCAGCAATTACCTTTTCCGGACTGGAGGCTTTTTTAGTAATTGGCAAATAAGGAGCTATTTCCGGGCATTTTATAAGGGTTTCATATATTCTCCATTTGTTAGGCAAACCATAGCCAAGAAAGGTAATATCTTTTCTAGCCTTTAACCAGGAAACAATTGCTCCAGCTTCGGTAGACTTGCGATCCTCCCCATAGAAGCAGCGATCATAAAGAAATTCTGGAATAGGGTAATCTGAATTAATCCATTTTTGCAGTTCGTTATCATACTGTAGACCGTTTACTAGTAATGTATTGGGATTAATGGCTAAAGGAGAAAATAGATATACTTTGATTTTATATTGATTTGCATGTTTTGCTATTTCATCGAAATAAGCATTATTTTCATGTGGAATCAGTGTTAAGATTCCTAATGTTATCATCATGATGACTCCTTTCCTTCCAAATGTTATGACAATAACGAATAATGGCTTTTGCAGAAGGGCGAATTTGATTTTTGTCCGTATCCAATTTTTTAGATGGTTTTGCATTTACTTCAATTAGCCATGGATTTCCTTCTGAATCTACTCCGATATCAATTCCTAATTCAACAAATGATTCTTCAAAGGAAATTTCTACTACCTTTGAAACTTCAAGTGCTAAATCTTTCATTAGCTGGTAGGTGAGAGCAGCCTTTTTACCGGGAAAGCACTGAATTAAAAGCTCCATTGGGCGTAATAAGTTCCCACCTTGAGCGATATTGGATACAAATTGATCATCCCCTGACATTCGGCCAACAACAGATGTAATTGTCCAATCAACAGCATTCATCTTATGGCATAAAAAGCGAAAATCTATCTTTCTATTCTCGAGTTGAATTAATGGCAGAGTTTCTTGTATGATAAATGACTTTCCTTTAACCCATTTTCGTATGTCGGAGGCAGCTTCTTTTGCTGATGTGTATTGCAGTTTTATTTGATGAGATGAATTGGTTCGTTCTATCAGAATCTCATTGTATTGATGATAGGCATGGATGATTCCCCGCCCTTGGCTGCCATTGACTGGCTTAATAAATAGATCTTTATATTTATCCAGCCATTCAAGAAAAGTGGAGTGTTCATATAATGTGGTACTAGGTAAAAAAGCTTGAAGCTGTGTGGCAATTTGTAGTTTCTCATGAATTTCCCATTTTGAAATAAAGCGGGAATTAAAAAGAATCGAATGATTTTTATCCCATTTCATTAAGCTTTGTTTAAATAACTTCCCTTTTTCTGCTCTTTTTGAATGAATACGATTATAGATAAAATCAGGGCGCGGTATTGTAGCTTCTACCCAATTATTTTCCAGTAAATAATAGCCCTTATTGTTTCTGCTTTTAGAAAGAGAGGTAACGAAAATAACAGTACCGACTTGATTTCCATAATGGTGAAGCTCCCTGCAAAATTCATGAATGGTTCCAAAAAAAGGAGGCTGATCGTTTTTCCCTTTTATTTCTGTTAAAACAGCGATAAAGGGACCTAAACAAAGTTCATCTTTGATATATAATGCCTGTATGGTAAATGTTGTAGGAGGAAGTGCTAAATCTTGATAAAGTTTTTGGTTCATAATTAGAATTTGTTCTGTAGCTTCTTCCTTAGACAATATTAAGTCAGCTGTAATACATTTCTCTCCGATCCGAATTCGTATTGTTTTTTCGATAGGAATATGAAGATACTGCATCGTATATAAAGGCATTTGGATCATAGGTGTATGTTCCTCGAATTGATGTGATTCTTGCACGGTAACTTGTAATGTCATAGGCATTACCTCATTATAATTAATACAGTTTACCCGCTATTTTCAATTATTTGGGCTCTTGCTGATATCGTATGAATAGATTTCAAAAATGGTTCATTTCTTTTTTGTTCATCAAGAAATGCTTTTCGACTAAGCATGTTTAATTCTGTGTATGAATGCGAGTTTTTAATGTTTTTCATGTTGCCATTTCTATAGTACTTTCTAAATTTGGGTAGCAGATTGGATAGAACGCCCATACTTTGATATAGTGATAACAGAAACTGGAGGAGGTTTTTACATGGCATCAAATATTTATGATATCGCCTATGAATTAGAAAAAGCATTAAAGAATAGTCAGGAATATGCAACATTACAAGCTAAATATGAGGAAACTAGAATAGATCCAGCTGCCAAAAAGCTATTTGATCAATTTCGTAATATCCAAATGAAGCTTCAGGAAAAGCAAATGACGGGACAAAACATTTTACAAAATGAAGTGGAAGAAGCCCAAAGAGTTGCAGCAATGGTACAACAAAATCAAAAAATCGTTCAACTAATGGACGCGGAACAACAAATGAGTATTGCGATTAATGAAATAAATAAAATCATCATGAAACCGCTCGACGAACTGTACGGGAAAATGAGTCAGTAAAAACCTAAGCAAGAGTAGCTAAGAATAGTAACCATTAAATTTTGATTTTTTGGTTACTATTCTTTTCTGCCCCATCCCTATATCAAAACTAATCCATTTCAAAAAAGTTCTATCCTCTTCCAAAAACACATAAGTTTATACAAACAAGTGTTAGACATAAGTGGTGGATATGCTGCAAACGAAGAGGGGGAACATCTATGATTTATAAACTACTTGCGCTGAATATCGATAATACTTTGTTGAACAGCAATGGGCGTTTAAATAAAGCAACGAAGGAAGCAATTGAATATGCGGTTGAAAAAGGAATATACGTATCAATTGTTACTTCAAAAAATTTTTCTACAGCAAGTAGACTAGGGAATGCATTGAAAGTAAATGCACCATTAGTCACCCATCAAGGTGCATTTATTGCTGGTGAAAAGAGAAATCCCATTCTTGTGAAAAAAATAAGTGAGAACACAACCATGGACCTGGTCCGTTTTTTAGAAGCCTTTCATTGTCAAATTCGCTTAGTTCATGAAGACTTTACCCTTGGGAACAAGCGAAAAGTGCCCAGCAATTTAATGGGCAAAATTGTCTTCCAATCCTCAAACCGATATTCCTACTCAGAACAATATGTTGATTCCTTAGTGGAAAAATTGAAGGAATCGCCAGTAACCGCTCCAAAAATAGAAGTAATCTTCAATGATCTCGAGGATTTACATGATGCAAGGAAAGCAATTTCGGAAATGTTTCATGAAGTAGACTGTATAGTAAAAGATGATACAGAGATGGATATTGTTCCTGCCGGTTCATCGAAGCTTAAAGGGTTGTTATATGTATGTGATCATTTAAATATTGGCCGTGAAGAAGTGGTAGCCATTGGTTCCGGCTATGATGATAAACCATTGATAGAATGGGCTGGTCTAGGCGTTGCAATGGGAAATGCTTCTTCTGAACTAAAAAAATCTGCTGACTGGATAACCCGCTCTAATAATCAAAATGGAGTTTCGTACATGGTCAAGGAGCATTTTCGAAAACAACCGCCAATTGAGTTCTTGAAGAAAATGAATGTTATTAAATAATAGATTTGTAGAAGACAGGTACTAGTCAGAGGACCTGTCTTTAATTATGTAAACGAAACATAGGGCACAAGTTAATGTTGGTTTTGTTTGAATTTTATTCTGAAAGTCTCTAAAGGCCAAGAGAACGTGGGAAAGCCAGACAAATGTCCTTTAGATAGTATCTAAAGCCCAAAAGAGTGCGAAAAAGCCAGACAAATGTCCTTTAGACAGCGTCAAAAGGCCAAGAGAGCGCGGAAAAGCCAGACAAGTGTCCTTTAGACAGCGTCAAAAGGCCAAGAGAGCGTGAAATAGCCAGTCCATTGTCCTTAGTAAATAACATAAGCCCCCCAACTTTATTGAATCACCCAAAGTATTACCCGTAATAATGAAATAATGATGGAATTTTAAAAAAATAACATTTACGAATGAGTATTCATTCAGTTATCCTATTCATAGGGGGGATAAACATGAATGCAGTGTATGAAACAGTGGTTGTGAATTTGAATGAAGATATTGCAACGGTTACATTGAATCGTCCGGATGCATTGAATGCTTTAAATTCTGTGTTAATGAAGGAATTAAATCAAGCCTTACAGGAAGTATCCTTAAATGAAGCTATTAAAATCGTAGTGTTAAAAGGAGAAGGGCGTGCGTTTTCTTCAGGTGGAGACATAAAAGAAATGCTGCAGTTAAATGACAAAGACCAGTTCTTCTCGATTATGGAGCAAATAAATAGTCTTGTTACAACTTTTTACACAATGCCCAAGCTTACGATTGCAGCGGTGAATGGTGCAGCGGCAGGTCTTGGCTTAAGCTTAGCCTTAGCAGCAGATTATGTGATTTGTCAGGATGATAGTAAACTAGCAATGAATTTTATCGGGATAGGTCTTGTTCCTGACGGTGGTGGTCACTTTCATTTGAAAAGACGGATAGGGGAAGAAAAGGCCAAGCAATTAATTTGGGAAGGAAAGATATTAAATGGCAAGGAAGCGATGGAAGTTGGCATCGTAGATGAAGTAGTAGATGATATATACGCTGCGGTTCAGAAGCAAATTAATATCTGGAAAACGAAGCCAATCCTATCCATGATTGAAACAAAAAATATCTTCACAACCTTAAATAAGGATAGACTCTCTACCATTTTACAACTGGAAACAAATGCGCAGTGGAAAATGAGACAGACATATGATCATCAAGAAGGTATAAAAGCATTTGTGGAAAAAAGAAAGCCTCAATTTCTAGGAAAATAATAAATCGACCATGTGGGCCGATTTAGCGATGAAATAATAATAATTTGCCGGCTGGTGAGGTGCATCGATGTGTTTTTTCGAGTGCGCCTTTTTCTTTTAAAAGCGATTCTCCGAGTTTCTTAGCTTCGTTATCATTTTCTGCCTCAAAACTTTCATCCAATATTTTTTCTCCATTAGCTTCGAATGCTGTTAACTTGTAAATTGGCATGTATGTTCCTCCTTGTTGGAAACGTTTTCTACATTTTAACATAAATTTTATGTAAAATCGCTTTTAAATATCCTGTTTAAAAAAGAAATTGGACCTTCATTTTTCTAGTAATTTCTTTTATAATCCAAAAATTTGTTTATAATAAAATAGAGAACATATATTCGAAGGAGGTGCGTTCTTTTGGAGAATATAACATTTATTCATTGTGCAGATCTTCATTTGGACAGTCCATTTGTTGGCTTGCAATATATGCCGAAGGAAATTTTTAAAAGAATACAAGAAAGTACTTTCCGTGCTTTTACCAAGGTAGTGGACGCAGCCATTTCGAAGCAGGTTGATTTTGTTATCATTAGCGGTGACTTATATGATGGGGAAGACCGCAGTATCAAAGCACAAGCTAGATTGCGCAAACAAATGGAAAGACTTCAAATGGAAAATATTGATATTTTCGTTATACATGGAAACCACGATCACTTGGGCGGGGGATGGACAACCATTGAGATGCCCGAAAATGTCCATGTGTTTTCTTCTGATGTAGAGACATTCGAGTACATAACAAATAAAGGTGTGAAGGTCCACTTATATGGCTTTAGTTATCCGGAAAGACATGTAAGAGAGAGCAAAATGGACCAGTATAACAAAACACCTGGAGCGGATTTTCATATTGGTATTCTTCATGGGCATTGTGAGGGGGGAAGTACATACCATCAACCCTATGCTCCGTTTTCAATCGGGAATTTACTAGAAAAGGAAATGGATTATTGGGCACTTGGCCATATTCATAAGCGGCAAATTTTACATCAGGACCCTTACATTGTGTATCCTGGAAATATTCAAGGTAGAAATTCTAAGGAACAATCTGTGAAGGGATGTTTTGCTGTTACCTTGTCCAAACATGAAACTAAATTAGAATTTATTGAAACCTCTGATATTGTTTGGGAATCCGTTACTGTTTCGGCGAAAAAATACACTTATTTTCATGAATTGTTTTTAAAATGTAAAGAGATGATGGAAAACATTCGCAAACAGAATCAGGCAGTTCTACTCCGCTTGGAAATAGTGGATGCGGCGAATTTAGAAATAAAAGCAATCGAAAAAATTTCAAACGGCGAATTAACAGAAAGTCTTCAGGATGGAGAAGAACAGGAAGAAAATTTTGTTTGGACTTATGATTTAAAACATGATAGAACCATGAAGGATGGAAATTTTTTAAGTGAATACCAATCGTTTAAAAACGAATTAGATAGTACGTTAGCTTTATTAAGTGATAATGATATTTTCGAAGAAGCGGTCGGTGAATTGTATTCACATATCAAAAGCAGCAGGTATTTAGACCGTTTTTCTGCTGAAGAGAAGACAGAGCTTCTAATAGATGCAGGTCAAATGCTGTCACAGTTATTAAGTTCAAAATCATAGCAGGAGGTGAAGAAGATGAAGTTGAAAGAAATCTATATATATGGTTATGGGAAGTTAAATGATTTTCATTTTCCGTCTGGTACCTCCTTGCAAGTGATATATGGAGAAAATGAAGCTGGTAAATCAACGCTAATGTCCTTCATTCATAGCATATTGTTTGGGTTCCCGACAAAACAGCAATCAGAGCTCCGCTACGAACCGAAAAATAGCGGGAAATATGGCGGAAAACTAGTGTTGGATACGAAACATGGAGAAATTACGATTGAACGAATTAGAGGTAGAGCAGCAGGAGATGTAACGGTTACCTTCGCGAATGGTACGGTTGGAAGTGATGAGCTTTTAAATGAACTCCTAAATGGGATGGATAGACGCATGTACCAGTCTATATTTTCTTTCAATATCCATGGGATTCAAGATGTTGGGCGAATGAAAGGCGAGGATATTAGCAAATATTTATTGGCTGCTGGAACGTTCGGAACGGATACTTTAATGAATGTGGAGCAGCATTTGCAAAAGGAGCAGGATGCACTTTTTAAACCGAATGGCCGCAAACCTGAACTAAATCAATTGCTGGACCAGTTAAAGCAAAAGGATGGGGAATTGAAAAAAGGGAAGAAACAGAATGAATCCTATACCCTTTTAAAACAGCAAGCTTGGCAACTGCAACAAGAGATAGAAAGGTTGCAGGGGCAAATACATAACTATCAAGAAAATATTCAATCCTTGAACCAGCTTATTCAGGATTGGCCACTTTATCAGGAAAGAATACAAATCAAACAGCGTTTGCAGGAAATAGGGGAAATCACTTTTCCAATGGATGGATTAAGCAGATTAGAGCATTTAGAAGACCAATTGCGATCCGTCACCAGTTATTTAAACACCATTCAGGAACGGAAGAAGGTGCTTGAAAATCAACTTGCAGCAGTCAACCCTAATCTAAAAATATTAGAAAATGAATCTGACATTCAGCTCATCGTAGAAGCTTGGCCGCAAGCACAAGCGTGGCAAGAACAAATGCAAAGATTAGAATTTGAAATAGAAAAAATGGATGACCAGATGAAAAGGCTGGCTAGGGATCTTCATTTTACCGATATCGATATTCATCATCTTAGCTCCATTGATTTAGGAATTGGTATGAAAGATCGTATAAAACTAGCATCGAAAGATTATCTAGCACTAGCCACTCGTGAAAAGGAATTATTAAAGCAAAAGGAGACAGAGGAAAAGAGGTTAGAAGAGATTGAATGGAAAGTGGAATCCATTGAAAATAAGCTTATTCCAGAAGACGAGTTTCGCAGGCTTTCAGAAAAACAAAAAAAATATAATCGTTTGGAACCGGAATACCAACATGTGAAGGAACAAATCCAGATGTTGAAATGGACAAACGGGAATAAGCAATCGTTCATCTATGGATTCCGTCTTATATTATCTATTCTTCTTTTATCTTGCTTAATGGTATATAGTTTCCTGTCCAAACAAAACATTCTTGTGATTTTCTCTTTAATAGGCATTATCTTTCTCTCCGTTTCTTCTTGGTTAGAGAAAGGAAAGCGAAAGAATTCTTCCAATGAGCTTTCAAAATTAATGGAAAGAGAAAAGAATATATTGGAACAATTGGGAGAGCTAGAAAAAAATGCGGAACAATCGGAAATATATAACGAACAATTAGATTTAAGACAGGAATGGAAGGAGCTGCTTCTTCAGTTTGAAATGCAGCAAAACCGTGTGGAAAGTATTCATTCCGCTTTAGAACATTGGAAATTAGAATGTAGAGAAAAAGATGAAATTCTTAGCAATATCAAAAAAGACCTGCGGTTGCCTAGTCATTTTTCATCTGAACAACTGCCGGAGGCCTATGATATTTTAAAAGAACTTTCAAAGACCCTCCTAAGTAAAGAGCAAAAAAATAGAAATTTTAGTATCGTAAAAGCTAAATATGAGGAATGGGTTAATAAGGCAGAGGAACTGGCAAAAAATGAATTAGAGTCCTCGTTACCAATTAGTGAAGCGGTTATACGGATAAAAAATGAATGGAACAGAGCAAAAGAAAGCCGAGCAAAATACAGAGAAATTTCCGTAAAGCTTGATGAATTAAAAAATGATGAACGAAAATGGTCTAATGAAAAAGCAGCATTAAGTCAAGCAATGGAAGAATTGCTGCAGGACGCTAATGTGAAAGATAAAGAGGATTTCCGCAAGAAAGCGAAAGAATATAGGGAATTTCTGGAACTTCAATCCAATCTTGCAATGCTAGAGAAAAAAATAAATTCAAATGCATTCACCGATTTGAAAAAAGATTCTAAGGATGAACTTGAAATAGAAAGGCAAAAATTTGTGGAACTTGTTCAAGCAGACTCCAAAAGACTAAAAACCCTTCATAAGGAGTTCGCACAAGTAAATTATGAAATTGCCATATTGGAAGAAGGCGGAACCTATACGCAAAGACTCCACGAATTTTACCAGACAAAGGAGCTCTTTAATCAAAAAGCAAGACAATGGGCAAAAGTAGCGATAGCAAAGCAGATGTTAAAACTAACGATGGATCGCTTAAAAAAGGATCGTTTTCCAAAAGTGATGGAAAAGGCGGAAGAATACGTTCAATTGCTAACAAATAAAGAATACATTCATATACATTTGCAAGAAGACGGAAAATTTATGGTAGAAAGAAGAGATCGTGTCATCTTTGCTCCGGAAGAATTAAGTCAGGCAACGGCAGAGCAATTATATGTCGCTATAAGGTTTGCCCTTGTTTACATACTAAAAGAGGAATATCCTTTTCCCATCATCATAGATGACAGCTTTGTAAACTTTGATCAAAAGCGAACCAACAAAGTGATAGAATTATTAAAGGAAATAAGCAATACGAATCAGGTGCTGTTTTTTACCTGCCATCAGCATCTCTTACAAGAATTTTCTCAGGATACAGTAATAGATTTAAAGGCTTCCCTGCATAAAGTGGAGGCGATTGGATAATTTTTTAACCATACTAGCTATACAATATATGGTATACTCGTTGTAAATCAAAAGAAGAGAAGCGGGGGTATAAAGATGACCAAAGGACTTATGGAATTTGAAGTCGGAGAACAAATAGAAATGTTTTTGTTGGTGAAAACATGCACAAAGGGCATTGCAAGCAATGGGAAACCCTTTTTATCACTAGTCTTGCAGGACCGTTCTGGAGATATTGAAGCAAAACTATGGGATACATCTGAACAGGATGAGCAGACTTATAAGGCAGAAACTATTGTGAAGGTGAACGGAGATGTCCAAAATTATCGTGGTCGTCTGCAATTACGAATACGGCAAATTCGTCCTGCATATCCACAGGAAAATGTTCAAATCTCAGACTTCGTAGAAACGGCACCGCTTAGTCAAGATGAGATGATGAGTCAAATAACACAATATATTTTCGAAATGAAAAACCCGAATCTCCAAAGAATTACGAGACATTTATTAAAAAAATATAGTAATGGATTCCTGGTCTATCCTGCAGCAACGAAAAACCATCACGAATTTGTTTCAGGACTTGCATACCATGTTGTATCCATGTTAAATCTAGCAAAAGCAATTGCGAATTTATACCCTTCATTGGATAAGGACTTATTATATTCCGGCATCATCCTTCATGATCTTGGAAAAGTAATAGAGTTATCAGGTCCAATTTCGACTACTTATACAGTAGAAGGAAATCTATTAGGTCACATTACGATAATGGTGAATGAAATCGGGAAAGCGGCAGACGAGCTTGATATCCATGGAGAAGAGGTGATGGTGCTCCAGCATTTAGTATTAAGTCATCATGGAAAATTGGAATGGGGAAGTGCTAAGACTCCGATGATCAAAGAAGCGGAGATTCTGCACTATATTGATAATGTTGATGCAAAGATGAATATGTTGGACCGCGCACTAAGACATGTGAAACCTGGAGAATTTTCCGAAAGAATATTCGCCTTGGAAAATCGTTCTTTCTATAAACCTACTTTTCATAACTAAATAATTTTCAAATAGAAACCGAGTAAACTCTTATTTACTCGGTTTCTATTTGAATAACAGTGGTAATCAAAATAATGGAACCAGAATCCGTAAATAAATCCGAAATTACTTCGAATTGTCACAGACAACGGAATGGGAAACCGTTCAACGCCAATTACTCATTTTCAATTCTTTTAGTCGAATTATCCAAAATCCTGATTCTATAGGCATTAAGAGCAGTTTCTCCTAACTGATCTAATAAATTATAGTTTGCATATGCCCCAACTACCGCTCCAATTCCTGGCACTAGCTGCAGCATTTTTATGAAATCTATATGATCACGATACTCTTCCTGTAAAATCCGCCAATCCACATCCATTAAATGGACTTTTTCTTGTTCCCAATTTTCAATGATCGATAGCACGTTTCTGCGGTGTTCATCACTTGAAAATGCCAATTGAAATATATTTAAGATAAATAATCTTTCTTCATATTTGGATGTATCATAACCATGAATAGCAGCTGCTTCAAATAAAAATTTCATTTTGATAGAAAGCAGTAATGGAAAATCAGCAAGGCCGAGTAAAATACCACCGGCGCCTGTGCCTGCGCCTTCCACAGCTGCTGCTCTTTTGTATACTCCTAGTTTTTCATTAATCAGCTTTTCTTTTTCTTCTAAAGATAAAGCGGTAGTGTCACGTTTTTTTGTTAAAAAATCCGAACCGAAAAGTGTTGTTTGAATCATTTTTTTTATACTTTCCGTAATCAATTGGTGGGCTTTTTCCGGAATAAACTGATTCAACTTACCTTGCGCTTTTTCGGTCAAGCGTTTTACCATACTTGATCTCTTTATTAATTTCCGCTTCCAAATTTCTACTTCTGAACGTACCTTTGTTTCGTAATCCATAAGTGATTCCCCTTTAGAAGCTAATATGAATGCATATCAAATTTTTTCAACCGTGATGGTATATAAACTTTAACTAATAGCAATACAAACACAACGCTGATGAGCAGGACAAGTATTCCATTTACCCAAGAACTGCTAATCAAAGCAAGAACACCAAAAACAACTGCTTGAAGCATTAGGACAACTGAAATAACCCTTATAAAAGCGCCATTTTTCAGTTCTTTTGAAACCGGGTAGAGGTTTAGCCATATTTTCAATTCATGGTAACGTACCATTGGGATAAGCTGAAATCCGGTTAAATATAAAAACACGACGGCTACCCCGATCATTAAATAGCGCTGATCACTGAATAGCAAGATTAGTCCGCCGATGATGGTTAAGCGAGCGAACAATCCAAAATATTCATTTGTTCTGGCAAAGGTTCTCGCAAATAAATAACGATACGTATTTTGCTGCCCATATTTTACCCTATTAAGAATAGGGTCTAACCATTTACGGCGCTTTACTTGCCCTTTCAAATGGGGAACATCCGTAAACAAATTCGCAAAGCGATAAAATCCCGTCAATCGTTTTTCTTCCTTATCAATTAACAAATCCCACTTGATTGTTTTTTTCTTTGCCATTCGCTGGAAGTATAGATATACAGCTATATAGATCAATATAACGACCGCAAGATACCAAAAAGGTGCTTTTTCAACCAATAGAAGAACAAATATAGTGTTTAAAATAAAGCGAATAATCCAATCAAAAAATTCTACTTGTCGCTCTCTAAATTTCAGTACATCCCAATGCATGTGAAGGTTCCAATATTTTATAATCCACAAGATGATTAAATAGAAGAAAAAGGTTCGGAAACTGCCTCCGGTTGCGTGCACATACATTGGCATTAAAACGGCAAGCACCATTAATAAAATATATGCCTGAATAACAAAACTTAGTGTTAACGCATTACGAAAGTATGTATGCAGCTTAGTCTCAAGAGGCAATAAGAAGACTTTATCCGCGTTTTTAAGCAAAGTGTAGATTGGACTAATCGTCAAGAAAAGTCCTAAAATAAGACCCATAACCCAACCGATGGGAAAATCCTGATTAAGCGTTTTTACCCATGTACTGTAATAATATGCCCCTCCGCTTAAGGCGAAAATCGCAACAAACAATAGATGGTCATTAAAAATGTATTTTAAATACTTGCGCATTTCGATGGTATATAGCTGCAGCCTTTCTTTCCAAAGGTTGTCAATTTTCTTCATCTGAATCTTCCTTTGTTAACTGAATATAAATATCATCCAATGATGCTCCCGGCATATTAAATTGCTCTCTTAATTCTTCAAGTGAACCTTTTGCGCGGATAATCCCATTATGCAGAATGATGAATCCATCACAATAACGTTCAGCAGTTGCTAATATATGAGTAGACATTAAGATGCCTGCACCGTTTTCTTTCATTTTCTTCATTAAATCGAGCAAGGATTGAATACCGAGTGGATCGAGCCCCAGAAATGGTTCATCAATAATATATAAATCAGGTTCAACTAAAAAGGCGCACATAATCATCACTTTTTGCTTCATACCTTTTGAAAAATGCGCGGGGAACCAATTTAATTTTTTATCAAGGCGAAATTCCTTTAGTAATGGTGTAATGCGTTGACTATATGTATTTTCATCAATTCCATAGGCCATGGCGGTGATTTTTAAATGTTCATCCAATGTTAATTCATCGTAAAGTATTGGAGTTTCAGGAATAAATGAGAATTCCTTTCTGTATTCGTCTGGCTGATCATGAAGGGATTTTCCATTAATTTGAATCGACCCTTTTTTTGGTTCCATCAACCCGATGATATGTTTAATGGTTGTACTTTTCCCAGCTCCATTTAATCCGATAAGACCAATAATTTCTTTATGGTTAATGGAAAATGAGATATCCTTTAAAACTGGCTTTTTTGTGTAACCGCCAGTTAAGTTCTTTACTTCAAGCAGAGACATGTGAAACGTCCTTTCCTTCATAACTTTATTCTTATAGGTATTGTAACATTAACCGTGACCATAGTTAAAAAAGAACTGCGCTGTTCACTAAAATGAAAAAAATTGTATATCTCTCTGAAAACTGCGCATTATATTATCGAAGGGGATTTACAAAAACTTATAACGGGGTGGTTGTTAAAGACCGATATCCGTAATATAAGCTGATTAGGAAGAAGTCTTCAAATGACGACAACGGATTTACACCAACTTATAAAATGAGGTGTTTGTCGAAGATCGCTTACTGTTTTAAAAGCATATTTATGACTTTTAAACAATAAGGGGATGATCACGTTGAACAAAGGTCATTTACTCCACTAGCTTTGTAACACATTCATCGAAAAAATGAGGTGTTTATCAAAGGCTGATTAGACGATAACCTAAATCTTTAAATACCCGATTCGAAGCGCTAATTGCACTCATCGGTATGCAGATGAGCAAGGTGCCTGCTTGCATTTTTCTAACTTCCAACTCCCGCCGTTTCCCTGTATAATAAAGAAAAAGTAGAAAGGTGGAGTAGCTGTGACGGATTGTATTTTTTGTAAAATTATTAACGGAGAACTTCCAAGTGCAAAAGTGTATGAGGACGAGCATGTTTTTGCTTTTCTTGATTTAAGTCAAGTAACAAAAGGACATACACTTATTATTCCGAAAGTACATAAAAAAAATGTATTTGAATTAACTCCTGAAATTGCGGGACATCTGTTCGAAAGAGTGCCGAAAATTGCGAATGCACTTAATGCTGCATACGAACCAATTGGTATGAATTTATTGCAGAACAATGGTGAATTCGCTGGCCAGTCCGTTTTCCACTTCCATATACACCTAATTCCTCGATATGGCAAAGGAGATGGATTTGGCGCAGTTTGGAAATCCCATCAGGACCAGTACAGTTCAGAGGATCTTCAAAAAATTGCAGGTGAAATCTCTAATCATATTCAATAATAAAATCAAAAAATCCTGCTGAAATGCAGGATTTTTTGATTACCCGAAGATAATTCAGCCAAACCCGAAGATAATTCAGCCAAACCCAATTTTTTCCGTTTATTAATGAAAAGATCTGTGTTAGAATAGTATAAACTTTCGCTGCTGGCAATGAGTGCACAGCAGGAGAGGAATAGATGAGATAGTATGAGGAGAGATGAGAAAAATGAATACGAAGAATCTTGTTAGCATGGCCCTGCTTATTGGGATAGGCACTGTGCTGCACACTATTATTCCTGGCATTATCTTTGATATGAAGCCGGATATGATGTTAACCATGATGTTCTTAGGGATTATGTTATTTCCTGAAAAGAAAAATGTCCTTTTATTAGGTGTATTGACAGGGATAATTTCAGGCTTGACATCAAGTTTTCCTGGAGGACTCGTCCCAAATATCATTGATAAATTCATAACATCCTTTGTTTTCTTTGGAATTTATCTGGTATTATCCAAAAAATCCTATTCTGTTATTAAATCAATTGTCTTAACGGTTATTGGAACCATTATTTCAGGTACAGTATTTTTAACATCCGCATTACTTCTAGTTGGCCTGCCTGGTCCTTTTGCAGTAATGTATGTAACGGTTTTAGTGGGTGCATTGCTAAATGCGGTTGCCATGGCAATTCTGTATCCAATCGTACAGACGATTTTAAGAAGAACGCATGTCATCAAAAACGCTTAATATAGAAATGAATGGCCCCAATTTATGGGGCCATTTTACTTGAAAATCCACATACATATAAAACCTACTAGACCTAAAACTACTCCACCAAATCCCATCCACTTAATTCTGTTTTTTAATACCCTTTTAGGCGGGTAGAAACCAGGTTGCAAATACTTTAAAACATTAAAGACTGCTCCAGCCAATAAAATAATACTAAAGATAAAGAAGAAAAATGTGATTGCCCCCATCCCCTTCCTCGTATTTACCATAAGAAAGCCCTATCTTTACAATATGCTGCTCCATTACTTGTCATGAATTATATTACAAGATTGAGAGTGATATATTTTTCTTTCTATTAAACATTTTGAATAATAAGAGAAAATTTTCGATGTTTTTTTGTATCTGTTATAATATAAAGAGTAGAACAAATAGAGGTGAATAGAATGAATAAAAGGACTTTAACTTATGGATTTCTTTTTGGCAGTATTGCAGGCGCCATAACCGCTATACTTGCAGCTCCGACTTCCGGGAAAGAGCTCCGGTATCAAATAAAGGAAGCAACTGATGAATTTGCGGAAAATTTAAAAGACATTCGATTGAATCTTACTCGTTTAAAAAATTCATTTTCTAAATTAACTGGGGAAGGCAAGGAAATAGCCATAGAAATTATTCATGATATAAAAACATCTATAAATGAATGGCAGAAGGATATTGAGCCAGCCAAGCAATCACTTTTCAATGAATTAAAGGAAATTCAAAAAACCATTGAAGAATTAGAATTAAAGACGAATAAAAATGCCTAAAAAACTCCGTGTAAATGGAGTTTTTTAATTATTTTTCTCTGTTTCAAAAAATTTTGCCAATTTACATCTTTATTAATTTTTGTTTTATTGGCATAATGTTATTAAAGAGATAAAGTGGGTGAAATGATGACAGGGGATCAATATTCAATTAAAGAGGCTTTGCTTTTCAGCCAAAGAATTGCTCAGCTAAGCAAGGCGTTATGGAAGACGATAGAAAAAGATTGGCAGCAATGGATTAAGCCCTATGATTTGAATATAAATGAGCACCACATTTTGTGGATAGCTTATCATCTTAAAGGTGCTTCCATTTCTGATGTAGCAAAATTTGGAGTAATGCATGTTTCGACCGCTTTTAATTTTTCCAAAAAGTTAGAGGAAAGAGGATTGCTTCAATTCTCCAAAAAGGAAAATGATAAAAGAAATACCTATATTGAAATTACGAAAGAAGGGGAAGAGATACTATTAAATTTAATGGAATCCTTCAACCCGGCAGGCAATACCATTACAAAAGGTGCGATGCCAATTCGAAATATTTACGGTAAATTTCCTGAATTTATCGAACTTATGGCGCTTGTTCGCAATATTTACGGAGAGGATTTTGTGAAAATATTTGAAAAATCCTTTCACAATATTGATACAGATTTTACGGAGGACAATGGCAAAATCAAAAAAATATCTTTGCAAAATGAGCATTCTTAAGAAATATTTTTCTTTAAGGTTTGCATTAATTCAGGAAATATTTTTTGATCGATACATGCCATAATTACTTCTTTAGGATCCAGTTTAGGATTTAACCTTTCTTTAAATTTGATAAAAAGCGGAGAATAGAAGACGAATTTTTCCGCTTTTAAATCTTCATACTCCTTGCATAAGCTCTCACAAAGCTCGTAGAATTTTGCAACTTCTTCCTCTGTTAATTGATTTTCAATGATTAAATGATAGAAAGCAAAGCCTTCTTTTTGCGACATTTGTAAAAGCAATGATTGGTAATATTCCATTCTTTTCAATCGATCTTCGAAATTTTCCATATTGCAACCTCATTTAATCTCTAATTGTTGTTAGTTCTTTATCCAGTAAATATATACTTTTATACCATACTTTACAACAAATTTTTCCTTGTTTTTCTGTCTATTTGACCTAAAATTTTCTTTCATTCTTGAAATATTAATTAATCCTGGTTTTTGAATGCACGGAAGATAAGTGCATTCATCTTCATTTTTTTGTAACACCATTTTCATCTATCTTTTTTAACAAACTTTTGATATCCTAATTTATAGGAGATATGGGGAGGGGTTATGGATGATCTCCATTTTTATTATTTTTGCTGTTGTTATTTTATATTCCTTTAATAGCTTGACCAACTCGCTTTGTATTCAAAAAGAAATACCGGAAGACCGTCAGCCCAAAGTGTTTATGACCATTAATATTCTCATCACTATTTTATTGCTATCTTCCTATGTAGAAATTATTACTGCCTAAATACAGTACGGAAGTAGGTTACTTTAAACAGACATAATTATTTTAAATTATTTGTGTACATAGAAAGTCAGGCTTGAATAAGAAGCCTGACCCTTTTACCATTTATTTTAGTACACCCAAGCTGCACCGATAATGATGAGCAGAATGAATAGCACGACCAAGAGTGCAAAGCCAGCTCCGTAAGCGCCACCGGACATCATTCAACACCTCCTCTAAATCAGACTATTTATATTTCTTCACATTTCATTCGTTAAGGCATTCTCTAATTGACGGCTATTTCTAACAAAGGTAAGCTGCACCGACTATGATTAAAAGGATAAAAAGCACGACAATTAAAGCAAAACCGCCACCTGCAAAATTCATATATGAATACCTCCTTTTTTTCTTTCCCTTTATGTTATGTGTATTTGACCAAATGGTGTAGAGCAAATGCCTATATGGAATGGGAGAAAGTCTACATTTTGTGAATGACAGCATACAAAGTTCTTTCGATCAAAAAAATAATGAACATTAGAATTCCATGAGAAATCTGATAATATGTTTCTTTTCTGACAAGATTTGTGTTATAGTATGTTTTGTAGATTTATGAGGGAAAAGTGGATAAGCTATTAATTCTTTTTTAAGAATTGGTATGTATCATAGATGGTATTACGCATTGTATGCATATTATGGATCCATCTAAAGCACAAGATTCCTTCATTGGTATAATGGTTGGGAAGAGGTTCTTAACCCCTTATTAGTTGTATACAGAAGATAATCACAGTTGGGAGTTGTTTATGAATGAAGAAATGGGTACTGTCCTTGACACTTGCAGCAAGTATGGTTGGACTAGCAGCTTGCGGTAATAGTGGCAGTGGTAGTGACGTAGTAGTTAAAACAAAAGCTGGTAATATTACACAGGATGAACTGTACACGGCTCTAAAAGACAAATATGGTGAACAAGTTCTTCAACAGCTTATTTTTGAAAAAGTATTATCAAAAAAATATAAAGTATCCTCTAAGGATGTAGATAAGCAAGTTCAAGAAGCAAAGGATCAACTTGGTTCACAGTTTGAATCTGCTCTTCAACAATATGGTTACAAGGATGAGAAAGATTTCCGTAATACCATTAAAGTTGGACTTCTTGAACAAGAAGCTGCAACAAAAGATGTGAAAGTTACAGATAAAGAACTAAAAGATTATTATGATAAAAACGTGAAACCAGATATTAAAGCTCGTCATATCTTAGTAAAAGATTTAAAAACAGCTAATGAAATTGAAGCTAAATTAAAAGCTGGTGAAAAGTTTGAAGATCTAGCGAAGAAATATTCAAAAGATACGGGTTCAGCATCAAAAGGTGGAGATCTTGGATGGTTTGGCCCAGGTAAGATGCTGCCTGCATTTGAAAATGCTGCATACGCATTAAAACTGAATGAAATAAGTAAGCCAGTTAAATCTGATTATGGATACCATATCATTCAATTAACAGGTAAAAAGAAAAAAGAATCCTTTGCAAAAATGAAGCCTGAAATTGAAAAAGAAGTAAAAGCTTCTAAAGTGGACAATTCAAAAATTGCAAAAACAATGCAATCAGAAATTAAAGATGCAAAGGTTAAAATCCAAGATAAGGATTTAAAAAATACATTAGATAATGTATTAAATGCTAGCACATCCAGTACTGGAGCTTCATCTAAATAAATATAAAGAAGGACAAGGAATCATACCTTGTCCTTTTCTTATTTTTAATAATAGATGTGACCATCATCCAAGTTGTTTACGTCGTTCTTTTTCTTCTTTCATTCTTTCGATATATTCTTCGCCTTCTTTTTCAATCCATTCCATTTCTTGATCTCGATCTTCTTTTGCTGTTTTTACAGCCATGAAAGCACTAATTACAATTCCTGCTATAACAAAGTAAATCCAAATTGGCAATGACATGTGCTATTCTCCTTCCTACTGTTTGTCCATTGCTACATTATATGAATCCATTATTCTTTTATGATAAAAGCGTAAAAAAAACTCCCTGACAGGGGAGATTTTTTTTTATAAGAAGCATAGCTCTTTATTTAGTAGCAGATTTTGAGTATTCTTGATTCACAGCTGCTTTTTGATAATTTATAGCAGCGGAACCTAGAGTTTTAGCTGCTACAAGTAAGGCCTTTTCGTTTATATCAAATTTAGGATGATGGTGGGGATATGGAGTATCTACACCATCTGGTTTTGCGCCAGTAAAGAAGAAAGATCCTTTTACATGTTGTAGGTAATAAGCAAAATCTTCCCCACCCATTTCTGGTTCTGCTTCTTGAATTGATTCAATATCCTTAACAAGTTTTGCACTTGATACAAGAAAATCTGTTTCATCATCATGATTAACAACCGCTGGGTAGCCACGATCATAAAGATATTCATAGGTACAATCAGAACTATAACAAGTGCCCTTAACAACTTTTTCGATTTCCTCTTCTATAAAGTCACGTACCTCTTCATTAAAGGTACGAACCGTGCCGATGATTTTTGCAGAATCCGCAATCACATTAAATGCATTATTGGAAACAAAGGATCCAACAGATATAACAGCAGAATCAATAGGATTTACTCGTCGACTGACAATTTGCTGCAGGTTTAAAACTAACTGAGAAGCAACTACTATGGCATCCTTTGTTTTATGAGGTTGTGCACCATGTCCGCCAAACCCTTGAATCGTTACTTCAAAGCGATCAGCTGCTGCCATAATCGGACCTTTGCGATAAGTGATTACTCCGTAAGGGACAGGGGACCATAAATGTGTTCCAAAGATTACATCGACACCCTCGAGGCAACCATCCTTAATCATGGCAATGGCACCACCGGGAGCATATTCTTCTGCGTGTTGGTGAATCATAACGAATTCTCCGGAAAGTTCGTCTTTTATTTCGTTCAATACTTTTGCTAGAACTAGAAGAGTAGCAGTATGACCATCATGTCCACATGCATGCATGACGCCTGGTACAAGTGATTTATATGGTACATCATTCTCTTCCTGAATAGGAAGTGCATCGAAATCTGCACGTAATGCTACAGTACTTCCTGGTTTAGTACCTTTAATTCTAGCAACCACACCATTTCCACCAACATTTTCTCTCACTTCAATCCCTAAATTTTTATAAAAATCTGCGATGTATTTTGCGGTGTTAACCTCTTGAAAGGATAGTTCAGGATGTTGATGCAAGTACCTTCTAATTTCAACCATTTCATGAAAGGATTCATCTAATTTTGTAAAAAGGTTTTCTAACGTAGTCAAAAATAACAGCCCCTTTTTAAGTATTTCTATTATTATATCACGCAAATACAAATATTCTATATTCGAAAATTTTAAGTTAAAAGTATATTCGAATATTTATATAATAGAAATAGAATCATAGCAAAAAAAGGTTTTCTGACTTTTGTACAGGACACCTTTATTACGAAAACTATAGTAGAAATATAGCAACTATGGTGGTTATAACTAACCCGATAACCACAGGTAAAAGGTTTCTTCTTGCCAGATCGAAAGGATCGACATTACAAATAGCTGCGGCAGGGATGAGTGCCCACGGAATGATTGTTCCACCACCAACCCAAATGGCAGTTATTTGGCCTAGTGCGGTTAACGTAGCAACACCTGACCCTATGGCATGACCAAAAAGGGCAGCAATCGATCCATTTAAAGAAAGACCAGAGAATCCTGAACCATCCAAACCGGTAATTACACCGCCAATTGTGGAAGTGATGGCTCCTACTTCCTTTGATAATGGAACGATATTTGCTAAGGAACCACCTAAATCGTTCACAATTCCTTGAGAGGTTTTAGGTAAAAAATCCCCGATTATCGTTTTGAAACCGGCATCTCCTAAATAGAAGAAAGCTGCAATAGGAATAACGGGTCCGAATACCTTAAAGCCAAATTGCAAGCCCTCTATTAAATATTTAGTAGTTTTTTCTAATGCTTGCTTTTTATGGCCGGCTGCAGTTATCAGAAGCAGGATAAGGATAGCGGTACCACCAACTAATGCAGTTGCATCTCCGCCTTGGAGGTTAAATACAACCATTGCTATGATATCGAGGGCAAACAGAATGGGGACCAGAAAGGCAAATAGACGTCTATAAAAAACCGATAATAAATTTGGATTAAATAGCTCATTTTTTTCACTTATTATCGCTGAAGTTTCGGATTTCAGTATTCCTTTTTTCATATCGCGTTTTAATAGAATAAATGCTGTAATAGTTGTTACGACACCCATTATAATAACAAGAGGAATGCTTGCATGAACGACTTCCGAAACAGGGATACCTGCACCATCTGCTGCAAGCTTTGGAGCTCCTTGGATGATATAGTCACCTGATAGCGCGATCCCGTGTCCGAATAAATTCATGGCTACGGCAACACCAAGGGCCGGTAAACCAGCACGTAAGGCAACTGGCAACAGCACAGCTCCTATCAATGCAACTGCGGGTGAGGGCCAGAAAAACAAAGAAATAATCAGCATCACAATCCCAATAATCCAATAGGCAAGTGATGGTGACTTAACTAATTTTGTAAACGGATAAATCATTACATCATTAATTCCTGTTTCCATCAGACTTTTACTCATGGAGACTATAATAGAGATGACAAGTATAATGGAAAGTAGTTCCGTAATAGCATAAATAAAGCTGTTAAAAACACTGCTGATTGAGGCTGTAAGCGATCCTGTTGCTGTTAAAGCAATAAGGAAAATACCAGTAATACAAACAAAGGTTGTGTCGCGTTTAAAAACCATAAATAGGATGATAAGCACGATAAAAGCCAAGTATATCCAATGAACCGAAGTTAAATCTATATTCATTCGTGACGCCTCCCATATTGATTTGGTGGGCGATAGCCCTACGCCTATTTTCAAGATATGATGGAATGCCCAATAGGTGCAGAGGCTAAATTTAAATATTTTCAATAGGTTTTTGGATAAAATGGAATATATTTCAAATTTCAAAAATCCGACTAGAGACGGAGATGGGATATATCGCTTGGACCTTAAAAGGCAAATTTTAAAGGAATATAATAATTGTAAAGAGAAATAAAGGATTTTACCCTTTTTTCTCGAAATTTATAGAGTGAGATTGAAAAGGCGGCGAAGTATTTTGATATTTTCTGCGATATTACTTGTGATTGGAATTGCCCTTCTTTTAATAAATATCGGTGTCATTTCCTTGGAAATGAAAGAACTATTTGTCATGTTTATCCCGATTCTGTTTGTTTTTGCCGGATTATTGTATTTTATTCAGAGCATTCGCAGGAGATCTTCCGGATCCATTTTTCTTGCTTTATTTTTCTTATTATATGGTTCTTTCTTGGAACTAAATCATTATGGTATGATTCATTTTGCCTACCGGGATTGGTGGAGGCTATGGCCAATTTTCTTTATCTATTTAGCTATTAAGAAAATATTTTTTAAGGAAAAAGTGAAATTTTCTATAGAAGCAGATTTTGACGATAAGGATATAGAAGTGATAAAGAACTACAAAAATAAATATAAGAAGAAATATAAGAAAAGCTTTACCCTTATAGGGGATATGGAGTTTAAAAGACAGAATTGGCCATTGAAGTCAATGGATTTGCATAATTTAATAGGTGATTATTATTTTGATTTTAATAAAGCATTTATACCTGAAGAGGAGACGAAAATCACGATAAAAAGTCGGATTGGGGATGTGAAAATGCTGATACCGGAAGATATTCCGGTTCGGATTGTATCGAAAATTAAAATGGGGGATATACGTTTATTTGATATGAATTCTTCCGGTACAAAACCACAGCTAGCGTTTGAATCTCCCAATTATCATGATTCCACTAAAAAAATCGATATTTTAATTGAAGTTGGAATTGGTGACATAAGAATTGACCGTGTGTAGGGAAGGGGGGAGAATAGTGAGAAGGTTTTTAAGCATTCGATTTTGGTTTATCCAGAACTTCTTGACGATGGCGGTTATATGTAGCTTAGTTTATTTTGTCGGTCTGCAATTTTATTTGTTAATTAATCACGAGAGTGTTCTTGATACAAAGAAAATTCTCTTTCTTTCCTTGTTTATGTTTTTAATATTTTCAATATTGAGTATTTACTTCGGGTATCGAAGCGGGAGGTTGTTTCTTCGAAAATTAGATGATGTATTATCATTTGTGTCTATTTTGCGGAGTGGAAAATATTCAGCACGTGTTGAAAATTATGAGCAGGATGAAATTGGCTTGATTTTAGATGAAATGAACCAGCTCGCCGCTTATATACAAGACCAGGTGCGCTCCTTACAGCGGCTCGCAGATGAAAAAACAGAGTTAGTCGATCAGGCGCATCAGGCAGCTGTCATGGAGGAACGCCAAAGACTAGCAAGAGATTTACATGATTCTGTAAGTCAACAACTGTTCGCACTAGGAATGTTATCATCGGCAGCGTTAAGAATCGTTTCGAAGGATCCTTCCCAAGCCGAGAATATGTTGAAACAAATAGCTGGCATTTCTGCCAAGGCCCAAGGAGAAATGAGAGCACTTCTTTTGCATTTGCGGCCTATTGATTTAAAAGGGGATACTCTTGAAGAAGGAATCTATAAATTAGTAAAGGAATTAAAGGAAAAAACAAATCTTGATATTGAGAGTTCAATTAAGGAAATAGATCATTTATCAAAGGCAATTGAAGAGCATGTATTTCGGATTGTACAGGAGGCACTTTCCAATATTTTAAGACATGCACATGCGACAAAAGTAAGGATTAATTTGGAAGTACTAAAGGATCATCTGCATTTATACATTAGCGATAATGGAAATGGATTTAGTTTGGAAAAGAAGGCTATCACTTCATACGGTTTGCAGACAATGCGTGAAAGATGTGAAGAGCTTGGCGGGGTGTTCCAAATTCGCTCAAAAGAAAATGAGGGTACATATATTAATATACGAATACCTTTATAGGGAGTTTTCGTGGGAAATTAATAGACTATGGTATTAGGGTATCTTTCTAAATGATAACTAATTCTAATTAAATTGGGATAGTTTGAGAACAGAGCATTTTGTAGGGGAGGAGGAAAGACATGGAGAAAGTGAAAGTAATGATTGTGGATGATCATGAAATGGTTAGGCTCGGAATTCGTTCCTACCTACTTACGGAGGAAAAAATCGATTTAGTGGCAGAAGCAAGTTCTGGGCAGGAAGCTGCAATCTTGGCAAAAAAACATATGCCAGAAGTCATCTTAATGGATTTATTAATGGAGGATGGAACAGGGATTGATGCCACAAAGCAAATTCTAGCTTTTCATCCTGACTGTAAAATTATCATCCTCACAAGTTATTATGATGATGAGCAGGTTTTTCCAGCGATTGAAGCTGGTGCACATAGTTATCTATTAAAAACTTCTCGGGCAGATGAGGTTACTGCTGCAATCTATAAAGCTATCAGAGGGGAGTCTGTCATCGAACCGAAAGTAGCGCATAAGATGATGAATCGTTTTAGGGGTCCAGTTAAACAGCCTCATGATGAATTAACTGAAAGAGAGATAGAAGTGCTGAAATGCTTAGGTGATGGCATGACTAATCAGGAAATTAGTGATTTCCTTTTTATCGGTGTCAAAACAGTAAAAACGCATGTCAGCAATATTTTAAGTAAATTAGGTGTTTCTGATCGTACTCAGGCAGCTATCTATGCTAATCGCCATAATATCATACTAGAAAGAAAATAAGAGCCAATCGGCTCTTTTATTATTATTTATATAAATTACCCTTCCTCTGGAATTACATATTGTGTAAAATAGGCAGGCCCGGAAAATATACTTTTGAACTCTGCTTCGGTATTGGCTTTATGAGCTTCTTCAAATGAGTTGGAGTGTTTCCAATCAGAATATGCTTTTTCATTTTCCCATAGGCTAAAACCTATATAGGTATCTCCTTTTAAGGGACGCAGTAATCTTATAGCCTTAAACCCAGAGACTTGCGTAATGGCTGGAATTCTTTCCTTGAATCGATATTCAAATACTGGTCTTCCTTCGTCAGTTACCGGTACATGGTTAAAAACAGCTAGTCCTTTGCAGTCAAGTTCTCCCGATCCTTCTACAACTTGATATTTTCGAGGTACCTCAAATACTGACTTTTTAGTTGTTTCATGTAACAGCAGCGAATTTTGGCCGTTCTGCATTAAAATCATATTTTCGTTAGCATACTTTTTTTTTATTTTTTCTAGAAAATCATAAGTACCTGTTGTTATATAAACATACATATAATCACCCCATCCTATGAACTTCACCTTATTTTCTATATTATATCCATTCCCTTTGAGAAAAAGTATAAACAAAGGCATATATTGTTTGTAAAATGGTAATAGATTCTTATTGTCGAGTCTAGCGTCTAACGGTCAAAGCGTCTCCACTATCTGATAAAAAGTAAGAATTTATGACAATTAATTTGCTTTACTATACTTTTAGCTGTAAAACGTCTATAGTAAAAACTGACTATAAACGGATACTATTTGTATATATACAAGAGATTGTACTGCTTGAAAGGTGGCCATTTTGCAGATGACTAAATTAATAAATGATACTCTCATTAAAGCGGCGAGAGGTGAAAAAACCAATCACGTGCCTGTTTGGTATATGCGTCAAGCAGGACGTTCACAGCCAGAATACCGTGCTCTGAAGGAGAAATATTCCTTATTTGAAATCACACATCAGCCAGAATTATGTGCTTATGTAACAAGATTACCTGTTGAACAATATGATGTCGATGCCGCAATTCTCTATAAAGATATCATGTCACCCCTTCCTTCCATCGGTGTAGATGTAGAAATTAAATCCGGTATTGGACCTGTTATTAATAATCCGATTAGAACCGTTGCGGATGTTGAAAAGCTTGGAGAAATACATCCGGAAGAGGATGTTCCATATGTTTTAGATACAATCAAGCTGTTAACTAAAGAACAATTAACCGTTCCATTAATAGGTTTTGCAGGAGCTCCATTCACTGTATCCAGCTACATGATTGAAGGTGGACCTTCTAAAGATTATAAAAAAACAAAAGCATTTATGTATACAGAACCGAAGGCTTGGTTTATGCTAATGGACAAGCTGGCAGATATGACCATTACATATGTACGATCACAAATTAAAGCAGGAGCTAGTGCGATTCAAATCTTTGATTCATGGGTCGGGGCTTTAAATGTGGATGACTATCGAACTTTCATTAAGCCTGTAATGACAAGAATTTTTTCTGAACTGAGAAAAGAGAATGTTCCTCTTATTATGTTTGGAGTTGGGGCAAGTCATCTTGCTTTAGAATGGAATGATCTTCCTTTGGACGTGGTTGGACTAGACTGGCGTTTACCAATTCGTGAAGCTCGTACTAAGGGAGTGAATAAGGCGGTTCAAGGTAATTTAGATCCAGCTGTATTATTAGCGCCATGGGACGTTTTAGAGGAAAGGGTTAAAAGCATCTTGGACCAAGGAATCGAGCTTCCTAGTTATATCTTTAATCTCGGGCACGGAGTATTCCCGCAAGTTGATCCCGATGTCCTAAAACGATTAACAGCTTTTATACATGAATATAGTGCAATGAAATTAAGTGAAATGAGGTAAGAAGGATGGCAAAAAAGAAAATGGGACTTCTTGTCATGGCATATGGTACGCCATACAAAGAAGAAGATATTGAGCGTTACTATACACATATCCGTCATGGTAGAAAACCAACCCCCGAAATGCTGGAGGATTTACGAAGTCGGTACGAAGCTATTGGGGGAATTTCTCCGTTGGCTAAAATAACAGAAGAACAAGCATACGGTTTACAAAATCGCTTGAATGAAGTGCAGGATGAGATTGAATTTAAAGCGTACATAGGCTTAAAACATATTGAACCATTTATTGAAGATGCAGTGAAGCAAATGCACGATGATGGAATAGAGGAGGCAGTGTCCCTTGTTCTAGCACCTCATTTTTCTACTTTTAGTGTGAAATCTTATAATGAAAGAGCGAAGGAAACTGCTGAAAAACTTGGTGGACCAAGCATTACATCTGTAGAAAGCTGGTACAAGGAACCAAAGTTTATTCAGTATTGGGTAGATAAGGTCAAAGATACTTATCAAAGCATGAGTGAAGAGGAAAGACATTCCGCTTGTCTGATTGTTTCTGCACATAGTTTGCCGGAAAAAATTCTTCAATACGGGGATCCATATCCTGAACAACTGAAGGAAACAGCAGAACTAATTACGGAAAAAGCTGGTATTACGGAATATGCTCTTGGATGGCAAAGTGCCGGCAATACACCCGATCCATGGCTAGGTCCAGATGTTCAAGATTTAACTCGTGATCTTTATAAGGAAAAAGGGTATAAGGCATTTGTTTATATTCCGGTTGGATTTGTGGCAGAGCATTTGGAAGTTCTTTATGATAACGACTATGAATGTAAAACGGTAACGGAAGAAATTGGTGCAAGCTATTATCGTCCTCCAATGCCAAATGCAAGACCCGAATTTATTGATGTATTGGCAACGGTAATTTTAAAGCATTTGCAATGAAAATGTTCGCTCCTTTTCGGGGCGGATTTTTTTATTGAAAAAACTATTTTATTCCCTTGATTCTCTATAATGGTTATGCTATATTATACCTTGTGAAACTAATTGACCGTTTTGGTATTTTGGTCATTTCGGAAAAGTGGTGAAATCATTATTGGCTATTGATCGCAGGAAATTAATTATCGAAGCAGCAACTAAATCTTTCTCCTTATTTGGATACAAAGCCACTACTATGGATCAAATAGCAAAGCTTGCGAATGTAGGAAAAGGAACTATTTATACTTTCTTCAAAAACAAAGAAGATCTATTTTATGAAATCATTACTTCCTTGTTAAAAGAAATGAAAGAGGCTGCCGAACAATTTATGCACTCTGATCTGCCTTTTCATGAAAAGGTTGACCGCACGCTCTATAAGCTACTGGAATTTCGAAAGGAACACCAATTATACATCAAGCTTTTTCAAGAAGAAAGTGATATTGGAACGCCGGAAGTTCAAGAAGTAATGCTTCGAATTGAAGAATCCATCCTAAACTATATTAAAAATATTATTTTGGAGGCAATTCAAAATGGCGAAATTAAAGAGTGCGAACCGGAGATAACTGCTTTTGTTATTTTAAAATTATATATCTCCTTAATTTTTGATTGGGAAAAGCATCATGAACCACTGAAAAAAGAAGAAATCTCTAAATTGTTTAAACTTTATTTATTCCAGGGATTATCAACTTGATGGTCCTACATTTTTTGGAATGAATTGACCAAATGAATAAAACGGTCATTAAAATCTATTAATGGAGGTAAAAACGTCATGTTTCTCGCAGAATTAAAGAAAATCCTCCGTCATCCAATGTTGTTAATATCAACATTAGCTATTACGTTTGTGCCAATTATGTATGCAGGAATGTTTATATGGTCCTTTTGGGATCCATATGGACACTTAGATCGCTTACCTGTCGCGGTAGTGAATAACGACAAAGGTGCTGTATTGGACGGAGATCATTTAAAGCTTGGAAAAGAGCTTGCGGATAACTTAAAAGATAGTAAAGATTTTGATTTTCATATCGTGGATAATAAGAAAGGACTCAAAGATCTTAAAAATCAGAAATATTACCTTTTAATTGAGATACCACAAAACTTTTCTAAAAATGCTACTACTTTAATGGATGATAAGCCTAAAAAATTAGAGCTTAACTATATTCCAAATGAGGGTGCCAACTATCTCTCCTCAAAAATAGGCGATTCAGCTATGAAGGAAATAAAGGCATCTGTTTCAAAAGAAGTAACAGCAACTTATGCGGAACAAATGTTTAGCAAAATAAAGGAAATGGGAAAAGGATACGCTCAAGCAAGTGATGGTGCATCTACTTTATACGATGGAGCCAAAAAACTAGACAGCGGATCTAAGACAATCAAAGAAAATCTTGAAACATTAGCATCAAAATCCGTTGAATTTCAAAATGGTGTAAATTCAGCCGCAAGTGGTTCCAGTGAAGTAGCGAGCGGAGCATCAGAACTTGCAAATGGCCTTAGTCAACTAAAAAATGGTAATGACCAGCTCCTAACAGGGGTAAAAAGTGCAAGCAAAGGTTCTGCTGATTTGGCCGATGGAAGCAAAGAATTAACAATTGGCTTACAAGATGCGGACAGTGGTGCCAAACAACTTGTAGCGAATACAAATAAAATTCACCAAGGTGCACAATCTTTAACAGACAATCTTGGTGCCCTAGAAAATGGTACATCGAAAACAGCAGACGGCGCAAAACAAGTTCATGATGGAATCGCTGCACTTAAAGATCAATTAGAACCTTTAATGGGTACATTGCCAGCTCAACAAAAAGCAGTCTTGCAAGCAACGTTGGATCAATTAGAAAAAGGAAGCAATGATGTTGCGAATGGTGCTGGTCAACTTAGCACATCAACCAGCAAGCTTCAAGCTGGAGCAAGTACTCTATCTGATTCTGTAAATCAGTTAAACCAACAAGGGATTAAACCATTACAAAATGGATTAGATGCTCTATTAGCTGGCTCACAAAAATTAACAGCTGGTGCTAACAAATTAAATGCTGGCCAAACGGAGCTGCTTCAAGGTATGACCGTATTTAATCAAAAGTTAGCAGACGCTAATAGCGGAGCAAGTAAATTGGCATCAGGTAGTGAGCAGTTAAATACCGGGATAGGTAAATTAGCAGATGGATCTGGCAAGATTAGTGAAGGTACTTCACAATTAGCAGATGGATCCAAAGATTTAAACAGTGGAACAAATAAATTAACGGATGGATCCAAAGAATTAAAGAATAAATTGAGTGATGCTGCTGATAAATCCAGTTCCGTACACGCAAATCAAAAAACATATGATATGATGGGAAATCCTGTTAAGGTTGATAAAGAAGAAGTCAACAAAGTTCCTAATTACGGAACAGGTTTGGCACCATATTTCTTATCCTTAGGATTATTCGTCGGAGCTTTATTGTTAACGATAGTGTTTAATGTAAAAAATCCTGTTATTACACCTAAGAATGGATTCCTCATGTTTACTAGTAAATTCGGTATTATGGCGATAGTTGGTATTATTCAGTCTCTTATTGCTGCTGCTATTGCCATTGGCGGAATTGGTCTAGATGTAAAAAGTATACCTGTATTTATTTGTACAGAAATCGTAACAAGCTTAACTTATATGGCATTAATATTATGTTTAACTGCCTTATTAGGTGATCCTGGACGTTTCTTAGCGATCATCATCTTAATTTTACAATTAACTAGCAGTGCAGGAACTTTCCCACTTGAGTTATTGCCACCTGCATTGCATCCAGTTCATAATGTACTGCCTATGACATTTTCGCTTAATGCATTTAAAGCAGCCATCTCGACTGGTGATTTTGGTGTTGTATGGCATAACTTAGGATTAATGCTAATTTACTTGATTGCTTTTGTAATAATCACGATTGTGTATTTTACAATAAAATACAAAAAATCACATACAATGCAAACAGAGCAAGCAGCATAAGAAAAAAGTTAGGGCAGATGCCCTAACTTTTTTTAATCTAAAGCCTTTAAGTCTTTTATAATTTCCTCAGGCTTAAAGTTCTTGCCTCCAGAATAGTCCTTAATAATTTCACCTTTTTTATTGATTAGGTAGAAACTTGTGCCATGAACAACTTGTGTATCATTTTCAGGCTTCTTCACAAGTTCTTTAAATTTATCCAATGCTAGCTTTTCGATATCCTTTTGTGCATATCCCGTTAATAAATGCCATGTGGAAAAATCCGGCTGAAAATGAGAAGCATAATCTTTCATGCGCTTCGGGGTATCCACTTCAGGGTCTACGCTAAAAGAAACAAAGTGTACATCTTTTAGCCCCTCCTTCTTTGCCTTTTTCTGGAGTTCACTCATTTGGTAAGTCAATTGTGGGCAGATAGTGGTACAGCTTGTGAAAATAAAATTTGCTACCCAAACTTTTCCTTTTAAGTCCTTCATACCGAAAGATTTACCGTTTTCATCGGTATAAGTAAAGTTTCCAACTGGTTCGCCTTTTTTGTTGCTTAAGGAACTGCATGCGCTAAGACTAATTATAGAAAAAACCAATAATAGCAAAAGAGGTATACGTAAATTTTTCAATATGTTACCCTCCAAAAATATATTATATGTATTTGCCTTCATTATAGATGAAATATAAAGTAAAAATTGGTTTATGGTCAAATATTCATGAAATGCTCAAATTTATCGACATGTTTTTGGATGATAAAAAATGTCAACACTTATTAACAAAACAGGCATTTCTTATCTTGATTTAATGTTAACATAAAAAATATAAAGTACGATGGAGGTATGATGATGTCTCGTAAAATACTTATGCTATTCTTTACATGTATTACAGTTTTCGCCTTATCTGCTTGTGGAAGCCATTCCAATACATATGAAAAAAAAGCGCCGGTGGAGTTAAAGGTAGCTTTAAAAGTGCCGAATAATGCAAGTGTTAACGAAAAAGTAGCTTTACAAGCATTAGTAACACAAGGTAAAGAAAAGGTTAAAGATGCCGATGATGTGAAATATCAAGTATGGGAAGGCGACAACACAAACGATAGTAAATTCATCAAGGCAAAAAATGATAAGAATGGTAATTATTCTGCCAGTTTTGTTTTTGACCATGCTGGAACTTATCAAGTACAAGTTCATGTGGAAGCAAGAGATCAGCATGTAATGCCAAAAACGAAAATCACAGTAAGTGAAAAATAAGGACAAGCATAGCTGTCTCGAATGGTGCCAGGCACCTTTTGAGACAGCTTTCTACATGATAATATGTCTTACTCATTAGAATTTAGGTAAAATGGAGTATACTAAAAATTGATATGAAATGTCTATTGAACTATAATTTTAGGAGGATACATATGAAACTAACTGTAATAGGGCAATGGGGTGGCTACCCAAAAGTAAATGAAGCAAGTACCGGATACTTACTAGAACATGGAACATATAAATTATTAATTGACTGCGGGAGTGCCGTTTTGTCGAAGATGCAAAATTTTGTACAACCGGAAGATTTAAATGCCGTGATCATTTCTCATTATCATCCAGATCATGTAGCTGATATTGGTGTGTTGCAGCATGCTTTGATTATTGGTAAATACATGGATAAAAATATTCAAACGCTTTCTATTTATGGGCATCAAGAAGATGAGAGTGGATTTCAATCTCTGAATTTCCAGGATGTGACCAAAGCTGTACCGTATAATCCTAGCGAAACTCTGCAAATTGGACCATTTTCTATTACCTTTTTAAAAACCAAGCATCCTGTTCCATGCTATGCCATGAGAATTGAAGCGGAGAATCAGGTAATTGTCTATACTGCAGATACATCCTATATAGAATCTCTTAATGAATTTGCTAAAGGAGCGGATGTACTGCTTTGTGAATGTAATTTTTATGGAGATATGGATGGTTCCGGTGCTGGACATATGAATAGCTATGATGCGGGAAATCTTGCGCATATTGCAGGGGCAAAACGCTTAGTCCTAACCCATCTCCCACAATACGGCGATCTGGAACAATTAAAATCAGAGGCAGCCGAGAAGTTTTCAGGAGAAGTGATGCTTGCCTATTATGGAATGGGCATTCAGCTGTAATTAGATTTTTTGAATTTGGAGTGAGACAAATGTTATTTATTGATAATAAAGGTATTCATGATCCTCAAATTAACTTAGCGATTGAGGAATACGCATTAAAAAACCTTGACCCAAATGAAACATATCTTTTATTTTACATTAACCAACCATCTATCATCATCGGTAAGAATCAGAATACGATAGAGGAAATTAATACAGAATATGTAGATAAAAATGGAATCATTGTTGTTCGTCGCTTATCTGGCGGTGGTGCTGTTTACCACGACCTTGGAAACCTAAATTTTAGCTTTATTACAAAGGATGATGGGGAGAGCTTCCACAATTTCTTGAAGTTTACGGAGCCAGTGATTAAAGCATTGAAAAAATTAGGAGTAGACGCTGAACTCAGTGGCCGCAACGATATTCAAGTAGGCGAACGGAAAATTTCCGGTAATGCTCAATTTTCAACAAGAGGACGCATGTTCAGCCATGGTACATTAATGCTCAATTCTGAACTTGAAAATGTGGCATCCGCATTGAAAGTAAAGAAAGACAAAATTGAATCAAAAGGCATTAAATCAGTTCGAAGTCGAGTTGCTAACATTTCAGAGTTTCTAGATAAAAAAATTACTATTGAGGAATTCCGTCAGCTTCTTTTAGAATCAATTTTTGAAGGGCAGAATCCAATTCCAGAATATAAGCTTACCGATGAAGACTGGGAGAAAATCCACAAGCTTTCTAAAGAAAGATATCAAAATTGGGATTGGAATTACGGAAAATCACCAAAATTCAATCTTCAACATTCCCATCGTTTCCCTGTCGGAAGCATTGACGTTCGCTTAGATGTCAATAAAGGTCTGATTGAAACGTGTAAAATATACGGCGATTTCTTCGGTGTCGGTGATGTGGAAGACATTGAGAACAAACTCACCGGAGTTCGTTATGAACGTCATGAAATTGAAAAAGCACTCGAAGATGTCGATGTAAAACACTACTTCGGTAACATTACAAGGGACGAGCTAGTAAACTTAATCTATTAATTTTTGGGACCCTTTCACTTATTGAAAGGGTTTTTTGTTCGTTTGATAGGAGCTCTTTAAAGCAAGTACACCTACAAGAGGAGTGCCAAAAATGGGTACTAACGAATAGGAGGAGAATCAGAACTATCGTTAAAACAGAAAGAATTTTTGCACCTAAAGTTATTAAAAAAAGAAATATTTGTTAAAATCAATGAAAGAGAAAGTGTAAAGGGGAATAGGGATGTTTAAGATATTCATAATAGAAGACGATAGACAGTTAGTAAAACTCTTGCAGGAGCATTTACATAAATTTGGCTTTGATACTAAATCTGTAGTAAATTTTGAATCAATACGGTCTGAGTTTGAACAATATTCACCACATCTTGTTTTACTGGATGTGAACCTACCTAAATATGACGGATACTATTGGTGCAGACAAATTCGAAACATCTCCACTTGTCCTATACTTTTTATTTCGGCCCGTGATGGAAAAATGGATCATGTAATGGCATTGGAAAATGGAGGAGATGACTATATCACAAAACCATTTGACTATGAAATTGTAATCGCGAAGATTAATAGCCAGCTGCGCCGTGCATATGGGGATTACTCTGGTTCTCCCAATGAGCGGTCTGTGGATGTGAATGGATTAAAGCTCGATGTTGAGCGTCTTTTACTTTCCTTAAGGGACAATATGGTCGATCTTAGTCATACAGAAGCAAAAATATTAGATGAATTAATGAAGAAACAGGAATGTGTGGTAAGTCGTGACCGTTTACTTGAAAAAATATGGGATGACCAAGCATTTGTAGATGACAATACATTAAATGTTTATATTACTCGTGTAAGAAAGAAATTAGCATCGTTACAAATTGAAGATGCGATTGAAACTATTCGCGGCCAAGGTTATCGGCTTAATCCGAATTGGGGGGATGTGGAATGAAGCTTTTCTTACGAGAACAGTTTCCCCTCATTCTTTTTTATATTGTCCAACTTTTTATCATCACCATTGTTTATTGGCTGGATGGCTATAGACATTTAACCATCTCATTATATGCTGCATTACTTAGCAGCTGTTTGCTTATAAGCTATCTAGTTTTTCGTTACATAACAAATCGCAGCTTCTACAAGCGCTTAGAAAATCCTCTATCCAGTATGGATGAATTTATGAATGTTGACCACAGTACTCCATTAGCTGTAAGTCTTCACGAACTATTAACAAGTCAATTTAGACATTACAAAACTGACTTGCAAGATTATAGTCGGAAACTTGATGGCCATATTCAATTTATTAATCAGTGGGTTCATCAAATGAAAACTCCTATATCGGTTATACATTTAATGATACAAGATAAGGATGAATCTCCTTATACGGAAATTGGAGATGAGTTGGAGAGGTTGAGGAAAGGTTTAGAAATGGTCCTTTATATTTCGCGACTGAATACTTTTGATCGGGATTTTTATGTTGAAACATTATCGCTTGAAAAAATTGTTCGATCGGTTTCTTCTGCGCAAAAACGATTATTTATACGAAAGCATGTATTTCCAATGATTGAAGTGCCGGAGAATCTTCAAGTAACATCAGATGAAAAATGGCTATCATTTGTCCTTACTCAGCTCATTACAAATGCAATTCGCTACACTATTCATGAAAATCGCAAAATCTATTTTCGTGGGTTTACACGCGGGATACATTCTGTTCTTGAAATACAAGATGAAGGCGTAGGCATCCCGAAAAGTGATTTGCCTCGTGTCTTTGATCCTTATTTTACTGGTGAAAATGGCCGCCATTTTCAGGAATCAACAGGGATGGGTCTATATCTGACAAAACAAATTTGTGAAAAACTTGGACACCGCATCGAAATAGAATCTACCATTAACAAGGGAACCATAGTACGGATTATCTTTTAAAAGGGTGCCTGGCACCACCTAGACAACAAACTTCCTGTCGAATTTGTACCTTACAATTTTGTAAGATAACTGTAAGCTAGCGAAATGGTTGTATGGATGAGTTCCAGATAAAATGAAGATACAAATGAAACAGGGAGTGATGATAATGTCGATTCTAGAGGTCAGACATTTAGAAAAGATTTATGAGGGAAAAGTTGCTCATAAAGCACTAAACGATATCAATTTTTCCATTGAAAAAGGTGAGTTTGTCGGGATCATGGGTCCATCCGGGAGCGGTAAAACAACGCTACTTAACTTAATTGCCACCATTGACCGCCCGACATCCGGTGAGATTAAGATAAACGGCAAAAATCCACATGTATTAAACAGAAAAGAAACTGCACTGTTCAGACGACATGAACTGGGCTTTGTGTTCCAGCACTTTAATTTACTGGATACTTTAACGGTGGAAGAAAACATTGTGCTTCCTCTTACATTGGATGGGGAAAGTGTTAGAGAAATGAACAAAAAGCTGCAAAATGTTACGAAGAAGCTGGGGATTGACCAAATCCTAAAGAAAAGAACCTATGAGATATCTGGTGGACAAATGCAGCGAACTGCAATTGCACGTGCCATCATTCACAACCCATCGCTTATTTTAGCGGACGAGCCAACTGGTAACTTAGATTCGAAATCTGCAAAGGATGTAATGGAGACTTTAACCGCTATAAATCAAGAAGATGGCGCAACTGCCTTAATGGTAACGCACGATGCAGTTGCAGCAAGCTACTGTCATAGAGTGATCTTTATTAAGGATGGAAATCTATACAACGAAATTTATCGCGGGGATAACCGCCAAGCATTCTTCCAAAAGATTATTGATATGCTTGCTTTGCTAGGAGGAGACAGCAGTGACCTTTCCACAGTTCGTGTATAGAAATGTCGTTCGTAATAAACGGACATACTCGGCCTATTTTCTAAGCAGTGCGTTCTCTGTGTTGATTTTCTTTGTATATGCACTATTTATTTTTCACCCGGATATCAAACAAGGTGTTACTTCTTCGGTTGCAGTCCAGCTAATGACCGCTGCGGAGGTAATTATGTACGTATTTTCCTTTCTATTCGTGCTGTACTCTGTCAGTACCTTCCTAAAATCAAGGAAACGTGAATTTGGAATTTTAATGATGCACGGCATGACTAGGGGCCAATTGAATCGTATGGTCTTTTTGGAAAATATGCTAATAGGCATTGGAGCAATTATTGTTGGAATTGGATTGGGTATTATCACAGGCAAATTATTTTTAATGATCGGATCAAAGATGATTGGAATTGACTCACTTTCCTTTTATCTTTCTCTAAAAGCATTATTGCTAACAATATGTGCGTTTTTAATTCTATTCTTTTGTATTTCATTGTTTACGACTATTCTTTTAAGAGTAAATAAATTGATAGATTTATTTCAAGCTGGTGAAAAACCTAAGAAAGAACCGAAGGCCTCGGTGCTTTTATCACTGCTTGCGGCTGTTTTACTTATAGCAAGCTATTACTTGGCTGCTACAACGACAATGCAGAACATTTTAATTAGGATTCTTCCAGTCATTGGAATGACCATTGTAGGAACATATTTTTTCTATACGCAGCTATCGATTTTTGTGATAAAAATAATGCAAAAGAATCGTTTTCTCTTTTGGAGAAAAACAAATATCATAACGATTTCAAGCCTTGCTTATCGCTTAAAGGATAATGCACGCATGTTTTTCATGGTTACCATTGTTTCTACGGTTGCCTTCTGTGCGGTAGGAACACTTGCTTCGATGAATGTAATGAACAAGCAATTTGAGGAAGACTATCCTGCAGCTATAAGCTACACAGCAATGGATAATCAACCAGTACAGCAGCAAAACTTGCAAGAAATTAAAACAGAATTAAACAAGAAAGGCATTCCCTATACGATATCAACCGCTGTGATCAAAAATGTGGAAGTTTCTTCGGAAAATACAGGCTATCGTTATCCAATAAAGGATATTGATATTATTTCATTCTCCGACTATCAAAACATCGCAAAAAGTGCAGGATTTGATGTTCCGGAAAAACCATTAAACGGAAATGAAGCAATGGCAATGTTATCCACCCATTTTCAAATGGAATTTAAACCTGTAACTTATATATTAAAACAGGATAATATTAAACTAGAGGCAAAAAAGCAATCTAAAAATGTTGCAATCCCATTTAGATCCGGCCTAATAGTCAGTGATGAACTCTATCAAAAACTAAAACCCGTAAAAACGAATACTTATACAGGATTCTTTGCAAAAGACTTTGAGAAAACAGCAGGAATTGCTAAAAAACTTGCACCAGAAGGAAGTTCTTACGCTTCTGAAAATCATCATTATGAAATACAAGTCAGCGGTACGATGTATATAAATCAAATGAATATGTTCAAGATGATGCTCTTCGTCGCATTGCTAATTGGTGCGGTCTTCTTTATAGCAGCAGGAAGTTTCCTATATTTCCGCCTGTATGCAGACCTTGAATATGACAGACGTCAATACTTAACGATTAAAAAGGTTGGACTAACAGACCAGGAATTAAATAAAATTGTTACCCGGCAGCTCGCCTTGCTATTCTTTGTTCCGATTGTCGTAGCATTTGTTCATAGTGCATTTGCTTTCATGGCATTGCAAAGCTATTACTCATTATCGATTGCATCAGAGATGATTATTGTCCTGGTAAGCTTCCTTATTGCTCAATTGATATACTTCTTCCTTATTCGTTATCGTTATTTGCGAAACTTAAAGAAATCTTTAATTTAGTACTTTCAATCAAATTTTTTGGAATTAGATTGAAATGTATGAATCATTAAATGGAAACCGGAATGCCGATCATTCCGGTTTTTTGCTTCATACGGAGACGTAAAAGAAATCAGATACGTTGACAAATAATGTTAAAGGACAGAATTTCCGTTATTCCCGTAATAAATCATATTTCATCGTTTTTGGGGGACAGCCATTCCGTTATTTGGTGGAAATTACCAAAGAATATAGTAAATCACGGAACGAGGATCCGATCATTGCCTAAAAACAAGCATTTTGTCATAGTTAACAATCTAGTGTCCGCCAAAAATTTATAGCGGAAGCAGGTATTTAAAACAAAACGTCTTTATAACTACCTACCGCTATCTTATAAAAATCCCTAATAGTAACAGTCTTTTGCTTTAATAGCGGAGTCCGTTGTACTCCCAAATGCCCTTTTTGTCACTGATAACGGAACCTGTACGGTTAGTTTTTATCTTTTCGCTAATTTATTGGCCATAGAGTGTTAAGTTTTTTATGATATTTGCTTCAGACATCTTGTATCCCCAAAATTCTTTTTATATAATATATTTAGAAAATTAAAATGAATGATTATTCATTCAGAAAGGGGAGGGAATATGGATTTAACAACACGACTTCACAACACTTCAAAAGAGAGCGCTAACAAGATTGCCTATTATTTTATGGATCAACCAACTACATACTCTGAGTTAGATGCGGCAGTGACAAAATTTGCAAGCGGTTTGGAACAATTGGGGTTGAAAAAGGGGGACCATATCGCACTTCTTCTTGGAAATTCGCCGCATTTCATTATTGCCCTTTATGGTGCAATGAGACTTGGCGTGACGGTTATTCCGGTAAATCCAATCTATACGCCGGAAGAAATAGGCTATATTTTAATGAACGGGGATGTGAAGGCAGTAGTAGCACTTGACCTTCTAATGCCATTAGCTGAAAAAATGGAGGCAATGCTGCCTAAGGTCGAACATTATATTATTTGTGAATCGGATCCTACTAAAAAAGTGGAGCTTCCTGCAAACAATAAATTGAAATCGTTTACAGAGGTTGTGGCATCAGGAAATCTAAGCTTCCAAGGACCGCAACTATCAGAGGATGATGTTGCTGTCATTCTTTATACATCTGGAACAACGGGCAAACCAAAGGGTGCTATGCTTACTCACAAAAATCTGTATTCTAATGCAAGTGATACTGGCATGTATTTAAAAATGAACAATGATGATCGTGTTATTACTACCTTACCAATGTTTCATGTCTTCAGCCTTACAGTCGTAGTTAATGCTCCACTAATTAGCGGGGCAACTCTATTAATCGCTCCAAAGTTCAGTCCAAAAGATATTTTTAGGCTTGCCAAAAAATATAAAGCCACCATTTTTGCAGGAGTACCAACCATGTATAATTTCTTATTCCAATATCCTGAAGGAGACCCAAAGGATTTTTCATCTTTACGCCTATGTATTTCAGGTGGAGCATCACTTCCGGTTGCACTGCTGAAAAACTTTGAAAAGAAATTTAATGTGTTTATATCGGAAGGATATGGTTTATCTGAGGCATCTCCAGTCACAGCCTTTAATCCTCTTGATCGTCCGAGAAAGCCAGGATCTATCGGCACTTCCATTTTAAATGTGAAAAATAAAGTAGTAGACGTATTAGGGGAAGAAGTTCCAGTCGGTGAAGTAGGTGAGCTAATAGTACAGGGACCAAACGTCATGAAAGGGTATTATAAAATGCCGGAGGAAACTGCTGCAACGATTCGGGATGGCTGGCTTTATACTGGGGATTTAGCAAAAATGGACGAGGACGGTTATTTTTATATTGTCGACCGTAAAAAAGATATGGTGATAGTGGGCGGATTTAATGTTTATCCTCGGGAAGTAGAAGAGGTATTATATGATCATCCAGACGTGGTAGAAGCTGCTGTAATTGGCATACCTGATCCGGAACAAGGAGAAGCAATAAAATGTTATGTGGTAGCAAAAAATAAAGAGTTAACGGAAGAAGCTTTAATGGTTTATTGCAAAGAAAGATTAGCAAAATATAAGCTTCCAAAATTTATTGAATTTATTGAGGAACTTCCGAAAAATACTACTGGCAAAATTTTAAGAAGAGTTTTAAAGGACCAACTTCCAACGAAATAAGTGAAAAAATGCAGAATAAAGATTCTGCATTTTTTCATACAATTATCATGGGTTCTCTTATTGAAGGTTTTCGTTATTTCTCGATATTGGCGAACTAGTAGAAGTATGCTGATTAATCCAATCGAGTGAACGTTGTGAAACATTAGTCCAATTAGGAATTTGAGCCTGGTGCTGCTCCACCCAACTCATGCAATACTGGGGATCGATACTATATTCCTCACAAGCAGCTAAGAATGCTTGAATGGTTTCTTCGGTACAATTCTGCCAAGAGCCACATGTATCTACCCACACCCTCTCCATTTTTGATTGAACTGTTGGATCACTTACAAAATGATTAAATTGGTTTTCATTTGTCAATTAAGTGTACCTCCTATCTTAATCTTTACCATTTTCCATTATGTCCAAGGTTCTATAAATCAAACGATTTAAAAGAAAATAGCTTAATTAAAAAGGTTTTTTATCAGATATGTTGAAATACATTTATAGAATTAAAAAAGGGGTGTAACAATGAGTAATATTGAATTAAGCGTGCAAGATAATATTGGATACGTAACCCTTAATAGGGAAGAAGCCATGAATGCTTTTAATTATGAAACGTTATGCGAACTTGCCAGTGTAGTAGAGTCTATTAGAACGAATTCTGATATACGTGTGGTAGTTTTTCGAGGTGCTGGTGATAAAGCATTTAGTGTCGGGGCAGATTTAAAAGAAAGAAAAACACTATCCGAGCAAGATGTGCGCAGGAATGTATATAAAATCGGGGAAGTTTTTTCCGCAATTGAAAGGCTGCCACAGCCTACAATTGCTGCCATGAACGGCTATGCATTCGGCGGTGGGATGGAACTAGCCCTTGCCTGTGATTTCCGGATTGCAGTCAGAGAGGCAGTCATGGGGTTAACGGAAACAAGTCTGGCTATTATCCCTGGTGCTGGAGGGACACAAAGACTCCCGCGTTTAATTGGTGAGGCGAAAGCCATGGAACTTATTCTAACAGCGAAACGAATGTCGGCTGATGAAGCTCGCGAGTATGGTGTTGTAACCCAAACAGTAGAAAGGGAATATTTTTCTCAAGCTGTTAATGATTTTGCTGCCAACATTCTCGCTAATGGTCCAATTGCGGTCCAACAAGCGAAATTTGCGATTAAAAATGGAATGAATACAGACCTTCAAACCGGCTTAGAAATTGAAAGAAAGGCATATGAAATTACCATCCCCACTGAAGATCGCGTAGAGGCATTACGAGCCTTTTCAGAAAAACGGAAACCAAACTTTAAAGGGAAATAATTTATCCATACGATACTATTTCGGTAGTATCGTATTTTTATTACTTAAGATTTTGCTCTTGTGATTAGAAATAAGAGTATATATAATAGAAATATTATTTTGAAAATTGTCTGTTTTAAGCAGGGCTCCTTATTTTCAAATTTTTCCGAGGTGATGTGTGTTGGAGGCGTCTATAGAAAAAGCATCAAGTTTTCGTGAAGGGATACAATCAGGACTTAGTATTGCGATCGGATATTTTCCTATTGCGATTGCTTTTGGACTGCTGTCAAAGACGACTGGATTAACATTATTTGAAACGGTATTGATGAGTTTAGTAGTTTTTGCAGGGGCCAGTCAATATATGTCTCTTAGTTTAATTGCTTCAGGTGCTGGAGCATTTGTCATAATCTTTACCACATTTGTAGTAAATATTCGCCATTTCTTAATGTCGGCATCTCTAAGTGAAAAGGTCGAGCCGGAAAAATCTTTGATTAAAAGTTTATATGCGTTTGGTATAACAGATGAGACGTTTTCCGTTATGGCTACAAAAGCCGGTTCTGTCAGTACGGGATTTGCATTTGGAGTCGTCGGCATTTCATATGCTAGTTGGGTCATCAGTTCCGGTATCGGTTTTGCAATAGGTGCTAGTTTGCCCCAAGTTTTACAAGAAAGCATGACAGTTGCGCTGTATGCCATGTTTATTGGACTCTTAGTGCCTTCTATGAAAAAGAGTATGAAAGTTGTATATCTAGCGATATTAGCTGCTGTTTTTAATAGTATTTTCTTATTTTCTAAAACTTTAGAGGACGGTTGGGCAATTGTAACCTCCACGATTTTGTCTGCTGTTATTATCGAGTTTGTAGAGACGATGAAGCGCAGGAAGAGGGGAATAAGCGATGAGTAGTTCCATCATTTTAATCATCATAGGGATGGGAATTGTAACATACATACCGAGGATGCTGCCGCTTGCATTATTCAGTGGAAAGTCAATGCCTCCATTTTTAGAAGGGGTATTACGGAATGTTCCTTATGCTATTTTAGGTGCCCTTATTTTCCCAAAAATATTTCTCATTCAGGATGATATTTGGTTTGGAATAACCGGAGCTATAGCTGCATTAATTTTAGCATTTATAGGAGCAAATGTGATTGTTGTGGTACTTGGATCCATTGGAGTTTTAAGTCTTTATTCGCTATTATTTTAAATTAAAGTCTCAGATGAAGAAGTTTTGAATATAAAGAAGTATGACATTTTTATCCTGAGGGTGAACAAATGAATACTTCTATATTTATCCAATCAAATGAATTAGTAAGGTATTGTGCAATCGGGGATTCTTTAACAGTGGGGATAGGGTCCACCTATTTTGTAAAAGGGTTTATTACTAAGTATTTGTGGTTATTAAGAAGATCACTGAATAAGCCAATAGTTCCGTATATTTACGGGAAAAGCGGTGCGACAACAGCCGATATTTTAAAAATGTTGAACAATCCATTTGTAAAGGAAGGGATTATTCGCTCCAGTATTATTACGCTGACTGCAGGCGGGAATGATCTTATTGACTCGGCACAACTCTTTCTGAAAAATAAAAATGAAAAGGACTTTTTCCTCGCGGTGGATCAAGGGAAAAAGAACCTTGCATCCATCATGGATAGGATATTAAACATGAAAAAAGGCGGGGAGCCATTTATTATTCGGATGATGAATCTGTACGATCCGTTTGAGAATATCCCCGGGACCGATAAATGGGTAGAAGCGTATAATCAGGGGATTGAACGACTCTCCTCGCCTCCAATGATAAAGGTGGCTAATGTTCATGATCGCTTTAAAGGCAAGACAAAAGAATTATTGGCAATTGATCATGTTCACCCTAATAACAAAGGATATGAAGTTATCGCTGATGCGTTTTTTGAACTTGGTGTTGATCCATTATAAGGGCAAGAAATATCTTGCTCCTTTTTTATTTTAAAGAATATCCCCATTAATCCGGCAAATATTGGGTATATTTTTAGTAAGATATAAAAACTTCTTAAAAAGCTGTTCTATTCCGAGGCTATTTTTTCTACATTTATATTAGAGGACAGAAGGGAGGAGTAGCTATAATGTTAAGAAAGTGGGCATTTCGTGCCGTCATTGCTTATTTGCTTTTTGGAATATTGATGTATGTGTATCTATTTTATATAGCAAATACCAACATTCCCGCGGATTTAAAAGGGACAAGCGTGGACCCATCTACATTTTTAAATAGCAGGGAATTAATGCTAAGCGAAGAATACTCTAAGATTAGAAATTTGTTATTTTTTCTTTCCACTCCATATGAATGGCTCTTTTACTTTCTTGTACTAATATTTGGGGTTTCAAGGGGATTTGAAAGATGGGCAAAGAATACATCTAGATTTCATATTATCCAATCTGCAGTGTTTTTGTTTTTACTCTACTTATCGGCATATCTAGTCACGTTTCCGCTTGAGTTTATTTCGTATAAGTTTTCGAGAATGTACCATATTTCTACTCAAACCTTTACAGGATGGATGAGGGATGAGGTTATTGATTTTTGGGTGAATCTAGCCATCATGTTTATTATGGTAACAGTCCTCTATGCCTTAATGAAAAAGTTTAAGAAGAGATGGTGGCTTCCGGCATGGCTTTTATCGATACCCTTTACACTGTTTATGATGTTCATTCAGCCCGTTGTCATTGATCCTCTGTATAACGACTTTTACCCACTTAAAGATAAGGCATTAGAGACAAAAATACTGGGTCTGGCAGATAAAGCGAATATTCCGGCTAAGCATGTTTATGAAGTGAATATGTCAGAAAAAACAAGCTCGCTTAATGCGTATGTGACCGGAATTGGTTCAAACGCACGGATTGTTTTATGGGATACAACCCTTAATCAATTAAATGACAAAGAAATTCTCTTTATCATGGCTCACGAGATGGGGCACTATGTTGAAAAACATATCTATTTTGGAATAGCCGGATATCTACTATTATCATTACTGGGGCTATGGCTGACCTCAATCCTGATGGACATTATAGTAAATAGGAAGGGCCGGACATTAAAAATAAACGGGGTTTCTGAGTTAAGCTCGTTGCCTCTGTTTCTGCTTATCATATCTGTCTTACTTTTTGCTTCTAGCCCTTTAACAAATTGGGTTTCACGCTATGAAGAAACACGAGCAGACCGTTATGGAATTGAAATGACACATAATCAAAAGGCGGCTATCCAAGCGTTTCAGGATCTGACCAAATCAGGATTAAGCCAAGTAAATCCACCATTATTAGTGAAAATTTTCCGTTATGATCATCCAACCATGTTGGAACGGATGAAGATGATTGAAGATTATAAGTTTAAAAAGAAACCATAAACAGAAGAAAGACCCCTCAGACAATACGTCAGAGGGGTCTTTCTTCTTGTATCTGTGGACCGGTAACTTCAAAAAATTTTTTTTACGAGCCGAATCGCTCTTCAAGATTTTTTAGTTCATTTGTTAGTTTCATAAATTGTTTTTTATCTTTTATATCTAATGCGTTATCAATTTCGCGAAGGATTTGTTCCCTTTGCCTTTTCAAAATTAATTCGTTTAAAATCATATCGGAGTAAATATGCAACATCCATTTTTCATTTTGTAGCTGTGTCATCGCATAATCCTTCATCAATTCTGTGTAAGATTTCTTTTTTTCCATCGATGATCACCTCTTCTGCTTTTAAACATTATAGCAGAAAAGAGTCCACTAATCAACGGAACAATTGTAATTTTCTGATAAAATCTATTGAAATTGTCGAAAAACAATTGACATGTTTCGATTCATTTCTTCATTTCTTCCTTAAAAGTTCAGATTTTTTCGAAAAAATAATGACAAAAATGGAAGTACATGCTATTATAGGGATGAATATGGAAAATATTGTAGAAAGGAAGAGGAATGTTGGCAGAGAAAAGCTCATTAATAGAAGAATATGAAATTAATCCGTATACGATGGCGATTATTCCTACACAATATGGATCGCGAATGTACACTGAAGTTTTGGAAGCGCAGGATCGTTTTATCTCACCATTTAGACCGATTGACATTGTAAAGAAGAGTTGCGAATACTTTGGGGCGTCATACTTGGGAAGAAAAGAAGGGACCAAACGTCTTATAGGTATTACACATAAAGCACCCATCATTGTTGACCCTCATACATCCATTTATCTATTCCCTACGACATCACCGAAAAACCCACATTGTATTTGGATTTCGCATGACCATGTTATCAATCAGAAAAGGGCAAGTTCTAATTCTACAGTGGTTACTTTCCGTAATAAGCAAACATTAACAATCCCAGTATCTATTAGTTCGTTTGAAAACCAATTATACAGAACTTCCCTTTTACGCATCAGATTTAACCAACACATACAGCATATGGAGAAAAGGATTGGACAAACCCAAAGCTTCATTATGCAACTGGAAGCATCTGAAAGAAAGCAAAATTATGAAATGAAAAATGATCCTATTTTATAGGCTTAAGGAGCAATCAGGTAAAGATTGCTCCTTAAGCCTCTTTTGGTGTATTTATTGGAGGGGTTAAAAAACGTTGAAAAAGGTAGTATCTTAATAATTCTTCCGTGCGATTTCTAAGTCGGGGATTAAAATAGTTATGATGCTCCTCATATCCTTTGTACAAAAACATATACATGGTAAAGGTATCATCTGATTGCAGTCGTTCTACCTTAATTTGATGCTTTCTCATGTATCGTTTAACTTCCGCGAGTTCTTTTTGGATGTGTCTCATAGTTTCATCAATCCATTCAAGATATGGTTTTTTTAATTTAAATGGACTTTTATCAATAATGGTTAAGTCACGATTTAAAACGGTCAAAACCATTGGTAAATAAATTGCCTGTTCAATTATATCACGATCTTGATCAGGTATCTTTGTCATATAAGAATCCCTCTTTTCTGTTTAGGAACATTTGTTCGTATATATATATATATATTACTTATGTACAGGATGGAATTCAAGTAATTCTAAGTTGAAGAACAGGAAAAAAAATAAATTATTTATTAGTATGCTTTCTTAACCACTGAAGTCTCAGTCTAGCTATAGCGTCAGTTGGTAAGTGAATGAATAAGGTGAGCTTTACTTATTTTGAGTCAATATAAAATAGTTATGCAGTATTATAGAAATATTTTAAATTTTTGAAGGGAAAATGTTTTGGGTGTCGAAATAAATAATATAGTGAAAACATTTGCCGATTATTTATCGGCGATATTTTATAGTGAAGGGTGATAAAGCATGGAGAAGAAACAAGGAATTCAAACGGAAGATTTATATGAATTAAAATCAGTAACCGATCCACAGCTTTCTTCCAATGGAAAAGATGTTGTTTATACTCAAACACATATGGACCGAGAAAAAAATGAATATGTTTCCAATTTATATTATGTAAATGTAGAGGAAAAACAGCCCGTCCAATGGACATTTGGAAATCATCGCACTAATTCGCCGAGATGGTCACCAGATGGTAATAAGCTTGCGTTTGTTTCGAATCGTGATGGTAAGCCGCAAATCTATGTTTTACCGAAAAATGGCGGGGAAGCTAAGCAAGTAACGTTCCTTAAAAATGGAGCAAGAAATCCGGTTTGGTCACCCTGTGGGGAAAAATTAGCGTTCTCTGTTACGCTTGGCAAGGATGAAACGATTCAAGACCATCCAAAAGAAGAAAAGGAAAAGACAGAGTTAAAACCGTTAGTTGTTGAAAAAATGAAGTATAAATCCGATGCAAGCGGATTTTTAGATTTAGAGCAGCATTCACATATCGGTATCGTAAATGTAAAAACAGGGGATGTGGAACAAATCACATCAGGAGATCAAGACTACCACTTAAGTTCATGGTCGCCAAATGGAAAATTTATTACATATACAGCTGATTTAGCGGAGGACACGGATTTTTCCTTTAACTCTGATATCTTTTTATATAATCTCGAGACAAAAGAGACGCAGCAGGTAACAAATAGCACGGGTGGATTTTGGCAAACCTCTTGGTCTCCAAACAGCCGATATCTATCCTTCCTTGGGAGTGAACAGGAATTTAAAAATGCAACACATTCAAAAGTTTGGATCTATGATTTAGAAGAAAAGAGTCTAAATTGTGTTACTAGTGATCTTGATGCACCGGTTGGCGACTATGTGGCAGGTGATTTTCAGCAAGGCGCAACACTTCCAGGAGTCCAATGGGGGGATGATAATGAAAGCTTTTACTTCATTGTTTCCGATCATGGAAGTACACATGTCTATTTTGGAAATCTTTCAGGAGAAATTTACCCTGCTTTGCATGAAAAACAGCACGTCTATGGATTTAGTTTAAATAAAAAAACACATCAGGCAGTAGTAGCAATTAGTAAACTGACGCTTCCTGGTGAACTATTCTTTGTTAATTTGCAAACAGGAGAATTGGAACAGCTGACCTTTACAAATGATGAATTCTTAAAAGAAAGAGAACTATCTGATGCAGAGCCAATTGAATATGAAAGTGCAGAAGGATGGAAAGTTCATGGCTGGTTGATGAAACCTGTTGGGTTTGAAGAAGGTAAGAAGTATCCATTAGTCCTGGAAGTCCACGGTGGGCCACATGCTATGTATGCGAATACGTACTTTAATGAGTTCCAAGTATTAGCTGCTCAAGGATTTGCCGTTTTATTTGTGAATCCACGCGGAAGCCATGGATATGGACAAAAGTTTGTCGATGCAGTACGTGGTGATTATGGCGGTAATGATTATAATGATTTAATGGCAGCTGTAGATTATGTATTGGAAACATATGATTTCATCGATAAAGAACGACTAGGTGTAACAGGTGGGAGCTACGGCGGATTTATGACGAACTGGATTGTAGGTCATACAGATCGCTTTAAAGCAGCTGTTACACAGCGGTCTATTTCCAACTGGATCAGCTTTTACGGAGTAAGTGATATAGGCTATTACTTTTCTGAGTGGCAAATCCTTGCAGATTTAAATGATATCGAAACATTATGGAAGCATTCACCATTAGCATATGCAAAAGATATTAACACTCCGCTACTTATCATCCATAGTGAAAAGGATTATCGTTGTCCAATAGAGCAAGGGGAACAATTATTTATTGCATTAAAACGTCAGGAAAAAACAACGAAGTTTATTCGTTTCCCTGAATCGAATCATGAGCTTTCAAGAAGCGGAAAACCACAATTACGTATAAACCGACTAGAATACATCAGAGATTGGTTCTTGCAATACGTTTAAAAAAATAGGTTTTAACCGATTCTAAAAAGTAACCTCATTTTTACAAGAGGTTGCTTTTTTCTATGGAAATATTCAACATTACAACTAAACTCCATCCTATTAAATATGCTATACTTCACATAGGAAAATATTCTGATATATAAAGATAGGGGAAATCAGATGGATTTTCATACTATAAAAGATTGGTTAACAGTAGACAATATTATGCATTTAATGGAACAATATCGTACACTAGGTCCATTACCAGGCATTCTTTTAATTGTTCTTGAGGCATTTTTCCCCTTTATACCCTTGTTTTTAATCGTTCTGGCAAATGCTAATGCTTTCGGCCTTTGGTTAGGCTTTCTTATTTCATGGATAGGATGCAGTCTAGGGGCGATTCTCGTATTTTTAGTTCTTCGTAAATTCGGAAAAACCAAAGCACTTGCTTTTCTATACAGAAATCGTCAAGTGCAAAAAGTGATGAGCTGGATAGAAAGACATGGATTCGGTCCCATATTTTTAATGATTTGTTTTCCGTTTACACCTTCAGCAGTTGTCAATATTGTAGCGGGTTTATCGAGAATAAGTGTATTTCAATACATATTAGCTGTATTAGCTGGAAAAATGGTAATGGTATTCTTTATCAGTTATGTCGGATATGATATTTTCTCATTAGTGAAAAAACCAGTAAGAACCGCTATTGTTCTGGTTGCTATGTTTTTTTTATGGTTTATTGGAAAAAGACTCGAAAAAAAATTGGCCAAAAAAACGGAAAAGAAACATACACAGGCATAACATCATAATTTTTAGGCAGTCTCCCTATGGAACCTAATTTGTGATAAAATATTTTAAAAAGTCTGTTATTAAGACGTTCTAAGATCTTTTTGCAGGTTCCATGATGAAAGAGGGGAGGACATTGAATACGAAACTTACCATTGTAGATACAAAATTGATGCCACCATTGATTAAAAACAATCATATTCGTAGGGCGAGCCTTATGAGAAAGTTGAAAACAGCAGTGAATTATCCATTAACTATTGTTCATTCAGGTGCTGGTTATGGGAAAAGCACTGCTTTAAGTTTGTTCATCCACGATGTCAGGCACAATTTCTGCTGGTATACTATATCAAACAATGATGATGATATTATTCCTTTTGTAACATATATTGTTTTTTCTTTAAGAAAGCGCAATCCTTTTTTTGGTGCTGAATTATTGGAATATATGAACTCAATGGGTAAGTACATTCGTGAAGAAGAAATATATACTCTTTGTGCATTGTTTATTAATGAAATATCCCACATTCAAGATGAAATAATTATGATCCTCGATGATTTTCATTTAGTGGATCATTCTTTTACCATTAATCAATGGCTAGAAAGGGTTATTGAACATTTACCGGAAATATTGCATATCGTGATTTCTACTCGAAACAAACCTAAATGGAATCTATTAACTAAGTGGAAAGTTTCAGGAAAAGTATTGGAGATTTTGGAAGAGGATTTAACCTTGGACACGGAAGAGGTTGAATTGCTTTTTCAAGATTTTTATGGATTGAAACTAGAGCAAACGCAGCTTCAATCTATTTTTCAATTAACGGAAGGCTGGGCAATTGCATTAAGTATGATTGCTGAGCAAATAGAAAAAGGAACATCTATCCAATCTATTTTAAACTATCATCATTCTTCTATGGAAGAATTGTTTCACTATTTAGCGATAGAGGTATTTTCGAAACAATCTCCCATTATACAAAGCTTCCTTGAACAAGCCTCCATCTTTGAAGATATTACACCTCAAGTTTGTGATGAAATCCTTGGAATCCAAGGCTCAGAATTAATGCTGGAACAACTTGCAGAACGAAATGCTTTTCTCCATAAAATTTGGGGAAGCAAACAATATCGTTTCCATGCTTTGTTTAAAGCATCCCTGCAAAAAAAATTAAAAGTAGAACAAGGATCCTTGCATCGGAAGCTCCATGAACAATGTGCGAGGTATTACGAGAAAAAGAATTTCTGGGAACAGGCTATTTATCATTATGAACAAATTTAACAATATGAGCCTATTGGCTATCTGTTGGAAAAAAACGCAATTGACATGCTGCAAAGCGGACGCTTAGAAAGCTTATATGAAAAGTTGAAAAAAATACCGGACGAAATGAAAGATCGGTATAAAATATTATGGTTTTACGAAGGAGAGGTGCTTAGATATCAATCCTTTTATGAGAAAGCAGAGAGATGTTATCAGCATCTAATTGATGATGTGGGACAAGGACAAGAACGATTAAACTTAATTGGAAAAGCGTATGCAGGGATTGCCCAAATTTATTTGGATACGATACAGCCTGGTAAGGCAGAGAGATTTCTGCAACTAGCCATTGAGGCTACGGAATCTGATCCTGATGCAGACGAATCAGAAAAGCAACAGTTATACTTCCTAATGGCCGAAAACTTTGTCAATTCTGGTCAAGCTGTAAAAGCAGAGAAGTGGTATGAGAAAGGAAAAATGAAAAACAAACTGCTCCATGAAGGAAATTTAGATGCACGTTTGTATTTGCGAACAGGAAAGCTGGAAATGGCAAATCGAGTGCTTTCCGGTCGCCTAAGCTCGGAAGTGAGTACTTTGCCAAAATCCCATCGGGAAACGGATATATTGCTTTCTTTTATCGAGGCATGTATGGGAAACGGGGAAAAAGCAAAAGAATTAGCCCAACGAGGAATTGAAAGGGGTATCCGCTATAAAAACTCCTTTGTTGAGGCATGCGGTTGGATGAGAATGGGTAATGCGGTACAAATACTTGATCAATACGAAATGCGGCTAGCGGAACAATGTTATATGACCTCTTTACACATGATGGAGGAAGTGAAAATCTCTCGCGGAAAAGCTGAACCGTATATGGGATTATGTGTTTTATACAGCCGAATAGGTGAATACGAGAAGGCAAAGGAATTCGGGAAATTGGCCTTAGAGGAGACAGAAAAGGTATATGATTTATGGCTGTCATCCTTTATTCAGCTGTGCATGGGAATTGCATTCCTTTACAATAAAGAGCTAGAAGAGGCAAGAAGTATTTCAAAAGATGCAAAGGAAAACTTTAGGCAGTGCGGAGATCCATATGGATTAATGCTAACGGAATTATGGAATGCGTTTTTATTTTATGAAACAAATGATGACAACCAGTTTTTAACTGCAATTTCTTCTTTTCTTAAGGAAGTGCAACTTGGAAATTATGAATTTATTTTTTTTAGACAGGCTCCATTTAGCCCAAAAGACTTGCAATCTATTATGCCTTTACTAATAAAAGCAAAGGAACTGGAAGTTCATTCTGCGTTTACGTATAGAGTATTAAGAGAAATGGGATATGAGGAATTAGACTCGCATCCTGGCTATACACTCAAAGTAGAGACGCTCGGAATGTTTAAAGTATGGTTAGGAGATAGATTAATAGAGGGGAAAGATTGGCAGCGCGAAAAATCGAAGGAGTTATTCCAATTCTTTTTAATTCACCGGCAAAAATGGTGGAGTAAGGAAGAAATTTACCAAATGATTTGGCCAGATGCGGATGAAAAAAGCGTTGACCAAGAATTTAAAGTGCTCCTAAATGCATTAAATCGTGCGTTAGAACCAAATCGCAAGGCAAGAGTGAGCCCTTTTTTTATAAAACGGCAAAATAACACATACAGTTTAAATCCCAAAGCTGTTATAGATGTGGACTTCATTCAATTTGAAGAATGGATATATGCAGGACTGGATGAAAAGAATCCTGAAAAGGCAAGAAATATATTGAAAAAAGGGTTAGAGCTTTATAAGGGGGATTTTTTATCAGAAAGGCGGGATGTATGGTTCGCTGCAGAACGGGAAAGGTTATTAACTATTTTCTTGCGAGGCGCGGAAAAAATGGCGCAATTATGTGTGCAGAATAACGATTCTAATGAGGCAATTGTATGGTGTGAGCGGATATTGAAAATCGATTCGACATGGGAGGAAGCATATCGACTCATGATGTTTTGCTACTATCAAAAGAACAATCGGCCGCAAGCGATCAAGTGGTATAAGAAGTGTGAGAGAAAACTAATGCATGAATTAGGTGTTGCCCCAATGGAGCCAACCAAAAAGATGTATGAAATGATTTTATCGGAATCTGAAATACCATCACTATAAAACGAAAAACCAGTTGCTAATTTAGGCAACTGGTTTTTCTATGTCTGGGATGAAGGGACAGGTCCCATGTCCCAGTTATTAATTCTTAGTCCAAATAGTTGTAACTGTCTTGTAACCCCTTTCATATACGATCAATACACGCAAGATGATTACTTTTCTTAAAACGGGGGGAGAATTTTGAGAAGGTCAAAAAGATTTTCAGCTTTAATAAGTGTAGTTATAGCTGCCTTATTATTAACCACTGCATGCAGTTCCAATAAAGCAAGCGGTGGAAAGGAGGATAAAGGAATAATTAAGATAGGGGTTCTTGCCTCGCTCACAGGTGCACTGGAATCCTATGGAAAGCAAACGAAGAATGGATTTGAAATGGGTCTTGATTATGCAACGGATGGGAAGCGAGAGATTAATGGTAAGAAGATTAAAGTAGTGTATGAGGACACCGAAACAAAGCCGGAGGTGGCCGTGAAAAAAGCTACAAAACTATTAGAAGAAGATAATGTAGATTTTCTAGTTGGATCATCCAGCTCGGCAGATACATTGGCAGTTGTGCCTTTAGCGGAAGAATATAAAAAAATTATGATTGTGGAACCTGCCGTTGCAGATAGTATTACAGGTGCTGATTTTAATAAGTATATTTTTCGGACTGCAAGAAACTCTTCTCAAGATGCCGTAGCAGGGGCAGCTGCCATAGCAAAACAAGGTGTAAAAGTCGCAACACTTGCACCGGATTATGCCTTTGGCCGTGATGGTGTTGCTGCCTTTAAGGAAGCAGCAGAAAAGCTTGGTGCAAAAATAATTCATGAAGAATATGCAGATCCAGCGGCAACAGATTTCACCTCAAATATTCAAAAAATCATTAATGCCAAACCGGATTATTTATTTGTTATTTGGTCAGGTGCAAATTCGCCGTGGAAGCAAATTGCTGATATGAAGGTTCAGGATAAAGGAATCAAGATTTCCACTGGTGCGCCGGATATTGCTGCATTATCTACAATGGAACCGCTTGTCGGAATGGAAGGGTTCTCGGTTTATTACTATGATCTTCCACATAATAAGATAAATGACTGGCTTGTTGCGGAAAATAAAAAACGATTTAACGGAGAAGTTCCGGATTTATTCACACCTGGAGGAATGAGTGCCGCCATTTCCATCGTGGAGGCATTAAAGAAAACAGACGGAAATACCGATGCTAACAAACTCATCAAAACAATGGAAGGCATGAGCTTTGACACACCAAAAGGGAAAATGACGTTCCGTAAAGAGGATCATCAAGCATTGCAAAGCATGTACGCTATAAAGCTAGAGAAGAAGGATGGGGTATCATATCCTGTTCCAGTCTTAATACGTGAACTATCACCTGATGAAACAGCCCCTCCCATTATGGTTAAAAAGTAATAAGAAAGCAATGAGTGAAATTTGACGTGAACTCTCATATTCGTAGACTTAGAGTTCGATAAAGGAAACCGTACCGAGGTAGTTTACGAGATATAGGAACGGATAATTCTTTTGCACCAGACAAACTAATCTCATGAAATACTTAAAATGATATAAAATGTATACTTTTTTTAAAAAATGAAATGAACTTCGGGTAAAGGCATCCGGAGTTCCTTCTTTTAAGATAGGACGGTGAAAAAATGACGAACATATTAGAAACAAAGCAGTTAACTATTCAATTTGGAGGGCATCTGGCCGTGAACGAGGTTGATTTTAAAGTAAAAGAAAAGGAATTTAAATCCATTATTGGGCCAAATGGTGCAGGGAAAACAACCTTTTTTAATTTACTTAGTGGTCAGTTAACCCCAACAAAAGGATGCATTCTTCTAAAAGGAATAGATATTACTGCGCTTTCTTCATCGCTGAGAACAAGAAAAGGGATAGGAAGATCCTTTCAAATTACGAATGTATTCCCCAATTTAACCGTGTTAGAGAATGTGAGACTAGCGGTTCAATCGCAGATGGCCATACGCTACCAAATGCTGTTTCCTTTTAACAAGTATAAAAAGGTGCTAGACAAGTCATATGAATTGCTTAAACTAGTTTTTTTAGAGGAAAAGGCGAATTCATTGGCAAAAAATTTAGCGCACGGGGAGAAAAGAAAGCTGGAGATTGCCATGTTATTAGCGCTCGAAACGGAAATATTGCTGCTGGATGAGCCAACGGCAGGCATGTCATTAGAAGAGGTTCCAGCCATTTTGGAAGTCATTCGCAATATTAAGAGGGAAGGGAAAAGGACAGTCATCCTTATTGAACACAAAATGGATATGATCCTTGATTTATCAGATTCAGTAACGGTTCTCTTTAATGGTACATTGCTAGCGGATGGTACTCCAAAAGAAATAATGGATAACGAGACCGTTCAAACAGCATATTTAGGAGGATTGCACAATGGACACAATGCTTAAGGTTGAGAATCTCCAAACTTATATCGGACAATATCATATTTTACAAGGGATTTCCTTTCAGGTGAAAAAAGGGGAAGTAACCGTTTTGCTGGGGCGAAATGGTGCCGGGAAAACAACAACATTGCGAAGTATCATGGGTTTGAATCCACCATCACAAGGAAAAATATATTATCAAAATGTAAGTATAGAAGGGTTGCCAACCTATAAAATAGCGAACCTCGGAATTGGGTATGTTCCGGAGGACCAAGGAATATTCAAGGATTTAACCGTAGAAGAAAATATGAAAGTAGCAATGAAAAAACAGGACGCAGAAACAATAGATAGGCTTGAATGGATACTTCAACTATTTCCTGACTTAAAAAAGTTCTGGAAAAAGCCAGGAGGATTATTAAGTGGCGGACAAAAGCAGATGTTATCGATTGCAAGGGCGTATCTAAATAATATCCAACTGTTGTTAATAGATGAACCGAGTAAGGGCCTCGCACCGATTATGGTAGAAAAGGTGATGGATTCAATATTAGAAATGAAGAAGGAAACCACTATTATATTGGTCGAGCAAAATTTTATGATGGCAAGTACGATTGGTAACCAATTTTATATTATCGATGATGGTAGAACTGTATATTCAGGACGTATGTCTACATTGAAAGAGGATGAACAATTGAAGCGAAAATACTTGGGTATTGCATAGTAGGGGGGGCTCTATTCATGGAATTAATGTTAAATTTGATTATTAATGGTCTAGCTACTGGTATGCTTGTATTTTTACTGGCTGCAGGATTGACGTTGATTTTTGGTTTAATGGATGTATTAAATTTTGCTCATGGCGGTTTCTTTGCATGGGGAGCTTTTAGTGCTGTTTGGCTTTATTCCCTATCCGGAAGCTTTTTTGTGGCAATAATAGGTGCAATTGCTACGGGAATTATGTTAGGAATTTTTACGGAAAAAATCATCATTAAACCTGTTTACGGAAACCATATTCAACAAATTTTAATTACATTAGGGTTCATGCTCGTTCTAACAGAATTTATTAAGGTAGTCTGGGGACCGAATCAAATGGCCGCAAAAACCCCGGAATTTTTAACCGGTAGTTGGGAACTGGGAAATGTCATCCTTATTAAATATCGTGTATTTATCATCATTATTGCTTTAATTGTATATTCAATGGTTCAGATTGCTTTAAAAAAAACCAAAATAGGGTTAATCGTACGAGCAGGTGTTATGGATAAAGAAATGGTGCAGGCACTGGGCATTAATATCAAAAAAGTATTTATGTTTGTATTTATCGTAGGTTCAGCCATGGCAGCACTTGGCGGTGCTTTAATCGCTCCTTACTCTGGGGTTGTTTATGCAGAGATGGGAATGGAATATGCGATTTTGGCTTTTATCGTCGTTGTTATAGGCGGTATGGGAAGTTTTTCAGGATCTTTATTTGCAGCTATATTAGTTGGATTATCTGGTTCATTCATGGCTTATTTTATTCCGGATCTGTCTCTAGCTGTAAATATGCTATTGATGGCGATTGTCTTAATATTCCGGCCACAAGGCTTATTTATTTCAAGGGGGTGAAAAGCATTGAAAAGACTAGGATGTATTTCACAAATTTCTCTTATCATCATTGCCGTTTGTTTAATGGTGATTCCATTTGTCTATGAATCAAGAAGTACCCTCATTCTTCTAACGCAAATTTTCATTTTTGCTATTTTTGCAATGAGCTACGACATACTGCTGGGATATACAGGAATCGTTTCATTCGGTCATGCCATGTTTTTCGGTATCGGTGCCTATACAACCGGGATCTTACTACAGCGACAAGAACCGACAATGGGCATTTTTATCTTATCCATCATCGTTGGGATTATAATATCGGTTATAGTAAGTTACATCGTAGGGTTAATGACATTGCGACTGAAAAGCCATTTTTACGCCATGCTAACCTTGGCTTTTGCCAGTCTATTTCAAGTTGCTTCTGAAAAGTGGCGTTCTCTGACATCCGGGAATGACGGTTTTACCTTTAGGATTCCAGAAATATTGATTGACCGGTCAACTTTTTATCTTATTTGTCTAATTCTAATGGTCATCCTCTATTTTATGTTGCAGCGCTTTACACAATCACCCATGGGAAGTGTTTTAATTGCGATCCGAGAAAATGAACAGCGGGCTGAATCTCTAGGGTATAAGGTACTTCATTATAAGATAATCGCAAGCATTATTGCAGGGGCAACAGCTTGCCTAGCGGGTTCTTTATATGCGGCTTCATTACGATTTGTTAATACGAGTGTGTTTACGATGGATACTACTCTAGATGCCTTATTGATGACCATTATCGGCGGAGTTGGAACATTGCTCGGGCCAGTAATTGGCGCAGGTTTAATTGAATTTGCTCATCATTGGTTAAGCGGACTTGCTGAGAAATATCCATTATTTGAAAGATGGATTATCTTCTTTGGAATTATTTATATTTTAGCCGTTATGTTTTTTCCAAAAGGGATTGTTGGATCTATACAAGGTTGGAAAGCTGGTAAGAAGTTGAAAAAGGCAGTAAAAGTAAAACATGAGAAGAAAATTGCTGGCTAAAGCGAGGTATAAAGATGAATATTGGTATTCTGAGTACAGGAATTTATATACCGAAACAATTTATAACAGGTAAAGAGATTGCTATAAAGGCAGGAATTCCTCTTGAAATTGTGGAAATGAAGATGGGAATTAAAAGGAAGCCTGTCCCTAGTAACGAGGATCATACATGTCAAATGGGAATTATTGCAGCAAAGCAGGCAATCGAAAGAGCTGGCATTGATCCGAAAGATATTAATCTCATTATCTATATTGGTGAAGAACATAAGGAATATCCTTTATGGACAGCGGCTATTAAAATGCAGGAGGAGTTAGGGGCTTATCATGCGTGGGCTTTTGACGTTGCTCTGCGCTGTGGAACAACCATAATGGCAATGAAAGTAGCAAAAAGTATGATGATCGCGGATCCTTCTATTCAAACGGTACTCTTGGCAGGTGGCTATCGAAATGGGGACTTTATAGATTACGAAAATGAAAGAACTAGATTTATGTTTAATTTAGGTGCTGGCGGTGGGGCAATCCTGTTACAAAAAGGATTAAAGAAAAATATTTTATTAGAGTCTGAGATTATGACAGACGGTACCTTTTCGGAAGATGTAGTTGTTACTGCTGGAGGAACAAAGCAGCCAATTACTCATGAAGTGCTAGAAAAAGGCTTGTATAGACTTGATGTTCTCGATCCACAAGGGATGAAACGAAGACTTGAACAAAAGTCCATGGATAATTTTCTAAAGGTAATTCGTTCAGCACTTTATAAAAGCGGATACACAGAAAAAGATATAAAATACGTTGCAATGCTCCATATGAAGAGGTCTGCCCATCAAAATGTATTAAAAGAACTTGGATTGTCAGAGGAGCAATCTATTTATCTTGAGAATTATGGACATATTGGGCAAATCGATCAAATATTATCTTTAGAACTAGCGGAATTAGAGGGAAAACTTCACGATGGAGATATAGTTGTTCTCGTAAGTGCAGGAATTGGTTATGCCTGGGGAGCAAACGTAATAAGGTGGGGAAATAGTCAAAATTAGGGGGAGTAAATTATGACCGTTGTAATGAAAAAGGTTGAATTGCCTAATGGCGAAACATTAAGTTACCGGGAACGCTTAGGTGGCGAGCAAATAGTTTTATTGATTCATGGAAATATGACCTCTTCTAAGCATTGGGATGTGTTTATCGATAAAATGGATCCCTGCTATAAACTTATAGCAGTCGATCTTAGGGGGTTTGGAGATTCTACTTATCATAAACGAATCACTGGAATTAAGGATTTCTCTGAGGATATCAAGCAATTTGTTGATGCATTAGGACTGAAAGATTTTGCAATAATGGGGTGGTCAACAGGTGGTGCAGTTGGGATGCAGTATGTTGCGGACTATCCTAATGATTGTCAAAAGCTTGTTTTGTTAGCATCAGCGTCTACACGCGGCTATCCGTTTTTTGGAAGCAAGGAGGATGGCAGTCCTGATTTGGAGAGAAGAGTAATGACGATTGAAGAAGTTGAGCGTGATACGGGAAAAACAATTCCGGTTCAAGCGGCCTATGATAACAATGATCGAGAGTTTTTAAAAACACTTTGGAATATGTTGATCTATACGAAAAATCAACCGGATCCATCGTTGTATGAAGAATATGTAGATGATATGAGAACCCAAAGAAATTTAGCGGACGTATATCAAGCCCTAAATACATTTAATATTAGTCCTTTCCATAATGGAGTTAACGAGGGAACCGATCAGGCGAGAAACATACAAATTCCTGTGCTGATTTTAAGAGGAGAAAGGGATTATGTAGTAAGTGAAAAAATGACAAAGGAAATCATTCAGGACATAGGGGAAAATGGCCGGTTTGTAGAATTAAAAGATTGTGGGCATTCACCGTTAATGGATAACTTAGAGTTATTAACGGATATCGTAGGCAAGTTTTTACAAGAGTAGGGGGAATGATCATGCGTTTAAAAGACAAAGTAGCCATTATTACAGGTGCAGCGGGTGGAATTGGATTTGCTGCTGCACAAAGGTTTGCAAAAGAAGGGGCAAAAGTAGTTATTGCTGACTTTAATGAGGCAGAAGGATATGCCAGAGTGGAAGAATTAAAGGCAAGTGGATATGATGTACAGTTTATTCAGGTAGATGTATCCAATCGTGATAGTGTCAATCAAATGGTATCAACTGTGTTAGAAACATACGGAAAAGTGGATATCTTAATAAATAACGCAGGTATTACAAGAGATTCAATGCTAGTTAAAATGAAACAAGAAGATTTTCAAAAAGTACTGGATGTTAATTTAACAGGTGTTTTCAATTGTACGCAAGCGGTTGTTCCTTCTATGGTGGAACAAGGCAAAGGAAAAATTATCAGCACATCTTCTGTAAGTGGTGTGTATGGAAATATTGGTCAAACCAATTATGCCGCTGCAAAAGCTGCCATTATCGGGATGACAAAGTCATGGGCAAAAGAACTTGGCCGCAAAGGAATCAATGTGAATGCAGTTGCTCCTGGATTTACAGAGACCAATATGGTTGCAACTGTACCGGACAAAGTCATTGATTCCATGAAAGCAATGATTCCCTTACAGCGTCTAGGAAAACCGGAAGATATCGCTAATGCATATCTTTATTTAGCATCGGATGAATCGGATTATGTTCATGGTACGGTTCTGCATGTCGATGGTGGGATTATGATGTAAGCAATTTTGAGCGGACCAAGTCGTTTTACGATTTGGTCTTTGCATTTTATTGATTGTAACGGACTCCAGTTCCGCTATATGCTCTAAATCGTCTTTTGCGAACTCAGAATCCTTTATACTGCCAAAAAAAGTGATTTCTCAGTGTTTTTTTCATATAGAGAAATCATTGCCAGCTTAGCTATTAAATTCAGGTAATTTAATAAGAATAGTGGATGCAGTGTCCTGATAAGAAAATGTATTTGCCTTTCTACATTTTAAATATTTTTATAATGTTTTTCTATAAATTCCTTCAATATTTCTCTATGGCTTCCAACCATTTGAGCCGGAAATTGATCTGGCACAAAATATTGAAGCTGAATAGATTCCGTTTTATCGACTGTTATATCTCCCTCTACTTTATTTGTAAAATATGCAACTGTCACTACATAAAATTCATCACCATTTTGTGCCACAGCAAAGTGGTTTGCTCCAGAATAAACATTAATAAGATTTAAATCATGCACCTTTAAGCCGGTTTCTTCGAATACCTCTCTGCTAGCAGTCTCTTCCACGGACTCTGCCAGCTCCATTAATCCTCCCGGAAGTCCCCATACCCCATTAGGAAATGTACGCTGCTGCAGTAAAATTCTTTTTTGCTCGTCCAAAATAATCACTACTGCACCAACAAATATAAGGGGTCGATGACCAACAATAGCTCGTAAATCTTCAATATAACCCATCTTGAATTCTCCTTATTTTCTGTTTTGGAAATGATTCATAAGCCCATTGGATAACCTTGAAAAAACGTCTACATCTAGCTACAGCGTGCTATCGGCTCGTAGATTTCTGCGTATCCTCTCTAGAATAAGTCAATATCAGATAAAAATGAAACTGCTATTTTCACTAGTTTGTGAATTACCACTGCACGGTTTCCTTTACCTGTAGACAAATACTATTCATGATAAAAAATACACTTCCAATTTCACTCATCCATACGCTAGTACGCAGCGCTTGCGCATTTGTTTTAGTATCTCATGTTGTAACTACTTTGTAACGCTTCTAATTAAAATTATAAGAAAGAAAGAAGGGAGAGTCAGCGGTGGAGTTGGATTGGATTTCAAGTCGTGCACGATTAACACCTACAAAAGTTGCATTAATGGATGTGACGAATAATACATCATTAACATATAGCGAATTAAATGAGCAATCGCAAAAGTGGGCATCTCTCTTTATAGAAAAAAAGATTGAAAAAGGGGACAGAGTTGCGTTGCTTGCTGCTAATCAAAAAGAAGTTTTTGAGATAATGTTTGCATGCGGCAAGCTCGGAACCATTTTTGTGCCTTTAAATTGGAGATTATCCATAAATGAATTAAATTATATTCTGGAGGATTGTAACCCCAAGCTATTAATTTACAACGAAAGATTTTCAGAAACGATTTTGCATTTAAAAAGTGAATCAAAAAAATTAGCACTAAATGATTCTAATCAGCTGGAAGAAAAGCGGAATCGGCAATATGCTATTTCCCTTACAGAAACGGATCCATGGCTGATGATATATACTGGTGGAACAACAGGTAAACCTAAAGGAGTTATTTTAACTCATCAATCGATTATCTGGAATGCCATTAATACGATTATTAGCTGGGGGTTATCAAATGATGAGGTAACTCTTAATTATCTTCCTTTGTTCCATACTGGAGGTATTAATGCCTTATCTGTCCCTATTTTAATGAATGGTGGGACAGTAGTGATTGGTGATCAGTTTCAGGCTCATGAGGCTGTCTATTACTTGAACAAATATAAGTGTACTATCGCTTTATTTGTACCTACTATGTACCATATGATGGTCAGTACCAAGGAATTTCAAACATCAACATTCCCAAGTATGAGAGTATTCCTTTCTGGTGCTGCACCATGTCCTTTATCTATTTATGAAAAATTTCTTGCGAAGAGGTTGCCATTTAAAGAAGGTTATGGGTTAACGGAAGCGGGCCCAAATAATTTCTTCATTTCTCCTGAGGAAGCAACATCGAAAATGGGTTCTGTCGGAAAACCAATGGTTTTCAATCAAATTAAGCTTGTGAAGGCGGACGGCACGGAAGCAGATATTGATGAGGTTGGTGAAATTCTCATTAAAGGGAAACACTCCTTTAAGGAATATTGGAATAATCCGGTGGAGACAGCAATTACATGGAAGGATGGCTGGCTTTGTTCAGGAGATTTAGGAAAAAAAGATAAAGATGGATATTATTACATCGTTGGCCGAAAAAAAGATATGATTATCACTGGGGGAGAGAATGTATATCCCCTTGAAATCGAGCATTGGTTATGTGAGCACTCGGATGTAGAGGAAGCCAGTGTTGTTGGTCTTGCAGATGAAAAATGGGGGGAGCGGGTGACCGCATTTATTGTCCTTAAATCAGACCGAATAGGGATGGAGGAAGAGTTAAAAATACACTGCTCACATAAACTAGCAAAATACAAAATTCCCAAGCAGTTTGTGTTCTTAAAAGAATTGCCAAAAACACATATTGGAAAAATTGATAAAAAGCGATTAAGGGAACAATATGAGTCAAGGTGGGAGAACGCATAAATGGATGCGTTCTTTTTAATCTAAATAAATTATTTCCTTCTTTATAGAAAAAAATGAAACAATTCCGTCACATAAATAGTTAATAAAATAAACATTAATTATCCCATGTACATTAAAATTATCATATACCAGAGAAAGATGGAGGTAATGTATACAATGAACAACCACGATATTGATTACAAAATTTACGGTGACGACATGCAATTTGTTGAAGTGGAACTGGATCCACAGGAAACAGTGGTTGCAGAAGCCGGTAGTTTGATGATGATGGAAGATAATATTCAAATGGAAACGATATTTGGTGATGGATCCAGCAGTTCAGGCGGCTTTATGGGGAAATTATTAAATGCCGGTAAACGAATGCTTACAGGTGAAAGCTTGTTCATGACCACCTTTACAAACGAAGGTTATGATAAAAAACATGTATCATTTGCTGCCCCGTATCCGGGAAAAATCATCCCGATGGATTTAAGTGAATTAGGCGGGAAAATCGTTTGTCAAAAGGATGCCTTCTTAGCCGCAGCAAAAGGGGTTTCGGTAGGAATTGAATTTCAGAAAAAGATTGGAACTGGATTCTTCGGTGGAGAAGGATTCATTATGCAAAAGCTCGAAGGTGATGGCTTGGCATTTATTCACGCAGGAGGCACAATTCATAAAAAAGAACTTGCTCCTGGTCAATCACTGCGAGTGGATACAGGATGCTTAGTCGCAATGACGAAGGATGTGGATTACAGCATTGAGTTTGTAAAAGGGGTAAAAACTGCTTTATTTGGTGGAGAAGGTTTATTTTTTGCAACATTAAGAGGACCAGGTACAGTTTGGGTACAATCACTTCCGTTCAGCCGCCTAGCGAGCAGAGTATTTGCTGCGATGCCTCAAGTAGGGGGATCTAAAGATGAGGGAAGTGTCGCAAAGGGATTATTTAATTTATTTGATGGTGATTGATAAAGACGAATAGTCAGAACCAATTATTATATATTCCGTAAGTCTGGAAAAATTCCGGATTTACGGAATTTTCTTTTGGTATTTTCCATATATACGGAATTACTCGCATATCTCTTTCTCTAAGATTATGCACCTTCCATCCTTTTCCTTGATTTCTGTGTTGGCATAAAAATTGCAAAAGTAAAATGTGAAGCGAGCTAACAGAGGAGGTGGAATTAACATAAAAATGCAATCGCTTACTTTTTAGGTAATAAACGGAGTTTTAGGGAGAAATCACAATCAAAAAAGGGGATATCTATGGAAATTATTATTATTCTTTTGGCACTCGGCCTTTTAATGTTTGTTGCGTATCGAGGCTTTTCGGTTATTTTATTTGCTCCTATTTGTGCACTGTTTGCAGTATTGTTAACCGATCCTAGTCATGTTCTTCCTTTCTTTTCCAATGTCTTTATGGAAAAAATGGTTGGGTTTATTAAAAACTATTTTCCGGTCTTTTTACTTGGCGCTATCTTTGGAAAAGTAGTCGAAATGTCCGGACTTGCGGAGTCTATTGCGAAAACAATTGTCAAGATTGTCGGAGCAAAAAGGGCAATCTTTGCGATTGTTCTATTAGGAGCTATATTGACTTTTAGCGGAGTTAGTCTATTTGTTGCGGTTTTTGCTATCTATCCATTTGCAGCACATTTATTCCGGGAAGCAAATATACCAAAACGATTAATTCCTGGAACGATTGCGCTTGGATCGTTTGCTTTTACAATGGATGCATTGCCAGGGACACCGCAAATTCAAAATGTTATTCCTACCTCTTTCTTTAAAACGGATATATATGCTGCTCCAACCCTTGGTATTATCGGATCTATTTTTGTCATAGTTCTTGGACTATTCTATTTGGAATCGAGAAGAAAAAAAGCGGAAAAAGCTGGAGAAGGATATTTTGGATTTAAGAATGAAGAATTGTCTGCAGCAAATGATTCAGGATCTTTATTAAAAACCGATACAAGTACCTTACCAGATTTACATTCAAGCACCTCTGTAGCACGTCAAATTCTAGCCTTTGTTCCGCTGGTACTTGTGGGAGTAATGAATAAAGTGTTTACGATTTTTATTCCAAAATGGTATCCAAATGGATTTGACTTTTCAACCATTGGCTTGAAGGCGTTTGGAACAGTTGATATTTCGTCTGTTGCAGCTATATGGGCAGTCGAGATGGCTCTCATTGTAGGGATTATCACGACTATCTTATACGATTGGAACAGAGTAAAAACAAATTTTAAAGAAGGGCTTAACACCAGCATTGGCGGTGCATTATTAGCAACAATGAACACTGGTGCAGAGTATGGGTTTGGAGGTATTATTGCAGCTTTACCAGGGTTTACTTTAATCAGTAACGGAATATCACATACCTTTACGAATCCTTTAGTAAATGGTGCTGTTACGACTACTACATTAGCAGGTATCACAGGATCTGCCTCAGGAGGAATGGGAATTGCGTTAAGTGCGATGGCCGATAAATACAATGCTGCCATTGCCCAGTTCCATATTCCCCCAGAAGTAATGCACCGTGTCATCGCAATGGCATCAGGCGGTATGGATACACTTCCTCACAATGGGGCAGTAATTACATTGCTGGCTGTTACAGGTCTTACCCATAAACAATCGTACCGAGACATTTTTGCGATTACGATTATTAAAACACTTGCAGTATTTTTCATTATCGCACTTTATAGTATTACAGGTCTTGTTTAATATATAGTTCAAATAAATTAATTCATCTAAAGGAGGAGCTACTATGGGAAATAATTTATCTGAAAAAGTTGCTTTTATTACTGGTTCGGCTAGTGGAATTGGTTTAGAGATTGCCAAGACCTTTGCAAGCGAAGGTGCTAAAGTTGTTATTTCGGATTTAAACGAACAAAAAAGCGAAATAGCCGTTAACCAACTAAGAGAAATTGGGTATACAGCTACCTCCCATCCATGTGACGTTACGAATGAACAGGACTTAACTGCCGTACTTGATGAAACCGTACAGGAATTTGGAAGAATCGACATTCTCGTCAATAATGCCGGCTTGCAGCACGTATCACCGATAGAAGAATTTTCAACCGAAAAATTTGAATTAATGATAAAAATAATGTTAACTGCTCCATTTACAGCGATTAAACATGTATTTCCAATTATGAAGAAACAAAAATACGGACGAATCCTTAACATGGCATCGATAAATGGATTAATTGGGTTTGCTGGCAAAGCTGCATACAATAGTGCTAAGCATGGTGTTATTGGACTTACAAAGGTTGCAGCTTTGGAAGGGGCTGAATATGGAATTACTGTAAATGCCTTGTGTCCTGGATATGTAGATACACCGTTGGTTCGCAATCAGCTGCAGGATTTAGCCAGAACAAGAAATGTTCCTTTTGAAAAAGTAATGGAAGAAGTCATTTATCCACTAGTGCCGCAAAAAAGATTATTGGAGGTTGCGGAAATTGCTGATTATGCAACTTTCTTAGCAAGCGAAAAAGCAAAAGGCGTAACAGGTCAAGCAGTTGTACTGGATGGGGGCTATACTGCACAGTAATTTGAAAAGTAAAAAAATTCTCTCCTGCTCTGATATAATAAAGATAAAAAACTAGAACAGATGGGGAGAAATACGATGAATTTAGGAATCGGCAGACTTCCATTCAAGTGGTTAGATGAAATTGTCAATCTAGCAGCAGAAAGAATTGTTGTGGTGGATCGTGATGGTATTATTCGTTATATCAATCCAGCATACTGCGAGTTTCTTGGCACTACGGTTGAGAAAGCAACCGATCAACCGGTGCAGGATATTATCGAAAACTCGAGAATGCATATTGTAGCGAAAACAGGACAAGCGGAACTTGCTGCTATTCAACCTATTAATAATAGTGAAATGATTGCTAATCGCTATCCTCTCTATATAGAGGAAGAATTAGTTGGAGCAGTTGGTACTGTCATGTTTAAAAATCCTCAAGAGTGGTGGGAGTATTCGAAGAAAGTGCAGCCACTCCTTGAGGAGTTAAACTATTATAAAAATAACTTTGAGAAGGGTTTAACTAGTAAATACACATTCGCAGATTTAATTGGTTCAAGCCCTGAATTTGTCAAATCTAAAATGCTTGCTGAAAAAATATCTGTCCATCACTCGGCTGTATTATTAATAGGAGAATCAGGAACCGGAAAGGAATTATTTGCCCATGCTATTCACCAAAATAGTCCCAGACAGCATTTCCCTTTAGTCCGAATCAATTGTGCATCGATACCAGAACATCTCTTGGAGTCCGAATTATTTGGATATGAGGAAGGGGCATTTACTGGCGCGAAGAGAGGAGGAAAAAAGGGGAAGTTCGAACTAGCAAACCATGGGACGATTTTTTTAGATGAAATAGGGGATATGCCTTTAGCTATGCAAAGTAAACTTCTGCGAGTACTGCAAGAAAAAGAAATAGAACGGGTAGGAGGCCAAACTCCAATATTCATTGATGTAAGAATTATTGCTGCAACTCATCGAAATTTAGAAAAAATGGTTGAGGAAGGTAAATTTCGTCAAGATTTATATTATCGGTTAAATGTGATAAAAATTGAAATTCCTCCTTTGAAAAATCGCAAGGAAGATATTCCTGCCATTGCTGCAAACCTTTTGAAGAAACTCGAAAGTAAGTTCCATAGACAAGGGATCGAAATGTCTTTTGAAGTTTTAAATAAATTGATGAATCATAAATGGCCAGGTAATATTCGCGAATTAGAAAATGTACTAGAACGTGCAATAAATGTGTTAGACGGTACAGGCAAAATAGAAATGAAACATCTACCATTATATTTACAAGACGATGAGATTTATATGAATGGATACCAGGTTTTACATAAAGAAAATAATCCACATACTATAGATAAGGCAGACACAGTCCGGCCATTAAAGGAAACACTGGCATTTGTAGAAAAACAAGCTATAATGAATGCTTTAAAAATATCAAACGGTAATAAACAGCAAGCTGCAAAATTATTGGGCATTGGAAAAACAAAATTATACGATAAATGTAAATTGTATCAAATTAAGTAGCATAGATGTGCTGCTTTTTTCTTTTCACCTTATTAGTAATTGCGATTTTAGAAGGAAAATAGTATTGTATATAACAAGAATATATGTTCTTATTTTTGGAGAATAAGAAGGTATAAATTATTACTGAATATAGTCACTTACCAGCTTCAGACCCTATTGGATTTCTCCGGTTCCTCCGTGAAATTGAAGCAACAATTCACTAGTTCATGAACTGCTTCAGCATGGTTTCCATTATCTCCATTCGAAGACTCCGAAATTCGTTCGGTAAGAGCTGCGCGGATGAGCTTTTGTTATATCCAGTTTTTTTATAAGAAAATCTGCGGATGATTATATTATAATAGATACATATGGAAAGATCGGTCTTGTTTAGAGAGGAGATGAAGAATATGTCTGTACGTTTTGTAATTGGGCGCACGGGGACAGGAAAGTCAAAGCTTTTTATTGATGAAATAACGGAAAAACTGAAAGAATCTCCTAGCGGTGATTCGCTTATTTATTTAGTCCCAGATCAGATGACATTTTTATCTGAATATCGCCTCATCAATACCCCAGGATTAAAAGGGATGATTCGTGCCCAGGTATTCAGTTTAACAAGGTTAGCCTGGCGTATATTACAAGAGACAGGTGGTATAAGCAGAAAGCATATTTCTAGTGCTGGCCTTAATATGCTTATTCGCAAAATAATTAAGGATAAAAAAGACCATTTGAAAATTTTTGGACGAGCAGCCGACAAAACAGGTTTCATTGACCAAATGGAAAAGATGTTAACTGAATTTAAACGTTATTGCATCAAGCCTGAAGAACTGTTGCTGGAAAACATGGATGCCCCTAATTCCTTGCAGGATAAATTACATGATTTAGAATTGATTTTTCATCATTTTGAAGAAACATTGTTTGGAAAATATTTAGATACAGACGATTATATGAGGCTATTAGCTGAATCAATCGCAAAATCTACATATTTGCAAAATGCGGAGATTTTTATTGATGGTTTTCATAGTTTTACACCACAGGAATATATGGTAATTGCCCAATTGATGAAATCATGTAAACGGGTCTCTATTGCCTTAACACTTGATCAACCTTTTCGTGAATCTGCACCAGATGAATTGCATTTATTTCGGATGACTGGAGAGACATATAATACCTTATATGAGATGGCAGTTAATATTCAAGCGGTAATAGAGGACGACGTCATTCTTACCCAAGCACATCGGTATGAAAATAAGGGTATTCAATACTTAGAGTCAGTATTTGATAAACGGCCGGTACCTTCATACAAGGAGGAAACGGACATCAACATTCTCCATTCTGCTAACCGCCGAGCAGAAATGGAAGGTATTGCACGTGAAATCCGCAGGCTTGTCAGGACAAATAACTATCGCTATTTGGATTTTGCTATTTTAGTTCGAAACGGGCAGGATTATCAGGATGTGATGGAAACAGTATTCTTTGATTATGAAATTCCTTATTTCATTGACCAGAAAAGGCCAATGTTTCATCATCCTTTAATAGAATTAATACGTTCTTCCTTAGAAATTATCAATAGCAACTGGCGTTATGAGTCCGTGTTTCGTGCAGTAAAAACAGATTTACTATTCCCACTAGATAGTAATCGCCATGAGCTCCGCGAGAAAATGGACCGGCTGGAGAACTATGTATTAGCATATGGAATTAAAGGTAATAAGTGGGTGAATAAGGAAAGATGGACATACCGACGAATTAGAGGCCTAGAATTAGAAAATCTTCCGCAAACAGATGCAGAAAAACAAATTGAACATGAACTGAATGAATTGCGACTATTCATCTCTGCTCCTGTAAATCGGTTATCGCGACGATTGAAAAATGCTAAAAATGGACAGGAGCTCTGTGAAGCCTTATATCTCTACCTTGAAGAGCTTGATATCCCTGCAAAATTAGAAAGATTATGTCTTTCTGCGGAAGAAAAAGGTGATCTCGTCTCGGCTAGGGAGCATGACCAAGCATGGAACGCTGTAATTGATTTAATCGATCAATTTGTTGATATATTTGGACAAGAAATCATATCCTTGAAGGAATTTGCTCTCATAATAGATTCTGGATTAGAGGCAATGAAGTTTTCTCTTGTTCCGCCCGCAATGGACCAAGTTCTAGTTGCAAATCTTGAATTATCGCGTCTTTCAGATATCAAAGTAGCATTTGTGATTGGTCTAAATGATGGGATCATGCCAGCAAGAATGAATGAAGAAGGAATATTAGCAGATTCCGATCGAGAAAGCTTGCTACAAAACGGAATAAAAATCGCTCCAAGCAGCAAAGCAAGGCTGCTCGACGAAGAGTTTCTTGCATATAAAGCATTTACAACACCTTCCCATCATTTATTCTTGTCTTATCCTTTAGCAAATGAAGAAGGGAAGGCATTATTACCTTCACCATATTTAAAAAGAATAAGAGAGATATTTCCAAATGTATTGGAAAAAACGGTAGTAAACGATCCATCTGAAATAAATTTTCTTGAACAACTTGAGTATGTTTCCCATCCAAATACAGCGATTGCCTTTTTAACTTCACAACTTCAGCAAAAGAAACGTGGGTATCCAGTACCGGACTTTTGGTGGGATGTTTATAATTATTATATTAAGAGTCCTAACTGGAAGCAGCAAACTGTTCATATTTTATCAAGTCTCTTTTATCAAAATAAAGCAAAACAGTTAACGGAAGAAACAAGTGCGGAATTATACGGAGATAAAATCTTGGCAAGTGTATCCCGGATGGAGCTATTCCATGGTTGTCCATTTTCACACTTTGCATCTCATGGACTAAAATTAAGAGAAAGACAGACATTTAAATTAGAAGCACCCGATATCGGTGATTTATTTCATGGTGCACTAAAATGGATTTCCGATGAAATTGGAAAGCACGGATTATCTTGGAAGTCTTTAACAAAAGATCAATGTAATGCATTAGCGAAAGAGGCAGTGGCGTTTTTGGCTCCAAAATTGCAGCATCAAATTCTTCTTAGCTCTAATCGTCATCATTATATTAGACGAAAGCTTGAACAAGTAATCGGGCGTGCTTCTCTTGTGTTAAGTCAACAGGCGAAACAAAGCGGTTTTACACCCATTGGGATGGAGCTTGATTTCGGAGCCAAGTCCGCATTGCCTCCTCTTACTTTTACATTGAGGAATGGAACAAAGATGGAACTGCAAGGACGAATTGACCGTGTTGATAAGGCACAGGATGAAAATGGTGTTTATTTAAGAGTGATAGACTATAAGTCTAGTGCGAGAACCTTGGACTTGACAGAAGTGTATTATGGCTTGGCATTACAAATGCTTACCTACTTAGATATTGTCGTGACTAATTCTCAAACTTTAATAGGCACCGAAGGAGTTCCAGCAGGAGTCTTATATTTCCACCTCCATAATCCGATCGTCAAGAGCAATAAAATTTTAACGTTGGAAGAAATTGAGGAAGAAATTTTTAAGAGCTTTAAAATGAAGGGATTAATGTTAGACGATGCGCAAGTGGTTAAATTAATGGATGAGTCATTAGAAACAGGCACATCTAAAATTGTATCAGCGGAGTTAAAAAAAGATGGAACATTATCGGCACGTTCACAAGTTGCCGGGAAGGAGGATTTTAAAATCCTTCACCGTTACGTTCGGAACCTTTATAAAGAATCAGGGAATGCCATTTCATCTGGTATTGTAGATATTAATCCATATCAATTGAAAAAACGCACCCCATGTGAGTTTTGTTCGTTTAAATCGGTTTGTCAATTTGATCAATCATTAGAAGATAATCAATATAGAATTTTATCACAAGAGAAGCCAAGCGATTTACTGAATTTAATACGAGAGGAGGTCTTGAATGGTGAAGACAATCATTCCAATGAAGCCGGCTGATTCCACATGGACAGATGATCAATGGAAAGCAATTATGGCAAAGGATCAAAATATATTGGTTGCAGCAGCAGCCGGATCAGGAAAAACTGCTGTACTTGTGGAAAGGATTATTCAAAAAATCATTTCTAAAGACGATCCAATAGATGTCGATCAATTATTGGTAGTAACTTTTACTAACGCATCTGCTGCAGAAATGCGTCATCGCATTGGGGAAGCATTAGAAAAAGAAATTGAAATGAACCCTTCATCAGGTAGGCTGAGAAAGCAGCTAACATTGTTAAATAAAGCATCTATTTCTACCCTTCATTCATTCTGTTTGGAAGTAATCCGTAAATACTATTATTTAATAGATATTGATCCGGGATTTCGAATTGCAGATGAGACGGAAAGAGAAGTGCTTTTGGATGAGTGTTTAGACGACCTATTTGAAACGGAATATGGAAAAGAAAATAATGAGGCTTTCTTCCGATTGGTAGATACATTTACGAATGACCGCAGTGATACAGCACTACAAGAATTAGTTAGCAAATTATATGATTTTTCAAGATCCCATCCAAATCCCGATAAATGGCTTGATCAATTGGTAGAAATGTACAATGTTACAGAAGACATGGATATTGATCAACTGCCGTTTATGGATGTACTGAGGTTTGATATTTCTCAACAACTGGAAGGTGCTAAAAGCTTGTTGGAAGAAGCATATGAAATGACAAAACTGCCAGGAGGACCGGCACCACGAGCGGAAAACTATCTGGATGATATGGAAGTTGTTAGTACAGTCCTAAAACAAGTTAACGGTCCATGGGATCAACTTTATGAGGCAATGAATAATTGGACGTTCGGTCGGGCTAAGCCATGCAAAGGTGACGAATATAATAAAGATCTAGTGAAAGCAGCGGATGCCCTAAGGAAAAAAGCGAAAGAAACACTGGAAAAAATACGTGAAGAACTTTTCTCACGTAAACCTTCTTATTTCTTAAAAGATATGCGTGAAATGAGAGATGTTATTGATACTCTTGTGTTGACTGTAAAAGAATTTGGCAAAAAGTTCGAGCAAATAAAAATGGAAAAAGGTTTGGTAGACTTTACCGATATCGAGCATTACTGTCTTGGCATATTAGGAATAATAAAAGAGGATGGTATTACAATGAAACCATCTGAGGCCGCACTTGATTATCGAAAACAATTTAGAGAAGTGTTAGTGGACGAGTACCAGGATACAAATATGGTACAGGAAACCATTTTAAAACTTGTCACACATGATGGCGATGAAAATGGCAATCTATTTATGGTTGGAGATGTAAAACAATCGATCTACCGCTTTCGTTTGGCAGAACCAAACCTATTCCTAAATAAATATAACCGATTTTCACCGCTTGGAGAAAATACAGGATTAAGGATTGATTTATCAAAGAACTTTAGAAGTCGGCATGAGGTACTTTCGGGAACGAACTTCCTCTTTAAACAAATCATGGGTGAAAAGGTCGGCGAAATTAATTATGATCCGCAGGCTGAGCTTGTGAAAGGCGCGTCATATCCAGAAGACACACCTTATCCAATTGAAGTAGCTTTCATTGATTTAGAGGAATCAAAAGGCGATGAAACAGATGAAAGTATGGATCTGAATGATCAATTTGATAAAGTGGATCTGGAAAAATCACAGCTTGAAGCACGTTTCATAGCCAAGAAAATAAAAAAACTAATAAATGAGCAGAAGGAAGTATTTAATCCTAAAACCGGCACATATAGACCAATTCAATATCGTGATATTGTTATTTTACTTCGTTCCATGGCGTGGGCTCCGGAAATTATGGAGGAATTTAAATTAGCAGGTATTCCTATATATGCCAACCTTTCAACCGGCTATTTTGAAGCAACGGAAGTCAATATTATTATGTCTTTATTAAAAGTCATTGATAATCCATATCAAGACATCCCGCTTGCAGGGGTGTTAAGATCCCCAATTGTTGGATTGGATGAAGAACAGTTGGCAATCGTTCGAATTCAAAACAAGCAAGGAACATTTTACGAAGCTCTAGTCTCATTTTTGCAGGAGCGCCCAACAGCTGAAAAAGAAGAATTATATGAAAAATTAAGGTGTTTTACAGAAAAGTTAAATAGTTGGAGGGATAATGCACGTGTAGGTGCGTTATCAGAACTACTATGGCAAATATATCGGGACACCCATTTTTATGACTTTGTAGGGGGCTTGCCAGGTGGGAAACAGAGACAAGCAAATCTGAGGGCTTTATACGATCGCGCCAGACAATATGAGTCTACCTCTTTTAGAGGATTATTCCGCTTTTTGCGATTTATTGAAAGAATGCAAGAGAAGGGCAAAGATCTTGGTGCAGCGCGTGCGATAAGTGAACAAGAAGATGTGGTGCGGATGATGACCATTCACTCTAGTAAAGGTTTGGAATTTCCAATCGTATTTGTTGCAGGATTATCGCGAAAATTTAATATGATGGATGTTCAGCATTCGTACTTATTTGATAAGGAATTAGGTTTTGCATGCAGGTATATGAATGTGGACAAAAGAATTACGTATCCTTCATTACCACAGCTTGCCTTTAAAAGAAAGAAAAAGTTGGAGACATTGTCCGAGGAAATGCGTGTCCTTTATGTTGCATTAACGAGGGCAAAAGAAAAATTGTATTTGGTCAGTACTTTAAAAAGTGTTCAAAAGTCGATTGCAAAGTGGGAAAAAAATCATTCGCATCTTGAATGGTTATTAAGGGATGACGTACGTGCAAGAGCTACATCCTATATAGATTGGATAGGGCCGGCATTAGTTCGCCACATTGATTCACCTTTTGCAGAAGGGCGGGAATATATAGCCGAAGAAATTTGGAACCATCCGTCAAAATGGGATATTCAAATTCATTCTAAAAATGATTTTATCCAAATGGAAAACATTCAGAAGGAAAAAATGAATTGGAAGGAAATGGTTAAATCTGGTAATGTGATGAACGTTGAAACAGAAAATAACGGACAAATAGCTGAATGGTTAAATTGGTCCTATTCTCATAAGGCTTCTACAATAAGACGTTCAAAACAATCTGTTTCCGAGGTGAAACGGATGTATGAAGTAAGAGATGAGGCTTCTAGTTCTGAAATAATGAAAGCATTTGAAAAGCCTATATCAGGACGTCCGAGATTTATGAGTGAGAAGAAATTAACTCCCGCCGAAAAGGGAACAGTCTTGCATATGGTAATGCAGCATGTGCCACTAAATGAATTGCCAACAGTAGATTGCATTGAAACATTATTGGAAGATATGGTAAAGAAAGAGCTTCTTACAAGTGAGCAAATTAGTGTGGTCCAACCGGAAAATATTATTCGATTTTTTGAGACAGAATTAGGACAGTTAATGTTAAAATCGAAAGCCGTAAAAAGGGAGGTACCTTTCAGTTTAGCAATACCAGCCACTGAAATGTATCAAGAGGATTCATTAACAGACGAGTCTATCCTGATTCAAGGGGTTATCGATTGTTTGATAGAAGAGAAGGATCATATTATTTTGCTTGATTACAAAACGGATGGAATTCACGACCGCTACAAGGGTGGATTTGAAGAAGCGAAGCCCGTTTTGGAAAAAAGATATAAAACGCAGCTCGATTTTTACGAAAGAGCTCTCCAAGATATTATACAGAAACCTGTCAAAGGCAAATATCTCTATTTCTTTGACGGCGGCCATCTCTTACAGTTGTGAGGGATAAGGGACAGGTCCCTTTTCCTAAAAACTATTCTTAAGAAAATAGTAAGGCATTGATCTCGTGCAGGATCAATGCCTTTAAAATAATAAAGTTCTATTATAACATAAATATTTAAATCTATGTCTTGCTTCCGGCTAGCGAATTTCTACGTCTATTCTCTCCGATAAGTCAACATCAGGTGAAAATGGAAGTAATATTTTTACTTGTAAAAGTACATTTCCAATTTCATTCATCCACAAGCCGACGGGCAACGCGCAAGTGTTTTTCTTAATTATTCGCAATGGTCGGCTGGTCAACTAAGGAGTAATTAAATGTGTTATTTAGGCTAAGAAAATTATTGTTCAGTACTATTCCTGCAGTTGTAAATGCTCCTGCACCTGATGAGACTTTTGTACTTGTTTTTGGTGATGTAAAGGCGGAATCGCCAAACTGCATGACACCGCCTCCCATATTTACAATCTGTAATGGCCCAATAATTGCAGGCATAAAAAACATCCTTTATCATTTATTCTTCTTGTTCCACATTCTATGCACAAATCTTTCTGGACGTTCATACCTCTGGCCTACTTTTTAGTTGACGAACGTGATGTACTCTTGATTCTAGATAAGCATCCTTTATCGAACCTACGTGAAAAATCGAACTGGAGGATATCCCTATAATATTAATGTGATCTACTCTTATTACTGGATCTAGATTATAACGATGAAATTGAATATTCACCGTAATGGGAGGAAGGGGAATTACTTCGCTAAAGATGGGAAAGTCATCAAAAGAAACTTCAAATCCAAAATATAATTCTTCCTCACGTTGAACGGCAAATGCTCTAGAATAAGCCTTAATATGAGTGGTATCCCCAATTCGAACATTTGAGCCAAATACTACATCGTTAATACTTATTTCTTGAACGACTGAATTTCTGACCCCATCCATTCTTTATCCTCTCGGTACAAATGGTACAAATGGGCCGATAATAAGGGACTCGGCAGGGGTATCAAATGTAGATGCCTGCTGTATAGTTTCTGCGTCCCCAATCATAAATAAGGCAGAACTGGCAATACCAATTATTTCGATATTTTCAACATGTAATTCCCGATTTATAACATTAAGTTCCATTTGTATTTCCTCCGTTTATATTGTTTGGAAGCTTTGAAATAAACATGAAGATAGCTTGATCAATATCAGTCTTCATCTTTTGATAAACTTGGTTTAATAATTCTTCTTTTGACATATTTCCGAGATTTTGCCCAGCCAAAATATTAAGATAATGATCAACTCTTTGAGGTATTTGTTTATGAAGATCATCCATAATAAAATCCCTATATTGTTGATCAAGAGTAATTCCCAATTGTTGTTCTGTATCAGATATCACTGTGTGAATATCATTTCCAACATAATGATTTAATCTGTTTATTAATTCCTGTTTGAAAGCCGGTTCTGAAACCATCGATGCTGAGTTAGTATTGTTATTGGGAATCTCCATATCTTCTATCTTTTCTGACAAGTCTGCAGGGTTTAATCCGATGTTTAAAGTTCCATCCAATCTTTCAATCTTTAATTGATCAAATTTATATTCCAATCTTTCCACATTTATTGGAGGCTTTTCTTTCAAAGAATCAACCTCTGTTTTTAATTCCTTCACCATTTTTTCAAATTTTGTTATTCTTTTTTCTTGTTGATGGATATATTGATAAAGTTGTTGAATATATGCATGAATATCTACCATTATAAAAACCTCTCTTTTTATCAATATAGATCCTTATGTGCAATGGTTAAAAAATCCAATATATTGGATGGAAGCTGTGCGACTCGAAGCAATGATTTATCTAGGACCTGGGGATGTTTGAAAAGGTACAAGAAATGCTGTTTGCGATTCAGCACCCGTCGTTGCCCCTACACGCGGCGCAGGTCTGATAAATCCTCCAGTATTATATAAATAGGAGGCGGGTTTAATAATTCCGGCACTACCTATTTGAAAAACCGATGAATTGGAAATACCACCTATTTTAATCATCCGAATTTGAATGGTCTGTTGCAAATAAATTTTCATGGGGTTCCACCTTTTGTACAGAGAATAAGAACATTTTCGTATTTAAAATAGTAGAATTAGTAAACCAATGGGCAAGTAGTCTATTTTTATCATTAGAAATTTAAGAAGTTACCTTGATCCACTCCATCCATATCAAATGTATTAGTCGAAGATTGTTCATTTCGTATGGATAATGTTTCTCCGGTGTTAAACGATCCGGCGCCAGCAAAGGTTTTTACAGATGCATTTGGTATAATTTGAAATACATCACCAATATTAAATACACCGCTCGATCCAATATTCATAATTTGAACGGCACCGACAAATCCAGGCATTACCGTTCACATCCTTTGGAATAAAATTAATGGTTTAAATAGGCATTTCACTTATCTGCAATATCATATGAGGGAAGAATAAAAATGTGATTAATTAGCCTAAATCTCTCTGACGTTGTAAAATGGAATGGTGAATAAATATTAAGTGCATGAGGTATTTATATGAAGCTACGAATGGAACCTATACTTAAGGAAAATAGAATTTCTACTTTAGATGTAGTAAGAGGGATAAGTTTATTAGGCATTGTCATTGTAAATATGATTTCGTTTAATGCACCTGTTCTATACTATAATCCATATGAATGGTGGAAGGATAGCGATGCCGAAGTTTATAAGTGGGTAGAACTTATTTTTCAATCAAGCTTTTACCCAATCTTTGCGCTGATGTTTGGGTATGGGAGTGTTATTTTACGTGAGAGGATAAGGAATAGGGGGTTGTCCTTTACTAATATATATGTAAGAAGGTTATTATTCTTGTTAGTGATAGGATTCATTCATGCCTTTTTTATATGGTCAGGTGATATATTAGTAAATTACGCAATATATGGAATGCTATTAATGGTGCTACTTGAATTATCAGGGGAAGTACTTTTGATTAGTGGTATTATGCTTTTTCTGATTCCTAATTTATGTTTTATATTATACATACTGGTAAATGCGATTATCGATCCAAATACGACATTAATGTATGCGGATATCGCGAATGTGAATAAAGCATTTAACGCTTATTCCACAGGAAGCTACTTGGAAATAACAACGCAAAGAATAACAGATTGGATTGCAGTAAATGGTTCAATGAATCTCTTTTTCTCTGTATTTTCTATTTTGCCATTAATGATGGTAGGAGCAGGAGCTTCTAAAATGAAATGGTTACAAAATGCTAACATCCATAAGAAAAAATGGCTGGTCCTTTTTATTGCTACATTTGTAATAGGAATCTTTTTAAAGTCTTTGTCTTTATTAATCGATTCTAATCTTGCGTTTAAGCTGGTTCAACAAACAATCGGTGGAACTATTTTTAGCTTTGCGATTGTGTCATTGATTGTACTGCTAATGACTAATCGTATTTTTGAAAAACTTTTAAAACCCATCGCAACGGCTGGACGGATGTCCCTTACGATTTATTTAGTTCAGTCCATTGTCGGATCCCTTATTTTCTATCACTATGGTTTAGGACTTTATGGAGGGCTTACCTTGCTGTCCTGTGTCTTAATCGGTGTATTTATATATATTATTCAAGTTGTTTTAGCGGAAATTTGGTTTATGAAGTTTCAATATGGTCCATTGGAGAAAGTGTGGAGAATAGTGACATACGGAAAAAATAAAAGAGGAATTCCTGCAAAAAAACAGAATACGTAAGTGTATACTAATAGTAGAGGTGAACGTAGGATGAAATTATTATCATTTGCAAAAGATAATAAAGAACAATTAGGGGTCCTAAATGAGAACACAGGAGATATCGTAAATGTTACAAAACTTGCATTAGCAGGTCATCCATCCTTGCCATCAACCATGCTTGAAGCAATTGATACAGGCAATTCCTTTATTGAAGAAATGAAAAAGTTAATAGAAAAGGAAGATCTTACTGCCTTCTATGAAAATATCGATTTGATTGAGTGGCTTTCTCCTATTACGAAACCTCGAAAGAATATAATGTGTGTGGGGAAAAACTATCGTGATCATGCAATTGAAATGGGCAGTGAGGCAGATATTCCTAAAGATCTCATTGTCTTTACGAAAGCACCTACTACAGTTAAGGGACATTTATCAGAGGTTGAATCTCACTCGGAAATTACGAATCAACTAGATTACGAAGGAGAGCTTGCATTAATTATTGGCAAGAAAGGAAAAAATATTAGCAAGGAAGAAGCGCTTGATTATGTTTTTGGCTACACCATCATAAATGATATTACCGCTCGTGATATTCAAAAACGTCATAAACAATATTTTATTGGTAAAAGTTTAGATGGATCATGTCCAATGGGACCTTGGATTGTGCACCATTCTGCAATCGAGGACCCAAATCATTTAGATGTTGTAACAATGGTAAATGATGAAATTCGTCAAAATTCCAATACACAATACTTTATCTTCCCAATAGAAGAAATTATTTCAGTTCTATCTAAGGGAATGACGCTTGAGCCTGGTGATATAATTGCTACTGGAACGCCTGCAGGAGTAGGAAATGGATTCAATCCGCCAAAATTTCTAGTATCTGGAGATAGAATCGATATAACAGTAGAAGGAATAGGAACTTTGACAAATGTGGTAAAATAATCTTCAAACCATATCTATTGATCGGACATTATGATAATATGGGATGAGCTACAAAATGTTAGTTTTATAAATTGGTTAGGGGGTTAAATAATGTTACATCGTACAGATGCACATATTACTACTTGGGTAATTGCGATTATTTTGTTTATCGTGGCACTGTTATTACATAAGGCTGGAAGAGAAAAGGCTGCAAAAATCGTTCATATGATTGTTCGCTTATTCTACATCTTAGTCATTGTTACTGGGGCTTTATTGTTCTTCAGTAATCAATCCATAAATCCAGGTTTATACGGAGTTAAATTACTTGTAGGCCTTCTTGTTGTAGTATTGATGGAAATGATACTAGTAAGAACGGTTAATAAAAAAGGTACAGGATTTTTATGGTTGTTGTTTATTATTTTATTCCTCGCTGCTCTTTATATTGGATTAAAATTGCCGCTGGGACCTTGGCATCCATTTGATTAAAAAATTAAGCTGCTCATAATGAGTGGCTTAATTTTTTTTGATAAATATCGACATTATATTACAAATATATTACACTGTTTATAGTATGAATATTTTAATTATTGGCAACGCAAGGCGGTGACCAGCTTGATAAAATCGTTCCGTACATTATTTGATAGTCAATCTCGGCTCCAATCTTTTATTGAAGAAAACGAACTTCCTCAATATCCTGCCTTAAGTGTTTATATTTGTGCTGGACTAATGGAATTAGCAGAAATAACGAATTTAATAACCTTTTTAAAGAATCTTCTTCCGCAAGTAGTAATAGTTGGAAGTAGCTCTTCAGAGAACAGGTTAATAGGGAAAAAGACTCTCATTGATTTTGTCACCTTTGAGAAAACAAAAGTATTTTCTGAAATGATTAACGTAGAAAATACAGAAGATCTAGTTACATTAGGGGAGACAATAGCTTTAGACTATGTAACATCTGATACAAAAATGATTCAGTTATTTTCTAATCTAAGAATTGGTGATATGAATCCCATATTGGATGGCTTTCACAAACGGAACTCAGATGTAGTCATTTTAGGATGTAATTCTTTAGACTCCATTAAGGATAGTCCTCATTATGTTTTTACAGAAAGAGGAATTGTTGAAAATGGAATTGCCCTTATATTATTTGATAATCAAGATATGGTTATAGAGACGATGGAAAATAACAGCTGGTCCGAACTCGGATTACCATTTACCGTTTCAAAAGCAAAAGAAAATATACTAATGGGGTTAAATGGAAAGAAGCCTATACATATTATGAAACAATTCCTAGGTAATGAATTTATTCAATATTTGCCAAAATCTAGTTTTCAAATTCCTTTTATCATTCATCGAGAGAAAAGAAAGGAAATAGCCTTTATCCGGGATATTCATGAAGGCAGTTCACTTGAATTATCGGCTCCAGTCATAAATGGGGATGTTTTATCACTTGCTATCCCAAATAAGGAGAAGCTATTATCCTTGTCCCAAAAAGGTTTAAAAAGACAAAAAAGTAAGAATATTGAAACCATTTTTGCTTTTCACTGTGCATTTATTAAAGAAAGTTTAAACAATTATTTTCAATATGAGGAAGAACAGCAAACACCAATCATAGATTTTAATTGCTTTGGTGAAATTAGTTGTCGTTCCAAAAAACAATCAAAATCTTTATCACCATCCTCTATCTATATAACCCTTTCTGAATCAGCAGAAGGGAATAAACTAGTTTCAGAAAAAAACTGTACATTACCCGCTCCCTCCCATTTCATATCAGCATTAACAACTATGGCAAATGAAGCAGCAAAAGAAGTTAATGCTCTTAGAGAAAATATAAGACAGTCAAGTGCTTACTACCATTCTCTATATGAAAATAATATCGATGTCGTTTATACATTGGATTTAAAAGGAAACTTTACTAGCGTTAATCACTCATTTGTAAAAGCTATTGGGTATACCTTGAATGAATTAAAAGGAAAAAGCTCATTAAAGCTCGTGATGGATCATGATATTCCTAAGGCACAACGACATTTTCGCAAATCAATCAATGGAAAAATTCAATATTATAATATGAATATCAAAACAAAGGATGGTAGTATAGAGTCTTTTCATATCAAAAATATACCGGTGATGGTAGATGGTAAATGTATGGGAGTATTGGGAATTGGTAGAGATATTAGCGAGAATATTAAGTTTGAAGAAAAAATTACTCAGCTAGCACATTATGATGAAGGCACCGGATTGCCGAACCGGACAAAATTTAATGAAATTTTAGAGGAAATGCTAAGGAGAGCAAAAAAGAAACGACGTGCTCTTGCTGTATTGTTTATAGATATTGATCGATTTAAAATGGTCAATGATACATTAGGACATTATGCGGGAGACTTAATGCTAAAAGAACTTGCAAATAGAATGAAGAATGCCCTTTCCAAAGGCGCTTATTTAGGAAGGTTTACAAGTGATAAATTTAGTATCTTATTAACGAAGGAAGCAGATCCTGAGAGTATTATTCAGTTTGGAAAACAATTATTAAAAATAATAGAAAAGCCATTCTCTTACCAGAAGAAAGAATTTTTCCTCAGTGCAAGTATTGGAGTAAGCATGTATCCTTATGATGGAGATCAGAGTGAGGATCTGTTAAAAAATGCTGACTTAGCTCTTAACCGTGTAAAATTACAAGGTGGAAACGGGATGATCTTTTTTTCTGATGAGATGAATGAGGAAACACTTAATCGTGTGGAGATGGAAAGCCAATTAAGAAGAGCCATAAAAAATAATGAATTATTTCTTATGTATCAACCAATTATTGATAGTTCCAACCGTAAAATGAAATCCTGTGAAGCTTTAATAAGGTGGATGCACCCAGAACGAGGAATTATCCCTCCTTTTGAGTTTATCCCTTTGGCGGAGGAAACAGGACTTATTCATTCAATAGGAAAGTGGGTTCTAAAGAATGCCTGCAAGCAAATGAAAGTTTGGCATGACGAGGGCTTAACGGATGCTAGTATTTCTATTAATGTTTCAGCCTCTCAATTTCAAAATAGATGGTTTATTGAAGAGGTAAAAAACGCTCTTGCCTATTCAAATTTGGATTCCACGTTTCTGCATTTAGAACTGACGGAGACGGTTATGCTGAACGATTCTATCAAAACGATTGAAACCATGCATGCCTTGAGAAATATTGGAGTCAAAATATCCATCGATGATTTTGGTACGGGGTACTCATCCCTTAGCTATTTGCGTCATTTGCCGATTCATATATTAAAAATAGATAAATCATTTATCCAAAACTTAGATGTTCAAACACCTGACTATGCTATTGTCCATTCGATTATGACGATGGGGAAAGGTCTTGGACTCGAGGTAATTGCGGAAGGTGTGGAAACGAATGAACAGTTTGCTATCTTAAAAAGTATGAATTGCAATTATATTCAAGGCTATTTAATTGAAAAGCCTATGGACTCTGTTCGCATGAAAGAATGGTTAGAAAATAAACGTTTTATTGGTCAACAGTAAGAAAACGTCTATCATCAGTGATAGACGTTTCTCTTGCTATATTTTAGAGACTTTCTCAACGATTAATCTTTTTCCAGTACTTAAGGTAAATTCAAAGCGATCCTGATGCTCTTGTTCATATTTAAAATGATGTTGAACCGCACAAATGTTTTCTCCATTATCAAATATTAAAAAATTTACCCCAAATTGATTTTCGCTTTCACTGAGGTAAGATAATTGATTGTGACAATATAAACAATCATAAATAGAGAATTCTAGTTGGTTTAGATTATGAATAAAGTAGAATAGTACATCATCTATAAGCTCATTTAATAATATTTCCAATGCAAAGGCAATTTGTTTGCGTATTCTCATTTTCATTTGATCTTGAAGGAAAAGAATGGAAGTTTGCAAAGCGATTTTACCATCATCCTCTAATATGCCCTTTAACCATTGATTTCTATGGAAGACTTCTATCTCTTGCATAGAATATTGTTCTAACATGAATGCCTCATCAGTTTCGTCATCAAAGAAGACCCATTGATCATTGATGTTTTCGATACTCCCGGTAATAAAGGCACGATTTTGGTTTTTGATTAGTTGATTTCTTTGTTGCTGGTCCATCGATTACCCTCCAATTCGCAGGCCATAATCTATATATTCTTTGTTGACAATGGGAGCTTGTTTCATACCTGTAATTTTTTGCCGTATTGTCAATCGACAAATAAAAGACAAAGAATGTAGCGGAACTTTTGCTATTTATGTGAGAATTGTTTGACTATCATTGTATAGAAGGGATAATCTTATTTCATAGGTTAATTTTAGGAGGAACGGAGAATGCTTAAAAGAGTTTTTGCACTTTGTTGCATCATTCCGTTGCTCGTTTTTTGTGCAGTGCAAGCGAATGCTGCGGGAAAAGAGCAACGAGATTGGCGGAGTCAAAATGTGTATTATTTAATCGTCGATCGTTTCAATAATGGGGATAATTCCAATGATATCAACATCAATACAAAAAATGATTTACGTTTTCAAGGCGGTGACTTTCAAGGAATTATCGACAGACTGGACTACATAAAAGATTTAGGATTTACAGCTATTTTACTTAATCCTATTTTTGATAATGATTCAAAGGGGTATGCAGGTGATCGTATAACGGACTTCTACAAGCCTGACGAACATTACGGTTCTTTGAAAAAGTTTCAACAGCTTGTGAAGGAAGCTCATAAAAAACATATCAAGGTGATAATCCAGTTTAAAACGAATCAAGTGAGTCCTGAACATCCATGGGTAAAAGATACGACAAAGAGCGAATGGTTAAAAGGAAAAACAAAAGATGGATTAGTTGAAGTAAATCAAACTAACCCAGCGGTAAAACAATATTTTATGAAGATGGGAAAATGGTGGGTTCAAAAAACAGGTATTGACGGTTACTACTTAAGTGATGTTGAAGATGCACCGATAAACTTTTGGAAGGATTTCAATTCTGCTGTTAAATCAGTGGACAAAGATTTCTATTTGCTTGGCGATGTACATTCAGATAATGCCAATATGATCAAAAACTATGAGCAGGCTGGATTTGATGGGTTTTATGATCGTCCGCAAAATCAGCCATTACGGAAAGCATTTTCCGATATTGACCAGTCTGCAACGGCTTTGCTTGATATAGTCAAAAAGAATAAACATACATATAATTCATCTACAGTAAATGCGGTTTATTTTGATAATCCATATGCGACACGTTTTACACGTGACATGGTGAATGCGAATAAATATCCAGGAACAAGGTGGAAACTTGCGTTAACCTATTTTTATACTCAGCCAGAGATACCGGTTATCTATTACGGATCCGAAATCGCAGTTGATGGAGGAAATGCACCGGAAAATCGCAAAATGATGAATTTTCGTGCGGATAAAGATCTTATGGATTATATGACGCAAATATCCGAAATAAGAGCGAAAAATCAAGCTCTGGTAAGCGGTTCCCTGATTCCGATTTATAATAAAGAGGGAATGACGGTATATAAGAGAGAATATAAAGGCGATATCAATATCGTTGCCATCAATAACACAAGTGCTACTCACGCTGTTTCGTTAGATGTCTCTGAGTTCGATGGTGATAAAGAACTCCATGGACTATTAGAAGGCGGAATTATCCGTGCTGACCAAGGTAAATATAAGCTAGTTTTAGAAAGGGAATCCTCTGAAATATACAGAGTGGTAGATAAAACTGGAATTAACTTTGGTTTCATTGCCATATTAGTTATGGTTTGGGTACTTTTCTTTGCATTTATTTTTGCTGCCAAGAGAAAGGCGAAGAAAAATAAATAGGTTTTGATAAACAGTCCAGTATTTTTTGATTTTAAATTACTGGGCTGTTTTTTATTTAAAACAAATTCAATTTAAATTTATAGTTTACGATACATGAAATATTTGTGGTAAAATTAGGAATAAACAGAAAAAAGGGGAGAGGAGAACCAATGACTGGAAAAATAGAATGCATACAAGTAGGAAGGGCTTTTCATGGGGATGGAGTAAGTACAAATGCAGTAACAAATATAAATCTATCTTTTATTAAAGGTGAGTTTACCTCTATCGTTGGACCATCGGGTTCAGGCAAATCAACATTGCTTAGTTTATTAGGGACATTGGATTCCCCGACATCAGGAAAAATTTTATATGATGGCGAAGAAATAATGAAAAAAAGTAAAAAAATGATTTCAGATTTTCGTTTTGAAAATATAGGATTTATTTTTCAACAATTCCATTTGTTACCTACACTAACAGCTCTTGAAAATGTTCTCTCACCCTTATTTTCTCGAAAAGTTTCTTATAATAAAGTAGAAAGAGCAAGGGAAGTATTGGAACAGGTGGGTCTTGCGGATAAAGAAAATTCATTACCATCTCAATTATCAGGCGGGCAACAACAAAGGATTGCCATTGCACGTGCGATTGTCCATAAGCCAGATTGGCTTCTTGCTGATGAACCTACCGGAAATCTTGATTCAGAAACGGGAGACCGAATATTTGAATTGATGAAGCAGTTAAATGAACAAGAAGGATGCGGGGTCTTTTTTGTTACTCACGACCCTAAGCTTGCTGCAAAAGCAGATCGAATCATTACAATGAAAGATGGAAGTGTATTATCGGATAGAAAAGGGGAATCCATAGGTTATAATTAATGATAATTTGTACCAATTTTCCTTCTAGGTTACTAATATTGTCATGAAAAATATAGTAATGGATATCTATTTTTTCGACACCCATTACTATTAAAATTAACCATTCACTATCGACCCACCATTAACATGAATCATCTGCCCTGACACATAGCTGGAATCATCCGAAGCTAGATAAACGTAAGCAGGCGCGAGCTCATATGGCTGTCCAGGTCTACCAAAAGGCACATTTCCACCAAATGTTTCTACCTGGTCCTCAGGAAATGTTGAAGGAATAAGCGGAGTCCATACAGGTCCAGGTGCCACTCCGTTCACACGAATTCCTTGTTTTGCTAAAGATAGAGCTAGGGAACGAGTAAAGGTTACTACTGCCCCTTTTGTAGCGGAATAGTCGAGAAGCTGCTCATTTCCTTGATATGCTGTAACGGAGGCAGTATTAATGATGACACTTCCCTTTGAAAAATGAGGAAGGACAGCTTTGGTCATGTAAAAGAACGAAAAAATATTCGTTTGGAAGGTTCTTTGTAATTGATCAGCTGTAATATTTAATATACTTTGTTGAGGGTGTTGTTCAGCAGCATTGTTCACTAGAATGTCAACTTTTCCAAACTGATCAACCACCTTTTTTACCGCATCCTTACAATGCTGTTCATCACCGATATCCCCGGGGATAAGGAGACATTCCCGATTTTCTTTTTGAATAAGCGATAATGTTTCATTTGCATCATCATGTTCGTTTAAATAACAAATAGCAACATTAGCACCTTCCATAGCAAAATAATGTGCAACAGCTTTGCCAATTCCGCTGTCTCCACCAGTAATAATGGCTGTCTTTCCAGTTAATTTTCCGCTTGCTTTATATCCGGGATCAATAGATTTTGGCAATGGATTCATCTTTGATTCGATACCTGGTTGTGTATTTTGATGCTGCTTCGGCATTGTCTTTTTCGGTTGATTTTGCTGAGAACTCATAATTTCACTCCATCCAAGATATAATCTTCCATTATTCTTTGCATCTTAGAAAATGTTATGAGTGATTTCGAAGAACAAAAAACACAGGTGGTATCCACCTGTGTTTAACGGTAATTTACAAATTGTACGTCAATAGTCAAATCTGCTTCTCTTATTGCTGCGATAATCTTTTGCAAATCATCACGGCTTTTTCCAGTTACACGGACTTGATCATCCTGTACTTGGCTTTTTACCTTTACACCGCTGTTTTTAATGATATTATTAATTTTCTTAGCGTTTTCCTTATCGATACCTTGAATTAACTTTGCGCGTTGTCTTACTGTACCGCCTGAAGCATTTTCCACTTTCCCGTAATCTAGATTTTTTACAGGAACACCGCGTTTAATCAATTTACTGAACAATACATCCTTCACTTGACTCAATTTATACTCATCATCCGAAACCAGAACAAGTTCTTCTTTGTCCAATTTAATATCGCTTTTGCTTCCTTTAAAATCGTATCTGGTTTGGATTTCCTTCATCGCTTGGGTAATCGCATTGGTTACTTCAGAAAAATCAACTTGTGACACAATATCAAACGAACTTTCTTTTGCCATCATGAACCTCCACCGTTACGTAATATTACCAATATTATAGTCAAACGAATGAAGGGAAACAACCTTTTTATATTTTGAAATATATAAAATATATTCCTGCAGAATTCTTATAAAAAAACAGCTGATCAAGTTTTGAAAATAACGAAACTAATCTATTCCTAATATAGAATAGTGGAATAAGACGGCATTTCGCAAGTAAAATCTCTGTCAACATGTCCCTAGCATGGTGTATATAGAACAACGCTAAGTAAATTCGGTTCATTGCCGTTTACAAATAGTATAAATAGAAAAAAGACAAGGAACTTTTCCCTGTCTTATAAATGATCGGTTTTCTTGGAATATTGATGTTTTCCAGCCTTGCGATTCTTTTCACGAATCATATTTTTTTCATGTCTTAAAGCATTATTGTCTCTTGCTTTCTTATCATTATCAGATGTATGTGACATGTGATAATCCCCCTTCAAATTGTTCCTCCTTAATATCACCATTGAGGGGGGAAATTATGAATTATTGACGTTGATTCAAAAAGAATACTGCTAATGTGCCAGGACCAGCATGGGATCCCACTGCGGACCCAATAATATTGATATAAAAATCTTTTACACCAAAACGTTCTTCAATTAATTTTTTTAAATTCAAGGCAGCTTCTTCGTCATCTCCATGGCAAATTCCGATACATTGCTCTTGGAGTGAATCGCCTCTTTCTGCCATTAAATCAAGCATACGTTGAAGTAATTTTTTCTTTCCTCTTATTTTTTCAAGAGGAACCAGCTTTCCGTCCTCGACATGAAGAAGCGGTTTGATATTTAATAGTCCGCCCAAAAATGCAGAGGCTTTCGATAATCTTCCGCCTTTTGCTAAATAATCTAAGTCATCCACCGTAAATAAATGCTCCATATGCTGGCTATTAAAAATCGCTGTTTTAATAATTTCTTCTCTAGATGCATTGGCCTTCAACTGGCTAACCGCATTTTTCACAACTAGACCATAACCAACAGAAGCACATTTAGTATCAATGATGGTAAGATCTAAATCCGGATACTCCTCTAATACTTGCCCGCGTACCATTTCAGCTGTTTGATACGTTCCTGATAAAGCAGAAGAGAAAGCAATATATATTCCGGATTGTTTTGATTTAGCAAGCTCAACAAAGGTTTCTTCAAAAACCTCCGGAGAAGGCTGGGAAGTTTTCGGTACTTTTCCGGAACGAATTCCATCAAAAACTTGTTTTGGATTGATTGTTTTAATATCAAGATATTCCTTTTCATCCAAGTAAACGTTTAGCGGAATTAAAGTTACATCATTTTTATCAAAAAATTCTAAAGGTAGGTCACACGCACTATCTGCAAATAACTTTATAGCAGTCATCCTTTTCACCTATACTTTCGATTCATATTTCCTTTTATTCTATCTATTTTACTTAAATTTCACAATCCTTTTGGTATGAAGTACCTGTATTTAGGTTATAGAGAATAGTATGAATGAGGAGGATATTTTTATGAAAAAGGAACTTATCATCGAACATGTAAAAAAAATCATTGTTGTTTTAGTTGGTGCCTTTTTAAATGCCATTGCTATAAACTACTTTTTAAAGCCTGCCAATGTTTATTCCAGCGGATTTACTGGGGCAGCACAGCTTTTGTCCAATATTTTTAACCAGTATACCCCTATACATATTTCGATGGGATTACTTTTACTCGTGTTAAATATTCCAGTTGCCATTCTTGGATGGTTAAAGGTTGGAAAGCTATTTACGTTGTATAGTTTTGTGTCCGTCGTTTTGATGTCTGTGTTTTTGGAAATTATACCTGTTCATAAAGCTTCAGGTGATATTCTCTTATATGCTGTATTCGGTGGTGTAATTGCTGCGATTGGAGTTGGAATTACGTTAAAATTTGGTGCTTCTACCGGCGGCTTAGATATTATTGCCATGGTTTTATCCCGAATTCAGGATAAACCGGTAGGAATTTACTATTTTGTGTTAAATGCAATTATTATTATCACGGCAGGATATGTATATGGTTGGGATAAGGCATTGTACACGCTTGTTTCCTTATATGCATCAACAAGAGTCATCGATGCCATTCATACACGTCATCAAAAATTAACGGTCATGATTATTACGAAAATGCCATCGGAAATGAAGAAGGCAATTCATGCGAGATTAGTGCGCGGAATTACGCTAATCCCTGCTAAAGGGGCATTTTCAAATGAGGATAGAGAAATGCTTATGATTGTAATTACTCGATATGAATTATATGCAATGGAGCGTATTATAAAAGAGGTAGACCCTAATGCATTTACAAATGTAGTGCAAACAGCAGCGGTTTATGGTTTCTTTAGAAAAGATTAATTTCGAAGTAGATAGAACATACTAAACGGTGAGGTTTTTCCATTTTTGGAAGGAAGTGCACCGATGAAAAAAATACTCATTTTTCTTTGTTTGATGATTCTTTTGGTTCCTAAATTAGCGAATGCGACCGGGAAGGATGTTGGATCGATGGTATCCTGGAATGCTCAACTTAGACCATATGCTGATCATCTGGAAATAAATTTAATCGTTCGAAATAATTCGGAACAAAATGTCCAGTTGGAATTTCCAACAAGTAAATTGTATGATTTCTCTATACTGGATGGAAAGAGAGAGGTTTTCCGTTTTAGCAAAGGAAAGTATTATCTACAAGCATTTCAATATGTTAAACTTCAAAGCGGGGAAGAAAAAAGCTGGACCATTAATTGGGATTATAAAAGTAATCAAAAAAGACTTTCTTCTGGAAAGTATACCCTGATAGCAAGATTGTTGCCTAGTAAATTAAATGGGGTCATTAGTCCACAGCAATGGGTGACAAAACAAGAATTCGAAGTTCCTGCACTGCATGGTATTCATACCGAAGGAAAAGCAGGAAATTATACAGTTTCCGGAGATGCAGATTATTCAAGTGAAAATTATTACTACTCAGTAGATGACGGTCATAATCTCCTAATAGCAAGAAAGGCCATTCCAATTGAAAGGAATGCATTCCACATTTCATTTCATCTTCCGAATGATATAGTTACCCAAAACAAGTCGGTCATATTTACAATTTTTAATGCAAAGGATGAACCAATTTTTATCCAAAATTTAAAGAAATAGCTGCCAAAAACGGCAGCTATTTCAATTGTTCTAACTCATCCTGCATTTTATTTAATTGATTTTGCTCGGCAATGGTAGAGTTTGCAAATGCAGAGGAAAGTGCATTCTTTGCCTTTTGAATAGTTTGTTCATCATTAGGAGAGCCTTTAGCTCTTTCAACAAAGAATTTTGCTTGTTGAAATAACCTATTTGTCATTATTCTAGTCCTCCTAATGACGAGTCCTTCATAAACTCTAGCTGACGTTCTTCTGCTTCAGCATATGTGGAACGGTATGGAAAGCGCTCATCATGTTTTGATACTGCATCTTTTCCCTGCTGAACAAAACGTTTCGATTTGTTTCTTTTACCCAAACGAAACACCGCCCTTGGCTAGAATTAAACGAATGAGATTCGTTCTTTATTTAGTATGAACTTCCCTCTTCAATTGAGTCAGGTAAAAAAATGGAATGCAGGTACTATTAAAGCTTGAAAAATTCTTCCAAAAATATCGAAACACCGTCTTCCATATTGGTAGCAGTTACATGATTGGCTATTTCCTTAAGAGGTGTGATCGCATTGCCCATTGCAACCCCTACCCCTGCATATTCAATCATTTCAAAATCATTGTCCTCGTCGCCAAATGCCACAATATTCTCCCTAGGTATATTGTAGTAATTAGCAACTCTTTCAATTCCTTTGGCTTTACTTAATCCATATTTTACAATTTCAATAATATGCCATGGGGCTCCCCAGCGTCGATGATCAATCACTTCGGCATGAACATCTGATAGGTGCTGACGAATTTTCGGAACATCTTTTTCTTCTGCGTGAATCAATAAGGAAGTTGGATTGTCTTGCAGATAAGATAATAAATTTCCAGTCGTTACTTTTGGACTTTCATGATGGAATATTTCTAATAACTTTTCATCATGATAATGCAAATATACATGATCCAGTACTTCTGCAATAATATTATGGATATTATATTGATGGCATGTATCCACGATATCCTTCACTACGCTTAAATCTATCGGTTGATGATACATGCCCCAGTTAGCTTTAAGTGGGTGATGAACAAACGCACCATTAAAATTTACAATAGGGGATTGTAAGTTTAATTCCTGATAATATCTCTTGCTTGATCGATATGGTCTGCCTGTTGAAATCATGACAATATGACCTTTTTGTTGAAGTTTATTAATAGTGCGGGAAGTTCTTTCGGAAATATTTTTGTCGTCTGTTAAGAGAGTTCCATCTAAATCCAGAGCAATTAAATAAGGGTGTAGTGACATTTGATTTCTCCTTTGCTGAATCTTATTCATGGGAAAAGACATGTAAATTTGATACACTGTCTTTGGGCAAGGCTCTTTTCTTAAACTTTGCTGCTTTTTAAAAAGAAAATCTTATAATTTTCTCATTTCGGGTTAGAAAAGAGAGAGCAATTTAGGAAACAGCCTTGGACAATAGTAAAATAAGGTTGTAATCTCAATATACTAAATAATATTAACAATTAGAAGGAATATGTGTAAGAAGGAGCCGTTATAGTGATTCAAATACAAAAAGATATTATAGAAGACATCCCAGTATTACATGTGGTTAAAGAGAAAATATATATAGAAAAAGCACCTCTTGTGATTTTTGTTCATGGATTTGAGTCAGCAAAGGAACATAATCTTCATTATGCATACCTTTTAGCGGAAAAAGGTTTTCGAGTGGTATTGCCTGAAATTATGTTTCATGGAGAAAGACAGAAGGATTCGTCTAAGATGGAAGTAATGTTCAAGTTTTGGGAGATTATTTTAAAAACCATTCATGAAATTGATGTTATCAAAAATTACTATGTACAAAATGGCTACACAGATCCGGAAAGAATTGGTTTAGTAGGTACGTCTATGGGCGGAATTATTACATGTGGTGCATTAACGAAATATCCGTGGATAAAAGCGGCCGTGGTGTTAATGGGAAGCCCGAATTACGAGGAGTTTGCTCTTGAGCAAATACAAAAACTAAAGAATAACGGAATTAAAATACCACTAACAGATGAAGAATTGCAGAAACAAATATCTGTATTACATGAATTTGACTTAAGTAAACATCCAGAAATATTGGAGAAGCGGCCGATTTTATTTTGGCATGGAGCAAAAGATAACATGGTTCCCTATCAGCCCACATATGATTATTATAAAAAGATTCAAACATTGTACGCAAACGTTCCAGATAGATTAGAATTCATAACAGATACAAAATCAGGCCATAAGGTTTCAAGAGAAGGCTTATTGAAAACCGTTGATTGGTTTGAAAGATGGTTATAATTTCTTTTTTCACTGTAAGTTTGCTATGATAGGATTAAATATATGAAGGAGTGAATTGGAATGGATGAAGAACTGAGAGAAAGTATTCTTGGTGCTTTAGAACAAGTTATTGACCCTGAGCTTGGTATCGATATTGTCAATCTTGGGCTTGTATATGATTTAGATTTAGATGAGGAAGGGAAATTAACCGTTACGATGACATTAACGGCAATGGGATGCCCTCTTGCTGGTATTATTGTTGATCAGGTTCAAACTGCCTTACGAGATTTGCCTGAGGTAAAGGATACAGAAGTAAATATTGTCTGGAATCCGCCTTGGTCAAAAGACCGCTTATCACGATATGCCAAAATAGCGTTAGGCATTAGTTAAATTGGAAAAATAAGACGCTTATTTCCATACTGAAATGATGCAAAATAGTATTGACGCTAATTTTAGGAGGGAATACCATGGGACAACGTCGAAGATTTCATTCCGGAGATAAAGCTCCCAACAATGGAGTGTATGTAGAAGTTGGAGAAAATGGTAGCATGGTGGTCAATCCGAAAAGTATAAGACTAAATGCGGGAGATCACTTCCCCGAAACATCAAACGATGAGCGTCATTGGACATATAAGCGCAAACCTTAAGCCATCCTAATTTGGATGGCTTTTTCATATGGGATTAGGCTGAATTATTTGCCTCAATATTTCCCGAAGTGATTGAATTTTTTAGTAGTGCCTGAATTTTTGTCGGTTATGGTTGAATTATGTAAAAGCAGATACCAGTTCCGGTTAGGATAAAAGGATCGTATTTTTGATTGTTAAAGACTGAGTTCGCTAATTCCTTCCTTAGTGCTCTTTTAAAGGGATAGCGAAACGTCTGTCAGCTTAGAATTTTGCTCTTTGGTAATATATAGAATAAAATAATCTTAGAATTATACACTCTTGGGGTGATCTAAAAGTGGACATAAATAAAATGACATTTTCCGTTCAGGAAGGGTTAGCAGAGGCACAACAAATTACAAATGAATGGCAGCATCCGGAGGTAGATGTTGTTCATTTATGGAAAGCCCTTATGGACAAGCCAGATAGTTTATTGGTAAGCATTTATGAACGCTCAGGCATTGATAAAAAGGAATTGGATGCCAAAATTAATGAAATTTTAAAGAAAAAACCACAAGTGTCAGGCACCAATTCTAGCGGACAATACCTTTCAACAAATTTACATAAGCTATTTTTAGAAGCTGAAAAGGAAGCAACTCAAATGGAAGATGAGTACCTTTCAGTAGAACATTTAATTCTGGCATTAACGAATCAACAGCATAATGAGATTTCAAGCTTTTTAATAAATAAAAACATAACAAAACAAATGCTATTGACAGAAATCATGCAAATAAGGGGGAATCAAAAGGTGACTTCGCAAAATCCGGAAAGCTCCTATGATGTGTTAAAAAAATATGGACGCGATTTAGTAGCTGCTGTAAAGGAAGGCAAAATAGACCCAGTTATTGGACGGGATGCGGAAATCCGAAACGTTATACGTATTTTATCTAGGAAAACGAAAAATAATCCTGTGTTAATAGGAGAGCCTGGAGTAGGGAAAACGGCGATTGTGGAGGGATTGGCACAAAGAATCGTAAGAAAGGATGTTCCAGAGGGTTTAAAAGATAAAACCATTTTCGCTTTAGATATGGGATCCCTGATTGCGGGTGCAAAATTTAGAGGTGAATTTGAGGAGAGACTCAAAGCCGTTCTTCAAGAGATAAAAAAGAGTGAAGGACGTATCCTTTTATTCATTGATGAATTACATACCATCGTTGGTGCAGGGAAGACAGAAGGCGCAATGGACGCAGGGAATATGTTAAAACCGATGCTCGCAAGGGGAGAACTTCATTGTATTGGGGCAACGACCCTAGATGAGTACAGGAAGTATATTGAAAAAGACCCGGCATTAGAAAGAAGATTTCAACAGGTATTAGTACAGGAGCCTACGGTGGAAGATACCGTATCTATTTTGCGTGGTCTTAAGGAAAGATTTGAAATCCACCACGGAGTTAATATTCATGACCGCGCACTAGTAGCTGCAGCAACACTTTCTAATCGTTATATCACGGATAGATTTTTACCTGATAAGGCCATTGATCTTGTCGATGAGGCATGTGCAACCATACGAGTGGAAATTGATTCAATGCCCAGTGAATTAGATGAAGTAACAAGGCGAGTGATGCAGCTCGAAATTGAGGAGGCTGCATTAAAAAAAGAATCTGATGAGGCAAGTAAGGAACGTCTGGGTATATTGCAAAAAGAACTGGCAGATTTCAAAGAAAAATCTAATGCCATGAAAGCAAGATGGGAAGCAGAGAAAAATGAACTGCAAACCATTCAAGAAAAACGGGAGCAGTTAGAAAAACTCAGAAGACAATTAGAAGAGGCAGAAAATGAATACGATTTAAATAAAGCAGCGGAATTACGTCATGGAAAAATACCTGCTGTCGAACGAGAATTGAAGGAATTAGAAAGTACCCTTGCGGAGCATAAAGGGGAAAATAAGTTATTAAGAGAGGAAGTAACAGAGGAAGAAATTGCTGATATCGTTGCTAGGTGGACAGGAATTCCAGTTTCTAAATTAGTAGAAGGGGAACGGGAAAAGCTTTTAAAATTGGAAAATATCTTGCATGACCGCGTTATTGGGCAGGATGAGGCAGTTCGTGCTGTCAGTGATGCAGTGCTAAGGGCAAGAGCCGGTATAAAAGATCCAAATCGGCCAATAGGTTCCTTTATTTTCTTAGGACCAACCGGAGTGGGAAAAACAGAATTAGCCAAGTCGCTGGCGCAAGTTTTATTTGATAGTGAAGAGCAAATGATTCGTATAGACATGTCGGAATATATGGAGAAACATGCTGTATCTAGATTAATTGGAGCACCTCCGGGATATGTCGGATATGAGGAAGGCGGCCAACTAACCGAGGCTGTCCGTAGGAAACCTTATTCGGTTGTATTAATGGATGAAATGGAGAAGGCACATCCAGAAGTGTTTAATATTTTGTTACAGGCCCTTGATGATGGACGAATTACAGATTCCCAAGGTAGAACAGTGGATTTTAAAAACACAGTGATAATAATGACATCTAATATCGGATCAGCATTTCTGCTAGAAAGAGAAAATAATGAAAATGAAATTGATGACCGAACAAAGGAAAATGTCTTAAAACAACTTCGGGCATCGTTCCGTCCTGAGTTCCTAAACAGAATCGACGACATTGTCTTATTTAAGCCATTGAATATGGATGATATTAAAGGGATTGTGTCTAAGCTTATTGAGGAACTGCAAAAGAGATTGAGCGAACAATATATTACTCTGGAAATGACAGACGATGCCAAAGCTTGGATCGCCACATCAGCATATGATCCAGTATATGGTGCGCGTCCATTAAAACGATTCATTCAGCATCAAATTGAAACAAAATTAGCTAGAGAAATTATTGCTGGCAATGTTCATCCTCATAATATCATAGAAATAGGTTTGGAAAATGACCAAATTAAGATAAATATAAAAAAATAACCTCGCGATGAGCGGGGTTATTTTGCTTTTGAACAACATATTATTCTTCTGTAGCAGGAGAATTTGGAATGACAGCAGAAACGATAAAAATTAAAATTGTTACTACTACAGCGATAATGGAAATGTTGCCAATGGAATAATGAGTATCTGTCATCGCGCTACCTACATAACCTAACATCTGAACAAGCAAGAAGGTCCAAAATAATGTCCAAAAATATCTCATCTATTACACCTCTAATCAGCAATTTTTATGTATATGCATGTTATTTACTTATCCGCTTACATCTTATCATAGCTTCCACCATTTAGAAAGTGAAAATTCTAGGAAGTTTTCTTACATATTCATTTCGCCCAATTCAAGAATATTTGGGCTTTTCTCCTTACATTTTTTTAATGCTGGAATACATTGTATTGAAATATGACAAATGCCTTAGAGGATTAGAGGCGATGATTTAGTATTTACCCAAAATAAGGAGAAATCTTTATGCTTAATGAAACATTTCAATTCGAACAGCAATGGTGCATGGTTCACTATCCCGAAAGGCCCAATGGTTTTGCTATTTTTATTATTGGCGATGCGCAGCATTATGTGAACGAAGAAACAAGTTTTTGGTTAGAAAATAAAGGGAAAGAAATGATGATTAGTGCTTTTACCAATGAAGGATATTTGGTATATTATTCCAATTTATTCGGACGAAACTGGGGAAATGACAAAGCTGTAAAGCATGCATTTCGACTATATCAATATATTATCCGTCAAGAAATATTAAATAATAAAATTCACGTTTTAGCAGAGGGAATGGGGGCACTGGTCGCTGTTAAGCTACTTCCACTTTTAAAAGAATACATGAGGTCCCTTGTGCTAATCTCCCCGTGTATATCATTACAATCTCATATTAATCAAGAACAAAGGGGAAAGTTTTTTTATAAAAAATTACTTAAAGAAATTGAAATTGCCTACCAAGAACAAGACGAGGGCTGTTTAGAAGATTGGAAAATAGATAATGCAAGGAATCTGCTTGAAATGAAAAAAGGCTTGTGTATTTTTCAACGCATCGATAATAACAATTATAAAAGTCAAAACCCTCGACTAAAGGAAATAATGGAGGAGCGAAATAGACAGCATACCCCATCCACATTTCATTTTGTATTATCGGAGCAGCAAATTAATATGACTAACAAATTGATTTCCTTTCTCCGAGAACAGGAAAACGAGTTATAAATAATCATGAAATGAATAAGGGCGCATACGATACTTGTAGATGGAAGGGGGAAAAGAATGGAAAATGCAATCGTTTGTGGGGCAATGCATTTTGTAGGATTTGAGTTGTGTAAACAGTTATTAAATCGCGGATGCAGTGTTGTTGCGATCGATCATGGAGGGAATACAGATAAATATCATGTGGAAAAATGGTTGGAGATAGGGAGAAATGCAAATCTATTGCGGCTTCCAATAGAAGAAATAAGGGATGAAATAGATTCTTCAGTAGTTTGTTTTATCCCTTATATTGATTTTTTAAGTTTACCTGATAAATTCAATGGTTTATTTAATGATGTAGAGAGTTTACTTCAAATGGAGAACATTACCGAATATCATATCATTTTTCCTAGCAAATATCATTTTTCCTTCTCTGATACGAACCGGAGAAATTTTAATGCTGTGTTTCCAATTACTAATATGAATAAAAAAGTTGTGGAATACTATGTTCCTACTCTATATGGCCCATGGCAGCCAAATACGTATTTATTTCAACAATTAATTGAGGGAAAATGTCAAGATGATTATTTGGATGATACAATGGATGCAATATTTATTGAAGATGCTGTAAAAGAAATTGTAGACAATACACAACAAACCGAACATAGGCAACGAATTCTCATACGCAATATGCAACCTGATATGTGGAGGAAATGTGTCTTATATTTAAAGGAAGACTTTAAAGTGCCACCCAAAAAACATGTGGTTGAAGATAGAGACATGGTAATAAAAAATATTCAAGAATGTCATTCATTTCAAGAATCATTGAAAATACAAATAGAGTGTTTTAAACGATTTCAGAATGATTACTCTCTGTAGACATTTATTAAGAGTGGAAATTACACTATTACTTCTGATAGAATTTCTAGGTATAAGTTCTCGCTTAACGTATATTCATTTCAAAAGATGTCTCAGGAGGAGTAGGGTTAATATGAACCAAGATAAATCGATGGAATTTATGCAAATAGCAATGAAATATTTGCCAGAGGCAAAGGCGAAATTAGATGAAGCAGGAATTGAATTATCTCTTGAAATGCTGTCTCCTTTTATGGAACTGTTTACTAATGTCATGAATGAAGCATATGAATTAGGAAAAAAAGACGCATTACAAGAATAGTGAAAAAGAAAAAAATCAGCAAATGATGAATGCTGATTTTTTTCTTTAAATATCACTCTTTTTCTTTTTGTATCATGCTTTGAATCATCGGTGCGACTTTTTTAAACATTGGTTTTAATTCGTTTAAAGAGACAATTAACTGATCGACATGGGTCATTAATTCATCTATATTGACATTGTTCAAATGTTTGTTATTTAGAATACCATTTAGCCACCCTTCCATTTGGGAAGAATTATTTGCTTCAGGTTGTGTACCATTTTGTCTCTCGTTATGAATGTTTCGGTTTCTATTTCCAAAAAACATGCTATCGAAAGGATGGAGTGGACGAGAATTTTCCACTTGTTTTGTAGATTGTTGTTGAGTTGGTTGCTGTCCTATTTCCGCTTCCAATTCTTCACCACTTTGATTCAGTTCTTCCTCGCTCATTCACAGACACCTCCTGTCATGATACGATATGCATTAACTGAATGAAGAGAATAGACAGTTGTCATAATGAACTATCGGAGTGACAAAAAAGGGTCACCCTGTTATAATTAGTAGCAGGTCATAATAATTGATACTTAGTTTTAATTGTTTTTGTACATCATCATAGTACCAGTAGCTATGCAATAGCTTTAGATTATGAAAAGTCAAAATAAGATGAGTAAATGATTATTTTGCAGAAAGAGGGTAAGGCCACATGAATGCAGGAATAATTGGAATTGGGAAATATAGCCCTGAAAAGGTTTTAACAAATTTTGATTTGGAAAAAATGGTGGACACTTCAGATGAATGGATTCGGACACGCACAGGAATAGAGGAAAGACGCATTGCACCTGACGAAATCGATACTTCAGATATGGCTTATGAGGCAGCGTTAAAAGCATTAGAAAATGCAAATGTATCTGCAGAGGATATTGACCTCATATTAGTTGCAACGGTAACACCTGATATGCCTTTCCCATCTGTTGCATGCCTCCTTCAGGATCGCTTGGGAGCAACAAAAGCTGCAGCTATGGATATTAGTGCTGCTTGCTCTGGTTTTATGTACGGAGTAGTTACAGCAAAACAATTTATTGAAACCAATACGTATAAACATGTGCTAGTGATTGGGGTTGAGAAACTTTCCAAAATTACTAACTGGGAGGATCGCAACACTGCAGTTCTTTTCGGTGATGGTGCTGGTGCTGCTGTGTTGGGACCTGTTTCCGAAGGAAGAGGCATACTTGCGTTTGATTTAGGTGCTGCAGGAATCGGAGCAAAACATTTGTATGAAGATAAAAATGGTCATATCATAATGAATGGACGTGAAGTATTTAAGTTTGCAGTAAGACAAATGGGAGAGTCCAGTGAAAAAGTAATTGAAAAAGCAGGACTTAAAAAGGAAGATGTAAATTTCCTAATCCCACATCAAGCAAACATCCGCATTATGGAATCTGCAAGACAACGCCTTGAACTCCCAATCGAAAAAATGTCTAAAACAGTAAATAAATATGGAAATACTTCTTCAGCCTCTATACCTATTTCCCTTGTAGAGGATGTTGAAGCAGGAAGAATTAAAGATGATGATGTAGTGGTTCTTGTTGGTTTTGGCGGTGGCCTTACTTGGGGTTCGATCGCTTTAAGATGGGGAAGATAAAAATACTAATAAGAAGATTAAACTGGATTAGAGAAATAGATTTGCAATCTTCTTGTTTTATACAAAAAGGAGATGGATATAAATGAATAATCGACGTGTTGTCGTAACTGGACTAGGAGCAGTCACTCCTGTCGGAAATGATGTAGATACTGCATGGAAGAATATTCTAGAAGGAAAATCGGGGATTGGTCCATTAACGAGAATAAATGCAGATGATTTTCCTGCAAAAGTAGCAGCAGAAGTAAAAGATTTTAATATTGAAAACTTTATTGAGAAAAAAGAAGCCAGAAAAATGGACCGTTTTACACATTATGCAATTGCAGCATCCATGATGGCTGTGAAAGATGCGGATTTAACAATCAATGACGATAATGCTTCACGTGTTGGAGTTTGGATTGGTTCCGGAATAGGCGGAATGGAAACATTTGAAAATCAATTTGAGATTTTCCTTGAAAAGGGACATCGTCGTGTCAGTCCATTCTTTGTTCCAATGATGATTCCGGATATGGCTGCTGGACAAGTTTCTATTTTTCTAGGGGCAAAAGGCATTAACTCTTGTACCGTAACAGCTTGTGCAACCGGAACAAACTCCATTGGTGATGCTTTTAAAGTAATCCAACGTGGGGATGCGGATGTAATGATTACAGGGGGGACGGAGGCACCAATCACAAGAATGTCTGTTGCAGGCTTCTGTGCAAATAAAGCACTATCAACTAATCCTGACCCGCAAACGGCAAGTCGTCCATTTGATATAAATCGTGATGGTTTCGTCATTGGCGAAGGCTCTGGAATCATTGTTCTGGAAGAATTAGAGCATGCTTTAGCACGTGGTGCGAAGATTTATGCGGAAATCGTTGGCTATGGAGCAACAGGTGATGCTCATCATATTACTGCACCTGCACCAGGCGGAGAAGGTGGAGTTCGTGCCATGAAAATGGCTATTGAAGATGCCAAACTAAATCCAGAGGATATTGATTATATCAATGCCCATGGAACAAGTACGGATTACAATGATAAATTTGAAACAATGGCTATAAAAACCGTTTTCGGGGACTACGCATATAAATTACCAGTAAGTTCTACCAAATCTATGACAGGACACTTGCTAGGCGCAGCAGGCGGTGTGGAAGCAATATTCTCCATCTTAGCTATTAAAGATGGCATTCTCCCTCCGACTATCAACATTGAAACACCAGATCCTGAGTGTGATTTGGACTATGTACCTGGAGAAGCTAGAAAGCAAGATATCTCCATAGCGCTAAGTAATTCACTTGGATTTGGCGGCCATAATGCAACCATTATATTTAAAAAGTTTGAAAAATAAATAACCCGTAAAGAGATAGGTGATAAACGCCTATCTCTTTTTTTAAATCAAAGTTTCAATAGGCGAGGCACCGGTGCTTTTTTATACTGAAAACATATACTGAAAGGGAGGTGGAGGTGAATCAATATGGGGTAATTAGGACAGATAAATGGTTAGACGAATCTTTTTACAATCCAGAAGAAATGCTCTCAAAGTCAAAAGGGAGTTCAAATGAAAAAAGAAATCGGGGCTTTTATCAATATTTAAAAGGTTTCGGAATGTACCAGCCATCAAATTTTAATAAAAATATTTTTGAAGCACTGAAAAAAGGATCGTATTGGCAAAAGGTAGATCGACTATATGATAAATATAAAAAGTTATGGAATGGTCCGGAAGTAAATATTTATATTTTCCCAATAAATGGTGCAAATCGACAATTAATTAGACAAACAAATGGTAAATCGGGAGTTACATTTGAAAAAAATCTTTATTTATTTCTTTCTCCTCTTCAAGATTCAAAGGAATTAGAAGCTCTCTTTGTTCACGAATATCATCACGCTACCAGAATGCACCATCTAAACAAGAGACCATTAGACTACACATTACTGGATTCACTGATTCTAGAAGGATTGGCAGAAACCGCAGTGGAAGAATATTGTGGAGAAGAATACTTAGCCGAGTGGACAAGAGGTTATTCGGAAAGACACTTACAGAGATTTTGGAAAAGTGATTTTAAAGAACGGCTTACGATTAACAGAAGAAATTGGATGCATGATGATCTTCTATTTGGCAGGAAGTTTGTTCCACGAATGATGGGATATGCGATTGGATATAAAATCATTTCAGAGTATAAAAAATACCATGAATTCTCCATTGAGCGAACAATATCTGCTCCTTCTGAAGATTTGCTGATAGATAATTTTTTACAATAAAGGTTCGAGGTAATAACCTTAACATTCAGCGGACATAGAATCCGCTCTTTTTAATAACCAGACCATTCAGGGATTAAAAAACACAGAATCCGTTATAGGGATAAAAGAGGGAAGGTAACTGCATTTTTTGCATATAACGGATCTTAAGTCCGCAATCTGATGAAATGATGCCATTTTGTCATAGATAACGAGCCAGTGTCTGTACAACCTAAACTTCAATAAATAATTTCATCATGAACAACGGAGATAAAGGAATAATTTAACTACAGGCTGCCTATACTGTTTGATAAACAGTAATGAAGCGAGGGGTTAGTGAAATGCTGTATCTTCATGATGTATGGGTGAATTGGTTTGAAGGGGAAGAGAATGGTTATAACGTATGCCATTTTCATGAATGGCGCAGAGATGATGTTATTGAACTATTGGATCAAGTTCCACTGCTGCTAGTTGATTCTGTTTTATTTAATTACATAGAAAATGACTTAGGAGAACTTCCGCAGGGATTGTTAAATGATATTTATCAAAAGGCATATCTACGAAAGAATCATGAACGTATTCAAGTAGATTATTGTTTTGTCGTAACAGATGGGAAGGGAATTTTGGCAGTGGATACCATTGGTTATCAAATTCCGATTCGGAAAAGTAGGCTAATACCAAGACAAGAGCAGCTGGTATATGAGATGATTCAAGATCATGAACCAATCTCTTACAAATTTGAAATCAAAAAAAACGACAAAGGATATCATATTCTCTCTCCTGAACCATATTTAATGAACGGTTTAACAAGAAAAGAAAGACAATTAAAACAACTGTTATTTATGGCTTTAGATCAGTTATATTCATCCAAGAATACTGCAGAGATTCGGTATTGGTATACGGAATGGGCACCTGAATGCTATCAAGAAATTCAAAACATGAAATTTGAAACAGTGTGGGAAAGACTTTATACAGAAGTAAAAATCGGCTGGTCAAAAAAGCATGCAAATTTATGTGAAAATATCATAAAGGGTCAACCATTCTTTGAAAAACTCTGGGAGATGGAAAATGGCTCCAAAAGCGAACTCTTATAAACATAAAAAAGAACTGGACAAGCACCAGTTCTTTTTTATCTAAAATATTTGGCTTATAAAATAGGATAGTCTTTGTCCGGCATTTCTGCGTACTCTCCTTATGAATATGTCATAAACTACCCTATTTATTTCCTACATAATACTCTACAGGTAAATTTAAAACTCATCCGTCCAACGGTAATCAATGCTTTTATCTTTTTCTTCCTAATCCCATTGCATTTTCCATTTTCTTAAGCATTTTTGTAGCTGTTGCATTTGCTTTTTCAGCGCCCATGTCTAAAATATTATCCAATTCCTCTGAATCAACTAAAGCATGATATTTTTCTTGAATTGGTGTCAAAGCTTCAATTACGACATTTGCTAAATCAGCTTTAAAATCTCCATATCCCTTTCCAACATATTTTTCTTCAATGTCACTAATAGATATACCCCCTAGTATAGAATAGATAGAGAGCAAGTTGGAAATGCCAGGTTTCTTTTCTTTGTCGTACTTTACAATCCCATCGGAATCAGTAACGGAGCTTTTAATCTTCTTTTCAATCGTTTTTGCATCATCTAGTAGAGAGATAAATGCTTTTGAATTTGGATCTGATTTACTCATTTTCTTTGATGGATCCTGCAAGGACATTATTCTAGCGCCAACTTTTGGAATGCTAATTTCGGGTATCGTAAATATATCATTATATTTTTTGTTAAATCTTTCAGCCAAATCTCTCGTTAATTCCAAATGCTGCTTTTGATCTTCTCCCACAGGAACTAAATCAGTACCATATAGAAGAATATCTGCAGCCATTAGAGGCGGATAGGTTAATAATCCGGCTGAAACTGCCTCCTTTCCAGAGGATTTATCTTTAAATTGAGTCATTCTTTCTAACTCACCTATGTAAGAGACACATTGTAACATCCAGCCCGCCTGCGCATGTGCAGGTACTTCTGATTGTATAAAGAGTGTGACCTTATTTGGATCTATTCCTACGGCTAAATAAAGCGCTGCAAGACTTTTTATATTTTTTCGTAATTGCAAGCGATCTTGAGGGACTGTAATCGCATGTTGATCTACGATACAGAAATAACAATTGAATTCTTCTTGTAATTCAACGAATTGTTTTAATGCACCAATATAGTTGCCAAGTGTTATTGTTCCACTTGGCTGAATACCTGAAAATATAGTTTTCATGTAGTTTCCTCCAAACAAGAGATTTTTAAAAATTCTATTCTTTTTTCAATAATAATAGAGAATTAAAGCGAAAGCCATTAGAAACAACATAATCAGACCATTTATAAGCATTGGCAGATAATTAAATGTAATTACCTCTGATACCGGTCTTAAATCATCTAATTCTTCTTTGGTTAACTTATTTTTATTAAACACTCTCCTAAATCCCTCTACCGTTACATCAAAAAAACCAGTATTTAGAAGAAAGATGGCAATGGATATAAATAGTAAAATCCCTCCGATAATGAAGGAAATATTTATATATTGAACCAATCCAATCGAGCGATATTTAATAAATGATATCAAAAACACTAATATTTGCGAGGGAAAAAACCACCAGATAAGTTTTTTAATCAAGAAAATCACCTCAATAATAGGCTGGAGCAACTTTTATAAAATCAACATTTAAAAAGAGCCATAATAAAAGAATAAATATTACAGAAAAAATAATCAACTAAGTTAGGTTTTAAAATACAATATTCGACAATTTCATCATTTCAAAAGAATCTAATTAGAATGAAAAGAGCTGTAAATTTTAATATCTTTTGGTAAAAATATGTACACGAATATTTTGAATTTTATTTTTTTAAAATAATTAATGTACAAATTCAAAAAAATATGTATAATAGACAATGTAGAAAGTTTTCAGAAAAATAGGAAAAGGGAGGAACATCATGAGAAAGACGAAAGGTAGATTAGGAATTCTACTTGCTCTTTCATTAGTTCTTAGCATGATTCTAGGAGCCTGTGGCACTAAGAGTAAGGATACAAGCAATGCTGGAAGTTCAGACAGCAACGCTAAACAAGTTCTGAACATTATGGAAACTGCAGAAATTCCAACAATGAATACTTATATGGCACAAGATGCTGCCTCATATAATGTAATGAACCAAGTATTTGAAGGGTTAATGAGACTTGATCAAAATAATAAACCAACACTTGGTATGGCAGCTGCTGAACCAACCGTAAATGCTGATAAAACAGTATATACATTCAAAATTCGTGATGCTAAATGGTCAAATGGGGATCCGGTAACAGCTAACGACTTCGTTTATGCATGGAGACAAGCTATCGATCCAAAAAATGCTTCACCATATGGAGCATATATGATGGGTGGCGTTATTAAAAACGCTAGCGAAATTGCAGCTAATAAGAAAAAACCTGAAGAGTTAGGTGTAAAAGCTATCGATGATAAAACACTTGAGGTAACGTTAGAGCACCCTATCAACTATTTTGAGTCATTAATGACATTCCCGTTATTCTACCCAATGAATCAAAAATATGTGGAATCTAAAGGGAAAGAATATGCTACTAATAGTGATAACATGATTTACAATGGTCCGTTTACTTTAACAAAATGGAACGGAACAGGAGATACTTGGACTTATGAAAAGAACCCAAATTATTGGGATAAAGATACTGTAAAACTTTCTCAAATCAATGTAAATGTGGTTAAAGATCCAGGAACAGTAGTGAATCTATATGATACAAGCAAGCTTGATTGGGGTATCTTGAGCGGAGAATATGCAGCTCAACTCAAAAACAGTCCAGATTATAAAGTTTTACCGGAACCAACTGTGTTCTATTTGAAATTTAACCAAGAACGTGCAAACAAAAAGACAGTACTTGCAAACGTAAATATCCGAAAAGCAATTGCAATGGCATTTGATAAAAAAGCGATGGCTGACACTATTCTTGCTAACGGTTCAATCGCAGCAAATGGTTTATATCCGAAGAATTTCACTACAACCAAACCTAATGGTGAGGGTGAAGATGTTCGCAAAGCGAATGGTGATATTCTAAAATATGATGCTAAAAAAGCAACAGAACTTTGGAAAAAAGGCTTGAAAGAGATAGGGAAATCTACCGTGACATTAGAATTATTAGGTGATGATACTGAAAATTCTAAGAAAATGGATGAATACCTAAAAGGTCAGTTAGAAAAGAATTTACCAGGATTATCAATTAAATTAAGCCAACTTCCATTTAAAGTTCGCTTAGATCGTGATACGAAACAAGATTATGATATTGAATTTGCTGGATGGGGTCCAGATTATCAAGATTTATACACTTTCTCTAATCTATTTATAACAGGTGGAGATCAAAACAGAATGGGATATTCTGACCCTGCTTATGATAAGTTAGTCAATGATGCTTATACAAAACTTGGTAAAGGTGTCTCATCTGAACAATATATTCAAATGCAATTAGATGCAGAAAAAATTCTACTTGATAAAGATGCAGCAATTGCTCCTGTATATCAAAGAGCACTTGCGGTTTTACAAAAACCATATGTAAAAGGTATTGTAAAACATCCATTTGGACCTGATTACAGTTACAAGTGGGCTTCTATTCAAAAATAATTTTTGAACTAACAAGTATGGATGGAAAGAGAGTATATGAGAGTTGTACTCTCTTTTTCCCTGCATTAAAGTTGTCGAACTTTGACGAATTTTTTTAATTTATTGAAAGGTTCCTTAGGAGGTGCAGTAATGGCGAAATATTTTCTTCAACGTGTTATATATATGATAATTACAATATTTCTCATCGCTTCTATCACGTTTTTCCTCATGAAGCTAATGCCGGGAACTCCTTTTAGCGCTCAGGCAAAACTATCACCTGATCAGATTCACATAATGAATGAGAAATACGGATTAAATGAACCCGTACCTGTACAATATGCTCATTATATGTTGAATCTATTAAAGGGAGACTTAGGTACTTCTTTCCAATTTGATAACCGCGATGTTTCCACACTTATTGCCGAACGCATCGGTCCATCCGTAACTTTGGGTATTGAAGCATTAGTTTTTGGTACGATAGTCGGTATACTCTTAGGTGTATTGGCAGCATTGAAGCAAAATACGTGGTTGGATTATGGAAGCACTTTTATCGCCGTTCTTGGAAAATCTATTCCTTCATTCGTATTTGCAGCAGTATTGCAATTATGGATTGGAGCTAAGTTACAATGGTTGCCGGTTGCTTATTGGAACGGTTTCTCTTATACGATTCTCCCAACAATTGCGTTGGCCATGTTCCCAATAGCGACCGCGGCAAGATTTATGCGAACAGAGATGATAGATGTTTTAAGTTCTGATTACATTGTATTAGCAAGAGCAAAAGGAGCAAGTTCTTTTGAAATTGCATTTAAGCATGGTTTCAGAAATGCATTAATTCCGTTAATCACTGTTTTGGGTCCACTTGCAGTCGGTTTAATGACTGGTTCCCTTGTTATTGAAAATATTTTTTCTATTCCAGGAATCGGTAACCAATTCGTTCAATCGATTATGACAAATGACTACGGAATCATTATGGGTACTACGTTACTATTTGCTATTATGTTAGTCGTTATCATTTTAATCGTAGACTTACTATATGGAGTAATTGACCCACGGATTCGTTTATCGGGAGGGAAAAAATAATGATAGTAGAAGAAAAAATTTCACCAGAACAATTTCAACCCGCCCACATAGATACAGGAAAAGGAGAAGTTATCGAAAAGCCAAGCTTAACATTTTGGCAAGATGCGTGGCTTCGTGTTCGTAAAAATAAAGGTGCTATTGTAAGCATGGTTTTGCTTATAATCCTAATCATAATGGCATTTATTGGACCACATATTAACCATTATGGATTTAATGATCAAAATCTGGCAAAAGCCAACCTGCCTCCGCGTATACCTGGTCTTGAAAAAATGGGAATTTTCGATGGAACACAAACAGTTGCAGGACAAAAAGTAAATCTTTATGAGCAAAAAGGCATTAAAGATTATTATTGGTTTGGAACGGATTCATTAGGTCGTGATCTTTTCACCCGTGTATGGAAAGGAACTCGCATCTCTTTATATATAGCATTTCTAGCAGCAGCTATTAATATGTTGATTGGTGTTGCATATGGTGCTATTTCAGGATATTACGGAGGTAAAGTAGACAATATTATGCAAAGGATTATTGAAATTTTATCAGGTATTCCTGATTTAGTAGTTGTAATCCTCATGATATTAGTATTACAGCCTGGAATTATCTCCATTACAGTTGCCTTGACCATCACAGGATGGGTAGGTATGGCACGGGTTGTTCGTGGACAAATTTTAAAGTTGAAATCTCAGGAATATGTATTAGCTGCCAAAACACTAGGGGCTAAAGATGGTAAGATCATTTTCAAACATTTAATACCTAATATGGCCAGCGTTATTATTATCAATACAATGTTTATCATTCCGAGTGCAATATTCTTTGAATCTTTCTTAAGCTTTATTGGTTTGGGTCTTCAAGCACCGACTGCTTCATTAGGTACTCTAATAGAAGACGGATATAAAGTGCTTAGATTCCTTCCATATCAAATGCTTTTCCCGGCCGCTATCCTAAGTATTATTATGATTGCGTTCAACTTATTAGCCGATGGCCTTCGTGATGCACTAGATCCGAAGATGCGTGATTAAAAGTGGGGTGAAATAAATGGGCAAAATATTAGAGGTAAACGATCTTCATATCTCGTTCCATACCTTTGCTGGTGAGGTTCAGGCAATTCGCGGTGTAAACTTCGAATTAAACGAGGGCGAGACTCTTGCTATAGTAGGAGAATCTGGTTCCGGTAAATCTGTAACCACAAAGTCAATCATGAGATTATTACCTAAACATAATTCCGAATTTAAAGCGGGCGAAATATTATTTGAAGGTAAAGATATAACAAAGATGTCGGAAAAAGAAATGCAAAAGATTAGAGGAAAAGAAATATCTATGATATTTCAGGATCCAATGACATCTTTAAATCCAACTATGACAGTTGGCAAGCAGATTATGGAGCCGTTATTAAAACATCAAAAATTAAGTAAGCATGAAGCAAAAAAACGTGTTATAGAGCTATTGAAATTGGTTGGTATTCCAAAAGCAGAGATTCGGTTTAAACAATACCCCCATCAATTTTCAGGCGGTATGAGACAACGTGTCGTAATTGCAATTGCATTGGCTTGTAATCCTAAAATCCTTATAGCAGACGAGCCTACGACAGCTTTGGATGTAACCATTCAAGCACAAATATTAGAGTTAATGAAGGATTTGCAGAAAAAAATTAACACTTCTATTATATTCATTACACATGACTTAGGAGTAGTAGCAAATGTAGCAGACCGTGTAGCCGTTATGTATGGTGGAAAAATCGTGGAAGTTGGAACAGTCGATGAAATTTTCTACAACCCGCAACATCCATATACATGGGGATTAATAAGCTCCATGCCAAGCTTGGATGCGGAGGATGAAGAATTATATGCGATACCCGGTACACCTCCCGATTTATTGAACCCGCCAGTTGGAGATGCTTTTGCAGCTCGTAATGAATACGCGATGAAAATAGACTTGGAAAAGCAACCGCCAATGTTTAAAATATCAGACACTCATTATGCAGCAACCTGGTTATTGCATCCAAATGCACCAAAGGTTGAGCCGCCTACTGCTGTTAAAAAGCGTATGCGAAAATTCCATAATGAGACAGATTCTACTCCGAGTAAGGAGGTTGTAAAGAATGTCTAGCAATGAAAAGTTATTGGAGATAAAACATTTAAAGCAGTATTTTAATAAAGGAAAAGCAAATGAAGTAAAAGCTATTGACGATATTTCCTTTGATATATATAAGGGAGAAACGCTGGGACTTGTTGGTGAATCCGGATGCGGAAAATCGACAACAGGCAGAACAATCATCCGTTTATATAATGCTACAGATGGTGAAGTATTATATAATGGGGAAAATGTTCATGCCAAAAAAACTCGAGCAGAGTTAAAGAAATTTAATCAGAAAATGCAAATGATTTTCCAGGATCCGCAAGCATCTTTGAATCCGAGAATGAAGATTGCTGATATTATTGCAGAGGGTATCGATATACATGGATTAGCTAAATCCAAAGAAGATAGAATGAATAGGGTTTATAGTCTGCTTGAAACAGTTGGTTTAAACAGAGAGCATGCCAACCGATATCCTCATGAATTTTCTGGGGGACAAAGACAACGTATTGGAATTGCGCGGGCATTAGCAGTAGAACCTGAATTTATAATTGCTGATGAGCCAATTTCCGCACTAGATGTGTCCATTCAAGCTCAAGTTGTTAACCTATTGAAAAAACTTCAGAAAGAAAAAGGGCTTACTTATTTATTTATCGCCCATGATTTGTCAATGGTGAAATATATTAGCGACCGCATCGGGGTAATGTATTTTGGAAAGTTAGTAGAATTAGCACCTGCTGATGATTTGTACAATAATCCAATGCACCCATATACACAATCACTACTTTCTGCGATTCCGCTTCCAGATCCGGATTATGAACGCTCACGTATTAGAAAAACGTATGATCCGAAGATCCACCAATATGCGGACGGTGAAGAGGTAAAAATGCGGGAAGTTGCGCCTGGACATTTTGTTTACTGCTCGGAGAAGGAACTTAAACAATATAAAGCTTTATATAAGTAGATAAATGAAAGGACCTGTTCATCGATGTACAAACTACAGGGCTTCATCAAGATAAGGGGAAACACGGTTAACAGGTATGGGAACCGATGTTGACCTAATTCTGGGAGGAGATTGGAAGTTTGTTAGTTGATAGGTCCTGAATTTAGACAAATAAATCGACCTGAATTGGGTCGATTTATTTATTTTTTTATTGATTACAGTAATGAATTTTCAAATATTTAACTGAAATTGAGAATCATTTTAAGGTTATTTTAATGTTGAGGATCTATAATATGTTTAACGAAACGGAAGAGGGGGCATATACAAGTATAAGCAATTCACAAAAAAGTCATGATTTCATGATGGTCACATCAATTTTTCAAAAAGTATATTCATGGAAGTCCATATAGTGTATAATACATAATATAGATTTCTTTATTAAAGTAATTTTAAATTAAGAATGGTAACCGAAATTGGTGAATCATTAAAAAATATAAGGAGTGTGGAATGATATATGGTAACATTATACACTTCACCAAGTTGTACATCATGTAGAAAAGCAAGAAGCTGGCTTGAAGAAAATAATATTTCATATAAAGAGCGCAATATTTTTTCAGAACCACTGAGCCTGGAAGAAATTAAAGAAATCCTTCGAATGACAGAGGATGGCACAGATGAAATCATTTCTACAAGGTCTAAGACATTTCAAAAGCTTAATGTAGATTTAGAAACATTACCTTTGCCAGATCTGTTTAACCTAATTCAAAAAAATCCCGGATTATTAAGAAGACCAATAATCTTGGATGAAAAGAGACTTCAGGTTGGATATAATGAAGATGAAATTCGGAGATTCTTACCTCGCAAGGTACGTACGTTTCAGCTTCGTGAAGCTCAAAAACTTGTTAATTGATAATTAAGTTAGCTTTCACATTGAGTTTCTCATTCGAATGTTTGGATATCGATAAGAACATTGCTGAATAATAATCTTATCTACTATATATAACGCCTTTTATTCGAAAGAATAAAGGCGTTTTTATGTCAATAATTAGTTAAAAGTGGTTGTATTCGCATATACATGACGGAAACGGGCAAACTGATTATCATATGTTTTAATTGGATCATTTTTTAATCATTACATCTTGAAAATTTTCAGAATTTCCGTTAAAATAAGCAGAATAATAATTTATTTAGGTATTTGTGGATTTTTTAAAATTGGGAGTAATTTTATTTCCATTTATCGCACTTTTATCATAGAATAAGAGTACAAGGTGTAAACAATATTAATATCACTGATCTTTTTAGTAAGATGTCCGTTCAACACTTTTAAACAGAAGGGAGAGTTGATGTATGGATATCGAAAGAATTAATGAAAATACGGTTAAATTTTATATATCATATTTAGATATTGAAGAAAGAGGCTTTGATCGCGAAGAAATATGGTACAATCGTGAAAGAAGCGAGGAATTGTTCTGGGAAATGATGGATGAAATTCATCATGAAGAGGAATTTGTTCCAGAAGGTCCACTCTGGATTCAAGTACAGGCAATGGAAAAAGGCCTAGAAGTACTCGTTACAAAAGCTCAACTTTCAAAGGATGGTCAAAGGTTTGAACTTCCTATACCAGAGGATAAATTAAAAGATTTTCCTATCAATGAGCAAATAGAGGAATTTTTAGACGAACATTTTCATTCCAGGCCAATGCAGGATAACGAAGATGATTTATTAGAATTTATGGTTTCCTTTAGAGACTTTGAAGACGTTATATCATTGTCTAAGAGGAACGGTCTAGATAGCATTAAGACAAAATTATTCTCTTATAATAATAAATATTATCTTTATGTAGAATTTATCGATGAACTATTAGAGGAAGAAGAAATAGATAATATATTAAGTATTTTACTCGAATATGGAGAAGAATCGACATATACCGTGCATCGCTTGGAGGAATATGGAAACACCATTATTGAAAAAGATGTATTTGATAAAATAAATGAATACTTTAAATAAAATCCGATGGTTTGTTAATCGGATTTTATTTTTTATCTTTTTTTAGAGGAATTTGCGAAAGCGAATGGAATATAGACTAGGAAGGAGGGATGTCATGCTAACTGCACAAACAAAAGATGGAAAAGTCTATAATTTAGCCGGTAGGAAAGATATTCAATATTTACATGAACTAAAGAAGAAAGTTTTATTTTATTGTCCAGTTTGTAGGGAACGTGTTAATTTAAAAGCTGGATCACAAAAAATTCCTCATTTTTCCCATCAAAAATCTTCGAAATGCACTTATATTTCAGAACCGGAAAGTATTCAACATATGCTAGGGAAGGCGGATTTATATTTTTGGCTTCTAAATCAGGGCTATAAGGTCCATTTAGAGAGATTTTTGCCAAAACTAAACCAGCGTCCTGATATTTTGGTCAAAAGAAATGGGCAGTGGTTTGCTATTGAATATCAATGCTCGCCAATTTCTCTAAAGACACTAAATAGTCGTACGAATGGATATGAAACCCATCACATTAAGCCAATTTGGATTATAGGTGGATACCCATTTCAGAATAGAAAGGGTGGATATTTTCAATTAAATGATTTTTTTTGGTCATTCATTCAAGCTAGCGAAACATTCGGTTTAACCCTTCTCAGTTATACACCACAGGCACAACAATTCCACTTTCTAAGCAATATTTCACCAATTTCTTCTAGAAAAGTTAAAGGCACGTATACTAATACTAGCTTAGGAAAAGTATCCTTTCCGATAGTATTTTCCAACCCATTTAGGCCAAAACATAAAGTCGATGCTTACTGGTTTTTACAGAAACGAAAATGGTTACTGCAAAAACTAGTTTATGGAAAAGCATTTCAAGATCCTTTTCTATTATCCGTATATGAATGCTATTGCCACCCCTTGTTTTTACCACCTGCTATTGGTCTGCCAGTGGATTATATGGGGGTTTGTAAAACACATCCTGTAGTTTGGCAATTTTATATTTGGCGCGACTGTTTGCGATTCTTAAGGATTGGTGAAAGAATAACGTTTACGCAGGTTATAGATGCGATTGAAACTCGGAAGAAATACCACTATATACAATTTAGAGACCTCCCATTTGTGCATCATAGCTATCAAAACAGAATGATTTTTCTATATTTACAAATGCTAGTTCATTCAACCTATTTAAAAGAGGTGAAGAAAGGTACATTTGTGCTGAATAAAACGATAACCATTCCAAAGAATATGGAAGAAGTAAATTTATACGAAAAAGAATTTCTTCAGAAATACGGAGATTTCTGATGGGAAAATAGAAGGAATTTTGTAAATCAAGGAGAATTTAATACTGTATGGATTTTTTTCGTATCACGAAGGAATGGAGGAAAGAACATGACCAATGAAACAGCAACTAAATCATTACCTAGTCGTAAGGATTTACCTGAAGAATTAACATGGAGATTAGAAGATATCTTTCCAACGGATGACGCTTGGGAAACAGAATATCAAGAAGTGAAAAAATTAACAGAGGAAGCTACAAAATTTAAAGGCAAGCTCGGAGAAAGTGCAAATGATTTATATGAAGGACTTAAATTTCAAGATACTGTCTTCGAAAGATTAAGTAAATTATATACATATGCTCATATGCGTTATGATCAAGATACGACAAATTCTTTTTATCAAGGACTAGATAGCCGTATGAAGAGTTTGTATGCGGAAGCAGCTAGTGTATTTGCATATGTCGTTCCAGAAATTCTCTCAATTGATGAAAATACATTAAAGGACTATCTTAACGAAAATAAGGACCTACAGTTATATGAGCATTCTTTAGAGGAAATTAATCTTCAGCGTCCACATGTATTATCTGCTGAGCAAGAAGCGCTGCTTGCAAGTGCGTCAGAAGTAATGGATGCGTCAAGTAATACATTTGGAATGCTAAATAATGCCGATTTAGAATTCCCAACCATTAAGGATGAAAATGGGGAAGAAGTGGAAGTGACACATGGCCGTTATTCCCGTTTCCTTGAAAGTACCGATCAAAGAGTAAGACATGATGCCTTTAAAGCGGTATATGAAACATATGGAAAATTCCGAAATACGTTTGCCAGTACATTAAGCGGCCAAGTAAAAAGAGATAATTTCATTGCAAAAGTTCGCCATTATGATTCAGCTAGACATGCCGCACTTTCCAATAATAATATTCCTGAGAGTGTGTATGATAATTTAGTGACTACGGTAAATAAAAATCTTCATCTTTTGCATAAATACGTGAAGCTTCGCAAAAAGGTTTTAGGTGTAGAGGAATTGCATATGTATGATCTTTATACACCATTAGTAAAAGAAGTGGAAATGAAAATTCCTTATGAAGAAGCAAAAGAGATAGTATTGAAAGGTTTAGCACCACTTGGAGAAGATTATTTAAATGTTTTACGTGAAGGATTTGAAAATCGCTGGGTAGACGTTGTAGAAAACAAAGGAAAACGCAGTGGTGCCTATTCATCTGGCACATATGGAACAAATCCATATATTCTAATGAATTGGCAAGATAATGTTAACAATCTCTTTACACTTGCTCACGAATTTGGACATAGCGTGCATAGCTACTATACAAGAAAAACTCAACCATATCCTTATGGAGACTATTCTATCTTTGTGGCAGAGGTTGCCTCAACCTGCAATGAAGCTTTATTAAATGATTACTTATTAAAAACGATTGACGATGAGAAAAAACGAATTTATTTATTAAATCATTATTTAGAAGGCTTCCGTGGAACAGTTTTCCGTCAAACGATGTTTGCTGAATTTGAGCATCTAATCCATCAAAAGGCGCAAAATGGGGTAGCACTTACTTCTGAATTATTTACAAAAGAATACTATGATTTAAATAAACGGTATTTTGGTGAAGAAGATATTATTATTGACGAGGAAATTGGCTTAGAATGGTCAAGGATTCCTCATTTTTACTACAACTACTATGTATATCAATACGCGACAGGTTTCAGTGCAGCGACAGCATTAAGCTCGCAAATTTTAAGTGAGGGTGAGCCTGCAGTAGAGCGCTATTTAGGATTCTTGAAGGCGGGAAGCTCCGATTATCCAATTGAAGTGTTGAAAAAAGCAGGTGTTGATATGACCTCTACAGAACCTATCGAAGCTGCTCTTAAAGTGTTTGAGGAAAAATTAAATGAATTAGAACAGTTACTTTCATAAGCGAAGCAAAGATCCTTGTACATTCGGAGTTAAATGAAAACAAATTGGCCGGGCATACACCCGGCTAATTAGTGAAAACCACGAAATGTATTACGGCCGTTAAGGTAAACGAGTAATAAAAATAAAGATAAAAACAAAATGGGAGAGGTTATAAGGATCGGTATCAGCTTCATCAATCCAAGGATATTAATCCAAAAACTGAAGAATATAAATAATATAAGCAAGAAAAGGGTATACTTTCTCACGGCTGTTTCACCTTTCATTAGGAAGTATTTTTGTAATATATAAAACATGCCCCTATTTAGAGATATATTCTCATTTTCGGTATAATATAACAGCTTTTTGACAATAATGTGAAAGAATTAACAAACCCTTGCATATAATTGCTTTAACGTGGTATAGTTTAGAAGTGAAGTTGATCACAAGCAAACATATACCCCTTTGTTTGACCGTGAAAAATTTCTCCCATCCCCTTTGTTCGTGTTGAAAAAGGCCTTGCATTGCAAGGCCTTTTTCTTATGTGTATCCATAAGTTTTATATAAAAATAAAAATGGATTTGGCTAATTTGCCAAATCCATTTTTACATATTATATTTCCAAAACGCACCGTACTTACCAGGTATCTTTAGAACCTTCTGCTGTAAGATATATTTTTTTAGTTCTTTTTCAACCTCGGCAATCGACATATTATAGACGACAGCAATCTCTTTTGATGCTACAACCCCGTAATGCTTTAGAAATCGTTCTAGTGGAGGAAGCGGTGCAGGCTCCGGTTTATCGCCTAATAACTCATAAATAATTTGTACATATACTTCATATGGATAAAGGCCGGTAATTTTTAACCCTTCATCTTCAATATTTTCATTAAAGAAAACAAGTGAAGGTATTTCGGTTACTTCCATTTCCGATGCGATTTTCAAATCACATTGAAATGCTTTTGCAGCACTTGAAGAATGAATATCATTTATGAACTCCTCAATATCTAAATTAACACTTTTGGCACATTCCACAAGGACATCCATGTTTGAAACATTTTGTTTTTTTAAAAAAATTAATTCCTGTATTTTCCGCAAAAAACGATTTCCTGCACGTCTTCCTTGTAACTCAGCAGCTTTAATAGCAATAGAAGCAATATAAGGTGATGAGATCGGATTTTCAAACCAGAGACTTCCATCACAGGACATCCCCGTTCTACTGGCTGTTTTCTCCCAAAGCTGAGCAATGGATTCATGATTTTTAGCACTAAGATTTAAGGTTGACAGATTGCAACTTAAAACATACTTTAATCTAAAGTAGGAACCATATTCTATAAATAATTTTTTCATAACCGGTTCCAATGCCCAGCATTCAGGACATAATGGATCGACAAATGTATATATTTCAAGAGGCTTCTTGTCTTGGTTACATCCATTCAGAATATTCGTATCAGCATTCAATTCTTTCAATGTTCTTCACCTATTGTTGTGTCAGGTGTGTTCACCATATGTTGGGCAGTTAAGACTAATCTTGAAAAAAATTGTTCTCGAATGGAACCATCTAACTTGACTTCGTCCATTGCAGCACTCATACAGGATAACCAAGCTTTCGCACGTTTTGGTGTGATCTCATGAGGAAGATGTCTAGCCCTCATCATGGGATGGCCGTGCTCATCTGAGTATAGAGTTGGTCCACCTAAAAATTGTGTTAAAAACTGTTTCTGCTTTCTAGCCACTTCTGTTAAATCCTCAGGAAAAATGGGGATTAAATCTGGATGTCTTGCTACTCTGTAATAAAACGCATCAACTAGTTTGCTTAACGTTTCTTCCCCTATGATGTCATACGGTACTGTACGCTTCTCTACCATATGATGATTACCCCTTTTAATAACGGTTCCTTTCCTATACGCTGTTGTCTTTTCGTCAAAAATCAAAATATCCTTCATAAGAAAAATGCTTCGAAATGCTACATTTAAATAGATATTATATAAAAGACGAAATGCAACATTATATAAGAAAAAAACCTTTATAGTTGTATTATGTATACCTATTTTAGCAATGACCTATTAATAACTCAAACAAATAGCTTATAATTGTATTATTTTTTACAAATTTTCCTCGAGTATTCATGGAGAGATACTATAAAATTAATATATAAAAAAACCGCTGGCATGGGAGGCAGCGGTTATACTAATTGACTAGTGATACGTTTTACGTAATTTTGCGTTTCTTTAAAAGGCGGTACTCCATTATAACGCTCTACATTTCCAGGGCCAGCGTTGTACGCTGCAAGGGCCAATTTAATATCCCCCCCAAACCTGTCTAGCATGCTCCTTAAATATTTGGATCCTGCATTAATATTTTCAGCTGGGTCAAATACATTTGTGACACCAAGGCTTTTGGCAGTGGATGGCATTAATTGCATTAGTCCAGAAGCACCAGTACTACTCACAGCTTCGGGATTAAAACTGGATTCTTGCTGAATGACAGATTTTATTAGCTGTTCAGGCAAGTCATACTTTCTTGCTGCATTCTTGATTATTTCATCCAAGTCTTTAGGAACAGTAATATTATTATTCATTTTGCCCAACAATGGATTAGTGGTCCAATAATTCGACGGGGATCCTAATCCAGTAGTTGAATCCGTACTTGTAGATGAATTGTCCGTTAGACTTGCTAACGTATCTGCTAAAAGTTCCTGAAATAAAGAAGTGCTGTTATTGTCAGCGGAAGGCAGGTTGCTTGAAGATGATAGATTTTGCAACGCTTGTAATTCTATTAAGGTTTTAAGTTGATTTACATTCATTGTTCCATTATTCTCCTACATTAGATTAGAAAAGGATTGTCTGTGTTTTAAAAACGAATTATGTATGAAAGTAGACTGATTATAAATACATTCTTTGTCTAGCTACAGCGCCTATCAGTTAAATCATTTCGGGTCTCCCCTTTTGATAAATAAAAATCAGGTAAATTTACACCCGAATTTTAATCATTTGCATGCAGATTGGACGAGGCGCTTCTGCTTTTCTTATATTCTCTATAAAACCGAACAACTTTATTTTCGGTTGCACGATGAGGAATAAAAAATCGTTCAAGTAATTCTCGGAAATGTTGTTCACCGATATTTCTATCTTTCACTTCATATTCTAACTCATAATCTTCCTTATTTAAATAGGAACTATGGTCAAAAACTAATAAACCATCTAAATATCTTATTTCTGCTCTATTGGTAGTTAGACTTCCAAAGCAAGAAAGGGTGTCCACAGGGATATGTAAATTTATTAGTATATTTTTTACTTCACCAGCTGGGAGTTTACCGGTTTTGATCATCTGCTGAGCAATATCTTCCTCAAGCTCCTCATTTGTTTCCCAATTACCGTTTATTACCGGTTGTTTTAACGTTAGTTCGTATTTTCCTTTCTTTCTTCTGATTCTAAGAGCACTTTTCTGATTTTTTATATCAAAAGAAGGTGTATCAAAATAATAATTTTGTTGTATGACCATATCTTTTTGTTGGATATTAAATTCATGAACCAATTTCATGAATTCCTCTTTTGTCACTAGATTTTTATATTCGATTTCCAATTCACTGCTCATAAACGTTTTAACCCCTTTTATAAAAATTCTGTACATTAATCGTATTTTATCAATGCTAATATTTCATTCGCAATACCCAAGCATTTTAAGATATAATATATGTGGAAAAATCGGGATTGGACGCATCATCTTTGATGTGAATCAAATACATAATGTGAAAGAGTAGCGCATGCTCTTTAAATCATTCAGCTATGGAATATACAGATGGAAACAAAAAGGGGGTTATGCCTAATGAATCATTGGGACCAATTTCTAGCTCCGTATAAACAGGCAGTGGATGAGTTGAAGGTAAAATTAAAAGGGATGAGAACATTTTTTGAGCAAGAACATATACATTCTCCAATTGAATTCGTTACCGGCAGAGTAAAACCAATATCCAGTATTCTTGATAAGGCCACGCAAAAAAAGATTCCACTCGACAAATTAGATGTGGAAATGCAGGATATCGCAGGTTTGCGTATGATGTGTCAATTTGTAGATGATATCAAAAAAGTTGTTTCTCTGCTAAGATTAAGAAATGATTTTAAAATAATAGAAGAACGAGACTATATTACTAATAAAAAATCCAGTGGGTATAGATCCTATCATGTTGTAATTGAGTATCCTGTGCAAACGATTCATGGAGAGAAAAAAATTTTAGCAGAAATCCAGATACGAACTTTGGCAATGAATTTTTGGGCAACCATTGAACATTCTTTGAATTATAAATATCGCGGGCAATTCCCGGAGGAAATACAAATGCGTTTGCAAAGAGCTGCAGAAGCTGCATTTCTTTTAGATGAGGAAATGTCGGAAATACGAGAAGAAATACAAGAAGCGCAGGCTTTCTTTACCAAGAATAAGGAAAAAAATAAAACAGATAAGGTAAATAGAAATTAAGGGAAGTACTAAAGAATGAGGGAAGGTGAAATACTTGAAATTTTCGATTACCTCGAAAGGAAATGCACAATCGAATGCATTAATGAATAAAATTCGCACGTATTTACAGGATTTTGGTTTAACATATGATGAATCACAGCCTGATATTGTTATTTCTGTAGGTGGAGATGGAACACTTTTGTATGCCTTTCATCGGTATAGTTCAAGATTAGATAAAACTGCATTTGTTGGAGTGCATACAGGGCATCTGGGGTTTTATGCAGACTGGGTTCCGGATGAGATTGAGAAACTTGTTATTGCGATAGCTAAGACTCCTTATCAAGTAGTAGAATACCCGACTCTTGAGGTCATCATTCGATATCAGCATGGTGGAAAAGAGACAAGATATCTGGCTCTGAATGAATCAACCGTTAAGTGCGTAGAAGGTACATTAGTAATGGACATTGATACGAATGGTCAGCATTTTGAAAGGTTTAGAGGGGATGGGCTTTGCATTTCCACCCCAACAGGTAGTACTGCATATAATAAAGCGCTTGGAGGTGCCATTCTCCACCCTTCTTTACAAGCCATTCAATTAGCGGAAATGGCATCTATCAACAACAAGGTGTTTCGAACAATTGGTTCTCCATTAGTTTTACCATCGCATCATACATGTACATTGAAGCCTGTTCGCGATCAGGATTTTATGATTACCATTGATCATTTAACATTATTACATAAGGATGTAAAATCGATTCAATTTCGAGTTGCAGATGAAAAGATACGATTTGCAAGATTCCGTCCATTTCCATTTTGGAAAAGGGTCCATGACTCTTTTATTTCGGATTAACAAATAAATTTATCAGGGCCGCACAGGTTTGATTTTTTATGTATAGTATTCTTTGGAGAAATTAGTCTGAACGACCAATGATAGTAGTGGAGGGTTCTTGTGGCACCATTTAGTTTGAACTGGGTAATTGAAAGGCACGATGTAGACAAAATAATAAAGTACTTTTTAGCAGAACACTCCATTTCTCGGAGAGCGTTAACCGATATCAAATTTAACGGCGGATTTATTAAGGTGAATGGAAAGGAAGAAAATGTTCTTTACAAGCTTAAAAACGGGGATATTTTAGAAGTGATATTTCCGCCAGAAGAGCGAAGTGAGTCATTATTAAAGGAACATATACCTTTAGATATTGTTTATGAGGATCAATCCATTTTGGTTATTAATAAGCCGCCCTATATGAGCACCATTCCGTCAAGGGAGCATCCAACTGGAAGTTTAGCTAATGCTTTAATGGGCTATTACGAAAAGAAATCTTTAGAATCCTCTGCCCATATTGTTACAAGATTGGATAGAAATACCTCAGGATTAGTACTCATAGCAAAAAATAGATATATTCACCATTTATGCAGTTTGTTGCAGCAAAGAAGAGAGATAAAGCGGACATACCAGGCATTAATTGCTGGTTATTTTAACGAAAAGTCTGGAACTATTGAAGCTCCTATTGGTCGAAAAAAAACAAGTATCATTGAAAGAGAAGTCAGACCTGATGGACAATATGCATGTACTCATTTCGAGGTGTTGAAGCAGTATGATGGGTTTAGTCATATAAAACTGTGGCTGGATACAGGAAGGACCCATCAAATACGTGTACATATGTCCTATATGGGTCATCCCTTGCTAGGAGATGAACTATATGGTGGCAGCACCTCTAGATTTAAGAGGCAAGCATTGCATTGCAGTGATTTGCAATTTATCCATCCGATCACAAAAGAAGAAATAGTGTTACATTGTGAAATACCCGCTGATATCAGACCATAACGAGAAGCACCATTCATATCAGTGGTGCTTCTCTTATATCTTTTAATGGGGGTGATTAAACTTTTCCTTTACAAAGGGCATAGAGGAGGAAATGGAAACAACTTCCATCTCAGGGTATTGAAGAGCAGTCAGTTTTCCGCCAAAAACAGCTCCGGTATCAATATTTACGGTATTATGGATAAACCTCGGTTCTAATACAGGGGTATGTCCATAGACAATAGTGGGTTTACCCTTATATTTTTTTGCCCAATCTCCTCTAACTGGCGAGCCATCTGGATGTTTCTCACCAGTAATATCTCCATAGAGCACAAAGGTTTTAACCTTATTATTCATTTTCCCAATATAATCTTCTTTAATCCCGGCATGGGCTATTACAAGTTTTTTATTATCCAATTGCAAATAGAGTGGGGAGTTTTCATACATTTCCATGAAAACTTGTTTGTAATGGTTTCTTTGCTGGACTGTACATCCTGATAGTTCTGCTACTGTTGTTTCAAGACCATGGGTTACTTGAACTTTATTTCCTAAGAAGTAACGATATAATTTATTGCAATGATTTCCAGGAACATAATATGCTTTTTTTTGTTTCCAAAGCTCGTATACAATATCTACCACCTTCAGTGATTCTGGTCCACGGTCTGTTAAATCTCCAACAAAAGCAAGACATCGACCATTTGGGTGAAGGGGAATACCCGCTTTCCAGTTATAGCCTAATTGAATGGTTAATTTATACAACTCATTAAAACAGCCATGAATATCACCGATAATATCAATTTTCATATGAATCCTCCTTTCTCTGGTTAAAATAAAATGGAAAATGAATAAGTTTATTATTAGCCAAAATCAAAGAATCTTGTTAGGATAGAAAATATCCATTTTTAAATGGAAAGGATTTAGTAGAAGGGAGATGAACATGGCACATACATCTGTTGCTTCGTTATTAATTGTTATTGTTGCTGCGTTTATAACGCCAATCCTATTGCATCGATTTAAATTATCCTTTATCCCAGTTGTTATCGGTGAGATTATTGTAGGGTTGATTATTGGAAAAAGCGGATTTGATTTAATAAGTAAAGATACTTGGCTAAATACATTATCTACTTTAGGATTTATTTTTCTTATGTTTTTAAGTGGGCTAGAAATAGACTTTTCGGCATTTAAAAGCAGTAAAAAGTCTATAACCCTGCCTAATGGAAAAAAGGAACCACACCGCTTATTGGTGGCAATTGTCATTTTTATCGGTATATTTATTATTTCCATTATATTATCTTTTGTATTTGTTTTTATAGGTTTAATTCATAACGCTTTTCTAATGACTTTAATTATTTCCACTATATCACTCGGAGTAGTAGTCCCTACCTTAAAGGATGCACAGCTAATGAAGACTGGAATAGGGCAAATTATCCTATTAATTGCAGTCATTGCTGATTTAGTTACTATGATTTTATTGGCTGTTTTCGTTTCGCTATCAGGTAAGGAAAGCGGAAATATGTGGTTATTATTAATATTATTTGCAGCTGGAATTTTGCTATACTTTGTTGCGAAGGGATTTAAAAGGAGATCCTTATTTAAAAAGCTTTCAACAGGAACCGTTCAAATAGGAACAAGGGCGATATTTACGTTAATTATCGTTTTAGTTGCTTTATCTGAATCAGTTGGAGCTGAAAATATACTTGGTGCCTTTCTAGCAGGGACATTAGTGTCCTTACTATCACCAAATCAAGAAATGGTAAGACAGCTTGATTCCTTTGGATATGGCTTTCTAATCCCAATTTTCTTTGTGATGGTTGGGGTTGATTTAGACATTGGCTCCATGTTAAGTGATCCCAAATTGCTCATGTTTATTCCGTTATTAATGATTGCCTTTTTCATATCGAAAATTATTCCGGTATTACTTTTGAAAAAATGGTATGACTCTAAAACAGTGGTTTCTTCGGCCTTTTTGCTCACTTCGACCCTTTCTTTAGTTATAGCGGCGTCTAAAATTGCTGAGCGAATTGGAGTCATTTCTACAAGTATGAGCGGAACCTTAATTCTTGTGGCAGTCATTACGTGTATTATTACACCCATTATTTTTAGAAAACTATTTCCAAGGGAAAATAATCAAGTTCGTAAATTGAAAGTGGCACTAGTTGGTGCAAATCAATTAACTTTGTCTGTTACTAGAGAATTAAAATCTTCTTTGTACTCGCCAACTTTATATCATACGACAATGGATAAGGCAGAAAAGCAAATTGCCAATTCACTTTTTGATATCATAGAAATTGAAAATTATGAACCTGATACATTAGAGAAAGCAGGTATATTCAATGCTGATATTGTCGTTATCATGACAGGAAATGAAGAGACTAATTTTCAATTGGCTGGGATTGCGAAGGAGAAGGGAGTTGAAAGGGTTATTGCTCGTATTGAAAGTCCTAGCCTGGAAGAAGAAACAAAAGAGTTGGGTGCCGATGTTTTCTCAACATTATTATCTACCCAGGCATTATTGCGAGCTTTTATTGAATCACCACATATCATTCATTTATTAACAAATAAGGATACATCTTTATTTGAAATTACGATGTTAAATTCCGATTTTGAAGGAATGACATTAAGAAGGTTCCCATTCACTGGAGATATTATTTTCGTGCGAATTTTCCGTGGAAAAGATTCCATCGTACCCCATGGAGATACACAGCTGCATCTTTATGACCGGTTAATAATTACAGGCTCAAAAGAGTATGCAGACGAATTAAAGCGGAAACTTGAATTTTGCGAGTCAGTAAGACAAAACTAGGGTTGAATTTGCGTTCGGGTCTAACCCGGACGCATGTCTTCCTGTTTTTTTCATAAAAATAGGACGAGAATAGCTTGAAATATAGTAACAGCTGATAAAACCAGGTATAATAAGTGATGAATAATAATATAAATTGTTGGAGGATAATATGGAAGATTTATTAAAATTAAAGGATAAAAATATTGTTGTCATGGGTGTTGCAAATGAAAGAAGTATTGCTTGGGGAGTAGCACAATCTCTTCATAGAGCAGGAGTGAATGTAATTTTTACATACCGGTTAGAACGATCACTAGGAAAATTAACTCAGCTTCTTGAAAAATATAATTATCCAAAAAGCCTGGTTGTTCAATGTGATGTAAATAATGATGAGAGTGTCCAAAACGCTTTTAATGAAATTGGTGAAAAAGTAGGAGTGATCCACGGTGTTGTTCATTCCGTTGCTTTTGCTCATGCTGAGGATTTAAAAGGTGATTTTATTGATACTTCCAGAGAAGGATATGCATTTGCACAAGATACCAGCGCTTATTCATTAGTAGCTGCAGCAAAAGCAGCCAAGCCTTATATGACGGAAGGCGGTTCCATCGTAACGATGAGCTATCTTGGTGCTGCCCGTGCTATACCTGGATACAATGTCATGGGAGTAGCGAAAGCAGCTTTAGAAGCATGTGTAAAATATTTAACATTTGATTTAGGAACAGAAAATATTCGAGTGAACGCTATTTCAGCTGGACCAATTCGTACGCTTGCTGCAAAGGGTGTACCTGGATTTAATGACATCATGAAAATGATTGAAGAAAAAGCACCGTTAAAGAAAAATGTTACACAAGAGGAAGTTGGCGATATGACCCTCGCACTGCTCAGCCATCTTTCTAGAGGAGTAACAGGCGAAGTAATTTATGTCGACTCAGGTTATAACATTGTAGGATAATAGAAAACCTCCATTTCGATTGAAATGGAGGTTTTTTTAATTAATAAGCTAAGCTGAATAACGCTTTAATATGTGATAAGTAACGGATATTACTTGCTTCTTTCATTAAAGATGCTGGCATACCTTTTAAAGGAATACCGTTTGCTCCGATTGTTGCAACAGCATCTTTACGTCCTAAGCTTGCCAATGTACCAGAATTTACTTGTGTAAATGTCTTCATTGCTTTATTTTCTAAATAAGCAAATAAGTTATAGCCTGTTTGTTCCCCCATTTGCCAAGCGATTTGCGCTGTTGGAGGGTATGGACGATCACCATTTGCTGGGAAGACAACGGCGCTGTCACCTACAACAAAAACGTCATTATGAGAAGTAGACTGTAAATACTCATTCACAGTAGCACGGCCACGATTTACTTCTAGTCCAGATTCTCCTACAAGTGGATTTCCTTGAACGCCGCCTGTCCATACGAATGTATTCGTAACAATTTTTTGTCCGTCTTTTAGTTCAACAGTATTACCCTCTACATTTGTTACTGGTAAACCTGTTAAGAATTGAACACCGCGATTTTCAAGACTCTTAGTAGCACGTTCAATTAAATTCTCTGGTAAAACTGGAAGGATTTTTGGACCTGCTTCTACAAGAAGGAGTTTAATTTCTTTTGGATCAATTCCGTATTTACTTGTAAGAGTAGGAAGTTGATCAGCGATTTCGCCTACTAATTCAACACCTGTTAAACCGCCTCCACCAATTAAAATAGTAGCGTCGGCAGCATTTTTTGTTTTAGAGTATTCTTGAATACGTCCTTCAATATGGCTTTTGATTTTAATCGCATCAGCTGCAGATTTCAGCACCATGCTGTTTTCTTCTAATCCAGGGATACCAAAGTATGCAGTCGTACTTCCAAGACCCACTACAAGTGCATCATATGTTAATAGTTCGCCATTGGAAAGCTTAACTTTTTTATTATCTACATTAAAAGACTCCACTTTTGCAATTTTAAGATCAATATCTTTACCTTTGAAGATTTTATCTAAAGGGAGAGCAACTGCTTCTTGTGAAGCGCTGCCTGCTGCAAGGCGATGAAGTTCTGTAATGATTTGATGTGTAGGATATTGATTAACAACAGTAACTTGTGCTTGATCTTTATTTAGATACTTTCGAACATTTAATGCCGTAAGTAGGCCGCCATAACCAGCGCCTAAGATGACAATTTTTTTTGACATAGTTTCTCCTCCGTCCTTCGTAATGAAATATGATAATTAGTTGTTGGATTTTTCTGCTGAGACTTTAAGATACGCATCTACAAAACGGAAAAGTTTTTGTGCTTGTGGATCTTTGAGCAATCTTAACAAACCGAATAGACCGATCGTTTCATTACTAACTTCTGCACGGTCTTTTGCTTCAATAACAGTAGCAGCAACATTTTTTGCAGTCTCTTTTACAGGTTCTGCAATTTCTTTAATTGCTCCAATTGTATCGCTCTTTAAAATTTCATCTGTTGCAACTTTTTGTACAAAATCAAATGATGTTGTAAGGAAACTCACCATTTCTGTTAATTTAGGGAGTTGTTCCACTAATGTGTTTAATGATTCTTGAACTTCCGGCTTTAATAATTGATCAAGAATATCTAATTTGTCTTGGCTTACCGGTGCGTTTTCTGTTTTTGCATTTTCAACTACTTCTGCCATAACCTATTCTCCTTTACACTGAGTTTTTTCAACGGTTAAAATAATGTCCCTTTGCATTATACCTCTTATTTGCAAAAGGGAAAAGTAAATCGAATAAATTACTTATGAATTTTGCAGAATTTCATTATTAAGGAGAAAAGAATGCGCTTTAAATATTTTTATTGTTCCATTTTTTCACTCATTCATGCTTATATATATAAATCATGAACCTAAAATGATTATTAAAATGGAAGGAAGCAGCATATTTATAGAGGAGATGATTCAAAACAAAGAGGCGAAATAAAGTGATGGATTCATGGCTATTGTTATTTTTATTTTCATTAGCTTCCTTCCGTTTAACTCGATTAATAGTGTTTGATAAAATCACTGCATTCATTCGAAGCCCCTTCCATGAAGAAATAGATGAATTGGATGAAGATGGAAATACAGTTACGTATATTAAAATAAAAGGAAGTGGTTTGCGTTCTTGGATTGGTGAATTACTAAGCTGTTATTGGTGTACAGGTGTATGGTGTTCTTCCTTTTTATACCTTTTTTGGTTAGGTGTACCTTCAATAGCAGAACCTATTATTATTTTGTTATCGATTGCTGGTCTTGCTGGTATATTGGAAACATTGGTTTCCAAATTGATTAATTAAGACAAGAACAACCTGTTTTTGATCTTCATATTATGAATTTAACAAGAGAGGATGAGACAACAGTGAATATGAAAAAACCGATAATTAAAACGCCTCCTATGCCCGCATATGCAAAACCATTGATAAATACTCCTAAGGGAAAAATAGTGAAAAAGAACGGCTGCGGCTGTGGTAAAAGGAAAGTTCGATAAACAGGCAAATTAACTGCCTGTTTTTTTTATATCCTATAATTTCCATTCCTGAGTTTCTCATAAAATGTTGATAACTGCTAAAAATATTCACTAGACATTTAATTCTATAGGAGAGGAATGCAGTATGAAAAAAAGGTGGAAGTATACTTTGGTAGTCTTTTCCTTACTGTTGTTGTTAGTTGGCTGCACCAATCAAAATGATAATAAGGATAGCAGCATGGCCTTGATTAAAACAACACAGCCAACCCCAATGAAACTAAGCAATAAGAACAGTGATTCCTTACCTGCCAAAGTAAAAAAAGAAGTGGCGAATATTAAGGAAATTTATGATGTTGCTGTTATTGAGGGAAACAAAACAATCTTGGTAGCATATAAGGTAAAGCATTTATATCGCTTTCGAATGAAAAGTATTGAGAAAAGGTTAACCAAGCGCTTAAAAAATGAGTATCCCGATGAAAAATTCGTTGTATCAAGCGACTATAAAATCTTTCTAGAGGCAGTCCGTTTAAGGGAGGCAATGGATGCTGGAAAGATATCAAAGGATCAGGCAAGAAAGAGATTTAATAATATTGTGAAATTAAAAGAAGAATTAACTTAGAAAGTGTGAGTGTATATGGCCAATAAAAATAAAACAAAAACACCTGAACAAATTCAATATGATCAATTACAAAAAAAGCATGAATTGAAAAGACCTATATTAAAAAATTGTATCCGTGCCTTTTTTATTGGAGGGCTCATTTGCTTGGTAGGACAAGCTGTTACATATTTTTATATTTATTTTTTTAACTTTACGGAACAAACTGCAGGAAACCCAACTGTCGCAACAATGGTTTTTATAGCCATGATTCTAACTGGTTTTGGGGTATATGACCGTATAGGACAGTTTGCTGGTGCGGGAAGTGCAGTACCGGTTACAGGATTTGGAAATGCCGTAATTTCATCCGCTATAGAGCACCGAACAGAAGGCTATGTTCTTGGTGTAGGAGGGAATATGTTTAAATTAGCTGGTTCCGTTATTTTGTTTGGTGTTTTTTCTGCATTTATTGTTGCACTTGTTAAAACGATTCTCACCATGTGGGGGGGCTTCTAATGTTAAAAGGTGCACAAACTTGGGTCTTCAATAGCAAGCCTGCTATTTTATCAACGGGGGTAGTAGGGGGACCATTTGAGAAAAACGGAAATCTTGCGGAGGATTTTGATAAATTTTATGAGGATCTATGGATGGGGCAGGATTCTTACGAAAAGGCACAGCGCATCTTAATTGAAGACGCTGTTGATATTATTTTACAAAAAGAAGGCATTAAAGAGGAAAAGGTTCAATTTTTTATAACTGGAGATTTAATTAATCAGATTACACCTTCTAGTTTTGCTGCTCGTACAAATCAAATCCCTAATTTAGGTTTATTCAGTGCATGTGCTACTTCCATGGAGGGACTAGCATTAGCAGCATTTCTGATAAATTATCAGGGAGCAAAAAGAATTATTACTGGTGCATCAAGTCACAATGCATCTGCAGAAAAACAATTTCGTTATCCAACTGAATACGGAGGGCAGAAACCCCCAACAGCTCAATGGACAGTAACTGGTGCTGGTTTTGCCCTAATTGGTTCAGGAAATGAGGCTGCCGAAAAGCAGCCACATCCGAGAATTCTTTCTGCAACGATAGGTAAGGTAATAGATTTAGGGATATCAGATCCCTTTAATATGGGTGGGGCAATGGCTCCTGCTGCTGTTGATACCATTGAGAGACATCTTCAAGACCTTCAAATTGATCCATCCTATTACGATTTAATCGTAACTGGTGATTTGGCAACGATCGGAAGAAGTATTGCTCTTGAACTTTTTGAACAAAAGGGTATTCCGATTAAAGAAGAGCAATTTAAGGATTGCGGATTGCTGATTTATAAAAAGAATCAGCCTGTTCAATCAGGTGCAAGCGGTCCTGGTTGTTCTGCAACTGTCCTGTATGGACATCTGTTGAATCAAATGAAGAGCGGAAGATTAAAAAGAATTTTAGTAGTGGCAACAGGTGCTTTATTATCTCCACTTTCCTTTCAGCAAAAGGATACCATTCCGTGTATTGCACACGCAGTAGCAATTGAATATATATAAAATTTCAAACGAAAGGATGAAATCAATGCTAGCGATGTTTTTTTGGGCATTTGTCATTGGCGGTATTATATGTGTGATTGGACAGCTATTATTTGATGTCGCAAAATTAACACCTGGACATACTTTAAGCTTACTTGTTTCCATTGGTGCAATCCTAGCAGGTTTTGGGTTATATGAGCCACTTATAGATTTTGCGGGTGCAGGTGCTACAATTCCCATCACCAGCTTCGGAAACTCGCTTGTAGAAGGGGCAATGAATGAAGCACAAAAACATGGCCTTGTTGGAGTCTTGACCGGAATGTTTGAGGTAACATCTTCAGGTATTTCCGCTGCAATTATCTTTGGCTTTATAGGTGCTTTGTTATTTAAACCAAAAGGATGAAACAAACAATTTCCTCCTATTCAAAATCTAATAGCCCATACACATTTATCTTGCTTTTCATACTTTATAGGGAGTAGATAAAAAGCGAGGTGAGGTTGTATGTTCGGATACGGATATGGTGGATATGGCGGCTGCTGTGGCTATGGATACGGATATGGCGGAGGAAACACATTTGTTTTAATTGTAGTACTATTTATCTTGTTAATTATTGTTGGAGCTTGTTTTTGCTAAGCATTGGATAACATAAGGTGGAGTAAAACATAATGCGTTTTACTCCATTTTTCATTTAAATTCCTTTCAATACTTTTTCCTTCCAAAACGAATCGATTTTTCCAAGTTCATCATGAAAAATCCCACCGGTCTCCTGTTTTTTTCTTCATTAAACATCAAAAAATCCACACTCAACACTGAATTCCTCAAACCTCAAGGAAATTTCCACGTAAATCGTGAAAAATTCAGCACAACGCTTGTTTTTTTCCACATCAACCTTCAAAAATTCCACACTCATCATTAATTTTCTCCCAAGACTAATTGAAATTTCTATGTTAATTGTAATGGTTCCAAACTCAAATACAGGACTACCGTACAATCCGAAGGATTAGTAAGGCGTTTCTGTTTTCTATTTGTCCGCCTTTTTCTTTCACCATTTATGAAGGTATAACATAAAATAATGTAGTTGAAAGGGAGGGCGAGACGATATGGATAATCCTTTGTTTAAAAATATTGAGAAGAAAACAGGCGTAAATATGAAGGAAATCTTAGAATTAGCGAACTCTTTACAAAATGCAAACTTTAAGGATGAAAGAACCGTTCGCAGTATTATTCATAGAGTATCTGAAATAGCAAATAAGAAGGTCCCAAAAGAATTAGAGGATAAATTAGTAAAATCGATTACACAAGATGGAAAGAATTTAGATTTTAACACGTTAGCAAAAATGATGAACAATCCTAAAAAGAAATAAAGATTTTAAGGCTTGCCAGGATGCAAGTCTTTTTTCATTTACGTTCAACATATACTGTTATTATCTATTTATGAAAGTAGTGAAAAAAATGGGATATATTTTACCAATTTCTATAAATCATCCTTATTGGAAAATAGAAAAAACACCAATAAAATTATATGCATCGGAAAAAGTAAAAAACCATTTTCAACCAGCTTCATATAAAATTCCATATAAGAAAGAGCGAACAATTAGAAATCAAATTTCTAATGAATTATATTTTGAACTAACTGGTAAGGGAAGATATGTTAATGTGCTCAAATAAAAAAAAGAAAATGCCCTGACTTAAGGCATTTTCTAAAGAGCTTTTTCCATTGTCTTATGAGGAATCCCAGCATCAAGGAATTCATCTGATACCACTTCATACTGTAATTTTTCGTAGAATGGAATGGCATGTGTTTGTGCATTTAATTTTAGTTTTTTTAATCCTTTTTCCAAAGCATGCTGTTCAATTGCTTCCATAATAATTTTTCCAGCACCTTTTCCTCGGTAGGAAGAAAGGACGCAAATTCTCTCCACTTTTCCTTTGCCATCCACTACTCGAAAGCGGCCAGCACCTACCGGATGATTTTCGTCATACAATACGAAATGGTCTGCTGCATCTTCAAATTGATCAATTTCTTCTTCCTCAGGAACCTGTTGTTCCTCTACAAAAACAGTTTTACGTATAGTAAATGCATCTTTTAGTTGATCTTCTGTTGTAACTTTAACAATGTTCACTAATCATTATTCCTTTCCTAAATGATATGTCTCATAAACCGTCCAAGAATCATTATCCAGCTGATATAGAAGATGAAAGCGGTCTAAAACCTCTTCATGATTAATACCAAGCATTCTTAATTGGCCATATACATCGGAATGTTCATCGCTGGAAAGCTTTTGGCCGATTGTAATATGCGGTACAAAGGCATATTCTGTTTCTGAATGTGGCAATGTTTCCGCTAAATTTTTGTGCAACTCCTGTAATTCTAATGTAGGTTCAACTTTAAAGTAAATCGTATTGTTTACTGGTTGGAAGGAACTTACTTTTGAAATTGTCAAACGTACAGGCTGGTGATTTTTCGCAATCTGCTTAAGTTTTTCAGAGTATTCTTCGATTTCTCCATCAGATAATTCAAAAGCAGCTTTTAGAGTTAAGTGTGGAGGAATAAGAGCATAATGGGGATCATAGCGCTTTCTGTATGAATTTGCGAGATCTTGTAGTTTTTTGGATGGGAACATAACTATTCCATATTTCATTCCATTCAACCTCCTTATTTTATGCAAACATAAGACTATTATAACAAATTTTCTAAATATTTTATATAGCCAAATAGGCGGATAAAGTGTTAAAACATGTATTTTAACGCCCTCTTAAGGTCTGGTTGCCAATATTTCCATGTATGGTCCCCGTCAAATTCCTCATAAAAGGAGGAAAAATTCCTTTGCTCTAATAATGAATGCAGTTTTCTATTTGGGGTAAGAAAGTCTTGGACTTGTCCATTGGTTGTCTTTACATTTGTTTCGCCTTTGCCAATGATGTGATATACAGATAGCAAGGATGGATCAGGATGATGTTCAACTGCTTGTAATACTTTTTCATCTACCATAGGAGATTGCAAAATTACTTTCCCAAATGAATTCGGATATTTTGCAGCTGTCATTAAAGAAACAGTGGCACCTAAGGAGTCTCCCATTAGCACCCTGCCCATACCCATATGGTAGGTTGGAAATTCCTTATCCAGATACGGTACAAGCTCATGAGCAAGAAAACGAATGTAGGCTTGGTTTTGTTCACCTTCCGGATGATATTTTTTGCGACGATCTTGGACATTTTTATAAGGAATCCCGACAATAATGAGATTCTCTATCTCTTTATTCTCCAATAGCTCATCTGCAACCCTTGCAATTCGGCCAAGCTGAAAATAATCTTTTCCATCTTGCGCAATTAACAGATGGTATTTATACAAAGGAGAAAAGGTTGCCGGAAGATAAATAAGAATAGTTAAGGATTCCCCCAATTCCTGGCTTTCAAATGTAATTTCTTTTATGTTGCTTTTAGTTTGTCTCATCGTTGATAACCTCCATTTAATGAGTCTAAATGAATGGGTTTATTTTAACACAGATTATTTATAATAAAAATAAATCGCATTCATTTCTAAAATTTATTCTTCGTCTTATATTAAAATTTTCTAGTTTTTGGTGTTAAATTAGAATAACAAAAAAATTCCCTCCAGGTAGAAGGGAATTTTATTTATCATTACTTAGCTTATTTACTGCATCTAAAAAAGCATTACGGTATTGCTTTTGCTCACTTATTAATTTTTGGAATGTATCAAGTAGGGTTTTATTTAAGGTGGTGTCTTTGCTGTCATCATCCAAATAGTTAAGAAGGAAAGTATAAACGAGCATAAGTGTCGAATAGTTATCCATATAAGTTAAATTTATGGCTTTTCCACCTTCACCACCAGTTGCTTTAGCCTTTACTGTTGGCAGTGGTGTATTCGAAACTTTTTTTGCTATTTCGTATGCGCGGTCTTTAGGTATACCTGATTCCATTAATTTTTCTTTTAATACATTTATATCAAAAGCATGATTCATTCTCTCACTCCTTTCTATTTGGCTGAGTTTGCATTTTTACCCTACATGGATACCTTCATCATTTGACGAACCATTTTTACTAAAATTATCGTTTAAATTTCCATTCAAATTACCGTCTAGGCTTCCATTTAAAAGACTAACATTTGCTTGAACAGGAATATTAATAGGAACATTTACTGAAACACCACCAGCTCCACCGACTGCACTTGGAGTTAAAGTGGATAATGCAACATTTCTAACTGATACAGTAGCATTCCCTCCGGGTGCAGCAGCTACTAAAAGTTGAGAAATATCATTGTTATTTTTTTGGGTAGTTTCTCCATTCCCATTCCCATTTCCGTTTCCTTTATCGTTTGTGAAATTGATATTTTCATTATTTCTCCTTGATCTTCTTCTGCTTGTTGAACCATCATCTGTAAGTGCAAATTTATAATTATTTCGATGTTTACTCATATTTTTCACCTCCTATCTCTTTGATAATTATCCTATGAGAAAAAAGCTTGTTAGTATCAGCCATTATCTGAGGTTATTTGTTGATTTTGAATAATAGGGTTTTGGGGTTGATTTAAGTCAATTTCAAATAAACTCTTATTGTTTAATTTGAAATTGAGTTTTCCATCGTTATTGGAAAGTTCAAATACTGGTAAATCTTTTACTAAATTTGATAAATCAACATTTGAATTAACAGTTAAATTGTTCAACCATTCTGTATGATCGGTATTTTGAAGTCGAACCAGATTCGCATGCAGTTTTTCTAATTTGGTGATTAAGGATTCGTTCAATGTGTTTAATGCATTTTGTAAATTATTACTTAATGCGTCTGTTATTTCCGCTAATTTCTCTTGTTGAAAATTCCCTTCATTATCAATCATTGATTCTCCATTAATTGTTATTTCAAAATTTCCAAGGGATTGATTTTTTTTCTGATCCATTCATTCCACCTCCAATCTATATTCCATATAGGATATTCATCATTTATTTAAATAGCATCAGCTAATTAAATAGTAAATTAGTATATTTTTGTAATTTAATAGGGATTAATATACTATAACTCGTTTACTTAACTGCTTGAAAAACAGATTACCGATTACTATCAACTTGCTATGAATGTATTTTAACTATTTAGGTGAAATGCTACTAAATAGAAACTCTTTGGAATAAAGAAAGAGATAGACGAATAGCTATCTCTTTAAAAAATTAACTAATTTAGAGTACTAGTTCTAGTTGCAAGTGTTACACCTAAGCTTGTTATAGTGATTCAAAAGGATAATGGGGTTACAACCGTTTCAAAAGTAAGGTGATCAGATACAGGATTTTTTTCTATTGATACTGAAACGAGTTGTTAATGCAGTTGTATATAATACGAATTCATAGATTGATTTCGTTTCGCTAAACAATGTTCCCCGTGTGGAAACAGTTTGTCACAATGGTTAATAACAGTTGTCCTATATGAAAAATTAGTTGTTATGTCAAATAAATGGTTTCTCCTGTAAGGATAGATTCTTTAATTTTCATAGCTACAGATAAAGCATTCGTAGCTTCATAAGGTCCAACAATAGGAAAAGTATTGGTGATAATTGATTGAACAAAGTGATGTATTTCGGATTGTAAGGGTTCAGTGGGAGGAACTTTGATAGTATCGATGGAATTCTCTGTGAAATCGCGTGTTTGTATATCCGAATTAATATTTGTATAAATTTGCAACTGTTTAGTAAGATAATTTGCCGTGAGCACCCGCTGTTTTTCTGTTATCGATATGGATCTTAATGATTCTTTGGACACCCTGTTCGCGACAAGATTAGCGATTACTCCGTTTTGAAACGTTAATATCGCATAAACAATATCCAGATTTTTTTTGTTATGGTTCAAGTATGAGCCTATAGCGGTAATACTTTGTAATTTACTGCCTACTAGATTTAAGATAATGTCAATATCATGAATCATTAAATCCAGAATAACATCAACGTCAAGATTCCGCTCTGTTTCACATAGCCTTTTTGCTTCAATACTTATAATGTTTGGAGCTGCTACAAATTTTTTAATTAATTCAATAACCGGATTAAATCTCTCTATATGACCAACTTGGATCAAGCAATTATTTTTTTGCCGATATAAAGATAAAATCTTTTCTGCTTCTTGAATATTGCTTACAAAAGGCTTTTCGATAAAAATATGTTTCTCTTTTAAAATTGCCTCTTTCACGTATTCATAGTGAAATGTTGTGGGTACAGCTATTATAACGGCATCAACTGCAGAGAGCATTTCGGCGTACGAGCTAAAAGGAATAACATTGAATGAGAGGGCTACTTCTTTACATTTAATCGGATCAATATCGTACACCCCAATAAATTCGGTATCTTTTAGAAGACTAGTTACCCTGCAATGTTGTTTTCCCATGGTTCCTAGTCCTGCGATTCCAATTTTAATTAAACTCAAAGATTCTCACCTCTCATGTTCCTGTTATTTATGATATTTGTCCAAGTATTGTCCATATTTTTGCGTTTTTTTTCAATAAAATATTCTCCATAGTGTTCCATGGTTTTCAATCTTATTTTAGGTTTTGTGAATTAAAAATCTTATATAGATTTTTAAGGATCAGTTAGCTAAATTTACGTTTGTTTTAGATATGCAGCCATCGATGAAAATTTGTGAGCCTCATTTTTATTTATAGAGCAGAAACCTTTTGTAGGTAATCTTTCTTTAACTATTTTATTCGAATGTTTAAAGGGTGGAAACGCTGTAAGTCTAATTGTGTAGAAAAATAGGTGATTTGATTTTATCTTAACTATATAGAGTGCAATAATCCTTGTATTCAAACTTTGTTATATTCTTTCATTTCTGTATATATCATAAAATGTATTGAATTATGGGGAAATATAAATTAATGGATTACTTAATAATGATTAATTTTTAAGCTACATAAGTTGATTTTTTAGCATAGGAAAAATAGTCTTTCTATTTATTTGAGAAGATAAATTTTAATAAAAATAGTGCTTCGAAAGAATGAATGCATTCTGACGAAGCACCTTTTTTAATACATGTTTCACAATTTGCTTCCATCACCGAGTTTGATGACTTTAGCCTTTCCTTCTACTTTCCCTGTAACATTTCTTGTATCAAAAACTAATGAAGCATGGGTTAGAATTCTTTCTAAAGGGATATTAGAATGGTCAGCCAAAATGAGGACACAATCAGATTGTGATATTAGATCATCTGTTAAATCCACTGATGCGAATAGCTCTTCTCCAATTTTTATAGTAGGAATATATGGGTCATGGTACAGGACATTTGCAGCTTTTTGTTTTAATTTTTCTATAATCTTTAGGGAAGGAGAATCACGCGTATCTGCTATGTCTTTCTTGTATGTTACGCCATAAATTAAAATAGTGGAGGAATCAAATGGTTTATTTTCCCCCAATAGTTCTTCCGTCCTCTTAATAATATAGTCTATAATTCTTTGATTGGTTGAATCAGATAATAGGATAAATTCACTATCGGTTTCTAATTGCTGTAATTTCCATTGGAGATAGAGAGGATCAACAGGTATGCAATGACCACCAATACCAGGGCCTGGATAGTATGGTGTAAATCCATATGGTTTGGTTGCCGCCGCTTCTATAACTTCCCAAATATTGGTGTTTAACTTATCGCTTAGAATTGCCATTTCATTTATAAAGGAAATATTTATAAAACGATAGGTGTTTTCTAATAATTTTGTTAGTTCCGCTGCTTCGGAAGTAGAAACTGGTATAACCTTCTTATATATGTTTCCATATAAAGAAACGGCCATATTTTTACATTCATCTGTTATTCCACCTACTACTTTAGGGATTTCGTCCACTTTAAATTTTTTATTTCCTGGATCGATTCGTTCTGGTGAATTTGCTAAATAAAAATCACTTCCAACCTTTAACCCACTTTTTTCAAGGATTGGCAATAATACTTCTTTTGTAGTACCAGGATAAGTAGAACTTTCTAAGATTACTAATTGCCCCTTTTTCAGTCTTGTTTGAATAGCCTCTCCAGCATTTATGATAAAACGTAAATCCGGATTATGCTCGGGAGTAAGCGGTGTTGGAACACAAATTATAATTGTATTGACCTCTGATAGGACATCAAAGTTCGTGGTTGCTTTATATCGATTGCTCAGATTGGCTTTTTGTAGTTGATTATCAGTGACATCTCCTATATAGCTTTTCGAATTATTTAAAGAGTTAATTTTTGCTTCATCTACATCAATACCTATAACATTATATCCCTTTTCCACAAGCATGATAGACAATGGGAGTCCTACATACCCTTGGCCAATCACGGCAATTTTATGGTTCATAAATCTACCACCTCGATTCTAAATATAAATTCCTTTTACACTATTCAAAGAATAAGAGAATGGGATAGACAAACAACACCAAATGTGAAAAAAGGCAAATGCATTGATATAAGTGTCATATGATCAATAAGCGCGAGACAAATAGGGCGTTTGCTAGAGTGACCAATAAAAACTAGGTTTTTAAATCATTGTGGGGAAAATGTATAGAAAAACAAAATTATAGTGTTTCTTGCCGTGTCTTTATATAATATCCGCTCATAAATTATGGAGAATATAAACTTTTGCTAATAAAATTGTTCCTAATGGCTGTGTTCATTTGGAGCGAAATTATTTTATGTAGAGTCAGGGAGATGAATTATGATTAATCTAGTAGACTTAGGGCGACAATTTCAACATGTTAAAGATGATATCTTACATGAAATTGAGCAGGTAATCGACAGTGGCAATTATATCTTAGGAACGAAGGTGGAAGAGCTTGAAAAAAAAATAGCGAAGAAACTGAATGTTTCCGAGGCTGTTTCGGTCGCTAATGGTACAGATGCCCTTGTGCTTACATTAGAAGCGCTTGGAATTGGCAAAGGTGATGAGGTTATCACAACACCTTTTACATTTTTTGCAAGTGCTGAAAGTATATCGCGCGTAGGTGCAACACCTGTTTTTGCAGATGTGAATCCACATACTTTTAACCTTGATCCTTCTGATGTAGAAAAAAGAATCACTTCAGCGACAAAAGCAATTATTCCTGTTCATCTGTTCGGGCAACCTGCAGACATGGATGAAATAAATAGCCTTGCTAAGAAATATGATCTTCTGGTTATTGAGGATGCTTGTCAGGCATTCGGATCAATCTATAAGGGGAAACCAGTAGGTAGTCTAGGTGATGCAGCTTGTTTTTCCTTCTTTCCGACGAAAAATTTAGGAACGTTGGGGGATGGAGGAATTATTACAACCTCTAATGGGAAACTTGCAGAGAATCTTAGGAAACTGCGTGCACACGGAACAACTAAAAAATATTATCATGACAGAATTGGATATAATAGTAGATTAGATGAATTACATGCAGCTATTTTACTCGTGAATTTAAACAAAATAGAGGAATGGAATTCCAAAAGAAGAGACTGGGCGGATCGTTATAAGAAATATCTCTCCGGAGCTTCACATATACAATTACCGAAGGAAGAAAATGATCGAAAGCATATTTATCATCTGTTCTGTATTCGTTCTAAGCAACGCGAGAAATTAATGGAAGCATTAAGAGCTGCTGAGATTCAAACCGGTGTTTATTATCCTTGTTGCCTTCATTTACAGGAAGTGTATAAGAACTTAAACTACCAAAAGGGAGATTTTCCGGTTGCAGAATCTTTATCAAAAGAACTATTTGCTATCCCGATGCATCCGTATTTAACGGAGAGTGAACAAGATTTCATTATATCCATTCTCTTGCAGAACGGAGGAAACTAAATGACTCAAATACACTTTGGTTTAATTGGGTGTGGGTTTATATCGAAAAATCATTTGCTTGCAATAGCGAAATGTGAGCAGGCAGAGTTAATAGCAGTAAGTGATATTCAAAGAGCACGGATGGAAGAAGCTGTGAATATATATCATAGGGAAAGTGGAGAACCAAAAGAAGTGAAATATTTTGAGGATTATACAGATTTGTTAATGAATCCACAAATAGATGCCGTGGTAATCGCAACTTTATCCGGATTTCATTTTGATATGTGCAAAAATGCTCTTTTAGCGGGAAAACATGTAATTCTTGAAAAGCCAATAGCTCTGTCCCTTGAAGAGTCAAATCAATTAATCGAGCTAGCAAAGGTGCAAAATAGAAAATTAATGATATGTCATCAGCTTCGCTTTCGACCGTTGATGCAAAGAATAAAATCAGTGATCTCAGAAGGCAAGATAGGGAAACCATATCTTGGCGTTGCCTCTATAAGAATTAATCGTTCATTAGATTATTATAAAGCAGCAGCATGGAGGGGGAATTGGGAAACTGATGGAGGGATGTTAATTAATCAAGGAATACATTTAGTCGATTTGCTTCAATGGTTTTTAGGAGATGTAGAGACAGTTTATGGTGAAATTAGCAGTAATAGTGATATTAAAGAAACAGAAGATGTAGCTCTAGGTATCATTCATTTTCAAAATCAAGCCAAAGGATTGATTGAAGCAAATATTGTAACTCAACCTAATAATCTTGGATATTCATTATCTATATTTGGAGAAAAAGGGACCATTTCTATAGAAGGCCGTTCATTAAATAAAATTTCACGTTGGTATATCGAAGGTGAGGAAACGAATCTAAGTGATATATCAAGGATTATCGAGGACACAAACGAGCAGGTGTACATGTATAAGAATTTTATGGAAGCCATTAATGAGCCGGATAAACAATTACTTCTAGATGGAGTTGAAGGAAAAAAAGCCCTTGAAATTATCTTTGGTATTTATCAATCATCATTAACTAAAAATACAGTCCACTTACCAATAAAAACATTTTCAACGGTAAACATGAAAAGGAAGGAGGAAATATAAGATGAGGTTTTCAAATGTTTTAGTAACTGGAGGAGCTGGATTTTTAGGTTCTCAACTTGTTAAGAAGTTGTTGCCATTAAGTAACCATATTTACATCATTGATGACCTTTCAACAGGAAACAGAGCCGCCATTCCATCTTCTGACAAAATCACTTTTTATGAGGATAGTGTTACGAATGGTAAATTGTTAGAGGAAGTATTACCAAAAGTAGAATACATTTTTCATTTTTCCTGTAAAAATCTTGTTCTGTCTGTAAAGAATATGGATGATGATTTTCAAACGAATCTGTATGGGGGGTATTTGTTACTCCAAAAAGCTCGAGAATGTTGCCCGGATTTAAAGAAATTTATTTATGCATCCACCACATCGATTTATAGTCAATCTCCAATTATGCCAACTCCTGAATCCTATTACAATATTAAACTCCCATATGCGGCAAGTAAATTCTCGGTTGAGCATTATTGCCATGTATATTATGAAATGTACCAAATGCCAATCACTATTTTACGATTTTCAAATGTATACGGACCTGGGCAGCTTTCATCTAATCCATATTGTGGAGTCGTAGCAAAGTTTTTTGAAGCAGTAGATCGTCATGAGCCTATGATTATATATGGAGATGGTACACAAACACGAGATTTTACGTATGTTGAGGATGCAATGGATGCAGTACTATTAGCCGCCAGTTCAGAAAAATCCATCAATCAAGTATATAATGTAGGTACGGGTATAGAAACGAGTGTCCTGGACCTTGCCAAGGCCATTCAGAAAGTAACTAACTGTGAAGATGTTCCATTAAAATTTGAACCTAAAAGGAAAGTAGATGTGGTGCAGCGTCGTTGCATCCATGCAGATAAAATCAAAGAAGAACTACATTGGCATAATCGTCATTCATTAATTGACGGTTTGGTAAAAACCTATATTTGGCTACATGGTGGGGATTAAGATGAACATATTTCATGGAATAATTGAAATTGCAGGTCAGATGGGGATTCTAAGCAGCGCATTAAATAAAAAGGGACATTATTCCATCGGCTATAATACCTTTCATTCCTACCTCGGTTATGAAGATTGTTTAGTTAATACTGATCAGCCGGGAATTGAAGAAAAGTTTGAAGAAATTATGGAAACCTTTGATCTTTTCCATTTTCATTATGGCAGCACGATTTTCACTGATTTTTCCGATTTGCCGGAACTCAAGAAAAGAAACAAGAAAATGGTTATGCATCACTGGGGTAATGATGTAAGGTTTCATGATCGTGCCCGAGTGAATAATCCCTTTGTTTATACAGGAGATTCACCTCCTAATGAGGAAATCCATGAAAAGCTGATGAAAATTACTCCCTATATTAAAGATGCAATTGTTCAGGATCATGAAGTGTACGACTATGTAAAAGACTATTATGAAAAGGTTCATGTGTTACCTATTGCAATAGATTTAAGATTCTTTGAGCCGAGTTATCCGTCATTAGAGAAGAAACGCCCAGTATTGTTACATGCTCCGACTAATCGGGAATTTAAAGGTACCATCCATGTTGAAAAAACGATTGAAAAATTAAAAGAAGAATATGACTTTGATTATATAATAGTGGAAAAGATGAATCATAAGGAAGCAATAAAGCTTTATAGAGATGCCGATATTATTATTGATCAATTTTTATGTGGATCTTATGGGCTTTTCAGTGTAGAAGGAATGGCGTTAGGAAAACCTGTTCTTGCTTATATTCGTCCTGACCTTGTAGGAAGATTTCCTTCCGATTTACCAATCTTAAATAGTAATCCGAATACATTATATGATAATGTCAAATTACTTCTTGAGCATCCTGAATTACGTAGAGACCTGGGAATAAAAGGGAGAAAATATGTGGAGAATGTTCATTCACATGATGTGGTTGCGGAGAAATTGCTTGAGATTTATTCGCAATTATAATTAACAGGAAATTCTAAAGTGAATTTCAGATAAAAAAACAGTGCACATAGGGATATAGTCCTTTTGTGCACTGTTTTTTGTATGAATTATGCTGGAAAGGCAGCAGTTGGGTAGACTGGCTGATAAGTTTTTCTCGTAAAGGAGTATAGGGCAATGTATTGATCATGATTGTTTTCATAAATCTCCCGCATCGTCTGATTTGGAAACTGATATACAAGTAGACTATCATTCATATAATTATTGTAAATGCCATAATTTAAATAATCGTATAAATGTCGGTCTTTAAACAAATCACCTTTTCCAAAGAAGATTTGCATACCTAAACGATAATAGTTGGCAAATACAGTTGAATTAGCTATCCATGAAAAATCTTGATCTGTGTTTCCGTAGAAATTGGGATTTGTGCATGAAGCATCGAAACCAAATTCTTTCCAATCAGGACATCCACATGATCCATATTGTTGAAGCCATAAGGATAGGAAACCATTATTGCGAATAAATTGGTTAGTGCTTTTTACAAGATTTTCATCACTGGCAGTAATAGAAGATCTCTGCCATACAAAGCCTTTAAATGAAAGAGCTTCGTGAAGAGATGTGGCTAGGTTCCATTTATTTTGGAAATTTAAAATCCACCATTTAACTGCCTCCTCGCGGTCTGCATCATTATTGAAATTAAGTTCTCTGTCATTTACTGTCCCGAAATTGGTTTGTGATGGATTCGGATATGGGATTGTTACCCAAACATCTGTCTTGAAACCGGGTTTTGTATTAATGGCGAGAGCATCTAAATTATAATCATTTGTAAATAATCTTTCTAGAGCAATTTTCCAATCTTCTATATCTGCTAATTCCCCAAAATCAGCATAAATGGGATGAATATAATGCTCCTCTCTACCGTTGATTGGATTGAAAATGAATCCGCGAAATAACCGATCTGCTGATCGACCATTTACTAAATAAGATTGATATGGTTTTAAATCTACAGTTGACCATAGAGGTTTTCCAGTATCCGAATTTTCTCCATAGGGTAAAACACATATGTGATTTTGGATTCCAAGCTCCTTGGCCGTCATATATCCGTTTTGCACTTATATCCCTCCAAAATTTAAAGTTCCATATAGTATATGAAAGCAATAAAGAATTCGTATAGTCACTACTCTATTAGTGAAATTAACCAAACAAAAATTTATGCCATGAATACAATATAGAGGAAGGAGAGATCAAGATGAAAATAGTTCATGCACCTACTGAAATAGCAGGTCAAATGGGTATTTTAACCCGTCAATTAAGAAAAGAAGGTCACAAAGTTGCTGGATTCAATGGATTTCACACTTTTCTAAATTATAAAGGTGGAATCCTGAACACAGATGCATTTGAGATATTGAAGGATTTTCAATTTCTCATAGACAATGTGGATATTTTTCATTTTTATAACGCGAATACTTTTTTAACGGATTTCGCGGATATTCCTATGCTAAAAGAAAAAGGCAAAAAGTTAGTAATGCATCATTGGGGCAGTGATGTCCGAAAGGATGGAATCGTAAGGGAACTAAATCCATACCCGTTACCGCCATCCTACTATACAGATGAGGAAATTGATAAGCAACTTAAGTTTCTTTCGCAATATATTGATGTAGCCATTGTACAGGATCATGAGGTATACCAATATGTAAAAGACTATTATAAAAAAGTATTCATTCTACCGCTTGCTTGTAATATCGATGAGATTCAACCTGTCTATCCATCAGTAAACAATGATAATCCTTTAATCATTCATGCACCGACTAATCGAGAGTTTAAAGGTTCTGATTATGTAGAAGCAGCCATTGAGAAACTTCAAGGGAAAAGTCCGTTTACGTATCAGATTCTTGAAAAGGTTTCTCATGAACAAGCCATGCAAACCTATTTGAAATCCGACATTATTATCGATCAACTTTTATGCGGATCATACGGAATGTTAAGTGTTGAGGCAATGGCAATGGGCAAACCGGTTGTTGCATATATAAGAGATGACGTTAGAGAACATTTTCCTGCAGATCTTCCTATCGTTCAGGCAACTCCAGATAATCTTGATGAAGTGTTGCTGAAACTAATTCAAAACCCTTCTTTACGTCATGAAATCGGAATGAAAAGCAGGGAATATGTTGAAAAATATCATTCTGTTAAAAATGTAGTAGATGATCTTATCAAAATTTATGAACTTTTATAATTAAAATACGCTCATAAGTTCATAAGGAACAAAATTGTATTGGTAGTAAAAAGGAGAATGTTCATGGTTAATAATACTGTACAACTGGGAAAGAATGTCGAGATAGGTGAAAATGTAGTAATCGAAGATAATGTATCGATAGGTGATAATGTAGTAATTGGACATAACGTAGTAATCAAAAGGGATACCGTTATAGGAAACGGTGTCCAAATAGGTGATTTGACGCAATTGGGGAAATCACCCTCTTCTAACAAGAAAATGGCAAGAAAGCCAGAAAGAAATCTTACTCCATTAGTTATAGAGGATGATGTAACCATTGGTTGCAATAGTGTCATATACAGAAATGTTCAATTGAAAAAAGGTGTATTCGTGGGAGATTTAACTAGCATCCGTGAAAAGGTGACAATAGGGGAAGATAGTATTGTGGGCCGGAATGTAATGGTTGAGACCAATACACAGGTTGGAAAGAAAGTGACCATCCAAACGGGCTGCTATATTACTGCGGACATGGTAATTGAAGATGATGTATTTATTGGTCCTTGTTGCTCGAGCTCGAATGACAAGTATATGGGGATGGGAAATTTTGAACATCAAGGACCCATCATTAAAAAGAGTGCCAAAATCGGAAATAATGCTACATTGCTGCCTGCAGTAACAATTGGCGAAAATGCTATTATTGGAGCAGGGGCTGTTATTACAAAAGATGTGCCTGCCGGAAAAACAGTTGTTGGAAATCCGGGAAGAGTAATTAAATAGTTCTAATAAGGTAAACTTTATATAAAAAAACGAAAAATCTGAAGGGGTATGCCAATTCATGTGGGTTTCATATTAATTATGAATAGAGTAATAAAGTTCCAGTACTTTCAAACTATTTTTCTTGTAGTCATGGTGTTTTTCAATATACTTTCGCCCTTTTAAACCAAGTTCTTGCAATAGATCTTGGTTTTTTAAAATATTCTCCAAAACATTTGTAATAGTGTCTGGGTTTGCTGAAATGATAGGTAAATCACTTGGATAATGCTCTCTCATGAAAGGACTAATCCAGCATATAACAGGCTTTCCCATAGCCATTGCCTCAACTGCTAAAAGTCCATAACTTCCTATATGAAGTTGGTCAATAATTAAATCAGCTTTTTGATATAATTTTTTCGCATCTGTATGAGACATTCCCTGTATTAATTGAAAATCAAATTGATAATCACACTTTAGTGTTTCGATAGCCTTCAGAATATATGGAGTACCTTTAATGAATGGAGAAGTAGGAGCATGGACGATTAAAAGTGGACTGTGGCTTGATTGTTTTTGAATCGAAGGCACATAAGAATCTACATTAATCATAGATGGTATCACATAAACATTTTCATAGTAATTCTTCACATACTGATATAATTCCATATCTGGAACTATGCAATGAGAGATATTCTCTGTTAAAATATTTAATCTGTTTTGTATTTGAATTTCATCTTGATTTTTAACTAAGCTATAAGGATTAAGTTCTAATGCTTTAGAAAGTAATCGAATATCACTTCCCCAATGGTGCATTATTACGGTTTTATTATTTTGTCTATATAATGGGAGATCTGAATAATCAAATGTCATGCTTGTTCCGAAGTGAAAATGAAAGAGATCAAAATTTGGAAGAATATCTTCCGCTAGTTTTCTTTGCTTATTATTTAATAAAGGAGAACTCCTATATCCAATCAAAGGCCATGTATAGTCAGATTGATAATTCAAATAAAATGGGTAATAATTAAAGGTCTTGGAGTAAACTCCCATTTTTGATAGAGCATTTGATAGCGTATTCATTTGATTTGCTATCTCCATAGTTCCTTGTAATACTCTAAGCTTATTCTTTAGGGTATGTGGGGGTAAATGGTGTTGATCATAGACCGCATTAAAACGATTGTTAGGTATTAAATCGGTCGGATACTTGAATGTGTTACCAATCTTGCTTATGTTCTCCAAGAAAGAATAGGATTCCTGTTTCCTTCCCTGAAGGTTTAGAATTTCTGCCATCCATTCATTCAGTATAGGATCTTCAGGATAATCATAAAGTCCTCTCCACAACCACAGCCACGCATTATCGAAATTTCTTATTTTAATGTAATATAACGCGTTTAAAAAATAAACATCGGTACTTAAATAAGTATCTTGCTCCAATTGATTTATCATTCGTCTTGCTTTATCTAAGTCATCTAATTCTATTAACCTAATAATCTGATTTTTAACTTCTTCCATTTTATTTTCTCCTTTTATTAGTTTATCGAAACAGAATAATTTATTTACATAGATATCATATGAAAAAAGGAGAAATGGGAAACTGAGAAGTGCCCTATCTAATGATAATTAGATTTTTCCTACTTCTATAAAAATGGTTGAAAGACATATAGCATTTGTCGTTTCTATACTAATAGAGAATGCATAGAATATCGTATATTCCAACACAATCTACACATTAGATGCTTGGAATAAATTCATAATGAAATGGAGGTGAATTCATGTCTATCGAGAATTTCATTGTGAATCGAGGATTTGAGACTGGAACCCTTGCACCATTTATTGGAATGAATGCTACGATAAACTCACAATTTTCCCATTCAGGCTTCTTTAGTGCTGAATTAACCGGTGGAGGATCAAATTCTTTTATTTTTCAATATGTTACTGTAGAACCAGGACAAAGCTTTAAATTTTTATCTTCGTTTTCTAAAATTGGAGCTGCACCAAGTCCTACAATAGTGATTGTAGTAGTGTATTTAGATGCATCTTTTAATTTTCTCGAAGATGGTCTAATTACTATTATTCCATCTAACCGATTACCAAATGCCGAGAATAATACTTGGTTAGAAATCTATGAAACAACATCACCTGCTCCACCTACTGCCACTCAAGCATTAGTGTTGATAAATGTATTGCCTGAGCCAGGAACTTCAAATGTATTAGTAGATGATATTGATTTATTAAATGTAGCAGGTACAGGTATAGTGGGTCCAACAGGAGCGACCGGCCCAGCGGGAGCAACAGGCCCAGCGGGAGTAACAGGAGCAACTGGCCCAGCAGGAGCAACAGGAGCCACTGGCCCAGCGGGAGCAACAGGAGCAACCGGCCCAGCGGGAGCAACAGGAGCAACCGGTCCAGCGGGAGCAACGGGAGCGACCGGCCCAGCGGGAGCAACGGGAGCAACTGGTCCAGCGGGAGCAACGGGAGCAACCGGCCCAGCGGGAGTAACGGGAGCAACCGGCCCAACCGGAGCGACAGGAGCAACTGGTCCAGCGGGAGTAACGGGAGCGACCGGCCCAGCAGGAGTAACAGGAGCAACCGGTCCAGCGGGAGCAACGGGAGCAACTGGTCCAGCGGGAGTAACGGGAGCGACCGGCCCAGCAGGAGTAACAGGAGCAACTGGCCCAGCAGGAGTAANACGGGAGCGACCGGCCCGGCGGGAGTAACGGGAGCGACTGGCCCAGCGGGAGCAACGGGAGCGACTGGCCCAGCGGGAGCAACAGGAGCAACTGGTCCAGCGGGAGTAACGGGAGCGACCGGCCCAGCGGGAGCAACAGGCCCAACCGGACCAACAGGCCCTTAATGAAACACCATAAGGGAAGTTTTAGATGGGGGATAGTTTCCCCCATTTTTATTAGTCAAGCACACTTTTTTGTTTTAACTTGCAGAATTTAGAAGAAAGGAGAGAAATAATTTGGTTGAAATCAGCCTTTGCATGATTGTAAAAAATGAAGAAGAGGTTTTAGCGCGATGTTTAGATACGGTTAAAGATATTGTAGATGAAATTAATATTATTGATACTGGATCCACAGATAGAACGGTTGAAATAGCAAAACAGTATACAGATCGTGTGTATTTTTTTGAATGGATTGGTAATTTTGCGGCAGCAAGAAATGAATCATTTAAATATGCGACAAAAGATTATATTTTATATCTTGATGCAGATGATATCTTACTTGAAGAGGATCAAAAAAAGTTGAAATTATTGAAGGAGACACTAGATCCATCTGTGGATTCTGTTTCAATGTATTACGATGCAGGAACTGATGAATTTGGCAATGTAACATTACGATATAGGAGAAATAGACTTGTTAAAAGAGAAAAAAATTTTAAATGGAAAGGTGATTGCCATCAATATTTGGAAGTGTTCGGGAAAATTATCGAATCTGATATCTCTGTAACGCATAAAAAAATTAGACATTCAGTGGGTCGTGCCTTAAATATTTATCAAAATAGAATCGATAGAGGTGATAAATTTTCGGCTAGAGATTATTTTTACTATGGGAATGAATTAAGAGAAAATGGACATTATCAAAAAGCAATTGAAGCATACGAACAAAATATAGGAATGACTGACGGGTGGATTGAGGATAAAGTATATGCATGTATAAATAAAGCTGATTGCCATCGTTTTCTAGGAGATGTTGAAAATGAATTGAAATCATTATTAAAATCCATTGAATTTTCTAAAACTCCTCGCCCAGAAGCTTGTAGTAGAATAGGATATTACTATCAGCTCAAAAGAGATTATAAAACTGCTATATTTTGGTACAATTTAGCTACTCAGCAAATCCCAGATTCAGGACAGTGGAGTTTTAGCTATCCAGCCTATTATACATGGTATCCACATCTTCAAATGTGTGTTTGTTATTATAATATTGGAGATTTTGAAAGCGCATATTTTCACAATGAAAGTGCTAGAAAATATAGACCTGAAGATCAAAGAATTCTGTATAACAAAAGTTTATTAGAAAGTAAATTCGGCCAAAAGACAGTTTAAATCAAATGGAGATTTGTTATATAATGGGTAGTTTTAATTGTGATCCATACTTGTTCCAATAAAAACCTTGATTTTTTCTATTTTTATGTTGAAAATCAAGGTGTTTTTATTTATTAATAAAATAATTTTAATGAAAATAATTTTAATGAAAATGATTTTAATGAAAATGATTAATGGGAAATTATCTTATAATTGTTGACAATTTTTCATAACCATTATATATTAATTATTACCCAGCACTAATATGATGATTCTGTAGCTCAGCTGGGAGAGCACCACCTTGACAGGGTGGGGGTCGCTGGTTCGAGCCCAGTCAGAATCATACCAACCAAAGAGCTATAAGCCTTGATATAATAGGTTTATAGCTCTTTTAATTTTATGAAAGAATTCACTATTTACACACTGGGTCACAAAGCCAACTAAATATATATTAAATAGTTGATTTACAAACGGAAAGGATGCTTCTTTTTGCTTGTTAGGAAATGTGTGAAAATGTGTCCAGAGTTGCTCTGATATTACCTAAATATTTTCTCCTTGTTGAAGCATTAAACTAGCATGTGTATGATACAAGTCATGAAAAAATGGTAGAATATCTTCTTTAAACCATTCTAAAATCGTTATATAAGCAAAGTGGAGGAGTGTATAAATTAATAATAGTACATAGTTTTTCTATTAAATATATATAGAGCTATGTACTATTTTAGTTTTGGAAAATTTATCCGATATATAATATGAAACAATCATTATGAAGGGGTAAATATAAAATGCTATCTAAATTATTTTCTAAGTTTTCGCAAAAAGAAAGTGATAAGTCAAAAAGGCAAGTCAACAATAAAAATGTTCATACAGAAAAAACAAAGATAACATCTAATAGAATCGGAGACTTAGGAGAATACAAAATAAATATTCAATTAGACCAGCTACCTAAAAATAGTAAATACTTAAGCGACATACTTATTCCAAATCCCAAAGCAAAGTCGGGCTACTCCCAAATTGACCATGTTGTTTTTACTCCATTTGCAGTCTTTGTTATTGAAACAAAGAATTACGCTGGAACAATTTACGGAGATAGGATGAGAGCGAAATGGTCTGTAAATGGTAAGTTTCCGATGTTAAATCCTTTTAATCAAAATTACGGACACATACTAGCTATTAAATCCATTATAAATGAACTTGATGACAGTAATGTTGTGTCAATAGTTTCCTTTACGAGAAGAAGTACTTTTAAAGTTAACGAGGAGCTAAGAAAAATACAATCGAATGATTTGATTGTTTATGATATCGAGTTATCGGAATTTATTAATAGGAAAATTAATGTACTCAAGCTTCAACATAAATCGGAAATATATACTGAACGAGAGATTCTATATATGTACAATGAATTATCTCAGGCTAATATAACAGATTCAGAGATAAGACAGAAACATGTTCAATTGTTAAAGAAGAACCGTGATGTAGATAAATCTGAAAATAAAAAGACAGGAGCAGTTTGTAAAACTTGTGGTAAAGAAGTATCAGAAAAAGTGAAGCAGTTCTGCTTATCAAATGAAAATCGATTTAATGGAAATGTTTATTGTTATGAGCATCAAAAGAGGTAGTGAAATTCAAGAGAATAATAATACATAGGTGAATATTATGACTAAAAACAAAGAAAATCTATAATGAATTTAGCAACGCGCGTTATTTTAACATGATGAAAAACTACATGAGCATTTATAGGCTGGTTCGAGCCCCCAATGGGGTCCCCAAGTCAGAATCATACCACGCTAGAAACGCTGTTACGACGGCATTTCTAGCGTTTTTAATTCCTGTTGACATAACCTTGGATTAAACGCAGGGAACGATCCTATTAACGTCAAGGTGGAGGTAATTAATGCCGAGTGACTGAAACGAAAGGACCTTGAACAATGTCGAAGAAAAAGATTAAAAACAAAAGGTTAACTGGTAAGGTATCGTTAGCAAACTAAATGTCTTATTCCTGCAATTGATGGTAATTAAAAAGTCGGAGGGAGGTGCGCCGCGAACGCTTAATCAGTACGAAGAAAACTACATCATTTTATAGAATACCTCTATTGGCACGGAATAAAGCAATCAATGCAACCATCTATATTACTTAGAATTTTCGTGATTTCGTATGAATGAATTAATTAATCGACGGAAAGATGTGAATGGGTAAGGCGTGGAACTGTTAAACGACTTCTATTTTCATATGAAATCAGTAAGAATACCGGAGCCAATAGATAAGAATGGAAAGGTGAGCATTCCACAGTTTAAAGCTTCACTATTGAACAGATTAAAGAACTAGTACCCGAAAATAAAATCAATTTCGATAGAAAGTCATATGCCTCGCAAACCATGGAGCGCCTCTTTCACGAGGAGTAATAGACAGCACGAGCCCTCAAATACAATGTTTATAATGTAACGAGGGACAACTATGGAACGCGGACTAGACCGTTATTACGACGAGGAAAAATTTTGCGAAAGGCAACGAATTAGCGTAAAAACTGCCTAAACAAACAAGAAATATAGTCTTATATATGGGAACGATGCTAGTCCGCCGAAAAAAATTAACACTAAGGACGTTTTCCCTACTGTAATGATTTACGGGTAAGAAACTTTTCTAAGAAAAGCAAAACGTGAAAGTATGTAAGAACTGGTAGAAAACTAAGAAAGAAATCATTAAATAACGTTTTATAAATTATAGTTGCAGCAATACAATATAAAAGAAGTTTAAACAAATATATGAGTATATTTGTCTTTAAATTTATTAGTTTGCAAATAGAGTCAATTAAATATGATACCGGAATACCTAAAATCAAAAATATAGGAATGGCATAAAGTTGTATAACCAAGAATGTACTTAAAACAGGCGGGGTCATATCTACTACTCCTGGCTCAGGAGGAACTGGACTTGGTTCATTAATATAGCCTATAACAAACAATAAAACTGAAAAAATCAGTGAAGAAATAAACACACACAGTATTCGAATAAATAAACTTTTTTGCATAATTCACCTCTCATATTTCCATAATTATACGAAATGCTTTAAAAAATGTAAATTACAAATGTGGACATTATTGGGATAACATAGAAAAGTTAAGAGATTTTTGTTTTTTATCTCATTCGATTCGAAATAAACTTTCGAACGATTCATTGCATATTCTTAATTATTACTGGGCAAATTACATTGGCTTTCACGAGTCTATTTGAAATTCACTGTTACATGTGAATTATTTCTAAGGCAACTCGAACCCCTGCTGTATCCAAGACAAACTTAGGCAAGTGGAAAGTTGAGGATGATGAAACCGTTGATAAAACATTGACAGTTAAATAATAGTTGTCTTATTAACAATTGATTGAAAATGAAAAAGGATGTAAGCCTATACAATTCAAAAAAATAGCAAGAACAAAGACCTAATACAATAATTAATCTAATTAAAGAATTTAAATTCAGATCGGATTTTTTTTACATATTAATTCCTATATATTATTATTAATTGACCATTTTCAGGTGCCATCACTTTATTTCCTCCATTTTATTAGAACGTCCGCGTTTCTAGAAGCACTCTACTTATATAAGGAGTCTTTTTATTTACTATTTTCAGATATTATAATTGTTTGTCAACCTTCAAGCCTCTTGGTAACATAATTTTGTATAATGATAGACAAATAGAATTGCAAACTCTGTTTTGCAAAATATACCAATTAATAAGGGGATAATTATGAAAATTTTCAAATTAAGAAAAGCTTTTTTTGTGTTATTATTTGCTCTTATGTTTTCAACGGTTAGTGCTTGTAGTGATATGAATAACCAATCAAAACCTATTGATCAAAAAACAACAGCTACCGCACATATGAAAACAGACACTACACAAAGCTCTAGTGAAAATTCAATTTCGCAAATGAAAGGTTCAGCAAATGCAAAAAAGGATACTGCTGCAACCAATAAAGCTAGTATAGGAAATCGCTATAAAACACTTGCTGATTTAGAATATAAGGGAAAGCAAGTTATTATCTTAAATAACAATCGCACTACTTTTTCTAAAAGCGACTTAAGCTTATCTAAAGGCAGTTGGCAATCCTTTTCTAATGTAGATTCCTTAAATCGAGTCGGTGTAGCGAACGCAATGTTATCTAAATCTCTTATGCCTACAGAAGATAGAGAGCCACTTTATGTTAATCCTACAGGATGGAAGAATAAAAAAATTAAGGTTAATGGAAAAACGGAATGGCTATATAATCGTTCTCACCTTATTGGTTTTCAACTGACAGGTGAAAATAATAATCCTAAAAATTTAATGACAGGAACAAGAAGCCTTAATGATCCTGACATGCTTATTTATGAAAACAAGGTTGCTTCTTATTTAAAAAGAACAAACCATCATATCCGTTATCAGGTAGAGCCTATATTTAGGGGAAATGAACTGGTAGCTAGAGGCGTACATATGCAAGCAAAGAGTATAGAAGATAATGAGGTGGAATTTAATGTTTATATTTTTAATGTTGAGCAAGGTGTAACCATAAATTACACTGATGGTTCTTCAAGCGTACAATCTACTGCAACAATAAATAATAAGACAACTTCAAGTACAATCAATAGAGACACTAGTAGTTCAAATAATAACACTACCAGTGTTTCTACGAGTGGATTAACAGTATATCCTGGGGATAAAGCAACTGTGTCAGTTAAAACAAAACCGAATGTACAGGGTACTATTGAAGTAGATTACTCCTCCGGTCCTAGTCATGCATCAGGTTTAGAGCCGAAAACCTCAGATAATAAAGGTAATATCCGTTGGATTTGGGAAGTTGGTACAAGAACAAAACCCGGAACTTATAATGTTATGATTAGCGTCAATGGAGAAACGATTAAAAAACATTTAGTAGTAAAATAATAAGAAGAATGAGGCCACTTATAGTGGTCTTTTTGCCTTAATATTAAAGAGATTGAGTATTGATTGGGTTCACTGCTTTAAATATTCACTTTGTCTATATTCCAATAAAATAGTTTAGGAAAGTGGATGTGTCTTTTTCAAGTAGCAGCTTTCATCACCAGGTGTGATCTTCTAATTGATGGTGAAGCGACGAGTTTCTTATTTTTACTAGGGGAATAATGAAAAATTTTTTTGCGGCGAAGTGGATGCTCCTAAGGTTTATTTTGCACAAAGCTACAGTGGAAGCAAAATTAGATGATATGGAAAATCCTTATCTATGATTTGAATTTTAAATAAAAGTGAATAAAAAGGATTCGTTTCCATTTAACGGTTTGCTCTGATTCATAAGTGTTTTGTATTTTTATTTTTATCACCTCCCCATAGTTTTAATAATACTTAAAAAATGTAAATACCTGCTATTAAAGTGGGTATTTTTTTCTGAAAGAAAGGTTAAATCTACCATAAACAGCAGATTGTATTAAAAAAGAAAAACTTAAATGTTAAACAGTTCATATTTAATCTGTTTGTACATTATTCAGGTTTATAGAATGTGTATATGATATTCGATATTGATGTTGGGTTTTATTTATAAACTTAATCCGTTTAAGAATGCTCTTCTGTCCTTAGGATAAACTGTTTTTTAAGAGCATATTCAAAAGTTAAGAATTCTTAAGGAATTTTGCTCCATTTTCTTCAGATTTGGATTCTAAAGTATAAATATAAATTCAAATCATTGGAGTGATCAAATATGAAGCGATGGTTATTCTTTTTTCAATATATAGTTAATCCAAGAACAGTTGGTGCAATACTTCCTAGTTCAAAGTTTCTTGGAAGTAAAATGGTAGAAAAAATCAACTTTAAGAATGCTAAATATATTGTCGAGTATGGACCAGGTACTGGTGTATTCACTGAAAGGTTACTTGAAAAGCGAAATCCAATGACCATTATTTTATTAGTCGAAAACAATAAAGAGTTTTATTTATTATTGAAAGAAAAATTTAAAGAGGAAAAGAATTTATTCATTGTAAATGGATCTGCAGAAAATATTGGTAAGTATTTAAAGGACTATCGTATTCCCTATGCAGACTATGTAATTTCTGGTCTTCCTTTTGCAAGTTTGCCAAAAAACGTTTCTATACAAATTTTAATAAATACCACCAAAATCTTAAAAAAGGATGGAGAATTCATTACTTTCCAATACACTAAATTTAAGAAGGTATTTATTGAACAGTTTTTTACTAAAATTGATGTGAAAAGAGAAATTAGAAATTTGCCACCAGCATATGTTTTTAACTGTTCTAGTCCGCAAATTAATAGGGGGAGAAAATATGGAGTCTAAAATTCTTATTGTGGATGACGACAAGGATATTAGAAATCTTATTTCCGTTTATTTGGAAAATGAAGGTATGCACACTTAAAAGGTTGAGAATGCAATTGAAGCTTTAAAACTAATGGAAGAGAAAGGGTTTGGTCTTATTATTTTGGATATTATGATGCCTAACATGGATGGAATTGAAGCGTGTATGTAGATTAGGCAAGAACGAAATATGCCCATTATCATGCTTTCTGCAAAATCAGAAGATATAGATAAAATTCAGGGGCTTGCTTCTGGTGCTGACGATTATTTATCCAAACCATTTAATCCATTAGAATTAATTGCCAGGGTAAAATCCCAATTAAGAAGGTATAAAAAATACAATACGGAAACAATCAACACCAAAAATATCATTGAAATTGGTGATTTGACCATAAATACAGATACACGACTAGTGTGGTTTCGAGAAAAGGAAGTAAGGAATATAGAAATGGTTGGATGAGCTTTATTGTTGAACAATCAATACATATATAATGGCTTATGGGATAAGCTTTTTTCTTGGAGTATAAACTTAAGAATCCTTAAGAATTTTATGGAGTGTTTCTTAATTCTCATTGCTTATCATGAACGTATGGAAAGCGAGGAGAGTGAGAAATTGAAAAAGAAAATTTTCATTATAGCTTTATGGATTGTAGCATTATATATATTAAAGCAATTTCATTTACTATCACTGGATATAAGTGTGTTAAAAGAATTTATATCTGAAAATACCAAATATGCAATGTTACTATTTATTGCTCTGTGGATAGTTAGGCTTTTTATGTTGATTCCAGGTGCAACACTTATGTTTTTAGGGGGAATATGCTTCCATCCATTACTTGGATTCATATTATCCATGATCGGGATGGTTTTAAGTGAAACCATCGTTTATATTTTCTCAAGAGGTTGTTCCAGTACAAGAATCAATCAGTATTTGGAGAGTAAGCATCCACAATTAAAAACTTTATTAGAAACTTACACTTATAAGTTTTTAGTACTGGGAATCATTTGTCCAATAGCACCATCCGATGTAATATGTTTTTTAGCTGCAGCAGTAAGGTTAAAATATTCTACCTACATTTTAACTATAATTTTTGCGAATATCCCCTTAATGATATTATATAGCATAATTGGAATCAGCCTTAGAGAGTCTTTAGTAGGAATCATTTTAGTTATCATCTCATTTGTTTTGATCGCTATGATATCTATAAAAGTTTGGAACAAGGTTAAGCAGATGCAGAAAATATAGCGCATACTAGTGTTAATAACATATTTGATATTAGCTTTAAATTAATTGGAAAAACCGACAAAAAATAATGTGGAAGATGCAAAAGCCATTAAACTTGTTACAGATGGTAGATATGTTGAACCAACCATATCACAAGTCGCTTTCGCAGAACTGCGCACTAAAAATTATGTGATCTATTAATTATAGACTCTCAAACAATGCCATAACGGAGTTGTTTGCTAATGTCCAGTGTTCTTTGCCGGTTGACTAAAATCGGTTTTTTTAGTTACTACTTGAGGATGCCTCTCGGTCTTATTATTTAATCATATTTTTGGGAACTTCTATTGTATTCCTTTATTAGTTCTATAAGGTTTTTGGCAGGTGTAGAGACATAGTGATTTTCAAGCCAAATGACTCCTAAAGAAGACATAAGATCAGCGTTATTTATCTTTATGGAGTAAAGAACTTTGTCCCTATAGACATCTAAAACAGATTTTGGAACAATCGTTGCTCCTACTCCCCCATTAACTAATTCCATTAATGTATGCATATCGGAGCACTCAGCCATTTTGTTTAGTTGGAGGTTTTGCCTTGTAAATGCCTCAAGAATCGTACTATATATACCCAAACCCTCTGTACTTGGAATGATAAGCGGGGTATGGGAAATCTCCTCTAATGAAATAGTATGAATTTCTTTATTTGTTACGAAAAAAAATGGCTCGTTTATTAGATGATGGTAAGTTAGTCCACGCTGCTCCAGTGGAAGGCGTACAAATGCTATTTCAATAGCCCTTGTTTTTATCATTTCTGCTAAATAAAAAGAGTCATTTTGCACAATTTTTAACGAAACAAATGGATACTTTTTGTGGAAGGATTGGAGTACTTCTGAAAAACCTGAAAGAGATAAGGTGTTAATCCCTACTGCAATTACACCTCTTTTTCCTTCGTCCGTTTCCCGTAATTCATTTTTTATTTCTTCTACACTGTTCACCAATTGTAATGCTCTTTGGTAGAGTACGTTGCCTTTATCCGTTAATTCCATACTCTTACCACTTCGTTCAAACAATTTAACACCAAGCTCATTTTCTATTTGTTTTAACTGCATGCTTAGAGGTGGCTGTGACATATGCAGCCTAGTGGCAGCAGCTGTTATATTCTTTTCCTCAGCGATTGCTATAAAATACCGTAATTGCTTTATATCCATAAAGATTTCTCCTTGTATTCGAAAAATATATAGTTTCCATTTAAAATATATATTTTTTGAATGATTAAGTCCATGTTATGATTACTTTCATATTCATTTGATATTCACAGTAGGAAGGTGATTAATCTGGAGCGTTTTTTTAAATTCAATCTTTATGATACGACGATTGGAAAAGAAATTTCTGCTGGTTTTATTTCCTATATAACAGTTGCCTATATCATTATAGTTAATGCGACGATTTTAGCTATAGCAGGAATCCCGATGGAGGCAGGTATCATTGCAACTATTTTAACCAGCTTTATTGGATGTTTAGTTATGGGTATCTGGAGCAATACCCCGCTTCTAATTATTCCTGGAATGGGACTTAATGCGATGTTCACCTATACAATTGTTCAATCTGGAGGATTTTCGTGGCAGGAAGCGTTGGCAATGGTTTTAGTTTCTGGACTGATATTTGTTGTTATTGCCTTTACACCGTTGGCAAACGTGATTACTTCCTCTATTCCTAATTCTTTAAAAGAAGCTATTACTATTGGAATTGGAATACTGCTGATTTTAATTGGTTTTGAAAATGCTGGTATTATTACAAGTTCTGATCACACGCTTCTTGCAATTGGGGATTTAAGTAATCCCACAGTAATCATAACATTTATTGGTTTAATTATTACCATTTTATTATTTATAAAAAAGGTCCCAGGAAACCTATTATTAAGCATAATCATTACGACATGTTTAACAATTTGGCAAGGAGGAGCTACTTTTGAAAAGGGATCCTTTTCCATGCCATCTTTTCATGAATACCTTGGAGTGTTTGGTCAAATATCGTGGGGACAAGCAGGAAACATTATTTTTTGGCTGACATCCCTCTCTTTCACGATGGTAATTGTGTTTGAAAATATCGGATTGATACATGGGCATAGTAAAATGCTAAATCGAACGGAAAGCAGCAAGAGATCTCTTCAGGCTACTGCTGTTTCCGTTCTTACTTCTGGAATTTTGGGTTCGAGTCCAACTGTAGCATCAGTTGAAGCAGCTGCAGGAATTACAGCTGGTGGAAGGACAGGGTTAACGAGCATTGTTACTGGATTTATGTTTCTTATTTCTATCCTGTTTATACCAGTTATTAAAATAGTTCCGGCAAGTGCGGTTTCGCCAATTCTAATATTAATAGGGCTTCTAATGTTGCAAAATATTGTTCATATCTCAACGGACGACTTTACAGAGAGCTTTCCAGCACTTTTAATTATTGTATTAATTCCACTAACTTATAGCATTGCCGATGGTATGGCAGTCGGCTTTATTCTATATCCACTGATAAAGCTCTTTATGGGAAAGGGAAAGGAAATACACCCCGCACTATATATGATTGCCGTTCTGTTTTTAAGCAATATTGTTATTCAGTACGTATTTTAAATGAAACTCTAAATAATCGAACTTTGTTTTAATTGATCAATCTTTTTTATAAAAATACAAATGCAAAACAGCGGCAAGTTTAACGTTTGCTATTTATTGATGAATAAAAAGGGGCACAGCTAATAACGTTGTGTCCCCTTTTATGGAATATAAGCAGAATCTACCCCCAAATTACAAAAAAAAGTTTTCCTCTTAGCCCATTTATAATTTTTTTTATACACTACCTTGCAATAAATAATACTAAGTGATATATTATTTTACATAGTATTAATTAAAGGTTGGTACTGTTTACTGTGTAGTACTAAATAATAATAAGGTGGCTAAAAAATTGAATGTACAATTTAAAAAAGGAGTTTTAGAGCTGTGTGTGTTGGTCTTGTTGGATAAACGAGATCGGTACGGGTATGAGCTAGTACAGAAAATTTCCGATCGAATTGAAATATCAGAAGGGTCTGTCTATCCGCTCTTAAGAAGGTTGACAAAGGAAGAATATTTCACCACATATTTAAAGGAATCAACGGAAGGACCATCGCGTAAGTATTATAAGTTAACAGAGAAAGGGAGAGAGTATTTGAACGATCTTGTGAATGAATGGCGAGAATTTTCAAATGCTGTAAATCAATTAATAAAAGAGGGTGTTAACAGTGACTAAAGACGAATTTTTAAATAAATTGAATGAAGCTTTAAGAGGATTGTCTTTAAATGAGCGTCAGGATATATTGCAGGACTATCAAGAACATTTTGTAATTGGTTTGGAAGAAGGAAAGACGGAAGCAGAGATTGCTGAAAGGCTTGGTTCACCAAATTCAATAGCAAAGGAATTATTGGCATCCTACCATATTGAAAGGGTGGAACAGTCCTTTACAGCAGGTAATATTATACGGGCGATTTGGGCTGTGATTGGATTAGGCTTCTTCAATTTAATAATTGTCTTGGGACCTTTCATAGCAATAGTTGGGGTCATATTCACTCTTTGGGTGGCTAGCTTAGGATTTACACTGGCACCGCTGCTTGTGATATTTGATTTTCTCGTTCACCCGGGCACTTTCGAGTTCTTTAATTTGTTTGTATCCATTGGATTATGCGGTCTTGGGATATTGCTTGGCTTAGGTATGTTTTTTGTTACAAAAGTGTTTACAAAAGGTTTCATTCGTTATTTGAAATTCAATGTCTCACTTGTTAGAGGGGGTTTGAAGCATGAATAAGATAAAAGGAATATTGTTCATTGCACTAGGATTAGTGATTGTTGGGGTAGTAGGGAGCCTCTTAACATTCCGTTACATGAATCAAACAGAAACAATATCTAAGGATAAAGTGATAAAGAAAGAATTTTCTATCGTAAAGGTAATTTCCGATAACACTCGGGTTGAGATACTCCCTACGACAGATAAGGCAGCAAAAGTAGAACTGTCGGGAAAAAAAGCAAAAAATACAAATATAATTTTCAACACAAATGTGGAAGGGAAGACACTCAAGATAGAATTAAAAGATAAACAGTCCAACTTCTTTCATTTTGAATTTACAGACCGAACACTCCATTTAAAAGTGTTTTTGCCAGAAAAACAATATGAATATATTAACACCGTGAATAATAATGGGAAAGTTTATTTAGAAGGGATTACTAGTACGGATGTCTTTGCAACGACAGATAATGGTATGATGGAATTAAAAAATATTGCGAGTAAAAAAGTTCATGTAAAAACGAACAACGGTAGAGTGTCATTATACCATGTGGAAGGTCAACTTAAAGGGGAAACGGACAATGGTAAAATTTCAGTGGTAACGAAGGATATGGACCGACCGATTGATTTAACCTCTAATAACGGAAGAATTGATGTTGAAACGGAAAAAGAGCCAACTAATGTACGATTTGATGTGCATGTAGACAATGGAAGAATTAATATTTTTAATAAATACAAGGATAATGCTGTTATTGGCAATGGGGAGCATGTTATTCATCTAACAACCGACAATGGAAGTATAAATGTAAGTTTAAAGAAGTGATTTTATCGTAATGTATGGCTTGTGTTGTTATGTGGAATAAGGTAGCCATGATTTACTTTAGAGCAGTTCCAAACATTTTATTTTTGGCATTATGATAATGGAAGCCTGGTTTACGGTGTGATAAAGCTTTTATGCAACGGGAGTCGGGCTTTCATTACTATTTTCCTTCGAAGAAACCTTTTTGTATAATGTTTCCTCATCGACTATCAAAGAGTTGCGGCCGCTCTTTTCCTGTTTCATTAAACCAGCTAATAGGGTGTTTGAAACGTGTTAAAGGGCAAAAATTAAAAGAAAGAAGTTTTTAGCATTTTACTTATTATATGTTTTGCATATGCATACCAAAAGCAATATTGACAGCTGGGAAAGCCACGGGTTATGAGTTTGGTGTTTTATTAATCTCCACTAAAAAGAATGGGAATAAAAGCCGTGGATATGAATGCGATGACATTAAACCAAAGAAATTTTCTATTGATAAAAAGAGTAGCTTTTTTTATCAAATCACTAATCAAAGTGAGTTAAGTGTAATGTTAAAAGCTAAAAATGGAGAAGAGCTAACCGTTAGGATGGACGCGTATAATGGAAGGTGCCTTGAAGTAATTGGGCCATCAAATTAATGCGAAGTCCTGCGTCTTATGGAACTACTGGGTTCGTTCAATAAGACAAAAAAACTAAACAGAACCTCCAATTTTATGGAAGTTCTGTTTTTTTCTATAGATAATCAACATTAAACTTTAACAAAGCCTAATAAAAAAACTAAGCACAAGCTATCATAGTCGCTTGTTCGAGCCCATTCAGAATACCGTAAGAGCTAAAAGCCTTATTATTATATGGTTTTTAGCTCTTTTTTGTGGGAATTATTGATGGTCTCATTAAGAAGACGACTTATTCTATAATAGTGTCTCTTTTTATACTAGAAAATGAAATTCGGGATACTGCATCTGATACTTTATCCTTAATTTTAGGTTCCTCTTTTATTAGATCATTAACACTAATTTCCCCAATCCATAATTTTCTGGTAAGAAAATTAATGTAATCCTCTTTAAAATCTTGTAACTGTCCCTCTAAAAACATGCATTGTAATTCGTCCGCAATAAGTTTCTCTACTTTCATTGTTTACCTCCAATGTAAAGGTATAGATGAAAAATGGGCTATCACCATTTCATTTTACGTCTACCTTTAAAAAAAGGAATCTTGTCATTTAAAATAATTTAATTGTATTTTTTCATACCATTTGCTCCTAAGAAGAATGAAGAGAAAAATTGCTTTGTATTGAACAAACTTAAATTTGTGTTATCAACAGAGGGGTATCGTATATTCTGGAATACTGCAGAGGATGCACCAACCAGCTGGAAAAGGGGGAAATTACTGTTAAGGATAAACTACAAGGGAATATCCAAAATATAATTGAACTCTATAATGTGATGTTCACTTGCCAGGTTAGTTAAACTATTTTTTGGAGGATAAAAAAATGAATAATGTCCACAATACTATGCAACAACTAAACGGTTGTTGTCAAATTGCTCAGCAATTAATTCAACAAACACAATAAAGCAGCCATCAATATCGGCAAATGCTTGAAAATGAAAACCAAAATATTCAAATGTTAAAACAAATACTTTCACATGAACAGCAAGCTTTACAGACAATCCAACAGTCATTACGCGGTCATGATATGGCTATACAACAATGTCAGCAATTAATTAATACGTGTAATCAAATGCAGCTGAATTAAGTGGGATCAATCTACTTTCAATAATAGCTTTCCAACAGCTGCATTAAATTATAATCAATACCAACATAATTGTTTCCAGCAATAAATCATGCATACTAATTTACGTCAATGATCAAATCATTAGTGTACTTCAAATCCACATTTTAATAATTCTGGAGGAAATAAGATGTCCAAAAACAAAAATACCCAAGGTCATCATAGCACTCAGATTGCCGGGAAAACATATAGTCCAAGTGATTACCTGAGTAATTCGGACTTATCTAAAGGTTTGGCGATGACTCATGAACAGGTGAGTGATGTGTATATGGAAGGTACAGTGGACGGCGTTATGGAAAATGTTGAAGGAGAAGATATTCCTCTACAACAAGAGTAATTTCAAGAGAAGTGTTTCACCCGAATATTAACATCATGCCGAAGAAATAACTTATGATGGAAAAGGAAGCTTTTATTCGATTTGTAAATGTGGTAAAAATTAAAACTCCTCCTTATCTTAAAATGGAGGAGTTTCCTTTTTGTAAATATAGTGTTATTAACTTTGTGATTAAGCATTCCCTACTATTGGCTGTTCAACAACACTTGTATCGAGTGCGTTATTAATACTTATAGCATTCGTGTGTATGTTAAATGCTGCAGTAGTACCACCGCTGCCACCAATAGCTTCCTTTAAAGTTGATTTTGGAGATAGCCAAGCCAAATCTCCAAATTGAACATTAGCAGTACCACCAATATCTAATATTTGTAAAGTACCTAAAAATGCAGGCATATGAATCAATCCTTTTCCAATTTTTTTTGTTATTTCAAAAGCTATCTAATAATGTCATCACGCATTTGCCGTTTTTGTTTGATCGACTACACTTGTATTTAATGCATTGTTTACACTTACAATATTAGTACTAATGTTAAATGCCGCAGTAGTACCACCGCTACCACCAATAGCTTCTTTTGTCGCTGATTTCGGGGAAAGCCACGCTAAATCCCCAAAATGAACATTAGCAGTACCACCGATATTCATTATTTGTGTTGCACCTAGGAATGCTGGCAATTATATCAGTCCTTTATTGCTTTTTTATATGCTATTCAATTGAATAAATTTAGAATAGGCGTAAACCATCTAAATATGAAAGAGGCGAAAGGAGGTAGATACATATTAGATAATGTGGATTATTAGGTTAATATTTAATATCGGTAAAATGAATAGCCTTTAAAACGGGTCTAATTATTTCTACTTATTTCCTGGTCCAAAACACTTTTGTTTACAGCATTATTTATATTCACTAAATTATTGTCTATGTTATATCCCGCCATATTTCCTCCGTTTGCACCGAATGTATCCTTTACAACTATTTTAGGAGAAAGCCACTCCGTATCTCCAAAATTAACATCCGCTGTTCCGCCAATATTTAATATTTGAGTATTTCTTATAAACGCTGGCATACCCTACCATCCCCTTTGGTTTTTTTATCTATCCTATTCAAAGTAATGGAAAGTTGGGTGGGCGCGATAATTAAAATCTAGATATCGTATTCACTGTGAAAATGCGTCATAACTATAATTTCCATTTAAGTATTTTTTGCATTTTTGAATATGGAACAAGATTTTCTATTTATGGGCTTCATAACATTACTGTGATTTGCATAATAATATGTTTCGTTAGAAAAACCACATAATATTTTCCGTAGTGTGAATACTATTTCCGATATTTGAATGACTCAAGGAGACATAGTATATGGAAAAAGAGATGAATTATGGAAGTGATTATAAATTTATTCCGGCAACTTCGATCGGTAGCGGTGTGAGTGTTAATGTGCTACCGGATTTGCTAAATCATACGATTCAAATTGTAAACATTCAATTAGTAGGAAGTCCAAACAGCAAGGATTTTGTACTAGTGGATGCGGGAATGCCGAATTCTGCCGATGAAATTATTGCTGTTACCGAGGAGAGGTTTGGAACAAATAGTCGACCGAAAGCAATCATATTAACACATGGACATTTTGATCATGTTGGAGGAATTATAGAGCTGATAGATCATTGGGATGTTCCTGTCTACGCACATGAACTCGAACTGCCTTATTTGACTGGGAAGAGGAGTTATCCTGAACCAGATCCTACTGTAGAGGGAGGGATAGTCTCAAAGTTATCTCCTCTTTTTCCAAATGAACCAATCAATATTGGAAATCATGTGGAAATACTTCCATCTGACGGTAGTATCCCGTATATGTCTGGCTTTCGCTGGATACATACACCTGGTCACTCACCAGGACATGTGTCGTTTTTTAGGGAAGAAGATGGCACGCTGATTGCGGGTGACGCATTTATCACAGTCAAACAAGAATATCTCTACAAAGTATTTACGCAAGAGCTGGAAATTAGTGGACCGCCAAGATATCTAACTACTGATTGGCAAGCTGCAAAAGAATCAGTGATAAAATTAGCTAAACTGAAGCCTTCAGTTGCGGTTACCGGTCATGGATTACCAATCACAGGTGATTTATTAGCCAGTAGTCTAGAAAAATTAGTACAGAACTTTGACAGCATTGCTGTACCAGAATACGGGAAATACATTGATAAAAAAATACATTAAATAGAACTACAAAAAGCATTTCCAGAGGTGAAATGCTTTTTGTACTGACATCGCTAACAACAGCCTTTAACTTTCTTTGACAAATCGTTTAATATGCTCATAAATTTCGTAAGGCCGTTCTTCAGGAATGGCATGGCCGGTTTCATTTAAGACAATGAGTTTGGAATGGGTGAGATCCTCTTTTAATCGCTCTCCAATATGCAGTGGCTGTGACTTGTCGTGCTCGCCCCAAATTAGTAGACAATTTGCTTTAATCTGGTTTAATACTTTAGAAGGTAAATCACCTTCCCAATCACGAATCATTCTTGTCAGTGCGGAGAATATTTTGTTTTGTAAAAAAGGCTGTAAATAGCCATCTACCATTTCTTTATTGATTATTGAATGATTATAAATTGTTTCTTGAAGATTTTTGACTACACCAATCCTTGCAAGCCAACGCTTTACGAAAAAAGAGGAGAAAGGGATATAGCTGAACATTCTAAGTGTCCATTTGGATCGTTTTAAATATGAAGAACTGGATAATAACACTACCTTATTTGCGATATCTGGAACTAAATGCAGAATATTTAATACCACTTGCCCCCCCATTGAATGACCAATTAACACCGGTTCTTTTATACCAAAATGATCTATTATTTGGATGACCGTTTGTGCCATATTTTTATAGGAGTAAACAAACCGCTTGGATTTGTCACTTTTCCCAAACGGAGGTAAATCCACAGAAAGAATTTGAAAATCCTTGCTTAGTAAAGGTATAAGATGTCGGAAGGTGAAAGTGGAGGATAAAAAACCATGTAATAATACTACAGTTTTAGCATTCTGATTAGGATAAAATTCATAATAAATATTAACCCCATTTATTAAATGATGTCCAGATTCAACAGACTGCATCATGATGTTTCCTCCAAATTATTTTATTAAAATATACCTTAATTTTCCCTTAACCAATCACTTTTACACCTTTAACAAGACGATGAAATAATGAATTATGATAAAATATGTAACTTTATTGGAATTAACTTGCAGGAAGGCTTCTTCTTTTTAACCTTAATACGTGATGGAATGACCATTGTTATTTGACATAATAAGCTTACTGATGAGGAAGCCGATTAAAGCCAACAAAGTTGGGCAAAATACCTTTGTAGGTTAATAAGGGGGTGAATATGAAATGGCGGAAGAAAGAAGAAATCGTGATGATATCGATACAAGTGAGGCAGTTGGAACTGGCGCAGGTGCTGTCGCAGGTGCAGCAGTTGGATCTGTCTTCGGTCCGCTTGGTACCGTTGCGGGAGCTGTCGCAGGTGGTGCGATGGGGAACAAAGCTGGTGAAAATGTGGATGATGTAGATAATCGCTCCAATAATGAGGAAAAGTAAAAATATTAGATGTAAGTAATGAATGGATCATAAGATAATAGTTGTTAAATTAGAGACTTCTTTTAGAAGTCTCTAATTCGATGTATAGCACCCGCTGAAAAAACACTAGACAAATGGTATACTGTTCTATTCATTCTTTCCAAATTCTTTGATTAAGTATAAATATATGATCGTTCACAAATAATATTTTTATAATGGATGGTTCTCAAAATAAAGTAAAAAGGATGTGGGAGAATGAAAGGGAAATCTAAAAATACGGATAAGGAAGAAATATCTTATACAGATTTTTCAACTGTAGAAACAAGAAAAAACTTTATTCACCCAGAAGATTTACCTGATGGATCGTATGGTGCTCCACGTGGTGTTGATACGCCTGTTCAAGGGAAATCTACACCTTGGAGAGAAGGTCAAAGATCCTATAGCAACTTTAATTATGAATTCAAATCTTTTCACCAAGATTTACCCAGAGAATTTCCTGGTTCCCATCCTACCCATGATGATCCGGATGAAAATCAAGAACCACCATATGATGAAAGTAATTAATAACTAACAGGACGAATAAATTAAAGGCGAGTATCAGTTACTCGCCTTTTTCTATGTCGTAAATTAGTTATAAAAGGAAAATGGTTTATTTGTTATAAAAATTTCTGTCCATTATCATGAGATTTTTATAGATATATATTTTTAAAAAGTTTGCTTTAAAAGTATAGAGGATTGGATATTACGGACCTCCATATTAAGTATAATAGGTAACGACATTAAAAGAGAAAGTAAAGGTATAAATTGAATCTTTGGAAGTTACTTTATACTATTTTTTAGGGAAGGCATCCTTTTCAAATGTCAATTTTATATAGAAAACCGTGGGGGCATATCTACCTACATGAGATTAGATTCTTGTCTTTTTATTTTTTTAGTGATATATTCAAAGCAATCCTATTAGATAAGATTAGGAAGATGATGAACAGAAATGGCTTTATTTAAGAGTTTTTCAAAAAGCAAACTTTCAATTTGAATGTAAAGTGTATATGTGATCATCATCAAACGACATTAATAGTTATGACAATTATATATATTATCCTTCGGGGTCGGGTGAAATTCCCTACCGGCGGTGATGAAATGAGAAGTTTCTAAGTCCGTGACCCGGTTAACATTTGTTAAACGGTGGAGCTGGTGTAAATCCAGCACCGACAGTATAGTCTGGATGGGAGAAGGAAAAGATAGGTTATTTATAGGGATACGTATACCCTTTTTTAACCTTTATTTGAGATTGCCTTTAAACCAAAGGACCCTGAATTTTTTATTCAAGGGTCCTTTTTATGTTTGCAAAGGAGAATTTATATGGATGACTACGACTACATGAAGTTAGCTTTAAATATGGCGAAGGCAACAAGAGGACAAACGTCGCCAAATCCGATGGTAGGGGCAGTACTTGTGAAAAATCATGAGATTGTTGGGGTTGGTATACATGTAAAAGCAGGCGGCCCTCACGCTGAGGTTCATGCAATTCAAATGGCAGGTGAGAAGGCGAAGGGTGCAACGCTTTATGTAACCCTGGAGCCTTGCAGTCATTATGGTAAAACCCCTCCTTGTACCGACCTAATCATTCAATCCGGGGTGAAAAAAGTTTTCGTTGCCGCAGTTGATCCAAACCCAAAAGTTTGCGGGAATGGTATTCAAAAACAGAAAAGGCAGGAATACAGGTAAAGGTTGGCTTACTTCAGGACGAAGCAAACACACTTAACAAAGTGTTTTTTCATTATACCAGGACCGGTCTTCCTTTTGTCACAATGAAAACTGCAATCAGTATGGATGGAAAAATTGCCACCGTAATGGGGGAAAGTAAATGGATTACCGGTGAGAAAGCAAGAGAGGATGTTCATCAATATCGTCATATGCATGATGCCATCCTAGTGGGGGTTAATACGGTTATACATGATAATCCATTTCTCACCACCAGATTAAAAAACGGAGGAAAAAATCCAATAAGAGTCATATTGGATACAAACTTAAGGATTCCCTTGGATGCGAATGTAGTAACAGATAAATCAGCTAAGACTTATATCGTAACAGGAAATCGTGCAAATCCTGATAAAGCGGATAATTTAACAAGCCTAGGAGTAAAAATTATTAAAATGGAGCAATCCTCTATTTCAATTAAAGAAATGCTTAAAGTTTTAGGTAAGCACGATATTACTTCCATTTTCGTTGAAGGAGGTGGGAAAATACAAGGAAGCTTCTTAGAAGAAAAAGCATTTCAAGAGATAATCACCTATATTGCACCTAAACTCATAGGCGGAGATCAAGCTCCTGCTACTTTTGGTGGTATGGGAATAAAACACATCAATGAAGTTCCCTTACTTCGATTTACACAAATAGACAAAATTGGTGATGACATTAAAATTATTGCAGTGCCTACGGAGGTGACATGAGAATATGTTTACTGGAATTATTGAAGAAGTAGGAATTGTTCAATCCATAAAGCGTACAGGTGAATCATTTGTACTTACTATTCTTGCAAACAAAATAATGAATGATATAAATCTAGGAGATAGCATTGCTATTAATGGAGTGTGCTTAACTGTAACAACCTATTCAACTACTACATTTTCGGTAGATGTTATGCCTGAAACTGTAAAAGCAACAAGCTTAGCAACTGTTACACAGGGATCGAGAGTGAATTTAGAGAGGGCAATGGCTGCTGGCGGAAGATTTGGCGGACATTTTGTAACTGGTCATGTCGATGGAACAGGCACTATTGTTGCGAAAAAAAAAGTAGAGAACGCCGTTTATTATGAAATTGAAACGATGGATAAATTACTAAAATATATTATCTTACGAGGATCTGTGGCAGTAGATGGAATAAGCTTAACGGTTTTTGGTGTTAGCGAAAATAGTTTTACGCTCTCTATAATTCCACACACTCTCTCTGAAACAATTTTAGGAATGAAGGGAAAAGGAGATGTCGTAAATATAGAATGCGATATGCTTGGTAAATATGTAGGTCATTTTCTAAATAGGAACACAGTAGAGGAACTACAAAAGAGTACGGGAATTACAGAAAGCTTTTTGGAAGAGAACGGATTTAAATAAGGAGATGCTTTCATGTTTAATACTATTGATGAAGCTATTCAAGATTTGAAAAATGGCAAAGTTATTATTGTTTGTGATGATGAAAATAGAGAGAATGAGGGAGACTTCATCGCGCTAGCTGAACAAGCCACACCTGAGATTATTAATTTCATGGTGACACATGGAAGGGGACTTGTATGTGCGCCAATAAAAAAAGCAATGGCACAAAGGCTCGAATTATCTCCTATGGTGTCTAAAAATACTGATTCACATGAAACAGCGTTTACGGTAAGTGTTGATCATAAACTTTCTACTACTGGAATATCTGCGTATGAACGCTCGGCTACGATACAAGCACTCATTAATAACGAATCGACAGCTTCTGATTTTAAAAGACCCGGCCACGTATTTCCATTAATAGCTAGAGACGGAGGCGTGCTACAGAGACGTGGACATACAGAGGCGGCAGTGGATTTAGCAACCCTCTGTGGCGCAAAACCTGCAGGGGTCATTTGTGAAATAATGAATGAAGATGGGACAATGGCACGTGTTCCACAGCTTAATAGGATAGCAGAAAAGTTTTCAATCTCAATGGTCAGTATTGAAGATTTGGTACGTTATATAAAGAAAAAACAGGAAAATCTTAATCTTGGAGGAATTGAAAATGGGACAATTATTTGAAGGAAACTTAGTAGGAACTGGTTTGAAAATCGGAATCGTTGTAGGTCGTTTTAATGAATTTATTACAAGTAAGCTATTAGGTGGTGCACAAGATGCTTTAAAAAGACATGGTGTAGAAGCAGAAAATGTAGATGTTGCGTGGGTACCTGGGGCGTTCGAAATTCCACTCATTGCACAAAAAATGGCGAATAGGAAAAAGTACGATGCGGTTATCACATTAGGAACGGTTATACGCGGATCCACACCACATTTTGACTATGTTTGCAATGAAGCGGCAAAGGGAATTTCCAATACAGCATTAACTTCTAATATCCCTGTTATATTTGGAATTCTTACAACGGATTCTATTGAGCAAGCAATCGAACGTGCGGGAACTAAAGCGGGCAATAAAGGCTGGGATGCCGCAGTATCTGCCATTGAAATGGCGAATTTATGCAGAGTTTTTGAACAATAGATAAAAAACTGTGGTGTGATATAAACCTAGCTACAGAAATTATTCAGCCATAGCCAATAGAAATATGTATTGGCTGTGGCTATTTTAATAATTAACATTTGAAAAAAGGAAAAGAATCAAATCTATTTTATTTGCTAATTATACTTGGGTTAACAGAAATATCTACAATTTTTCCAGTATTTATATCTACCGCATAACGCCCATTGGTAGAGGAATGGCCGGAGATTAGGGTGGAATACCTTACAATATAGTAATTATTCATAACTCCATCAAATAACACAAAATGGTTCTTATCTTCTATCAACTCGTTCTTATCTCGTATATAATCTTTTACCAAGGATACAGCTTTATTTTGTTTGGTTTCTTGAATTGTTGATGGATTTTTGATACCTTCCTTTGCAGAAATGTAATTATTTTGTTCCAAAAACTTGTCTAATTGAAAAAAAGTGCCACCTCCATATAAAATAAGTCTATTTTTGTCTGGAGTAAAAAAGAAAATAGTGTGAAATCCATTCGTGCCCGTCGCTTCAACCTTAGTAATAGAATCGTCATTAAGCCCTAGTTGATTATGTGTAACTCGATAAGATGATAGGAGATCGTTTTTACTGATAACTGTTTTTTTATAAACAGGATAAGTTACCGTATTATGCATATCTGCAATTTTGTCTCCAAAGCATGTTGCTTTGTCTTTTGCCAGCGTTAATTGTTTACCTGTTAAAGCATGGATGTCGTCGCTGCTATAGGTTCCAACAGGGGCATATGCAATTACTTTTTTTATTTGCCAATGACCATAGAATGCTTCTTCACTACCATTATTTTCGCTGGAACTATTAGTTTCCGTATTTGAGGGATGAGCTCCTTTTGTATAAGAATTATTATTATACGATTTAGGTTGTTCTGTTCTGGATAAATGATTGGTTTTTGGACTATTTTCTGTTTTGCTGGATGTGTCAGGCTGAGAAGAATTTTTCTTTATCGACACTTCAGACGAATTCCCACAAGCAGATAAAGATAATATTAAAATAGTGGATAAGATGGTGGGTATCCAAATTTTCACATTTAATGCTCCTTTCACTTATCCATTCTAGCAAAACATGGTAATTCTTTTAAGGTCTTTATTCAAAACAATAGTAAAATATTTAAGTTTGTAAAAAAAATATGTAAAAGATATTCAAGAAACAGGAGGTAACGCTTAAATCCTTCGAAACAAGGGTTAAGTAATAAAAATAAAATAGCACTTCAACGAAGCGCTATTTCATTTTCTGCTTAACGGTGTTCATTGCTTCCTTTAATAATGATTTTTCTTCAAACGCTCCTTTTATTGCTACATAAATTGGAATAACTGTAAGAGGTAGGTACATGCCATAGGTTATCCATTTAAAAATCCAATCCATAATCTCACTCCAAACGACTTTTTATTTATATAATTACCTTTTTTAGAATATTTATGAGAAAACGAAAATAAGACCTCCAATGAATGGATGTCTTTAAATAGGCTTGAAAAACAAGATAGCATTTGTTTTTTATCTTTTAGCTTTTCGATAACCGGCTTTTTGTGCTTCCACTTCTGAACAAAACCAGACGATATGGTTCATTTTACTATCATAGTTTTCTCCGCCCGGAACGTGATATATTTTACTATTTACATTACCTTTAATTTGCCCTTTGCAGCCAGTATTATATTTAGTAGCTGTATCAGAGCTATTTTTATTAGATTCAGTTCCAGATGATTTTAGTGTTGCTTTACTGATGTCATATCCTTTTTCGGTTACATAGCCGGTAATAGACCATATACCTAATTTGTGTTTCTTTGCATAACTTTCATCTTTCTTTAAGTCACTTAAATGCATTGTATTTGGTTCATATATATAGGCAACACGTGCCAGCCCTTTTTTCACAACTTCTTCATTATACATTTTTCCGTTTGGCAAATAGATATAAGCTAGTAATCTTCCATACTTGTCGCGCTCATGTCCTTTCACACCTTCTTCTACCATTACTTTCGTGCCGACAGCCAATTCTTTCTTAGCATAGTCGCTGGCTTCTGGACCATATGGTTGTACTGGTGTTCCTGGTTTATGTGTTTCAGGAGTATCAATCAGCAGTAAACGTATATTTTCTTCTTTACCATTAATGTTAACGTGAACAGTATCGCCATCAACGGTTCTGATGATCGTACCAGCAACTAATCCTTGTGGTGTATCTGATTGTTTTTTATTTTGGTGTACTGACGATTGTGAGCAAGCTCCTAATAATACAAAAATAAATAATAGTAGAAATCCGAATTTTCTTATGAAGTTCATCTTCGTTGTCACTGTTTCAAACTCCCTGTTTTTTTATTTACTGTTTTATTATACACAAAATGCAGTTTAGACAAAAAAATTAATTAGGCTAAAGCTGGCAGGGTTGTATGGAATATTTTTGTTTGTTAATATATTCATATAAAATAATATTTGATTTAAAAAGGTGGAGTCTGTCAATGAAGGCTCCATTTTTTTATTCACTTCCATTATTTTCAATAAAGTATTGGGAATAATAATTGAAATACATAAAAAGGGATGATTTTGGGTTGATGAATGAAGCTATTATAGCAATTATTATTTTTTTGCTAACATATGGTCTTATTATTTCTGAAAAAATACACCGCACCATTATCGCGATGCTAGGCGCGGCATTAATGATTGTTTTTAAAATCGTTACACAGGAAACTGCGCTGCAACATATTGATTTTAATACGATTGGCTTATTGATTGGTATGATGGTAATGGTTTCGATTACAGGTGAAACGGGTGTTTTTAAATTTGTTGCGATCTGGTCTGCAAAAAAAGTAAAAGGAAGACCGATTGCCATTCTGCTTGTTTTATCACTTATTACCGGTATTGGGTCTGCTTTTCTGGATAATGTTACAACCGTTTTGCTAATGGTTCCAGTGACGTTCAGCATTACTCGACAATTAAACATATCACCAATTCCTTTTCTTATTTCGGAAATATTAATGTCAAATATTGGTGGTACTGCAACAATGATTGGAGATCCGCCAAATATTATGATTGGCAGTGCAGTTCCAGAACTAACCTTTATGAGATTTATTACAAATTTAACTCCAATCATTTTAATAATAATGGTAGTAACGGTACTTTTGCTTATGTTAATCTACCGAAAAGAGTTTAAAACATCAGATGAGACTCGAAAAAGGATTATGAGCCTTAATGAAAAAGATGAAATCACAGATAAACTACTCATGATTAAATCTCTTACGATGATGGGACTAACCATTATTGGTTTCTTCCTACATGAATGGATTCACGTAGATACTGCGACCGTTGCGTTGGCGGGGGCATTTATCCTATTGCTTCTTTCTGGTGAGAGTTATTTAGAAAGTGCTCTCGGAAAAGTAGAATGGACAACAATATTCTTCTTTGTTGGGTTATTCGTTCTTGTGTCAGGCTTAGTGGAGACAGGAGTAATTGAAAAAATTGCTTCCTATGCGATTGAGTTAACAGGCGGTCATGTTACATCCAGTTCCTTTCTAATTCTTTGGCTTAGTGCAATAGCCTCAGCATTTATAGATAATATCCCATTTGTAGCAACCATGATTCCACTTATTCAACAAATGGGTCATTTAGGCATCCACAACCTTGAGCCTTTGTGGTGGTCATTATCACTTGGTGCCTGTCTTGGCGGAAATGGAACATTAATTGGTGCAAGCGCCAACCTCGTTGTTGCAGGTCTAGCCGGAAAAGAAGGATATAAGATTACCTTTGTAAAATATTTATTTATTGGGTTTCCCCTAATGTTGATCTCTATATTAATTTCAATGGCGTATATCTATTTAAGATACTTACTTTAACACGGAGGTGTTGAAATGGAGAAAATAAGATATGAAATGAATGAAAATGTGGTTATCATAAATGAAAATCATGAACGAGAAGATGGTATAGAACTAACGTTTAAAATAAAAAATGATGCTGCTATTAAACGTTTACATGAGGTGCGTAATTTCTTTGAAAGAGATAAGGTATATACGGATGTTCTTTTTTATACATTGGAAGATAAAAAGTTTCAAATCATTGTTCGTGATGATTCCTATGCTGTTTTACTAGCCGCACTTTTTAGATGGCAGCTCGTAAAGAAATTGGAATGGATAGACTAAAAAAAGACTAAATTGGACTGCACCTCAAAGGTTAGAGCTGGTCTAACTTTTGGGTGCACAACAACTGAGTCTTTTTTTAGATAAGGAAGTAAAAAATTTTAATCCTACAAATTGCTTAATTAATGTAGAGTTTTGTCTAGCTACAGCACCTATCGGCTAGTAGATTTCTCCGTCTTCTCCTTACCATAAGTCAAAGACTCCGAAGGTGAAATTTTGAAACCGAATTTCACTCATCCATACACCGATGAGCAAGGCGCTTGCGCTTTTTTTATTCGTTATTTGTTCTAATCCACCTTTTAAAATAGCCCTGACTATACAGTTCTTTTAATAAGATAGTTAGAATTGGCGTTAAAAGCATTCCCCAAAATCCAAACAAACCGAGAAAAATCACCATTAATGACAGCATTAGAAAGGCTGAAACCCCCAGTGATTCTCCGACAATCTTAGGTTCCAACAGCTGTCTTACAAGGAAGACAATCCCGTAAACAATTAATAGTTTAATTGCTAAAGCTGTGTTGCCAACGATAAATAAATAGATAATCCAAGGAACAAAAATAGTGGCAACTCCCAAAAGCGGCAGTATATCAAATACTGCTGATAATATAGAGATAATAAATGCATTATTTACATGAAATATTAACAATGAGACAAAGATAATCACGAATGTAATGGTCATTAATTTTAATTGCGCCGTAATATATTTAGTAATCCCACTGATAACATTAACTCGTAAAAAATCCCAGCCTTCCTTCATCCAGCTTGGGGCTTTATCATTGAATTTTGCTCTTACTTTTTCAGCATCCTTCCCTAAGAAATAGGCAAGAATAATCCCAAGAAGTAAATTTCCGATAAAAACAATACTTGTATTGACCGTTCCAACCAGTGCCCATAAAAATTTTGAAAAATAGACCATAAATTTCTGACCGATGGAACCAATCTTTTCATTCACTTTCTCTGGTATTCCATATGGAAGGTCAAAATATTGGCGTTGGAGATGATGAAATTCTCCTCCAAAATTACTCTTTAATGCGTCAATGTAATGAGGCATTTTCGTAATTAAATTATGGACTTGATTGACCGCAATCATTCCTCCGAAAAAGATGACAGCAAGTGCTAGAATTAAATAAAAGACTAGCGAAATGGCAATTGCTGCTCCTCGCTTTATTTTTATGGCAACCAGCAATTTTACCATTGGCTTGATTAACATATATATAATAGCCCCGAATACGATTGGAGTAGCGACTCCGAAAATCCAATTCGCAAATTTCAAGGAAAGCCAAATGACCGCAATTAATAATACGATATCAATAATCGTTTTATAATGTCTTTTGATAAAAGACCAAACAATCTCACCCATGCAACTTCCCCTTTCCTTAATATTAATAGTATAACAGCAACCTACCAATTTTCCATTACTTGTTTTATAAAATAAAATCAAAAAAAAACCACTATGTATAAACATAATGGGTCAAGCAGTTTATTCATCTGATTTATACTTTAGATAATTAAAATTGGATGTTGGTACAACTTTTTTAATATTTCCATCCTTATCTTTATAAATCTCAAATTCTTGATAAGTTTCGACCGTATACCCTTCTATTTCTTCTGTTCCCACCAATTTTTCCTCCAAAGTAGGAGATGAAACATCAGTCGTTTTAATACCAGAAAATGCTGGGACATCCGTTGTAATCTGATCAAGATCCCTGTTAGAAATTGTAGAAAGATATGCAATGAATACTAAGCAAAAAAGAATAACAAAAAAAGCAGTTTTTTTAGATTTTATCGCATTCAAAGATATTCACCTCTTATCTCTTTTTTTATGCTTGTCTATAAGAGATTATGCCATTTTAAAATAAAGATTATAGTACTTAACATTTCTGAAAAAACTATTATCTTAAACATTCTTTATTTCTCTACTATAATAAACTAAAACATTTTATAGAGAATAAGAGGGGAATAGTAATGCGCAATATTTTTTCCATTATTATTGGTTCATTACTCGTAGCTGTTGCCTACAATTTATTTCTGATTCCACACCATATTTTGAGTAGCGGATTAAGCGGAATTGCCATTATGCTAGGGTTTATAACACCAATTAATACCGGTGTCTTTAATTTTCTTTTGAATTTTCCGCTTTTAGTTTTGGGATTTATTAAACTGGGGAAACGATTTATTATCTATACCATAATTTCTGTTGTGGTCCTTTCAGTAGGTTTGTATGTATTTCCCGTTATCAAAATTACCACAGAGCCTTTGCTTGCTTCTTTAGCAGGAGGGGTATTGACCGGTGTTGGGATTGGTCTGATATTTAGGGCATCTGGTTCGTCAGGTGGATTCGACATTATTGCGATGTTATTAACAAAGAAAAAGGATTTTCCTCTTGGTTCCATTATTACTGCCATGAATGGGATTATTGTGATCATTTCAGGATTTATTTTCACGTGGGATGCTGCCCTCAATACATTAGTGGCTATATATGCAACCGGTAAAGTAATTGATACAATCCATACCAAACATATTAAATTGACATTAATGATTGTGACAAAAAAAGGGGAAGAAATGAAAGAAAAGCTGTTGGCGAATTTATATCGTGGTGTAACGGTATTGAACGGGGAAGGTGCATATACTGGAGAAAACCGTAAGATTCTGATGACTGTAATAACACGATATCAGTTGACAGATGTAAAAAAATTAATTAATGAAACAGATAGAGAAGCATTTGTTAATATAACAGAAACGGCCGAGGTCATGGGGTTATTCCATAGAGGATAATTTTAGAACATTTTAGTAAAATAGATATAGTATGTGATAAAATAAAAACTATAAATAACGTCCACATGTTTGTGGGCGTTATTATTGAACTTTACATATATAATAGAAGGAGAAGAACAATGGAAAAAGTACTTATTTTCGGACACAAAAATCCAGACACAGATACAATTTGTTCTGCAATTGCATATGCGGAATTAAAATCTAAGCTTGGAATGGAAGTAGAACCTGTAAGACTTGGAGAAATGAATGGTGAAACAAAATATGCCTTAGATTATTTCAAGGTGGAAGCACCTCGTTTCGTTCAAAAGGTTGCAGGCGAAGTAAAAAACGTTATTTTGGTAGATCATAATGAGCGTCAGCAAAGTGCTGATGACATTAATGATGTACGTGTTCTTGAAGTTATTGATCATCACCGTATTGCAAACTTTGAAACAAGTGATCCATTATACTATAGAGCTGAGCCTGTTGGATGTACAGCAACTATCTTAAATAAATTATATAAAGAAAACGGTGTGCAAATTCGCAAAGAAATTGCAGGTTTAATGCTTTCTGCGATTATTTCTGATTCATTATTATTCAAATCCCCAACATGTACAGATGAAGATGTAGAAGCAGCAAAAGAATTAGCATCAATTGCAGGAGTAGATGCTGAAACTTACGGATTAGCAATGCTAAAAGCAGGTGCAGATTTAAGTGATAAAACAGTTGAACAGCTTATCTCATTAGATGCAAAGGAATTTCAAATGGGCGATTACAAAGTTGAAATCGCGCAGGTGAATGCGGTTGATATTAATGATGTTTTCTCTCGTCAAGGTGAAGTGGAAAGTGCTTTGACTAATGTTATAGAAGAAAAACAACTAGATTTATTCTTATTTGTTGTAACAGATATTTTAAGCAATGATTCCACTGCTATCGCATTAGGACGTGGTGCAAAAGCCGTAGAACAAGCGTATAATGTGGAACTTCAAAACAACACAGCGGTCTTAAAAGGTGTAGTTTCGCGCAAAAAGCAAATCGTTCCAGTATTAACAGATACTTTAAAATCATTACAACTCTAATCGAAATATAAAAGGAATTAACTTCATTAGTATGGTTAGAAAAGCACTTGAAAAATTTGCTATTCAAGTGCTTTTTGTTATTTTTGTAAATGGATTTGACATGAAACCCGTTTCATCCCTTACAATCAAAAAAGAGGTGCAGATACTAATACGGAAAGTAGGAATGTACATGAAAAACCAAAGTGTGATTTTTTTTGATATAGATGGAACGTTGCTTACACATGATAAGAAACTACCTCCTTTAACAAAAGAGGCTATTTTTAATTTGAAAGAACAGGGACATTTGGTGGCAATTGCAACTGGACGTGCCCCTTTTATGTTTGAAGGATTACGCAAGGAATTAGGAATTGATACATTTGTTAGTTATAACGGACAATATGTTGTATTAAATGGGGAAGTGTTGTATACCAATCCATTAAATTCCTTATCTCTTGAAAAATTAGCAAAAACAGCTCTTCATCGCAATCATCCTATTGTTTATATGGACCATCTAGATATGAAAGCAAATGTTCCTGAACATGAATATATTAAAGAAAGCATAGCAACATTAAAGATAGACCGTTTTCCTGCCCATGATCCACTATATTATAAAGGACGTGCATTGTATCAATCTCTTCTATTTTGTCCGGAAGGAGAAGAAAAACAATATGAACAGGAATTTAAGGATTTTGATTTTGTAAGATGGCATCCTGTTTCTGTTGATATTGTTCCAAAGGGAGGATCCAAAGCCATCGGAATTCAAAAGATAGTAAAGGAATTGGGCTTATCTGAAGAAAATGTTTATGCATTTGGAGATGGACTTAATGATACAGCTATGCTCTCTATGGTAAAAAACAGTGTAGCGATGGGTAATGCAGAAGAAAGAGTTCAAAAAGTTGCAAAATATGTTACAAAATCGGTCGAAGACAATGGGATTCATTACGGTCTTCAAATGGTTGGGCTATTATAATTACATTAGACAATGGCACTGAAACCGGGCAGTACTACCTTTGTAGTACTGCTTTTTTTTGTGAGGTATTTATGGTTTACAATATAAAATGATTGTATATGAATGAAAATGAATGATTTTGGTTGTTTTTTGTCGAAGTTGGATGTACAATAAATTTGTATCAAAATTGTATGCGGTATCAATAAAGTGTAGGTGAAACAATTTGTTAACAGCTGAAAGACACCGAATCATACTGGAAATGTTAAAGAAAAAGGATATTGTAAGTTTGCAAGAGCTCATATCTGAGACGAATACGTCGGAATCCACTATACGGAGAGATCTTATAGAACTTGAAAAGAAACATGCTTTAAAGAGAGTACATGGAGGGGCGGCACGCCTCCATGGAAAACTTGAGGAACCGGATATTCTTGAAAAATCAACCAAAAACCTTCAAGCAAAGGATCGCATAGCCAGATATGCAGCTATGCTGGTGGAGGATGGTGATTGTATATATATTGATGCTGGTACAACGACTCTCCAGATGATTCCTTACTTACCTGATGAAAGCAGTATTGTTGTGGTTACGAACGGATTAACGAATATTCAACCACTGTTAAGTAAAGGAATCAAAACTTATTTAATCGGTGGTTCTATCAAACCAAAGACAGGTGCCATGATTGGTATGGGCGCCTTGAAAGGGATTGAAAACTATCGATTTGATAAATGTTTTCTAGGTGTAAATGGAATCCATTCCTCTTTTGGATATACGACTCCAGACCCAGAAGAGGCATTTATCAAACAAAAAGCACTTCACCTTTCAAGGGAAGCCTTCGTATTGGGTGACTCTTCGAAGTTTGGAGAAATTGCCTTTTCGGAAATTGCCCCTTTATCAAAAGCAAGTATTATTACCGATAACTTAAATAAGGAAACACATGAATTATACAAACAAAAAACGAAAATAAAGGTTGTGACATCATGATTTACACCATTACACTAAACCCTTCCGTGGATTATCATGTTGTGGTTGATGATTTTCAAGCTGGGAAATTAAACCGTACGAAGTCAGATTATAAGGTTCCAGGTGGAAAGGGAATCAATGTTTCAAGGGTGCTAAAAAGATTAGGAGTACCATCAAAGGCACTAGGTTTTATTGGTGGTTTCACTGGAGTATATATTCAGGAATTTTTGAAAAAAGAGCAAATACAAATGGAGTTTATTGAGGTAAATCAAGATACAAGAATTAATATTAAACTAAAGTCGGAAGAAGAAACAGAGATCAATGGGGCGGGACCTAATATTACTAAAGAGCACTTGGAGGAATTATTTGCCCTACTTTCGACCCTGACTTCAGAAGATATAGTGGTTTTTTCTGGAAGTATACCAAGCTCATTACCTTCCACTATCTATGTAGATTTAATCAAGAAGTGTAAGGATAAAGGAATTCGTTTTGTAGCAGATGTTTCTGGAGATGCACTTGAAAGTATTTTAGCAGAAAAGCCATTTCTTATTAAGCCGAATCATCATGAATTGGGAGAGTTGTTCCAAACGGAAATTAACACGATTCAAGATGCATTTATGTATGGGAAAAAATTAGTGGAAAAAGGCATAGAGAATATCATTGTTTCTATGGCTGAGAAGGGAGCACTCTTTATTAATAAGGACTTTGCTTTTCAGGCAAGCGCACCAAAGGGTGAATTGCAAAACTCTATAGGAGCTGGTGATTCCCTAGTTGCCGGGTTCTTAAGTGCCTATACAACGGGAAAATCTTTAGAAGAGGCTTTTAAAATAGGTGTTGCGTCAGGAAGTGCAACCGCATTTTCACAGGGCCTTTGCACCAAGGATGAAGTCATGGGTCTATTGAATCAAGTTAAATTGCAAACTCTTGAAGGATAATACGAGGTGAGGGTACAACATGAAAATAACTGAATTATTAACATCTGCAACGATAAAATTAGATGTTCAATCCAAAACAAAAAGTGAAATTATTCATGAATTAGTAACCGTCTTAGATGATGCACAGAAATTATATAATAAAGAAGAATATGAAAAGGCAGTTTTGGCACGTGAAGAGCAAAGCACAACAGGGGTTGGGGAAGGAATAGCGATTCCACATGCGAAAACAGCAGCAGTAAAAACTCCGGCTATTGCCTTCGGTCGTTCAAAAGCAGGTATTGACTATGAGTCATTCGATGGACAAGATAGCCATTTATTTTTTATGATTGCTGCAAGTGAAGGAGCGAATAACACTCATTTAGAGGCGTTATCAAAGCTATCCACACTATTAATGAGAAATGAAATTCGCGAACAATTATTGGCAGCGGAAACAGCAGAAGATATTTTACAAGTTTTTAATAATAGTGAAGAGGAAGAAGCAGAAGAAACTGCTGTTTCTGGAAATGAAAAAGGATTGGTTTTAGCTGTAACAGCGTGTCCTACTGGTATTGCACACACATATATGGCGGCAGATTCCTTAAAGGAAAAAGCAAAGGAATTAGGAATTCCGTTTAAGGTAGAAACGAATGGTTCTGGCGGTGCTAAAAATATATTAACTTCTGAGGAAATCGAGAGTGCTGCAGCGATTATTGTAGCAGCTGATAAGCAAGTAGAGATGGAACGTTTTAACGGTAAGCATGTGATAGAAGTTCCAGTTGCAGATGGAATTCGCAGACCAAAAGAACTGCTTGAACAAGCAGTAAGGCAAGATGCACCTATTTACAGAAGTACGGGTGGAAGTAAGGAAAGTGAATCATCACAAAAAGGAAAAAGCAGAAATGGATTTTATAAGCATTTAATGAATGGTGTTTCAAACATGCTGCCATTTGTAGTCGGTGGAGGTATATTAATTGCTATATCATTCATGTTTGGGATTCATTCAGCTGATCCTCACGATCCAAGCTATAATAGGTTTGCGGAAGCGTTAAATACAATAGGCGGCGGAAATGCCTTTGGTTTAATGATTCCTGTTTTAGCTGGCTTTATTGCCATGAGTATTGCAGATAGACCAGGTCTTGCACCGGGTATGGTAGGCGGTTTTATGGCTGCACAAGGAGGTGCTGGGTTCCTGGGAGGCTTAATTGCCGGATTTCTAGCAGGTTATGTTGTCGTATTATTGAAAAAAGTGTTTTCTAAATTGCCGCAATCACTTGAAGGTATAAAACCAGTATTGCTTTATCCTTTATTTGGTATATTAATTACTGGCCTCATTATGTTTTTTGTGATTAACAAGCCATGCAGTATATTTAATCAGTATCTATCTCATGTATTAAATAGCTTAGGAACTGGAAATCTCATGCTATTGGGTATTATCCTTGGTGGTATGATGGCGATTGACATGGGTGGTCCACTTAATAAAGCGGCATTTACATTTGGAATTGCCATGATTGACGCTGGCCAATACGCACCACATGCAGCAGTTATGGCAGGAGGTATGGTTCCGCCACTTGGAATGGCTCTTGCAACCACGATTTTTAGAAATAAGTTTACTAAGAGTGAAAAAGATGCAGGTATTACTTGCTATATCATGGGAGCAACTTTTATAACAGAGGGAGCAATTCCATTTGCTGCAGCAGATCCGGTTCGTGTCATCCCATCTGCAGTAGTTGGTTCCGCTGTTGCTGGAGCATTAACGATGTTTTTCCATATTGGATTACGTGCGCCACATGGAGGAATCTTTGTTATTCCTTTAGTAGATGGAAATCCATTATTGTATGCATTATCCGTTATTATCGGTGCTTTTATCACAGCAATTTTAGTAGGTTTATTGAAGAAAAAGGTAGTGGAATGAAAAACAAATTCATAATATAAGAAATTGTCGAGAAAAAAGTCACAGAATTTAATCTGTGGCTTTTTTGTTTCCACTATAGTTCTACAATATAATTTGCGAGATTAGCAGATGTTTTTACGAGATAGATAGTAATTATTGAATGTCATGTATTAAAACGATCACTAATTTAATAGAAGAAACGTGATAAAATTGCAAGTATGAAGATGTTAAATTATACAAGTATTCCACAAAAATATTAAATTTATTTGAAAATTCGACATTTCTTTTGTAAAGATTTCGTAAATTTTTGTCTAAATATATTCCCAACTGAAAAAAATCATTTAAAATGGTGAAGGTGATGTTTTTAAAAGAATACATTTTTGGAGGAATATGAATGCCGATTATCGAGAAAAAGGATAAATTTTCACTTATGTTGGGGAACATAACAACTAATCTAGAAGATAGTGCAAAATTTTTAACAGATTTTACAATTCAAAATGCAGACGATTTAAAAACGCTCTCCACAACGATGAAGCATTACGAATCGAAAGGGGATACCCTTATTCACGATATAATCGTAGAGCTGCATAATGCTTTTATTACTCCAATTGACCGCGAAGATATACTTCAACTTGCTATGCGGTTAGACGATGTATTAGATGGACTTGATCATACAGCATCTTTAATGGAGTTGTATTCTATTATACGACCTACTGTTTATATAAAAGACTTTGTGATGGAGTTATATGGAAGCTGTCAAGAAATATCTGCATCCATTCAACTTTTATCAAAGAAAAAGCTTTTGGATATACGTCCTCATGCTATTAGAATAAAGGATTATGAATCAAAATGTGATGATATTTTGCGGGCATCCGTGAAAGAATTATTTGAGAAAGAAAAGAACCCGATTACTATCATCCAATATAAGGAGATTTATGAAAATTTAGAGCTTATTTCTGACTACTGTCAAGATGTTGCAAATATACTTGAAACCATAATCATGAAAAATGCTTAAGGGGAAACTAGGCGAATGAATTCAATTTTAATATTAACTATACTTATTGTTATAGGTGCACTTGTGTTTGATTTTATCAACGGATTTCATGATACTGCTAATACCATCGCAACCTCTGTTTCTACGAAAGCGTTGAAACCAAGACAAGCAATTGTACTTGCGGCGGTGATGAATTTTGTGGGTGCTCTTACCTTTACAGGAGTAGCCAAAACCATTACAAGTGATATCGTTGATCCATTCCAGCTTCCAAATGGTGGTGCAGTCATCCTTGCTGCATTATTTTCTGCAATTATATGGAATTTAATCACTTGGTATTATGGAATTCCAAGCAGTTCCTCCCATGCCATTATTGGATCAATAGCCGGGGCATCCATTGCTGCTGCAGGATTTGGCGCAATCAAATACCATGGTTTTTTCAAGATTATTGAAGGGTTGATTATTTCGCCTATTATTGCTTTTGTCATAGGCTATATTATCTATACTATCTTTAAAGTAACTTTGAAAAATCGTAATCTTGCAAAGACGAATAAACAATTTCGGTGGATTCAAATAGTTACTGCAGCTATTCAATCCTATTCCCATGGTACCAACGATGCTCAGAAATCTATGGGGATTATCACGATGGCCCTAATGGCAAATCAGTATGTGACATCTAATGATATCCCTTTTTGGGTACAGTTATCCTGTGCTGCTGCAATGGGACTAGGAACATCTGTCGGTGGGTGGAAAATTATTAAAACAGTTGGCGGAAAAATCATGAAGATTCGTCCGGTAAATGGAGTTGCTGCTGATTTATCATCTGCACTTATTATTTTTGGTGCTACTTATATCCACTTACCAGTAAGTTCAACTCATGTTATTTCATCATCCATACTCGGAGTCGGATCTGCCCATCGCATTAAAGGTGTTAAATGGGGAACCGCACAACGAATTGTGATCACTTGGATTATCACCCTCCCAATATCAGCATTACTTGCTGGCTGTATCTACGGCATCATTCAATTATTTTAAAAACAAGAGGACAGTTCTCAAAACCACTTCTAGTGGGGGGGACTGTCCTAATTTGTTATTTGGAGTCAGGCGGCACGTAAGACCTTTCAAATACCTATTATTCAAATGCATTTTGATATTCGCTCATAGTATAATAGAATTATGTTTTAGTACTATTGTGAGGAGTTAATTATGAAATTAATCATTGCAGAAAAACCTGACCAAGGCTTAAAGTTGGCAGCCCCGTTTTCCTATACAAAAAAGGATGGGTATGTGGAAATTCCTCCTAATCAATGGTTTCCAGAAGGGGCATTATTGACTTGGGCAATTGGTCACCTTTGTGAATTAGTGCCTCCTGAGGAATATGATCCAAAGTGGAAGAAATGGTCCCTCGAAACCTTACCTATAATTCCAAATCATTTTCAACATCGGGTTACAAAATCAAAATGGAAACAATTTAACATTATAAAAGGATTTGTGCAGAGAAAAGACATTGATGAAGTCATTATTGCTGGTGATGCAGAGCGGGAGGGGGAAGCCATTGTTCGTATCATTTTAGAAAAATGCAACAATCGAAAGAAAATGAAACGTCTTTGGATTTCATCCCTAACCCCTAAATCGGTCATACAGGGATTTGAGAATTTATTAGATGAATCAGAGACCAGGAGCATTTATTATGAAGCGCTCAGCAGGGCATGTGCCGATTGGTTAGTTGGGATGAATGCATCGAGAGCTTATACGCTTTTACTGCAAAAAAAGGGGATATCCGATGTATTTTCAACTGGACGAGTGCAAACACCTACACTTGCATTAATTGTAAAAAGAGAACAGGAAATAGAAAATTTTAAATCAGAACCATTTTGGGAAGTTCTTGCCACCTTTCATTTTGATGGGAAAAAATACAGTGGAAAATGGCATAAAGATGGGGAATTTCGCTTACATGATGAATCCATGGCAAATAAAATTGCTGATTTTTGTAAAGGGAAGGAAGCAATTATTTCAGCTATTGAAAAGGAAAGAAAAGAATTTCAGCCACCGTTATTCTTTAATTTATCAGCATTGCAAGCAACCGCTAATAAGCTGTTTAAATTCTCTCCGAAACAAACCCTTGATATCGCCCAGAAGTTGTATGTAAAGGGGATCATTTCTTATCCGCGCAGTGATTCAAGTTTCGTTACAAAAGAAGAGGCAGCAAGCTTTCCGGAAATACTGCAAAAGATAAGTAAGTTCGAACAATTCAAAGACTATTTCCCATTGCCAAAATCATCTATCATCAATAATTCTCGATATGTAAATGCTAAAAAGGTGACGGATCACTATGCGATTATTCCAACCGAACAAGTAGTAAATCCATCGAAAATGTCTGCGGAGGAAGAAAAAATATACTCGCTTATCGTAGAGCGTCTCATTGCAGCACATTATGAAAAAGCAATCTTTGATTATACTACGATACACACATTGGTGGAAAATAGAGCAACTTTTATATCAAAAGGAAAAGAACAGATTCAGGAAGGCTGGAGAGCGGTTATTTATAAAAGGAATTCTAACCAGAAAGCGGATATTAATGAAGAGGAACAGGATTTACCACCTTTGCAGCAAGGTGAAAAAGGGATTGTCAAATCTATTAAAGTAAAGAGCGGAAAAACGCAGCCACCTAAGAGATATACAGAAGGACAATTGATTACACTAATGAAAACAGCTGGAAAATATTTGGAAAACGAGGAACTTATAAAGGTATTGAATAAGACAGAAGGCTTAGGAACAGAAGCAACTCGTGCGGGAATTATTGGTGTTTTAAAAGACAGAAAATATATAGAGGTAAAGAAGAACCAAGTTTTTGCAACGAGTAAAGGAATTCTGTTGATTGAATCAATGGGAAATAGTTTATTAGCTTCACCGGAAATGACAGCCAAATGGGAACAAAGACTGCATGAAATTGGTGAGGGAAAAGCTTCACCGCAACATTTTCTTGAACAAGCAAAGAAGTTATCATTGAAATTAATACATGATGCAAAAGTGAATAGTGAAGATTGGGACTTTAGTCATGTTGATTTGACGAAATTTCAAAAAAGTAAATCCGCTAGAAACGGAAAAAAGATTGGAACAAAATTGGGTAAATGTAAGAAATGCAATGGTGATGTCGTTGATAAGGGCAAGTTTTTCGGATGCTCCAATTACAATTCCACGAAATGCGATTTTACCATTTCTAAAAAAATATTAGGTAGATCTATCTCCCAAACAAATATAAAGAAACTGTTAAGTGAAGGCAGTACTGATTTTATTAAAGGTTTTAAAAAAGATGGGAAGGAATTTACAGCAAAATTAGAATGGAAGGATAATAAAATTAACTTTTTATTTCATAACGAAAAATGAGTTTAGTTCAATTTACTATTTTTTTTATTCCCTTTTAATTTTTTTATTATATCGATAGATAAAAACAAAAGGTAAATACTGATAGAAATTCCGAAGCCTATATAGGACATAATTAATTTATTGCTCAGAAAGAACTGATTAATGGTATTGGAAATTTCAAATATTAAATGTTTCATTCTTATTCATCCTCCCTGATGCAATAGTTTGGTTCAAATCAAAAATATTATTCACAGAAATTGGGAGAAAATAAGAAAATTTTATTTCAAACAAGTACGATAGGTAAATTGTTACAAAATAATAGGAAGCATTATGAATGCTTCCTATTAAATAAAGGTAAGGAGCTAAAACATGAGGTGAGTTTTAGTACATTCCTCCACCAACATATGAGGTACCCACAATAATTAATAGGATAAACAAAACTACAATTAACGCGAAGCCTGCACCCATTCCGCCGCCATAATTTGACATAACCTTCACCTCCTTACAGCTTTAATATACGGTATGATGAGTGTTTTAAATTGCGTGGACAAATACTCCATAAATGAAAAATGGATAAAATACTTAGAATAAATTGTTTCAGAAACAGCACATTTTAGGAAATGATATCATTTATTTTAGAAAATACCTCAATTTTCTATTGCCGAATACCATTTTTCAGATTAAAATGATATGGTTATAAAGTTTCATACTACAATTTCTGTTGTAGCGCTTTGTCGAAAAACAAAAGATTTTCTTTTTGTTTTTTCTTTGTTTATTAATTGAAAAAAAAATGTAACATGTTTATAGTATTTATATGCCGTATTTATTCCTGTAATTTTCTGTCATTGCAGGCGGTTAGGGTTACACTAAAATTGGTTTTTGAATTAGTGTAATTACCTTAGATTTGTATTAAAAAGAGGTGCAAAAATGAAAAACTTGCTATTAAAATGCCAAAGTGTATTAAATAAACATCTTGGTTTTTTCTTTTTAGCCGTAATATTATTTTGGTTAAAAACCTATGTAGGATATGTTAATGAATTTCATTTAGGAATTAGTAATTCACTGCAAAAGTTTCTATTGTTTATTAATCCAATTAGTTCAGCTGTATTCTTTTTGGGACTTGCATTATTTGCTAAGGGAAGAAGAGCATATATTTGGATTATTATTTTGAACTTTTTAATGTCGTTCTTATTATATGCAAATATCGTATATTACCGATTTTTTAGTGACTTTATTACCATTCCAACGCTTACACAAACAAAAAACTTTGGTGATTTAGGTGGGAGTGTGCTAGCACTGTTAAGACCGCACGACCCAATTTATTTCCTTGATACGATCATTTTAATTGTTCTTGTAGCATTTAAATTAGTTAAGCCTGAGCCAATTCGCTTAGGACGCAGAAAAGTATTGTCTGTATTTGCACTTGCTATCTTGGCTTTTTGTGTGAATTTAGGGCTTGCTGAAAAGGATCGTCCAGAACTGCTTTCCAGAACATTTGATAGAAATTACTTAGTGAAATATTTAGGAACGTATAACTTTACTATTTATGATGCTATTCAAAATACAAAAACATCTGCGCAAAAAGCATTTGCTGACAGCAGTGATATGACCGAGGTACGCAATTATGTGAAAGCTGAATATGCTGAACCAAATCCCAAATTATTTGGTAAGGGGAAAGGCATGAATGTTATCTATATACATCTTGAGTCTTTCCAAAACTTTTTAATTAATTATAAGTTAAATGGGGAAGAAGTTACCCCATTCATCAATTCTTTTACTAAAGACAAAAATACATTTTACTTTGATAACTTCTTTCATCAAACAGGACAAGGTAAGACATCCGATGCTGAGTTTATGTTAGAAAACTCGTTATTCGGTCTACCTCAAGGATCGGTACTTACAACCAAAGCGTTAAACACGTTCCAAGCAATGCCTGCTATTATGGACCAAAGAGGATACACAACAGCTGTATTCCATGGAAACTATAAAACATTTTGGAACCGTGATGAGGCATATAAATCATTTGGTTACGACAAGTTCTTTGATGCAAGCTACTATGATATGAATGATAATGATGTTTTGAACTATGGATTGAAGGATAAACCATTCTTTAAGGAATCTATTCCATTGTTAGAAACATTAAAGCAGCCGTTTTATGCTAAATTTATTACTTTATCGAACCATTTCCCTTATCCAATAGCGAGCAATGAAGCAACAATTGGACCAGATAATACTGGTGATAGTTCGGTCGATAGATATTTCCAAACTGCGAGATATCTAGATGAAGCAGTCAAAGGATTTATCGATTACCTGAAGCAATCTGGTTTATATGATAATTCCATTATTATTATGTATGGTGACCATTATGGAATTTCAGAAAATCATAATAAAGCCATGTCACAAGTTATGGGCAAGAAAATTAATGAATTCGAAAATGCTCAGTTACAACGTGTCCCATTGATTATTCACGTACCAGGTGCAAAAGGTGGAGTTATGCATCAATACGGGGGAGAAATCGACCTCTTACCTACACTTGAGCATATATTAGGAATTGATACAAAGGACTATATTCAATTTGGTACAGACCTATTTTCAAAGGATCATTCGCAAGTCGTACCTTTCCGCAATGGAAGCTTTATAACACCAACTGTAACCTCGGTTAATGGAAAGTACTACGATACAAAAACTGGCTTACGTATCGAAAAAAATGATGAAATTAAAAAAGATGAACAAATGGTTCAAACAAAGCTGCAGCTATCTGATAAGGTAGTTTACGGAGATTTATTGAGATTCTATACACCAGATGGCTTTACACCAGTAGATCGTTCAAAATATAACTATAATCACAGTAATAAATAATTTAGAATACATTTAAAAGAAAGGCTGACTACCTAGTTTAAAGGAGTCAGCCTTTCTTTTATTTTTCCTCGGTATCCTTATTCTTTTTTATATTCGGATGAAGCTCTTCTGAAGACTCGGTTTGAAATCTTGTCCGCGAAGGAGTATAGTAATACGTTTGTTTTTCATGTATAAATGTTTTTAATAAATACATGTGGTAAAAAAATTCAAATGCAGCGATTGCGATGGCACCAATTAACGAGCTGTAATAGAGAAGAAGCGTATGATAATCCAGGCTGTATGCATTTAGACCCCAAATCACAGCAAATGCTGTAGCTAAATCAACTCCGGTTGCAACTATATTATTGGACCGTGGCAATATTATGAGGTCACCAATAATATAAGATATAGTTCCAAGTACAATTGTAATGAGCAATACTCTGCCAAAAGACATATTATAACCAAGGCCCAGGATAGCGTATAAAAGAATAAAAGCACCTAGACCTTTTATACCGATAGATAATAAGCGTTTCATTATTTTAGTAACCCCTTTTTTCAAAATATGTGAAGCGTAACCCATTTATAATTTTTACTTTAAGTTTTAACAATATACATCATACAGAGAACTGTTTTGATATAAATTATCGCTATCTGTCATAATCTAGCGTCATCAAATTAGCTGTAACGAAGGGAGTATTTTGTCTAAAAGCGGATTCAGACTTGAAGATGAATAAAATACTTATTCCGTTTTCTTTTATAAATGCCACAAGGTTTCGGAGAAAAGTATTTGTATATAGATCTAGATGTAAAATTAAGTGTTTGCACGAAAAAACCCGGCAATTGCCGGGTTTTAACGAGGAAATATTTTAATAAGGAGGTTATTGCTAGCTGCTTATCTAGCGAATCCATTGTACGTAATAAAAACAAAAAGAAAATGAAATTATAATAAGATTTGTATTAGAAAATAATTTTATGCTTCTCGTTCTGAGCCAAATATAATGCTATTCTGTTTACGCGCCATTTCCGTAATTTCTAATACTGTACGGCTTAGATTTTTAAGCCGGCTATATTCTTCCAAATTGTTTGTATCCATCACATTTATGAAGTGGAGGATTTCGTATTTCATATCATTTTCATCTTGATTGACAGAAAAAGTGGTGGAAATGTTTGACTTAATTTCTTTATATTCCAGTTTGCTTATACATGACGTTTGATCAAGAATAATGGTTCCTTTTTCCCCATGAATTTCGGAGGGAAGATAAGAATGAGAAATCTTAGAGCACATTATGGTACATGTAAAATCTGCATATTGAAGTATTAAGGTACCGTTGCCATCGATACCGGTCCGTAGCTTAACGGGATAATAATCAACCTTCTCTGGTTGTCCAAATAAGGAAACTGCAATAAATAATGGATAGACACCAAGATCAACTAGCGCTCCCCCAGAAAAAGCAGGTGAAAAAACATTTGGTTCCTCACCATTTAAAAATGCATCATACCTTGATGAATATTGCAAATAATGTAAGGAAGCACTCCGCAGTTGGCCGACTTTATGTAATTCCTTCTGTAGCAAGTGAAAATTTGGGGTATGGATATTGCGAATTGCTTCAAATAAGAATACATTGTTTTCTTCAGCACATTGGTAAGCTGCGCTAAGCTCCTTTGTGTTGGAGAAAATAGGTTTTTCACAAATAACATGCTTTTTCGCCTTTAAGCATTGTATGACATGGTTAAAATGATGCGAATTAGGTGAAGCAATATAAATTACATCTATTTCTTCATCTTTAAGCATTTCTTCTAAATTAGAATAGGCATGACTTGCTTGATGCTTTTCAGCAAATTCCTTTGCCTTTTCAATGGAGCGGGAAAAGGTAGAATGTAAGGTCAGTTTGCCGGAACTGATTGCGGCATTAATAAAAGAAGACGTAATCCAGCTAGTCCCAATTGTTGCTAATTTCATACTATGCATCTCCTTAGGTTAAATTATTTGTAAAGATAATCTATATTTTACCTAAAACGAGATGGTTCGTCACTGTTTAAATTCATTTACCTTGCCCTAACATTTACTTTGGGAGCTTGGACATTTTTTTTTCTAATTGACCTCTCTGCAGATGAACTTTCCTCGTTTTTTTCCTTATTTTCCTTTTTCAAATGTTCATAGACTGCCCCTTCTCCATATGTTGCCCCAATGTTTAACCGGCCTTTTAATTCTTTAATTCCTAGTTGACCAAAATTGTTATTTAACTCAACCTTATCGACTATTAACTTTTCAACATTTAGCCTTTCTACAACAATTGGGGGTTGAAGTACTTCCTCTTTTTTTTGCTTGTGCAGTTCTTGCACCGCACTTTCCATCTCTTTGTATTTTTCTAGTTTCTTTTCTAAATATATGACTTTTTTCTTCAGTTGCTTCAGCGAAGAGTCGTTTTTAATGAAATAGTGGAACAATTGTTTTAGAGACATGTCGATCCCACACCTTAACTGTTTTATTCAATATCAATTGGTTCTGCATTTCTAATAATCCTTTCAAAGGAAACAATGAGTAATCCATTCATATATTTTGCTTTTATTTTCGATGCGTCTATTGATTCCGTAAGCTTGATGGCTCTTTCAAAGGGACCGTATTTCCTTTCGGCTGTAATCGTATGTGTATTTGGTATCAGTGGCTTTATAATTCCTTTTAATATGACAGTATCATTTGTAACAGCTAGGTTTAAATCTTCCTTTGCAACCCCAGGCAATGCTGCAATGATATACAGAAACTGTTCATCTGCCAGAATATCTACTAATGGAAAAGGATCTTTTGGCGCTGTTGGTTGTTCCATGGTAAAAGGATGGGGAGTTTGATTATTCATCTGATAATGTTGTTGCTGTTGCTGTTGTTGACCATTAGAATTTACAAAATCTTTATCAAAAATAGAATTCCAAAAGTCACCGCTGCCCTGAATCTGTTGGGCAAATTGTAACCACTGCCTTATTTTATCCACATCCACTACAAGACACCCCCATTTCAAACCTCTCAACATTTTTTAGATGTTTGGAGGTTTCCGATAGCGTAAATACTTTATTCCATAATGTATTTACCAAAAATGATAAAGAAGAAAGTATTATGATACTTACGGTCTTTTATGATTAGCTTCTTATGGCTGATAAGTAAATTTCATAAACTTCTTTCCTTATTCATATACATACTCATAAAGAGGAGGGATATTATTTTGGCTGCACCTTCTATTAACATTAATATTTTTGTTTTAAAAATTAATTCCTTTGAAAATTGTTCTGCGGTAAATATTGGTCAAAACTTATTAGCGGATTGGCATAATTCTGATAAGAAAAATCAGGGGTTTGGTCAGCTTATGGGTGACGATTCTCCGATATTAGGAACAAGAAGTATGGTGGATGACAGAGATCAAATTGATTCCCCATCTTCCTTCGAATCGGTTCCATTTAAAATAAATAATGACTGACATATGTCAGTCATCATTTGATTCCACTTCATCCCAAGATAGAGTGGTAACACTGGTATATTCACCATTCTCTATTTCCTCATTCGTAGCTTCACGGTCAAGCTCCTCCGCATCATCCATACCGGGTGCGATTGTTGGTTCCTGATCGTGATTTCTTTTTTTCATGAATAGAACAACCTCCTAACCATCGTATTGTAATTAGTTTACCCATTATTTTTTTTATAATAATGTCTATACGATGAAATGGAGGAATGATTATTTCTCTTCTTCGATGTTTGGTTCCAAGGCAATTTCCACATTTCCTTGGATAGCGCGTGATATCATACAGCTTTTCTCTGCTTTTTCCGCAAGCTGGTTGACTTTCCCCTCTAGTTCTCTTAGAGTTCCTTTTTTAAGTACTATATGAGGACGATGAATAATTTTCTTATATGTAATAATACCCTTTACTACTTCAACGATACCTTCTGATTCCATAGTAAGGCTACTTACTTCTATTTGTCTTCTTTCAAACATAGCAGCGAGTGTAATAATATAGCATGTTGCAGCTGCACCCAAAAGCATTTCATCAGGGTTTGTGCCAACGCCGGGTCCATCCATTTCAGGAGGAATAGAAATCTTTGTTTTTAAATTTCCTGCTTCTATATCTCCTACGCTATTTCTGCCTCCTGGCCAAATGGCTTTTAAGTGAAAGTGATGTTCTGCCATAGTCGTTCCTCCTTTTGTTTTCTAAATTATATTATAGAATAAAAACAATTCATACAAATAAGCTTTTGGTCTGTATTGTTTCCGAATCTTCTAATATAATAAGTTCATAAGTAAAACTTGCAATTATCGAAATATGAGGCCAATAAATGGAGAGATATAAGGAGATGTATGATATGAATACATATGGAAATGCAAGAGAAACCATGCAGCTAATTAAAGAACTTGTTTCGATTCCAAGTCCTTCAGGGAATACGAAAAAGGCAATTGAGTTTTGTGAAAACTATTTAAAAGACTTAGGGGTTAAAATGGAAAGAAATCGAAAAGGCGGACTTCTTATTACAATACCTGGAAAAAACAATCAAAAACACCGGATGCTAACAGCACACGTCGATACGCTTGGGGCAATGGTAAAAGAAGTAAAATCTAATGGACGTTTAAAGCTGACGATGATTGGGGGGTTCCGCTGGAATTCTGTTGAAGGGGAATATTGTGAAATTGAAACATCAGCGGGAGATATCTATACAGGAACTATTTTAATGCATCAACAATCAGTTCATGTCTATAAAGATGCCGGAAAGGCGGAAAGAAATGAGGAAAACATTGAAGTTCGTATAGATGAAAAGGTGAAAAATGAAGAAGAGGTACGCGCTTTAGGCATTGAAGAAGGTGACTTCGTTTCATTTAATCCGCGTGTTGAAATTACCGAAAGCGGTTATATAAAATCACGACATTTAGACGACAAAGCAAGTACTGCCATTTTATTAAGATTAATAAAATATATCCAAGAAAATAACTTGGAACTGCCATACACAACACATTTTCTGATTTCTAATAATGAAGAAATTGGATATGGCGGTAATTCCAATATTACTCCTGAGACTGTTGAGTATTTGGCGGTTGATATGGGGGCACTAGGCGATGGCCAAGCATCGGATGAATATACTGTATCAATTTGTGCTAAAGATTCAACGGGTCCTTATCACTACGGGCTAAGAAAGCACTTAGTCAATTTAGCAAAGGCTAATGATATTGATTATAAGGTTGATATTTATCCTTTCTATGGCTCAGACGCCTCTGCAGCTATTCGTTCTGGCTTTGACATTGTTCATGGTTTAGTTGGTCCAGGGATTGAATCATCCCATGCATTTGAAAGAACCCATGAAACATCTATTGCGAATACTGAAAAACTATTATTTGCCTATGTGCAATCAAGAATGGTAACAGAATAATATATAATAAAAATGGTGTCCCTAATGTCTAATTTAGGGACATTTCTTCTATTGGGGTGGGGAAATGATTGAAATGAAACATATTCTCGAAAAGTGTAAGTTAATACTGGACCGTCACCAATTAGACTTCGTGATCGATATGATTTCACTTAAGCTAATTTCCGATCAATTTGAAAAAGAAAGAATAGAAATTCGCAATGATTTTTTAGTTAGGGGTATATGTGAAAAGGAAGTGGATGGGTTAATAGAGGATCCATCGTACTACAAATCGAAGTACGTTCCAAAAAATGCACGCTGGAATTATCTAAAAATGAAAAAGAAGCAATTGTCACATTGCTTTCAACAAGCGTTAAAGGAATTATTTCTTTCTTTTGATAAGAGATGGGACATTTGTGATGATACTGTTGCCAACATCATTAATATTGTCGATTTGTGTGAGTTCAATGTGAAAATCAAATCTGAGAATACGAATGATATTGACCATTTGAGATCATGGATAGAGGAAAATAATATTGATGCGAAAAAACTTCTATTATATGAAATTCAATCAGATGTTCTAAATAAAAATTAATTAAATAATGTTCATACGGAAAAAAATCTTTTATTTTTTTACAGTAAGGAGGAGTAACGATGAAAGCGATGGAAGCAGGAATAAAAATTGGATCATTACAACATGGGGAAAAGAATTGTATTACAGATGTCAGCGGTGTTCGTGTAGGACATGTCACAATAAAGGAAGATTTAAGCAGGGAAGAGTGTATACGGACTGGTGTAACAGCGATATTACCTCATGGTGCTAATACATTCAAAGAGAAAGTTGCTGCTGCAAGCTATGTTGTAAATGGTTTTGGAAAGACAACAGGATTGATTCAAATAGAAGAACTAGGGCTTCTGGAATCTCCCATTTTACTTACAAATACTTTTTGTGTCGGAAGTGTATTGCAAGGAGGGTTGCAATATATGTTGAAAGAAAATCCGGAAATCGGGGATTCCACCAGTTCTATTAATATAGTGGTAGGGGAATGCAATGACAGCTATTTAAATTCTGCACGTTTACTAAGTGTAAAACCAGAACATGCAATGGAAGCAATTAGAACTGCATCGGTAGATCGTGCAGAAGAAGGAGCAGTTGGTGCTGGTACAGGAACTATTTGCTTCGGTTATAAAGGCGGTATAGGTAGTGCTTCTCGAATCGTTCCATATAAAGAGAATACAGCATACACGGTTGGAGTGCTTGTTCAAAGTAATTTTGGAAAGAAAGATGAATTATATTTTGATATAATCAAACAGGAAGATAAAATGGAACGACCCGATGGATCAATCATGATGGTTCTTGCAACAGATGCACCACTATCTGATCGACAACTGAAGCGCTTAGCGAAAAGATGTCCTGTTGGTCTTAGCAGAATTGGAAGCCATATTCATCATGGGAGCGGCGATATTGTGATTGCTTTTTCTAATGCTGTAACTTTCTCTCATAATCAAAAAGAAGGGATAGAAACCATCGATATATTACGAGAGGATCATCCAGTCATGAATTTACTTTTCCAAGCGGTAGCAGAGGCTACAGAGGAAGCAATTTTAAATTCATTGCTGCAGGCGGAAAGGACAAATGGAAGAAAGGGCCGGGTAGCAGAGAAAATTCCGGATACCATTATACATTCTTTAAAACAAGCTTGATATTTTTCACTAAGCATCTTTTTTATTACTGGAGGTAAAACTAGATGAAAATTAGGAAAACTACCATTTTAGATAAGCAAGAAGATCTTTATATATATGAAAATAAAAAAGACGATTATTTTGTTATTGCCGTTCCGGTATTGGAATGGTCCACGTATTTTACATACGATGAGAATAAAGAGGAGCTTTTAGAACGAATATCAAAAAGCTTGCAAGGCAAGGTTGGCGGGGAGGCTGCTGCAATAGAATTGGCAATCAAAATATATGGGTGGACAAGGGAAATGTAATAACCGATAATTGTTACATGAAACTTTAAACAGTTAGGCTTTTCGCTTCAAAAATTGAAGAGAGCGGAACAAAGATTAAAACTCAGTACTGCTGTTGTACAGCAGCGGAATCTTGTACTGGCTAAGAATTTTAGGAATGAAAGGAAATTACATCATGACATTTAAAGATGAGGTTTTATCACGAAGAACCTTTGCAATTATTTCGCATCCGGATGCCGGAAAAACTACTTTAACGGAGCAATTGCTATTGTTCGGTGGTGCAATTCGTGCTGCCGGAACAGTAAAAGGGAAGAAATCCGGGAAATTCGCAACATCCGATTGGATGGAGATTGAAAAACAAAGAGGAATTTCCGTTACGTCGTCTGTAATGCAATTTGAATACAGCGGTTACCGTGTAAATATTTTAGATACGCCTGGACACCAAGATTTTAGTGAAGATACTTATCGAACATTAATGGCGGTTGACAGTGCTGTAATGATCATTGACTCTGCAAAAGGGATAGAGGATCAGACGATTAAATTATTTAAAGTTTGCCGCATGAGAGGGATACCAATTTTCACCTTCATCAACAAACTTGATCGCCAAGGGAAAAATCCTCTAGAGTTGCTAGCTGAACTTGAGGAAGTATTGGGAATTGAATCATATCCAATGAATTGGCCAATTGGAATGGGGAAAGAATTTCTTGGGATTTATGATCGATATTACAACCGGATTGAGCAATTTCGTGTGGAAGATAATGAAAGATTTATCTCTCTTAATGAAGACGGGGAGATTAGTGATGATTCTTCTAAATTGAAACAATCTGGCCTATACGAGCAAGCATTGGAAGAAATCCTGCTTTTAAATGAAGCAGGTAATGAATTTTCTCGTGAGAAAATTGCTGATGGAACTTTAACTCCAGTATTCTTCGGCAGTGCTTTAACGAATTTTGGCGTACAAACCTTTTTAGAAACATATCTGCAATTCGCACCATCGCCGCAACCGCGTAATTCTAATGAGGGTTATATTGAACCAACTTCTGAGGATTTTTCCGGATTTATATTTAAGATTCAGGCAAACATGAATCCGGCTCATCGCGATCGGATTGCATTTTTACGTATATGTTCCGGTGAATTTGAAAGAGGGATGAATGTTACTTTAACAAGAACAGGGAAATCCATTAAGCTTTCTCAATCCACTCAATTTTTGGCGGATGATCGAAGTACCGTAAATAATGCTGTAAGTGGAGATATCATTGGAATTTATGACACAGGTACCTATCAAATTGGCGATACATTATCAATTGGTAAAGGAAAACTTCAATACGAAAAACTACCGCAATTTACTCCTGAGTTATTTGTAAAGGTTTCAGCCAAAAATGTATTAAAGCAAAAACATTTCCATAAAGGTGTTCTTCAGCTTGTCCAAGAGGGAGCTATCCAGTTATATAAAACCTATAGAATGGAGGATTATATTTTAGGAGCAGTCGGACAATTACAATTTGAAGTGTTTGAACACCGTATGAAAAATGAGTATAATTCGGAGGTCATTATGGAGCATATCGGTTCCAAAATACCTCGTTGGATTGACGAATCACAAGTGGATGAGTCGTTATCTAGCTCACGCAGTCTCCTCGTTAAGGATCGATATGATAAACCATTATTCTTATTTGAGAATGATTTTGCGTTAAGATGGTTTCAAGATAAACATCCAGATATTAAACTAAGCAATCCAATGGAATAAATAGAAAAACGGAAGCGACATGTTCATCGGCGTTTGGATGAGTGAAATTAGCACTTTAAATTTCACCTTCGCAGTCTTCGACTGAGATAAAGGAATCACATAGAGGTAGTACACGAACTGATGTTGACTTATCTAAGAAGAACCACAGCAATTTAAAAGAAAGATGCTGGGACAAAACGCAGTGAATATTAAAAAACGCATGAAATCAAATTTAAAAACTTTGATTTCATGCGTTTTTGCTTTCGTAAATTTAACCAATTCAATGATTTTTTTACTTATGTCCCAGCCTCTTTCTTTTAAATTACTGTATAAATCTTACTATGCATGGGAAAATTATGGAGGACTTCTTTTATGACGACGGAGGAAATGGTTATGAGCGCAAAAGATAATTCAGCATTTGATATTACTGATTTTTGGATTGCCTTTTTAAATGGACCTGGTAAGGCTGATAATATTGACTTTAATGAAATGGACGAAAATCCTAAAATATTTGAAGATCAACAATCCACTACATTTAAAGGGTAAACCATGAAGAAGATGGAGCCGCTAGAGGCTATTTTATGGAGCATTGCCTTACCAGGCTTTGCGCAAGTTTTATCTGGGTCGCTTGTAAAAGGAATATTGTTCATTTTATTAGAGTTTTTGATTAATGTGAAAAGCAATTTTAATGAAGGGATTATGCTTAGTTTTTTAGGGAAAACGGACACAGCAAGTAAAATTATTAACTACCAATGGTTAATGTTCTATCCATGTTTATATATGTATGCAATGTGGGATGCGTATAAGTCTGCACTTGAAAAGGTAAAAAAATATAGTTATCTTCCATTCGCATTTGGTGCTTATTTTGTGACTATTGGCCTCATGTATTCACCGCTAATTAAGATCCATAATATTTTTATTGGGCCTATATTTCTACCTATGATTTTCCTCATTCCTGGTTTAATCATTGGGCATGTAATTGGCTTGATATTAAAAAAGAAATCCAAAGAGATATAAATCTAATAGAAGACAGGTAAAATAATTATTGCCAAACGATAATTTGTACAGTATAATAAAGAAAAATAATAATACTTTGACAATGTCAAAGGGGAGTAGCTTTAGATGCGAAAGCGTCTAAACAAAGTCGTCATTACATGAAGAAATTCATCGGCTTTGTTGGCATTATACATATGTCTAGCAAGACCTTTGCCTATAAGGGGCAAAGGTCTTTTTTGCGTCCTTTATAGGTTAATGTTGTTAGAAGTAAAACATAAGGGAGGCAAAATTATTTTGGACATTTCGTTGATGATGGAGTATGGTTGGGTTTTGCTTGTGCTAGTTGGATTAGAAGGAATATTAGCGGCTGACAATGCCATTGTAATGGCGGTTATGGTCAAACACTTACCACAAGACAAACAACAGAAAGCACTATTTTACGGGTTAATCGGTGCATTCCTGTTTCGTTTTCTGGCTTTATTCCTAATTTCCTTCTTAGTAAATGTATGGCAGTTACAAGCAATTGGTGCATTATATTTGCTATTTATTTCGGCTAATCACCTTTTAAAAAACAAGAAAATATTAGGGAAGGAACGCCAAAAACATACCCAAAAGCAAAAGCATTCCTCCTTTTGGATGACGGTATTAAAGGTAGAAATTGCAGATATAGCTTTTGCCATAGACTCTATGCTTGCTTCCGTTGCCCTTGCCATCACACTAAAACCAGCCGGTTGGTTTCATATCGGTGGTATCGATGGAGCACAATTTACGGTGATGCTGCTTGGAGGAATTATTGGCCTAGTAATTATACGATTTGCAGCAAACAGTTTTGTGAAATTGCTGCAAAAATATCCTAGCTTAGAAACAGCAGCGTTTCTCATTGTAGGCTGGGTTGGAGTAAAGCTTACAGTCTTAACATTAGCGCATGAAAAAATAAGAATACTAGACGAACATTTTCCGGAATCTGTTTTCTGGAAACTAGCATTTTGGTCTGTTCTCATAATAATTGTTTTATCTGGGTACTTGACCGCAAGGAAAAACAATACAGAGATAAGTCAAGGAATGTAATGGGAAAAACTGCTACTAGCAGTTTTTTTATTTATTTTCCACCCTCACAAATTAGTAATCGTTGTCGTAGTTTTATATTGATTGAAATAATTTTGTAATTACATAGAAAACGAGTCTATTGTCCTATCCATGCTATAATAGTAGGATGGGGTGAGTTCTATGCTCAATTTGCTTTTTAAAGAAAAGAATAAATCATTAGAAGAAATTGCTGTGTCTATCCAAAACGGAGATGAAGCAGCATTACAAGAATTGCTTTCAAAATATAAGCCTTTTATCAAGAAAACAGTTTCTTCGGTATGCAAGCATTATATTGATGAGAGTGATGATGAATTCAGCATTGGTCTTATTGCTTTTCATGAGGCTATAATGAAATTTGATCATAATAAAGGTTCATCCTTACTCGCATTTGCAGAGGTAATTATCAAACGGAAAGTTATTGATTATATTCGCAGTAATTCCAAATACAAAGAACTAAGCATGCAATTAGTAACTAACGATGGAGAAAATAACGGTAAACTGCAATCATTGGAGGACAATTTATCCATTGAAAGTTTTCATATAAAAAAAGATGACGAAAAAAGAAGAGAAGAGATTATTCGCTTTCAAGAATTATTAAAAACGTATAAGTTGTCTTTTAGCGATTTAGTAAAACAATCTCCAAAGCATGAAGACGCAAGAATCAATGCTTTCATGGCAGCAAAAGCGATTGTAGAGGATCGTGTGTTGCTGGCCCAATTAATGGAAAATAAAAAGCTGCCTATGAAATTACTGGAAAAAAGAGTAAGTGTAAGTCGAAAAACACTGGAACGAAATCGGAAATATATCATTGCAGTTGTTTTAATTTTAGCGGGTGATTTCCTTTATTTAAAGGAGTATATAAAAGGCAGGTTAGAGGGATGAGAAAAGGAGTAATACTTGAAATAAAAAAGAGATATCTTGTCATGCTTACCGCAGAAGGAGAATTTGTAAAGGGTGCGAAACCTCATGATAACTTGCAGATAGGAGAAGAAATAGTTTTTAATCCATATGTAAAAAAACTTCATTTCCCCCTGGTACCTGTACCCGCTAAAATTGGAGGTTTAGCATTAGTAAGTGCCCTAATAATATGTGCACTAGTTTTTAATGTATCAAATCAAAATAAGGCATATGCCTATGTTTCCATTGATGCTAATCCAAGTGTTGAACTTGTCTTAAATAAAAATTTACAGGTTATTCGTGCGAAAGCATTGAATCAAGATGGTCAAAAAGTTTTATCAAAAGTGAATGTCGCTGACAATCAAGATTTTGAATACATAGCAAAACAAGTGTTATCCAAAAGTAAGTCATTGGGTTATCTGGATAAAAACGCAAATGTCATTATTGCATCTGTGATTAAAGATCAACATAAACAAAAAAATAAAAGGTTAGAGGAAAAAGTTCAAAAATTAGCTCCAATTGCTAAAATTTTTAACGCAAATGTTAAAGTAGTAAATGCAACAATAGATGAGCGAGAGGATGCATTAAAAAGCGGTGTCTCTACGGGAACATACGTAGTGAAAAAAGAACAGACAAAGCTAGAAAAAAGGACAAAGAAAGAACAAACAAAGCTAGAAAAAAGGATAAAGACAGAACAGGCAAAGCAAGAACAGACAAAAAATATGGGGAATAATCAAACAAATAAGGCAAATAAAAAAGCGGAAAAATCTCATAGTGAACCGCATAAAGTGTTACCTAAGAAAAATGAGCCAATCAAGAAGAACACCAATTATAGGCATGTAAAACCAGAAAAGAATATTGGACAGCAAAAAAAGAATGAAAAAAGACTAGAGCATGAAATGAAAACCCTTGAGAAAGAGGAAAAGAGAAGTATTCCGTGGGCTCATCATCGAAATAAAACTAATCCAAGCAATAATGGAAAATGGAATCAAAATCACATGTCCAATCATCAAGATCATCATATAAAAGACAGAAATAATCTTGAAAAAAATCTACATAAAAAAATCGAGCAGAACAAAAATCATTATGTTAATCATAAAGAAAATAAACAAGAACATAAATGGAAGGGAAAATAATTAATTTTCCCTTCTTTTTAGTACTCTTGATTAACCTTTTAAGAAAATATCGCTTTATCTATTTCTTTACTATTTATTTTGTCCTGAAAGCTCTGCTTGAGCTTGCTTTACTAATCTTTTTGTAATTTCTCCGCCAACAGAACCGTTTGCTCTGGAAACAGTATCTGAGCCTAAATTCACACCAAATTCTTGGGCAATCTCATATTTTACTTGGTCTAAATATTGCTCCACACCGGGAACTAATAATTTATTACTGCTTCTAGCCATCATTTTTTCTCCCTTCTAATAAAGATTTTGTTGCTAATAATAATAGTATGAAATAAAAAGAAAAAAACATAAGTGGTAAAATGTTGAACAAATCGTAGCTAAAAATCAAGATTTCACCAGATTAAATCCATCTCTTTCGGTTATCATATCAATGAGCCATAATAACGACATTTTCATTTGAAGGAGGAGTAATAATGGTGAAAAGGAAAGCAGAACGTGATGCTGCTATAAAAAATAATAAAACCCCAATAAAGAACCTTGCGAATTCAGAATTCGCTACGGAATATTCGAGCGGAGAAGAAACGGCAAAACATGCAAACCGGAACTCGAAAAAAGGGAGAGCAGGAAAGAACAATGGATAGTAGGAAAGAAAATATAACAACAAGTGAAGAACTAGGTTCAGAATTCGGCGATATAAATGCAACTAAATTTATAGAGCTTAGTCAAGCGGCAAGGAATAGTAATCAAAAGAAAGAAGAAGAAAAAAGAAACAATAATGCCGAGTAACTGGCATTATTGTTTCACTACTGGAAAGATGCTTGAGATCCCCGAAACTGGATCAAAATAAACCAATATGTAGGATGGATTTTCTACAATTAATTTTGACTTTATAAATGTAGTACTATCGAAAGGAACTTTTTCAATGATTGTATGCTTCAATAAATCTTTATCCGAAAGCTCAAGTTCTAGAAACGATTTTCCCAGATGTTCCGGATGTTTTTTTACTAATTCATAAACCTGCATACCTTCTTCTTTTTCTATGTTTTGTTTCCACCATGGTTTTCTTGGTTTATATCTATGATGTTTTAAATAATCGTACTTCATTAGACCTTCAACTATTTCTAAATGGGATGAATGAATACTGCTAAGAAATTGACTCAATCGCTTAAACAAATCTTCTAATTGATGTCCAATCCGGCTCCAACCTTGTTGTTCCCAATAGGTGCCAAATTCTTGGAAAAAGTCAAAAGGTGTTGCAAATAGTTGTGTCACCAAGTATTCAATAGTTTCATCCATTCGGTGGTCATTCCAATATTTTTCTAAAACGTCTTCCACTTGTTTTATTTTTACAACATCTTCAAATGATAAGACATTATTCTGAAGAATTTCATATGGAGCGTGATCCATATAGACATATTCATGTTCCTTCGCCCTTATTCGTACTCCAGTCCCTCTTAGCATTTTTAGAAAACCAAGCTGTAATTCCTCAGGACGTAAAGCAAAAACATCATTAAATGTTTTTCGGAAGGATTGGTAATCCTCTTCCGGTAAACCTGCTATCAAATCAAGATGCTGGTCAATCTTTCCACCATTCTTTACCATCGTAACGGTTCTTGTGAGCTTCTCGAAGTTCTGTCTTCTCTTAACCAACTCATTCGTTAAATCATTCGTTGATTGTACGCCAATTTCAAACCGGAACAATCCCTTTGGAGCGTTTTCATTCAAAAAGTTAATTACTTCAGGTCGCATAATATCTCCGGTTATTTCAAATTGAAAAACAGTGCCCGGCTTATGTTCATCGATCAAAAACTGGAACATCTCCATTGCGTAGCTACGACTAATATTAAATGTCCTGTCAACAAATTTAATAGTTTTTGCACCATGGTCCATTAAAAACCGAATATCTTCTTTTATTTTTTCGCGATTAAAATAGCGAACACCCAATTCAATAGAGGATAAACAAAATTGACAATTGAATGGACAGCCGCGGCTTGTTTCTACGTAAACGACCCGTTTGGAGAGATGCGGTAAATCCTCTTCAAAGCGAAATGGGCTAGGGAGTTGCTTTAGGTCAATTTTAGCCCGAGGAGGATTTATAACCACTTTTCCTTCTTTCATATAAGATATGCCCTGTACATTTTCTATATCCATAGGGCCATTTAATTGGAGAAGCAGTTGTTTGAAAGTCTCTTCTCCTTCACCGACTACAATGTAGTCCACCTCAGGCATCCGTTTTAACCAATAAGTAAAATCATATGTTACCTCTGGACCGCCAAGTACAATTTTTAAATTAGGCATAATTTTTTTTATCACTTGAATAACCTTTATGGTTTCTTCAATATTCCATATATAACAGCTAAAGCCTAGTACTTCAGGTTGTTTTGAAAATAAATCCGACACAATGTTCATTATCGGGTCTTTAATAGTGTACTCTGCAATTTTTATATTAAATTCCGGAGCCGCATAAGCCTTTAAATAACGAATCGCTAAGTTTGTATGAATATATTTCGCGTTCAGTGTACTCACAATAATATTCATTTTTTTTATTACCTCATTTTTTAAAGATTGAACATCTTTTCTATTTTATCGAAAGAATCCAAAAACCTCAATCTAAGGAATAATATAAAAAAATTGTTAAATACGCAGGAATTTCAGCAAAGGTACCGAAAATAATGGATATAGGAGAGGAGAAGGTTCCTTATTCCGTATTATGTATAGAGAGAGTAAATAGGAGAGAATGTGAATGGAGATTAGTGATGAGCTAATATCAGATGAAAATATAAAAATTGCGAAACAAAAAAATTTTTATTTCAAGCAAAGTGATGAGCTGTACAGAAGCCTTTTCGAAGAAGCAATTGATGGTATTGTTTTTTGGGACAATGAAGGGAATGTATTAATGGCTAATCAGTCTGCTTTAAAAATATTCGAATGTACTTCTGAAGAGTTTTTGAAAGGGAATATTTGGGACTTTGTGTTAGAGAAAAACGATCATTTCAACTCGCTATTAAAGAAATTCTATGAGCTTGGAGAAATAAGAGACGAACTGCTATTTCTGATGCCTAATGGGCAGTTGAAACAACTGGAGTTTACCGCAAAAAAGCATTTTGTTGATGGCTCAAATATGACTATTTTTCGCAATGCTAGTGAACGTTACAAAATGGAAAAGGAATTGCGAGAAAGCGAAGAACGTTTCCGTAAAGTATTTGAAGGCACCTTGGACGGGATGGTGCTGTGGAATCGTCACTATGAGATAATTGATATAAATCCGGTAGCAGCTGATTTCTTGAAAGCTGAAAGAGACGACATTATTGGAAAAAGTATTTGGGATATCCTTGAAGACCATTATAAGCACGAAATTAAAATACATATAGATGAATTAGAGCGGCTAGGTACCTCCGATTCAACACTAACTATTTCATCGGAAGATGGTAATAAGTATTTCGAGTTAAGCTCTAAAGGAAATGTCGCGTCTAATCTAAGCTTAACCGTTATTCGAAACGTAACAGAAAAAATAGGAATGCAGGAGCAATTACAAAAATCTGATACTCTCAGTGTAGTGGGAGAATTAGCAGCGGGGATTGCTCATGAAATACGCAATCCAATGACTGCTTTAAAAGGATTTATTCAATTATTGGAATTGAGCATGAAAGAAGATCACTCCATGTATTTTAAAGTAATTATGTCTGAATTAAAAAGAATAGAATCAACTATTACCGAGTTTTTAATATTAGCAAAACCACAGGCAATTCAATTTAAAGATAATGATATGAGAAAGGTAATGAATGAAACATTGGAGTTATTAAATGGACAGGCATTAATGAATAATATCCAGTTTAACGTTGAATATGCTAATGAACTTCCTTATGTATTTTGTGAACCGAATCAAATGAAACAAGTATTTATTAATATAATTAAAAATGCGATAGAAGTAATGCCAAAAGGTGGTTTTATAACCATTAAGATGGATAATAAGCCAAGTGATTTTATACATATAGTGATTGAGGATGAAGGGGAAGGAATCCCTGAGAAAAAGATAAAACGACTAGGGGAACCATTCTATACAACCAAAGAACGAGGTACTGGATTAGGACTAATGGTAAGTTATAAAATTATCAAGGAACATAGGGGAAAAGTAGAGGTTGAAAGTGAAGTTGGGGTAGGTACTAAATTTCATATTTATATTCCTGTTAAAAGAAACTAGCATTGCTAGTTTCTTTCTCAGGTTATTTTGAAAAACTATATCTTAGTAGAATTTTGGTAATCGATCTTCAAAAACTGGAATGGTATTACGTACATGTAAGACGTTTTTTAGATCAATTTCACCTGTTACTAATTCTTCACCTTCCATTCCTTCGGCAACTATTTCTCCCCAAGGATCAATAATGAGAGAGTGACCGAAAAATTGATTTTTAGGATCACTTCCCACTCGATTACAAGCAATAATATAGCATTGGTTTTCAATGGCTCTTGCGATTAATAAGCTTTTCCAGTGATGTAACCTCGGATTTGGCCATTCCGCTGAAACAAAGATGGCTTTGGCACCACTTAATGCATGTCTTCGAATCCACTCAGGAAAACGAATATCATAACAAATAACTGTGCCAAATGTTTCGTTTTCAAGGTGGAATAACCCGTCTTTTTTTCCACCTTGCAGATATAAGTGCTCATCCATTAACCTAAACAGGTGAAGTTTTTCGTATTCTTTAATCAATTGTCCATTTCGATCTACAATTAGCGTTGTATTAAAGATTCCTTCAGGTGTTATCTTCGCTACAGATCCTCCAACCAAATGGATTGCAAATTCTGTTGCTGCATTTTGTAAGAAACATACAGATTCCTCTGCATTTTTATCCCCAATCATGGATAATCGAGCTAAATCATAACCGGTAGTCCACAATTCAGGTAGTACGGCAATATCACATTTTTCCTCCGCAGCTTTTTTAATCCACTTTTTAGCTTCTGCATAGTTTTTATCCGGATTACCAAACTCAATATCCATTTGTATGCAAGCAATCTTTAGCTTCATTTCTATCACTCCTCATAAAAAGTCCTTTACATCGTATTGTTTTCGTTATAACATTTGTAAAAAGATTTTGAAAGAAGAATTTTAAAGAAATGAATATTCTGCATCGTTAATTTTGTAAAAAGGGGTAATACAATGAAGGTCTTTCCGAAATCTGACATCCTTAACCACTTACCGAAGCAATTTTTCGCTTCTCTTGTTTCCAAAGTTGAACAAATTACAAAGAAAGGACATGATGTGATAAATCTAGGACAGGGCAATCCGGATCAGCCGACACCAAAGCATATTGTCCAGCGATTGCAGGATGCAGCTGCAAAGCCTATCAATCATAAATATTCTCCTTTTAGAGGCTATCTTTATTTAAAAGAAGCAGTAGCAACGTTCTATAAACGAGAATATGGGGTTACACTAAATCCGGAATCCGAGGTGGCGATTTTATTTGGCGGCAAAGCGGGACTTGTTGAAATCTCACAATGTTTAGTGAATCCCGGTGATACGGTTTTAGTTCCAGACCCTGGTTACCCAGATTATATGTCTGGTGTGGCATTAGCTCAAGCGGTTATGTATAATATGTCATTACTTGAGGAAAATCATTTTCTGCCAGTATATGATTCCATTCCACAAGAAATATCAGATGCTGCAAAACTGATGTTTTTAAATTATCCAAATAACCCAACTGGTGCATGTGCAGATGTATCTTTCTTTGAAGAGACCGTACAATACGCGGAAAAGAATAATATTTGTGTGGTTCATGATTTTGCTTATGGTGCAATCGGTTATAATGGAAATAAGCCTGTAAGTTTTCTGCAAGCAGAAGGAGCAAAGAATACAGGAATAGAAATTTATACATTATCCAAAACATATAATATGGCAGGTTGGCGAATAGGGTTTGCAGTTGGAAATGCAAGCGTGGTTGATGCAATAAATTTACTTCAAGATCATTTGTATGTCAGTATATTTGGAGCTGTACAAGAAGCAGCGGCTGCGGCGTTATTAGAATCACAAGATTGCGTATATGAAATTACTGCAATGTATGAGAGCAGAAGAAATGTTTTTATCAAAAGCTTGAAGAATATTGGATGGGACGTTAAGGCACCAGACGGTTCCTTTTTTGCGTGGTTAAAGGTACCTAAAGGGTATACCTCGATTGAATTTTCGGATTTGTTGCTGGAACAAGCTCATGTTGCAGTGGCGCCAGGGATTGGCTTTGGTCAATATGGTGAAGGATATGTAAGGGTTGGTCTTTTAACAACCGAATCTAGATTGTTAGAAGCTGTTAATCGTATACAACAATTAAATATTTTTTAATCGAGGAATGGCGATTAGATTAGTTACAAAGACCAAGAGGATATTCCTTCATGGTCTTTGTTTTTTCTTCCATTCAAGATATTTTATTAGGTCTTTATCGATTTGGGAAAATATCAGGGCAATAACGGCAGCATCGTCAATAAAACCAAATCCAAATAGAAAATCAGGAATAACATCAATAGGAGAGACAAAATATAAGAGTCCCACTAGCAGCATTATTATAGTTCTATATGGAATATCTCTATATTCTCCGGTCACCCATGATTTTAATAATTGAATAAGCAATGATAACTTTCTCCCAACATTCCCTAAGCTCACCCTATTATTTCGTGCTTTTCTTTCTGTGCGAGAAAGTAACTTATCCGTCCCTTTTTTATCATCTATATATTTTTTGGCCTCATTATAAAAGAGTTTATATGCAATTTTTCCTAAAAGTCTTTTAAAGAACATATTAATTCCTCCCATTTGTAGTATTTACTGTTATAGGTGAAAAATGACGAAAGAAGCTATATTTGTCGAAAATACGCGTGAAGATTGTAGAAAAACAAGAACTTATTAGAACCTTTGTCTAATATTGCGAATCTATTTACTTTTTCGTCAATACCTGCGATAATTCTCAAGGGAAATAATTATTTCGTTAATTGAATAACTTTTTGGTTGAAGGAGACAGTAATTGTGTATAGTGATACGGTATCAGAATATAGCTTTTTAAATCAAATTCAAAAGAAACGGGAAGAAATGATTAACCTTGGAAAATGTTATGGCCTAACGGATAAGAAGACAGTTGCTTGCAGTCAGCAATTGGACGAGCTTCTTAATGAGTATCATTACCTTTTTCAAGAGGGAAATAACCAAAGCAAGGCAAGTGTTGTCAAAGAAATGTCTTTTATATTGTACTGTAAAAGTGGTCAGGCTATTTCGAGAGAACAGGTAAAAAGATTATATTAAAATAGACTGGAGATCATATTTATTCAATAAAATTTAATAGATGGTAATTGTTCTACAACTTTGCGAAAAATTCCTCTAACGGTAAAGAGATCATACTAATAAATCCTCACCATGTAAAAACTTCCTTACCACCATCAATAAATTTCCATATTTTTTGAAGGTTATCCCACTTTTTGGGTTAACCTTTTATTATTTTAAATCTTGGTACTGTAGAATAAATAAATTGACAAAAATTTCTATATTCCTTATAATATCACTAATTTTATGTGTATGAAAAGGAAATGATTATATGGAAAAAGATGAACAACAGGCGCTAAAATTATTTATCGTATTATCTCGGGCATTTCGAGGATTAAATGAGTATTCTAATCAATATATTCAAAAATGTGGGCTTCACCCTACTGAATTTGCTGTGTTGGAATTGTTATACCATAAAGGAGAGCAACCTTTGCAGCAAATAGGTGAAAAAATTCTGCTTGCCAGTGGGAGCATTACATATGTAGTGGATAAACTAGAAAAAAGAGAATTACTGAATCGTGTTACATGTCCCCAAGATCGTCGTGTAACATTTGCGCATATTACGGAAAAAGGCAAGGAATTAATTGCATCTATTTTTCCTGAGCATCAAAAGCGAATTCAAAAATCAATGTCGATTTTAAGTTCAGAAGAAAAGGAAATAGCAATCGAGCTATTAAAGAAGATAGGATATAATACAAGGAAATTACGTTAATAATCAAAGGCATCTTGTTTAGAGGTGCCTTTTCTATTTTTAAACAGCGATAGTATAAAGATTTTTTTAGAAATAAAGGACTTTTATACGAGAATAGCGAATATTATGGGAGTATTCTATTATCAAGGGGTGTTCATACATATGAAATTCGAAGATTATAAATATGAGAGACCTAACATGGCTGAAGTAGAAGCCGCTTTTCAATCAGAAATTGAAAAGTTTGAAAATGCAGCAAGTGCTGCAGAACAAAGTGAAGCGATGAATCGCATTAATCAAATTCGCAACAACCTTGGTACAATGTTCAACCTTTGCTCTATTCGTCACACAGTAGATACAAATGACGAATTTTACAAGGCAGAAAATGATTATATGGATGAAATAGCTCCTATAGTAGAGGGGTTTATTTCGAAGTATTATCAAGCACTGGTTTCCTCGAAATTCCGTTCTGAATTGGAAGAAAAATGGGGAACTCAGCTGTTTGCATTGGCAGAAGCGCAGTTAAAAACATTTTCACCAGAAATCATTCCATTATTGCAAAGGGAAAATAAGCTTTCTTCGGAATATACGAAACTTGTAGCATCTGCAAAGATCATGTTTGAAGGAGAAGAAAGGACGCTTGCACAATTACAGCCATTTACGGAATCAAAGGACCGTGAAATGCGTAAAAAGGCCAATGATGCAAGATTTGGATTCTTTGCAGAGCATGAGGAAGAATTTGATTCTATTTATGATCAATTAGTGAAAGTTAGAGATGAAATCGCAAGAACTTTAGGATATAAAAATTTCGTCGAGCTTGGCTATTATCGTATGGCTCGTACTGATTATAATGCAGAAATGGTCGCTAAATTTCGCGATCAGGTGAAAGATTATATTGTACCACTTACGACAAAACTTAGAAAACGTCAGCAGGAACGAATTGGGGTTGACTCTTTAAAATTTTATGATGAAGGTTTTGAATTTACCTCGGGAAATGCTACACCAAAAGGTTCACCAGAATGGATTATTGAGAACGGCAAGAAAATGTATGCCGAACTATCCCCGGAAACGAATGAATTCTTTACGTTTATGAATGAAAAGAATTTGATGGATTTAGTAGCGAAAAAGGGTAAAGCAGGCGGCGGCTATTGTACGTACATTGAAAATTATCAATCGCCATTCATTTTCTCAAACTTTAATGGTACATCTGGAGACATCGATGTATTAACACATGAGGCTGGACATGCATTCCAAGTATACTCCAGTCGTCACTTCGAGATTCCTGAATACAATTGGCCGACATATGAAGCATGTGAAATTCACTCTATGAGTATGGAGTTCTTTACTTGGCCGTGGATGGAGTTATTCTTTAAGGAGGATACAGAGAAGTATAAATTTTCTCACTTGGGCAGTGCACTTCAATTCTTGCCTTATGGTGTTGCGGTAGATGAATTCCAGCATTTTGTTTATGAAAATCCAAGTGCTACACCTGCTGAAAGAAAACAAGCATGGAAAAATATCGAAGAAAAATATTTACCGCATCGTGATTATGATGACAACGATTACTTAAATCGCGGTGGATTCTGGCAAAGACAAGGTCATATCTATAATTCACCTTTCTACTATATTGATTATACTTTGGCACAAATTTGTGCATTCCAATTCTGGAAGAAATCACAAGAGAACCATGAGGAAGCATGGAAAGATTATCTGCATTTATGTAAACAAGGGGGAAGCAAATCTTTCACAGGTCTTGTTGCAGAGGCAAATCTTATTTCACCATTTGAAGATGGCTGTGTTGAATCAGTAGTGGACTCGATTCAAAACTGGCTTGAACAAGTGGATGACAAGAAACTTTAATATGTAAATAGAAGTTAAATAAGTAATAAAAAAGGAGAAAAGCGGATTTGCTTTTCTCCTTTTTATTATTTTGCAATAACACTAATTTTATCTTCGTTCATTACAGCCTTTAATGATTTTTGAGAAGGGTGTTCAAGAATATAATCAGTAATGCCATCTTCCAGTTGTTCTTGAATTACTCTGCGCAATGGTCTAGCACCGAAAGCGGGATGATAGCCCATTTCTGCAAGTTTTTCTTTTACCTCCTGTGTAATTTCGAGAGTTAATTGTTGTTCTTTTAATGTTTCTTGAAGATCATTAAGCATAATATCAACTATCTTTAATAGGTGACCATTTTCTAATGGTTTAAATTCGATAATACTATCGAATCTGTTCAGGAATTCGGGTTTAAAGAAGCTTCCAAGGGAATCAAGAATACTTGCTTCTTTAATCGCTTCATTATTTCCAAATCCAACGTGGATAGGTTTCACTCCGATACCTGCATTACTTGTCATAATAATGACAGTATCTTTAAAGCTTACCGTTCTACCTTGGCTGTCTGTTAAGCGACCATCTTCTAAGATTTGTAAGAACATATGCTGTACATCAGGATGTGCCTTTTCAATCTCATCTAATAAAATGATGCTATATGGGTTATGACGTACTTTTTCTGTTAATTGACCAGCTTCTTCATGGCCGACATAGCCAGGAGGTGACCCAATTAATTTAGAGACACTGTGTTTTTCCATGTACTCACTCATGTCGAGCCGGATCATTGCATCCTTTGTGCCAAATAATTCTTCGGCAAGTGTCTTTGTTAATTCTGTTTTACCAACACCAGTTGGACCAACAAATAAGAAAGAACCAATTGGACGATTTTTTGATTTTAGTCCGGCGCGGCTCCTGCGAATGGCTTTTGCAACTTTGCGAACAGCTTCTTCTTGTCCAATAACTTTGCCAGCTAAATGGTCTTCAAGATATTTCATTTTTTCTTGTTCGTTAGCTTGAAGCTTACCAACAGGGATACCTGTTTTCTTCTCAATAATCTCTTGGATGTGAGCTGCTTCAACAATTGGTTTTTCACTTTCAGCATCTGAATTTAGTTGTTTTTCTAAATTTGCCTCTTCATCACGTAATTTTGCTGCGTCTTCATATTTCTCATTTTCAAGTGCAGTTTGTTTTGCATGATGAATTTCTTTTAATCGTGCGTGAATTTCATCTTTATTTAACACATTAACGGATAAGTTTAATTTCGAACCTGCCTCATCGATTAGATCAATCGCTTTGTCGGGTAAGTGACGGTCTTGAATATAGCGATGTGATAATTTTACAGCTGCCTCAATCGCTTCATCCGTATAAGCAACCCCATGGTATTGTTCGTATTTTGCTTTTAAGCCATTTAGAATTCGAACGGTTTCATCTAAAGAAGGCTCATTAACTTGCACTGGTTGAAATCTTCTTTCCAAAGCTGCATCTTTTTCAATTTGTCGGTATTCTTTTAAGGTAGTGGCTCCAATTACTTGTAATTCACCACGGGCTAGAGCTGGTTTTAGAATATTTCCAGCATCCATTGATCCTTCAGCAGATCCTGCACCGACAAGTAAATGAATCTCATCGATAAATAATAGAATATTTTTTCTAGTTTGAAGCTCTGCAATGAGCTGTTTCATTCGTTGTTCAAATTGTCCCCGTATCCCAGTATTAGCTACTAAAGATGCAACGTCCAATAAATATACTTCTTTATTTTTTAATTTTGCAGGTACATCATTTTCAGCTATTTTTAAGGCAAGACCTTCAGCAATGGCTGTTTTACCAACACCAGGCTCACCTATTAAGACAGGGTTATTTTTATTCCGACGATTTAAAATTTCGATAACACGTTTAATTTCTTCATCGCGGCCAATAACTGGGTCAATCAGGCCTGCCTTTGCCATATTGGTTAAATTACGGCCAAATTGGTCTAAGAAACCGCCGCCACCGTTTTTGTTTTCTGTCTTTACAGCAGAATTCATTTGATTTTCTGGGCCGGCAAAACCTTTTAAGAGATCGTCTATAGAACCGAATCCATTAAATCCTCCAAATCCATTCATATTAGGTACACCTCCAAAGGAATTACCAATCTTTGCTTTTTCTTGTTGAAAACATGTTGAACATAAATACATATCTTGCTGTTTTCCATTAATGTTTACATGTAATTGTATATTAGATTCATTTTGATGACATTTTTGACATAGCATATAAATCATTCCTCCTCCTTAAAGAAAGAATTGTAGTTTTCTTGCTTTTTGATATTGACTAACTTTGACTAAATGGTTAAAAAAGAAAGGCTTTTAATATTAAAACCTTTTTATCATTATAGTACTTTTAGACAAGGAAATGTTTGACCAAATTTGACCTTGTGAACTCAGTATACATCAGCTCAATAATTTTGTAAACTGTTTTTGACTATTTTTGACCAAATTTTTTTCAGCGGATTTTATTATTATCTATACGATTTTCATTAATTACTTGTCTATTTTTGGTTGCTTGTACATATCTATTAATAGTGTCGTTCATTGAAAGGAGATGCAATGTGACTAAGTGGGTAGGTGCTTTTCAAGTTGCAGCTGTTTATGTTGGAACAGTGATCGGAGCAGGGTTTGCAACAGGCAAAGAAATTGTTGAGTTTTTTACTAAGTATGGATTTGTTGGTTTTTTAGCAATATTAGCAGCAGGATATTTATTTATCCTTCTTGGTTCAAAATTAATGATAAAATCTATTGAATTAAAAGCAAATTCATACGAAGAATTAAATGAATATTTGTTTGGACCAATATTAGCAAAAATTATGAACTTCTTTATGATGATTATGCTGTTAGGCGTTTGTGCTGTCATGCTATCTGGTGCTGGTGCTGTTTTTCAGCAAGAATTAGCTATTGATAAATGGGTGGGGGTTTATTTTACGATTGCTTTAACTATTATAGTAATGGCTGTGGGGACTAAAGGGATATTTGCAGTTAATACATTCGTTGTCCCTATTATGTTGTTATTTAATTTTATCGTTATGACAAAATCAATTACCCACCTGGAATTCGCTGAAAATTTTATTAATATTCCAGAGGAACTCCATTTATGGAAAGCGATAGTTTCTCCTTTTTCCTATGCAGCATTTAATTTATCGTTAGCACAAGCTGTCCTTGTTCCAATTGCTACGGAAGTGAATGATAAAAAAATAGTAAAGGCAGGAGGAATTATTGGCGGGATTCTTTTAACCATTATCTTGGTATCTAGTCATTTCACCCTTATAACGTTACCAAATGTGCAGCATTATGAGATTCCAATGGCTGCCGTAGTAAAAAGCTCTTTTATTGGTATTTACTTTATTTACGTTTTAATCATTTTCGGTGAAATTTTCACTTCATTGATTGGAAATATCTATGGATTGGAAAAACAATTTAGTAAATATATTTCCATTCATCGCGGATGGATATTTACATGTGTTTTAATTATTATCTATAGTTTGAGCTATTTTCATTACGGTACTTTGTTATCCTATTTGTATCCAATGTTTGGTTATTTTAGCTTATTATTTGTCTTTCTTCTTTGGTTTAAGCCATCTAAAACGCTTCATAAATAAAAAGAACCTAAGAAATGAACGGTCATTTCCTAGGTTCTTTTTATGATTAATTTCGGGATGCTGCGATAATTTTATAATTTTTATGATTTACAACTGTTTTTTCTTCTAAATCTAGGTCACGATAATTTTCCATGTACGTTAAATCAACTATAACAGAATTTTCATTTACCTTTTCAACAATCCCTTGTAATCCATCCCGGAATTCAATAAGATTTCCCACATCGGCTTTTTTCAATGCCATCTCCCCTAACTCAAAAAGGTAATTTTATAATTTTCAATTATCTTAGTTAACAGTTTGCACCATTTTTTAGAAAAATTCAAGATATTTTATTGCAAAAGTATTTCTCTTTATTTATTCAAAAATTCAATAAATTGACAATATTTGTTTTAATTGTTATATTTTTAGTAAAGATTGATTGCAAACAAAGGGGGAAGCTATGTGAATGAATACATAGGAAAGCTAAAAAGTGAGATATCGAAAGTTATTATTGGAAGAGATAGTGAAGTTGATTTAATGATCATTGCTTTATTACAAGGAGGACATATATTGCTGGAAAGTGTTCCAGGAACGGGAAAAACTTTATTGGCAAAAGCATTTGCCAACTGTTTAAATGTTGAATTTAAACGCATTCAGTTCACTCCTGACGTGTTACCAACCGATGTTACTGGAATTCACTATTTTAATCCAAAATCTCAGGAGTTTGAACTAAAATCTGGTCCAGTTATGACCAATATTTTACTTGCAGATGAGATAAACCGCGCTACGCCGAGAACTCAATCAAGCTTACTGGAGGCTATGGAGGAAAGGCAGGTAACGATAGATGGAGAAACATTATCCATTTCAGAGCCTTTTATGGTAATAGCTACACAAAATCCTGTGGAATCACAGCAAGGAACTTTTCCATTGCCAGCTGCTCAGCTTGACCGATTTTTTATGAAGCTGTCCATTGGCTTTCCTTCTTTTGAAGAAGAAAGAGAGATTTTAAGAAAACATTTGGTGGAAAATGGTTTAAGTAAACTTGAATCTGTATTGCACCCTGAACAACTGAAGGAAATGCAAAATGAGGTGAAACATATCCAAGTTCATGATGATATTGAGAAATATATCATTTTAATTGCAAAGGCAACAAGAGAACATCAAGCCATTGAGTTTGGGATGAGCCCAAGAGCAAGCCTCGCCTTGCTCAGAGCAAGCCAAGGCCATGCTTTCGTTCACGGCAGGAATTTTGTCGTTCCGGATGATGTTAAAGCCGTAGCACCCAATATCATCAAACATAGGATCCATCTCACAATAGAGGCATCATTAACAAAGACCGTGGATGATATACTAGCCGATGTACTTAACTCTGTTTCAGCCCCGGTTGAAATGGAGTATACGAAATGATTTGGAAAAAAGAAATTATCCAAGAAAAAAATGTCTTAATCATTACTCAGTTAATGATCCTATTTTTGCTCTTATCGTTTTTTGTTGGTTCAACTCCCATCTTATTTTTGTTTATTCTCGGTTGCTTCATATTTTTTATGAGTTATCTATACTTAAATCTAGTCGGAAATAATTTACTATTACAAAATGAAACGACTACTGTTCGGTTAAATCTAAAAGATACGGATGAATGGAAATTTTCCCTCGTAAATAAAGGTATGCCAATTTTAAAAGGTAATCTGCGAATTTGTTTTACTAATAAGGTAGAACCAATTAATCATTCATTTATTGATGTACGTTCTATAGTGGAGGTCAATATCCCTTTTAAAGCATGGCGTGATGAACAAGTGGATATAATCATCCCAGTAAAAGCTATGAGGAGAGGAGTTTCTAGAATCCATCATATAGAAGTGAGAATACCACATTTATTTGGAACAGGATTAGTAATTCTAGAGCATAGAAAGATGTTAGGATCAAAAAAACTGGTACTTCCTGAGAGAAAACCTGTTAAAACATCCAAAAAAGAAGTTAATTTTTTACAGGGGAATCAATATACTCAAACATCTATATATTTTGATCCACTACAACCCATTGGGACAAGAGAGTATCAAAGCGGAGATCCATTTCCGTATATTCATTGGAAAGCCAGTGCAAGAACACAGCATTTGCAAACAAAAGTGTTTTCACCAATTGGAGCAAGAACTTGGTTATTGCTTTTAAATGTGGATGGAATGAAAACAGATATAGAAACTAGTATTAGTCATTGTGCATATCTCATTGATTATGCAGTGAGAGAAAATATTCCCTTTGCCTTAGCAATAAATGTTACGACTTTTGGACAATCTTTGTATTATTTTTTAAACGAAGGAGAGGGCAGAGGACAGCGGCAACAAGCCTTTGATTTATTAGCTCTTTTATCATTAGCTTCCTTTACCATTCCATATCATTTAATGATAAAGGATGTAATGCAAAGAGGAATTCCTTATCCATATGTTATTCATATAGGAAGTATAGAACCTTCTGCATATGAATCCCTAATGGGTTTTGGTAAAAAGGGGTCTTTGGTCTTTTCAGTGAAATCAATAGGAAATCAAGGGGCGATGGAACTATGGAAGTAAATTTAACGACAAAAATTCAAATGAACGTTCTGAAAATTTTTGAAATTAAAAGGCTATTTCTTAGTGACGCTATTATCTTTGCACTCGTTCAATATTCGATTCCACAAATAAAAGGGAATGGTTCAATTAGTTGGAGTATTTTAGGAATATTATTTATGGTATCCTTAACTACTTTGCTATTTTCACAGGGAATTGAAAAACGATTTTCGAAAGCTTTCTATTTGTGCTCCATTCCAATCATCATTATTGGCACGTGGTTAGGGGACATACCGACTTTTGAAATATTTCTATTATTTATCTTTTCACTTTGGAGACTTAAGGTTCTATTTACCGAAGATGGTGATGAGGATTCTGAAAATATACTGAGCAGTCGACTATTAGCAACCATTCTAATTTTTATTGTCTGGTATTTCATAGGATATATATCAGGGCAGAAATCACGTACTTTATTGATCATATTCCCAATCCTTCAAATATTTCTTTATTCATATGGGACATTTTTAAAAAGGTTTATTCAAAGTTCTTCTTTATCGAAAAAAACACTTGTTACTTTTAGCTGTCTTCTCATTATTATTCCCATTGTTCTCTCAGTAGCTGTTTCATTTATAGCAAGTTTCATTAAAGATGGACTCTCAATAGTTTTTGATAAAGTTTTTTGGTTTATTATTACTTTATTTAGTCCTCTAATAAATTTAATAAATCAATACTTTGAAAACGGATATGCTGAATATGATAATCGTTTAGTAAATTATTCAAAAAAACGATTCGAACTCAGAATGCCGGAAAGTAATGAAGGGAAGCTTTTTGAAAGTTTACAAACCGAACACTACAATTTTTATATCATGCTTGGGGTTATTATTATAGCTTTTATTGTTTTTACGTTTGTTTTGCACTTTAAAAAAAGAAAGGTCAAAAATGCGAAGGTAGGAAATAAAAGCACACAGAATACTATTCATAAGCTATTGGATAAACAAAATAAAACTATAATTTATCCAAGCTATTATTCCAAATCTACAGAGAAAATCCGAAAATATGTCCTTGAATTGGAACGTTTTGCTGTTAAGCAAAAATTGGATAGAAGTGGGGCGGAATCTGTTAGAGGTTGGTTAAATCGTCTAAATATTCAAGTTTCAGAAAAATGGTTAGCCATTTATGAAAATGTTCGATATGGTTCCATTCAAGTTACGGAAAATGAAGTAGAGCAATTTAAATTGGAAATGGAACTTATTAAAAATAAGATGAAGAAGTACGATAAAGAATAAAATTATGGAGTTATTAGTCATAACTTATAATGAACAGGAAATATTAACCTTGAGCAATTGGATTGTATTCTAACTTTTAGGGTGATATTCTTTTTATGAGTGCTCAAAAAATGATTTGATTAGTTTATGAAGAAACTGAGAGAATATTTTATGAATGCAGAATCTTGTTTTTTATGTCTTTCTATAGCTAAATGATTGACGAATGAAGCAAGGTAGATTATTTTTTATGAAGTAGAACTTTAATTTATTAATGTAAAGGAGAAATTAAAATGGTAGAAAAACAATTTAAAGTAGTAGATGCAACAGGAATTCATGCTCGTCCAGCAACACTATTAGTACAAACAGCTAGCAAATTTGATTCTGAAATTCAACTTGGATATAACGGTAAACAAGTAAATCTAAAATCAATTATGGGTGTAATGTCTTTAGGTATCGGGAAAGATGCACAAATTACAATCAGCGCAACTGGCAGCGATGAACAAGATGCATTAAATGCTCTTGAAGATTTATTGAAAAAAGAAGGTTTAGCAGAATAATGTCAACCATTTTAAAAGGGATTGCAGCATCAAACGGTATAGCGATTGCAAAGGCATACCGTTTGGTTGAGCCCGATCTGTCATTTTCTAAGAAAACAATTGAAGATACAGACGGAGAGATTGCCCGCTTTAGAGCAGCTATGGATGCTGCAAAATCAGAATTAGAAGTTATTCGTGAGCGTGCAGGATCTGAACTAGGTGCAGATAAAGCTGCCATATTTGATGCTCATCTATTAGTTTTAAACGATCCAGAACTTATAGCACCCATCGAAGATAATGTTAAGAACAACAAACTAAACGCTGAGAGTGCATTAAAAGAGACAACTGATATGTTCATTACCATGTTTGAACAAATGGATAATGAATACATGAGAGAACGCGCTGCAGATATTCGCGATGTAACTAAGCGTGTGCTTTCTCATTTATTAGGAGTGAAAATTCCTAATCCAAGTATGATTTCAGAAGAAGTAATAATTGTAGCAGAGGATTTAACGCCATCTGATACTGCCCAATTAAATCGTGACTTTGTAAAAGGCTTTACAACTAATATTGGTGGACGAACTTCCCATTCCGCTATAATGGCAAGATCCCTTGAAATTCCAGCGGTAGTTGGAACGAAGACAGCTACAGAGGATATTCAAAATGGAGATTTAATTATTGTTGATGGACTAAACGGGGAAGTACATATTAATCCAACTCCTGAAATTGTGGACCAATATAAAAAAGAACATGAACGTTACGAAACTCAAAAGGCAGAATGGGCTAAACTTGTGAATGAAAAGACTGTGTCAAAAGATGGTCAACATGTTGAGCTTGGTGGAAATATTGGTACTCCAAATGATTTAAAAGGCGTTCTTGCTAATGGCGGAGAGGCAATCGGTCTTTACCGTACAGAATTTTTATATATGGGAAGGGATCAGCTTCCTACCGAAGATGAACAATTTGAGTCATATAAGGCAGTACTAGAAGGAATGAATGGAAAACCAGTAGTGGTTCGTACCCTTGATATTGGTGGGGACAAAAAACTACCGTATTTAAATCTTCCAGAAGAAATGAATCCATTCCTAGGTTTCCGTGCAATAAGATTATGCCTTGAAGAGCAAGATATGTTCCGTACACAGCTCCGTGCCTTACTTCGTGCAAGTGTTTATGGGAATTTGAAAATTATGTTCCCGATGATTTCCACAATTAATGAGTTCCGTCAAGCAAAACAAATATTATTGGACGAGAAGGAGAAGTTAGTGAACAGTGGTACCAGCGTTTCCGATAATATTGAGCTTGGAATCATGGTGGAAATTCCTTCTACTGCGGTTATGGCTGATCAATTTGCTAAAGAAGTTGATTTCTTCAGTATTGGTACAAATGATTTGATTCAGTATACAATGGCAGCTGACCGTATGAATGAGCGTGTTTCTTATTTATACCAACCATATAACCCTGCAATATTAAGATTGGTAAAAATGGTAATAGACGCGTCTCATAAAGAAGGAAAATGGACAGGCATGTGTGGAGAAATGGCTGGGGATGAACTTGCTATTCCAATTTTACTTGGTCTTGGATTGGATGAATTCTCCATGAGCGCTTCATCTATTCTTAAAGCAAGAGCACAAATTAAAAATCTTTCCAAGGCAGAAATGGAAAAGCTTGCTGAGCAAGTTCTTCAACTGCAAACAACTGAAGAGGTTTTAGAGGTTGTAAAAAAAGCAACTCTTTAGTCATAAAATTGTAATATAAGTTTAGGTTTGAATAGGGAAAATTGGTGGAATAGATAAGTATCTCAAGTAATTGTGCATAGTTGAGTGGTATGACTGTTACAAGCTTGGGTTAACCATTTCTTTCCTATTTTTCCCCCTTTATTTTTCCGGATGATATCATCCGGATTTTTTTATTTTAGAGCTTTTATAATGAAACTTATCTGATAGTTCATTTATAATGAAATCGAGACAAACTATTTTTAAAGGAGGTTTTAATCATGGAATTGGGTTTAAAAGGGAAGACGGCTCTCGTGGTTGCTTCGAGTCAAGGCTTGGGGAAAGCAATTGCTGCTTCATTAGTGAATGAAGGGGTAAATGTTATGCTTGCAAGTCGTAATGAAGAACAGCTGCAAAGTGTTGAACATGAACTTTCTGCTCTCCGAAAGGGTAAAGTTAGACATATTCGTTGTGATATAACAAAGCCTGTGGAAATTCGCAATATGGTGGAGTATACAAAAAATGAATTTGGCCGTTTAGATATCTTGATCAATAATGCCGGAGGACCTCCTGCAGGGAATTTTGAGGAAATGACAGATGAGCATTGGCAAAACGCATTTGAATTAAATCTTTTATCTTACATAAGAATTATTCGTGAGGCATTGCCATTATTAAAAGTGAACGGTGGAAAAATTATTAATATTGCATCTTCCTCTATAAAGGAACCGATTCCAGGTTTAATTCTTTCTAATACTTTTAGAACGGGAATAGTTGGATTATCGAAAACACTCGCATCTGAATTAGCGCCTTTTAATATTTTGATAAACACAGTAGGACCGGGAAGAATTGCCACGGATCGAGTGAAGCATCTAGATGAGATAAATGCATCAAAGAACGGTATATCTCGAGATGAAGTGGAAAGATTTGAAAAGCAGTTGATTCCATTGCAAAGATATGGGCAACCGGAAGAATTTGCTAACGTTGTTACCTTTTTAGTTTCTGATGCAAATTCCTATATGACAGGGAGTAGTTTTCTTGTAGATGGAGGTAAGATTAAGGCCATTTAATAATAAATGCGGAGGGATTCCTTTGGAAAAAACAATTGGATTTATCGGAACCGGTGTAATGGGAAAAAGTATGGTTCAGCACCTGCTCAACAATAGCCACTCAGTTTACATATATAATCGATCAAAAGACAAAGCACTAGACTTAATAGAAAATGGAGCTGTTTGGTGTGAAAGCCCCAAGGATGTTGCACAACAGGCAGACATTATTTTCACGATTGTCGGTTATCCTTATGATGTAGAAGAGGTCTATTTCGGAAGCGATGGCTTGCTGCCACATGGGAAATTCAATAGTGTTTTTATTGATATGACAACATCTACTCCAACACTTGCGAAAAAGATTTACGAAGAAGGTAAAAAGAAAGGAATACAAGCATTGGATGCACCGGTTTCTGGAGGAGATATAGGAGCTAAGAACGGCACTTTGACAATAATGGTCGGTGGAGACGAGCAAACTTTCACCGATATTCTTCCAATCATATCTTGCTTTGGGCAAAACATCGTATATCAGGGAACAGCTGGCAGCGGTCAACACACAAAAATGTGTAACCAAATCGCCATTGCTACCAATATGATCGGTGTCTGTGAAGCGTTGGTTTATGCTAAAAAAGCAGGACTAGATCCGGAAACCGTATTAAAATCTATTAGTGCTGGTGCTGCAGGGAGCTGGTCTTTAAGTAATTATGTGCCAAGAATTCTTTCGGGCGACTATTCACCTGGATTTTTTATTAAGCATTTTATAAAGGATATGAAAATAGCGCTTGAGGAAGCGGAAAAAATGAACTTGCCACTGCCAGGTCTGGCGTTAGCGAAACAAATGTATGAAGAATTAGCAGAGCAAGGTGAAGAGAACAACGGAACACAGGCCTTAATAAAATATTGGGATCAGTTTGAATAAAATCTCCTTTCCTCCTAACAATAGAAATGAATGGCTGGAATAGGAGGAGATATAGATGGCAAAACGTACGAAGAAAAACGATGCTGACCAAAAGAATAAAAAGGGCTTTGATTCTGCAGTACTGAATGAGGAATTTGCTCATGAAATGGGAAGTGCTGCAACCAATAAAATCCATAAGGATAAAGCGAAAAAAGAAAAGGCTGCTAAGAATAATGGCAAGTACAAGGGTCAATAAATAAAAAGTGTCCAATTGGACACTTTTTATTTAGTTTTTTAAATAGTTTTCTAACCGATTTAATCCTTCCGAAAGTTTTTCCATCGAGCAGGCATAGGAAAGTCTGAAATATCCTTCCCCAAACTTGGAGAAAGCACTTCCTGGCACCACGGCGACTTTGTTTGTATGCGCCAAATCGACAGCGAAATCAAATGATGGCATTTGATATTTTTCAGGAATTTTGACGAAAAAGTAAAAAGCTCCATCCGGTTTTACATATTCCAACCCCATTTTTGTTAGTCTTTCACAAACAAAATCGCGTCTTTTTACATATTCGATGCGCATAGGTTCAGCATCATTATAGCCATTTGTAAGTGCTTCAAGTGCTGCCATCTGCGAAATGGAGGAAACGCATGAAACATTGTATTGATGGACCTTTAAAATATGTTTGGAGATATTTTCAGGAGCAAATAAGAAGCCTATTCTCCAGCCTGTCATCGAATGTGATTTCGATAATCCGTTAATGATAATGGTTTGATCCCTTAAATCAGTTGCGATAGAATAATGCTTATTTTCATATACTAATTCACTATATATTTCATCCGCAATAACAAAGATATCTTTTCCTTTAAGAAGCTTAGCTATATCCTTTAAATCGTGTTCTGTTAGGCTTACACCTGTTGGATTGGATGGATAAGGTAAAATAATGCATCTAGTTTTATCGGTTAGATAGGGTTCTATTTTTTCTGCAGTCAGTTTGAATTGGGAGTCCCTTGTATCTACATGAACTGGTACTCCCCCTGTCATTCTTATAATGGGTTCATATCCAGGATATATGGGGCCTGGTAAAATTACTTCACTACCTTCTGCTAGTATAGTTCTTAAAGAGACATCTATCGCTTCACTTGCACCAACTGTGACAATGACTTCTTTTTCGGGATCATACTCCAAGTTATATTTATGTTTAACAAAATTATTTGCCGCATTTCGTAATTCTAAATAGCCGGCATTATGTGTATATGTAGTAAAATCCTGTTCGATGGCTGCTATTCCTGCTTGCTTCACATGAGGAGGTGTCTGAAAATCAGGTTGTCCTATAGTAAGAGAAATCATATCTTCCACACCACTGACCATATTGGAAAATTTCCGAATGCCGGATATCTCTATATTTAAAACTCTTTTATTAAGTAAGTGTTCCACTTATTTTCCATCCTTCCAATTAATCTTTCTTCTATATTACCACGTATTGAAAGTTTGTTTTTATATTTTTGCTATAAAGCTGTTTTGCATTAAAAAAATTTAATAACAGAAGAACACGTCTCTTCATTTTCGTGTTATATTTACAGTATTGATAGTTACGAAGGGAAGTAGCATAATGACATTGGAAAATGATGTTTTATTGGAAAGTTATACAGACGAAATGGAGATAATAGAATTTCAATTAAGAAACAATAAATTCGGAATTGACGTTATTAAAGTAAAGGAAATTATTCAGCCTTTGCCTGTTACGTATGTACCTCATGCGCATCCATACATGGAAGGGATTGTTCAACTGAGGGGAGAGGTTTTGCCAGTAATTGACTTAGCAAAGGTACTGAATATAGATCAGAGTGAAGATGAGCTAAATGAGAAATATATTGTTTCCGAGTTTAAGCAAGGAAAAGTGATTTTTCATGTACATGAGGTTAGTAAAATTCATCGAATTTTGAGGGATCAGATAGAATTGCCTGATGAAATGGTCGCAAGTAGTGGAAAGCAAGTAATAGGTATAATAAAAAACGCAGACAATATGATATTAATGCTTGATTACGAAAGTATTATTTCAGAAATGAATCCAGCTGCAACCAACTGAGTTCGCTCAAAAAAAGAAGAGCATCGAAATGCTCTTCTTTTTTTTATCCTGAAAGTATTAATGGTAACTATCTCCAAGCCTTTTAAAAATCGGTCTTTCTGTACGCGGTTTTCGTCTAAGGGTACGGGAACTATTCATCTCCCTTAAGCCGGTATATGTCTGTAATAATTGCTTAGCCTGATTTAAAGGCATTTGGCATTTTGGATTCCGTGTATAGCGATCTAACTTTCCGAGATGAGGAAGTGTTTTAAAGTCTTCTTTTGTCGGGGGAATATGAAACGAATAATCACCGCATTGTACAAGAACATCTGATTGCTGCTGACTATATTTTGGATTATCAGAAAAATGAAGACCTACTTTTTTTGCTTTTCCTTCTTGAACCATTTTCTCAATTGCTTCTCTTTTTAATTTATATAAAAACTTTGGATTTATGGCTGTCTTTGCATGCCGATTTACAGTGAAAATAGCATGTGAGAGGTTTAATATAGAAGGTGGTAATGGAGCGGAAGAGTGTGAATTCAAAAAAACGAACTCCTTTCCATTGTGAAATAATTTTGAAATTGATTAATTTTATTATACTACTATTTCGAGGGATTGGAAAGGCTCTCTCCAAAGTAATAAATGTTTTGTGAAAATATCATCAATTTATTGACAGGACAATTATGACCAATTTATAGTTATGGGTGTTAACAGTTTAGGGGGTGAACTATATTTGGAAAGGGATAAAATAAAAACTTTAATAAAAAGATATGAAGATGTATATTTATTTGCTACAAAAAGAATATCTTCTCTAATATCTGATATGGTGTTGGAGGATCTTTCTATTGAACAGTATTCCATGCTTAGAATTATTTATCATCAAGGGCCGCTTCGAGCGGCAGAATTAACAGAACAATTATGTGTTCATAAAAGCGCTATTACTGCTAAGGTAGATAAATTAGAAAGTAAGGGCTTTATTTCAAGAGAAAGAGATCAATCCGATCGCAGAAATGTATACATAACCGTTACAGAAGAAGGTAAAAAGATTTGTGAAAAAGTAGAATTAAAAATAGAAAAGTTTGTCGAGCAATACTTAGAAGAGCTTGATACTGAAGACTTGGAACTATTTATCAATCTTTATGAAAAGATAACCAATATCATTCAGAAATCAAAGGAGGTAGAGTAATGAATGAAGTATGTTGTTCGGTTTAGATGGCTATTGTTAGTTTTTTGGGTGGTGATGGCAGCTGTTCTCGTCTGGCAATCTCCAAATATGGAGAAACTTGTTAGAGAAAAAGGCCAGATTACTGTACCAGATGGTTATCCATCTGAATTAGCTTCTGAAATAAAAAAACAACACACAAGTGAAAAAGGTGGATCAGAATCCTTTATTATTGTATTTCACGATAATGTAAAATTGAACTCTAGTCAAATCCGAAGTATTCATACAACCATTCAGAAAATACAAGATAAAAAACAAGAATTTAATGTAAATGGAGTTACAACTCATTTTGACCAACAAGAGTTAAAGAATCAATTAGTATCAAAAGATGGTAAAACCATACTAGCCATACTCGATGTGAATTTAGGAAATAGGGATATTAGCAGCATCAGAGATAAACTGGAGAAGGCTATCTCTACTCCTAATGTTGAGACGTTGATGACAGGAAATGGGCTAATTAATGAAGATGTTGTGATTAGTTCGCAAAAAGGACTTAAGAAGACGGAATTAATTACTGTAGCCTTTATCCTAATTGTTCTTATTCTTGTGTTTAGATCCATAGTAGCTCCAATCATTCCTCTAATAACGGTTGGATTAACTTATTTAGTAAGTCAATCGGTTGTTGCGTTTTTGGTAGAAAAAGTAAATTTTCCATTATCGAATTTCACACAGATTTTTTTAGTCGCCGTTTTATTTGGAATAGGAACAGATTACTGCATCTTATTACTAAGTCGTTTTAAGGAAGAATTATCAAAGGGAAACGAAGTGGTTCCAGCGATTATAACCACTTACAGAACTGCAGGGAAAACAGTTTTGTTTAGTGGAATTGCAGTTATGATTGGCTTTGCATCTATAGGTTTTGCGAGCTTTAAGCTATATCAATCTGCATCTGCAGTTGCTGTAGGAGTAATATTTCTTCTTTTGGCTCTGCTATCCATTGTTCCTTTTTTTATGGCAACGCTTCGAAAGGTCATTTTTTGGCCACTTAAAGGAAATATTTCTCATTCTGAAAGTAGGCTGTGGGGATGGGCAGGGAACTTGGCCATTACACGTCCTTTCATCGCACTTGGGATTGTTGCTATTATTACAATTCCATTATTAATAAGCTATAATGGAAAACTTTCTTTTAATTCCTTGGATGAACTTGGGAATGACTATGAATCAGTTCAGGCATTCAATATTGTTTCGGACAGTTTTGGATCTGGGGAAATAATGCCGGTTACCGTGTTCCTGGAAAATGATGAATCGATGAAATCTAAGGAATATTTGGGATTAATAGAAAATATCAGCCGTGATTTATCCAAGGTAGATCATATCGAAAAGGTGCGCAGTGCTACACGTCCTGTTGGAGATGTGATGAAAGAATTATATGTAAGAAATCAAGCTGGTACTATCAGTGAAGGAATTGGGAAAGGAACGAAGGGCATCGGAGATATAAAATCCGGCTTGGATACCGCTGCTAAGTCTTTAAGCAAAAATGAACCAAAACTCAAAAGCGTAACAGCTGGTATTGGTAATCTTCAGTCGGGAACAAAATCATTACAGTCAGGTATCACAGATTTACAAACGGCGCTTGAGCAAATAGAAAATGGGATTCGTAGTGGATCAAATGGAGCTTATAATTTAAAGAATGGAATTATCAAGGCCCGCCAACAAACCTACACATTAAAAGCTGGAGTAAATCAGCTGCTGATAAACTATCAAAAGATGCATCGAGGAATTCAGCAATTGCAGACTAATTATAACCAATTATCTAATGGAATAACCTCCATCCAAAATAGTCTAGTTAATTTAAACAACCATTTTGTCCAGCTAGAATCCAAATATAGTGAACTGAAAGAGGATCTGGACTATCAAACCATTAAGCATACGGTACAAGGAGCTATTCAGAGCCTTGAGGGAAGCAGTGGAGCAATGATTCAATTAAATAAAAATCTGTCAACCATTAATGATGGTTTTCAGCAAGCTAATAAAGGCTTAAGTGATGTTTTATCCGGAATATCCAAATTTGCAAAGGGATTTGATCCAATAATAGCTGGATTAGACCAATTGGAATCAGGTATAACTAAGGCAGCTGATGCTCAAGCCCAGGTTATTCAAAAGCTTCCAGATGTTTCAAATGGATTAGAAAAAATTGCAGATGGCCAATCACAGCTGCAAAAAGGGTTTGGGTCTATTGACGGGCAACTGTCAGAGCTGACAAATGGACTTCAACAAAGTACAGACGGATTAGGGAAAATTGAGTCAGGATTAAATGATGCTAGTAACTATTTAAGTAAGATGGCAGTTGATACTAATCAATCAGGTGTATATATTCCAGATGAATTATTAACCAATACTGATTATCAAACGGCATTAAATACTTATATTTCGAAAGATGGGAAAATGACAAGTTTTGATTTAATCTTGAATCAAAATCCTTATTCAAATGAAGCAATGCGGACGATTAAGCATATAAATCAAGCGTTAAAAACTTCATTAAAAGGAACGAAACTAGAAAATGTCCATATAGGGATATCAGGTGTTACAAGTATGAATCGCGATTTGAATAATATGTCTAATGCAGATTACAGTAGAACAGTTATGTTCATGCTTGCAGGAATAGGGATTATCCTAATCATTCTTTTGAGGTCTCTTATCATGCCGATTTACTTAATATTATCTTTATTACTAACCTATTATTCTTCTATTGCAATGACAGAGTTGGTATTTGTTCATATTCTTGGATACTCCGGAATTAGCTGGGCGGTTCCATTTTTCGGATTTGTTATATTAATGGCATTGGGAATTGATTACTCTATCTTTTTAATGGATCGGTTCACAGAATATCGAAATTTACAAGTAAGAGAAGGTATTTTAATAGCGATGAAAAATATGGGGACTGTTATTATCTCGGCTGCGATTATACTTGCAGGAACATTTGCAGCAATGCTTCCATCAGGTGTAATGTCATTATTGCAAATTGCTACTCTAGTTTTAACTGGGCTATTATTTTATGCCTTCATAGTGCTTCCTCTATTTGTTCCCGTAATGGTAAAAGCAATAGGAAAAGTAAATTGGTGGCCATTTATATCGAATAAATAGAAAATAATATATATCCTTTATTTTAGTGTCAGACTCTTATAAAATGGATGAGTCTGACATTTTTTGTGGGTATTATATTTTTTAAACAAAAGGCATTGATATCAAGATGTAATTAGTTAAAATTAATTATTTTATCTTTCGTTCTATTCGTTTATACTGATAATTAGTAAAATAGACATAAATAGATAAATAGTGACAATTTTTTTGAATAGAAGAGGACCTGGGGATAAAAAGGGATGGTTATATGAAGCAGACAAATAGGATACATACAAAGAAAGAATTGGTACATCCTGAAAGTACACATGAAGAAAAAATGCTTCGTGATATTTTCTTGCATCAAATTTCAGATATGGTTTTTATCATGAAAGTAGAACCTGGTCCAAAGTTTCGATATGTATTTGTAAATCAAAAAGGACTGGATCATGCAAATCTTAAGGAAGAGCATATTGGCTGTCTTATGGAAGAAGTATTGCCGGAAGAAACTGCCGCTCATTTAAATATATATTATCAACAAGTTTTAGAAACAAATGAAACGGTCATTTTTACCGATTATATTCAAGTTAATGAAAATGAAAACAGAATGTTTGAATCCCGTCTTACTGGAATAAATGATCAAAATGCTATTTCCTATATTGTTGGCATTACGCGTGATGTTACAGATTTAATTGAAACAAGACAAAAATATCAATCCTTAGTGGATCATAATATGGACACCATTTTTTCTGTTAATAAAAACGGTAGAATAGTAAGTGCAAATCCTGCAAGTATGAAGATGATCGGTTATACAGAAGAAGAACTTATTAATCGATCTATTTACGAATTAATAGATAAGAGCGGTGTTCGGGAAATATTCAGAGTAATGTCTAACACGCTATCTGGAGAGCCCCAGGAAACGAATGACTGCACATTTATTAATAAATATGGGGTTAAGTTATATGCGCAGCTAAAAACGGTTCCTATTGAAATAAATGGTGAAATTCAAGGAATATATGTCATCATTCGTGATACTACAGAGCAATGGCGAACAAACGAAAAGATGAATTATATGGCGATGCACGATCATTTAACTGGATTGTGGAACCGTCCTGCTTTATTGGAGCATCTACAAGCGGAAATTACGAAATCAATGATTAAAGAACAGGAATTTGCTATTTTTTATATCGACTTAGATCGCTTCAAATATTTTAATGATACTTTAGGACACCAAGCAGGGGATGAATTGTTAAAGCAAACTTCCGACCGATTATTAACCTTAAATGTTCCGTATTATCGTGTATATCGTTTAGGTGGAGACGAATTTGTCATTATTATGCCGCGAACAAAGAAGAAGGAAGCGGATCGTGTTGCAGGGAATATCCTTGCATTGTTTCATGAACCATTTAATATCTATGATCAAGACTACTACTTGACACCATCCATTGGAATTAGTCTTTTTCCCGAAGACGGGATCGACGCTGAAAGTTTGATTAAAAATGCTGACAGTGCACTCATACAGGTGAAAGAAAAAGGGAAGGGACATTATCGTTTTTATCGCACCGAAATGAGTGAAGCATTTCCAAACTACATATTAATGGAATCACATTTACGAAAAGCAATTGAGAAAAACGAATTTATTATGCACTATCAGCCGCAAGTCAATTTACTTGACGGCAATATTAAGAGTTTTGAAGCTTTGATTCGTTGGAATAACCGTATATTTGGTTTCGTCTCTCCTGCGCAATTTATACCATTAGCAGAGGAAACAGGTTTAATAATCTCGATTGGTGAATGGGTTATTAACACAGTTTGCGAACAACTGTCGATTTGGAGAAAGAAGGGTTTTGAAGATATTCGTGTTGCCATTAATATCTCACCAAAACAATTGCTGGATCCAAACTTGCCATCTGCTATTAAGAAGGCATTGTTATTTTATAATTTACCGCCATCCTCCATTGAAATAGAAGTCACCGAAGGGGCAATGGAAGATACGAAGAATGCTCTAACTATGTTGAAACGTTTGAAAGATATTGGACTAGTAATTTCTGTTGATGATTTTGGTACTGGTTATTCTTCATTAAATTATTTGAAAAAATTTCCGATAGATATTATTAAGATAGATCAGTCATTTGTAAAAGAAATACAAGTAAATGAGAAAGATGCTGCCATTACCAAAACAATTATCAATCTTGCCCATAATCTAGGAATGGAGGTAATTGCAGAGGGTGTAGAGGAAAGCGATCAGGTACAATTCCTCATCTCTGCCCAATGTCTTAAAGCGCAAGGCTTTTATTTCAGCCGTCCGGTAAGTGCGGATGAAATAGAAAAAAATGTACTATGTGTATAATATAGATTTCATTCCTAATCATAGTATAACCGCTTCTAAAAAATGGAAGCGGTTATTTTTGTCTCTGTTCTGATTGCAAAAAGAAGACTGTTATTTCGGGTACGGATAAAAAACGAAAAGGTAATCGAGTTGTTCCTAGACCACGATTAACATATAAAAAAAGGGGTGCATTTTTATTTATAAGATATTGTCCTTCAATATATCTTCTTCCATATGGAGGAGTAACCAATGGCCCATAAAACGGTAATTTTACTTGTCCGCCATGGCTATGTCCGCTTAATTGAATGTCTGCACCAATAGCAGATGCTGCATCTGCCATATCCGGTGCATGGGATAGGAGAATAGAAAAAGCATTTGTGGGTATCCCCTTGAGTGTTCTTGGAATATCAGGTTTTCCTAACATAGCATCATCAATTCCTGCAATATAAATTTTATTGCCGTCCTCTAATTCAACCGAAGCTGTTTGATTTCTTAAGACGTAAAAGTTTGCATCTTTCATCATTTGCAAATATATTTCTGTACCATAACCACCATGGTCGTGATTTCCATAAACCGCAAACTTTCCATAGGGTGCTTTTAATTGTTGTAATGTATTGCAAAGTTCTTTTTTGAAGGGATACTGATTTGGTTTGTCCATTAAATCGCCTGTGAAAAAAATAATATCCGGTTGCAAATTATTTATAGTTGCTATATGTTTTTTTAATTGTTCCAAATTATACTGAAAACCAAGATGTGTATCACTAAATTGAACGATTTTACAGCCATGAAAGCTTTTCGGAATGTTCTTATGCTGTATTGTAACTTGATTTATTTCTAGACGATGGGGTTCGAGATAACGGCTGTAAAAATATCCGCCATAACTAAAGCCAATTAATGCCAAGAAATACCTAATTGTATTTAACAAGAACCGTCTTCGGGATATGGGATTACTCATTTTTTTTCATGAAGCCACATAAAATATTTGATAAGTTTTCCATTTGAATCGCGATATGCTTCTCTCCTTCACGCCTTATCTATTGAAATCTTAAATATTTAAATGTATATTCTATTTATATTGCGATGTTAAATGAATAATAATTTATAAGATAGAAAAGTTTTAGAAATATCGTGAATAGATAGGAAAGGGGTTATTTTCATGCAGAAACATGAGCATATGGACGTTTTCTTTTTACCGACAAGGTCCGGAATGATAAAAATCTATTCATACGGTTTTTCATCTGGCGAATCATGGGGTCAGGTTTTTACTGAATACAATGATATTACGGTATCTGTTAAAGGATATAATCAAAAGAAGGCAATTATTAAATCGATTTCTAGATTAAATGATTCATTGCTTAATAAAAATAGAGATAAGTAGAGATCAAAAAAGGGTTATGAAGCCCTTTTTTTGCATCTAAAGAATTTGAATATTTTTAAACTTCCGGTTTCATGTTAAAATGAAGGGAGATAAACAATCAAAAAAATGAATGACTAATCATTCATTAGTGAAGGGGGAGGAAATGAATGAAGGATCAAGTAGTGATTATCACAGGTGGTTCAAGTGGAATGGGGAAATATATGGCTAAGAGGTTTGCAGAGGATGGTGCAAAGGTTGTAATTACTGGCAGAGATGCTGGAAGACTGCAAACGGTGAAAGAAGAGTTAGAGAAAATACATTCAAATATTCTTACTGTTCAAATGGATGTAAGAAAACCAGATGATGTACAACGTATGGTTGAGGATACGCATAACCGTTTTGGAAATATTCATTTCCTTGTCAACAATGCTGCCGGGAATTTTATTTGTCCTGCAGAAAAACTGTCCATTAACGGCTGGAATTCCGTGATAGACATTGTGTTAAATGGAACATTTTATTGTTCCCATGCAGTCGGTAACTATTGGATTGATAAAGGCATCAAGGGAAGTATCATTAATATGGTTGCAACATATGCATGGAATGCAGGACCGGGAGTCATTCACTCCGCATCTGCTAAAGCTGGTGTACTTGCTTTAACAAGAACCTTAGCGGTGGAATGGGGAAGAAAATATGGAATTCGTGTAAATGCGATTGCGCCTGGCCCAATCGATAAAACAGGTGGAGCAGAAAAGTTATGGGAATCGGAGGAAGCGGCAAAGAGGACCATAAATAGCATTCCATTGGGCAGATTAGGGAACCCGGAGGAAATTGCAAACTTAGCAGCATTTTTATTTTCAGAAAAATCCTCTTATATAAATGGAGAATGCATAACAATGGATGGAGGTCAATGGTTGAATCAGTATCCTTTTTAATGATTGGGGGCCGTACATATTGAAGCTTTTTGGAAAAGAGCATTATATTACAAGTTTTTCCGCAAAGAATAAACCAAAATTCTTTGTTGATTTAGGGGAAACATTTCAGGTCGAAACGCATGATTGTTATGGAGGAGCTTTCACCAATGAAAGCCAATTGAGAACAAGTGTGAGCATTGATTATATTAATCCAGCAACTGGTCCCATATATATCAATGATGTAAAAAAAGGGGATATCCTTTGTATTGAAGTGAAAAATATAGAATTAGATTCCCAAGGTGTAATGGTTCTTTACCCAGGAATGGGTACTTTAGGTGATAAAGTAAAGGTAGAAGATACAAAGATTATTCCAATTGTAGAAAATACCGCTTACTTCTCGCAACATCTTCAATTCCAAGTTCAGCCAATGATTGGAGTTATTGGGGTTGCTCCGTTAAATGGGGAGGTATTATGTGAATCACCTGGGGACCATGGAGGGAACATGGATACAAAATATATCACTTCCGGAAATAAGTTGTACCTACCTGTTTATCATGATGGTGCTTATTTAGCATTAGGTGATTTACATGCAGCAATGGGGGATGGCGAGTTAGATGGTTCTGGTATCGAAATTGGCGGCAAAGTTACCCTAAAAGTAACAAGAAAAGAAAAACAGCCGCTATCTTTACCGATTGTTGAAACAAAGGAATCTTTTATGTTTATTGCATCAGAAAAAACCGTAGAGAAGGCTTCAGAAAAAGGTATGGTTGCTGCTGTAGAAGCCATTCAAAAAAAGCAATCCTTGACATTTAATGATGCATACCGCTTACTTAGTGCATTGTGTGATATTCAAATTAGCCAACTGGTCAACCCGTTAGTAACAATAAGAATTAATGTGCCGAAGTACTTGCTTCATAATTAAATGAAAAATCCTTGCTAATTTATTGGCGAGGATTTTTTCATGTGTTTGTCGAACAAAAATAGCTGCAAGATAGAAACCTACAATTTGTAGTGATCTTGATAATATCCTATATAAATGGCAGGAGAAAGAATTATCAATAATTCCGACGGCATGTCTGTTTCTAAAGAAATTTTGCGAATCATTTTATGCATATCAACATGTTTCTATTGTTACAATGAGAAAAGAGAGTCAAGCATCGGAAAGGAGAAAGGAATGTTGCAAAAATCAATCATTATCTCTGTTATGAGTGTATTTTATTTAGTTTTAATTGCAATGCTATGGCGAAAGGAAAACATGTAGATTACAAGCCATTTGTAAAGGAAGGTTTTTGTTACACAAGTTGCACTTAGCGAAAAAGCACGACCTTTATACGAAATCAAAGGATTTTCCGTTATATTACATTCTTTTCTTTTCTTATAATGAGACTGCCAAAGTGAAGAAATTAGGTAATAGATTATACATTTATGAAAATATGAGCAAATAAGATGAAGGCCCAGTTGTGTTTAAAAGTGATTTTCAGGGTGTACGTTTAAAAAAAGCTGGCGGCTGTTGGAGAATTTATGAGATTCTTTACTCTGTTCCGGAAAATATCATACATCCATCTAATGAAACAGAGAGACATCAAAATTTATTTTATAAAGAAAAAAGTGTAAAGGATAATATAGATACTATCTCTAACCCCTATGAGTCCTTCATTTTACCAACCAATATTCAACCATTTTAGATGTTTATTATGAAGCTTGGAGTGTAACCTCATCTACCTGTGAGGTTTTTATTTTGAGTTTTTTCATTGCAATCCTTATCTATATTCTCTTATAATGTTTTTATTGCTTGCAAAAATTGCTTAGGCTAATCGTAAATAAATATCGATTTTTGATGGTTAGAAATGAACATTCGGGAATGATAAAATTAGAAAAGTAAATGTGAGTACCTCTAAATAGGTAAATTGCAAGAGCGAGCAGATTATGCTTGATTGTTGAAAGGAGTTTATATATGTCTCAGTTGTTAGGTATTATACAAAGATTAAAAGCAATGCAGGAAGGTAATGAAGCAGGTGATATTCAGCAACGTCGTTTTGAAGTAAATGGAAAAACACTTTGCCAAGTAAAATACTTTCCAGCAACGGAAACATTTGAATTGGAAGTATATGGTGATGATAAAAAAACGAATAAGTACCAATTTGATGATATTGATATCACATCCATTGAAATCTTTGATTTAGTACAAGAAGAAAGAAATCCATCCTAGAGCCTAATATGGCTCTTTTTTTTGTTTCAAAAAGGTTATAATGAGTGATGGGACAATATAACAAAGGGTGGAGGAGAAAGTAAATGATATTATACATCATCCTGGGAATTCAAACACTTATTATGCTGCTAATGGTTGCAGAATTAATGAACATTAGAAAAGAAATAGCGGATGTAAAAGACTTAGTTAAAAAGAAAATACAGACGAAATAAACATGATCTATAGCCGAAAATCTAGTTCTTATTTCCATGATATATGATAGAATATGTAGGGGAATATAAATATAAATGAGGGAGTTTTATAATGATTTCCTTGCAAAGCCATGAATTTTTAGAACCAAAGATTAGTGATTTTATGATCCCATCGGAGAAGGTTGCGCATGTGCAAGTCGGCAATAGTCTGGAGCATGCATTATTAGTATTAACAAAGAGTGGCTATTCTGCTATTCCAGTTTTAGATGCGAAATTTAAATTGCACGGCTTAATCAGCTCGTCTCTGATTACAGAATCTATTCTTGGATTGGAAAGAATCGAATTTGAAAAATTAAGTGATTATAAAGTTGAAAATGTAATGACGAAAAGAATTCCTCGCGTAAAATTAGACGATCAATTTGAAAAAGCACTTGGATTACTAATTGACCATCCATTTCTATGTGTCGAGGATGATGAAGGTTATTTTGCAGGTATTTTTACTAGAAGAGCTTTGTTGAAAGAACTGAATCACCATATACACAAACTGAATCATTTTTAAAGCTCCATTTAGGGGCTTTTTTGCTTTATAATGTAATTTTAGTACTAATAAGATATAATATAAGAAAAACTTATAGAGGTTGAAAAATGTCAACGACTGAATTTCAATTATTAACAGTACTGGCACAAGAGATGAATATGAGAAAGGCAGCTGAACGATTATTTGTTTCCCAGCCGGCTCTTTCCCAGCGATTACAAAATATTGAGAAGCAATGGGGGACAAAGCTCTTTATTCGTACACAAAAGGGACTGACCTTAACTCCATCTGGTGAATTAGTCATTCGTTTTGCTAATGAAGTATTGGAAAAGGAAGAAAAGGTTCGAGAGGAATTGCAGTCCTTGGATTCAAAGATTCATGGAACATTGAAAATTGCCTGTGCATCTATTGTTGGTCAAAATTGGCTTCCCCAGGTATTAAAGAGCTTTGTTGATCAGTATCCGTTGGCCAAGATTTCTTTAATAACGGGTTGGAGCAGTGAAATCCTAAAATCATTATATGAAGATGAAGTACATATAGGAATTTTGCGTGGTTCAACAGATTGGAAAGGACCAAAAATTCATTTGTTTGAGGACACATTATACCTAGTTGATAAGGAAATTGATAAAATTGAAGACGTGTTAAAAACGGATCGTCCATTTATTCAATTTAAAAGTGATTCCAATTACTATCAAGAAATTCAAGATTGGTGGCACCGTGAATTCCAGACTACTCCAAAGAATACCATTGTGGTTGATCAAATTGAAACATGCAAACAGATGACTTTTAATGGAATTGGTTATGCCATTTTACCTTCTATTACGTTAAATGAATCCGCAAAAAATATGAAGAAAATACCTTTAATTGGCGGACGTGATCAGAGATTAAAACGTGATACATGGCTGCTTGGATACGAGTCAGCATTTGAGTTAAAACAAGTACAGGCATTTATCGGTGTGGTGAATGATTTTTTAAAAACCCAACCACACACAATCTAGTGGAATATACTTGTACAGTATGATTTAGTCTGTTAAAGTAATGTGAGAAATAGAATTTATACAAATGGAAATTTTGAAAGGGGAATACAACAATGAAAATGATGGATGCGAACGAAATTATATCTTTTATTTCAAACAGTAAAAAATCAACGCCTGTTAAGGTATATGTAAAAGGAAATTTAGAAGGAATAGCTTTTGGTGACAGTGTTCAAACTTTCATCAATGGGAATACAGGTGTCGTTTTTGGAGAATGGTCTGAGATATCTGAGGTACTTAATACATATAAAGAACAAATTGAAGATTATGTGATTGAAAATGATCGCCGTAATTCTGCGATACCATTATTAGATCTTAAAGGAATTAACGCTCGCATTGAACCAGGCGCAGTTATTCGCGATCAAGTAGAAATCGGCAATAATGCAGTTATCATGATGGGGGCAGTCATCAATATTGGTGCCGTGATTGGTGAAGGAACGATGATTGATTTAAATGCAGTACTAGGTGGACGAGCTACTGTAGGGAAAAACTGTCATATTGGTGCAGGTGCTGTCTTAGCAGGTGTGATTGAGCCACCTTCTGCTAAACCGGTTATCATAGAAGATGATGTACTAGTTGGCGCAAATGCTGTAATCTTAGAAGGTGTAACGGTAGGGAAAGGTTCTGTTGTTGCAGCGGGTGCTATTGTAGTTAATGATGTTCCGCCAAATACAGTGGTTGCTGGTGTTCCTGCTAAAATAATTAAAGAAATTGATGAGAAAACAAAGTCCAAAATTGAAATTAAACAAGAGTTAAGAAAGCTGTAAATTTTTCCAAGCCTGGCACATTGCAGCCAGGCTTTTTCAAAAAGGAGTTAATGAAAATGGAGAACATACATCCATTTGTACAAATTCGGCGCGAGTTACATCAAATACCTGAATTGGGTTATCAGGAATTTAAAACACAAGCATATTTATTACGCTACTTAGAAACACTGCCACAAGAACGCTTCGAAATAAAAAAATGGAAGACAGGATTATTTGTAAAAGTTCATGGTACATCACCGAAAAGAATGATTGGTTATCGTACTGATATTGATGGCCTGCCAATTGAGGAACAAACAGGCCTGCCATTTAAATCCCAGCATGAAGGTCGAATGCATGCTTGCGGTCATGATTTTCATATGAGTATAGCATTAGGTGTGTTAACACATATTGTCCATCATCCTGTACAAGAGGATATATTATTCATATTTCAGCCGGCTGAAGAGGGACCAGGTGGGGCTGAACCGATGCTAAAAAGCGACATTATGAAAGAATGGAAACCTGAGCTAATTTTCGCCCTACATATTGCTCCTGAATATCCGGTCGGAACAATTGCTATCAGAGAAGGATTGTTATTTGCCAATACCTCTGAATTATTTATCGATTTAAAAGGAAAAGGTGGACATGCAGCATATCCTCACCAAACACGAGATATGGTTGTAGCAGCTTCTTACTTGGTTACCCAACTGCAATCCATTATATCGAGGAACATCGATCCATTAGATAGTGCGGTTATTACAGTCGGAAAAATAACTGGTGGCACCGTACAAAATATTATCGCAGAAACAGCAAGGCTCGAAGGAACAATCAGAACATTGTCACCGGAAGCAATGCAGAAGGTCAAGCAGCGAATTGAGGCTATTATAAAAGGAATCAGTACAAGCTTTGAGTGTGAAGCAGTGATTGACTATGGGGCGATGTATCATCAAGTATATAATCATGCAGAGCCAACAAGGGATTTTATACAATATCTAGAGAAAAAAGAAGGCGTAAATGTATTTATTTGCAAGGAAGCAATGACTGGCGAAGATTTTGGTTATATGCTTAAAGAAATTCCGGGATTTATGTTCTGGCTAGGGGTTGCTTCCCCTTACGGATTGCATCACTCCATGTTAAATCCTGATGAAAAAGCAATTGAATTTGCCATCAATGTAGTATCGGAATACATTTCACAAATATAAAAAGGGAAGAGGCACAACCTTTTTGGAGGATGTGCCTTTTTCATGTTTGCTCCATTTTCTACTCTCACTCAGGTTTTCATCAATTGCCACTATTTTTTCTGCGGTTTCCTCACTTTTTTCCACACTTTTCTCTGGTATTTCCTCAGATTTCCCCTATTATTTCACACATACCCAGGTTTTCATCAGTTCCCGCTATTTTTACCGCGGATCCCTAACCTTTTTCCGTACTTTCCTCGGGTATTTCCTTAGATTTCCCCTACTATTTGACACACACTCAGGATTTCATCAGTTCCCGCTATTTTTTCCACGTTTCCTCACATAATTCCACACTTTCCTCGGGTATTTCCTCAGATATCCCCTATTATTTCACACACACTCAGGATTTCATAAGTACCCGCTATTTTTACCGCGGTTTCCTCACATAATTCCACACTTTCCTCGGATATTTCTTCAGATATCCCCCATTTTTCCACACGCACTCAGGATTTCATCAGTTCCCACACTTCCCTCGGTTTTCCCAAGTTTTAGAGGTTGGATGGTGGACTTCAGTTCCTTATTTGTGACAAAACGGGGACAATTTATTAAATTCGTGGATTTCTTTTCCTATATATAGCATTAAAGCAGCAATTTCATTTCTCTGTGATTTTATAACAATAACTTTGACCTATTTCCGCAAAAGTCGTAATACAAGGTCAAGGTCATTTCCTAGAATTTATGACCCTTGGAGTCGACTAATTCATTATGTGTTACTTTTCAAAATTAATAGAAGGAAAAACAACTTCTAATTCCCTACTGCCAATTTCAGTTATAATGATTGCCCGTGATGTTGGATGTCGCTTGATCCAATTTAATTCAAGCATCCTTTCCAAGATTGCATTTCCAAGTGCTCCGCCTAAGTGATAGTGACGCTCACTCCAATCAATGCATTTCAAAGAAAACTTTCGCTTTTTTCGTTTTAATTGTTCGATATCAATTTGAAATTCAGAAAAAAATTGCTTGCCATTTTCGGTAACTATAAACTCTTTGTAATCTTCTTTGATATATCCCATATTCAGCAAACTTTTAGTAAGGTTAACTCCTAATTTTCCCGCAAGATGATCATAACAAGTTCTAGCACTTTTTAAGGCTTTCATTTCGGTAGATTGTCTCAAGGATTTAATTTCTACGGGGGGTGAAAGTGCCAGCAATGACTCTAGAATCTGAGCAATCTCCGAATTTGCAAGCCGATAATAACGATGTCGTCCTTGGCTTTCTATAGTAACCATATTTAATTCCGCTAATTTTGCTAAATGAAAGCTTGCTGTTTGCTGCTTAATTCCAGCTTGATAAGCGAGTTCGCTAGCAGTATGGAAGCGGTTATCCAGTAATGTTGTTAAAATTGCAGCTCTTGAAGTTTCACTAACAAGGGAAGCAACCTTTGCAATATTAGGACTTATACTCATATTTTCTTTCAACTCCTTTTAATGTATTTCATATTTCGATGTTAATGGAAATATTCCTGCTTTACAATAAAAACGATAAAGGAAGAGGAGATGACTGAGATGACTGAAATGAATCAAATAAAAAGACGAGTAAATCATATGTCTATTACACCAAAAATTTTATACTATGGGACACCAGTAATCTTGTTAAATACACTTAATGAGGACGGTACGACAAATATAACGCCGATCTCGTCTTCGTGGGCATTGGGGGACTGTATTATTTTAGGTATTGGTTTAGGAGGAAAAGCAATGGAAAATCTTCAAAAACATAAGGAATGTGTGTTAAACATCCCGGATTTCTCACTTTGGAGACAAGTTGAGGCACTGGCTCCATTTACAGGTAAGAATCCTGTTCCGGAGGAAAAACAACAACTTGGATTTTCCTATAAAAAGAATAAATATAGTGCAGGGCATTTTACGGAGCAAGCATCTTATATTGTTAAACCTTCCAGAATTAATGAATGCCCGATTCAAATAGAAGTAGAGGTTAAAGATATAAGAATACCAGATCATACTCCATTTTTTGGCATAATTGAAACGAAAGTATTAAAAGTCCATGTGCAAAAAGAGTTAGTGGCAGGAGATCATCATATTGATCCAGAAAAATGGAATCCGTTAATCTATAATTTCCGGCACTACTTTGGATTAGGGAAACCGTTAGGAAAAACATATAGAGCAGAGGTTTAATCTAACGAAATTACTTTCAAAATATTTAGATTGATATTTTAATAGCGATTGTTTATGATAGTCTATAAATTCACTTGGAGGAGTTTAAATGATTAAAAAATTGACAACATTAGACCACGAGCAAGTAATGAAATTTTTAATGGATGAACCATCTTTGAATTTATTTATTATCGGAGATATTGAAGCATTCGGATATGATTGTGATTTCCAAGATATATGGGGGGACTTTGCGGAAACTGGGGAACTTAGAGGAGTGTTGCTGCGCTATTACCACTCTTATATTCCGTATGGAAAAGACAATTTTGATCTAAATGGATTTGTAGATATTTTGACAAGAGACCCAGAATTCAAACTTTCAGGTATAGAAAGGATTATAGACAGATTTGAAGAAGCAATTGAAGGGGACCTTGGCAGAAAGCAAGTAACCTATTTTTGTGAGTGTAGGAAAGCACAATTCAAAGGTGAAAGTGCGAACCTTTCCAGTGTAAAGAAAGCTAATTTAGAGGATATTGATAGAATCCTAGAGTTACGGACGAAGATACAGGAATTTGTTCCAAATCCACATGCAAAAGAAATGATGATAAAAGGAATGGAAATAGGAAAGGCCAGAACATACTACATAGATGCAGAAGGAGAGATGGTTGCTTCGGCCTCTACAACTGCTGAAAATTCTATATCAGCCATGATAGTTGGAGTGTGTACAGCTCCAGAACATCGGAAACAAGGGTATGCAAGCCTCGTAATGGAAAAATTAATGGCAGATATTTTGGAAGAAGGAAAAACATTGTGTTTATTTTACGATAATCCTGAAGCAGGAAGAATTTATAAACGATTGGGATTTGAAGATATTGGGAAATGGACAATGTATCGCTAACAAAAATCAGACTTCCGATTTATTGGAAGTCTCTTTTATTATGGAAACATTGCGTTTCTAAATTTATGTCAAATAGATTGGACATTTTAAAAAATACATGGTACTTTAATTTATATAAATCTTTTTAATGGTGACGGCTATGAAAAATAAGATTAAAGAATTAAGACGAAAGCTTGGTTTAACACAAGAAACTTTAGCATATAATTGTGGAGTCGTTAGGCAAACAATTAATTGTGTGGAAAATGATAAATATGATCCGACTTTGGATCTAGCTTTCAAAATAGCCCAGAACTTACATGTAAAGGTAGATGAGTTGTTTATTTATGAGTAAATTTAATGAGGAATATATCATAACGATGAAGGATATTGTGCGGGAAGGGGATCCGATTTTACGTCAGGTGACAGAAGATGTTTCCGTTCCGCCAACAAGTGAAGATTTGGATACATTAAAATGTATGCTGCAATTTTTGAAAAATAGTCAGAACCCAGAAATAGCAGCAAAATATAAATTAAGATCTGGGGTTGGCTTATCCGCCAATCAGATTGGTATTAATAAAAAGATGTTTGCCGCTTATTTTCATGATGAAAAAGGTAATCTTCATGAATACGGGCTGATGAATCCCAAAATCATCAGCCACTCTGTTTCAATGATTTATATTACTAATGGAGAAGGTTGTCTTTCCGTAGACAGAGATGTCCCTGGATATGTCCCGAGATATGAACGAATAAAAGTCAAGGCAATAGATATGACAGGGAAGGAAGTTTCCTTAAAATTAAGCGGTTTTGCGGCTATTGTTGCTCAACATGAAATTGATCATTTGAATGGTATCATGTTTTACGATCATATTAATAAGCAAAATCCTTTCAAACTTCCCGAAAATGTAGAAATTAATAGCTTATTTTAAGAAAAAAACGAAGCGAAATTGCTTCGTTTTTTTCATTGTAATGAACTTTTTTAACGTTAATTGCATATTATCATAATATTTGAGGTTGTTTAAAATAAAAGTAGAAAGTTCCAACTATTTACTGTATGCTGATAAATGTGAATATATAGAAAAAGGAGGACCTATAGTGGTAGGTTCATTTATGCCTGCAATTTTATCTTTTGCGTCTGTATCCATTCTTTGCCCATTTTTCATTCTTTTATTAAAAAAATTAGGCTTAACGCAGCCAATTAGAAAAGAACTGCCAGCAGACCATCAATTAAAAAAGGGAACCCCCTTAATGACAGGGAGTATTTTTTCCATAGGTGTAATGATTGCATTATTATTTAACCATTCTCCATTGATGATATTTCTTGCTATTACCTACTTTTTATTTGGTTTAGTTGGTTTTTGGGATGACTTTTGGAAAGCATCCAGACAAGATCCTGGTGGGATATCTGGTAAAACGAAATTAGTCTTTCAATTTTTATTTACTGGAGTATTACTTTATTATTTAGTATCTATTTTAGGCATTGATACAAACATCAGAATAACAAGTAATCTAGTTATTTCTTTGCCAATGATCGTCTATATAATCATTGTTGGGTTATTTGTAATAGGTTCAGCAAATGCTATTAATTTTACAGATGGTATGGACGGACTTTTAGGTGTTGTTTGTATTCCAACGTATTTTTTCTTTTACATCATCACGGATAGTATCGAAGTGCAAATTTTTTGTTTGATGATGATCGCTTGTGTCCTTGCCTTTCTTATCTATAATATATATCCTGCAAAAGCATTTATGGGGGATACAGGTTCTTTAGCAATTGGCGGTTCACTTGCTTTTTTAGCTGTTTATGAAAAAGTCGAAATCATTATTCCCATTTTGTTTTTTGTTTATTTTGCAGAACAACTATCGGTGATTATGCAAGTAAGCTATTTTAAGTTGACTCGTAAACGAATCTTCCGAATGACGCCTATTCATTTTCATTTCGGGTTAAAATACGGCTGGTCGGAAAATATGATTGTGATTGTTTTCGGTTTCATTTCTTGGATCTGTACGTTTATTTGTTTAATTTATTGGAGATTCTTTTTAAATCTATAAATGCAGTAATCATTGTTCCAATAAAGAAAAAGGGCAGCCATGCGATACATACAATGGCAAAAAGCTTCCATGGGTGAAAATCAGCAATTATCATAAAAAATCCGCTAATCATAATCCCGAATAATAAATAAATCGTTATTATCTCCATGACACACACTCCTTTTAGTTATTATAAGGAGCAGGAAATAAATTGTTTGGGCTCTTAGCAAAAAGGACTGGGCATTTTTTCTATGCCTAGTCCTTTTTGAAAATATTATGCTTCTGCTACTTGTTCATCTAATGTTTCTTTAATGATCTTCCTTATTTTTCTTTCCACATCCGCTTGTTTTCCGTTCTTTGTTTTTGCAATAACACGGAGGACAATATCAGATGAGCTAAAGGATTGAACTCCTAAAACATTGGGTCCTTCTACAATATCCTCATCATGGAGTTTTAAAGTGTCGCATGCTTTTTGAATTATATTCATTGCATCATCGATATTAGGATTATCACTAACCGTAATATCTACTAATGCCTGCATATTACCCCTAGAATGGTTACTTAAGCTTGTTATTAAACGGTTTGGAATAAAATGAAGAGTTCCATCCATCGAGCGTAACTTTGTAGTCCGTAGACCGACTTGTTCGACGACTCCTGAAAAGCTTCCCGTTGTCACGTAGTCATCTACATCTACTTGTCTCTCCAGCAATAAAAAGAAACCAGTAACCACATCGCTTACTAATCCCTGTGCGCCAAAACCTATCGCTAATCCAACAATGCCTGCACCTGCTAATAGTGCGGTAACTTCTATATCAAATAGTTGAAGCACGGTTACAAAGAAAATAAAAAACAATACATAGGAAAATAAATTTTCACATAAACTTTCCAATGTTTTTGAACGGCTGGTAGAGACAAGCGGGTTTTTCGCATGGTTAATAAAAGCTGTATGAATAATTTTCCTACCAATCGCCTTAATAATGATGTAGATGATATAAGTGACAATGACTTTCAGTACGAGTGTTCCTACTTTTACTAACAGTGCCATCCAATCAAATTTCATTACATTCTGTACTATAAAATCCATCTATTTCTTCCTCTCTCTCATTTCCGTTGTTGTCCATTCTCTTACTAATGAGAACGGATATATTCATCACATTATCATACAACATTTACTTATGGAATAAATGGTTTTTAACTATCATTTAATATATTTGTTTATTTTTTAATAAAAACGGGAAAAACATAAGGGTACAAAAAGTGATGTTGGCGAAATTTCAGCAATAAGAATTTTATTATTTTACCTAGTAATTCCAATATCTTTAACTATGGAGGGATGCTTTATGGCGGAACGCATGGTAGCAAAACAAGCCCCGCGCTTTGAAATGGAAGCGGTAATGCCAAATAAAGAATTTGGTAAAGTTAGTTTAGAAGAAAATATGAAAAATGATAAATGGACAGTGTTATTTTTCTATCCAATGGATTTTACATTTGTTTGTCCGACAGAAATAACTGCATTATCAGACAGCTACGATGAATTTGAAGATCTGGATGCAGTAGTAATTGGTGTATCTACTGATACGATACATACTCATTTGGCATGGATCATAACAGATCGTAAAGATAACGGTCTAGGTGATTTAAATTATCCGCTCGCTGCAGATCACAATCATAAGGTATCTCGCGATTATGGTGTTCTTATAGAAGAGGAGGGGGTTGCACTTCGAGGACTATTTATCATTAACCCAGAGGGTGAATTAATGTACCAAGTGGTGAACCATAATAATATTGGTCGTTCTGTAGAAGAAACATTACGTGTCCTTCAGGCGCTGCAGACTGGTGGACTTTGCCCAGCAAATTGGAAACCAGGACAAGCTACTTTAAATGTTTAATGGTGCATAAAGGCTCTTTATTATAAACTTGATTGCACATGTGTAGAATAGCATATAATTTCCTACTTGCAGATTAGAAAAAGATATCTCGAAACTAAGTCTAATATAGGATTTAAATTATGTTCGTAATCAAATATACAAAAAGAGTCTTATAAAAAGGGATGCTAACATGGAGGAATGGTGAATGAAGCTTCGTGAACCAATGCCAGAATTAACAGGGGCAACTGCCTGGATTAATGGGGAAGTTACTCGCTCTGAACTGGTTGGGGAGAAACCCACATTAATTCATTTTTGGTCTATTAGTTGCCATCTTTGTAAAGAAGCAATGCCGCATGTTAATCAATTTCGTGTTAAATATAAGGATACATTAAATGTGCTTGCTGTGCATATGCCACGCTCTGAAGACGATTTAAATATAGAAGAAATTAAGCATGTGGCAGAGGAACATGGAATAACACAGCCTATTTTTGTAGACAGTGAACATAAACTAACTGACGTTTTTGAAAATCAATATGTACCTGCTTATTATGTATTTGATAAAGAGGGAAATCTTCGCCATTTTCAAGCAGGGGGCAGCGGGATGAAGATGCTAGAAAAACGAGTAAACCGTGTACTCGATGAAATGGATGCTGGAATATAAAGAGATTTAAAGATAACTGAATGCAGTTATCTTTTTTTAGTCATATTACCTTAAAAGGGACATAAGGATAGGAAGTGTTCTTTTGGAGTCATCGACTAAATCCGAACAGTTGCTTTTAAGTGATTCAAATTACCAAAAAGAGCTAAGTTTTAGCTCTTTTTTCCTTGTGTTTCTTTTAAGTATAAAGCAACAAACTTTACGAAATGAACCAAGGAAAATAAAAAAATCTAAGTGAAAAGAACTAAATTGGTTTTTAAAAAAACGGAACATATCAATATCTAAAAAAATTTAAAAAATTGGGATAAAAATGTGGAAAAATATTTCGAAACCCGATATATTTATAATTACGTTCAATTAAAAATTTACATCGGGGGGGAATTTTGTGGAGACATTTAAAAAGCTTAAACAGTTTTATATGCCTTACAAACATTTGTTTATAACATCAATGATTTTCCTATTGTTTGTTAATGCTATTACAATTGTCTATCCAATCATTCTGCAAATAACCATTGACGAAGGGGTTGTAGGAAAAAAATACAGCTGGATACCATATTTGGCATTAGGATTCATCGGTATCATGATTGTGAAAGGGGTAGCTACATTTATTCAGCAATATACGGGTGATATGTTTGGAATTACTTCCGTTTACCGTATGCGGAATGAACTTTATAAAAAGCTGCAATTCTTACCATTTAAATATTATGATAACGCAAAAACAGGAGATTTAATGTCAAGGCTAACATCTGACGTTGAAGGATTTCGTTTCTTTTTATCTTTTGGATTCAGTGAATTATTAAGGTTTATTTTCACACTGGCAATCTGCTTTGGTGTCATGTTTTACTACTCTGTTTCATTAACATTTATGACTATGATCTCTTTACCGTTTTTGGCAGCAGTTGTTTACCGCTTTGATAAATTAATCCATCCAGCATTTCGAGGAATTAGAAAATCATTTGGTAAATTGAACACGAATGTACAAGAAAATATTAGTGGTATCAATACTGTTAAATCTTTATCTCGGGAAGAGTTTCAAAATTCGAAATTTAACCTGTCCAATGTGGATTATAAAGATAGACAAATTACTACATCCAATATATGGGCTAAGTTCTTTCCGTTGATGGAACTAATAGGTAATGCCTGCATCATCATTATTTTAGCTTATGGAGGTTACCTAGTTATTCACGATAAGCTTTCGCCAGGAGAGCTTGTTGCATTTTATAGTTTAGTTGGATATGTCATTGAGCCAATTATTAATCTTGGTTTTACTATTAATATGTTCTCCCAATCAAAAGCATCCGGGGAGCGATTATTAGAGATTTTAGAAGCCGACGAGGAAATATATGATAAGGAAAATGCATTAAACGTAGAACATTTGAATGGAGATGTTGAATTTCAACATGTTACGCTTAAATATTTTGGAGATGACAATGAAGCAATAAAAGATGTTAATTTTAAAGCAGAAAAAGGAAAAGTAATCGGTCTTATTGGAGCGACAGGTTCTGGGAAAACAACTATCACACAGCTGATGACACGCTTTTATGAACCGGTTGAAGGTCAGGTTCTCATTGATGGTCGTCCTGTTTCAGATTATTCCCTTCATTCCCTGCGCTATAATATTGGATTTGTATTGCAAGAATCCTTTTTATTCTCTTCCACAATAAAATCAAATATTGCTTATGGTCGGCCAGATGCAACGATGGAAGAAATTATTCATGCAGCAAAGCTTGCACAAGCACATGATTTTATCATGGAATTGCCTGATGGATATGACACTATGCTTGGAGAGCGTGGGCTTGGATTATCAGGAGGACAGAAACAAAGAATTGCCATTGCCCGTGCGATTTGTCTAAATCCTAGTATTCTTATTTTGGACGATGCTACAAGTGCCGTAGATATGGATACAGAGTTCAAAATACAAGAAGGACTTCGCGAAGTAATGAAGGATCGAACTACCTTTATCATTGCACATAGAATCTCATCGCTAAAACACGCAGATGAAATTCTTGTATTTGAAGATGGAAAAATTGTCGAAAGAGGAAAACATGAAGAGTTACTATCAAATGGCGGACCGTATGAAAGAATTTACAAAATACAATACAAAGACCAACAAGCAATACTTCAAGCACAAACAGGGTGAGGTGAAATAGGTGGAAAAAACAAAAAAACTTAATCCAAAAGTGATGGAGAGGTTTCACTATTCATCTGAACAACTAATTGATAAACCATTTAACTGGAAACAGATGCTTCGCCTTTTGGGTTATGTTAAACCATACTTAAAAACATTAGTATTAAAATCATTTATAACAGTATTATTGAATACCATAATCCGTCTTATTATTCCTACCCTAATAGGAGTATACGCAATCGGTAAAGGAATTGATAAAAAAGATGGTTCGTTTTTAACTACCATTATTGTGATTATTTCGGTCCTATTTATACTCTCTTATATTGCCGGGATATTACGAATTCGCTGGTTAAATAGGCTTGGACAAAATGTTATTTATGATATACGAAAAGATTTATTCACACATGTGCAAGGATTATCCCATAATTTTTTCGACAAACGATCTGCCGGTTCCATTCTCGTGCGGATTATGAATGATACAGGCTCCTTGCAGGATTTGTTTACAAACGGGGTCATCAATTTATTAATGGATATGTTAATGCTGGTAGGAGTTATTGTCATTCTATTTACCTTAAGTCCTCAAATGACCTTGGCCATTATCATTATTTTGCCGATTATGTTCTTGATTTCGACAAAGCTTAGAAAAAAAATTCGTATGGGTTGGCAATATATGCGATTAAAGCAATCAAAGCTAAATTCGCATTTAAATGAAAGCATTCAAGGAATTCGTGTGACCCAAGCTTTTACACAAGAAAAAGAGAACATGGCGTTCTTTGATGGTGTAAATTACGAGAATTATGAGGCATGGAAAAATGCCACAAGAAGATCGGCAATGTTCCGCCCGATGGTAGACTTAACAAACGCCGTGGGATCTGCGGTTTTAATTTGGTATGGGGTTCATTTAATTCAAGGTGGCCAACTAGGATTAGGTGCTTTTGTTTCCTTTGCCTTTTACTTAGGCATGTTTTGGCAGCCAATATCCAGAATGGGGCAAGTATATAACCAGTTATTACAAGCAATGGCTTCTTCGGAACGAATTTTTGAATACTTAGATGAAATGCCGCTCGTAAATGAAAGAGGTAGTGCAAAATCATTATCAGATATTAAAGGACATATTGTATTTGAAAATGTTGAATTTGCATACGATGAAAGACGAAAAGCATTAAATGGTATAAATCTTGAAATGAAGGCGGGTCAAACTATAGCGCTTGTTGGTCACACTGGTTCTGGTAAAACAACGATAGCTAACCTAATCAGCCGTTTTTATGATCCGACCGGCGGAAGTGTGAAAATAGATGGTCATGATTTGCGTGATATTACATTACGCAGTTTGAGAAATCAAATTAGTGTAGTGCTTCAGGATACATTTATCTTTTCAGGGACCATTATGGAAAATATAAAGTTTGGCCGTCCTGATGCAACAGATGCGGAAGCAATAAATGCTGCAAAAGCAATTGGTGCGCATCATTTTATCGAGAAACTTCCGAACGGATATGAAACACAAGTAGAGGAAAGAGGAAATATCCTTTCAGTTGGGGAACGTCAGCTATTATCCTTTGCTCGCGCATTACTCGCAGATCCGAAAATTATTATTTTAGATGAGGCAACAGCAAGTATTGATACAGAGACAGAAGTTCAAATTCAATTAGCCTTAAAAACTTTATTACAAGGAAGAACATCTGTCATTATCGCCCACCGGCTTTCTACGATTCGCGAAGCAGATAAGATCTTCGTTCTTGATCACGGAAACATTATTGAAGAGGGAAATCATGATGAATTAATGAAATATCAAGGGGAATATTTCCGATTAGTTAAGGCACAATTTAAAGTATTAGAAGAAAAATAGGTAAGAAACAAGGAGAACGACTTCACGGTTGTTCCCTTTTTTTTATGTGTTATTAAAATTATTTTTCTAGCTCAGGGCTTACCTTCTTGCGTAATGCTACGTCTATCCTCCCTACGAAAAGTGAACGTCCGGTAAAATTATTGCACTTTAAATTACAATAGCCCAGGAAACTCTGATGTGCAAGGCTACTGCGGTTTTCTTATACGTCTTAAGTCCTAATAAAAAATAAAGCCTGAGATTGTTATGGATTCTGTCGATATTTTTTATGATAAGTATATCGAAAGGAGGAAATAACATGAAAAAGGTATTGATGTTTAGTTTGGCGGTGATTTTAGCTATTGTTGCTTTATCTAGTCTAGGCCATATCATTGGTCTTGCGATTAGCTTAATTGTCGTGTATATCTCATTTAAACAATTTTTAAAATCACATTCTTTTTGGGGTAAGTTGCTTTGGGCTTTAATTGGAGTCGTGGGATTAGCTGCAGTCTTAGCAAGTTTACCAGCATTAGCCGGGATATTAGCTATCTATCTGCTTTATGTTGGATATAAACACTGGAAAAAAGAGGCGAATGTAGTACAGACAAGTGAAAGCCCATTTGATAACTTTGATCGTCAGTGGGAGGAACTAAAGAAAAAATATTAAATTTGAAAAGTCTTCCCTATGACCGCGATGAAATCTACTAGTCGAAAGGCTCTGTAGTTAGACTATAAAAATGCAAAGGAGAATAAAAATGACAAATCTATTAGAAAGAATTAAAAATACTGTAATGGCTGACTTACATGAGGTATTAGATAAGAGGGAACAGAAAAATCCAATCTCACTCTTAAATCAATATTTAAGGGAAAGCGAAAATGAAACAAAAAAAGTTGCGGGATTAATCGAGCGCCAGTATATGTTAAAAGAAGAATTTATAAAGGAATGGAAGCAAGCAGAATACTTAGCAGATAAGCGCAAAAAGCAAGCGGAGATAGCAAAATTAGCAAATGAACCAGAATTGCATGATGTAGCATTAGAGGAAGAGGGCCGATATAGAGAACAAGCGAAGAGGCTTCAGCTTGCATATGAACAAGCAGTTACTCAATTAGAAAATTTAGAACGCAAACATCGAGAAATGAAGCTCAAATTGAAAGATATGAACATTAAAAGATTAGAGCTAATGGGTCGTGAAAATGTAATAAAGGTGAATGAAAAGATTCATTATGTTCTAGATGACTCCATTATGGGGAAGGCAGCATCAAGATTTGAGGAGACAGAAAGGTATATGGAACATCTTGAGACCCGTATCAATACCGGATATGAGAAAAGCGTGTTGGATGCTCGAATTAGCCAATTAGAAAAGGAACTAAAAAATCAAGAAATATCTGTTAATGAATAGAGTGTACATGGTAATATTAAAGACGGGTATATTCAGAATATCATATCTCCCTTTACAATAAAGGGAGATTACGCTATTTCTATCGAAGGTATTCTTTTAAAGAGGCAAAAGGAGGCAGCAAATGAAAAAACTATTTGAACATACATCTCTTTCCTGGATAATCATTGTTGCCATTATTGGAATATTATTTGAAATATCGTTTCGAACTGATTCTTTATTTGGACTCGCTTTTGCCGCAATTTTAATTTATTTCGCAAACAAAAAGAGCGGGACTACCACAGGAATGATTTGTCTCATCGTAGGCATCTCCATTGCGGTCATTATCGTTATATCTACCTTCTTTTTTAAGTTCATCCTTTTTTGTTTACTAATTTTCTATTTTTTTAAGTACAGGAAAAAGAAGAAACTAGCAAAAACGATAAAGGTTGAAACGATAGAGCCATTATCTGAAAGAAAAATGTACAGAAAACAGCCATTTATCACGAATAAGCTGTTCGGCAGTCAGAAGGTAGTTAATCATGTCTTTGAATGGGATGATATCAATATTCAAACAGGGATTGGAGACACGGTAATCGACTTAAGTATGACAATGCTTCCATTAGGAGAATCCATTGTAATTGTAAGAGGGCTCATTGGTAACATTCAATTACTTATACCATATGATGTGGGGTATTCCATCAATCATTCAACATTTACAGGTAACATAAAGTTGCACGGTAAACAAGAAAAATTACTAAACCAAAATATTATATGCTACTCTGATAACTTTAATGATGCAACTAGAAAAGTGAAAATTATCACTTCAATTTCCTTTGGAGATATTGAGGTGAAACATATATGAGTATACAAAGATCCTTTATATACTATTTCTGTTCCTTTTCCATTATTATTGCTACCTTCACGACAGTCATCTATTGTATATCCGTCCAGACTGATTGGTATCAGGCGCTTTTTTTTACGCAAATTTTTCTTATTCCAGTTGTCGTTTTTATCCTATTAACGAGTTTAATTGTCGGCGGCATTTTTGGATTAGTAATAGGATTCTTTGTGAAAAAGAAACTGGAGGAAGTAGGTTCCAATTTAGTGGAGCTGGAAAAAGGGGATTTTCATGCTTCAGGACTCCCACAAGAGAAAATAAAGGAGATTTCCTATCTTTACGAAAGGTTATCCGCTATTCAGAAGAGATTCGAGAATCAAGTGAAAGCATCACAAAAATTAGCGAGTGAAAAAGCTGATTGGAGTGAGAAAATGAAGCAGGAAGTGTTGTCTCAGGAAAGAAATCGTCTAGCAAGAGAATTGCATGATTCTGTTAGCCAACAATTGTTTGCTGCTAATATGCTTTTGTCAGCTATAAATCAAAATCCAAACCCTGACTCCCTAGTAATAAAAAAGCAAATGAACTTAGTGGAAGAAATCATTAGTGAATCTCAATCCGAAATGAGAGCACTTCTTTTGCATTTACGACCAATACAATTGGAAGGGAAAGCGTTAAAAGTAGGGATAGAAGAGTTGCTTCTTGAATTAACCGCTAAACTTCCAATGAAGGTAACATATAATATCGATGATGTACACTTGGATAAAGGAGTGGAAGATCATTTATTCAGAATTGTTCAGGAATCAATTTCTAATACACTTCGTCACGCAAAGGCAAAATTACTGGAGCTTCACTTAATAAATCGTCAGCAATTTGTACTGCTTAAAATAATTGACAATGGTATTGGTTATGAAATGGGTAAGGAAAAAGCAGGTTCATACGGATTGCAAAATATTCGTGAAAGGGCAGCGGAAATTGGCGGAACAGTAAAAATGATTAGCTTTCCGCAAAAAGGAACTAGTATTGAAGTAAGAGTGCCGATCATTGAAGCGGAAAGGATGGGATAAGATGATAAAGGTATTATTAGTTGACGATCATGAAATGGTTAGAATTGGAGTTTCTGCTTTTTTATCCATTCAACAGGATATTGAAGTTGTTGGAGAAGCAGATAGCGGGGAAAAGGGCGTGGAGTTAGCGCTGACCTTACGCCCTGATATAATCTTAATGGATTTAGTAATGGGTGGTATGGATGGTATTGAAGCAACGAAAGCGATTCTGAAGGAATGGCCGGAAGCAAAAATAATTATTGTAACTAGTTTTCTTGACGATGAAAAAGTTTATCCTGCTTTAGAAGCAGGTGCTACAAGTTACATGTTAAAAACCTCAAAGGCAAGTGAAATTGCCGAAGCAGTTCGTTCAACTTATGCGGGGCAATCTGTTTTGGAACCGCAGGTAACCGGAAAAATGATGACGCGAATGAAGCAAGGGAATAAACGCCCGCTGCATGATGATCTAACAAATCGCGAAATTGAAATCCTTCTATTAATGGCAGAAGGTAAATCCAATCAAGAAATTGCAGATGAATTGTTTATAGCGCTAAAGACAGTTAAAACACATGTAAGTAATATTTTAAGCAAGCTTGAGGTGCAAGACCGGACACAAGCTGTTATCTACGCATTTAAACATCAATTAATTAAAGAATCGTAACAGCTATATGCTTAATAATTGATGACGGACCTCAATTATTTGTGCCATAATGCTTACACTAATTTCATCGGGACCCTCTGCATAAATATTTAATCCAATGGGAAAATGGATTTTCTTTTTCTGTGCTGAATTTAACGTACTTATTAATCTTTCAGTCCGTTTTTTCGACCCTAAGATGCCGATATATGCGGTTTTCTCAAATGGTAAGTTCTCTAATATTTGTTTATCCCTTTGGAAGTGATGGTTCATAATAATAACAAAATCGGAGTCATTTATTGTATGATGTTGAAAAAATACAGATGGATGATCGTTTATTAACTTTTCAACAGTTGGAAAAAAGTCTCGATTACATCGGCTTTCACGGGGATCAATCATTATTACCGAAAAATCCAAGCTGGAAGCAAGCCTTGCAAGAGGCTCTGCATCGGGTCCAGCTCCAAAAATATATAACTGGTTTTTGGGATAATTTTTTTCAAGTAAAAAGTCGTCCCCAGAAATTGTGGCAATTTTTACTTTATCAGTTGAATGTATAAAAGCATAAAGGAGTCGTGAAATATCGATGTCCAATTTCTTTTTTTCATTAGTGATCTGCTGGCCCTCCCATGTAAAGAGATATGTCTCATGCTTCTGTTTATTTATAAGAGGCTTAATCGTAATGATTCTTTTACCATTAAATAAATTTTTTTTGAGTGTAGATATATTGGAATCGTAAATAAACGGCTCAATAAAAATTTCTATTTTCCCATTGCATCCAACACCCCATGTAAAATCTTCTTCATCCTGCAAATCATAAATGACTCTTTTGGAGCGTTGGGTTTTCATAACCTCAATGGAGTGAATAGCCAAATCATCTTCTAAGCAGCCGGCACTGATGCTTCCAAAACGCCTCCCATCCTCCCAAAACAGCATTTTTGCACCAATTTTTCGATAAGAAGATCCATGAATACGTATAATGGTAGCTAGTGCTAATTTATCCTTTTCACATCTCTCCACTTGTTCTAATATTCTGCATAGGTCATTCAAGTCATTTCACCTCAAATAATTTGAAAACTTTCCATCCTATTAATGAGTATGCAAAAATGGAAAAGATTATTTTCTTTGATAAAATAGATATAATGAAATAAGAAATCCTTCTTCATCAATTTGGTGTTGTTGTTTTGGAAAGGGTGGAGGACATGAGTTTAGAAGTATTAGGAATCACAGCCCTTTGGATATTTCTATATGGATATTTAATGGTAGCCTCGATTGATTTTGGCGCTGGTTTTTTTGCTTTTTATGGGAAATGGACTAAACAGGACCATATTATAAACCATTTGGTTAGAAGGTATATATCGCCTGTTTGGGAGGTAACAAATGTCTTCTTTGTCTTTTTCCTAGTAGGATTGGTTGGATTTTTTCCGGATACGGCTTTTTACTTTGGAACGGCATTACTGATTCCAGGTAGTATTGCATTATTGTTAATTGTGATTAGAGGCTCGTTCTATGCATTTGGAAATTACGGATCAAAAGATAATCTTCCTTATTTATTTGTATATGGGGCAACAGGACTGTTAATACCTGCATCTCTATCGACTGCTTTAACGATATCGGAGGGAGGCTTTCTTTCTCAAAAAGGCGTCCATGTAGATTTTTTGGCGAAGCAATTGTTTTTGAGTCCATATTCATGGAGTGTGGTATTTCTTGCTATTGTTTCCGTATTATTTATTAGTGCAGGATTTCTAACCTTTTATGCAGATCGGGCAAATGATATTGAAGCAAGAGAAATTTTAAGAAAGTTTGCTTTATTTTGGAGTACTCCCACTATTATCGCGAGTTTTCTTGTTTTTATTGCTTTGAACGAACATAATAGCAAACATTTTGAAAAGGCAATGCATTTATGGTGGATGTTTGGATTATCGCTTATATTTTTCATGATAGCTTCTTTTTTAATCCATAAACGTAAACTGTTTGGAACAGCATTTATAATGATTATGCTGCAGTTCTTTTTTGCCTTTTTCGGGTATGGAGCATCACATTTGCCTTACATTCTCTATCCATTCATCACGATTCATGCTAGTGTAACAAACCCATCAATGGGAACTGCGCTTGTCTTTGCGTTTATTGCAAGTCTATGCCTACTTATTCCTGCGTTATACCTATTAATGAAACTATTTCTATTTGATGCGGATTATAATAAAAGGAAGAAATAATGAAATACCAACTATTTCGATTATATTTATATAATGGTTGCTAGAATAGTAGAAGAAATAGAAAAGGGGAATGGCAGTGAAAAAAGAATTTGTTGTGATTGGTTTAGGTCGATTCGGGGGAAGTATATGTAAGGCGTTAATAGAACAGGGAATGGAAGTTTTAGTAATCGATCGCGATGAAGCACGAATTGATGAATTTGCTTCAATTGCTACACATGCCGTTATTGCAGATTCAACAGATGAAACAGTCCTAAAAAGTTTAGGGATCCGTAATTTTGATCATGTGATTGTAGCGATTGGTGCAGATATACAAGCAAGTATTCTTACTACCTTAATGCTGAAGGAAATAGGGGTAAAGAGAGTTACCGCTAAGGCACAAAATGATTATCACGCAAAAGTTCTGCATAAGATTGGAGCAGATAATGTTGTGCACCCAGAGAGAGATATGGGAAAAAGAATCGCACATAATATTGTTTCCAAAAGTATTTTAGATTATATTGAGCTTTCCGATAAATATAGTATAGTGGAAATTGCATCCAATGATTTACTAGCAGGAAATACTATTCTTGATCTTAATATTCGTGCAAAATATGGGATTACAATCGTAGCTATAAGAAGAGGGGCCTCTGTCATAGTTTCACCCCAAGCCCATAATGTAATAGAGCGAGATGATGTATTAATCGTCATTGGTGAAATAGAAAATATTAATCGCTTTGAAAAGGATCTATTATTAGATAAATAAAAAAATGGCAGTGTAGCTGCCATTTTTTTTCGCCTGATTAAACCTCCATAATAATCGGCATAATCATAGGTCGACGTTTTGTCTTTTCGTATAGGAACGGTGCGAGTGTATCCGTTATTTCATTTTTAATTTCCGTCCACTGCGATGTTTTTCTTTCCATCACTTTATTTAAATGCTTTGTAATTAAACTTTGTGCTTCGTTAATTAAATCACCGGATTCACGCATGTAGACAAAACCTCTCGAAATGATATCCGGACCAGATGCAATCTTAAATTCATTCATATTAATGGAAACAACAACTACTACAAGTCCTTCTTCTGAAAGGATTCTGCGATCGCGCAATACAATATTACCGATATCTCCAATACCGTTTCCGTCAATATAAACATTTCCAGACGGTATTTTTCCAGCTACCTGTGCAACATCATTGCCGAGTGCGAGAACTTCGCCATTATCCATGATAAAGCAATTTTCTTCTGGAACACCGCAATCAATAGCAAGTTGAGCGTGCATTCTTTGCATACGGTATTCTCCGTGAATAGGCATAAAGAATTTTGGTTTAATTAATCTCAACATTAATTTTTGTTCTTGTTGACCGCCATGACCAGAAGTATGGATATCATTTAATGGTCCATAAATTACATCGGCGCCAGCACGATATAATAAGTTAATCGTTCTATTTACGCTAATAGTGTTACCTGGAATAGGCGATGATGAAAAGACTACCGTGTCACCTGGCTGGATTTGAATTTGTCTGTGTGTACCACCGGCAATTCTCGATAAGGCAGCCATTGGTTCACCCTGACTACCTGTACAAAGAATCGTCACTTTATTTGCAGGTAGACGATTAATTTGTCCAGCATCTATGAACGTATCCTTTGGGCATTGAATATAACCTAGTTCATGTCCAATTTCGATAGCTGCTTCCATACTGCGTCCAAAAACAGCAATTTTACGTCCATTGGCTACTGCTGCCTGTGCAACTTGCTGAAGTCGGTGTATGTTAGAAGCAAATGTAGCAAATATGATACGCCCATCTACCTTCCTAAAAATGTCCTGAATACTTTCTCCAACACGTCTTTCTGACATCGTAAAATTTGGAACTTCACTGTTGGTACTATCGGATAATAGGCATAGTACGCCTTCTTTACCGATTTCCGCCATTTTAGTCAAATTTGCCGGCTCACCAACTGGAGTGAAATCAAATTTGAAATCTCCGGTATGCACAATGTTTCCTGGCGGAGTTTTTACAACAATTCCGTAAGAGTCGGGGATGCTATGGGTTGTTCGGAAAAAGGTAACAGATGTTTTTCTAAACTTGATCACATCATCCTCGTGTATTTCGTGAAGCGTGGTTTGTCTTAATAAACCATGCTCTTCTAATTTGTTTTTTAACAGTCCGAGCGCAAGCTTTCCGCCGTAAATAGGAATATTTACTTGTCTAAGAAGATAAGGAATACCACCTATATGGTCCTCGTGTCCGTGAGTGATGAATAATCCTTTTATCTTATCAACATTCTTTACTAAATATGAATAGTCAGGTATTACATAATCAATTCCAAGCAATTCATCTTCCGGAAACTTAATTCCTGCATCAATTAATATAATTTCGTCCTGAAACTGTACGCCATAAGTATTTTTTCCGATTTCACCTAAACCGCCAAGGGCGAAAACCGCTGTCTGATCGTTTTTTACAAATTTCATATAATTACCTAATCTCCGTTATTTTGAAATATTCTTGTTGTTTTTCGTATTCATAGTACGGTCCTTCAACGAGTTGTACAAATTCAATATTAATTGGGCGGTCTTTAAGTAATTGGCGTGCTTCACGTTCCGAATTTGCTTCTAAGAAAATAGTTTTTGTTTTTTCTCGAACTGGTACTTCATATTTGTCTTCTTGAAAATACACTTTATACATCATCTTTCTTCTCTCCTAACTCCGTTTTCAATTGTAACTTTTTCTATTATATAAAAAGTTAACAAGATTTTCATGTTATTTTCATCATTAGATTAAATGATGAAGGTAATTTATAAAGAAGAATCCCTCATGGTTGAGGGACAACTCATTATCCGTTTTTTATCAATCGTTTTCTAAAATATTCCTAAGAATAATTTTCTTTGGGAAGGCATTTTCTCCTTAATGGAATCCATTAAATGATGGAAGAATTTATTTAATTGGACTTTATTTGAAGAAAAGTGCATTTCATGCAATTTGTTTTTTTCTTAGTAAATCGTTCCATTGTTTAGCCAGCTTTTTCCTAAGCCTTTTTAACATGGCGAATCACTCCTACCTATTATTTTAATGAAATCTGCTGGAAAGTAAAGGCGGACAAGAATTTCTTATTCATAGTATGTGTAAAAATAGCAGTATCTCTCTTGGCTAATATTGGATTACATAAGGAAATGGACAGACAAAAAGGTAAGAAATAGCCGATTTCACAAATTAAAAATAACTCGGATCAATGAACTTCCATTAATATGAATTTTAAATAAGTTAATGAAAAAATATTTTTCGAATTATATTTGGTACTTTTGTTTCCTATAAAATCTCTCCTGTATTACATATATTACACATGATGCCAAATCTATTAAAAAAGTCATATCTTCTATATTCAGGCATAAATATGAAGGGAATCTATTAAAAAAAGGACACAATCTTCTATTGATAAAATTTAGAATTATTTATATAGTTAAAATCCAACGAATAAAGGAGGATAAATCGTGGCAATGATTCGCTTTTGTATCATTTGTATTAGTCTTTGTATTTTGATGGCTGGTTGTCAGTCTAAACCAGAGGAAAAAATCTATCAAATATTAGAAGAAACTGTATCAAAGGAAAAAGGATTTCAAAGTGAACAATCCCCCTTAGCAAAGCTAGAATCGGAAGAGACACATCTATTTGAACAAATTATGAATTTGGGAATGAAAGATTATCAAAAAGTTGTGAAATTATCAGATAGAGCATTATTAAATATTAGCGAAAGAAAAGAAAGAATGGATAAGGAACAAGATTCGATGCTTTCCTCTCAAAAAGAATTTATGAAATTGAAATCAATCATATCCGATTTGCAAGATGAAAATTTAAAGGAGGAAGCATTCCGTCTATATTCTTTAATGGAAAAACGTTATAAAACACATGAGAAGCTTTACAATGCATATATTAAAGGACTCGATGCAGATCAAAAACTTTATGAATTACTAAAACAAAAAACTGTTTCGATTAATGATATTGAAGCTCAGATAAATTCAACTAATAAGTTGTTCTCCGCAGTGATGGAGGCGAATAAACAATTTAATGATGAAACCAAAATATATAATGAAAAGAAATTGGATTTTTATAAGCATGCGAGAATCAAAAACAATTCATAAGAGCGATATTATCTTAAGACTGTTATTTATTTAATATACAGTATAAAAAACGGGGATTTATTTCCCTGTTTTTTATATTTTAGGGGAATAAAAAGGTATTATAGTACAGACATGATATTTCGACTAGTACAGATTTTAGTTTGAAATATAGATAAATTGAAAAGTTATGTTAGAAAAGTATTGTTTGTATGGTTTAATTGATTGACTGGTTAAAAGTTTTGATGTAATCTATTAGAGGAATTAACACATTGTATTAATAATAATTGAATTTTTATTAATACAGTTTATAGATTGAAAAGGTTTACTTCGTTTGTACGTTTTTTTACATTAAAAAGGTTATATAAAACATTATTTCCTATTGTTTTTGGGTAACCTATTTTTGAATGCTGTCCCACATATCCAAAACCAAAAATATTCTTTTAAATATAGATGTTTTAACAGGAATTGTGAGGCTCATCTAAACGTAAAAACGGTAGTTACTATTTTAAACATATTTTTTATAAGAAAGGAAGAGGTGACTTTACATGGCTTCAACAAAAAAAGCACCATTAGACCCGAAAAAGACGCTCGAAAAAATTGAAGAGCAATTTGAGATGTTTCAGATCTTAAATGAAAATGGTGAAGTTGTAAATGAATCTGCAGTCCCAGATTTATCAGATGAAGAGCTTCAAGAATTAATGCGTCGCATGGTTTACTCACGAATCCTAGATCAAAGATCTATCTCATTAAATAGACAAGGTCGTTTAGGTTTCGTTGCACCAACCGCTGGACAAGAGGCTTCTCAAATTGCATCCCATTTTGCATTAGAAAAAGAGGACTTTATTTTACCAGGTTACCGCGATGTGCCACAAATCGTATGGCATGGTCTACCATTGTATCAAGCATTCTTATGGTCCCGTGGACATGTTGAAGGAATGAAAATCCCAGAAGGTGTTAATGTACTTCCTCCACAAATTATTATCGGTGCCCAATATGTGCAAACTGCTGGTGTTGCTTTAGGTATCAAAAAACGTGGTAAAAAAGCAGTAGCGATTACATATACAGGTGACGGTGGTTCATCACAAGGTGATTTCTATGAAGGAATTAACTTTGCTGGTGCATTCAAAGCTCCTGCTATTTTTGTCGTTCAAAATAACCAATTTGCGATTTCTACTCCGCGCGATAAGCAAACTGCTGCAAAAACAATTGCGCAAAAAGCTGTTGCTGCAGGTATTCCTGGACAATTAGTGGATGGAATGGATCCATTAGCTGTATATGCTGCGGTTAAAGATGCTCGCGAACGTGCTATTAATGGTGAAGGTCCAACTTTAATTGAAACAATGTGTTATCGATACGGTCCACATACAATGGCAGGAGATGATCCTACACGTTACCGTACGTCTGAATTAGATAACGAGTGGGAGAAAAAAGATCCAATCGTTCGTTTCCGCAAGTTCTTGGAAAACAAAGGACTATGGAGTGAAGAGAAAGAAAACGAAATTATCGAACAAGCAAAAGAAGATATTAAAGCTGCTATTAAAAAAGCAGATGATACACCAAAACAAAAAGTTACAGACTTAATTTCTGTTATGTTTGAGGAGCTTCCTCATAACCTACAAGAACAGAACGAATTATATAAAGCGAAGGAGTCGAAATAAGCCATGGCGCAAATGACAATGATTCAAGCAATTACCGATGCATTACGCACAGAGCTCAGAAATGATGAGAATGTATTGGTATTCGGTGAAGACGTTGGCGTTAACGGCGGCGTATTCCGTGCGACGGAAGGTCTTCAAAAAGAATTTGGGGAAGATAGAGTATTTGACACACCGCTTGCAGAATCAGGTATTGGCGGTCTTGCAATTGGTTTAGCTACTCAAGGATATCGTCCTGTCCCAGAAATTCAATTCTTTGGATTCTTATATGAGGTAATGGACTCTGTAAATGGTCAAATGGCACGTTGGCGTTATCGTACAGGAGGTAGCATGCATGCTCCTATTACGATTCGTTCGCCATTTGGAGGCGGTGTTCATACGCCTGAACTTCACGCAGATAGTTTAGAAGGTCTTGTTGCATCCCAACCAGGATTAAAAGTGGTAATTCCTTCTTCACCATATGATGCTAAAGGACTTTTGATTTCTGCGATTCGCGACAATGATCCTGTAATCTTCCTAGAGCATATGAAGCTTTATCGTTCTTTCCGTCAAGAAGTTCCAGAGGGAGAGTATACAATTCCACTTGGTAAAGCAGAAGTGAAACGTGAAGGTAAAGATCTATCCATTATTACTTACGGTGCAATGGTTCATGAATCATTAAAAGCCGCAGAAGAACTTGAAAAAGAAGGATTTTCTGTTGAAGTAGTGGATTTACGTACTATCAGTCCACTTGATGTAGATACCATTATTGCTTCTGTTGAAAAGACAAACCGTGCGATTGTTGTTCAAGAAGCTCAAAAACAAGCTGGTATTGCAGCAAATGTTGTAGCTGAAATTAATGAACGTGCTATTCTAAGCTTAGAGGCACCTGTATTGCGCGTAGCGGCACCAGATACAGTATATCCATTCTCACAAGCAGAATCTGTTTGGCTTCCTAATCACAAAGATATTATGGAAACAGCTAAAAAAGTACTTAATTTCTAAGATTAAATGTAAAGCGCTAGATTCAGAATATGAGAGTAGCCCTTCATTTAGAAGGGCTATGGACTTTAAAAATATTACTATAGGAGGGTGAACAACATTGTCATTTGAATTTAGATTACCAGACATTGGTGAAGGTATTCATGAAGGTGAAATCGTAAAATGGTTTGTTAAACCTGGCGATAAAGTAAATGAAGATGATGTACTTTGTGAAGTACAAAATGATAAAGCAGTAGTGGAAATTCCATCTCCAGTAGCTGGAACTGTAGAAGAGGTTCTAGTGGATGAAGGAACAGTTGCTATTGTCGGTGATGTTCTTATTAAATTTGATGCCCCTGGTTACGAAGATCTGAAGTTTAAAGGGGATCATGATGAAGAAGAAACAAAGGCAGAAGAAAAGGTAGAACCAGCAAAGGCTGAGGCTCCAGCACCTGCTGCAGACGTTACTTCAGAAGCTCCTAAAACTGCGGAAGTAGACCCAAATCGTCGCGTTATTGCAATGCCTTCTGTTCGTAAATATGCTCGTGAAAAAGGTGTAGATATTCGCCTTGTAACTGGTTCAGGAAATAATGGACGTGTTCAAAAAGAAGATATTGATGCATTTGCTAACGGTGGAAACCAAGCAGCTAACCCGCAAGCAGAAGCACCACAAGCTGCAGAAGAAACAGTTGCTGCTGCACAGGTTGTAATTCCTGAAGGCGAATTCCCTGAAACTCGTGAGAAAATGAGCGGAATCCGTAAAGCAATTGCAAAAGCAATGGTAAATTCAAAACATACTGCTCCACATGTTACTTTAATGGATGAAGTGGATGTAACAAAACTAGTTGCACATCGTAAGAAATTCAAAGAAATTGCTGCTGAAAAAGGAATTAAACTTACATTCTTGCCTTACGTTGTGAAAGCACTTGTTAGTGCCCTTCGTGATTTCCCTACTTTAAATACATCAATTGATGATGAAGCAGGTGAAATTATTCAAAAGCATTACTACAATATCGGTATCGCTGCAGATACAGATAAAGGTCTATTGGTTCCAGTTGTGAAAAATGCAGATCGTAAATCTGTATTTAATATTTCAAAAGAAATTAATGAACTTGCAACTAAAGCTCGTGAAGGAAAACTAGCACCAAATGAAATGAAGGGTGCATCTTGTACCATTACCAATATTGGTTCTGCAGGCGGTCAATGGTTTACTCCTGTTATCAACCATCCAGAGGTTGCTATCCTTGGAATTGGACGTATTGCAGAAAAACCTGTAGTAAAAAATGGTGAAATTGTAGCCGCTCCTGTGTTAGCATTATCATTGAGCTTTGATCATCGTATTATCGATGGAGCAACCGCTCAACATGCACTTAACCAAATCAAGCGCTTGTTGAACGATCCAGAATTATTACTAATGGAGGCGTAATAAAAAATGGTAGTTGGAGATTTCCCTATTGAAACAGAAACGATAGTAATCGGTGCAGGCCCTGGTGGATATGTTGCAGCAATTCGTGCAGCACAGCTTGGTCAAAAAGTAACAATTGTTGAAAAAGCAAATCTTGGTGGAGTATGCTTAAACATTGGTTGTATCCCATCTAAGGCATTAATTAATGCCGGCCACCGCTATGAAACAGCAAAACATTCAGATGATATTGGTATTTCAGCTGAGAATGTAACTGTTGACTTTTCAAAGGTCCAAGAATGGAAAGGTTCCGTTGTTAATAAGTTAACAAGCGGAGTTGAAGGCTTATTGAAAGGAAACAAAGTAAATATTGTAAAAGGTGAAGCCTATTTTGTAGATGCCAACACATTACGTGTTATGGATGAAAAATCTGCCCAAACGTATACATTTAAGAACGCGATAATCGCTACTGGTTCTCGCCCAATTGAGATTCCAACATTTAAATACTCAAAACGAGTTATCGATTCTACAGGTGCCCTTAACTTGCCAGAAATTCCTAAGAAATTGGTAATTATCGGCGGCGGTGTAATCGGTGTGGAACTTGGATCTGCGTATGCTAACTTTGGTACAGAAGTGACCATTCTTGAAGGTAGTGCTGAACTTTTTGCAGGTGCTTTTGAAAAACAAATGACTTCAATTGTTTCTAAAAACTTGAAGAAAAAAGGCGCAGAAATTGTTACTAATGCAATGGCAAAAGGCGTAGTAGAAAATGAAGATGGCGTTGTTGTAACATATGAAGCTAAAGGTGAAGAAAAAACAGTTGAAGCAGATTATGTATTAGTAACAGTTGGTCGTCGTCCTAATACGGATGAAATGGGTCTTGAACAAGTTGGCATCGAAATGACTGAACGCGGTCTTATCAAAATCGATAAACAATGCCGTACAAATGTGTCAAACATCTATGCAATTGGTGATATCGTAGCTGGTCCTGCTTTAGCGCATAAAGCATCTTACGAAGGAAAAATTGCTGCAGAAGCAATTGCAGGACATCCTTCTGAAATCGACTACCTTGGATTGCCAGCGGTTGTATTCTCTGAACCTGAACTAGCTACAGTTGGTTACACTGAGAAGCAAGCGAAAGAAGAAGGAATTGACGTAGTAGCAGCTAAATTCCCATTTGCCGCTAATGGCCGTGCTCTTGCATTAAACAGCACAGACGGTTTCTTAAAATTAATAACACGTAAAGAAGACGGTCTCGTTATTGGTGGACAAATTGCCGGTCCTAGCGCATCTGATATGATCGCTGAAATTGGTCTAGCAATTGAAGCAGGAATGACTGCAGAAGACATTGCGATGACAATTCATGCTCATCCAACATTAGGAGAAATCACAATGGAAGCTGCTGAAGTAGCTCTTGGAACTCCAATTCATATTATTAAGTAATTAAGCATTTATGTACAAAAGCATCCTTTTGGGTGCTTTTGTTTTTTTTTTATAAAGTTAAATACATATGTTTATGGGAATAAACTATTCGTTATCTATGTCAAAAGCGGATATTTTTAGAGCTTTATGATCCTAGATTCCGTCGTGATTTGTTAGATGATTTTCGTTCCATGACGTACTGTCTGTTCGCAAAAAAAAAAATTAGCGGCTTTTTATAGAAACACCGGAACCTATGTCCGGTGAAAATAATTGTAGTTTACTTTTGATTAAACAGCACTTATTGAAGCGTACGGATATTTACCTTAGTGTATGTCTCTCTATAGTACGGAATGACATTGCGATGCAGATGAATAAGATGGAGCTTGATTAAAATCCTTGGATTCAGTTTTAAAACAGTGTGTAAAGGGCATATAATAGGAATATTAATAGAATTACATCTAATATTCGATGGTGATAATATGAAAAACTATGTTGCCTTTCTCTTTCAATTAATGGTGTGGAGTGGTTTTACTTTTGCAGAATGGCTTTCCAATCGGGACCATTTAGTTTACAAAATTCTTATGTTTCTTGTGTTTTTATATCTTGCCTTTTTATTAACAAGAATGATTGTAAAATCAAATCGCATTACTATTTTCATTACCTTACTCAGTTTATCTGCATTTTTCTTACTTCAGTTTATCCTACATCAAATGTTACCCTCTAGGATGGCATTTTTATAATTATATTTGAATTAATTGGTCTTATTTGATTAAATGTGTTATACAAAATGGTCTTGAAATTTCTAATGTGATATATTATTATGATTATAGAAAATAAAGCGTTTTCAATATATCATGAGAGGGAGAATAAAATGGGGACTATAGTTTGTCAATCATGTAACTCTGTTATTGATCATTTTGAGGATGAAAAAGTCAGTATTCTTTACTCGAATTGTTGCGAATGCTGTGACCAAGATATAATGAATGAAGAATAATAAGATAAAATTTATGAGAGTGTAATGAATATTCACTCTCTTTTTTAATGAAAAATCTCCCCATGAAAGGGGAGATACTTTAACGTATTGCCTTATGCTCTTTAATAACTCTTAAGGTTTTTAGTTCGAAATCTTCTGGTCCTTGAACCGGTAATCCAACCTCTATATTTTTCTTTATATATTTTAAATTATCTTCCGTAATAATTTCTCCTGGAATGAAAATTGGGATGCCGGGTGGGTATACCATTATAAATTCTGCGCTGACTCTTCCTACTGATTCCTCAAAAGGAACAACCTCTGTTTCTGAATAAAATGCTTCTCTAGGTGATAATGCAAGCAGAGGGATATCTGGAAGCATTACTTCGATATGAACTCTCCCAGAAAGATGAGAAAATTGTTTAGATAATTCACGAAGGGCTGTAACTAGTATATTTGCTTCCTTTGTTGTGTCACCAGGAGTAATTAAGCACAATATGTTATAAAGGTCTGATAACTCTACTTCAATATTATATACCTCACGCAGCCATTTTTCAGCATCAAATCCAGTAATGCCTAGATCCTTTACTGAGATAATAAGCTTAGTCGGATCATAATCAAACGTTGCTTTAGTTCCTAGAATTTCTTTCCCTACACAATATAAATGGTCAATTTCATTAATTTGTTCACGAATTGAATTTGCTAAACGAATAGTCTGGTCGATTAATTCCCTTCCTTCTGTTGCCAATCTTCTGCGTGCAGCATCAAGAGAAGCAAGCAAAATATAGGATGTCGATGTGGTAGTGAGCATGCTTAATATAGTTTGCACTCTGCTGACGTTTACAAGCCCTTCGCGCACATTTAGTATGGAACTTTGTGTTAAAGAACCACCAAGTTTATGTACACTCGTAGCTGCCATATCAGCTCCAGCCTGCATAGCGGAAATCGGCAATTCATCATGAAAATGAATATGAACACCATGTGCTTCATCGACTAGGACCGGTACTTGATAAGTATGGGCGATTTCTACAATCTTCTTTAAATCTGCTGCTACACCAAAGTAGGTTGGATTGATAACTAGAACACCTTTAGCATCAGGATTTTGCTGCAGTGCCTTGGATACAGATTCTGTTGTAATACCGTGGGAAATTCCCAACTTCGGATCTACTTCTGGATGAATGAAAACGGGAGTTGCTCCGGAAAATACAATTGCTGACATAACAGATTTGTGAACATTTCTCGGCACTATAATTTTATCGCCAGGTCCGCAAACAGCCATTACCATTGTCATGATTGCCCCGCTTGTTCCTTGAACAGAGAAAAAGGTATGATCTGCACCGAATGCTTCTGCTGCCAATCTCTGTGCTTTCATAATCATTCCTTTAGGTTGATGTAAATCATCAAGTGGTGAAATATTTATCAAATCGATAGATAAAGCATTATCTCCGATAAATTCACGAAATTCAGGATCAATTCCAGTTCCTTTTTTATGCCCTGGAATATGAAATTGAACAGGGTTCTTTTTTGCATGTTCCATTAACCCGGTAAATAAAGGAGTTTCATTTTGCGACAATTTGTTGAGCACCTCATTTATCTTAAGTGAATTTTTTTTACATCCTTTATTATTGCACATTAATAATATTGTTTTAATAAATCAAGGATAAGCAATAATTACATAAAACAAATGAATTATAGCATTTAAACCGTGCTTTGCAAATAGTTACTTTATCCAAAAAGGAATTTATTATTATAATATAGAAATATGTAAGGGAGAAAGGGAGTGTTTGGATGAATTGGGAAACGAGGGTAACACGAATTTTTAACATAAAGTATCCTATTATTCAAGGTGGATTAGCATACCTTGCCTATGCTGAACTGGCTGCAGCAGTCTCTAATGCAGGAGGACTCGGCCAAATCACTGCAATGTCATTGGAAGACCCTGAAAAACTAAGAGATGAAATAAGAAAGGTTAAAAAACTCACAGATAAACCATTTGGTGTGAACTTTGCCATTGGTCAGCATGGAAGGCCCTTTTCACATTTTGTAGAAGTTGCCATAGAAGAAAAAGTACCAGTTGTTTCTGTTACAGGCGGAAACCCAACTCCTTTTTTTCAGCAACTAGGGGGTGTAAACGTAAAGAAGCTTGTCTTAGTAGCAGCTAAAAAGCAGGCTCAAAAGGCTGAAACCTTAGGTGCAGATGCTGTAATGGTAGTTGGAAATGAAGGTGGAGGACACCTAGGAAAAGATGAAATCGGAACATTTGTCCTCGTACCTCAAGTTGTTGATGCAGTAGGCATCCCTGTTATTGCTTCGGGAGGAATCGGCGATGGCAGAGGGCTAATGGCAGCATTAAGCTTAGGAGCAGAAGGTGTCGAAATGGGCACTAGATTTATTGCAACAAAGGAATGTGTACATGCTTCCGATATTTATAAACAAGCCCTAGTAGAGGGTGAGGAAACCGACACAGTGGTGATAAAAAAATCGCTTGGTGCACCTGCACGTGCTATTATAAATAATTGGACTGAACAAATTTTGGATATCGAAAAGCAAATGGGAGGGTATGAAGCTCTAAAAACATACATAAGCGGTTCAGCAAACAAAAAATATATCTATGATGGAAAAGTGGATGAAGGATTTGCTTGGGCTGGGCAAGTGATGGGGCTTATAAAGGATGTGCCTACTGTTGCAGAGCTTTTTGAGAGAATGATTAAACAGGCGGAAGATATCCGTGGAAATTGGTCAAAATAACAGCATGTAAAATAAGAAAGATGGTGATAAGATGGAGTACCAATATCCATTTGACACAGATTGGAGTACGAAGGAAGTTGTAGATGTTATACAATTTTTCGAAACCATAGAAAAGGCATACGAAAAAGGAATACCTCGGGAAAAATTAATGGAAAAATATAAACGCTTTAAGGAAATAGTTCCCGGAAAGGCAGAAGAAAAGAAATATTGCAATGAATTTGAAAAAGAGAGTGGTTATTCTCCATATCAGGTAATTAAGAAAATGAAAGAGATGGAGCATGGTAAGATTATAAAAATGTAAACCGCAAAGCTAATGCTTGCGGTTTTTTTGACTATTTTATCAAAATGTTGTTTGCTACATTTTATAAAGGGGTACTAAAGTATTAAAGGTATCTTGAATATGATTTATTAATTGTTCACCAGACATTTCTACTACTTGTTCTCTTGGAATATTTATTCCGCAGAGAATTTCCGCTTTTTTAATCGTTTGGACACGTTTAAATAGCTGCATTAAGTCGTCTTTACTCATGTCTTTCATTGCTTTTGCATCGGGTTTCATATGATCGCCAGACCATACAAAGGTAGAGGGAATTTCACCGATAATTTTCCCAATATTCTTCTCGAATTTTTTACCGTATTCTACCTTTAGCGGTGATTCATATATAACTGCAAACCAAACAAATAGATGAGTATGCCACAGGCCGATTTGAAAATGTGGCACCATTTTATAGCCGTGCTTGTTATTGGCGAAAGCAACCCATGTATCATTTGGCGGATTTATCGTTCTGCGAGCATGTTTTGCAACATGAGGAAATATTTCTTCACCAGTTAAAACACTTAAAGCAGGAGCAAAATGCTCGCCAAGATGGGCTAATTTGGGCCGTAAAGTAGAAATAAGCTTTTCCATTCTTGCATCAAGCCCATCTATTAAAAATAAATCGAAATCTTCATTTGTAAATCCATTAAAACTCATAGTTGTGACACCTCTCTATAATTCATGCTTGTCTTTAAAAATGGCAGTATTTTGTTCAATGTGTTTAATAGTTCCTGGCAAGTGGGAATATAGGTATGAATGATATTTAGTAACAATAAACCTATTTTACCATATTTAGATACCTGTCCAATATTTTTGCTTATAGTGCTCTTATTAGGCATAAACACATTTTAGTTGCAACCTTTTACTTTAAACATACAATATCATAAGCACGAATCTCATATTTTTATTACTGCATAGTAGCTATTTTAATCCGGAATTTTAACTACATTTAAAAAGATTTTTAAGATTGTAATAAGATTGGAAGGATGTGAAATTTTATGAAACAGGTAATGGGTACTACGAAAAAGAAAAAGCATGATCTTGAACGGATTGCAGTTTTACGATTGGAGCTTGATTATGAATTGGCGGTACTATTTGAAGCGATGCAAAATAATGATAAAGAATTAAAAACAAAGGCAAAAATGAGACTTGAAAAAATCAGAGATGAACTTCTTAAAATGAAGGCAATTTAGAAAGAAAAGTGGTTAAGATTGTTGTATTCTTTTCCTCATCTATCAGGATGGGGTTCGTTTTTGTGAGTATTATATAAATGAATCATCCCATATTATATTTAGAAGCAGTAAACTTGAAATAGCTATCGTTTTCCTTTAAGCTAAATTTACATTTAGGTTAGTATGTTTGGAGGATTCATTGTGACAAATTGGAATCAAGTACATACAGATGTATTGGAGTGGTTAAAAGAAGCGGGGAAAAAAATAACAGACTCCTTTACCCATACTCTTCAGATTCAAACAAAATCAGACAGAAATGATTTAGTAACAAATATAGATAAGCAAATTGAACAATACTTTATAGGGAAAATTCGTGAAAAATATCCTGAACATCATATTTTGGGGGAAGAAGGCTACGGGGAAAACTTACATAATACAGAAGGAACTATTTGGATCATTGATCCCATTGATGGAACCGTCAACTTTGTTCACCAGCAAAGGAATTTCTCCATTTCCATCGGTATTTATGAGGATGGTATCGGAAAATTAGGATATGTTTATGATGTGGTACATAAAGAACTTTATCATGCCATAGCAGGTACTGGTGCTTACTTCAATGGAAATAAATTACCCAAACTGGAAGAACCGCCTCTAAGTGATGCTATAGTAGGGGTAAATGCAACCTGGTTAATATCGAACAAACATGTGCCGATTGAGAACTTACATAAATTGGTGAGAGATGTTCGTTCCACAAGATCGCTTGGTTCTGCAGCTCTTGAAATGGCATATATTGCTACTGGTCGCTTTGATGCTTATATAGCGATGCGTCTATCCCCATGGGATTTTGCCGCAGGGAAAATTCTTGTAGAAGAACTCGGTGGAAAAATAACAACAGTAAAAGGAGAATCTTTGAATCTCCTAGAAGGCAGTACAGTATTTGTAAGTAAACCAGGGCTTCATGAGAAAATATTACATGATTATTTATTGAAATAAGAGGAGGGTGGATCAAGTGATTCACCCTCCTTAAGTCTTTAAAGCCTTCCTTCTTCTCTCCATTTTTTCTTTGTTTTAAATCCAAGTCCTAAGAATAACATTAAAAATACGATACTAATAACTATTCCAATTATACTTGACTCACCAATTGCAACGCCGATACCCATCATAGATAATGCTGCACAGATTGCATAGAGTAAGAAAATCCATTTTATATCCTTCACTTTTAGTGCCTCCGTTTCCATTTCCAGCTCCTATCGAATAGTATACTTCTGGGTCTCCACTCTGCGATAGTCTTAAATGAACTATCGAGTGTGGTTTCCTTCATCTTGAGTTTTATTTCGAAAGTATGCAATCGATACTCAAAGTGCCTTCACGTTTAATTTTACCTAAAAAGTTTCTGCTTTTCTAGTCACTGTGATATAATACTTAAGTTGGAGATATACTAAGGCTGTTCTCGAATAAATTGTTGCTTTTCGTAATCTGTTGTTAGACTTAGCTCCGGGGCATCTTTTCTTAACAAAGATACCTATGCTTTAGGTGGATGGAGAAGTTTAAAAGATTTTCTTTTACAAAAGTAACAATGCTTAAGAAAAGAGCCTTTAATAAATATGATCGTCTTTAAGGTCAGGAGGAACAACTTTGAATAGAAGAGAAGATTTACGAAATATAGCGATTATTGCTCACGTTGACCACGGTAAAACGACACTTGTGGATCAGCTTCTAAAGCAATCCGGAACATTTCGTTCAAATGAACAGGTAGCAGAACGTGCAATGGATTCTAATGACTTAGAAAGAGAAAGAGGAATTACAATCCTTGCAAAAAATACTGCCATTCAATATAAAGATAAAAAAATCAATATTATGGATACACCAGGCCATGCCGATTTTGGTGGAGAAGTAGAACGTATTATGAAAATGGTGGATGGTGTATTGCTCGTGGTGGATGCCTATGAAGGTTGTATGCCACAAACACGTTTCGTATTAAAAAAGGCATTAGAACAAAATCTTACACCAATTGTAGTGGTGAATAAAATTGACCGAGATTTTGCCCGTCCAGAAGAAGTGGTGGATGAAGTTCTGGAACTATTTATTGAACTAGATGCAAATGAAGATCAATTAGAATTCCCTGTTATTTATGCTTCTGGAATCAATGGAACAGCAAGCTCAGACCCTAATAAACAAGATGAAAACATGAAGGTTCTATTTGATACGATTGTCGAACATATTCCAGCACCGATTGATAACAGCGACGAGCCATTACAATTTCAGGTTGCATTATTAGACTATAATGATTATGTTGGCCGTATTGGAATTGGACGTGTTTTCCGGGGAACGATGAAAGTAGGAGAACAAGTTGCATTAATGAAATTGGATGGTTCAGTAAAACAATTTCGTGTGACCAAGTTATTTGGATTCTTTGGATTGAAACGAGTTGAAATTCAAGAAGCATATGCCGGTGATTTAGTAGCTGTATCTGGAATGGAAGATATTAACGTCGGAGAAACCGTTTGTCCTATTGACAATCAAGATCCACTTCCTCCACTTCGAATCGATGAGCCAACTTTACAAATGACATTCATTGTAAATAACAGCCCATTTGCAGGAAGAGAAGGGAAGTTTGTAACAGCACGTAAAATCGAAGAAAGACTTCGCTCTCAACTTCAAACAGACGTGAGTTTAAAAGTTGAAAATACCGATTCACCTGATGCATGGGTAGTATCCGGTCGTGGCGAATTGCATCTTTCCATTCTAATTGAAAATATGCGTCGCGAAGGATTTGAACTTCAAGTTTCAAAACCGGAAGTTATTGTAAAAGTAATTGATGGAGTTCGTTGTGAACCAATTGAACGCGTGCAAATCGATGTCCCTGAGGAAAACACTGGTGCTATTATTGAATCAATAGGTTCCCGCAAAGGTGAAATGCTAGACATGATTAATAATGGAAACGGTCAAGTTCGTTTAATCTTCAACGTACCAGCGAGAGGACTAATCGGTTATTCAACAGAGTTTATGACATTAACGCGCGGATATGGAATCCTAAACCATACATTTGACAGCTATCAGCCAATGCAGCCTGGAAAAGTCGGGGGACGTCATCAAGGTGTTCTAGTATCGATGGAAACAGGAAAAGCAACTACTTATGGAATTATGCAAGTGGAGGACCGCGGAACTATTTTTGTGGAACCAGGTACCGATATTTATGAAGGTATGATTGTAGGAGAAAATACACGTGAAAATGATATTACAGTTAATATTACTAAGGTGAAACATGCAACAAACGTTCGTTCAGCAACAAAAGATCAAACTTCTGTTATCAAAAAGCCACGTATCATGTCACTTGAAGAAGCCCTAGAGTATTTAAATGATGATGAGTATTGTGAGGTAACACCAGAATCAATCCGTTTACGTAAAAAAATATTAAATAAAAACGAACGTGAAAAGGTTGCTAAAAAGCAAAAGTTTGCAGAAATGAAATAATTTAAAAAATGATTTATGGTAGAAGTATGTTATTCTAAAGATGTGGGAAGGCATTCTCACATCTCTCTTAATGGATTAGGGGACAAATAAGATAAATGTATGATTTATCTTCAAAATAATCAGAAAGGGGTACAGGACTTGCCAAGCACAGATGTTCACGAAAGACTTTCCTTCTTTGCTTCCTTATATCGGGTTGACCAGAATCCGGAATTGGGAATGTGGCTGCTTTATATAACTATTATTGCTCTTTGTATTTTGGTTTTTAAGCTTGGATTTGCTAAAAAGCTGCCATTATTAAAATCTGCTGTCATTTACATATTTTTAATATTGGGATGTACTATCTTAACTTTTCTTGGCATATTTTTGCCAATTACGGAAGGGTTAGTGGTTGCAAGTCTAATTTTGATTATTTATAAAATTCGCCTCCACAACCAGAAAAAAGCAGAAGCACAAAAAAATATGTAAAGACCCGCTAATAATAGCCGGGTCTTTATTCGTCTTCTGGCTGTGTTTCTGCTGATCTGGCTGCAAGTCTGTCTAATGCTTTTTTGGTTATTCTATCATGACACTCATCACACATATATGTATGGATGGGACGGTTTTTTAAGCGTTTGGCTATTAGTGTGTCATCATCAATCGATTCTATCTTTTCACATAAAATACATTTCACGTTCATATCGGTTACACCTCAAGAATTTTCTCAAAATCAATCCTTTTCCAGTATACCATGATTAATCGTGAAAAATTTATTTTTTGTGATTTGATTGTTCCTCTTGTTGTTTCTCCAATTTATTTTCATTTTGATTGTTTAAATTTTGTTTAGGTTTTTCCAGTGCGTTATCTGGATTTTTTGCAGGAACGATATTTTTTGGAATTTCAGGCATCAGTCTCCCCGCAATATCCGCAAGTTCACGAACGATCCCTTGTCCTGGTTTGCCGTTTCGAATATCCGCTGCTATCTCTTTCAATCGAGCAGTGATATCTGGATCTGCAACGACAATGGATTCGGCACCATATGGATCATGCTTCAAGCTTTCCGCAACAGAATATTTAATTGTTCCGACTTGTGAGCGCTCAAGCTTTGAGTCTACATCAATTCCTACTATCGCATATTTTCCGAACACAACAGCAGTAGCATCACGGACTCCTGGGACATCACTCGCAAGTTTTACTAACCTTTTTGAAACTACGATTCCTGTTTTACGATCTACATTATCAGTTGTTTGATCATTTTTCATTGAAACTGGACGTGGAGAGGTATTTTGATTATTCTCCAATACTCCATTTCTTTGTGAGCAAGAAGTTAACAGTAGAAGAAGACATATTAATATACATATTTTTGGCAAATTGTAATCCCTCCCGAATAGCTTTATTAAAATTAAAAAAATAAGTTTTTACCTAAATTTTAAGCAGTTACTCTTTATTTGTTTCAACGGCTTATCGACTAGCGGACAATCGGGTCCCATCCCAACAGAGCCAATGCAAACAAAATTAGTGATAGTTGACTTTCAATTTCAATAGCTCGCCAGTTACCTCATTGTACTTCCATAATCTTAGTTAAAGCCCCTAATGTCCGAACATCAGGCCGCAGGCTTCCACCTTTTATTTTTAGTGTGCAATTTTCTTCTATCTTTATTCGTTCTTTCATATATTTTAGCAATGTCCGTCCACTTCTAATGAACCGGATGAAGAGAAGAAACATAAGATAAACTAATCCAATGAGGAGCAGGAGGCATCAATTTGAAAAAAATATATGTGTTAGATACCAATGTCTTGTTGCAGGACCCATATGCTATTTTTTCATTTGAGGATAATGAAATTGTGATTCCGGCCGTTGTGTTGGAAGAGGTTGATTCAAAGAAAAGGTATATGGATGAAATAGGCAGGAATGCAAGGCAGGTATCCAAATTGATAGACGGCTTTAGACAAGCAGGAAAGCTCCACGAGAAAATTCCGCTTGATAATGGTGGAGAGCTTCGAATTGAATTAAATCATCGCTCTTTTCATCAACTTCAGGATATTTTTATTGAGAAAACGAACGATAATCGTATATTGGCGGTTGCAAAAAATCTGTCTCTTGAGGAAAGTACAAAAGAAAATGGAAGGCGAGTCATACTTGTCAGTAAAGATGCACTTGTCCGTGTAAAAGCAGATGCTTTAGGATTGGATGCAGAGGATTTTTTGAATGATCGAGTGGTAGAAGTTGATCATATATATACAGGCTTTTTAGAAATTCACATTAATATAGAATTATTAAATCAATTTTATGAGAAAGGAGAGCTGCACTTATCCGAAATTACCAATCATCCATTTTATCCAAATCAATTTCTAATTCTGAAAGATGCATTAGGAAGCTCGGCATCCGCGATTGGAATAGTGGATAGAACGGGAAAGATAGTGAAAAAGTTAATTCATGCTTTTGATTCCGTTTGGGGGATAAAACCTCGAAATGTGCAACAAACAATGGCGATGGAGTTACTATTTCGCACCGATATTCCTCTAGTTACCATGATTGGAAAAGCGGGAACAGGAAAAACATTGCTTGCTCTCGCATCAGGGTTAATGCAGACAGAGGACCTGCACATTTTTAAAAAGCTGTTAGTTGCAAGGCCAATTGTTCCTGTGGGAAAGGACCTAGGGTATCTTCCTGGCGAAAAACAGGAAAAGCTTCGCCCGTGGATGCAGCCGATATATGATAACTTGGAATATTTATTTAATACGAAAAAACCAGGGGAATTAGATGCTATTTTAGCAGGTATGGGGTCGATCGAGGTGGAAGCTTTAACATATATAAGAGGGCGGAGTATCCCTGAGCAGTTTATTATTATTGATGAGGCTCAGAACTTAACAAAACATGAAGTAAAAACCATTTTAACGAGGGTGGGAGAGAGAAGTAAAATTGTTTTAATGGGCGACCCAGAACAAATTGACCATCCATATCTTGATGAATACAATAATGGTTTAACATATGTACTAGAAAAATTTAAAGATGAGACGGTAGCTGGTCATATTAAATTAATGAAAGGGGAGCGTTCCGGCCTCGCACAATTAGCAGCGGATATTTTATAACCGATATATATAATATGAAAAAAAAGAAATAAATGTTCATCAAAAAAAGCAGAAGGTTTCTTCTGCTTTTTTAGCTTTTATTCAATTCGAAAAGCCTTCACATTTTTTATGGGGTGTTCTTTATTTGAACCATCTTCAAATAATACGTGGATTGGCCCATCATCCAAACGCTTTCCTTCCTTTGAGAAGGCCGCTATAAACGAATATGCTTCCTCGATTGGAAAGCTGATATCTCCGTCAGATGTCTCGAGTACAAAGGTATTCCCATATGGTTCTGCATTTTTAATAAATGGTTCAAGTTTCATTCCAAATGTTCCAGTTAATAATATTTCTTTTAAGAATCTTTTTTTTGGTTTTTGTTCAGAAGGGGGAGTGGCACCTTCTTTTATTTCACGATCAAAAAATTGTCCAACTTGCTTTGTATAATTTTCTAGTTCGTCAATTTCTTCTCTATCTGGATCAAAGTATGTATTTAAATCAACTTTACGATCATCAAAAATCCATGTACCAACATCTAATGTGATTGGAAATTTCACTTTCCCTTTAAATGGTATAATCATTATGTAATCCTCCTTACTGCGATATTAAAATTATACCTTTTTCTATACTAATTGTCACATTTAGTAGAATAATTATAAGAACTCTAAATTCCAAGGTAAACTAGGGATTTCTTTCTTGCAATTCATTCGATTTCTTAGTAAAATTTTAAAATAGGATTGTCTATTGTCTGGTAAACGGGGGGATCAAGTTGGCGTCTGATATTAAAGTGGATTACCGGGAAAAAGCCTATAATCTGTTAAAGATAGATGCAGAAAAAATATTGCGATTAATTAAGGTCCAAATGGATAATTTGACGATGCCCCAATGTCCTTTATATGAAGAGGTATTGGATACACAAATGTTTGGCCTTTCCCGTGAAATAGATTTTGCAGTAAGATTGGGATTAGTGAATGAAAAGGATGGCAAGGAAATGCTCGATTCTTTGGAGAGAGAACTTACTGCTTTACACGATGCATTCACTAAAAAATAGACGTTTAAAAACTCAAACAAGTTTTAGGATTTGTTTGAGTTTTTTTGATATTTGTTCTGTTTGCTTATTTGTATAACAAATTTTCCCTTTTAAATTATGACTTTTAAAAGAAGGATAATTAAATAATTTGAAGAATATCTTTTGTAGACTAAAGGATTGGAAGGTTACTATGTTTAAAAAAATCTTAAAGTCGTTCGACTACTCCATCATCACCGTGTACATACTGCTTTGTTTATTTGGATTAGTCATGATTTATAGTGCAAGTATGGTTGTTGCTATAAATTATGATGTGAAAAGTGATTTTTTTTATGTAAAACAATTAAAAAACTTGGCGTTGGCTTTTATTGCATTTGGGTTTTGTTCCTTTTTTCCCTACAAAATATATCAGTCTAATAAGTTTTTAGGGACAATTATGCTTCTATCGGTGTTGGGGCTAATCGCCATCTTTGGATTTGGAAAAATAGTGAATAACGCTAATAGTTGGTTGAAAGTTGGCTCCAGTTCTATTCAACCATCAGAGTTTGTAAAACTCAGTGTTATCATTTATCTATCAGCAGTTTATTCCAAAAAACAATCATATATCGATAATTTTAATAAGGGTGTAGTGCCACCGCTGGCATTTCTAATATTAGTATGCTTCCTAATCTTGATACAGCCGGATACAGGGACAGCCGCTATTATTTTCTTAATTGGTATGACGGTGATTCTTTGTTCTGGAATGAAGCTTAAAACGTTAATGAAGTTAGTTTCATTCGGTTTAGTTATTGCCTTACTGCTTTCACCTATAGTCATTATCAAAAAAGATAAGATTTTCTCCCCTACGAAAATGGGAAGGATAACCGGTTTTCTAGATCCATTTGATAAAGATGTAGTAGATAAAGAAGGGCATCAGCTTGTAAACTCCTACTTTGCTATCGGTGCTGGAGGCATTAAAGGCCAAGGACTTGGTGAAAGTATAGAAAAACTTGGATATCTCCCTGAACCCCATACAGATTTTATTATGGCAGTCATTGCCGAAGAATTAGGGGTGTTTGGAGTTGCATTTGTTATCATTGGACTTGCCTATATTGTTTTAAGAGGAATATATATAGGGGTGAAATGCAAGGATACCTTTGGCAGTTTATTGGCTATAGGAATATCCAGTATGATTGCTATTCAAACTTTTATTAATTTAGGTGGTGTAGTAGGTTTAATTCCAATTACGGGAGTACCTCTTCCTTTAATAAGTTATGGTGGATCCTCTCTATTGTTATTGTCTATTTCCTTAGGAATATTAGTAAACGTTGCAATGTTTATAAAATACGAGGAAAAGTATAAAAAGAAAAAGGAAAAGCCAGTTGCAGCTAAATCAATTAAGTATAATACCTTTAAGGTTCATTAATATACATATCACATCTGGACAATCTTGCGAAAGGGAGAGATAGGATGAAAAGAATTGAAAAGATTTTGGTAGCAAATAGAGGGGAAATAGCGATTCGTGTTTTCCGTGCCTGCACAGAATTAAATATTCGTACTGTTGCTATTTATTCTAAGGAAGATTTGGGTTCATATCACCGTTATAAAGCAGATGAAGCATATTTAGTTGGGGAAGGAAAGAAACCTATTGATGCATATTTAGACATCGAAGGAATAATTGAAATTGCAAAGAAATCTCATGCTGATGCGATCCATCCGGGCTATGGATTTCTTTCGGAAAACATTGAGTTTGCCCGCAGATGTGAGGAGGAAGGGATTATCTTCATTGGTCCCAAAACCATCCATTTAGATATGTTTGGGGATAAGGTAAAGGCAAAGGAGCAGGCTAAGCGAGCTGAAATTCCTGTAATTCCTGGTAGTGACGGACCTGTTCAAAATGTGGAAGAGGTAAAAGCTTTTGCAACTCAACACGGGCTGCCAATTATTATTAAAGCTTCGTTAGGTGGAGGCGGCCGTGGAATGAGGATTGTTAATAGCCTCCAAGAAGTAGATGAGGCGTATACCCGCGCAAAATCGGAGGCCAAAGCAGCTTTTGGAAATGATGAGGTATATGTTGAAAAGTTTGTAAAGAATCCTAAACATATAGAAGTGCAAATTTTAGGGGACTATGATGGTACGATTATTCATTTATTTGAACGGGATTGCTCTGTTCAACGACGCCATCAAAAAGTTGTAGAGGTTGCTCCATGTGTATCCCTAACTGAAGAACTACGTCAAAATATATGTAATGCAGCCGTTCGTTTAATGAAAAATGTGGGTTATGTTAATGCCGGCACAGTAGAATTTTTAGTATCTGGCAATGAATTTTATTTCATTGAAGTGAACCCAAGAGTTCAGGTTGAACACACGATTACAGAAATGATTACCGGTGTTGATATTGTTCAATCACAAATATTAATTGCAGAAGGGCATACATTGCATGGAGAGGTAGTAGGTATACCTATGCAATCTGAACTAAAAATTAATGGTTTTGCGATTCAATCACGGGTAACCACAGAGGATCCATTGAATCATTTTATGCCAGATACAGGTAAGATTATGGCTTATCGATCTGGTGGTGGTTTTGGGGTACGTTTGGATGCAGGAAATGGTTTTCAAGGTGCTGAGATTACACCCCATTATGATTCATTGCTTGTAAAGCTCTCCACTTGGGGATTATCGTTTAATCAAGCTGCGTCCAAAATGGTCAGAAACTTGCAGGAGTTCCGAATTCGAGGAATTAAAACAAATATTCCATTTCTTATAAATGTTGTTAAACATGAAAAATTTAAAAGTGGTCAGTATGATACTTCTTTCATTGATACAACACCGGAATTATTTAATTTTCCTATCAGCAAGGACCGCGGAACAAAAATGCTTACTTATATTGGGAACGTTACAATTAACGGTTTTCCTGGTATCGTGAAAAAAGAAAAGCCGCATTTTTCAAAACCGAGGTTACCGAAACTACCTTATTCATCTATAACTCCAAAAGGAACGAAGCAAATTTTAGATGAAGAAGGAGCGTCTGGTTTAGTAGAATGGATCAAATCGCATAAACAAGTGCTGTTAACTGATACAACATTTCGTGATGCTCATCAGTCTTTACTTGCTACTAGGGTGCGGACACATGATTTGAAAAAAATTGCTGAACCTACTTCAAAATTACTTTCTGAAGTTTTTTCATTAGAAATGTGGGGAGGAGCAACCTTCGATGTTGCGTATCGTTTCTTAAAGGAAGACCCTTGGCAACGTTTGACAGAGCTTAGAGAACGAATTCCAAATATATTGTTTCAAATGCTTTTAAGAGCATCGAATGCCGTTGGTTATAAAAATTATCCCGACAATGTTATTCGCGAATTTGTTAAGGAATCTGCCGCAAAAGGAATTGACGTTTTCCGGATTTTTGACAGCTTAAATTGGGTGAAAGGTATGGAAATCGCTATTGATGCAGTTAGACAAACTGGAAAAATAGCGGAGGCCGCAATCTGTTATACAGGCGATATTAATGATCCTTCACGGGTAAAATATAATATTCAATATTACAAGGATTTAGCAAAAGAACTTGAAATGCAAGGGGCACATATTTTAGCAATTAAGGATATGGCAGGCTTATTAAAACCACAATCTGCTTACCGACTGATTTCTGAATTAAAAGACGTAGTGAATATTCCTATTCATCTTCATACCCATGATACAAGCGGAAATGGTATATTCACCTATGCAAAAGCGATTGACGCCGGAGTTGACATTGTAGATGTTGCTTTAAGCTCCATGTCTGGACATACATCTCAGCCTAGTATGAATACTCTCTATTATGCACTTGAGGGGACAGAAAGAGTTCCTGATATTGATATTAATGATGTCGAAGCTTTATCTCACTATTGGGAGGATGTACGAAAATATTACAATGATTTTGAAAGCGGAATGAATGCTCCACATACAGAAATTTATCAACATGAAATGCCTGGCGGCCAATACAGCAATTTGCAGCAGCAAGCTAAGGCTGTTGGGCTTGGCAGCCGCTGGGAAGAAGTAAAAGAAATGTACGCAAAAGTAAACCTGATGTTCGGAGACATTATAAAAGTTACCCCATCCTCAAAGGTTGTTGGGGATATGGCATTATTTATGGTTCAAAACAATCTAACCGAAGAAGATGTCATTGCAAAAGGAGCGAAAATCGATTTTCCTGATTCAGTGGTGGAACTCTTCGAAGGTTATTTAGGACAACCGCATGGCGGCTTTCCAATGGAACTGCAAAAAGTAATTTTAAAAGATAAGGAACCAATTACTGTTAGACCTGGGGAGTTATTAGAAAACGTAGATTTTGATCATTTAAAAGCAAAATTGGAAATGGAAGTAAATAGTCCAATATCCAAATTAGATTTACTTTCTTATGCTCTATATCCAAAAGTCTTCCTTGACTTTTTGAAAACAGCTGATCAATATGGCGATGTTTCTGTGATTGATACTCCGACTTTCTTTTATGGAATGAGAATAGGGGAAGAAATAGAGGTTGAAATTGAAACAGGTAAGACCCTCATTGTTCAAATGCTGTCGATTGGACAAGCGAGACCAGATGGCACAAGAATCATTTATTTTGAATTAAACGGGCAACCGCGTGAAGTTATTATTCGTGATGAAAGTTTAAAATCAACTGTTGTTCAAAAAGTGAAAGCAGATCCGAAAAATGAAGAACAAATTGGAGCGACAATGCCTGGAACCGTTATTAAGGTTATTGTAAAGAATGGAGATAGAATTGAACCAGGGGATCACCTTATGATTACCGAGGCGATGAAAATGGAAACAACTGTACAAGCGCCTTTCTCTGCTATTGTCAAAGAGATTCACGTCACTGATGGAGAATCTATTCAAACAGGTGACCTGTTAATAGAATTACAAAAAGCATAATAAAAGCCGAAGTGACTTGCCCTCGGAGTATGGATGAGTAACAGTTGAAGTGTATTTTTTCCTAATGTTGTCATAGCTTAAAGTGGAGATGTAGAAACCAGCTAGCTATAAGTGCTGAAGCAGATAAGAACTAACCTTATTTCGTTATCTATATAATAAATAACGTAGACTTCTTTTGTAGAATAAAAAGAGTGCAGACATAATGTCTGCACTTATTTACGTTGTTTTGTTTAGGTGTTTTTGATGTTTTATGTAGTAATGGTTACGGCTTACAAGCAACAGGAAGTAACTTAAAAGGCCAAATAGACAGGAGATGAACAAAGCATGAATTAATTCGATATAAAGATTCCCTAAGGAATAAATAATGGATGCTCCTGCGATAACTTGCAGTAAAACAAGAACAAAGGCAATGATCCAACCCCAATATAAAATAGGATGTTGCTTATAATTTTTTATGGCTATTACCGTGATATAAACGATCCATATAAATATGATTGCAGCTGCGCAGCGGTGCCCCATATGAATCCATTGATGAATATTTGTAGGAAGCTCTGGGGATCCATTGTAGCACAGTGGCCAATCTAAACAGGTCAAACTTGACTTTGTATGGCGCACAAGTGCACCGGAATACACAACAAGATAACTGTAGATTGTCACTCCAATAATATGGAACTTCATCCGTCTATCAATAACAAGCTTAGCTGCGTTGAATTTCTGATCAATTTCAAATATTAACAAAGTCAATAGTAGGACGGATGCAAATGAAATTAACGAAATTCCAAAATGCAATGCAAGAACGAAACTATTTTGCCCCCAGACAACGGCAGCAGCTCCTATTAGTGCTTGCAAGATAAGGAAGAACAAAGATAATATGACTAAAAACTTCGTTTCCCTTTTATAACCCATTGCTTTCCAGGCCCATATTCCTAATATTAGAAGCAGAATTCCAACACTGCCCGAAACTAACCGATGTGCTAATTCGATGATTGTTGCTGGTGTTAATGGACTTGGTAAGATTTGACCATGGCATAGTGGCCATGACCTGCCACATCCCATTGAGGAACCAGTCTTTGTCACTAACGCTCCACCGATTAATACAAATAGCATTCCAAGTGTTGTTAATACAGCAAGCGATTTTAATCCTCGATGCAATCTATACACCTTCTTTTCCTTTAAAAATCATTATTTATTTCATTATATAATGTTTTTTTAAAATGATAGAATCAAGTACACTTACTGATACTACATAAATAAGATAGAAAAGACAAACGAAAATTTTGTTACAGGCATTTAAGAGTTGCCTACATATTTAACCAACCGTACTAAATAATCCATATAAAAATGGGGGAAAGTAACAATGTGGAAAAACCGACACATATTCGCCATAATTATGTCAAAAAAAATTCACAATAATCAAACCAGTAATGATTTATTATGAATTTGACGGCTATTTTTATGAAACAATCAAATATAAAAAGTCTATTTACAATTATTTTGTGGTAAACTTTAAATGTCGGTTTTTTGATGATATATTATCCACTTTGTTTCTTTTAAAAAATGAACAATTAACGACAATTTGTGGAAATATAGCAATTATATAAGATTTGTTTTATAGTAAAGCTATATGTTTATTTTAACTACTTGAGGGGAGGGAAAAAAATGTCCGACAGTCGTGTCATAACCGGTGTAGAAAAAACAGAAATCCCAGAAACAACCGCGTTAAAAGATTTTCTTTCTTTAATAAAGATAGGAATCGTTAATTCAAATCTAATTACAACATTCACTGGATTGTGGTTAGCAATCGTGTTTACAAATAAACATTTTTTTCAATCTCTAGATATCGTCTTTCTGACTTTGGTAGGTTCAGGCTTAATTATTGCAGGATCATGTACACTCAATAACTATATTGATCGTGATATTGATCAAATCATGCATAGTAAAAGAAAAAGACCTACCGTAACAGGTAAGATAAGTGCAGGAAAGGTTTTATCACTTGGACTTTTCTTCGTTATTTTAGGATTGATTCTTTTATTTATGACCACCGTAACTGCTGGTGTTATTGGTATAATTGGAGTTTTTAGTTATGTGGTTCTATATACCATGTGGTCAAAAAGACTATTTGTAAGTAATACGATTATAGGTAGTATTCCAGGAGCGGTACCCCCATTAATCGGATGGGCTGCCGTAGATCCACACTTACATACAGTAGCCTGGATTATCTTTTTATTAATGTTTATTTGGCAACCTCCGCATTTTTACGCACTTGCGATGAAAAGATGTGAAGAGTATAGAGCAGCAAACATTCCGATGCTGCCAGTTGTAAAAGGATTTAAAACAACAAAGAATCATATGGTTGTTTGGGTAGCCTTATTATTACCGCTTCCATTTTTCCTATTTTCACTTGGAATACCATTCGTCATTTTAGCAACCGCCTTCAATATTGGTTGGCTTGTATTAGGTTTATACGGTTATAAAATGAAAGATGACTTAAAATGGGCGAGACTGATGTTTGTTTATTCGCTCAATTATTTAACAATAATATTTGTTGCAATGGTTATCCTAACTCTTATTAAATAGGGGAATTCTTTCTTTTAAGAGAAATCCAAATATATTTTTTGTCCTTGTAAACTATAAGACATAATAGAAAGAGGGGTTTGAAAAGGCTATGAAACAATGGCTGAGAAAATGGCGTTTAATGTCAGTATTTGCTGTGTTAGCGCTTGCTCTTTCCGGTTGTGGGAAACCATATTTATCTGCATTGGATCCAGCCGGTGAAGTTGCTCAAAAACAATATCACTTAATGATTTTGAGCACGAGTATCATGGTAATTGTAATAGCAGTAGTCGTCGTTATTTATGTTACTGCACTAATCCGTTTCCGACGCAAGAAAGGAAAAGAAGATTATATTCCTAAACAAGTAGAGGGAAATCACGTATTAGAGATTATCTGGACTGTCATTCCTATCGTTTTACTTGTTATTTTAGCAATACCAGTAATTGCAGCCACCTTTAATTTAGGGGATACAAAGGCTATGGATAAGAAAGACAAAAACGGCCATTCCAAAGTACTTGTTGTTAATGTACGTGCACATCTTTATTGGTGGGAATTTGAGTATCCTGATCAAGGTATAATTACCAGTCAGACTTTAGTAATGCCAGAAGATCAAAAAGTATATTTCAACGTAAAAGCTGCTGATGTAAAACATGCATTTTGGATTCCAGCAATCGGTGGAAAAATTGATGCAAACGTTGATAACGTAAATAAATTCTGGTTAGAAGTTGACAGTGATAAGGCAAAAGAAGCTAACAATTTGTTCTATGGAAAATGTGCTGAGCTTTGTGGACCTTCACACGGTCTAATGGATTTTAAAGTGAAAACAATGTCAAAAGAGGATTTTGCAAGCTGGGTAGACGAAATGAAGGCAGATACTAATCCTGCGCCTACTACAGCACTTGCAAAGGATGGCGAAAATATTTTCAAACAATCATGTGCTAGCTGTCATGCTGTAACACCAAATGATAAAAGACCTGAATCTGCTCGTTTGGCGCCTAACTTAGCTACTTTTGGTGAACGTGAGCGAGTTGCAGGTATTTTAGATCACAATAAAGAGAATCTAAAAAAATGGATCAAGGATCCACAAGCCTATAAACCAGGTAATAAGATGCCGGCCTTCAAAGATCAATTATCTGATCAAGACCTAGATGCATTAGCAGATTACCTAATGGGCTTAAAAGTGGAAAATCGATAAAAGTTTTTAGGCACAAAAGGGAGGTTTAACTGTGAGTACTAAAGCTCAAAAGAAAGGTTTTGGTGCTACCATATGGGATTACTTAACGACAGTAGACCATAAAAAGATCGCCATCCTTTACCTCATTGCGGGTGGATTGTTCTTTTTAATCGGTGGTATTGAAGCCATGATGATTCGTATCCAGCTTGCTATACCTGACAATAATTTTGTTAGTGCAGGTCTTTATAACGAAGTGCTTACAATGCACGGAACGACAATGATTTTCTTAGCCGCAATGCCTTTGGTGTTCGCTTTTATGAATGCTGTAATGCCACTGCAAATTGGTGCACGTGACGTTGCGTTCCCATTCATCAATTCATTAGGTTTTTGGTTCTTCTTTTTTGGGGGAGTATTCTTAAACTTATCATGGTTTTTAGGTGGAGCACCTGATGCAGGTTGGACTTCTTATGCATCATTATCCAAAGAATCACCTGGTCATGGTATTGACTTTTATTCATTAGGTCTTCAGCTTTCAGGTTTTGGTACGTTAATGGGGGGGATTAACTTCCTAGTAACCATTATCAATATGCGTGCACCTGGTATGACCTATATGCGTATGCCTATGTTTACTTGGACAACTTTTGTAACATCTGCACTAATCTTATTTGCATTCCCCCCACTTACAGTTGGATTATTTTTAATGACATTTGACCGTATGTTTGGGGCACAATTCTTTGATGTTGCTGGCGGAGGTAACACCATTATTTGGGAACATCTATTCTGGATCTTCGGACACCCAGAAGTGTATATCTTGATTCTACCAGCGTTTGGGATTTTCTCGGAAATTATTCCTGTTTTCTCTCGAAAAAGACTATTTGGTTATTCGTCAATGGTATTTGCAACTGTCTTAATCGGATTTTTAGGTTTCATGGTATGGGCTCACCACATGTTTACAGTGGGTTTAGGTAATGTGGCCAATGCAATTTTTGCAATTGCTACCATGACTATTGCCGTACCAACAGGTATGAAAATTTTTAACTGGCTATTTACAATGTGGGGCGGAAATTTGAAATTTACTACCCCAATGCTATGGTCTGTTGCATTTATTCCTTCCTTCCTAATGGGTGGAGTTACAGGGGTTATGCTTGCAGCAGCTCCAGCAGATTATCAATATCATGATACTTATTTTGTTGTTGCTCACTTCCACTATGTAATCGTTGGTGGAGTTGTATTTGCAATCCTTGCAGGAACGCAATTCTATTGGCCAAAGATGTTTGGAACAATGTTAAATGAGGTCTTAGGTAAAATTACATTCTGGACTTTCTTAATTGGTTTCCACTTGACATTCTTTATTCAACATTTCCTTGGATTAATGGGTATGCCACGTCGTATTTGGAAGTTCTTGCCGAACCAAGGTTTGGATACAGGAAACCTAATAAGTTCGGTTGGTGCTGCATTCATGGCATTCGGTGTCATTGTTATGCTTATTAACATTATTATTACCACGGTACAAAATAAACGTGTTGGTAATGACCCTTGGGGAGACGGACGTACTCTTGAATGGGCAATTCCATCACCACCACCATTCTATAACTTCAAGCAGCTTCCACTTGTACGTGGAGTTGATACTTGGTGGATTGAAAAAATGGAAGGTAAGAAAGAACTTACTCCAGCTGAGCCGCTTGGTGATATACATATGCCTGATGCATCTATATTACCAGTTGTCATCTCAGGCGGATTATTTATAGCCGCTTTCGGTGCACTATATCATGGTGATAAAGGCAATACTTGGGGACTTCCAGTTCTTATTATTGGAATTGGTATTGCACTATTAGGTATGTTAATACGCTCTGTGAAGGATTATCATGGATTCCATATTCATAAAGAAGAACTTTTGGAAGATGATAAAGATAAGGGGGTTAAGGCATAATGCATGTAGAAGAACAATTCACGCCAAAAACCTGGCCTGAAGCGCCTGAAAAAGCAACCCTCGAAGCGAAAAATAAATTTTTAGGCTTTTGGCTATTCCTTGGTGGAGAAACTGTACTATTTGCTTCACTTTTCGCTACTTATATTTCATTGAAGGATAAAGTTCCTGATCCTTCAATGGCACATGCTAAGGACCTTTTTGAATTACCATTATCGTTTTTAGCAACTATGTTACTTTTAGTAAGTTCTATCACAAGTGTTTATGCAATGTATCACATGAAAAACTTTGCATTTAAAAAAATGCAATTTTGGTTGTTAATTACAGTCCTATTAGGTGCTGGATTTCTAGGTACCGAAGTTTATGAATTTCATCATTATGTAACTGAGTTTCATCATACTTTTACAAGCAGCGCATTTGGTTCTGCGTTCTACACATTAGTTGGATTTCACGGAGGACACGTAGCATTCGGTCTCCTTTGGATTCTAACGTTAATGCTGCGAAACTCTGGACGTGGTTTAAACCTATATAATGCACCTAAGTTCTATGTTGCAAGTTTATACTGGCATTTCATCGACGTTGTATGGGTTTTCATTTTCACAGTCGTATACTTAATGGGAATGGTGGGATAAGAATATGACGAATGAACAAGTAAAAACTGGTAACCCTCGGGTTGATTATGACTATCGTCGAAGAAAAAGTGCAGAGGAAATGAAATATCAAGTAATTTCATTTATATTGATGATTTTCCTTACACTTATTGCATTTGGAGCAGTATACGCTGATTTTTCAAAATGGTTTACGATTCCGATTATTTTATTACTTGCTATTGTGCAAGTTATATTTCAACTTTATTATTTCATGCATATGAGTCATAAAGGGCATGAAGCTCCACAATTGTTTCTATTTTCAGGAGCTTTAGTTGGTTTTCTTACCATTCTAACTTTCAGTACCATAATATGGTGGTAAGATAAAAATCCAGACTACGGTCTGGATTTTTTACTTTATGAGATGGTCTTTGCCTAGCTTAGGTAACTCTCGTGTTCTATGTAAATGTAATGATTCTGTCACTAACTAAGTGCACCGCACATTGAAGTCTCCATAGAACAAAAGTATAATGAAAGTTGAAGATTTTACTATGCGAGGTGATAATATTGGGTGCTATAAGTATTTTTGGTTTTCGTGCATTGTGGAGTCCATTCTTTTTATTGACGATATTAGTTATAACTGTATTATATTTTCTTACCACAACTGTTTGGAGGAAACACTTTAAAGAGAGCGAACCATTGAAACCCAAACAGGCTATATATTTTATTTTAGCAATGTTTCTAATATATGCGGTAAAAGGATCGCCAATTGATTTGATGGGACATATTATGTTCACCATGCATATGGTTCAAATGTCCATTCTTGTGATGATAATTCCGCCATTGTTTATATTAGCTATCCCAAACTGGCTTTGGCTCTCTTTTTTAAGGCTTCCAGTAATTAAACAAGTATTTCGTTTATTCACTAAACCTGTCATTTCCGTGATATTATTTAATGTCTTCTTTTCTTTATATCACTTGCCGCTAGTTTTTGATGCAATTAAGAAAAATGGGGCTGCACATGGATTGTATACATTATTTTTGTTTGTACTAGCAATATTTTTATGGTGGCCGATGATTAATAACATACCAGGTCAGAGCCAATTGTCTGGTGTGAAGAAGGTTGCTTATTTAATTACAAGCGCTATACTTTTAACACCCGCTTGTGGAATTATTATATTTGCCGGTCACCCCATTTATCAGACATATTCCGATAGCACAAGCTGGCTGCAAGCGATGTCCTTATGTGTCCCTACAGAAACATTAGCCAGTTTGAATTTAAGCGGTCCAGAACTATTTTCACCTATGCCTGTTTTGGAAGATCAGCAGCTTGGTGGAGTAATAATGAAAATTGTTCAAGAAATTGTTGATATTATTGTACTAGGAAAAATTCTATTTGAATGGTTTAGAAAAGATCAAGAAGAGGCTGAGAAACTTACTGAAATGATGCTTGCCAATAAACCAGAACCAGTGAAGTAGTATAAAGAAGGTGTTCCTTCTATGTACATATATACTAATTAAAATTATGGAGAGGTCTATATAATGTCATTACCTATTTTGCCAACTATAAGTACGTCCTGTATCGTGATTAGTGCAATCTTTGTTGCAATCGGCTGGTCACTTATTAGACAGAGAAAAATTGAACAGCATATGAAAGTGATGCTTACTGCAGCTATTTTTGCACTTGTTTTTTTCATTATCTATGCATCTAGAACCATATTTATTGGGAATACATCCTTTGGTGGCCCAGACAGTATAAAAATATTTTATACTATCTTCCTAATATTCCACATTACTTTAGCAACAGTTGGTGCTGTATTAGGGATTATTTCTTTATGGACAGGATATAAACAAAGGTATTCATTCCATCGTAAAATGGGACCATTTACTAGTATTGTTTGGTTTTTAACCGCTATCACCGGTATAGTAGTTTATTTGCTGCTATATGTCTTTTATCATGGTGGGGAAACAACCTCAATGATTAAGGCGATATTGGGTACATAATAAAAACAGTTCGGAAAACTTTTTCCGAACTGTTTTTATCATCCTCTTATCCGTTATTATTCTGCAAATGCTTCTGCTTCTTTTTTAATATTCTTAAGAAGTTTTTCACATTGATTCACTAAATGTGTTGGATATACCTCATCTTCTCCATATTCTACTCCATGAGGGTAATAATATTTTCCTAATATCGGAACCATTAACTGAATGGTTGCATCGAATGTATCTACATCGCCTTCAACAGCATATCCTTGCACGCGAAGATAATAAATGCCTTCTTTCACTTGAAATTTACGATCATAAGAAACACGTTCATAGTCCCATTGACCAGCGCGAATCATACCATTTCTCTCCATTACATCATCTAAACGGTTTAAGTCAATTTTTAAAGTTTCAAGGTTTGTATTTTCGAATCTCATCGTTTTACCTCCCGTAAAGCATTTTCTATTAATAAAATGCGCAATTTGTCTCATGTTTAATAATAGTCCAAAATTTACTAACTTGCAATGTATACATTGTGAAATATAAGGAACAGAACAACAAGGAAATTAGTCGGTTTAATACAATAGCTAATTTTGTGAATTAACCACGCTAGAGCAAGCAAACCTATTAATATGAATTTCAAACCACTAAAAACCAATTAAACCATTAAAAGGGGATTTTATGGGTGCTTATCATAAAATTGAGAGGTTTCTTACATTATCTTAACATTACTACTGTAATCTCCTTTTCATTAAATGCTATAATGGAAGTATGGATTGGAATAATATAATAATTTTTAATATAGATTTTATTTATTATGGGGAGGGAGGAATGCCAGCTGCGTACTTTTTATAAAGTATTAATGGTATTAGCCATTATATTTATTATAAGCTTATATTTACATCTACGACCAGAAAAAGATAGTCCCATATTAAATGGTGATAAAAGCTCACAGGAACCAAAGATTGACCAGCAAAATATGTTAACAAAGCAAGAAAGAGGGAAAAGTTATAAACGGCCAGAAGAGGGCATTTCCACTTTTATCGGAAAGAATACGAGCAATCTTATCAAAGTATATGGAAAACCTTCAAGAATAGACTCCTCTCCCTATGATTATGATTGGTGGATATATAAACAAAATGACAAAAAATATTTTCAGGCAGGAGTAGAAAATGGAAAGGTAGTCACCATTTTCGCAGTTGGTAATGAGTTAGGCATCGAACCATTTAAAATAGGGGAAAAAGTGGAGGACATTTATAAATCGATCTTATTAAATACAGAGATACTGCTTAATTATAATAAGGGCTATTACCGATTTGAATTGTCCGAGGAAGATTTGAATATCCGACCATTAGTTAAATTGGGAGATATATTTGCTCAGCTTTCCCTAGATAAATTTACAGGTACATTATCGAGTATTAGGTTCATGGATAAAGAAACACTTATAAAACAGAGACCATATGAAATGGTATACCGAGGAGAACTAATCAAGCCTAAAGAGCCTAATGAAGCGAAATGGAAAATGATAGAAAAAGGCAGTGAACAGCAAATATTTGATCTTACGAATATTATTCGTGAGAGATTTCATTTAAAAAAGTTAGAATGGGATAGTGAAGTAGCACAAGTTGCCTACAAGCATAGTGAAGATATGTTTAATGAACAATATTTTTCTCATGAATCTCCTAAGTATGGAGATCTGGCTAAGAGATTGGATACGGCACATGTCTTTTATCAGTTGGCAGGAGAAAATATTGCAGCGCAATATTTAGATGGTCCTGCAGCTGTTGAAGGCTGGTTAAATTCTGAAGGTCATAGAAAGTCCTTGCTTGAAAAGGGATTTACCCATTTAGGAGTAGGAGTTTATCGGAAATATTATACTCAAAATTTTATTGAGAAAAGTTGGAAATAAATTAGAATCCGAGCTAATAGCTCGGATTTTCTACTTTTTAATAATGAAAAATGTGCCAGTGCAATGTGCAATTTTCTTTCCGTTATCACAAAATGCGGTTCCTTCTATCACTAATGTATTTGTTCCTTTATGGATAATTTTTGCGATGGTCTCCATTTTTTCCCCTTTTCCAGGTGCAATGAAATGAATGGCTAGGTTTGAGGTAACGGCACCATACCCTTCAGGGACTAACGTATTTGCTAATGTCCCCATCACTGTATCTAAAACGGTTGCAGTAATTCCGCCATGAACAATCCCAAGGGAATTATCAGTTAAAGTGTTAATGGGAATAGAAATCTTGTATTCATTATCAGATGGAAACTTCTCCATATTCAAGATAGCACTAATATAGGAATCATTGTATTTCTGTTTTTTTCTTTGTACCCCCGTTAAAAGCTGATGAATAACTTTTAGTTCATCAGCTGTTGCTTGTTCCATACATTGATTAAATAGTTCTTGTACATCCTGTTTTTTCATTATTTTTAATCCCTCTTATTCTAATCAAAGAATTTATAAGTTTTATTGACATAAATTATTTTGACGAGTTAGAAATTTGTTTAGCTATAACGCCTGTCGGCTAGCGGATCTACGTCTGCTCCATAAGCAAAGTCAGATCAAGTGAATTTTAAAGTCCACGTTTCACCAGCTCCTGCATAACACAGCACGATTGATTATATCCCAGTTGAAGATTACGAAGATGAAATTACATCTCAAATTTTACTCATTGATCTGTCGTTGGGCAAGATGATTCACTTTTCTTCATTAGTTTCAACTCTTCCAATGATAGCAAAACTTTTTCACCATTTCTATGTGTTTATCATATTTTGATATAAAAACGTGCTCTTTTTTAGAGGTGAAAAAATATGGCTTCGAAAAAACTTCACCCTTCAGTAGAAAAATTTAAGTCGTTCGTAAAAGAACATCCCGGGCTTATTAAGGAGGTTCGCAAGGGTGAACATACTTGGCAGGAATTATTTGAGGACTGGTACTTATTAGGGGAAGATGATCCAAAATGGGAAACATATCAAAGTGAACATGCAGACGAAACGAATACTAAAACTAAAACAAAAAAAACATCTAAAACAGAAAAAGGTTGGATAAATCAAATTGGCAATATTCTGCAGAAAATGGATCCGGATCAAATGGATCATCATATTCATAATTTAAGTCAAGCGGTTGCAGCAATTCAAGGTGTATTGGCACAATTCCAGGGTGGTGCATCTTCTGGAGGAACTCAGAATCAAAATCAAGCCCCTGAAGGAAGAAATCCATTTTCTTTTCGAAAGGATTGAGTAGTGTGGAGGTATTTTCATGCGTTTAGAAATAATAGAATATATTCATTCAAATAATGAATTAAAGCAATTTATTCGTGAACAGCCGATTTGGTACCGGACATTAAGCCGACATCCTGAGGAATTAGAGCGCTTTGAAATCACGTCTATGCATTATTATAAACGAACCATTCCTCATCGTATGGAAAAGTTTACGAATGGAGTACAAATGGCTTCCATGATGATGAATATGGTTCAAGCAATGTATACTCAATCATAAAAAGCACATTTTATTATATGTCCTTGGCTTTTGCATAAAAAGGTTGAGTAAAATTCCTTGATTTGAAGAATGATAAAATCAAGGAGTGATGTACATGAAAAAAATGCTAGGCATATTATTATCTTTGCTAATCCTAAGCGGCTGTAGACAAAATATACCAAAGCCTGAGACCATAAATGTAAAAGCTTCTGAGGGAAATATGGTAAGCCAAGTTAAAAAAGAGGCAACCATTCGTCATTTTGTCCGTGGAAATGATTTATTTGTGGAATGCTTCGTTCCTTACGTATCATTTTCCGGTTTGAATAAAGGACAGCCTGCAAAAATTAAAGTATATGTAGATGGTGAATTTAAGGGAGATTATAATACAGCAGCATTTATTTTAAAAGATTTAAATAGCGGAATTCATTATGTGAAAGTTGATATTGTCAAACCAAATAATAAAAGCCTTGGACTGAGTAAGAAGTTCTATATTACTATTTAATACATTAAAATTCGCTTGCTTGCTGAAAACATGGTAAAATGATGTTGGAGGTGAGCATTTTGCTTGCAACTATTGAAAGATTAGAGGTACTAACGGCAGCGGAAGACTTAGCAAAGAAGATATTGCAATCAGAAGCCGCGTTAAAATATAGAACAGCCTATTTTAAGCTTAAACATGATTCTGAAACACAAAAAAAGATTAGTGAATTCATGCGTATGAAGGATTTGTTTGAGGATGTACAACGATTTGGCAGATATCATCCGGATTATAAAGATATCAATAAAAAAACCCGTGAAGCGAAGCGGGAAATGGATTTAGATGAAAATGTAGCACGTTTTCGTCAAGCGGAAAACGAACTTCAACAAATCTTAGATGAGATTAGTGTGATTGTTGGCAAATCTGTTTCGGAACATATCAAAGTACCAACCGGAAATCCCTTCTTTGATTCTGGTTCAGCATGTTCTGGTGGATGTGGAACCGGAGGAAGCTGCGGTTGTTCAGCGTAGTCAAGCAAAATAGAGTACTTCAACCAATCAGGGATACTTTTAGGTATTCCTATTTCTTTTACAACTAGCAAAATCATTCCAAATAAAAGTTTCACTCTATTGCGATTCTTTCAAATTATATGGTAAACTTATGTGAATGAAAATAAGGGGATTTAGGATATGCAATCAGATAGACAAGGATTAATTATATGGTTAAATAATTTAAAACATGCCAAGTCATTGCGGCGATTCGGTAATATTCACTATATATCCAAAAAAATGAAGTATGTAGTTTTATATTGCGATCGTTCCGAGATAGAAACGCTGGAAGAAAAACTAGGCTCCTTTGGATTTGTACGTAAGGTGGAGCCATCATATAGGCCTTTTTTAAAAACTGAATATGAAAATTCAAAGCCGGATAAGGCGAAAGAATACGATTATAAAATCGGTATTTAAGCAACAGGTGAGGTTAATCACTTGTTGCTTTTTTTTGAATTGGTTATCCATAATCCAATATCGGAAAAAGTCGGCTGTAGCGCAAATTGGCTAAAAGATGATCAAGGCGCTTTCACTTTTCTTATTGAAGAGGTTTAATGAAATGGTTCATTCTTAATATTCCGATTAAATACTGATAATATAATTCCTTTTCTGCAAATAGTGTAGATGGTTTTACATCTATTTCAATGATATTTTTATTTAATAGTTCAGCAACATTTTGGAATAGTTCATATCTTTTATTTGGTATTACTTTAGGGTTAGGTATTCCTTCTCTGCAAATATATAATGCTTGAAAATTACCTGGATCTGTTGGTTGCAAAATAACCACTAAAGAAGTTAGCTTCTTGTCCATTATGTTCGTATTAAATGCCATTAAATGTGCTAAACGATGTTGATTTGCTTTCGCTAATTCGATTAATTCGTATATATCTGAATAACCTTCTCCAAGCTCAATAAATCGTTGAATCATAATATTTCCCCACACTTTCTTATCCTTTTCGCAATCATTATTCATTTTGCATATAGCTATTGTATTTACTATTAATGTATCATTGAACTATAAAAAAGAGAAGGAATCAATGGATATTATTTATTTATAAATGAGGTAAGAAAAATGCAGCGAAAGAGTAGCTGGAAAATAGCCGTTTGTATTTTAACCGTTATTTTAGTTAGCGTAATATTTTTTCAATGGAAAAGCTTTTCCACACAAAGCAGAGAATACCAGGAAAAAGTAAAAGCGGATATTTCCATAAAACATCAAAATAATTATTTTTCTATTCAACAAAGCATACAGCATATACGTCCTGAAATTTATGAAGTGCTCCTACCTAAAAATATTATTAGTTTAAAATGTATCGAGGGATCTCACAAAGAATGTGATTGGACAGGTCCGAATAAATCAAAACTAAAAATAAGCAGCAATACGGTAACCTTTACGTTTAGGATACCGAAAGTAAGTAGTGCAAATGATTTGCTTGAGTTAGAAAATTGGTTTATTCAATTAAATAAATTAAATTTGGATAAAATTAATATCCAATTATCAGAAAGTCAATTACAAAACGGTACTTGGATATCAAGCGGAAACAACATTTCTGTTAAACGCCTTAAATTCATTGATTACTATGTTTTTGAAAGTAATGGAAAATATCCTTCGTTGCTTTGGATAAAACGAAAACTTTTAAAAGCATCAGTAAATGATTGGCTAACAGTATACCATGATGAATCCGTAAGTGTTCCGGATCTTCATTTTAATAAAATAAATAAATGGATAAATCAATATCCTGTCTCTCTATATATAACAACAGATAAACCAACAAAACAAATCGGATCCTTAATCCTATTAAATAAAAAGGACGTTTCTAGTCTTAAACCTATGGTTGTTCAATCCTATTTAAAAGACCGATTTCCTGATACTAAAGAGTGGATAAGAGATATCGTTACCTCTTCCATACTAGGCATTCCAATTGGCAATAATAAAGAAAAAGCGATGTTTAAACAGCTTGCCAACATACTAAGTGATAATGAAATGGAAAAATGGATTAGCGATATAATGGATATTAAGGAGAGAAAAATACAGGAAAAGGATTTAGATATCTTAATACAAAAGGCATCAGGATGGAAAACATATTATTTTCAAGAAAATAAGCGACCAGAGGAGCCATTGAAACCATTGCATTTTTATGATCCTCGTATGGTATTCATAGATGGAAAAGTTGAAAACAACTTGAAAATTATTTTACTAAAAGGAAAAAGGGTGTACCCTATTGAAGAAACGTTGTCTGCACTAGGATATACTGTAAAGTTATCAAATAAAAGTTCAAAAATCGAAATTGAGAAACCTAATCAAAAATATATTTTTGATAAAAATAGTCATATTTTTTATTTTAACAATCAAAAATATGGTGTACTTAGCAATCCAATTATTGAAATGAGTCAGAAGTATTATATCGAGGAAAATTGGTTAAAGCAGCTATTTAAGGTAAGCATAGATAATCGTGAAAAACAAATAGATCTAATAAATTCAAAATAATAAAAAACCCTGCAGATTTCCTGCAGGGTCCTTCTATATCCTATGTAAAGGACAGAAGGCAAAGGGAGAGGAGAAACCGGAGGAAGAACTTATGGGGAAACGTAAGTCTTCTCCGCGGTTGGCAACAACATCTAAAATGATGTCGCTAATAAAAGTATGACCAATGACGGTAAATTTATACATCCTCGAATAACGTCATTCTAACAAATCGACAAAAATTGTTCTAAACAGTGTATATCGCATATGACCAATTTATAGCTTTTCCATCTATACGCATTATGGTAGGATAGTAAGGAAAAAATAATAAAAAAATATTGTGGTGACTAAAATGAGGGTAATCTCAGGAAGCCGTAAAGGGAAAAGCTTAAAATCTGTTCCCGGCAATCAAACAAGACCAACAACTGACAAAGTTAAAGAAGCGATATTTAATATGGTAGGTCCTTATTTTTCAGGTGGAATTGGCCTAGACTTATTTGCAGGAAGCGGTGGCTTAGGAATTGAAGGACTGAGTAGAGGCTTGGAAAAAGTTATTTTTGTTGACCGTGATATTCAGGCATTTCAAACGGTAAAAGCAAATCTCAAAATATGTGGTTTTGAGGAGCAAAGCGAGGTTTTCAGAAACGATTCGGAGCGCGCCTTAAAGGCCTTAATTAAGAGGCAAATTTCATTTGATGTTATTTTCCTAGATCCTCCATATAAAAAACAAAAGCTTGTGGATTTACTAAAGATGATCAGTGATGCTAAAATGCTAAGTGAAAACGGTACCATTGTATGTGAACATAGTTCTGATTTGGAGCTGCCGAATTCAGTAGGAGATTTAATATCTGTAAAGACAGCGAAATATGGAATCATCGGTCTTTCTATATTTCGATTAGATACATATAAGGGAGAGTTGTAAAATGACAAGCATCGCAGTTTGTCCGGGGAGTTTCGACCCAATTACGAATGGGCATTTGGATATCATTAAGAGAGGCGCAAGAGTATTTGACAAATTATATGTAGTTATTCTAAATAACTCATCCAAAAATCCTCTGTTTTCTGTTGAAGAAAGAAAACAATTAATAGAGGAAGTAACAAAAAATATTCCTAATGTGGTTGTTGATTCATTTCAAGGATTACTTGTCGACTATGCTTCAAATGTCAAAGCGAATGCTATTATTCGGGGCTTACGTGCAGTCTCTGATTTTGAGTATGAAATGCAAATTACATCCATGAATAGAGTTCTCAATGAGAAAATTGAAACTTTTTTTATCATGACCAATAATCAATACTCATTCCTGAGTTCAAGTATTGTAAAAGAAGCAGCAAAATATAATGGCCGTATATCAGACCTTGTTCCAAAAGCGGTGGAAGAGGCTCTTCGAAAGAAATATCAATAATCAGTAGAAATGCTGCACTTTGGTGCAGCATTTCTAATTTTAGTGAAAACTTCTCTTATAATAAAGAAAAATGTAAAACAGGAGTACCCCGATGGTGATAAGCGGTCCATAATGTATTCCCCATTGGTACATTCCATCTATATAATGATGTTTGAGTCCACTTAAAAATACGGGGAGATTGGTTGATTTATCAGGATGAAAAAATCTTAAGTAAATCGGTTTCCATATAAGAAACGTAATGATTGCAGCAATAAAACCATGCATGATTCTAGCGATGAAAAATGGCTTAAAACGAATATCTGTTTGTGCAAGAATACTTGCTACTTGTGCTTGAATACTAAAGCCACTAAAACCAAGTATAAAGCTCGTCAAGACCACTTGCTGTAACAGAGTGGATTTGGCAACTTCACTTAGTAACTTACTTCCTAACGTGATTTCAAATAATCCAGCAATATATGGGATACTTAATGAAGTAGGAAAATGAATCGACAACAGTACATTTCCGATAATACTAGCTAAGAAAGATGTAATATGAAGATGAAATAATAGACGATTTATTACAGAAAAAAGAATAATGAATCCGCCAATCATTAATAACGTTTGAACGGAGGAATTTACGGCATCCCCTAATAGTTTCCCAATTGGCCGTTTATCTTCTATACGGGTTTTATGTAATGCTCTTAAGGCTTCTTTTATTGGGATTTTCCTCATTTGATTTGTTACTCTTTCTTCACGTGAATATCCATAAAATCTCATGAATAACCCAACAATTATGTTCCCTGCATAATGTGCAATAGCAAATATTAGCCCCAAATCCTTGTTATGGAAAAATCCTACTGATACAGCCACGAATATGAACAATGGACTGGAATAATTAGTAAACGATACAAGTCTTTCAGCTTCAATCTGAGAAATTTGTTTTTCCTGCCGAAGCCTAGCAGTTATTTTGGCGCCAGCCGGATTGCCTGATGCCATCCCCATTGCTAACGCAAATCCTCCGACTCCTGGAACACGAAATAAAGGGCGCATTAACGGTTCAAGGATCACCCCTATAAACCTTACCACACCAAAGCCTATCAATAATTCGGAAATAACGAAAAAAGGAAACAGGGATGGAAATACCACTCCCCACCAAATATTTAATCCGTCAACCGATGCTTCGGATGTTACCTTGGGAAGAACAATCATTGATATTGCCATTAATGTTGCGCTGGAAGCTAAAAAGACGGTTTTTAATTTTGATTTAAACAACCTTTGTCCCTCCTAAATAAAGTGAAACTCCATTTGGAAACCTTTTCTCAAATGGTCAGTTGAACCAATATGGTATTTTTAGGTCTTATCAACCTTCTATTTACGGCCAATATGTTTTTCATTACTTGTCCTCATATAAATCAATATACTCATAGTTAAATATTTTAGACCATATTATGTTATAAGTTCGAAATTCATTTTTTTTTTGTGTATAAAGCAGTTTTACCATTTGAAAGGGGATTAAAAAAAATGGACAAACCGAAAATTGGTTTGGCATTAGGATCAGGCGGAGCAAGAGGATTTGCCCACTTAGGTGTCTTAAAAATCTTAGAGGAGAATAATATACCGATTGATTATATAGCAGGTAGCAGTATGGGAGCACTCGTCGCATCTTTTTATGGGATGGGACATAATATCGAAGAGTTAATAAAACTTTCCCTAGCATTCAGAAGGAAATTTTATATGGATTTCACTGTACCTAAAATGGGGTTTATAAGTGGAAACAGAGTAAAGGATTTTATCAAGCTATTTACTCATGGGAAAAACCTAGAAGATTTAAAGATTCCGATTTCTATCATAGCTACAGATCTTACAAAGGGGGAAGAAGTGATATTTTCCAGTGGATCGATTGCAGATGCAGTTAGGGCAAGTATTTCGATACCAGGCATTTTTGTTCCTGTTAAAATGAATGGGAAAATATTAGTTGATGGTGGAGTAATAGACCGTGTCCCTGTTTCCGTTGTAAGAAAAATGGGTGCGGATATTATCATCGGAGTCGATGTTGCCTTTAGTAAAAAAGAAACGGAGATCACCAATATATACGATGTTATTATGAAGAGTATTGATATTTTGCACATGGAGGCCATTAATAATCAGCAACTTGGGTCTGACATTTTAATCCAGCCTGATGTTTCACAATTTAGTTCTACGGCTTTTACAAATACAAGCGAAATTATTAAGATAGGAGAAGAAGAAACACGAAAGAAAATACCAGAGATAATGGAGGCGTTGAAACAGTGGAAGGAGAGGAAAAAAAATGAAGCATAAACTACGGTATCCGGTTACCCTCATAATAGTGATTTTATTATTGGCTCTGTTCTTTTATCGGCTGCCATATTATATTGAAAAACCAGGGATGGCACATGAACTAGAGTCTATCGTAAAAGTACAAGGAGGATATGACGATAAAGGCAAACTAATGTTAACCACTGTTCAATTAGGTAAGGCAAATATTTATGATTATCTCTTAGCCAAAGTAAAAAAATATGATGAAATAGTATCTGTTAATCAAATAAAGGACAAAAACCAAACAGACGAAGAGTATAATGTGTATCAATTGTATTTAATGGAAAGTTCAAAGCATAATGCCATCCAAATGGCATATAAAAAAGCGAATAAACCATATCACTTTATTTATAAAGGGGTATATGTATTAGATGTTTATCCCAAAATGCCAGCTGCAAAAGTTTTCAAACCAGGAGATAGAATTATCAGGGTAGATAATCATACTTTTACATCTTCTGAGCAGTTTATTCATTATATAGCAGAGAAACGTGCGGGAGACAAAGTTCGTGTTGGATATATTCGTAATAATGAAGAAAAGACTGATGAAATTACATTAGCTTCATTTAAAGATGCTGGGGGGAAAGTAGGAATGGGGATTGGGCTTGTAGATGATAGAGAGTTAATATCCAAGCCCAAAGTTTCCTTCCAAACAAATAGTATTGGAGGACCATCGGCAGGTTTAATGTTTAGCTTAGAAATATATAATCAATTAACAAAGCAAGATATTACGAAAGGGTATAGTATTGCTGGAACCGGCACTATTGATCCCGACGGAAAGGTAGGGAGAATAGGAGGCATTGATAAGAAAGTAGTGGCAGCTGACAAGGAAGGCGCAGAGATTTTCTTTGCACCGAATGATGATATAACTCCCGAAATGAAAAAAGCCGTTCCTAAAATAAAAACGAATTATCAAGAGGCATTAGCGACCGCAAAGGATATTGGAACGAAAATGAAAATAGTGCCAGTAAAAACTTTCGATGATGCTCTATCCTATTTAGAAAAACTTCCACAAAAAAACAGGTGAAATGCGAATCACCTGTTTTTATTGCGAGTAGTCATTACTATCCTGCTGGTCTTGTATGCGTGTTGCGGCAAAGTATTGCCTCAATTTTTAATTGAGGCTGTAATGGTGAAATTTTCATACTATGCTTCACGTTTTCCTATTTGTATAGGCGGTTGAGCAAATTCCAGGTTTAGTAGATGTTTCCTTTTTGGTTCTTTTAAAGCAAGTGAATATACTTTTGCTGCTTTAATATCTAGCTGAACTGCTTCATTTTGGAATGCTGAGAGCTTTGAAATAATTGGTAAAGAGATGCTTTTTTTCATTTCATTTAAATAATTTCTGCCATTAGCACTCATTCCAAGAAGTCGAATATACTCTGGATATCTATGTTCATTTTTCATTTCCGTTTTTTTGGTGTTTGTTAAGATATGAACACACATTCTTTGAATTCTAGTCCATGTGTATCTCTTTGTTTTCACCTTTTCCATAAAGTCTTGGAAACTGACTGCTTTCTCAGCTTCTCTAATTAGTCTAAACTCTATCCCTTCTTCTACTTCATAGCATTCCGCAATTTCTTCATGTGAAGAAGTAAGCAGCTTATATTGCAAATATGGCCAATATCTCTCCCATTCGTGGAGTATGCCAAAAACTTGTTTGTAATTCGACAGCTCGTTAAAAGTGGCAATAGGGACATATTGCTGTATCTTTAATGTATCATTTTCATCAAAGATAGCTTTTCTAATAGCGGTAGCACTTGCAATGGTAGAGGAAGAAAAATCTTCATCATGATAATTGGCGTTTTTTCTGGAAATAGTTAATGCTTCCATTTTAGAATGAAGATGATTCCTTGCTTTAACATATTGGTAACCTAATATATTATTTGGTTGGGAAAGATCAAGATATTCCTCTCCTAACCCTAATTCTTTAAAGCTCTTAGATAATGCAGAAGGATAGCTGATTCCGGATTGCATATATTTTTTTATATTTTCATTGTATTGATGATGATTTTTTTGCAGAATGTCAATTGTCCTGGTAAATGTGTCAATCTTCCCGGATTCACTCCCGAAACAAAAACTTTGGCAGCCTAAAGCATCTAATAGATACACAGATCCTAATGCAAAGATTTCAGCCTGTTGAACCGCAAATTTGTAAGGAAGCTCAACAACAAGGTCAATACCTGAAAGTAACGCCATTTTGGTTCTAGCCCATTTAGAGACAATAGCAGGTTCCCCCCTTTGTAAAAAATTCCCGCTCATAACAGCAATTACAACATCAGCTTTTGAAGATTCCTTCGATTGGTTAAAATGATATAGATGGCCATTATGGAATGGATTGTATTCCACAATAATTCCTGTACTTCTCATATTTTCCCTCCATGTTTTTATGTAAATGAAAAACTGGCATTTTTTTATGTTGACTTTATTTTATCACTAGTTGGGAAAAAACCAGGTAATATTTCGTTTTATATGAATGTGTTTGCATTTTCTGCAAAACAGTATACAATACTAAGGTTAGATCTTACATAAAAATATAGCGATTTTTATATAGTGATCAAACAAATTATTTGATATAGCTTTTCCGTTTAACTTATATTCCTATTGCTTTCGAATTTGTAAAGATAAAATATTGACAAAAGGTATGAGGAAAGCTATAATTACCTTTGTTGCCTTGGGGTGATTTACATGAAATGGTCTACGATTCAGTTACAAAAATATCGAGGAAAAAACATTGAATTAGATGAAATGATAGATGTTTCCGCAGAGCTCATGAAAAGGGATTCGCAGGTTCGTGATGTTTCTCCGATACATGTAACAGGTATTGCAAATATTACAACGGAGAAGGTAACTTTTCACCTTCATATACACGGAAAACTCATCTTGCCTTGTGCAAGAACACTAAAAGATGTTCCATTTCCAATCGATATTGAATCTACTGAAATATTTTTACTGAAGCCTGAACAAACATTTGAAGATGACGAGGCTGAAGTTCACCGTCCAATCGGTGAAATGATTGACTTGAACCCAATTATCACCGAATTACTTCTATTGGAAATTCCTATGCAAGTATTTAGTGAGGAAGCAAAAGACGATTCTGACCTTCCTTCTGGGAATGACTGGGAAGTTGTGGTTGAAAACCAAGACAAACCTAATGATGGCAAAGACACCAAGAAAATTGATCCTCGTCTAGCCGGATTAGCTAAATTCTTTGATAAGGAAGAATCTTGAAAATTGGAAGAACCAGCACTACTGGATCTTATACAACAGTGATCTCTTTAAGGAGGTGGGAAGAATGGCTGTACCTTTTAGAAGAACATCCAAAACAGCAAAAAGAAAACGCCGTACACACTTTAAATTACAAGTGCCTGGCATGGTTGAATGTCCAAGTTGTGGTGAAATGAAACTTGCTCACCGTGTATGTAAAGCGTGTGGAACATATAAAGGCAAGGATGTAGTAAATAACTAATATTGTGTGTTTTTCACTGAAGGTATCTATAAAAGCTTTCAGTTGTAAAATATTACGAAAAAAGATGAAGAGACCATGGCTCTTCATCTTTTTTTATTACTAGGAAAAAGGGTAACGAAATATTAGAAAATTTTCTTCCTAATTAAATAAAATGTAATTCCAGATATAGTCTATCTTTTCTATCAGCTGCATATGTATGAATAAAGAAATCCTCCTATAGTAGAAGTATATAGCGTGTCATTCATTAGTTGTTTTTGTGATGCATCCATTTAGATTTTACTACTTAGGGGAGAAATTTTAATTAGCAATACTGTCAAATAAATGTGATGGTAGGCATGAAAGAACGAAACCAATAGGGCTCATTTTCTTGTCTATCAGACAGTTAAAAAGTTAATAAAATAGCTGGGAGGGATAGAAGTGTCTTCTACTCGTCAAGATGCATGGTCACATGATGAAGATTTATTATTAGCAGAGGTGGTTTTAAGGCATATTCGTGAAGGAAGCACGCAGCTTCAAGCGTTTGAAGAGGTCGGAAAGCAAATGAATCGTACCGCTGCCGCTTGTGGCTTTCGTTGGAACTCATATGTTCGAAAACAATATAAATCGGGAATAGAATTAGCGAAGAAACAAAGAAAAGAAAGAAAAAGCAAACAAAGTGATCATCAAGAGGAGCCTGTTCAAGTGCCGCAAACAGAAGAGTATAAACAGGTTGATGCAGTTGTTAATCTGACATTAGCGGATGTTATTAAATTTTTAGGAAATTTACAAGCATCACAAGAAAAGATTCAAAAGGAGAAGGAAAGTTTAAAAAATGAGGTAAATAATTTCCAAAATAAATTGGGACAATTACAAGAATTGTATGAAGAACAAAAAAGAGAATATAGTGAATTGGAAAAGGAATACTCTTCTATGCTAGCGATTATGGAAAAAGCTAGAAAAATGGCTCTTAAATAATAAATCCTGCAAAAAACAAACAGCGAATTAGCTGTTTGTTTTTTGCAGGTTCACACCCTCAGGACACCACACTAATGGATTTAGTCCTAAATCTCTATTCATATCATATTCTACAGCTTGGAACTCCATTTTGTCCCAAAACTCCCTTGACTGCATTCTAGAATTAGTTTTGATTGGAAGACCAAAGCCTTTAGCAAAATCAACAAGTGCTTTACCGAAACCCTTGAACTGATAGTCCGGGAGTACTTCTAATTTCCATAATTCTAAATATGTTTGTTGCGGCTCGAAATAAAGATCATATTTTGCATCTCTTTGATACAAACTCATCCGAGCAACCAGTTTGTCGGCATAATATATTCCGTAGAATGGGGATTCTGAATTATCTTCAATAATGTTTTCTTGGAGGTCCTCGAGCATGGATAATTCTTGGAGACCGTATTCTTTGAATTTCTTAAATTCCTCTAGTGTTTTATAGTTAACTTTCAATCTCTTTATTTCCATTAGTGTTCCTCCTTTTTGTCTTAATCTATTGTGAAGATATTTATTGGCAATATTTCAAAAACTATGTGTATATATTTAATTATATACCAGAAGCGGAAGTTTTTCCGTATTTTGTTTCGAAAGCGTTTGCAAAAAAAGGGAGGAATTTAAAATTTTTTGTAGAAATTTATAACTGTGATGCATTTTGAAGGGGAAATAGCTAAGTCAAATGCAGATCATTCCGTTATAAGAGATCAATGAGATTTACGGAAAGGGGTTTTGCTATGAATAAGATTTTAATAGCAAATCGCGGAGAAATTGCATCTCGTATAATACGAACATGCAAACAAATGGGAATCGAAACAGTAGCGATATTTTCTGATGCGGACGCTCTGCTTCCATATGTTCAGGAAGCTGATAAAGCAGTTTGTATTGGAGCACCACCGGTAAACCAATCCTATTTAAATATGGATTTAATAATCGATATCGCTTTAAAGGAAGGGGTTCAGGGAATTCATCCTGGTTATGGGCTGCTCTCTGAAAATAGTGCATTCGCACGAAAGGTTAAGGATAGCGGGATTAAGTTTATTGGCCCAAGTCCGGAGACCGTGGACGAAATGGGTGATAAAATAAAGGCGCGCAAAAAGATGATGGCAGCAGGTGTTCCAGTTGTACCTGGAAGTGTAACCGGACTGCAAAATGTTGAGGAGGCGGTTGCCTTTGCGGAGAAAATTGGTTACCCAGTTATGCTTAAAGCAAGCGGTGGAGGCGGGGGAATTGGAATGATTCGCTGTGAAAATGAGCAAGCGCTCAATCAACATTTTGAATCCACGAAAAATCGTGCATTAAGCTATTTTGGTACAGACGGTGTATTTATTGAAAAATGTATCGATCGTGCACGTCATATTGAAGTTCAGATATTTGCGGATCAGCATGACCAAGTCATTCATTTATTTGAAAGAAATTGTTCGGTACAGCGCAGGAATCAAAAGGTTATAGAGGAAGCGGGATCACCCCATTTATCAGAGGAAACAAAAAGGAAAATGTATGAAGCTGCAATAAAGGCAGCTAAGGCGGTTCACTATGAAAATGCTGGTACAGTAGAGTTCATCGTAGATGAAGACGAAAATTTCTATTTCCTAGAAATGAATACACGTCTGCAAGTGGAGCACCCGGTGACAGAAATGATTACTGATCTTGATTTGGTAAAATGGCAAATAAGTGTTGCTTGCGGGGAAAAACTCCCACTAACCCAAAAGGATATAATGAAAAGGGGCCATGCAATCGAATTAAGGATATACGCTGAGGATCCTAAGACATTCTATCCGTCACCAGGAACGATTACATCTCTTTCATGGGGGATGGACGATGGGATAAGAATTGATGCAGGATATAGTGAAGGACTTAAGGTAACTCCGTTTTATGATCCGATGATTGCTAAGTGTGTTATTTATTCGGAAACAAGAGAAGCTTGTATAGAAAAAACGCAAAAATTTTTACTGGAAACGAGAATAGAAGGAATTAAAACAAATATTCCTTTTATCCAGCATGTATTAATGAGTGAAGATTTTCAAAACGGTTATTATTTTACTAATATTATCGATAAATTAAAGTCTATTAATCATTGAAACTGGAGGAAAAATTCATGAAGGAAGTTTATGCTTCAATGGCAGGTACAGTTTTAAATATATTTGTAAACAATGGTGATGAGGTTACGCAGGGGCAGACGGTCATTATGTTGGAATCCATGAAAATGGAGATCCCAATGGATGCCGAAGTAGCTGGTAAAGTAACTGAGGTAAAAGTAAACATTGGAGATTTTGTAAATGAAGGAGACATATTACTAACATTAGAATAAGCTCTTTGGACGAGGGGAGATGGCTATATGACAAAAATTGCAGATGTGTCACTATCAGAAATAAGGGAAAGAATTAGTGCGGGTGGTCCTGAAAAGTATCATGAAAAACTTAAGAGCCAAAATAAACTTTTTGTAAGGAATCGTTTAGATAGATTGTTTGATAATGGAGAATATGAAGAGGATGGCCTGTTTGCAAATTGCCAAGCGGATGATTTGCCAGCAGATGGAGTTGTCACAGCAATCGGAGCCATAAATGGTCAAACAGTATGTGTGATGGCAAACGATTCAACGGTTAAGGCAGGATCTTGGGGAGCAAGAACCGTTGAGAAAATCATACGTATTCAAGAAACAGCAGAAAAGTTAAAGATTCCTCTATTGTATTTAGTCGATTCCGCAGGTGCACGCATTACTGATCAATTAGAAATGTTTCCAAACCGACGAGGTGCAGGGAGAATTTTTTACAATCAAGTAAAATTATCCGGAATGATCCCTCAGATATGTTTGTTGTTCGGACCTTCTGCTGCGGGTGGGGCTTATATACCAGCGTTTTGCGATATTGTTATTATGGTAGATAAAAATGCCTCTATGTATCTAGGGTCTCCGAGAATGGCGGAAAAGGTTATTGGGGAAAAGGTATCGCTTGAGGAAATGGGCGGTGCGAGAATGCATTGTTCTGTCAGCGGCTGTGGGGATATGTTAGTACAATCAGAAGAAGAGGCGATTGATGCCGCTCGTAAGTATTTAGGATACTTTCCAAAGAATTATTCAGAGAAGCCAAGTAAGGTGGAAGCTGTTCAACCTAGAAATGGCAGAAGTTTAGATGAGATTATTCCAAAACACCAAAATGCTCCGTTTGATATGTATGAATGCATTGATTCACTGATCGATGACGAGAGCTTTTTTGAAATTAAAAAACTATTCGCACCAGAGTTAATTACAGGGTTAGCTAGGATTGGAGGTAGAGCGGTTGGAATTATCGCCAATCAGCCTAAAGTAAAGGGCGGAGTTTTATTTGTGGATTCCGCGGATAAAGCAGCAAAGTTTATTCAACTATGTGATGCCTTCCATATTCCGTTATTGTTTTTAGCAGATGTTCCAGGATTTATGATAGGTACAAAGGTAGAAAGGGCAGGGATTATACGACATGGAGCGAAATTAATTGCCGCCATGAGCTCGGCTACTGTTCCGAAAATATCCGTTATAGTTAGAAAAGCATATGGTGCAGGATTGTATGCAATGGCTGGCCCGGCATTTGAACCGGATTGTTGTATTGCATTGCCGACGGCGCAAATAGCTGTAATGGGTCCGGAAGCTGCCGTTAATGCTGTCTATTCTAATAAAATTCAGGCTATTGAAGACCCGAAAGAGAGAATAGCCTTCGTTCAGGAAAAGCAAAAAGAATATCAAGAAACCATTGATATTTATAAGCTGGCTTCCGAATTAATAGTTGATGAGATAGTAGCACCAAATGATTTAAGAAAAGTATTGATTAGTCGATTCCATCTATATGAAACAAAAGAATTAAACTTTAGCACACGCAAACACCCAGTGTATCCTGTGTAAATTAAGCAAGTGCAAAAGACCAAATCGCAAAAGATTTGGTCTTTTGTTTTTTTCTGTGATTACCGGTCACTAGTTCTGTGATATGGGCAAGGTTGGTTGTTTTTTTATTATACAGAAGGACGTTTCATTAACTTGTATAAAAAAGTGATTTTTAGGGCGCTTGTGCGTAAATAACGAATTCAATCATTAACGGATCGCCGCATTTCTTTTTTTTTCACACTATTATTATAATTTGGTACAATAGTATAAAAGAATTAAATTGAGGGATTCGAATGAAAATCGCAATTATCGGTGCAGGATCCATAGGTCTTTTATTTGCTGGATATCTAGGAAAGAAGCATGCCGTAACGATAATTCCGAGAAGAGAGGAGCAGTGTGCACAACTCGAAAAAGAGGGAATATCAATCGTTATGGAAGGCAACAAATGCTTTAAAACCATTGTGAAATCAAATATAGGATATGAATCTTTAAATGAACAAGATCTGGTAATTGTTGCAGTGAAACAATACCATCTTCCAAATATCAAACCAATTTTAGTTGACTTGAAACACACAATACCGTTGTTGTTTTTGCAAAACGGTATGGGACATATAGAAATATTAAAAGATTTAAACAGTAAAACAATATTAGTAGGAACGGTTGAGCACGGTGCTTTAAAAGTAAATGATTATACTGTGAAACATAATGGTATTGGCCAAACCAATATTGCTATGTATAAAGGGGAAAGCTCTATCATCGACTCCCTGGTTTCATACAATATTGCTTCTTTCCCATTTTGTCAGCAATATAATTGGGAAAAGATGCTTGTAAAAAAGCTGATGATTAATGCAATTATTAATCCTCTAACAGCTGTTTTAAAAATAAAAAATGGTCAACTTATAACAAACTCTTTCTATTTATCATTGTTAAAAGAGTATTTTCTTGAGCTTTTTTCCGTCTTTTCTTTTATGGACAAGCAGTTGGTTTTTGAGGAAATATTGAAGATATGCCGTAATACTAGTGAAAATAAGTCTTCCATGCTTAATGATATCCTGCATAATCGCAAAACAGAGATAGATGCGATTCTAGGCTATATTTTAGAAAGAGCGAAATCACAAAAAATCCAATTGCCAATTACAAAGATATTATTTCAAATGGTAAAGGGAATGGAAGGGGGAAGCGGAGAATAGAATGGGAATATTTCTTTCATGGATCGCCGGAGTATTGATATTGATTCCTTTCATTGCCTATTTACTAGTGTTTTTCGCAGTGAAACTTATTACGAATAATCATAGAAGAGCTGTTTCTTACGCAATTGATATTACTACCTTATTTCTTATATTATCGGTTAATGAAATTGCGTTTGTATTATGGTCACATTCATTTTTATGGGTCATCATATTGCTATTGCTGTTAATAGCCATAGGTTTTGTTTTCTTATATCGCTATATGCGGAATGAAATTATTTATTCCAAGGTTTTCAAAGGATTTTGGCGCTTTAATTTCTTATTATTTTGTGCCGCATACATTATTCTTATGATTTATGGTTTGACAAGAAGTGTACTTGATTCAGTTGCAATGAATTAAACAAGGAAAATTATTTAAGCAATTTTTTTCTCTTTCCTGCATAATAATGCTATACTCTAACAAGATTAAGATGGAAAATTATCATTTGTTTTATTAAGTTATTGAGAAAGGAAGATTCACCTTATGGATCTGGAAAAAATCTTCATTCCAGCAACGAACCGTTTTGCTTCCCTTTACATAGAGCAAAAAAAACCTGTGAAAGACTTTTTTCATTATGACATAACAGATCAAGATGTTTTTAAGAAGCGATATAAAGATGTGCAAGCTCGAACATTTGAAAGAGAAAAACTTGCAGATTGTATAGAAGCATATATGGAGAAATTTTCTCCAACTGAGGAAGTAAAAAAGTCTCTTGCAAAATTAAGACAACCTGAATCAGTTGTGGTTATAGGTGGGCAACAAGCTGGATTATTGACAGGACCGTTATATACAGTTCATAAACTTATTTCGATTATTCACCTTGCAAGGGAACAGGAACAGGCATTACAAGTCCCTGTTGTTCCGGTTTTCTGGATAGCGGGAGAAGATCATGATTACTTAGAAGTTAACCATGTTTTTGTAGAAAAAGATCGTTCCATCCATAAATTAAGTTATGCTGAGGGACCAATTGATAAACGAATGGTTTCCGATGTGGAATTTGATAAAGTACATATGAAAAAATGGGTTAAAAAAGTATTCGAGCACTTCGGAGAAACTGAATATACTAACAAGCTGCTTCATATGATGGACAACACAATTGATCAATCCAAAACGTTTGTTGATTTTTTTGTGAAAGTAATCCTTGATCTATTTTCTAAATATGGGGTACTGCTTATTGATTCCGCAGATAAACAATTAAGAAGGCTAGAGGTTCCTTTCTTTAAACAGATTATTGAACAAAGTAGTTCGATTACTAATTTAGTCTTACAACAGCAACAGAATATTGGTTCTTTTGATTTTGCCAATACTATTGACATTGGAAAGAATGCCGTTAATTTATTCTATTATGATGGGAAGGAGAGAATATTATTAGACTACTTCCCAGAGCAAGATATCTACATCGGCAAAAATAATAAAGTCCAGTTTACTAAAATGGAGTTATTAACAGAACTTGAAAATCATCCAGAACATTTTAGTAATAATGTAGTGACTAGACCAATGATGGAGGAATGGCTCTTTCCAACCCTTGCTTTTATCGGAGGTCCTGGTGAAATAGCATATTGGGCAGAATTAAAGCTTGCCTTTGAACATATGGGATTCGATATGCCTCCTGTTATTGCAAGATTGAATCTGACAATCTTAGAACGCTCCATTGCTGCAGATATGGAGGAAATGCAGTTAGATGTTGTACAGACCATTCGTGATGGAGTAGAGGAAGTCAGAACTGATTATTGGAATTCAGTAAAAGATGAAACGTTGGATGGACTAGTATCAGAAGCGAGGGACTGGCTAGAAAAACAATATAGCCAAATTCTATCCAACAGTGATAAAGGTATCGAACCGTTGATTGAGAAAAATTTATCTATCCATATGCGTCAGCTTGAGTTCTTACAAAGGAAAATTAATTTAAATATTGAACAAAAGCATGACAACGTGTTGGAAGTATATAATCGCATCGAAAGAAGCTTAAGACCAAATAATTCTCCACAAGAAAGAATTTGGAATATCTTTTATTTCATTAATAAATATGGAATCGCATTTATTGATGATCTTTTATCTCTTCCGTATGAGTTTGACGGAACCCATAAATTAATAAGATTGTAAACCAGTTTGAGATTTCAAACTGGTTTTTTTTATGAAAAAAACATGACAAAAAGCAGGAAATATTAAGGGTCAAGTATAATTTAAAAAATAGGTGGTGAAAAGTGGGGGAATGTGGTACATTTATTTTAGAAAGTGGGGGCTTGTTCTATGTTCATGGGGGAATACCAACACAACATTGATACGAAGGGACGAATTATTATTCCCGCCAAGTTTCGTGAGCTCTTAGGTGAGACGTTTGTTATCACGAGAGGACTTGATCGATGCTTATTTGGTTACCCAATTGAAGAATGGAAACAAGTCGAAGAAAAACTTAAAGCCCTCCCACTAACAAAAAAAGATGCACGTGCTTTTACCCGATTTTTCTTTTCTGGCGCTTCTGAGTGTGAACTGGATAAGCAAGGAAGAATCAATATCCCCACTCCACTTGTGGCCTATGCCCAGTTAGAAAAAGAGTGTGTCGTATTAGGTGTTTCCAATCGAATAGAGATTTGGAGCAAGGATTTATGGGAAGACTATTTTGAGGAATCTGAAGAATCATTTGCCGAAATTGCGGAAAATATGATTGGATTTGACATCTAAGACTTAAAAGGGCAATGATAATAAAATTAATTTCCCATGATTCGATTGGAAGGTGATTTTTTACATGTTTGAGCATACAACTGTGCTATTAAAAGAAACCGTTGATCAATTAAATATTAAACCAGATGGTATTTATGTAGACTGTACCCTTGGAGGCGCTGGGCATAGTCAGTACCTATTGTCCAAGCTTTCACCACAAGGAAGGCTAATTGCATTTGATCAAGATGTAACAGCCCTAAAGCATGCAAAAGAAAAATTGAACCAATATGAAAACCAGGTAACTTTTATTAATAGTAATTTTCGTAATATAAAGGACGAGCTTCTTAGAATAGGAATTCAAGCTGTCGATGGTGTTTTATATGATTTGGGGGTTTCTTCACCACAATTAGATACACCCGAGCGAGGATTTAGTTACCACCATGATGCGCCGTTAGATATGCGGATGGACCTTAGTGGAGAAATTTCAGCATACGAAGTAGTAAATACCTGGCCATACGAAGAATTAGTGAAAATTTTCTTTAAATATGGGGAAGAAAAATTTTCGAAACAAATTGCCAGAAAAATAGAGGCTGCGCGTGAGAATGCACCCATTCAAACAACTGGACAACTTGTAGAATTAATTAAAGAGGGGATACCTGCACCAGCAAGGAGAAAAGGCGGTCATCCTGCAAAAAGGGTTTTCCAGGCAATAAGAATTGCGGTTAATGATGAGTTAGGTGTTTTTGAAAATTCCCTTAAAGATGCAATTCAATTATTAAAACCAAGTGGAAGAATTAGTGTCATTACTTTTCATTCATTGGAAGACAGAATTTGTAAAACGATTTTTAAAGAAGCGAGTCAAGGGCCCGAGTTACCTCCAGGTCTCCCATTTATACCGGATGAATACAAACCTCCACTAAAAATCATCACAAAAAAACCAATAATACCTAGTGAAGAGGAATTAAATCATAATAACCGCGCTAGGTCAGCGAAGTTAAGAGTTGCTGAAAAGCTGTAATAAAATATGTCTCAAATCAGAGATTACATCAAATAAAAGGAGGAGAAGAGCTTGAGTAATTTAGCTAGGAAACAACAGTATTTAGAACCACAAAGACAACAAAATACCCAAACAAAACAACAGCCAGTACCCGTACATACCCGAAGATCCATTACTTTAGGAGAGAAAGTGCTAGGAGCATTGTTAGTTGCATTTATTGCTATAATGGCTATCAAGATTATTTCTACTCAAGCTGCTATCTATAAAGTGAATAGAGATATTCAAAATCAGCAGTCCTCCATTCAATCTCAAATAAAAGCAAATAACGATTTGCAAACACAGGTCAGTGACTTAAGTCAATATGATCGAATTAAGAAAAAGGCCGAAAAACTGGGATTAAAATTAAATGAAAATAATGTTAAGGTTGTTGAAGGTAAATGATCAAAAAAAGAGCCAATATTAACAAAGGAGCAGGGATATTATTTTTAATATTCGGTCTGCTCTTTTTTATCATAGTTGTACGTTTCATTACAATTCAGGTTACGGGACAGGCAGATGGAGTGGTTCTTGCTGCACAAGCTGCAAAGCAATATTTGCGAACGAATATCTTGGAGGCAAAACGAGGTACGATTTATGATGATAAGGGGGAGGTAATAGCAGAAAATGTTGCTTCCTATACCCTTGCAGCGGTGTTAGATAAAAAAATGACTACTGATCCTGAAAATCCCCATCATGTCGTCAATCCGCAAATGACAGCTGAAAAATTATCTCGCTATATTAATATGCCTGAAGAGGATATTTATAAGATTTTAACTAAAAAAGGACCAAAACAAGTTGAATTCGGCAAGGCAGGGAAAGATATTTCTTATGATACAAAGAAAAAAATAGAGGCACTTAAGCTACCTGGAATTATTTTTATGCCTGATTCCAAGAGGTTTTATCCAAATGGCATCTTTGCCTCTCACTTAATTGGCTATGCTCAAAAAAATGAGAATGATGTTAATTCAAAACTGGTCGGAAAAATGGGATTAGAAAAAAGTCTTGATAAATACCTTGAAGGGACGGATGGCAAGGTATCCTTTGAAGGTGATTTATGGGGATATTTATTGCCAGGCGCTAAAAAGGATGTACAAGAGCCAAAAAATGGTGACAATGTTTATCTGACCATAGATAAAAAGATTCAAATTTTCATAGAAGATGCTATGTCCAAGGTAGAGGAAAAATATAAGCCGAAAAATATGATTGCTATTGTGGCCGATCCAAAAACGGGGAAAATATTAGGAATGGGACAAAGACCCACTTTTGATCCAACAACGAGAGAAGGAATCGAAAAAGGTTGGAGTAATCAAGTGGTGGAGACATCATATGAGCCAGGCTCCGTGATGAAAATATTTACATTAGCGGCTGCAGTTCAAGAGGGAGTGTTTAACCCCAATGCACTGTATAAATCTGGTACCTTTTATGTGAAAGGGGTCCCGAATCCAATTAGGGATTGGAATAATGGAGCTGGATGGGGTTCCATTTCATATTTACAAGGACTTCAAAGGTCTTCGAATGTTGCCTTTGCCACATTACTTGACAAGATTGGCCAAGACACTTTTCGAACTTACTTAGATCGCTTTCATTTTGGACAGCCGACAAACATAGGGCTTCCTAACGAAGCTTCAGGAAAAATATTATACAATTGGCCAATTGAAAAATACACTACTACATTTGGTCAAGGGACAACTGTAACAGGTGTTCAAATGATTCAAGCTGCTACAGCGATTGCGAATGATGGAAAAATGATGAAGCCGTATGTAGTGGATAAAATTGTCGACCCTAATAAAAATGTAGTTAAAACAACAAAGCCAGAGGTAGTTGGAAAACCAGTAAGTGCAGCAACGGCTAAACAAGTACGTGACTATCTTCGTACGGTAGTGACCGCCAAAAACGGTACAGGAAGTTGGTATGACATTCCTGGTTATGATGTCGCAGGTAAAACGGGAACTGCACAAATTCCTGGTTCAGACGGCAAATATTTGAAAGGTAGAAATAATTATATCTTTTCATTTTTAGGAATGGCTCCCAAAAACAATCCTAAATTAATCGTCTACGTAGCTGTTCAACAGCCGCAACTAGGTGAAAATGAAAGAGAATCGATACCTGTTCAAATGATTTTTAACCCAGTAATGAAAAACACTTTACAATATTTAAATATAAAACCTGCTAAAATGGTGGAAACAAAGGTAACTAAAGTACCGAATGCTACGAATATGAATGTTAGTGAGGCACAAGCAAAGCTTAAGGATATGGGGCTTCAGGTTGAAGTGTTAGGGAAAGGCACAAAAGTAGTAAATCAGCTTCCGAAGCAAGGGTCAACCCTTATACAAGGGGAGCGAATATTCTTAAAAACAGATGGCCGTCCTTCTGTTCCTGATATGGCAAATTGGTCCAAGAGGGATGTAATGAATGTTGCTGATTTATTAGATTTGAAACTTAATTTGACTGGTGACGGCTACGTTTGGAAGCAAAGTATAACGCCAAATTCTCCAATTCAAAAAGGGGATCCTCTAGTTGTGAATCTATTACCAATGGATAAAATAGTGGAGGAACAGGCAAAAAAGAAAACACAAGTAAATAAGGGACAAACTCAAAATAAGCAAAGTTCTAATAATAGTTCGCCGCCGCTCGACTAACTTGCAGCCCTTCAATGGAAGGGCTGTTCTTTTTTTCTTGGTACAAGCATATATATTATGGAAAAATGGCATTCCAGTGGGGAGGAAGAGCTGAATTAGAGGAGGATCGTGTCATTGAAACGAGTATCCAATGTAACAGTTAGGAAGAGATTGGTCGTAACGCTTCTTATCGGTCTTTTAGTTTTTGGGGTAATTGATGCACGACTTGGATATGTTCAATTCTTTTCTGGTGATTGGCTAACGGCAAGAGCAAAAAATTTGTGGAGCAGGGATATTACCTTTGAACCGGAAAGAGGGAAAATTGTCGATCGGAATGGGGTTGCAATTGCTTCTAATCAAAGTGCACCGACAATCTATGTTATTCCAAGACAAATAGAAGATCCCGCAAATACAGCTGAAAAGCTTGCAGCTGCTCTAAATGCATCCAAGGAAAAAATATATGAACAAATAACAAAGAAATCAAGTAAAGAGCGACTTAAAGCAGGGAGGAAAATTTCCCCTGAAACAGCTAATAAAGTACGAAAGTTAAATTTGAAAGGTGTATATATAGCAGAGGACTCCAAACGGTACTATCCATTTGGCAGTTATCTATCTCAAGTGCTAGGATTTACAGGTATAGACAATCAGGGATTAACAGGACTTGAATTAACGTATGATAATGAATTGAAAGGAAAACAAGGTTCTGTACAATTTTATTCAGATGCAAAAGGCAAGAGAATGCCTAATATGTCTGATGACTATGTTCCGCCTGAGAACGGCTTAAATTTGAAATTAACGGTTGATACAAAAATTCAAACCATTATAGAACGTGAATTGAATAATGCGGAAAAGAAATATAATCCCGACGGCATTATCGCGATTGCGATGGATCCGAATACTGGTGAGATATTAGGGATGTCCAGCCGTCCAACTTTTAATCCTGCAGAATATAAGAATGTTCCACAGGAAGTATATAACCGTAACTTACCAATCTGGAGTACGTATGAGCCGGGATCTACATTTAAAATAATAACACTTGCAGCTGCGCTGGAAGAAGGAAAGGTTGACTTAGAAAAGGACAGCTTCTACGATCCGGGTTATGTTAAAGTGGGAGGAGCCACTCTTCATTGTTGGAGACGTGGTGGACATGGCAGTGAATCATTCCTTGAGGTAGTTCAAAATTCATGTAACCCAGGATTTGTGGAGCTAGGTGAACGTTTAGGAAAAAATACACTTTTTAAATATATTCGTGATTTCGGTTTTGGACAAAAAACCGGAATAGACCTTTCTGGTGAAAGTTCGGGAATTTTATTCAACTTAAATAAAGTTGGTCCTGTTGAATTGGCTACAACTGCATTTGGACAAGGGGTGTCTGTGACACCAATACAGCAGGTAGCAGCTGTTTCTGCAGCAATCAATGGCGGGACCTTGTACCAGCCTTTTATAGCGAAAGAATTAGATGATCCAGCTACCGGCAAAGTGATGATGAAAAAAACTCCAGTTGCAAAAAGAAAGGTGATTTCTGAAAAAACATCCAAAGAAATACGTCATGCCTTGGAAACAGTTGTTGCACAGGGAACAGGAAAAAATGCTTATGTTGATTCTTATCGTGTTGGTGGTAAAACAGGTACGGCTCAAAAGGCGAAAAACGGAAGGTATTTAGAAAATAACTACGTTTTGTCTTTTGTAGGATTTGCACCTGCGGATGATCCGCAAATTGTTGTTTATTTTGCAATAGATAATCCGAAAAATACAGTGCAATTTGGTGGTCAAGTAGCAGCACCGATAGCAGGAAATATCATTGGAGACAGTTTAAGGGCTATGGGTGTAAAACCTAGAAAAAATCAAATTGAAAAAGAAATTACTTATCCGCAAGTTCCGCTTGTAGAAGTTCCAAACTTAGTTGGGACAAGTAAAAAAGACTTTCTTGGTGTCGATGTAAATTTAAAACTTGATATCAGCGGCAAAGGAGACACAGTGCTGAGGCAAGATCCAGCACCAGGAAAGAAAGTAGAAATTGGGTCAACCATAAGGGTATATATGCATTAATGAGTAGGCGGCAAACATGGATTGCCGCCTGTTTTTAAGAAAAGGCTGTTTTCACAAAGATTGTGCTTTTCGTATAAGTATATAATTCTTTTTTTCTACATTCCGTTATTCATTTGATTTTTAGGAAACTCCCGTAAACATCCTACTGCCGATTTTTACTCATATATAAATAGCAACAGATTAAAATTGGCTTTTTCATTTTATACAAAGTTTAAGAAAAGAGCATAAGAAAAATATTATTTATATCATAAAATCATGAATTAATCGCAAAGCTGCATAGATTCATGATCATTTTTTTAGTAAAATAGAAACGATTGTTTATTTTAGTATGGAGATTTAAGATAAAGAATCAAAATCTAAGGCTTACCATGTAAAAAAGTTTGGGAAACGCCGATTTAATTCTAAGACTAAGTTGCATGAGCGGTAAAGCTAGCGGGAGGGCAAGGCGCTTACGCTTTTGGAATAGGAGATGAAAATATGAAATTACATACACTTTTGAAAGTATTACCATTCGTAAAGTTTCCGAACGATAACCCTGAAATTCAGGATATTGTTCAAGATAATCGAAAAGTTACACCTGGAAGTTTATTTATTTGTATACAGGGACTTACAGTAGATGGGCATCGATTTGCAGAAGATGCTGCTAATAAAGGGGCTGTGGCTATCTTATCTGAAAAACCATTAGATGTAGATATTCCCGTTATTATTGTCCCTGACACTAAAAGAGCGATGGCGATCCTAGCCGATTCCTTTTATGGACAGCCAACGAAAAAAATGAAGCTAATTGGTATCACTGGTACAAATGGAAAAACAACCACAAGCCATTTAGTCGAACAAATCCTTCGTGATGCAGGAGAAAAAACAGGCTTAATTGGCACTATGTATATGAAAATAGGAAATAACACATTAGAAACGAAAAATACGACACCGGATAGTTTGACCTTACAAAGCACCTTCAAACAAATGTTAGATGAAGGGGTAAGTTCAGCAGTGATGGAAGTGTCCTCCCATGCACTTGACCAAGGAAGAGTATTTGGATGTGATTATGATGTTGCAGTATTTACTAACATTACTCAAGATCATTTAGATTATCACCATACTATGGAAGCATATCTGCGAGCAAAAAGTCTGCTATTTGCACAACTTGGAAATGCGTATAATCATGAACATCCTAAATTTGCTGTTTTAAATATAGACGATTCAGGCTCTAAGCAGATTCAAAAAGAAACTGCTGCACATATTGTTACATATGGAATTGACAATCAGACAGCTCAATTCAGAGCCAAAGATATTGACATGAACGCCAAGGGAACTGTTTTTACCCTAGTGTCTCCTGCTGGTGAAAGAAGAGTCCATCTTCAACTGATTGGGAAATTCAGCATTTATAATATTTTAGCTGCAATTTCAGTTGGATATGTATTAAATATTCCGCTCGATTCTATCCTTCAATCGGTTGAAAATGTGAAAGGTGTGCCTGGTAGATTTGAGTTGGTTCAAGCTGGACAGCAATTCCCAATTGTCGTCGATTACGCCCATACACCGGACAGCTTGGAAAATGTTTTAAAGACTGTCCAGCAATTTGCTAAAAAACGAATTTTCGTGGTAGTTGGCTGCGGAGGTGATCGTGATAGGACGAAACGACCGATAATGGCACAGATTGCATGTCAGTATGGAACAGACCCTATATTTACTTCAGATAATCCTCGAAGCGAGGATCCGGAGGCCATTATTAAGGAAATGGAAGCTGGAGTAAAGGGGCTTCAATATGTTACATTTGTTGATCGCAAGGAAGCAATCAAATATGCAATACAGCATGCTTCAGAAGGTGATGTGGTGTTGATTGCTGGGAAAGGCCACGAAACATATCAAATTATCGGAAATAAGATCAATGATTTTGATGACCGTAAAGTCGCAAGCGAAGCGGTACAGGAGTGTAAAAAATGATTAACATTCATGATTTGTATAATCTTTTTCCGCATAATCGTGGGATTAAGGCTGATTCGATTACATTTGATGTCGTATCCATTTTTGATCATGGAGATTTAAAAAAGGGGTTATTCATTCCAATATCTGAAGATCAAAAACTAGATAGAGCAATTGAAGCTGGTGCTATTGCAGCTCTTTGGCCGCAAGAGCTAGAAATTCCTTTCTATACTCCCAATCATTTTCCGATTTTTATAGTGGAAAGTCCAATATTTGCTTTGCAACAACTATGTAAATATTATATTAATAAAATTGAACAAGAAGAGTGTGAAAAAATGACTAAATTTATTTTATTTAGTCCTGAACTTCTTAATCATCATCCATATTCATATGATTTATCAAAAAAAGGTACAGGACAACAATTACAAAAAACTATTATGGAAATAATAAACAGAAAGGAGAGGGGATAAAAATGATGTCGCAAGTTATTTTCTTTACAATTTTAATGGGATTTCTTATCACAGCCTTACTTTCGCCTATTTTTATTCCCTTTTTAAGAAGGCTTAAATTCGGGCAGAGTATACGTGAGGAAGGTCCTAAATCCCATCAAAAGAAAACTGGTACCCCGACAATGGGTGGAATTGTCATTTTACTTTCTATATTAGTAACTACTTTAGTAATGACAGGAAAATACTCAGAGCCTTCGGTTAAAACGTATTTACTATTACTTGTTACTATAGGATTTGGGATTTTAGGTTTTTTAGATGATTTTATTAAAGTGGTATTAAAGCGGAATCTTGGGTTAACGTCCAAGCAAAAGTTATTAGGTCAAATTATCATATCGGTTATATTTTATATTATTTTAAAAAAATCTCATATCCCGACAGATATTTCGATTCCATTTGTACATACCTCCGTTGATCTTGGTTGGTTCTATCTCATTATGATTATTTTCTGGTTGGTAGGCTTCTCAAATGCAGTTAATTTAACAGATGGATTAGATGGTTTAGTTTCTGGAACAGCAGCCATTGCTTTTGGAGCTATGGCAATCATAGCATGGCATCAATCACAGTATGATATTGCTGTATTTTCTGTAGCGGTAGTAGGTGCCCTGTTGGGATTTTTGGTCTTTAACGCACATCCTGCAAAGGTATTTATGGGTGATACCGGTTCCTTAGCATTAGGGGGAGCTTTGGCGACTGTTGCCATCCTAACAAAGCTTGAAATATTGCTGATTATTATTGGTTTTGTATTTGTAATGGAAACCTTATCAGTTATTTTACAGGTAATATCTTTTAAAACGACTGGGAAACGAATTTTCAAAATGAGCCCGTTGCACCATCATTATGAGCTTGTCGGATGGTCTGAATGGCGAGTGGTTGTAACATTTTGGTCTGTAGGGTTATTATGCGCTATATTAGGAATTTATATTGAGGTGTGGTTGTAATTGAAAAATATTAAAGATTATCAGCATAAAAAAATACTTGTATTAGGGCTAGCGAAAAGCGGGGTCAGTGCAGCTTCCCTTCTACATAAATTAGGTGCTTTTGTTACCGTTAATGACAAGGAACCGTTAGAAAAAAATCCTGAAGCTCAAGGGTTGCTTCAGGAAGGTATTAAGGTTATTTGCGGAAGCCATCCAATTGAACTTATAGATGAAGGCTTTGAATTAATTGTAAAAAATCCGGGGATTCCATATAGTAATCCTCTTGTTTCCAGAGCGCTTGAGCGCGGGATTCCTGTGATTACGGAGGTAGAATTAGCTTATAAAATTTCAGAGGCAGAGATTGTTGCCATTACAGGTACCAATGGGAAGACAACTACCACAACATTAATTTATGAAATATTAAATGCAGACGAAAATAAAGCTCCTTTAATTGCCGGAAATATTGGTACTGTTGCATCTGAAGTTGCCCAAAAAGCTACGGAAAACAATCAGATGGTTGTGGAATTATCTTCTTTTCAATTAATGGGGATAAAAGAATTCAGACCGCATATTGCCATCATTACAAATATATATGAAGCCCATTTAGACTATCATGGAACAAAAGAAGAATATGCTAAGGCCAAAGCCAATATTACTAAAAACCAAACTAAGCATGATTATTTAATCGTAAATGATGATCAAAGTGAACTTATGGATTTAGTGTCCTTTTCACAGGCTAGAATCATTCCGTTTTCAACAACCAGATATATTAAGGAAGGATGCAGCTTACATAATGGAGAGATAGTATTTCTTGGTGAAACTATCATCCAACAAAGTGAAATTGTGCTTCCTGGTTCACATAACTTAGAAAATATTTTATCTGCAGTTGCTGCGGCTAAGTTAATGGGAGCATCCAATGAAGCTATTCGGAAAGTATTAACAACCTTTAAAGGTGTTAAGCATCGCACTCAATTTGTCATGGAGATTGAAGGACGGAAATTTTATAATGACTCAAAGGCTACGAATATTTTAGCTGCCAGAAGTGCATTAAATGCTTTTCATCAGCCTGTCATTTTGCTTGCTGGAGGTCTTGATCGCGGCAACAGCTTTGATGAGCTAGTCCCATATTTAAAAAATGTAAAAGCACTGATTACCTTCGGACAAACTGCTGGAAAAATAGAAGAAGCAGGTCACGCAGCGGGAATAGAATCTATCATACGTGTCGATAATGTTGAAAAGGCAGTACCTGTGGCATATCAATTATCCAGTCCGGGTGATGTCGTATTACTATCGCCTGCTTGTGCAAGTTGGGATCAATATAAAAGTTTTGAAATTCGGGGTGATATTTTTATTGATGCCGTGCATAAGTTAGTATAAGAGCTTGTACAAAATTAATGAGCTATTATGTACTTACAGCAAGATCAGCACCTTCAGTGTATAAATGAAGCTCGGTTAATGGTTTCTATTAAACCTAAAAAGCTCTAATATTTCACTGCCCGAGGTGTTAAAGTTGCCGTTAAAAAAATCAAATCCTGATCTTATCCTCATTATTGTGACATTATCGCTTTTAGCAATCGGCTTAATTATGGTATATAGTGCAAGTGCGATTTGGGCCAACTATAAATTTGACGATTCCTTTTATTTTGCGAAGAGGCAGCTATTATTTGCCGGTGTCGGTGTTATTGGTATGCTTTTTATCATGAATGTCGATTATTGGACATGGAGAAATTGGGCGAAGCTTCTTTTAATTGTTTGTTTTGCTTTGTTAGTACTTGTTTTGATTCCAGGAATCGGAATGGAAAGAAATGGTTCTAGGAGTTGGATAGGCGTAGGGGCATTCTCTATCCAGCCATCGGAATTTATAAAACTTGCCATGATAGCTTTTTTAGCAAAATTTCTTTCTGAAAACCAAAAATATATTACTACCATAAAAAAAGGTTTGGCACCATCACTTGCACTTGTATTTCTTGCTTTTGGAATGATAATGTTACAGCCTGATCTTGGAACGGGCACGGTAATGTTAGGGACTTGTATAATTATGATCTTTATCTCAGGAGCACGGATTGCTCATTTTGTGGTATTAGGATTAATGGGAGTAGCTGGTTTTGTCGCTTTAATCTTATCTGCGCCATATCGAATGGATCGGATTACATCCTTTATGGATCCATGGAAGGACCCATTGGGGACGGGATTTCAAATTATTCAATCCTTATATGCTATAGGACCTGGCGGATTATTTGGATTGGGCTTAGGGCAAAGCCGTCAAAAGTTCTTCTATTTACCAGAGCCACAGACAGACTTTATTTTTGCAATATTAGCTGAAGAACTTGGATTTATTGGGGGCACCTTAGTATTGTTATTATTTGCTCTATTGCTTTGGAGAGGTATCCGAATTGCGCTCGGTGCTCCTGATCTTTATGGAAGCTTTCTTGCAGTGGGGATTATTTCGATGATAGCTATACAGGTCATGATTAATATCGGGGTAGTAACAGGGTTAATGCCTGTTACTGGGATTACTCTTCCATTTTTAAGCTATGGAGGGTCATCCTTAACCTTAATGCTATTTGCTGTAGGCGTACTATTGAATATCAGCAGATATTCTCGAATTTAGAAGCCCTTTAAAGGGTTTCTTTTTTTTGAATTCTTAAGTATATTGACTCATAGAAACCGAGACATTATTCATGTTCGCTATCGATTATCCATTTATATTGTAAAAATGAATGCTAGACATGTATGAAACTATAATTCTGTCTTCAAATTTTACTTTTAATACAGTTCTTTATCATTCCTGTAAATATTCTTTTACTGTTACTGTTATCTGGTTTAGAATATAGTATGATAGTCTAAGCGGTAAAAATAATCAACATGAAGATACATTACCGCTCTATAGTAAAATTGTCATACAACATGAGGTGGAAAAATGAAAATCATTATTAGTGGCGGTGGAACAGGGGGCCATATATATCCTGCCCTTGCCCTGATTCGAACAATAAAAAAAGAACATCCTGATACAGAATTTTTATATATTGGAACGCAAAAAGGCTTAGAATCAACAATCGTACCAAGAGAAAATATTCCATTTAAATCTATACATATAACAGGTTTCAAACGGTCCTTATCATTGGAGAATTTCAAAACCATTACTCGTTTTTTAAAGGGTGTTCGTGAGTGTAAAAAAGTAATAAAATCTTTTAAGCCAGACGTGGTAATAGGTACTGGAGGATATGTTTGCGGTCCTGTAGTGTATGCTGCAGCAAAACAAAAGGTACCAACCATTATTCATGAACAAAACAGTGTACCCGGACTGACAAATAAATTTTTAAGCAAATATGTAAATAAAGTTGCCATATGTTTTGAGGAAGCAGGTGAATTATTTCCAAAACAAAAAGTTGTACTAACAGGTAATCCACGCGCTTCAGAAGTACTGGGTGAAAATAATCCTGAAATTCTTAAAAAGTACCATTTACAGCCTAATAAATCCACTGTTTTGATAGTTGGAGGAAGCAGAGGTGCAAGGCCGATTAATGAAGCTGTAATAAGAAATCTTGCCCATTTTTCGCAGAAATCTTATCAAGTTCTGTATGTTACTGGAGACGTTCATTATAATGAAGTGGAAAAGGAAGTTACATTAGTGGGCAGACCAGACAATATTTCAGTTGTCCCATTTATCCATGACATGCCGGAAGTGCTCAGGGCAGTTGATTTAGTTGTTTCTAGAGCGGGAGCAACGACATTGGCTGAGCTAACGGCATTGGGACTTCCTAGTATACTGATTCCAAGTCCTTATGTAACGAATAATCATCAGGAAAAGAACGCCAGATCCCTTACAAATAACGGTGCTGCAACACTTGTATTGGAGAATGAATTATCCGGACCAAAACTTTTGCAATCGATAGATGACATACTGTTGGATTCAGATAATCGAATCAAAATGAAAAACGCTGCAAAAAAACTAGGCATTCCAGATGCGTCAAATAGATTATTTAAAGTAATGAATGAGCTTGCAAACAAAAATTAAGTTTCCTAAAAAAGGATAAACTTGGATGCAAATTCGCTCTTTCCACTTGTAATATACTATTATAAAATAATGGTAATTATTGAGTGCATGGACATCGACACTCGGACTATGGAAATAGCAAGGGGCTTCAAAGAAATCGCATCTTATGCTTTGGGAAGAAGCCCCGCCAGGTACGCTTTTCGATATGTGTGCAGTACCTATAAGTAAAAAACTTTACATAATAATTCGACAAAGAGATATGCTTTTCAAAGGGAGGGGGGATAGTGTAATGGGACAAGGAAAAGTAGTATCTTTGGAGGATCGCATCCCAAAATTAAAGGAACAGAGAAAAAGGAAGACCAATCGCAGGTTAGTTTTACTGATATCTGTATTCTTTTTACTCATTATATGTGTAATCTACTTCCAATCACCCTTAAGCCATGTTGGAAAAATAAGTGTTAAAGGTAACTTATCCTTAATTAAAAAGGAAATTATCGAGAAAAGTGGTATATCCTCACAAACAAATATATGGAATATGAAAAATGAGGATATTGAAAAAAAGCTATTACAGTTATCTCAAATAAAATCGGTTACCATAAAAAAAAATCTGCCAAATAAAGTTAATATTGAAATTAAGGAGTATAAGCAAATTGCAACCTTAGCAACTGGGACAAGCTTTTCCCCTGTTCTGGAAAACGGTGTTGTTCTTCGAAATAACAGTATAAAGGCTTTAAATGGCCCTATATTAACAAATTTCCAAAAAGGAAAATATCTAAAGCATATGGCTGAGCAACTTCAGCAATTGCCTTCAGAAATTACAAATTCCATTTCTGAAATTCATTACGATCCGAATAAAACAGATTCTTATCATATTCTTTTATTTATGAATGATGGTTATGAAGTATCTGCTACCATGAGGACACTCGCTGATAAGATGGTTCACTACCCTTCTATTATTAGTCAACTGACTCCTAATGTAAAAGGGATTATTGATCTTGAAGTAGGGTCTTATTTTACACCTTTTAAATCGAAAGGGGAGCAGAAGGATGAGAACCAAGACAGCGAAGGGTAAGAATATCATCCTTACACTTGTCATGCTTGTATTAGGATTCATGCTCGCTTTCTCTTATAATTTGGCAAATAAGAAGCAACCAGTAAGTACCAAAATATCAGATCCCCAGTTTGCAAGAGAGAATGAATTACGTAATGAATTAATTCAACAGCAAAAAGAAAATAGAGCATTACAAGAGGAGCTATTTTCAAAGCAAAATAAAGTGCGTGCGATGGAAAAAGATTTATCGAAAGAGGAGAAATCTTTTTTTCATTTAGCAGAGGATGCTGAAAAATATAGAATGTACCTAGGAAAAGTAAAGGTAAAAGGTAAAGGTGTAATTGTAACGCTTCAAGATGGGGAATACGATCCAAATAATGAAAATATCCATAACTATCTGGTGCATGATTATCAAGTTTTCAAAGTGATCAATGAACTATATATAGCTGGTGCATCTGCGGTTGCCATTAATGGTCAGAGAATCAAACATGATTCTTATATTATTTGCAATGGTCCTGTTATTACTGTGGATGGTATTCAATTTCCAGCCCCTTTTAAAATATCAGCAATAGGAGATCCAAATGTATTGACAGCAGCCTTAACTATTACAGGTGGTATTAAAGATCAGCTTGTGAATGACAATATTTTGTTTTCAATGGAGAGAAACGATAACATAATGATGGATCCTATCTTAGGTGAATCTTAGACAGGTATGGTGAAAAGGCTGTGAACCATAAAGTGAAAATTAGTTTTACTGTAATCACGATTATTATTGGTTTTATGTTGGCGATTCAATTTCAAACCATAAAAACACCAAAGAATAGAGATACACGGGATATATGGGAGCTTAGAGATGCATTAATAAAAGAACAAAAACTCCACTCGACACTATTAAATGAAATAAGATCGAATGAAGAAAAGCTGGAAAAATATCAAACTAAAATAAAAGACAGCAAAGAAACTGCCTTAAAAGAAACCTTGCAAGAATTAAAGACTGAAGCAGGCGAAACGGAAGTTACTGGTCCCGGTGTGGTGATTTCCATTGTTCCTGTTACAGAAGCAGAATTAATGGGAGAGAAAGTTTCCACTGTTTCTCCAGACCTTCTTAAGAAATTAATGAATGAATTAAATATGTATGGTGCTAAGGATATTTCTGTAAATAGCGAAAGAATCATCAATACTACTGTCATACGGGATATTAATGGAGTTACAAAAGTAAATGGTCATTCCTTAAACCGATTTCCTGTAGAATTGAAACTTATTACCCAAGATTATCATTCGGCAGAAAAATTATATAATCAAATGCAATTTTCTTCTACAATTGATGAATTTTTTGTCGATAATCTTAAAGTAAGCCTATCAAAACCAAAGAAAGTCATACATGTTCCGGCCTACGAAAATTCAATTAAAATTCGTGATTTGCAATTAGCAAAATAGTGTTAGGGTAATTTCTTATTTTGGGTGTGCAGCTCGTTATAGGAGGTCTTGAATAATAAAAAGGAGTTGTAAACATGTGGCTGCCAGTTCTTGGGTTAATTATAGGTATTTCCTTAGGATTATTGTCGAATATTCAAATACCTGATGAATACGCAAACTACCTTTCAATTGCTATTTTAGCTGGATTAGATACTTTATTTGGTGGTATTAGAGCTTTATTACAGAATATATACGATTCTAAAGTATTTGTTTCAGGATTCTTTTTTAATATAATATTAGCTGCAAGTTTAGCTTTTCTAGGTGTCCATCTTGGTGTAGACTTATATTTGGCTGCAGTTTTTGCCTTTGGTGTCCGTCTATTTCAAAATATTGCAGTTATTAGAAGAATCATTTTAGCAAAATGGTCTGCGAAAAGTGAAAAAACTAAAAAAAATTAAACAATTTAAAAGGGAAATATTCACTTACGACGAATATTTGTATAGTATATATACTAATAGATGATAAAATAGTAAATATAATAAATAGTTTTTGTGATTTCCTAGATTTGATAAAGAGAACTACTTTTTAGGCAAAGGGAGGTGCCAGTGTATGAACAACAATGAAATATATGTAAGTCTAGACATCGGTACGTCCACCGTTAAAGTAATAATTGGCGAAATGGTTAATGATTCATTAAATATCATCGGTGTAGGCAATGTAAAGTCTGAAGGAATTCGCAAAGGATCCATTGTCGATATAGATGAAACAGTTCATTCGATTAAAAAGGCAGTAGAACAAGCAGAGAGAATGATAGGAATGAATATCGACCATGTTATTGTCGGTATTGCTGCCAACCATGTTATGCTGCAGCCAAGTCATGGTGTAGTAGCGGTTGCTAGTGAAAATCGTGAGATATCTGATGAAGACGTGGCTAGAGTTATGGATGCAGCTCAGGTAATTTCAATCGCACCAGAGAGGGAAATCATTAATGTAATTCCAAAACAATTTATAGTAGATGGCTTGGATGAGATAAATGACCCTCGCGGTATGATAGGTGTTCGGTTGGAGATGGAGGGTACGATTGTTACAGGCTCAAAGACTAGCTTACATAATACTCTTAGATGTGTAGAACGAGCAGGTTTGAATATTACTGAAATAGTATTGCAGCCATTGGCAGCAGGAGCAGTTTGCCTGTCAAAGGATGAATTAAATTTAGGAGCTATTTTAGTAGATATCGGCGGAGGTTCTACTACCCTAGCGGTATTTGAAAATGGAAATATTAGAAGTACTAGTGTCATACCTATTGGCGGCGATCATATTACAAAGGATTTATCGATTGTTTTAAGGACTTCTACAGAAGATGCTGAAAAGATTAAAGTAAAACATGGGCATGCTTTTCGAAATGATGCATCAGAGGATGAAGTGTTCAGTGTTCCAATAATTGGTAGTGACCAACACCAACAATTTAATCAAATGGAAATCGCTGATATCATAGAAGCAAGAATGGAAGAAGTCTTTGATTTTGTATTACAAGAGTTAAAGCGTATGAATATCTATGATCTGCCAGGAGGTATTGTCTTGACTGGCGGAACAGCAAATATACCAGGTGTATTAGAACTTGCCCAATCGGTCTTTCAAAATCGTGTTCGAATAGCAATTCCGGATTATATTGGGGTTCGTGAACCTCAATATACTACAGCAATAGGATTAATTAAATATGCATATCGAAATGCTAGATTACAGGGTCGAAATGTAAGTGCAGCACCTGTACAAATGGAACATATAGAAAAGAGACCTGTGAAGAAAACACAGCCAAAACCAAAAACGGAAAAGCAACAAGAAGAGAAAATTTCCGCAAAGATGAAGAAATTCTTTGGATACTTCTTTGAGTAAGGTTCTTTACTTACACTTTGTTGTTTTGTAAATGAAAATCCTTTAACTTCTTCCCCAATCTGTAGACTGGTATCTTTTGAAGAAAAGAAACTCTGAAGCAGAGCTTAACTAGGATTTAAAACAAAAACAACAATACATAAGAAAATGCCTTGAGTAAAAAGAAGATTAACCATTGTAATAAGTATGAGAGACGTTGCTTTTTTCTTCTACTCTTTCATTCTTATTATGGATTTTATAGTAAAAATTGTGTCTTGTGGAATATCGACGAGTTAGGAGGATTTGTCATGTTGGAGTTCGATACGAATTTAGATTCTTTAGCAACGATAAAAGTAATTGGCGTAGGTGGCGGCGGAAATAATGCTGTAAACCGAATGATTGAAAATGATGTACAGGGTGTAGAATTTATTGCAGTAAACACTGACGCACAGGCATTGAATCTGTCTAAAGCAGAATTAAGAATGCAAATTGGTGCAAAGCTTACGAGAGGATTAGGTGCCGGTGCGAATCCTGAAGTAGGCAAGAAAGCAGCAGAAGAAAGCAAAGAGCAAATTGAAGAGGCACTAAGGGGTGCCGATATGGTATTCGTGACTGCTGGAATGGGCGGTGGGACTGGTACTGGTGCAGCACCTGTGATTGCACAAATTGCAAAGGATCTTGGTGCATTGACAGTTGGTGTTGTAACTCGTCCATTTTCATTTGAAGGACGTAAACGTTCAACACAGGCTACAGGCGGTATCACGGCAATGAAGGAAGCAGTTGATACTTTAATTGTTATTCCAAATGATCGTTTATTGGAAATTGTGGACAAAAGCACTCCTATGTTGGAAGCGTTCCGCGAGGCTGATAATGTTTTACGTCAAGGTGTTCAAGGTATCTCAGATTTAATTGCTACACCAGGACTCATCAATCTCGACTTTGCTGATGTGAAAACGATCATGACTAATAAAGGTTCTGCACTAATGGGAATTGGTGTTGCAACAGGTGAGAATAGAGCCGCTGAAGCTGCTAAAAAGGCTATTTCCTCTCCGCTTCTTGAAAAATCCATTGATGGTGCTCAAGGGGTATTAATGAACATCACAGGAGGAGTGAATTTAAGTCTATACGAAGTGCAAGAGGCAGCAGATATTGTGGCTTCGGCATCTGATCAAGAAGTGAACATGATTTTTGGATCTGTCATTAACGAAGATCTAAAAGACGAAATTGTAGTAACAGTTATCGCTACTGGGTTTAATGAGGAAGCACCTCAAATTAAGCCACAGCGCCAAGGATTTGGACAAGTTAAACCAGCTCCAAGCCAATCCTTTAAACGTGAACCAAAGCGGGAAGAAGTGCAGCAAGAACCTGTACGTAATACAACTCAACATGTTGAGGATACGCTTGATATTCCAACGTTCTTACGTAATAGAAATCGCAGATAAATATTATATAGAATGAAAAGAACCAGATGAGTCAATCATCTGGTTCTTTTCATTCTATATAATATTATAGCTCCTTCACTTCACCATTAACCCCAACTCGATACTGACAAAATTCGAATGAAACTTCGAAAAGTTCTTCTTTTTCACTTACAAGAAATGACACACTTTTAATAGGGATGTACGATATACTGTCGTTATTATAGTTTTACGTGATTATATAAGGGGGGATATGTTATTGGTCGTTTACATGGATGTAGTATGGCTACTGAATTTGTTAGTAGATAGCATGCTCCTTTGGCTGACAGCCATCATTTTAAAACGTCATGTAACTATCTGGAAAATATTAATTGGAGGACTTATCGGCTCCATCCTTATTATATTGAGTATTACACCATTAGCTCATTATGCTGGAAAACCTCTTGTTAAGCTTGGATTCTCAATAATAATGGTTTATTCCGTATTTGGCTTTAAACGTTTGAAATATTATTTCTCCAACTTATTAACTTTTTACTTTATGACTTTCTTAACAGGTGGCATGTTGATTGGTATCCATTATTTCCTCAATTTTGATTTAGAAATGAATAATGCAGTAGCGCTTGCAAGTATTCGAGGATTTGGTGATCCAATAAGTTGGATGTTCGTTATTTTTGGACTGCCGATTGCCTGGTATTTTGCAAAGCAAAGGATTGACACCTTTGAAGTGACCAAAATCCAATACGATCAAATTGTTAAAGTGGAGATAAATATAAATGGTGTACATATTATATTGCCTGGACTTATTGATAGTGGTAATCAATTGCATGACCCAATATCAAAAGCTCCAGTCATGATAGTATCCACCCAAAGTTTACTCGAGAAATTACCAGCACAGATTATCGAGTTATCCGAAAATCATGAAAGGCTAATGGATGGCTCTATTCAATTGGATTCTGAATGGTACGATAAAATTCGTCTAATCCCAGCTAAAGCAGTGGGGAAAAACAATCAGCTACTTGTTGCCTATAAACCGGACACCCTTCATATTCAAAATGAAGAAGGCAGTTGGAATGTACAAAAATCACTGATTTCATTTACAAACCAAAAATTATCTAGTGATGACGTCTTCCAATGCATCGTTCATCCAAAAATGTTAACTGGTATCCCAATACAGAATGCTTCTTAATTTTAAAATACCAATATTTTTATTATTACTATACTCTCGAATCATTCATTTTAGAAGGAGGACATCCAATGAAAAATCTAAAAATTAAATTGTCCTATATGTGGTATAAGTTATTAATCAAACTTGGCCTAAAGACAGATGAAATATATTACATAGGAGGAAGTGAGGCGCTTCCACCACCGTTAACAAAAGATGAAGAGGAGCTACTTCTAAAAAAGCTTCCTAGCGGTGATAAAGCGGCACGATCTTTATTAATAGAGCGTAACTTAAGACTAGTCGTTTATATAGCACGAAAATTTGAAAATACTGGAATCAATATTGAGGATTTAATCAGCATTGGTACTATCGGTTTAATAAAGGCTGTGAATACATTTAATCCGGAGAAAAAAATCAAATTAGCTACTTATGCATCAAGATGTATTGAAAATGAAATTCTCATGTATCTAAGAAGAAATAATAAAATCAGATCAGAGGTCTCTTTTGATGAACCGTTGAATATCGACTGGGATGGAAATGAATTATTGTTATCTGATGTTTTAGGGACGGAAGAAGATATCATCACAAAGGATTTGGAAGCAAATGTCGATAAAAATCTTTTATTTAATGCCCTCCACCAACTTACAGATCGGGAAAAACAAATTATGGAGCTTCGCTTTGGATTGCAAGGCGGTGAAGAGAAAACACAAAAGGATGTAGCTGATATGTTGGGAATATCCCAATCCTATATTTCTCGACTGGAGAAGAGAATCATTAAAAGACTTCGTAAAGAATTTAATAAAATGGTTTAATCTTCCTCCTTTACGGTTTTGTAATTATAAGATAGTTAATCATTAAAGCCTAAATAAAAATTTTTTTCGGTCAGGAAAATCTATAAAAATCAACCATTTTTGGCTAATCTGTGGAAGATTTCACCATTCTTATAGTGCATAAATTTCCCACCTACGGAGATACTTATTTTTGTACAGCAGCTCCTGTAAGGAGGGAAATGACTTGAAGCGAAATAAAGTAGAAATATGCGGTGTTGATACATCAAAGCTTCCTGTTTTGAAGAATGAGGAAATGAGAGAATTACTTAAACAAATGCATGCCGGTGATATGCAGGCTAGAGAAAAGCTAGTTAATGGAAATTTACGACTCGTATTGAGTGTAATCCAACGGTTTAACAATCGCGGCGAATATGTGGACGACCTGTTTCAGGTTGGCTGCATCGGACTTATGAAATCCATTGATAATTTTGATTTAAGTCAAAATGTGAGATTCTCTACTTATGCAGTTCCAATGATTATTGGAGAAATACGCCGGTACTTGCGGGATAATAACCCAATCCGCGTTTCGCGTTCGCTCCGTGATATTGCCTATAAAGCTCTTCAGGTACGGGAGAGGCTAATTAGTGAAACATCTAAGGAACCAACTGCAGAAGAAATTGCAAGAGTGTTAGAAGTGCCCCATGAAGAAATTGTATTTGCTCTAGATGCTATTCAAGATCCAGTTTCTTTATTCGAACCGATTTATAATGATGGCGGTGATCCTATCTTTGTAATGGATCAATTAAGTGACGAAAGGAATCGGGATAGTAATTGGATTGAAGAAATAGCATTGCAAGAAGGTATGAGAAGATTAAACGACCGTGAGAAATTAATTATTCGTAAACGATTCTTTCAAGGGAAAACACAAATGGAAGTGGCAGAAGAAATTGGTATTTCTCAAGCACAGGTTTCACGGTTAGAAAAAGCTGCCATTAAGTCTATGAATAAAAATATTCAATAAAAAGTGAATTTTCACCTTGATTAACTGCTAGCCAATAAGGCATCATGCGTAAAACCAGGAAAAAGTCGGGTATTCTGTACTGCAGGATATCCGACTTTTATTATTATTTCTATTGTCCTTGCATATATTTTAATAATTGGATAATTGTTTTTTAAGGAGAGGATAGCGATGGTTCGTATATCTGATTTTCAAATAAAGGACGTAGTAAGCATTTCGGATGGACGTAGATTAGGCAACATTACGGATATCGATATTAATTTAGATAATGGGAAAATTGAGAGTATTGTTGTTGGGGGAAATGGTAAATTACTTAGCTTTTTCAATAAGGAGGAGGAATTGGTTATTCCATGGAATAATATCGTGAAGATTGGGGAGGATGTTATACTTGTAAGATTTAAAGATCAAAAATTTATGGGACAACAACAGCTTCAAGAGCCAAAAAATTAAAAATCATCGAGCGCGTTCAATGTTTATATGGTACACTATTGGAAAGTGAAGGTAAATAGTACCTTCTTTTTTATTTGAAAAATATATATGGAGTGTTTCATAATGACGGAACCATTTATAAAACAAGATAAAGAATATTTTTATATAAAGGAATGGACAGAAATCGCTCCACATGTTATTGCTGGTTTTACAACAAAAAATGGCGGCTTCAGTGAAAAGTTTAATGGTACTTTAAATTGCGGATTTCATGTCGGAGATGATCTAGAGGCGGTGAGATCGAACAGAAAGCATTTAGCTGATAAACTCGATTTTCCTATTAACTCATGGGTATGCTGTGAACAAACGCACGGAACTCGCATTGTGCAAGTTAAGCGTGGTCAACATGGAAAAGGTTCTTTTGATTATGATAGTAGTATTAAAGATACAGATGGTTTATATTCGAATTTACAGGATACCTTTTTAACTTTATGTTATGCAGATTGCGTACCAATTTACTTTTTTTCCGCAAAACATGATATGATTGGTATTGCACATGCGGGATGGAAAGGCACAGTCAATGGAATTGCCAAGGAAATGATTGCTGCATGGCATGGAAAAGGAATTAGATCTTCAGATATTATGGTAGCAATTGGACCATCAATTTGTGAAAAATGTTATATTGTTGATGATAGAGTAATTAAAGATGTTGATACATGGATTAATTCTGAAGAGAGCAAACCTTATCACGAAATTTCAACTGGACAATATCAATTAAATTTAAGAAAATTAAATCAAATGATACTTGAAAAATCAGGTATTCCTTCTGAAAATATTTATATAACAAATCTTTGTACAAGTTGCGACCATGAAGAGTTTTATTCTCATCGGCGCGATCAAGGAAAAACAGGAAGAATGATTGGCTTTATTGGTTTGAAAGGATATGATGTAAGTGAAGGTTAGAGACAATCTAACAATAATACAGCAAAATATTGAACAGGCATGTATGAGGGCGGGACGAAATCCCAATGAAGTAAAAATAATTGCCGTAACAAAATATGTAACTATTCAAAGAGCACAGGAAGCTCTTGATGCAGGGATTATTCATCTTGGAGAAAATCGGGATGAGGGCTTGTTAGAAAAATGGAACGCTTTACATGAACAGCCGGTTTGGCATTTTATTGGTACTTTGCAGTCTAGGAAAGTAAAAAACATTATTGATAAGGTGTCTTATATCCATTCACTCGATCGAATTTCTTTAGCGGTTGAAATTAATAAAAGAGCTACAAGGAAAATTCCGTGCTTTGTTCAAGTGAATGTATCAAAAGAAGAATCTAAGCATGGAATTTCTGCTGATTCTGTAATAAACTTTATTCAAGAATTAAAATCATTCGAAAATATTCAAGTTGTCGGCTTAATGACAATGGCACCTTTATCAGAAGATGAAAATGTTATTCGTGATACCTTTCGCGGTTTAAAGCAGCTCCAGAAAGATATCCAGGCTTTGAAATTAGAATATGCTCCTTGTCAAGAGCTTTCTATGGGTATGTCGAATGATTATGAAATAGCAGTGGAAGAAGGGGCTACCTTCGTAAGAATTGGAACTTCACTTGTAGGATAAGCAGTCCAACTATACAAGGGCTAATAAAGAGTGAAACTCCTTTAATAATAGGACAACTATGTTAAATATAAAGTAATTATCATGTATAAAGATCCTTTCATAATATTTTAGGGGGTGTACGAAATGGGATTAAAATCAAAAATTAAAACATTTTTTTTACTGGATGATGAATATGATGATATGGAAGAAGAGAAAATGGGACATGAGGTAGAACATAATCCTGAACCTGCCCCAAGATATAACCAGTCTTCTTCAAAGCAAAATATTGTTAGTTTACAAAGTGTTACGAAAGGTTCTAAAGTGGTATTAATTGAGCCAAGGGTATACGCGGAAGCTCAAGAAATTGCAGATCACTTAAAGAATCGCCGATCTGTAGTAGTAAATTTGCAACGCATTCAACATGACCAAGCTAAACGGATCATTGACTTTTTAAGTGGTACTGTTTACGCAATTGGAGGAGATATTCAACGAGTAGGCAGTAATATCTTTTTATGCACTCCTGATAATGTTGAGGTATCCGGTAATATTTCAGATTTAATTCAAGATAATAATTTTGATTCGAGGTGGTCCTGAAATAAATGAGCCTTTTATTTTCTCTGCTTGTCGAGGTTTTAACAATTTATTCTTATATAATAATTATTTATATATTTATGTCATGGTTTAATGCGCAGCAAACTTCGTTGGGGAATTTTTTTGCTCGAATATGCGAACCATATTTAGAACCATTCAGACGTATTATTCCTCCGTTGGGGATGATCGATATTTCACCGATTGTCGCCTTATTAGTACTACAATTAGCACGTGGTGGAATTCGTCAGATACAATATTGGTTAATTTAAAGGGCTGCTACTTTATGCACCCTTTTTATTTTCAACATTGAGAGGATAATTATGAGCAATATTTATCAGCATTTTAGAGCAGATGAGAAAGAATTTATCGATCAAGTACTAAATTGGCAGGAATATGTGGAGGATTCTTATGCTCCAAAACTAACGGACTTTCTAGATCCTAGACAAATACATATTATAAAATCTATTATTGGTACCCATTCACAAGTAAAATATCTTGAATTTGGCGGATATGAAGGGGCGGAAAGAAAAAGAGTCTTACTATTTCCAGATTATTTAGTACCGGAGATAAAGGACTTTCAAATATCCATTCTTGAAATTGATTATCCTAGTAAATTTATAACTCTAAGCCATCGTCATGTTTTAGGATCATTAATGTCCATAGGTTTAAAAAGAGAAAAATTTGGAGATATCTTAATCCAACAAGATCGAATCCAATTTATTATTCCTACTGAAATGTTGCATTATATTCAGATGGAATTAAAACAAATAGGAAAAACAACTATCCAGTTAAAAGAAGTAGCATATCATGAATTGATTACTGCTGATGAAGAGTGGAAGGAACAATCGGTTACGGTTAGTTCTTTGCGCTTAGATGCCATTTTATCCACCGTTTTTCCTCTTTCCAGACAAAAAGCACAAACAATGATTCAGCATAAGCTTGTGAAAGTAAATTGGAAAGAAGTAGAACAAGTATCGTTTGTTTGTGAAGAGGGGGATGTCATTTCAGTACGTGGATTTGGGCGCTGTAAAATCATTACCATGGACGGCCAAACGAAAAAGGAAAAATGGCGTCTAATAGTTGGATTATTAAAATAAGAATAGATTAAGCGATTATTTTTTTGATAAAACTAATACATTCTTTTCATTTAAATGAAAAATATGCAGGAAATTCCCCTAATTCTGTCGAAATTCAGTATAATAGAAGTAAAGTATAAGCGTTATGGTGATCCCACCGATCACTGCTTACGCTAAACTAAGATACAGATACAATAAGTGGAGGTGGCAATTATGCCTTTAACGCCTTTAGACATACATAATAAGGAGTTTAGCAGAGGATTTCGAGGTTATGATGAAGACGAAGTGAACGAATTCCTAGACCAAATTATTAAGGACTATGAATTACTGATTCGTGAAAAGAAAGAGTTAGATGAGAAATTATCGTCTTCTAACGAACGGCTCGGCCACTTTACTAATATCGAGGAAACATTGCATAAATCAATCATTGTTGCCCAGGAAGCGGCTGAGGAAGTTAAAGGAAATGCACAAAAAGAAGCAAAGTTAATCATCCGTGAAGCCGAAAAAAATGCGGATCGAATTGTCAATGAAGCACTTGCTAAAGCAAGAAAAATCGCAATGGAAATCGAAGAGCTGAAAAAACAATCGAAAGTATTTAGAACCCGATTTAAAATGTTAATTGAAGCTCAGCTAGATTTACTAAAAAATGACGATTGGGATAAATTAATGGAATTGGAAATTGACGCTACAGAATTAAATCTGCAAGAGGAAGTTAAATAAGAGCTTTTTCGTAACCAAAACAGCAAGTTTTACGAAAAGAGCCTCAATTAATCTTGACGGATTAAAAATTTGTCACATATAATAGAAAAATAATAGTTTAAACGATGACAGGGACAGTAAAGTTATTTTAGCTTATTGAAGCGAGCCAAGGATAGTGGAAGCTTGGTATAAGTAGTAGCTGGAAGATCACCCTCGAGTTCCCGATTTGAAAGCGTAGAATTCCGCGCAAGTAAATGAGGGCGTTCATTCACGTTACGAATGCAAGAGTGGACAGTGGATTCATTGTCTAGCAGGGTGGTACCGCGGGAAAACCTTCTCGTCCCTATTGGGATGAGAGGGTTTTTTTGTTGTCTATTTGGAAAGGATTAATAAGAACTAAAAATGTCACCGTGAATTTTTTTTGGAGGAGGAAAAATTGTGGAATATAAAGATACATTATTAATGCCAAAGACAGATTTCCCAATGAGAGGAAATTTGCCTAAAAGAGAGCCTGAAATTCAGGAAAAATGGGAAAGTATGAACATTTATCAGAAGGTTCAAGAGCGTACAGAGGGAAGACCTTTGTTCATACTTCATGATGGTCCTCCGTATGCAAATGGAGATCTTCATATGGGGCATGCTTTAAATAAAACACTGAAAGATATAATTGTTCGTTTTAAATCGATGACAGGCTATCATGCACCTTATGTTCCTGGCTGGGATACACATGGACTGCCAATTGAACAGGCCTTAACCAATAAAGGTGTTAAAAGAAAGGAAATGTCTGTTGCGGAATTCCGTAAATTATGTGCTGAATATGCTTATGAACAAGTTGACAATCAACGTACTGCTTTTAAGCGACTAGGTGTTCGCGGAGATTGGGAGAACCCATATCTGACTTTAAAGCCTGCATATGAGGCACAACAAATTAAAGTGTTTGGTGAGATGGCGAAAAAAGGCTACATCTATAAAGGATTGAAGCCTGTTTACTGGTCCCCGTCCAGTGAATCTGCACTGGCAGAAGCAGAAATTGAATATAAAGATAAACGTTCAGCTTCTATTTATGTTGCTTTTGATGTGAAAGACGGTAAAGGTGTACTTGATAATGAGACGAAAATTATCATTTGGACTACAACTCCGTGGACCATACCAGCAAACCTTGGTATTTCTGTTCATCCTGATTTAAAATATGTTGTTGTAGAGGTAAATGGACAGAAATATGTTGTAGCGGAGGCACTTCTTGAAGAAGTTACTTCTGTACTGGAATGGAATCATCCACAGGTTGTTAAAACAGTAGCAGGTAAAGATTTAGAATATATAATTGCAAGTCATCCTTTATATGGTAGGGATTCCTTAGTAATGTTAGGAGAACATGTTACAACTGAGTCTGGTACGGGATGTGTGCATACAGCTCCTGGACATGGGGAAGATGACTTTATCGTAGGAAAGAAATATGACCTTGATGTTCTTTGTCCTGTTGATGATAAAGGATATATGACATCAGAGGCTCCAGGATTTGAAGGTCTATTCTATGATCAAGCTAATAAACCAATTACACAAAAATTAGAAGAGGTTGGAGCATTATTAAAATTAAACTTCATTACTCACTCCTATCCTCATGACTGGCGTACAAAGAAACCGGTTATTTTCCGTGCGACAGCACAGTGGTTTGCTTCTATTGAAGCTTTCCGTGACGAACTTCTTGAAGCTGTTAAAGAGGTAAAATGGGTTCCCGCTTGGGGTGAAACCAGACTATTTAATATGGTTCGTGATCGCGGAGATTGGTGTATTTCCCGTCAGCGTGCATGGGGTGTTCCAATACCAGTATTTTATGCGGAAAATGGGGATCCGATTATTACCGATGAAACCATTGAACATATTTCAAACTTATTCCGTGAACATGGTTCTAATGTGTGGTTTGAAAGAGATGCAAAAGACCTATTGCCTGACGGATTTACTCATCCAAGCAGCCCGAATGGAATCTTTACAAAAGAAACAGATATTATGGATGTGTGGTTTGATTCTGGGTCTTCCCATCAAGCAGTATTAGTGGAAAGAGATGAATTACAGCGTCCGGCAGATTTATATTTAGAGGGCTCTGACCAATATCGCGGATGGTTTAATTCATCACTGACTACTTCTGTTGCAGTAAGTGGAAAAGCACCATATAAAGGTATTTTGAGTCATGGATTCACTTTAGACGGTGAAGGCAGAAAGATGAGTAAATCTTTAGGAAATGTTATTTTGCCAAGCAAGGTAATTAATCAATTAGGTGCTGATATTGTCCGACTTTGGGTTGCTTCCGTTGACTATCAATCAGATGTTCGTGTATCAGATGCAATCTTGAAGCAAGTATCAGAAGTGTATCGCAAAATCCGTAATACCTTCCGATTCTTACTTGGAAACTTAAATGATTTTAATCCGAGCGTGGACCGTCTTTCTTATGAAAATTTACGTGAAGTAGATCAATTCTTGCTAGTCAAATTAAATAATTTAATTAAGCATGTCCGCGATGCATATGAAAATTATGAGTTTGCCAGCATTTATCATGCTGTTAATAATTTCTGTACTCTTGATTTAAGTTCTTTCTACTTAGACTTTGCTAAAGATGTTCTGTATATTGAGGCAAAGGATAATGTTGAACGTCGTGCTATGCAAACAGTATTGTACGAATGTTTAACCTCTTTGACAAAGTTATTGTCACCAATTTTGCCGCATACCGCTGATGAAGTTTGGTCATTCATTCCAGGTGTAGTGGAAGACAGTGTTCAATTAACGGATATGCCTGAGGTTAAAGAACTTGAAAATGCCAAAGAATTAGAAGCAAAATGGGACAAATTCTTACAATTACGTGATGATGTATTAAAAGCTTTAGAAGAAGCAAGAAATGAAAAAGTTATTGGTAAATCTTTATCCGCCAAAATTTCATTGTATGTTAACAAAGATACAAAAGAATTGCTTAATAGTATTTCTGAAAACATGAAGCAATTGTTTATTGTATCTGGTTATCATGTAGCAGGTGCATATGAAGAAGCACCTGAAAACGCAGTTAAGCTTGAACATGCGGCAATTGTTGTAGAAAAAGCAGATGGAGAAACTTGTGAAAGATGTTGGGTTGTAACACCTGAGGTAGGAAAAGATGAGAAGCATCCGACCTTATGTTTACGATGTGCATCTGTTGTAGAAAAAGAATACGTATAAAATGAGTGCCTGACATCAAAATGGTGTCAGGCACCTTGTTTTCCAATGTTTAGTACAATTTGCAACAGTTACTCCCGAAAATCTTTTTATTCATGGGTACACTAATGGATAACTAAACATTGGAGGGATGAATATGAGTAATCAAAAAGATCAATTATTCTGTTTGCTGCAATCGTTAAAAGAAGAGTTAACGGCACACAAAACAAATAATGAAATGATTCAAACCCTCATTCAAGAAGAATTACGTGATATTAATACTGCATTATTAAAATGGGATAATGGTAATTTTGGCACATGTGAACAAAGTGGTGAAGAAATACCTAGTAGTTGGCTTCATACTATACCAACTTTAAAAAGCTCAGCGGATTGGTATGAATTAAGAAATTATGCTAAAGTATCCATTCCATTTAATTAAGAAAAAATACAAAATCTTCCCTAACGTCCATGTAGTATGCTAAAATTCTAAAGAAACATGTTCATTTGAAATGTTTAATCGAATGAACATAATACATATGGATTCGGGGGTTGTACTTTCTGTGATATTTTACATTATCGCATTATTTATTATCGCATTAGATCAATTTACCAAATGGCTTGTAGTGAAAAATATGGAATTTGGTGAAAGCATCCCTATTATCAAAAATTTATTTTATATTACATCACACCGGAATCAAGGTGCTGCATGGGGAATTTTACAAGGACAAATGTGGCTCTTTTATTTGATTACAGTAGTAGTTGTTATTGGAATCGTCTATTATATACAAAAATATGCCAAAGGAAAAGTTCTATTAGGAGTAAGCCTTGGCTTTATGCTTGGTGGAGCAATCGGTAATTTTATCGATCGAATATTTAGAAAACAAGTAGTTGATTTTATCCATACCTACATTTTCGGCTATGATTTTCCAATCTTTAATATCGCCGATTCTGCGCTAACAATTGGTGTGATTCTATTGATTATCTACATGCTGCTTGAAGAGTTCAGGTCAAAGGAGAAAACATATGGAAATAATGGAACACATCATTCAGGAGAATGAAAAAGACGAAAGAATTGATAAAGTTTTATCTGCTATAAATGAAGAATGGTCCAGGTCACAGGTACAGCAATGGATTAAAGAAGGAAATGTGACTATTAATGAAAAACAAATCAAATCAAATTATAAATGCAATATTGGTGACAGGATACTAATTAAAATTCCTGAACCGGAAAATTTGGATGTCATTCCTGAACAAATGGATCTTGACATTTATTATGAAGATAGCGATGTATTAGTTGTGAATAAGCCTAAAGGGATGGTCGTACACCCTGCTCCAGGTCATCTAACAGGAACATTAGTAAACGGATTAATGGCACATTGTAAGGATTTATCGGGAATAAATGGTATCTTAAGACCAGGGATTGTTCACCGAATCGATAAAGACACTTCAGGACTGTTAATGGTTGCGAAAAATGATATGGCCCATGAAAAGCTTGTTAATCAATTAGTAGAGAAATCGGTGACTCGTAAATACTTTGCAATTGTTCATGGAATCATTCCTCATGATTTTGGTACTGTTGATGCTCCAATAGGAAGAGACCCTGAAGACCGTCAAAGAATGACCGTGGTCGATAATGGAAAACATGCGGTTACACATTTTCGAGTATTAGAAAGATTCCATCAATACTCTTATATTGAATGTGAATTGGAAACAGGAAGAACTCACCAGATTCGTGTTCATATGAAATATATTGGTTATCCACTTGTGGGAGATCCCAAATATGGACCAAAAAAGACCTTGAATATCAATGGACAAGCACTTCATGCTGGAGTGTTAGGTTTTGTTCATCCACGGACCGATGAGTATATGGAATTCGAGGCTCCATTGCCAGAATACTTCTCAAAGCTTTTGCATGATATTCAAAAATAATGATTGACATGTTTCGATAAAAAGATTAATCTATTAATAGTTAAATAAGCCCTTTAATCCAGTCCAGAGAGGCTGAGAAGGATACGCAAAGTTGCAATTGAAACTGTTTAAGTATGCCCTCTCAATCTTTGGTTGAGAGGTTTTTTTTTGCTGCGCCAAACACTAGCGGGCAAGGTACACTAGATAGTCCGCCGTTAAACAGAGGCGCCTACCCTTTTCTAATGAGGTGATTGTATTGATTCAAAAAGCAGTCGTGCTCGATCAACAAGCCATCAGCCGATCATTGACAAGAACTGCACATGAAATCATCGAGAAAAACAAAGGTATTGATAACTGTGTCCTTGTTGGCATCAAAACAAGAGGCATTCATATTGCAAAAAGGCTAGCGGAAAGAATTGAAAAAATTGAAGGGCGTCCAATTGTAGTAGGTGATCTTGATATCACACTATATCGGGATGACTTATCGGTTAAAACGAAAGATGCCGAACCGGAAGTGAAAGGGTCTAATATTCCGGTAGATATCACAAATAAGAAGGTTATACTCGTCGATGATGTTCTATACACTGGACGAACCGTAAGAGCTGCTATGGATGCATTGATGGATATTGGCAGACCTTCACAAATTCAACTTGCTGTATTGGTGGATAGAGGTCACAGAGAACTTCCAATCCGTGCAGATTTTATCGGAAAAAATATACCGACCTCTAGTTCAGAAAAAATTGTTGTAGAGTTAGCAGAAGTAGACGAATTAGATAAAGTAAGTATATATGAAAACTAAATAATCCATCCTTTTAAAGACAGTCCTGTGAGGCTGACAAAGGTGGGAATGTAAATGGCGACCAGTAATTGCCTATCTATACCCTCTTTGTGGCTTCACAGCTATAAAGAGGGTTTTTTTGATCAGATTAGTGTATTACTCGAGGAGGAGCAATAATGGGGAAAAACCAAGACATTTTATTAGATATTCACGATAAACCAAAATTTACGCAATGGATTAGCTTAAGTATCCAACACTTATTTGCAATGTTTGGTTCTACTGTACTTGTTCCAATCTTAGTAGGTTTAAGTCCCGCAGTCGCGCTTGCCTCAAGTGGTTTAGGTACATTAGCGTACATTTTGATTACGAGAGGGCAGGTACCAGCTTACCTTGGATCAAGTTTTGCATTTATTGCACCTCTATTTGCTGCCAAAGCCGCTGGTGGACCTGGTGCTGCCATGATGGGAACCTTCTTGGCAGGTATTGTATATGGAATTGTAGCATTAATTATATCAAGAGCAGGTTATAAGTGGCTGATGAGACTCCTTCCGCCGGTTGTCGTTGGACCTGTCATTATTGTAATTGGACTTGGGATTGCAACAACTGCCTGTGGAATGGCAATGTATAAAAACTATGGTGCAGCATCCCAAGACCTGATTTATAGCACTAAGCATATCGTTATTGCATTATGTACTTTAGCCATTACTATTATTAGTTCTGCTTTCTTTAAAGGTTTTTTTCGCATCATCCCTATATTAATTGGAATTATTGGTGGATATATTATCTCTGTGTTCGCGGGAATTGTAGATTTTACACCAGTAATAAAAGCCCATTGGCTTGCGTTACCGGATTTGGTTTTCCCGTTCGTTTCTTACAAACTATCATTTTCCTGGAGCATCTTTTTCTTAATGGTACCTGTTGCAATCGTAACCTTATCAGAACATATCGGACATCAGCTTGTATTAAGTAAGGTTGTTAACAGAGATTTAATTGCAAAACCAGGATTAGGGCCATCTATTCTTGGAGATGGTGTATCGATTGTTATTGCATCTGTCATCGGAGGACCTCCAACCACAACGTATGGAGAGAATATTGGTGTATTAGCAATTACTAGGGCGTACAGTGTTTATGTAATAGGAGGAGCTGCAGTCTTTGCTATCTGCTTTAGCTTTATAGGTAAAATTAGTGCGTTGTTAAGTACTATCCCTACTTGTGTGATGGGTGGAGTATCTATTCTTCTATTTGGAATTATCGCTTCCAGCGGTTTGAGAATGCTGGTAGATAATAAAGTCGATTTCAGTTTGAATCGAAACTTGATTATATCTTCCGTCATCCTGGTAATTGGAATCGGTGGAGCTTACCTAAAGCTTACACAGAATTTAGAACTTTCCAGTATGGCATTGGCAGCGATTGTGGGAGTAATTTTAAACCTTGTTTTACCGGGAAGACCGAAAGAAGATATTAACATGTTTGAACAAGAAACAGAATAAGGAATCACCTTTTAAATAAGTTCAGAGAGACTTAAAAGGGTGTTAAATGTGATTATGCAAATGATCTAATTAAGCATTTTCGCATTTTTATAGCACCCTGCTCATGAATGAGACAGGGTGTTTTTATATGGGAGGCGATCATATTGAGAAATTTACTAACTATTTCGGATCTAACAATAGAGGAAATCGGAGAGATATTAAGAGAGGCTGAATATTTCTCAAAAGGTGAAATATGGAGGCCAAAACAGCAAACCTTTGCAGTCAATATGTTTTTTGAACCAAGTACAAGAACAAAAAGCAGCTTTGATATTGCAGAGAAGAAATTAGGACTAGAGGTTATCCCTTTTGATGTAAATTTCTCAAGTATAACGAAAGGTGAATCGCTTTACGATACAGTAAAGCTGTTTGAAGTAATCGGAAGCAATATTGCGGTAATAAGGCATTCACAAGACCGTTATTATGATTCTCTAGTAGGAAAAGTAAGAATCCCTATTATAAATGGAGGGGACGGCTGTGGACAGCATCCAACTCAATGTCTCCTCGACCTTTATACGATACAACAAGAATTTGGCGGATTTAAGGATCTTCAAGTTGCCATTATCGGTGATATTAGTCATAGCCGTGTTGCAAGATCCAATAAGGATGCCCTCAGTAAGTTAGGCGCGAATGTAGTATTTTCCGGACCAGAGGAATGGTTTGATAAATCCTTCTTAAACAATGGTGATTATGTGAATATAGACAAAGCTATTGAAGAAGCGGACGTTGTAATGCTCTTAAGAATTCAAAATGAGCGACATCAATCCACATCCAACATGAGTGCAAAAGAGTATCACCAGCAATATGGTTTAACATTGGAAAGAGAAAGCAGAATGAAACGTAATAGTATTATTATGCATCCAGCTCCTGTTAACCGCAATGTGGAAATTGCAGATGAATTAGTGGAAGCCGATCGCTCCCGAATTTTCAAGCAAATGGAAAATGGTGTCTTTGTAAGAATGGCTGTACTGAAAAAAATACTTGAATGTGGAGGACTATAAAATGAATTACTTACTTAAAAATGGAACCTTATTAACAGAAAATGGGGATTTGCAGAAAAGTGATATTCGGATTAAGAACGGTATAATTGCTGAAATTGGTCTACACTTAGAGAATCAGGGAGAAGAAAATATTTCTGCAGAATCTTATATAGTTACTCCTGGATTTCTAGATTTACATATTCATTTACGTGAACCTGGTGGAGAACATAAAGAAACGATAGCTACAGGTACGATAGCAGCGGCAAAAGGAGGGTTCACCACTGTTGCGCCAATGCCTAATACAAAACCAGTTCCGGACACCCCGCAACAAATGGAATGGCTGCAAAAACGGATAGAGGAAACAGCACATGTCCGTGTATTACCATACGCATCAATAACCATGAACCAAGCTGGTGAAGAACTAACCGATTTTGGCGCATTAAAGAAAGCGGGGGCATTTGCTTTTACGGATGATGGAGTGGGAGTTCAAACCGCTTCTGTTATGCATGCAGCAATGAAACGTGCAGCTGCACTTGATATGGCAATTGTTGCCCATTGTGAAGATAACTCCTTAATCTATGGCGGTGCATTTCATGAAGGAGCTTTCACACAAAAACATGGTATATCTGGAATCCCTTCTATCTGTGAATCGGTACAAATAGCCCGAGATGTTCTGTTAGCAGAGGCAACAGGGTGCCACTATCATGTATGTCATATTAGTACAAAAGAATCTGTCAGAGTAGTTAGGGATGCGAAGAAGGCTGGAATTAAGGTAACAGCAGAGGTTACGCCACACCATTTATTGCTTTGTGACGAAGATATTCCGTCTTTAGATACAAATTATAAAATGAACCCGCCACTAAGAGGAAAAGAGGATCAAGAAGCGTTGATAGAAGGGTTATTAGATGGAACAATCGATTTTATTGCAACTGATCATGCTCCACATGCCGCAGAGGAAAAAGCCAAAGGATTGCAGTCTGCCCCGTTTGGAATTGTAGGATTAGAAACAGCCTTTCCTTTACTATATTCAAACTTTGTAGAAAAAGGAATTTTTACCCTTAAACAACTGGTAGATTGGTTAACTATTAAACCTGCAGAAAGCTTTAAGCTGCCATTTGGAACATTAAAGATTGGCAGTAAAGCAGATATTGTATTGCTAGATTTACAACATGAAAAAACAATTGATCCGGAGGAATTTTTATCAAAGGGGAAAAACACGCCATTTACAAACTGGTCTTGTAAAGGATGGCCAGTAGCAACATTTGTTGATGGAGAAATAAAATGGTCTGTCGGAGGTGTATTTGCATGAAAAGGCAATTAGTTTTAGAGGATGGAACAGTTTTTATAGGGAATGCATTTGGCAGTGAAATCGAAACAGTGGGAGAAGTTGTTTTTACTACAGGGATGACTGGATATCAGGAAACCATTACCGATCCTTCTTTTTGTGGCCAAATTGTAACATTAACCTATCCTCTAATCGGTAATTACGGTGTGAATAGAGAAGACTTTGAATCGATTAATCCCGCAATAAAGGGATTGATTGTAAAGGAAGCAGCAACATATCCTTCAAACTGGCGCAGTGATATAAGTATCCATGAGTTTTTAGAACGAAAAGGTATTCCAGGTATTGAGGGAATTGATACTCGAAAGCTAACTCGTATTATTCGCAAGTATGGAACATTAAAGGGTGCGATTTGTTCTATTAAGGAAAATCCTGAAGAAGTTATTGCACGTTTAAAACAAATAGAGCTTCCAACAAATCAAGTAAAACAAGTATCTACTAAAAATCCATATCCTAGTCCGGGAAGAGGGCATAAAGTAGTCCTAGTTGATTTCGGATCTAAACATGGTATTTTAAGAGAATTAAATAATCGTGATTGTGATGTAACGGTAGTTCCATATCATACATCTGCCGAGGAAATTCTTTCCCTTCATCCAGACGGAGTTATGTTATCTAATGGACCTGGGGATCCAAAAGATGTCCCAGAAGCTATTAAGATGGTTCGGGATTTATTAGGGAAGGTGCCTTTATTCGGAATATGCTTAGGTCATCAATTATTTGCATTGGCATGTGGTGCAGATACCTATAAATTAAAGTTTGGACATCGTGGTGCTAATCATCCTGTGAAAGATTTAAGAACTGGTAAAGTGGTTTTTACTTCGCAAAACCATGGATATGCTGTCGATGAAACATCGATTCCATATTCTGATTTGGAGATAACCCAGATAAATTTAAATGATCAAACAGTAGAAGGCCTTAAACATAAGAAATACAGTGCATTTACAGTTCAGTACCATCCAGAAGCATCACCTGGTCCGGAAGATTCAAATCAGCTTTTTGATGAATTCCTAAATGAAATGAATCAGTGGAAAGGAAAGGAGAAACAACATGCCTAAACGTACAGACATCAACAGTATACTAGTAATCGGATCCGGTCCGATCATCATTGGTCAAGCAGCAGAATTTGATTATGCAGGTACACAAGCCTGTCTGGCATTAAAAGAGGAAGGATATCGTGTTATCCTTGTAAACTCCAATCCTGCTACTATTATGACAGATACAGAAATTGCTGATGTAGTCTATATTGAACCACTTACACTTGAATTTGTAAGCCGAATCATCCGAAAAGAAAGACCAGATGCCATTCTTCCGACTCTTGGAGGACAGACAGGACTAAACATGGCTATGGAGCTTAATAAAGCTGGAATATTAGAAGAGTGTAAAATGGAAATTTTAGGAACGAAACTATCTGCCATTGAGCAAGCAGAAGATAGAGAATTATTCCGTAAGCTTATGAATGATTTGAAAGAACCAGTACCGGAAAGTGATATAGTTCATACATTAGAGGAAGCAAAGGCTTTTACAGAGAAAATTGGCTATCCTATCATCGTTAGACCGGCGTATACACTAGGTGGAACTGGTGGCGGTATTTGCGAAAATGAGCATGACTTAGAAGAAATCGTATTAAGTGGATTAAAAAATAGCCCAGTCCATCAATGTTTAATAGAAAAAAGCATTGCTGGGTACAAAGAAATTGAGTATGAAGTTATGCGTGATGCGAATGATAATGCAATTGTTGTTTGCAACATGGAAAACATTGATCCTGTAGGGGTACATACAGGGGATTCTATCGTAGTTGCTCCTAGTCAAACTTTAAGCGACCGCGAATATCATATGCTTCGGAATGTCTCTTTAAAAATTATTAGGGCGTTAGGAATAGAGGGCGGCTGTAATGTTCAGCTTGCTTTAGATCCTAAAAGCTTCCAATACTACATTATTGAAGTTAATCCTCGGGTAAGTAGATCTTCTGCCCTCGCTTCTAAAGCAACTGGCTATCCTATTGCTAAGCTGGCAGCAAAAATCGCAGTCGGATTAACTTTAGATGAAATCATGAATCCCGTAACAGGAAAAACATATGCATGCTTTGAGCCAGCACTTGATTATGTTGTTACTAAGATTCCTCGCTTCCCATTTGATAAATTCGAATCCGCAAACCGCCATCTCGGAACACAAATGAAGGCGACTGGAGAAGTTATGGCCATCGGCAGAAACTTTGAAGAATCTATATTAAAAGCGATTCGTTCGCTTGAGAGCAATGTTTATCATATTGAGCTTCCTAATGCAGAAAATTTTGATATGGAAGTGATTGAAAAGCGCATTAGGAAAGCTGGAGACGAAAGGCTTTTCTATATTGCAGAAGCCATCCGCAGGGGAGTAACCATTGATGAAATACATGCTTGGTGCAAAATTGATCTCTTCTTTTTAAATAAAATTGAAAAGATGATTCAATTTGAAAACTTGTTACAGCAAAAACCATACGATACTGAATTAGCGCTTGAAGCAAAGAAAATGGGCTTTTCAGACTATATTCTAGCGAAATGGTGGAATTCATCAGAAAAAGACATATACAAATGGAGAAAAGATAATCATATTATGCCAGTTTATAAAATGGTAGACACATGTGCTGCAGAATTTGAATCAGAAACCCCATATTATTATGGAACATTTGAGGAAGAGAATGAATCGATTGTAACCGATCGAAAAAGTGTCATTGTACTTGGATCTGGACCAATTCGTATTGGCCAAGGTGTGGAATTCGATTATGCTACGGTTCATTCTGTATGGGCTATTCAAGAAGCTGGTTATGAGGCCATTATCATCAATAATAATCCAGAAACGGTTTCCACTGACTTTAGTATATCGGATAAATTATACTTTGAACCTCTTACAATAGAGGATGTCATGCACATTGTTGATTTAGAAAAACCAGAAGGAGTTATCGTTCAATTTGGCGGTCAGACGGCTATTAATCTAGCCAAGGCATTAGTGGAGCGTGGCGTAAAAATTTTAGGTACATCATTAGAAAGTCTTGACCAAGCAGAGAATCGCGATAAATTTGAACATGCACTAAAAGAATTAAACATTCCGCAACCTCTGGGTAAGACGGCATTTTCTGTTGAAGAAGCTGTGAAAATTGCTAGCGAAATCGGTTATCCAGTATTAGTACGTCCATCCTATGTTCTCGGTGGCCGTGCAATGGAGATTGTATACCATGAAGAAGAATTGATGCATTACATGACAAATGCAGTGAAAGTAAATCCTGAGCACCCAGTCCTTGTGGATCGTTATTTAGTAGGAAAGGAAATAGAAGTCGACGCAATCTCTGACGGACAAAATGTATTGATTCCAGGTATTATGGAGCATATTGAACGGGCAGGTGTCCATTCTGGTGATTCTATAGCGGTTTACCCTTCACAAAGCATTTCAGAAAAAATGAAAGAGCGAATCGTAAATTATACGACAAAACTTGCAAAGGGATTAAAAATAAATGGATTGCTTAATATTCAATATGTAATTTCTGGCGATGAGCTTTATGTAATAGAAGTTAATCCGAGATCAAGCCGCACAGTGCCATTTTTAAGTAAAATAACAAACGTACCAATGGCAAATCTAGCAACAAAAGTTATATTAGGAATTTCGTTACCTGATTTACATTATGGAACTGGATTAGTGCCGGAAAAGCAGGGTGTCTATGTAAAAGTTCCAGTTTTCTCCTTTGCAAAGCTTAGAAGAGTGGATATTACGCTTGGACCGGAAATGAAATCAACTGGAGAAGTAATGGGGAAAGATACGACTTTAGAAAAAGCATTATACAAAGGTCTTGTTGCATCAGGAATAAAAATTCAAAATTACGGTTCGGTTCTATTAACGGTAGCCAATAAAGATAAAAAAGAAAGCTTAGAGTTGGCAAGACGGTTTGCAAATATCGGATATACATTGCTTGCTACAAGTGGAACAGCAGCATTTATGAAGGAAAATGGGATTAAAGTGGATGTTGTGGATAAAATCGGCTCTGATGGGGTAACACTTCTTGATGTGATTAAGACAGGTAAAGTACAGCTTGTCATTAATACCTTAACAAAAGGCAAACAGCCTGAGCGTGACGGATTCCGTATCCGCAGGGAAGCGGTAGAAAACGGAATACCTTGTCTTACATCCTTGGATACAGCAGAAGCAATCTTACGAGTTTTAGAATCTATGAATTTCTCTACTGAGCAAATGTTGTCAGGTCAAAAGGAGAAAGAGAGTGTACTTGTATGATTAGACAAGAGGATATGACGATTATTTCGCAAAAATTAATAGCAACAGGGATTTATGAACTTATATTAAAAGGTAATCTGGTTAACGAAATGGAGCACCCAGGCCAATTTGTTCATATTCGAGTAAATCAACAGGTTGCACCTCTATTACGAAGGCCAATTAGCATCGCAACTGTTCGGCAGGATTTGCAAACTATCACTTTAATTTACCGCGCTGAGGGGGAAGGAACATCACTTTTAGCAGAAAAAAAGAGCGGTGAAAAGATAAATGTGATGGGACCATTAGGAAATGGATTTCCAACGGATGACTTAAGGAAAGGACAAACCGCTTTGTTGGTAGGAGGAGGGATAGGGGTCCCTCCCTTATATGAATTATCTCTGCAATTAAGAAGCAAAGGCATAGAAGTAATTCATGTGCTAGGATTTGAATCAGCGGAAAAATCATTTTATCTTGAAAAATTCTCTGAGTTAGGAAAAACCTATGTCGCGACTGTTGATGGATCACTCGGAACAAAAGGGTTTGTTACAGATGCAATAGAACAAGAACAAATCAATTTTGATTGTCTTTACACATGTGGTCCTCTCCCAATGCTAAGAGCATTAGAAGAAAGATATGCTTCCAAACAAGGTTATATATCTTTAGAGCAAAGAATGGCATGCGGAATTGGTGCATGTCTAGCGTGTGTTTGTCATGTTGCAGACGACCCAACGAAAAAGAAATATCGAAAAGCATGCAGTGATGGACCTGTTTTCAGAATGGGAGAGGTGATTATATGAATCCATTACAAATTGAATTACCGGGTCTTTCTCTAAAAAACCCCGTTATGCCAGCATCAGGTTGTTTTGGGTTCGGAAGAGAATTTAGCCAATTTTATGATTTGAGCGTCCTTGGTGCGATCATGATAAAGGCAACCACCTTTGAAACGAGGTTTGGGAATCAAACACCAAGGGTAGCGGAGACTCCAGCTGGTATGTTGAATGCAATCGGATTACAAAACCCAGGGCTAAAGGGCGTCTTAACAAATGAATTACCTTGGCTGGAGAAATTTGATGTTCCCATCTTCGCAAACGTGGCAGGCTCACAAGTCGAAGACTATGTAGAAGTGGCAAAGGAAATCTCGAAAGCCCCGAATGTAAAAGCTCTTGAACTTAATATTTCATGTCCTAACGTTAAAACAGGGGGAATTGCTTTTGGTACAATCCCAGAGGTCGCCAAGGAGTTAACTAAAAAGGTAAAGAATGTCTCGGAAGTTCCAGTTTACGTTAAATTATCGCCGAATGTGACAAATATTGTAGAAATGGCCAAAGCAGTGGAAGATGCAGGTGCAGATGGGTTAACAATGATTAATACTTTGCTTGGGATGAGGATTGATATCCGTTCCGGTCAGCCTATACTGGCTAATCGAACGGGTGGATTATCAGGACCAGCTATTAAGCCTGTTGCAATCCGAATGATATATGAGGTAAGTCAGCAGGTTAATATCCCGATAATAGGCATGGGTGGAATCCAACATACGGATGATATTATTGAGTATTTTTATGCGGGAGCAAGTGCTGTAGCTATTGGAACCGCAAATTTTGTGGATCCCCTAATTTGTCCTACATTAATAAAGGAACTGCCGGAAAAACTAGCGGAGTTAAAAATAGATCATATTTCAGAAATAGTCGGAAGGAGTTGGAAGAATGAATATCTTTAAGCCGATTATAGCCCTTGATTTTCCAACAGAAGTAGAAACAATTTCATTTTTAAACCAATTTCAAGAAGAATCTCTTTATGTAAAGGTAGGAATGGAGCTTTACTATCAAACGGGTCCGAGTTTAATAGCCCAATTAAAGGATATGGGACATCAGATTTTTTTAGACTTAAAGCTGCATGATATCCCCAATACTGTGTACAGTGCGATGAAAGGGTTAGCGAAATTAGGTGTTGATATGGTTAACGTGCATGCTGCAGGTGGTTCTAGTATGATGAAGGCTGCCCTTACTGGTTTGGAGGAAGGAACCGAATCTGGGAAAAAGCGCCCGCTATTAATTGCTGTTACACAGCTGACAAGTACGTCCGAGGAACAAATGAAGAAAGAACAGTTAATCAATACTTCCTTAAATGAGTCTATTCTCCAGTATGCCAGACTTACTTTTGATTCTGGATTGGATGGGGTTGTTTGTTCAGCGCTAGAAGCAAAATTAATCGATCAGCATATTGCCTATCCGTTTTTGAAAATAACACCCGGTATCAGACTTAAAGGCGATGAAGTGAATGATCAAAAACGGGTTGTGACCCCTGAAGAGGCTCGTGAATTTGGATCGAGTGCCATTGTTGTGGGCAGATCTATCACGAAATCAGAACATCCTTATGAAACTTATATGAGTATAAAGAACATTTGGGAGGCAAAATAATATGGATAAATATTTAGTGCAACAATTACTTGATATTGAAGCTGTTTTTCTAAGTCCTAATGAACCGTTTACATGGTCTTCTGGAATTAAATCCCCTATTTACTGTGATAATCGTTTAACATTGTCTTATCCGCACTTGCGAAAAGAAATTGCTAAGGCAATAGCGGAAAAGATTAATACACATTTCCCGCATATTGATGTCATTGCCGGAACTGCTACGGCTGGAATCCCTCATGCTGCATGGGTTAGTGATTTGATGGAGTTGCCTATGTGTTATGTGCGTTCCAAAGCTAAAGGTCATGGTAAAGGGAATCAAATTGAGGGGAAGGTAAAAGAGGGTCAGAAAGTTGTTGTAGTAGAGGATTTAATCTCGACAGGAGGAAGTGTCATAACTGCAGTTCAAGCACTACGTGAGGCTGGATGCGAAGTAGCTGGGGTAGTTTCCATCTTTACATATGAGCTAGAAAAGGGAAAACAACAGTTAGAAGAGAATAACATAGAATACTACTCTTTAACAAATTATTCCACATTATTAAATGTAGCATTAGAAAGAAACATTATTACTGAAAATGATTTGGATACTTTAAAGGCATGGAGAGAGGATCCAAGTTCATGGGGATAAAATAGATATAAAAAAGGTGAAAAGGCTATCTTCAGCCTTTTCACCTTTTTTAACATATTTAGAAAGGATAGTTTTTTATCAAATAAATTTTCTACAGATTGATCATTGTCTAGCGCAAGCTGCCATCGCCTAGTGGAATTTCGCTGTCTTCTCCATACGAACATCAGTTGAAATTTGAAGTACCAATTTCAATGGCTTGTGAACAGCCTAGCCGTGTTTCCTTTATCCCAGTCAAAGACTCCAAAGGTGAAATTACACTTTAAATTTCACTCATCCATACGCCGATGAACAGGGTGCTTACGCTTTTCGCATTTCCAATACTTTTTCACTGTCTGGGGTAACAAATACCGTTTGCTGGTGATCGTAAGTTACAAATCCTGGTTTTGCTCCAGCAGGTTTTTTGACATATCGGATTTTCGTGAAATCAACTGGTACAGAACTGGAGTCTTTTGCTTTGCTAAAATATGCCGCAATCACAGCCGCTTCCATAATGGTTTCTTCGGTCGGATTTTTACTGCGAATGACAACATGTGAACCGGGGATGTCCTTCGTATGCAGCCATATTTCATCTCTTGCAGCCACCTTATTAGTTAAATAGTCATTTTGTTTATTGTTTTTACCAACTAGTATTTCTGTATTATCGGATGAGTAATATTTGTCTAAAGAAATTTTTTGAGGTCTATTTTTTTGTCCTCTTTTTTGCTTAAGTTTCATATATCCTTCTTCTGCTAGTTCTATTCTTATTTCCTCAATATCTCTCGGTGCTGCAGATTCTATTTGCTGTAATAAGTTTTCAAAATAAAGGATTTCTTTTTCTGCTATCTCTATTTGTTCTTGTACGACAATTAAAGCATTTTTCGCTTTCTGGTATTTTGAAAAATAGCTTTGGGCATTTTCAGAAGGGGTTTTTCTAGGATCTAGCGCAATTTGTACCGTTTTTCCCTCTTCGTCATAATAATTAACTACATCAATGTTTTCCATGCCCTTGGACACTAAATACAGATTAGCTGTTAATAATTCGCCATATAATTGATATTGATCCGCATTCTTCGCATCTTTCAAAGTATCCTGTAGTTTTTTGATTTTCGTTTCATTTTTTGAGATTTCATTTTTAATAAAACGTTCAAGATCATGTGCTTGCTGTTTTACTCTGTCTCGTTCCGCTTTTCCAAAATAAAAATGATCTAACAGCCTACTTAATGTGGAGAATGTTTTTATTTCTCCATTCATAAAGGTTATAGGAAAGAGATAGAAACTTTCCTTTTCTTTCCCCGTTATGATAGAAGGCTGATAATCGTGTTTTCTCAGCATCGACATTATCTCTATAAATGCAGGAGGCAATGTCAGACGGTTTGCGATTTTCGCCCTATGTATAATTTCAGAGCCAAGGAGAGGTGAGATTCCTGAAAAGTGTTGAACAATTTGTTTGTCCAGTTTTCCGCTATTAAAATCAATGAATCTCAGAATATCCTCTTCACTTGCTTCAAAAGGGTTGAGTTTATTTTGCGCAGGCGGCAGTTTATATTCTGTACCTGGTAAAACAACGCGATAGCTGTTTACGCTGGAGGAGACATGTTTAATACTGTCCAAAATCATGTTGCGTTCTTTATCAACAAGTATAATATTGCTATGCCTTCCCATAATTTCTACATATAATTTTTTATATGAAATATCACCAATTTCATTTTTTCCCTTTATTTCGAATACAACAATCCTATCCAATCCAATTTGTTCGATCTTTTCAATACTGTAACCTTCAAGATGTTTCCGTAAAAACATACAAAACATTGGAGGCTCCGCTGGGTTATCATATTGTTCTTCTGTTATTTGAATCCGGGAATGACTAGGATGTGCGGAAAGTAATAGTTTGTAGTTCCTACCTCCTGATCGTATAACCAAAATAAGTTCATTTTTAAAAGGTTGATGAATTTTGTTTATTCGTCCCCCTTGCAATAGTTCAGCAAGTTCTTTCGTCATTGCCCTTGTGAATAATCCGTCAAATGACATTGTTAACATTCCTCTACCAATAATTTTATTAGTTTATTATATCATTTTTTTGGACGAGTCTGAATATGCTTGCTAGGAGAGGTTGTTCAAAAAGAAAAAACAATTCCTTTTATGCTTGCATCAAGCGCAGGTTTCTGGACATTGCTCCACAGTATTAGAGCCAGCCATCAGCATTTCTAATTCTTATTGAACACGTAAAAGACAACTTCTGTTCAGTTAGGGGAGAGTGTGATTTGAATGATGTTCCATGAAATGAACGAAAAAGATGTGGAAAAGGTTTTAAACACTAATGCAAAACTCGGTTTAACACCAAAAGAAGTAGAGAAGAAGCGGAAGCAATTTGGTTGGAATGAGCTTGACGAAGGGGAGAAGCAATCAGCTTTACTACTTTTTATTAGTCAGTTTAAGGATTTTATGGTCCTTGTATTGCTTGGAGCTACACTGGTATCCGGCTTTTTAGGAGAGTATATTGATGCAATCGCCATTATAGCGATTGTGTTAATCAATGGTTTTTTGGGATATTTTCAAGAGAGGAAGGCTGAGAAATCATTACAGGCATTAAAAGAGATGTCAGCACCCCAAGTTACCGTTTTGCGTGATGGTAAATGGTTGAAAATTATGTCACGTGAAGTAGTTGTTGGAGATATATTAAGATTTTCATCGGGGGATCGAATAGGTGCAGATTTACGTATCATTCAAGCTAACAACTTAGAGATAGAGGAATCCGCTCTAACGGGTGAATCTATTCCATCAGTTAAAAGTACAGAAATTATTACTAAAAAAGATGTCGGCCTTGGTGATATGAACAACATGGCATTCATGGGGACGATGGTCACTAGGGGAAATGGAATTGGAATTGTAACAGGTATTGGAATGAAAACAGCTATGGGTGAAATCGCCCATATGATTCAAAATGCTGATGTGATGGAAACGCCTTTACAACGAAGATTAGAGCAATTAGGGAAAATCCTGATTATTGTAGCTTTACTTTTGACCTTATTGGTTGTAGTGGTAGGGGTTGTTCACGGGCATGATGTATATTCCATGTTTTTAGCTGGTGTATCGCTTGCGGTTGCAGCAATTCCGGAAGGACTTCCGGCAATTGTCACCGTTGCACTATCGCTTGGGGTACAACGCATGATAAGAAAAAATGCTATTGTTAGGAAACTTCCAGCAGTCGAAACACTAGGATGTGCATCTGTTATTTGTTCTGATAAGACTGGGACCATGACTCAAAATAAAATGACAGTAACACATATTTGGAGCGGAGGCAAATCATGGAGTGTAACCGGGACAGGGTATAATCCAAAAGGTGGGTTTTATGAAAAGGAAAACGAAATAAAACCTCAAAGTGAAAAGAGCTTGTATCAGCTATTAACATTCGGTCTACTTTGTAACCATGCAGAACTGAAAATGAGAGAAAAAGACTTTTACCTTGATGGGGATCCAACTGATGGTGCATTACTAGTATCAGCAATGAAGGCGGGTTTAACAAGGGAATCCTTACTCGGACAATTTACAATAGAAAAGGAATTTCCTTTTGATTCTACCCGTAAGATGATGAGTGTTGTTGTTCGTGATAAGAATAATCGGAGATTTGTTATAACAAAAGGAGCACCTGATGTATTAATAGGACTTTGCGAATCTATTCTTTGGGAAGGAAAACAAGTTTTATTTCACCATGAATATAAGAATGAGACGCAAAAGACCATTGAGATGCTTGCTGGTAAGGCTTTAAGAAATATTGCAATTGCCTTTAAACCAATAGATAATCAAACTCAAATCTTGAGTGAGGAAGAGGCTGAAAAAGATCTAATCTTTATTGGTCTGCAAGGGATGATTGATCCGCCAAGACCAGAAGTGAAGCAGGCGATTCAAGAGTGTAAGGAAGCTGGAATAAAAACGGTAATGATTACAGGAGATCATGTGATTACCGCAAAAGCTATCGCGAAGGAACTTGGGATACTCCAAAGTAATTCAAAAGTATTGGACGGTCAAGCACTTAATAATATGAATGTAGAAGAATTGGAAAACATAGTGGATGATGTGTCCGTTTTTGCTAGAGTATCACCAGAACATAAACTAAAAATTGTAAAAGCACTTCAAAATCGCGGACATATCGTGGCAATGACAGGTGATGGAGTTAATGATGCACCAGCAATCAAGTCAGCAGATATCGGTATTTCGATGGGAATAACCGGCACGGATGTAGCTAAAGAATCCTCTTCCCTTATTTTATTGGATGATAATTTTGCAACCATTAAAGCGGCAATAAAGGAAGGGCGTAATATTTACGAAAATATTCGTAAGTTCATCCGCTATCTGCTAGCTTCCAATGTTGGTGAAATACTGGTTATGTTATTTGCCATGATTCTTTACTTGCCGTTACCACTAGTACCAATTCAGATTTTATGGGTTAACTTAGTTACAGATGGTCTGCCGGCAATGGCTCTTGGACTTGATCAACCGGAAGATAATGTGATGAAGCGAAAACCTCGTCATCCTAAAGAAGGAGTATTTGCAAGAGGATTGGGATGGAAGGTAATTTCTAGAGGATTTTTAATTGGAATTGCAACGATCATTGCTTTTATTACTGTATACCACCAGCATCCAGATAATCTTGCATATGCTCAAACAATTGCGTTTGCGACCCTTGTTTTAGCTCAGCTCATCCATGTATTTGACTGCAGAAGTGAACGATCGATCTTTTCGAGAAATCCATTTGGCAATTTATTTCTAGTAGGTGCTGTCCTATCCTCCATAATTTTAATGGTAGGGGTAATTTATATTCCATCATTGCAGCCGATTTTCCACACGGTCCCAATCATTCCAAGGGATTGGTTATTAATTTTAGGTATGAGTTCTATTCCAACTTTTATGTTAGCAGGATCACTTTTTATAAGAAAAAAGGAATAAAGTATGATATACTAAAAAAAGTAATAGGATTATCCTGTTACTTCTTTTTTTGTACAAAAATGTACACAATTCTCCTTAGTCGGAAATGGAAGTGATATAATTATGGTACTAAGCATGACCGGGTTTGGAAGAAGCAAAACACAAGGGCAAGATTGCGAAGCTGTAGTTGAAATCAAAACAGTAAATCATCGATTTTCCGAAATTAATGTGCGAATGCCAAGAAATCTGTTGAAACTAGAGGAAAAAGTGAAAAGGACAATTAGTGAATTTGTCCGCAGAGGAAGGGTTGAGGTTTTTATTCTTCTTTCGGGAAACGGTATTGCAAAACGCAAGCTTCATATTGACTGGAACTTGTTAGATGATTATTATCAATTTATTGGTCAATTAAAAAATAAGTATGATTTACATTCGCAAATAGATTTGAAAGACCTTTTAACCCATCATGATATTGTAACAATGGAAGAAGTAGAGGAAGAAAATGAAGAGTTGGAAAACCTCGTTTTACTGACAGTAAAAGATGCAATACATAAAGTAATAGAAATGCGGATGGTAGAAGGGGAGCAACTGCAAAAGGATTTGGAGAATCAGTTAAGCCTTTTTAAAGAATATCTTGATAAAATTTTCGATTATGCACCAACAGTAGTCGAACAGTATAAAAACCGCTTAGAGAAGAAAATAAAGGACTATACGGAAGGTCAATTTGATGAATCCAGAATTCTAACAGAAATTGCTATTTTTGCAGATAAATCCGATATACATGAAGAAATTACAAGACTTAAAAGTCATCTGCTCCAATTTAAAAGAAGCCTTTTACTGGAAGGTCCGGTGGGACGAAAATTAGATTTTATGATTCAAGAAATGAATCGCGAAGTAAACACTATCGGTTCCAAAGCTAATGATTCCAATATTGCTGCACAAATAATAGAGATGAAAACAATATTAGAAAAGATGCGGGAACAGGTTCAAAATATTGAGTAAAATTGATTATTTCCTATATGAAAAGGTCAAAATAGATTATTGGTAGTTGGGGGATTGTTATGACTATAAAGCTTATTAATATTGGGTTTGGCAATATTGTTTCAGCTAACCGAATGATATCCATTGTAAGTCCTGAATCGGCGCCAATTAAACGCCTCGTTCAAGATGCTAGAGACCGTGGAACCTTAATTGATGCTACGTATGGGAGAAGAACGAGGGCTGTTATTATAATGGACAGTGATCATGTAATATTATCTGCTGTACAGCCTGAAACAGTAGCACATCGTTTGAGTAATAAGGATGACAATGGAGAAGAAGGGTAGGATTTTGTTTGATGAAAGAAAAAGGGTTGTTAATTGTACTTTCCGGTCCGTCAGGTGTTGGAAAGGGAACTGTAAGGAAAGCGATATTTTCACAGGGTAATACTCAATTTGAATATTCTATTTCCATGACTACCAGAAAGCCCCGCGAAGGAGAGGTAAACGGAGTAGATTATTTTTTTAAAACTAGGGAAGAATTTGAGGAATTAATCGCCCAGGATAAGCTATTAGAATACGCAGAGTATGTTGGGAATTATTATGGAACTCCTGTTGACTATGTAAAGGAAACATTAGAAGCAGGGAAAGATGTATTTTTAGAAATTGAAGTGCAAGGAGCCAAACAAGTTAGAGATAAATTTCCTGATGGATTATTTATTTTCCTTGCCCCGCCAAGCTTAAATGAATTACAATCTAGAATTGTAACAAGAGGCACAGAAACAGACGAACTAATCCAAAACAGGATGAAAGAGGCAAGGAAAGAAATTGAGCTCATGAGCCTTTATGATTATGTGGTTGAAAACGATGAAGTAGAAGCAGCCTGTAATCGAATTAAAGCAATTGTTCAAGCAGAGCATTGTAGAACGACTCGTGTAGCACCAAGATATCAAAAAATGCTGGAGGTTGAGTAATATGTTATACCCATCTATTGACAAACTGCTTAAAATAATTGATTCAAAATATTCGTTAGTAACTGTTGCAGCTAAAAGAGCGCGAAATCTCCAAGAAGTTGACAATGGATTATTAGATCATTTTGTTTCTCAAAAATATGTTGGCAAAGCTCTAGAAGAAATTTATGCAAAGAAATTGGTTATTAAAACAGATGACGAAAAGGTCCAAGGATAAGCTAGAAACAACCTATGAAAAAATAGGTTGTTTTTTCTTTTAACCTGACTATAAATGCCTCATAATAGAAAGAAAAGCGCAAGTGCCTTGCTCATGGGCGTATGGATGAGTGAAATTTGAAGTATAATTTCACCTTCGGAGTCTTCGTCTGAGATAAAGGAAACATGACGAGGTAGTTCACGAGCAATTGAAAATTGAACTGCCATTTTCACTTATCCTAGGGAGGAGACTGGAAGTTAGCAGTCGATAGGCACTGTAGCTAGACAAATATAAAGAAAAAATCTCGGAGGTTAACATGATAAATAAAAATATTCTATTATGTGTTACTGGCGGCATTGCTGTTTATAAGGCGGCAGCTTTAACAAGTAAGCTGATTCAATCAGGGGCAAAGGTAAAAGTGATTATGTCAAAATCAGCCTGTCAGTTCGTCACTCCCTTAACATTTCAAGCGCTTTCCAGAAACGATGTGTACATCGATACATTTGATGAAAAACATCCGGAAGTAATTGCGCATATTGATTTGGCTGATTGGGCGGATTTGGTTTTAGTTGCTCCCGCCACTGCTAATGTTATTGGGAAATTAGCGAACGGTATTGCAGATGATATGATCACAACTACATTGTTAGCGACAACTGCTCCAGTTTGGATTGCTCCTGCCATGAATGTACATATGTATAGCCATCCTGCCGTAATGAAAAATATAGAGACTCTTGCAAGCTTTGGATATCAATTTGTGGAACCAAAAGAAGGATATTTAGCATGCGGTTATGTAGGAAAAGGAAGATTAGAGGAACCGGAGAAGATCGTTTCTCTTGTGACAAATTATTTTCAAACGCAAACGAATACCTTATCAGGAGAAACAATTCTTATTACAGCTGGACCAACAAAGGAAATGATAGATCCTGTTCGATTTTTGACCAATCGCTCTTCTGGTAAAATGGGTTATGCGCTCGCTGAAGAAGCGGTTAAAATGGGGGCAAAGGTCATCTTAGTATCAAGTGTAGATTCCTTGCCGATTTCAAAAGATGTACAGTTAATAAAAATTACCAGTGCTGAAGACATGTATCAAGCTGTAATGGATAAATATCAACAGGCGACCATTATTATTAAAAGTGCAGCTGTTGCGGATTATCGTCCTAAACAAATTTCCCAACAAAAGCTCAAGAAAAAAGATGGCAACTTAATCATAGAATTCGAAAGAACGAAGGATATTTTGTTAGAACTTGGGAAGAAAGAGGACAAGCCATTTTTAGTTGGCTTTGCAGCGGAAACAGAAAATATAGATGAATATGCCTGGAGCAAATTAGAACGAAAAAATGCTGATATTATCGTGGCTAATGATGTAAGCAGAGAAGGAGCGGGATTCGAAGGGGACACGAATATCGTTACTCTTTATAAAAAGAACCATACTAAAAAGGAGCTTCCGTTGCTAAGCAAAAATCAAACTGCTAAAGAAATATTATTAGAGATACACAGGGATTTGAAAGAAGGAGTTAGGAATGCAAATAGCTAGCGTCATTGTTGATGTTCCAACAATGCGTACGGATAAAACATATGATTATATCATTCCTGAGGAATGGACGGATAAAATTAATATTGGTACAAGGGTTGCTGTCCCATTTGGGCCACGTTCCATCCAAGGTTTTGTTTTGGATATTCGGGATCATTCTGAAATAACTAAATTAAAGAAAATAATTGAACCGCTCGATCTTACTCCTGTTTTAAATGAGGAATTATTGCAGTTAGGACATTGGTTAACCGAAACTACACTATGTTTAAAGGTTTCCGCATATCAGGCGATGCTTCCGTCTGCGATGAAAGCAAAATATAAAAAAATACTTCATCTTGTATCCGATACTCATGATACAAATTTGCGAGAAATCTTTGGTCAAAAAGAAGAATTATCATGGGAAGAAGCTGAAGAAAGAAAGGTACTGCCCTTATTACAAAAGGAAGTAAAAAAAGGAAACGTAGAAGTACGATATGTTGTTAAAAACAAAGGGAATAAAAAATGGGTGCGCTCCTTTCATCTCCTTCTTTCATGGAAGGAACTAGAAACGGTACTTTCAGACTTCCCACATAACGCGGTTAAACAGAAATGTATCTTAGAATATTTTCAAAAGACAGGAAAAGATCAATTATCAATAAATCAAATAACAGAAGGTACAGGTGCCACCCTTGCATCAGCAAGATCTTTAGTGCAAAAAGGTTATTTGCAGGAGAAACAAGAGGAAGTTTACCGTGATCCTTATGAAAATAGGGTATTTAAGCGAACGGAAGCTTTAAAGCTGACAGATGAACAAGAGGAAGTAATGGCTCCTATTGTGCGTTCTATTGATGACAAACGCCATGAAACCTTTCTATTATATGGAGTTACAGGCAGCGGCAAGACGGAAGTTTATTTGCAATCAATACAAAGAGTGTTAAACAATGGAAAAGAGGCAATTGTTCTTGTTCCGGAAATTTCTTTAACGCCGCAAATGGTTCATCGCTTTAAAGGAAGATTCGGTGATGATGTTGCGGTTCTGCACAGTGGCTTATCAGTAGGTGAACATTATGATGAATGGAGAAAAATCCAAAGGAAAGAAGTAAAAGTGGTAGTAGGAGCAAGATCCGCTATTTTTGCTCCTTTTGAAAATCTAGGAATCATTATTATTGATGAAGAACATGAAACAAGTTACAAACAAGAAGAAAATCCCCGTTACCATGCAAGAGATGTAGCTATTTTTCGTGGAAACTATCACAAGTGTCCGGTTATTCTTGGAAGTGCAACTCCTTCTCTTGAATCCTTTGCCAGAGCGCAAAAAGGCGTTTACACGCTCCTTTCTATGAAAAGAAGGATGAATAATAAGGACTTGCCTAAGGTCTCAATAGTAGATATGAGGGAAGAGCTTCGCGAAGGGAACCGTTCCCTCTTTTCAAGAGAGTTATTTTCCAAGTTGCAAGATCGTATCGAAAAAAGGCAACAATCTGTACTTTTTTTAAATCGTCGCGGATATTCCTCGTTCGTCATGTGCAGGGATTGCGGTTTTGTTATCCAATGTCCACATTGTGATATTTCTTTAACTTATCATCGACATACAAATCAAATGAAATGTCATTATTGCGGTTATGAGGATCATGTGCCAACGATATGTCCGGAATGTAATAGTGAACATATCCGCTATTTTGGAACGGGAACACAAAAAGTTGAAGAGGAAATCGGTAAATTATTGCCTGAAGCAAGAGTAATCCGCATGGATGTCGATACAACAAGCAGAAAAGGTGCCCACGAAAAATTGTTGCAGCAATTTCAAGAAGGAAAAGCGGATATACTGCTAGGAACCCAAATGATAGCTAAGGGTCTGGATTTTCCAAATATCACGTTAGTTGGGGTGTTAAGCGCGGATACAATGCTTCATCTGCCAGATTTTCGTTCATCGGAAAAAACATTTCAACTACTAACACAGGTAAGCGGAAGAGCAGGGAGACATGAGCTTGAGGGGGAAGTGGTAATCCAAACGTACACACCAGAACACTATAGTATCGAACTTGCAGGTATCCAAGACTATAATCGCTTTTATAAACAAGAAATGATGATGCGTAAAATCGGCTCATATCCTCCATTCTATTATTTAGCATTAATAACAGTAAGCCATGAAGATTTAATGAAAGTTGTATCGACAACCGATAAAATATCGAAATATATTCGCTCGAAAATTTCCAAGGAATCCATTATTCTGGGGCCTGTTACATCCCCAATTCCTAGAATAAATAATAGATATCGTTATCAATGTCTGATAAAATACAAGCGGGAACCAGACTTAGCTAAAAACCTTCGTATGGTATTGGAACATTTCAGTCAGCAAAAGCAGTCGGAAGGATTAACAATCTCAATTGATGTCAATCCTTATATGATGATGTAAAGAAAATAGATATTTTTGAAGAGAGGAAAACATCTAATGGCAATACTCGAAATCGTAAAACATCCTGCAGATATTCTTGAAAAGGAATGTAAACCAGTTAAACAATTTGATCGTAAATTGAAAACATTAGTAAAAAATATGTACGAAACGATGCTAGATGCAGATGGCGTTGGTTTAGCAGCTCCGCAAATCGGTCTAGATGTTCAAATCGCAGTTGTAGATGTTGGAGATGAATTGGGCAGAATTGACTTAATTAATCCTGTCATCCTAGAAACAAGCGGCGAACAAACAGATGTAGAAGGCTGTTTAAGTTTTCCAGGATTATACGGAACAGTATCAAGGCCAAATTATGTTAAAGTCCAAGCACAAGATATCAAAGGCAGGACATTTATAATCGAAGCGGAAGAGTTTCTTGCACGCGCTATTCAACATGAAATTGATCACTTGCATGGTGTCCTGTTTACTTCCAAAGTTTTAAAATATGTAAGTGAGGAAGAGCTAGAGGAGATGGAAAACGAATGACAAAGATTATTTTTATGGGAACTCCGGACTTTTCGGTGCCTGTTCTCGAAAGATTAATAAGCGATGGATATGATGTAGTAGCTGTTGTAACTCAGCCAGATCGTCCAGTTGGCAGAAAGCGTATATTAACTCCTCCACCAGTAAAAGTTGCAGCACAAAAATATCATTTGCCTGTTTACCAACCTGAAAAAATAAAAGAGCCTGAAGAACTTGAAAAAATATTAGCATTAAAACCAGACTTAATTGTTACAGCAGCATTTGGACAAATACTTCCTAAACAACTCCTCGAGGCCCCAAAACTTGGATGTATCAATGTCCATGCGTCTCTATTGCCAGAGTTGCGAGGTGGTGCACCAATCCATTATGCCATTTTACAAGGGAAAGAGAAGACTGGAATAACGATTATGTATATGGTGGAAAAATTAGATGCAGGGGACATTATTAGTCAAGTTGAAGTCCCAATTTCTGAAACGGATCATGTTGGGAGTCTACATGAGAAGTTGAGTAAGGCTGGTGCACAAATTTTGTCGGAAACCTTACCGAAACTCTTAAAAAATGAAATCCATCCAATAAAACAGGTCGAAGAGTTAGCAACTTTTGCCTCGAACATAAAACGAGAACAAGAAAAAATCGATTGGTCACGCAATGGAGAGGTTATTTATAATCAAATCCGCGGACTCCATCCGTGGCCAGTAGCATACACAATGTTAGATGGTGAAGTATTAAAAGTGTGGTGGGGAGAAAAATTTCATTTTGATAAAAACAGCCGCCCTGGAACGATCGTTGATATCCTAAAGGATGGTTTCGTTGTAAGCACTGGAAATCATACAGCGATTAAGATAACAGAGCTTCAGCCATCTGGAAAAAAGAAAATGTCCGCCGTTCAATTTCTTAATGGTGTAGGCAAGGAATCTTTATTAGGAAAAGTATTAGGAGATTAATATGCCAAAGAAAAATGTCAGAGAAGCAGCATTGGATATACTAGAAGCAATAGAAAAACATCAATCCTATAGCAATCTGTTATTGAATAAAGTGATTGAAAAAAATCATATTACAGGTCCGGACGTAGGATTGCTTACGGAGCTTACTTATGGCACATTACAAAGGAAATTAACATTAGACTATTATTTAAAACCATTTTTACAAAAAAAAGTAGAACCGTGGGTGTTAAATCTTTTAAGATTGTCACTTTATCAAATGTTATATTTAGACAAGATTCCTGATCGTGCTATTCTTTTTGAATCGGTGGAAATTGCGAAGCGCCGCAGTCATCGAGGAGTTTCAGGGATGGTTAACGGAGTATTAAGGGCAATTCAACGAAAAGGGGTTCCATCATTAGATAAAATTAAGGATGCGGTTGAAAAACTGTCTATCGAGACGAGTCATCCCCAATGGCTAGTACAAAGGTGGACAGACCAATTCGGATTTGAGAAAACCAAAAAAATGTGTGAAACTAATTTAATGGCGCCATTACAAACGGCAAGAGTGAATTTAACAAGAACGACACGGGAAGAGGTCATAAAACAATTAGAATCTGAAGGTTTCCTCGTACAAGAAAGCCCTATTTTAGTCGAAGCAATTCAATCTTTAAAAGGAAACTTAGTTCATTCAGATTGTTATCAAAAGGGCCTCATTTCTATTCAAGATGAAAGCTCGATGATAGTAGCTAATGTTATGGAAATTGAACCTAATCAATTAATATTGGACTGCTGTGCAGCTCCCGGCGGAAAAACAACTCATATTGCTGAAAAATTAAATGGAACGGGTAAAGTAATCGCACATGATCTACATGAGCATAAAGTAAAGCTTATAAAAGAAAATGCAGATCGCCTCGGATTACAAAATGTTGAGACTATTGCAATGGACAGTCGAAAAATTGGAGAGCATTATCAAAGTGAAATATTTGACCGAGTACTTGTGGATGCACCTTGTTCCGGTTTAGGTGTTTTAAGAAGGAAACCGGATATAAAATATGTGAAGACAATTCACGATATTCGAGCATTACAAACTATTCAGCACTCCATTTTGACAGAAGCAGCTCAGCTGGTTAAGCCTGGTGGTATCTTGACCTATAGTACTTGTACGGTGGATAAAGAAGAAAATGAAGGAACTGTTCAATATTTTCTAGAGAATTTCCCGGATTTTGAGGCGTATTCACTTCATGTCCCTGCCACTATTCAACCGTTTGTTCAAAATAATTGCTTGCAAATCTTTCCACAAGATTTTGGAAGTGACGGATTCTTCATTGCATGCTTTAAAAAAAGATGATATTTTATCGGAATATAGCACTTTAGTAGGGTGAATCTTAACATTTAGCAGGAAAAATAACTACAAAAGTCGTAAAAGTAACACAAAGTACTACGATTATCAGTATGCGATTACGTGAATTAAAAAGCAATTTGAAGAAACGAGGTGACCGGATAGTGGGATATGTAGTAAAAACAGATACTGGGAAGGTTCGACTTAATAATGAAGACAATGGTGATATGTTAACGAATATATCTGGAGCATATCTTGCAATTGTAGCCGATGGGATGGGCGGACATAATGCAGGGGATGTTGCAAGTGAAATGGCGGTAGATATTTTAAGAGAATACTGGATGAATTCGTTTAAAGACAACGAAATCGATGCAGCTATCGCTGAAAAATGGTTAAGAGAAACTATAATGGATGTCAATACTCGATTGTATGAACATGCGCAGACAGATAGTAATTTGGATGGAATGGGGACAACTTTAGTTGCAGCCATTTGTACGAATGAATTTATTACGATTGCAAATATTGGAGATAGCAGGGGATACCTTTTAAACGAAAATGGATTTCAGCAGTTAACAGAAGACCATACTCTTGTAAACGAATTGGTTAAGACCGGTCAAATTTCCAAAGAAGATGCACAGCATCACCCAAGGAAAAATTTAATATTAAAAGCGCTTGGTACAGAGTTAACGGTTGAGGTAGATATTAAGACCATCATGATAGATAATGGTGACTGTTTGTTATTATGTTCTGATGGCTTATATGATAAAGTGACAGATTTGGAAATGAAAGATATGTTATGTAAGGATGGCCTGACCATGGAAGAGAAAGCACAAGCTATGATCGATTTAGCAAATGAAAACGGTGGTGAGGATAATATAACAATCCTGCTTCTTGATTTCCCCCTACCTGATGAAAGCAGGTGTCATAAATGCTGATCGGCAGAAGGATTAATGACCGCTATAAAATCAAAGAGATGATTGGCGGCGGGGGAATGGCGAATGTATATTTAGCTCATGATATGATACTTGATCGCGATGTTGCAATTAAAATACTACGTTTAGATTTTGCTAATGAACAGGAATTTATACATCGTTTTCAAAGAGAGGCTCAATCTGCGACAAGTTTAGCACACCCTAATATTGTAAATATATATGATATAGGGGAAGAGGATGATATAAATTATATTGTCATGGAATTTATTGATGGTATGACTTTGAAACAGTACATACAGGAATATTATCCTATCTCAATAGATAAGGCATTAGATATTATGCAGCAGTTAACTTCGGCAATATCACACGCACATCAGCATCATATTATACACCGTGATATTAAACCGCAGAATATTTTAATAGACCATAGCGGAGTTGTAAAAATTACAGATTTCGGCATAGCGATGGCGTTATCTGCGACTGCTATTACACAAACAAATTCTGTCTTAGGAACTGTGCATTATTTGTCTCCTGAGCAAGCAAGAGGCGGTATGGCAACCCGAAAATCTGATATCTATTCACTAGGAATAGTCATGTTTGAATTGCTAACCGGGAGATTACCATTTTCAGGTGAATCTGCTGTATCGATTGCATTAAAACATTTGCAATCAGAAACACCTTCACCACGAAGATGGAATCCATCTATTCCACAAAGTGTAGAAAATATTATCTTAAAAGCTACTGCGAAAGATCCGTTTCATCGCTACAAGAATGTGGAGGAAATGGAAGAAGACATTAGAACTGCCTTAAATCCAGAAAGAATAAACGAACCAAAATTTACTGTACCTGAAGATGATGATGTAACTAAAGTCATCCCAGTTATTACCGATTTGAATTCTGTCCATACTCGAAACGACGATAAAACGATGATTCATGGAAATGGAACTGACTCTCAAAAGAATGATGTGCAGGATAATGCGAGTGATAGTAAGGAAAAAGGAAATAATAAGAAGCAAAAAAGGAAAAAAAGAAAATGGCCTTGGGTTTTAAGCTCGATTATCGTTTTATTACTTGTTTTTGCGGGTTTGGCTTTTGCCTATTTACCAGATATTCTGGGACCCAAAGAAGTAGGGGTTCCGGATGTTACAAATAAATCTATTGAAGATGCTATCTCTATATTAAAGGATAAAGGGTTTGAGATTGGAGATACAATTAAAATACCTAATGAAGAGATTGCAGAGGACCATATCGTTAAAACGGATCCGAAGTCAGGAGAATCCGTTAAGGAAGGTACGACCATTAATATTTATGTGAGCACTGGTAAAGAAAAATACACTCTTTCCGATTATAAAGGGCAACAATACGATTCCGTATTGCAATTGTTAAAAAATGAAGGCTTTAAGGATATTCGTGAGAATGAAGTATACGATGATAGTTACGCAGGAACCATTATTGATCAGGATATATCCCCAGACACTGAGGTAGTTCCAGAAGATACGGTGATTACATTTACTGTAAGCAAAGGTCAACCAAAAATCACTTTAAAAGATTTAACCGATTATAATGAAAAAAGTTTAAAGGATTATGCTGAGGAAACGGGCTTAAATATTGATATGTCACAACAGGATTATTCTGATACTTCACCGGAAGGTAACGTCATTAGTCAGTCTCCAAACGCTGGTACAGAGCTTTTGAAAGGAGATAAAGTCAAAGTGGTTATCTCTAAAGGCCCAAAACCCATTCCGCCGAAAACAGTAGAAAAGGAAATTGATATCCCATACGAACCAACAGAGGAAGGCAAGCCTCAAAAGGTACAAATTTATATAGATGATTTGGATCATACAATGACGACACCAGCTGATACATTTGAAATTACAGAAGATACAAAAAAGGTCTTTGAATTTAGAGTTGAAAAGGGGAAACAAGCATCATATAGGGTTGTACGTGATGGGACTGCAATAGAAGAGGATATAGTTCCATACCCTGGAGATTAATTTGAAAATGGAACATAGGGACAAAATGCGTGCTGCTCCACTTGATTAAAATGGAAAGGAAGATTAATAATACTCTGGTTATCACAATAGAAAAATGGTTAGGAGTGATGCAATGCCGAAGGGAAAAATTATTAAAGCGTTAAGTGGTTTTTATTATGTTCTTGACGAAAAAAAATTAATTCAATGTCGCGGCAGGGGAGTTTTTCGGAAAAATAAAATAACCCCTTTAGTTGGTGATTATGTTGAATATCAAGCGGAAAATGACCGTGAAGGATATATTATGGAAATATTGCCAAGAGAAAACGAGTTAATTCGTCCGCCAATTTCCAATGTGGATCAAGCAATTTTGTTGTTCTCTGCTAAAGAACCGGATTTTAGTACAGCTTTATTAGATCGTTTTTTAGTGTTGGTAGAGGGAAGTGGAATCATTCCTGTCATTTGTGTTACCAAAATGGACCTTTTACAAAATAATGAAATAGATATAATTGAATCCTATGTAAATGATTATAGGAATATTGGATATGAGGTGTTTCTAACATCTTCGAAAATGCATGAAGGCGTAAATATTATCCTTGAAAAATTAAAAGGCAAAACAAGTGTATTTGCCGGCCAGTCAGGTGTAGGGAAATCCTCCCTTTTAAATGCAATTAATCCTGATCTTTCTATAAAAACTGATGATATCTCTACCCATTTAGGGCGTGGGAGACACACCACAAGACATGTGGAATTGATAGAAATTGCAAATGGGGAAGGTCTTGTTGCTGATACACCAGGTTTTAGCTCCTTGGATTTTGATGAGCTTGATGCAGAACAATTAGGAAATTGTTTTCCTGAAATGGAGTCACGGAAATCCGACTGTAAATTTCGAGGATGTCTCCATCTTAATGAACCTAAGTGTGCTGTAAAGATGGCAGTGCAAAAAAAGGAAATACCTGATTATCGTTATCAGCATTATTTACAGTTCTTACAAGAAATTAAAGACAGAAAGCCGAGGTATTAAAATGTTTAAAATTGCTCCATCTATTTTATCCGCTGATTTTTCAAAGTTAGCGAAGGAAATTATTGATGTTGAAAATGGTGGTGCAGATTATATTCATATAGATGTTATGGATGGACATTTTGTTCCAAATATTACAATGGGACCAATAGTTGTTGAAGCGATTCGTCCGATTACAAAACTTCCTCTAGATGTACATTTAATGATTCAAAATCCTGACCAATATATTGAAGCATTTGCGAAAGCTGGTGCTGATTATATATCTGTACATGTAGAAGCTAGTCCGCATCTTCATCGAACCATCCAACATATTAAATCTCTTGGTGTGAAAGCAGGAGTGGTTTTAAATCCAGCAACACCGGTGGATATGATTCAGCACATTATAAATGATGTAGATTTAGTATTATTGATGACCGTGAATCCAGGATTTGGAGGACAGAGCTTTATCCCATCTGTTTTGCCTAAAATTAAAAAAGTAAAGGAAATCGCTGATAAGAACGGTTTAAATATTGAAATAGAAGTCGATGGCGGAGTAAATTCTGAAACGGCAAAATTATGTGTAGATGCAGGGGCGAACGTTTTGGTTGCTGGTTCTGCAATTTATAACCATGAAAATAGAAAAAAAGCTATCGAAGCTCTAAAAAAATTTTAATGATAAGTCAGCTTAAAGGCTGGCTTTTTTCATAATATAAATGGGTGATGAAAATTATGGAAAAAATAATACATATAGTAGCTGGAGGACCTTCCCTCTATATTCCTAATTTAAACGACTACACGGGGGATGGACATATTTGGGTAGGAGTAGATTATGGAGTATATCATTTAATCAAGAACGGGATTAATCCGGATATTGCATTCGGTGATTTTGATTCTGTATCTGAACATGAGTGGAAATTAATCAGGGAGAAATCTGGAAAAATTATGGAGTATATTCCTGAAAAGGATGAAACTGATTTAGAACTTGCGTTACAATGGGCCATAACTGAAAATCCTCAAAAAATAATAATCTTTGGTGCAACTGGTGGACGAGCAGATCACTATTTTGCTAACGCCTTTTTGTTAATTCGCAAGGAATTTTTACATGCTGATTGTCAAATAGAAATATTAGACACCCAAAACAGGATTACTGCTCACTTACCTGGTACATATAAGGTTAAAAAAGTCGATGATTTAAAATATATTTCTTTTCTTCCTTTAACATCTGAAGTGGAGAAAATTACTTTATTAGGATTCAAATATCCTCTTGAAAATAAAAATGTTAAACAAGGAAGTACCCTTTGTATAAGTAATGAACTTCTTGAAGATTCAGGTACTTTTTCTTTTCATTCAGGCATATTATTGATGATAAGAAGTAAAGACATTTAATCCCCGCGCCCGATTTTTTATGGGTATCGTACTTATTGTTTTATTATTGAATATAATAGTACCAAAAACTAGAGAATAGCTAAATTCACAGTTCCTGTTAGGCTAGTTTTGTAGTATTAGAATTAACATAAATACCCCTTGCTGTTTAAGAGGGCTGACTGTGAATCATTGTTTGCGTTCAGATGGATGAGGAGGGAAATAAATGAAATTTTATACGATTAAATTGCCTAGATTTATTGGCGGCATCGTCCGAGCGATGTTAGGTACTTTTAAAAAAGGCTAATTATTAAAACTGACATAATCATTTGTTATTTGCACCCTAATGGGTGCATTTATTTTTAAGATAAAGTGTCAATAAAATGTAAAAACATCCATACTAATGCATGGATGTTTTTACATTTTATTAAACACGTTCTACTTTACCTGATCTTAAAGCTCTTGCGGAAACCCAAACACGTTTAGGCTTACCATCAACTAGAATACGAACTTTTTGAAGATTTGCTCCCCAAGTACGTTTATTAGCATTCATCGCATGAGAACGAGAATTTCCAGAACGAGTCTTACGTCCAGTCACTACACATTTTTTTGGCATATAATTCCCCTCCTTACTACTGAAGTAAACATATCATTTGTTTCATCACTTCAATATTCGTCATTAAAGATACCTTAATAATTTATCATACAACCTGTAATAATGCAACACTTCAACAATACACTTTCAAGGAAAAATTCTTGACAAAAACAAAAAGCGAAAGCGAATGTTCATGAAGAACTATGCTGATTTACTGTCATTAAGAGATATTCGACTTTAAAAAAAGCATATAGTATAGTAAAATGACGTTAGCTTCAATATTTCGTGATATATATGGCTCTGTTCTTATACTTTGTGATTTTGAAAATGAACTCTTTAGGTTACTACTTGTTAAAAAAGTAGGTTAATCTATTTAAGAAAGATGCCCGAAAATAAGTCTGTATTTAAGATTTATAATCATTTACGAATAGCAACAATCAAATCAGAAACAGTTTATATTCAATTAGGGGGAACGAATAATGTCCATTGAAATGAAAACGGTTTATGGTCAAATTGATATTTCAAATGATGTTATTGCTACAATTGCAGGTGGTGCGGCAGTGGATTGTTATGGCATTGTTGGTATGGCCTCGAAAAATCAGATTAAAGATGGCATTACAGACATTTTGCGTAAGGAAAACTTCTCTCGCGGTGTAATTGTTCGCCAGGAAAATGATGAAGTACATATTAACATGTATATAATAGTAAGCTACGGTACAAAAATTTCTGAGATTGCACATAATGTACAATCCAAAGTTAAATATACATTGGATAAAACAGTAGGCTTATCCGTAGAGTCAATAAATATTTATGTTCAAGGAGTTCGGGTTACGAACCCGTAATAAGGGAGGATACTATTTGTGTTAATGACATCATTGGATGGAAAACGTTTTGCTGAAATGGTCATTAGTGGAGCTAATAACTTATCAGCACATGCTGAAATGGTAGATGCTTTGAACGTTTTTCCAGTTCCTGACGGTGATACTGGGACGAATATGAATTTATCTATGACAACTGGCGCAAAAGAAGTTCAAAAAAACGTGCAAGATCATATTGGGCATGTTGCATCTGCACTATCCAAAGGCTTACTTATGGGGGCGCGTGGAAATTCAGGGGTAATCCTGTCTCAGCTATTTCGAGGTTTTGGTAAGTTTATTGAATCTAAGGAATCCATTTCAAGCTTAGAATTTGCTGCTGCTTTAGAAGCTGGTGTAGAATCCGCATATAAAGCGGTTATGAAGCCAGTAGAGGGGACTATATTGACAGTTGCAAAAGACGCTGCAAAACAAGCGGTACAAACCGCAAAAAAGCACAATGATTTTATTCTCATGATGGAAGAAACAGTGAAAGCGGCAAAAGCTTCGTTAAATAGAACACCGGATCTGCTGCCTGTATTAAAGGAAGTTGGAGTTGTTGATAGTGGCGGGCAAGGCTTAGTCTGTGTGTATGAAGGCTTTTTGGCAGAATTAAAAGGTGAACCTGTCAATTCTGTTCCTGCAACACCTTCTATGACAGAATTAGTCAGTACAGAACATCATAAAAGTGTTCAAGGGTTCATGAACACGGAAGATATAAAATTCGGATATTGTACGGAAATAATGGTGAAATTAGAACCGGAAAAACTGCCATTTTCAGAAGAGAAATTCCGTAATGATTTAAGTCGTTTGGGAGATTCTCTCTTAGTTATTTCGGATGATGAACTTGTAAAAGTTCACGTTCACTCGGAAACACCAGGAGAAGTTCTTTCCTATGGACAAAAATATGGAAGTTTAATAAAAATTAAAATAGAAAATATGAGGGAACAACATAGTTCCATCGTTGAGCAAACACATAACACATTAAACGCTTCCCAACAGGAAAAAGAAACACAGGAATTCGGGATTGTAGCGGTTTCGATGGGAGAAGGTATAGCGCAAGTATTTAAAAGCATTGGCGCTTCTTCAGTAATTGAAGGTGGACAAACAATGAATCCTAGTACAGAGGATTTATTAAGGTCCATTAAAGAGACAAATGCAAATAAAGTGTTTATTCTTCCAAATAATAAAAACATTATAATGGCTGCGGAACAGGCTGCTCAGGTTGCAGATTCGGAAGTAATTGTCATTCCTTCCAAGACAGTGCCTCAAGGTATGGCGGCGCTCCTTGCATTTAATCCGTCTTTTACAATGGAGGAAAATAAAACTTCTATGACTCAAGCGTTGCAACATGTAAAGTCTGGCCAAATTACGTATGCAGTTCGTGATACAAGTATTGATGGGAAAACGATTAATAAAAATGACTTTATGGGAATATTCGAAGGTAAAATTGTCGAAATCAATCAGGACCAGTTCATGGCTGCAAAAGGTCTACTAGAGCAAATGCTAGATGAGGAAGCCGAAATTCTTACCGTCTTATATGGAGAGGATGTGCAGGAAAAGCAGCTTAACCAGCTTATTGCATATATCCACGAAAATTATCAAGACTTAGAAGTGGAAGTCCATAATGGAAAACAACCAATATATTCATATATCTTTGCAGTCGAGTAAGTGGTTAAATAGAAGTATATCGTTTATACAATCCTTGCATAAGATAAAGGAGAAATATGTCTTCCTATAGAGGGGAGTAGTCTAAAGATGAAGTATAAAAGTGTTTTTGATATAATAGGGCCTGTAATGATTGGGCCATCAAGTTCTCATACTGCGGGTGCTGCCAGAATAGGCAGAGTTGCTCGGACAATATTTGGAAAGGAGCCAAAGTGGGTTAAAATTTATTTTTACGGCTCCTTTGCAAAAACCTATAAAGGCCATGGAACGGACGTAGCAATCGTTGGGGGACTTTTGGATTTTGATACATTCGATGAACGGATTATTTCTGCAATGGAGATTGCAAAAGAAAGAGAAATGTTGGTAGAATTTATCGAATCCGATGAAGTGCCTGACCATCCCAATACAGCTAAAATTATCATTGGTGATGATACTAGTGAATTAGAGCTTGTTGGCATTTCAATAGGCGGCGGAAAAATTGAAATTACAGAACTTAATGGTTTTGAACTAAAATTGTCTGGTCATCATCCCGCTATAATAGTTGTACACAATGATCGTTTTGGTGCAATTGCAGCTGTTGCTAACATACTATCGAAATATGAAATTAATATTGGTCATATGGATGTTTCTCGTAAAGAAAAAGGGAAAATGGCTTTAATGACAATAGAAGTCGATCAAAATATTGGTCAAGATATTATAGATGAAATACAGGCGTTGCCAATTGTTACACAAGTAGCAAGAATTGTAGAGTAGGCTGTTAGTTTAATAGAAGTAAATTTGTGGTAACGTTTTCAACACAACTGGAAAGGGGGTTCTGCCATGTTTCGAAATGTTGCAGAATTAGTTCAAATAGCTGAATCCCAAAATAAAAAAATATCGGAAATTATGATTGAACAAGAAATGCAAGTATCGGGAAGAACCCGTGAAGAGATATTTAACCAAATGGAAAAAAGCTTACAAGTTATGGAAGAAGCGGTAGAGCGCGGAATACGTGGAGTTACGTCACATTCCGGCTTAACAGGTGGAGATGCTGTTTTACTTCAAAAATATATTGAAAAAGGAAATTTTTTATCTGGGGAAACAATTCTTGATGCGGTGAGCAAAGCGGTTGCGACAAATGAAGTAAATGCTGCAATGGGAACTATTTGCGCTACTCCGACTGCAGGTTCTGCTGGAGTTGTACCAGGTACATTATTTGCTGTTAAAAATAAGCTTAATCCAACTAGAGAGGAAATGGTCCATTTCTTATTTACGTCTGGCGCTTTTGGCTTTGTTGTAGCAAACAACGCATTCATCTCCGGCGCTGCTGGTGGGTGTCAGGCAGAGGTAGGATCTGCTGCTGGAATGGCAGCAGCTGCTATTGTAGAAATGGCAGGAGGATCTCCTTCTCAATGTGCACATGCCATGGCGATAACATTAAAGAATATGTTAGGACTTGTATGTGATCCTGTTGCTGGTCTAGTTGAGGTGCCGTGTATTAAACGTAATGCAATGGGTGCAGCTAACGCCATGGTAGCTGCAGATATGGCGTTAGCTGGTGTTACAAGTAGAATACCTTGTGATGAAGTAATTGACGCGATGTTCAAGATAGGTCAAAGAATGCCTACAGCTTTAAAGGAAACAGCTGAGGGAGGATTAGCGGATACACCAACGGGTCGAAGATTAGAAGCTAAGATTTTTGGGATGCCGCTGAAATCTGATGAGTAAATCATTGCAGGATTCTGTATCTGTTATAAAAGGAATAGGAGAGGAAGTAGCAAGTAACTTAGCGGTAATGGGAATATTTACTGTTAAGGATTTACTAGAGCATTTCCCTTATCGGTATGAGGACTATCGTTTAAGAGATCTACAAGAGGTTAAACACGAGGAAAGAATAACGGTAGAAGGGAAGGTTCATAGTGAGCCTTCTCTTATCTTTTATAATCGAAAACGTTCCAGATTAACCGTTCATTTATTGGTGGGCAGATATCTCATAAAGGTTATCTTTTTTAATCAGGCATATTTAAAAAAGAAAATAAATGTTCAAGATACCATTACGGTTACGGGAAAATGGGACCAGCATCGACAAACAATTACGGCACAAGAATTGAAAATAGGTCCATACCAATTACCAACTGAATTTGAACCTGTATATTCGGTCCGGGGGAAATTGTCTGTAAAACAACTAAGAAAATATATAAAGCAGGCTTACCAAGCATATAGTAGTGAAATAGAAGAAAATATCCCAGCCTCACTCAGATTAAAATATAAACTGCTGGATAGGAAGGATGCTATCTTTTCTTTACACTTTCCAAAATCACAGGCTGATGTAAAGCAGGCACGAAGAAGGATTGTCTATGAAGAATTTTTATTTTTTCAGTTAAAAATGCAAGCATTGCGAAAGTTTGAAAGAGAGAATTCAGGCGGAATTTCTCATAATTATGATTTAATGAAACTAAAAGAATTTATATCCTCTTTGCCATTTTCGTTAACAAATGCTCAAAAAAGAGTAGTAAATGAAATTTGTGCAGATTTAAAGTCACCTATTAGAATGAATAGGTTGCTTCAGGGGGATGTCGGTTCAGGAAAAACAGCTGTTGCTGCTATTGCCCTCTATGCCAGTGTTACGGCTGGATACCAAGGCGCGTTAATGGTACCAACAGAAATATTGGCAGAACAGCATGCGGACTCTTTATTTCAATTACTTCAGCCTATGGGCATTAATATTGCATTATTAACCAGCTCTGTGAAAGGAAAGAAAAGAAATGAACTTTTAGAAAGGCTAAAAAACGGTGAAATTGATATTCTAATTGGTACACATGCACTTATACAGCATGATGTCTCTTTCCGTAAACTAGGTCTTGTAGTTACAGATGAACAACATCGTTTTGGTGTGGAACAACGAAAAATTTTAAGGGAAAAAGGGGAAACACCAGACGTTCTTTTCATGACGGCAACACCTATACCGAGAACTTTAGCCATTACTGCTTTTGGAGAGATGGATGTTTCAATCATTGATGAAATGCCAGCAGGAAGAAAAACAATTGAAACCTATTGGGTGAAACATGAAGTTTTAGAGCGTGTACTTGGGTTTGTCGATAAGGAATTATCACTAGGTAGACAAGCTTATATTATTTGCCCCTTGATTGAAGAATCAGATAAATTAGATGTCCAAAACGCAATTGATGTATATGATATGCTTTCGAATTACTACGGGAATCGCTATCGAGTACGACTTATGCATGGGAGACTTCCTTCCAAGGAAAAGGATGAAGTAATGAATCTATTTAGTGAAAATGAGATTCAAATTCTTGTTTCCACAACGGTAGTCGAGGTTGGAGTAAATGTACCGAATGCAACTATAATGGTGATATATGATGCAGAACGCTTTGGATTATCGCAGCTCCATCAACTTCGAGGTCGTGTTGGCAGAGGAAGTGACCAATCTTATTGCATTTTGCTGGCAGATCCGAAAACAGAAATAGGGAAAGAAAGAATGAAAATCATGACCGAAACCAATGATGGTTTTGTATTAAGTGAAAAGGATCTGGAATTAAGAGGGCCAGGTGATTTCTTTGGAAAAAAACAAAGTGGGTTACCGGAATTTAAAGTTGCAGATATGGTTCACGACTATCGAACCTTAGAAACAGCAAGAAAAGATGCCATGGACATAATTCATCTTGAAGATTTTTGGACGAATCCAGAATATCAAAGTTTAAAGACATTTTTAGAACATTCGGGAATAATGGATGGAGAAAAACTAGATTAAGAGGAAGGGAGTAGAAGGTGATTCTTGCAATCTTCTCTCCCTTTTTATATACTACTATTAGTACCAAGTCCTAATATCGTGTGGTGTTATAAATGAGATTGGCAAAAAAAGAGAGACAAAAACAGCTGTTGATCACAATAAAAGAAAATCCATTCATTACAGATGAAGAACTTTCGGAAAAATTCAGTGTGAGTGTGCAAACTATTCGTTTGGATCGCCTAGAATTATCAATACCGGAGCTTAGGGAAAGAATAAAAAACGTCGCCGAAAAACAATTCGGAGATGAAGTAAAGGCTCTTCCTATAGATGAAGTGATTGGCGAAATTATCGATATTGAATTGGATAAAAGTGCAATTTCTATATTTGATGTTCGAAAGGAACATGTGTTTAAACGAAATTCGATTGCACGTGGACATCATCTTTTTGCTCAGGCTAATTCTTTAGCTGTGGCAGTCATTAACGATGAGTTAGCCTTAACAAGCAAGGCAAATATTCATTTTACTCACTCTGTAAAAGAGGGGGAGAGAGTCATCGCTAAAGCAAAAGTTCGAGAAGAAAAAGGCAGTGACAGAACCATTGTTGAAGTGAAGAGTTTTGTAGGAAATAGGCTTGTATTTACAGGTGATTTTGAAATGTATCGAAATAGTTTAAATGAAGATTCGCCAATGAAATCGAATGAAAAAGGATGAATGTAAGATGAAGATCGCAATAGATGCTATGGGTGGAGACCATGCCCCAAAGGAGATTGTTTTGGGTATTAATAGAGCAATTGAGGAATTTAGAGATATTGAAATTCTTCTATATGGGGATGAATCTCAAATTAAGCAATATTTACAGCCAAATTCGAGAGTGCAAGTTATACATACAGATGAAGTAATATCAGGTTCAGATGAACCAGTTAAGGCAGTAAGAAGAAAAAAGAATGCGTCCATGGTATTAATGGCACAGGCTGTAGCAAACGGAGAAGCAGATGCCTGTATATCTGCAGGAAATACCGGTGCTTTAATGGCTTCTGGTCTTTTTATTGTTGGAAGAATTGAAGGGATTGATCGCCCTGCACTTGCCCCAACTCTTCCCACTATAGATGGAAAAGGTTTTGTTATGCTAGATCTCGGTGCAAATGCCGAAGCGAAACCAGAGCATCTTGTTCAGTATGCCATAATGGGGTCTATTTACGCTAATAAGGTACGTGGAATTCAAAATCCTAGAGTGGGGCTACTCAATATTGGAACGGAAGAAAAAAAGGGCAATGAACTAACAAAAAAAGCATTTGAATTATTGAAACAAGCGGATTTGAATTTTGTAGGAAATGTCGAATCGCGTGATTTACTGAATGGTCCTGCAGATGTTGTAGTGACAGATGGGTTTACAGGAAATATGGTTTTAAAATCAATCGAGGGTACAGCTTCATCTGTCTTTTCACTATTAAAAAAGACTTTAACAAGTAGTTTCAAAAGTAAAATCGCAGCCCTTTTAGTAAAGTCAGATTTACTTCAACTTAAAAATATGATGGATTACTCTGAGTATGGCGGAGCAGGATTATTTGGAATAAAAGCCCCTGTCATTAAGGCACATGGTTCGTCAAATGCAAATGCATTATATAACGCAGTTCGGCAAACTCGAGAAATGGTGCTTCATGACGTTACAACCACGATTAAAAATGCTATTAACTAGAAATTAAAGGAGAGTTCAAGATGAATAAAATTGCTTTTGTATTTCCAGGTCAAGGTTCACAAGCAGTAGGGATGGGGAAATCTGTTGCAGAAGAAGATTCCAACGCAAAAAAAATATTTGAACAAGCGGATAGTCGGTTAGGATATTCTCTTTCAGATATAATTTTTAATGGTCCAATTGAAACATTGACACAAACAACTAACGCACAGCCAGCATTATTAACAACAAGTATTGCGATTATGCAATGTTTGCAGACTTCTGGAATAAAACCTGACTATACTGCAGGACATAGTCTAGGGGAGTATACAGCATTAGTAGCTGCTGGCGCAATTTCATTTGAAGATGCTGTGTATGCTGTACATAAGCGAGGAGAGTATATGGAAGAAGCAGTTCCCAACGGGGAAGGAACGATGGCTGCTGTCTTAGGGTTGGATCGTCAAATATTAAAAGAGGTGACCGATGAGGTAACAGCGAACGGTAACTCTGTACAGTTAGCCAACCTTAATTGCCCTGGGCAAATCGTCATTTCAGGAACGGTTAAAGGTGTTGAAGAAGCATCAGCGCTTGCTAAGGAAAGAGGTGCTAAGCGTGCACTGCCTTTGCAAGTTAGCGGTCCTTTTCATTCTCAGCTCATGAAGCCTGCTGCTGAAAAATTTACTCGAATTTTAAATGAAATCAATATTGTTGATGCACAGATTCCGGTAATTGCTAATGTGACAGCTGAACCAATGACAGATGCCAATGAAATTAAAGAGAAACTTATTGAACAATTATATTCGCCTGTACAATGGGAAGATTCAGTAAGAAAAATGATAGATCTTGGTGTTGATACTTTTATCGAAATCGGATCAGGAAAAGTATTATCTGGTTTAATTAAAAAGATTAACAAGGAAGTTAAAATTTACTCCATCCAAGATATGGAAAGTTGTGCGCAGGTAGTGCAAGAACTGAAAGCTTAATATTTGATGTTCGTATAAAAGGAGGAAAACTGGATGAAATTAGAAGGGAAAGTAGCACTAGTTACGGGAGCTTCGCGCGGTATTGGCCGCGAAATTGCACTAGAGTTTGCAAGGGAAGGGGCAGATGTTGTCGTTAATTATGCAGGTAGTGAAGCAAAAGCAAAGGAAGTTGCAGAAGAAATACAAGCAATGGGGCGTAGTGCCATTGTCTATCAATGTAATGTAGCGAATAGTGAAGAAGTTCAAAATATGGTAAAACATACAATTGGACATTTTGGTAAGTTGGATATACTTGTAAATAACGCTGGGATAACCCGAGATAATTTGCTGATGCGAATGAAAGATGATGAGTGGGACGATGTTATTAATACAAATTTAAGGAGTGTGTTTTTAACAACTAAGGCTGTTACACGTCAAATGATGAAACAGCGATCAGGGAAAATTATTAATGTTGCCTCCATCGTTGCAATAAGTGGAAATCCTGGTCAAGCTAATTATGTTGCAGCTAAATCCGGCGTAATCGGATTAACCAAAACAACTGCCAAGGAACTCGCTTCAAGAGGGATTACTACAAATGCTATTGCACCAGGCTTTATTACAACCGATATGACAGATAAGTTACCTGAGGATTTAAAAGCGGAAATGCTCAAACAAATCCCTCTAGCTCGTCTAGGTCAACCACAGGAAGTTGCTAAAGTAGCGCTGTTTCTTGCTTCCGAGGACTCGAATTACGTGACTGGTCAAACAATCCATGTTGATGGCGGTATGGTAATGTAATAAATACCTTAATTGATACAAATAGTTTTGTATAGAATTGCCTAAATACCGATAATTTAAAAAATGGAAGTTTCACTTTATTATTAGGACAAAATCCTCTATAATGTCTTGAGGGGAGGTGAACCAAATGTCAGATGTTTTAGAACGAGTTACGAAAATTATCGTAGATCGTCTTGGTGTTGAAGAGTCACAAGTGAAACCTGAAGCTTCTTTCAAGGATGATCTTGGAGCAGATTCCCTAGATGTTGTTGAACTTGTTATGGAACTTGAAGATGAGTTTGATATGGAAATTTCTGACGATGATGCTGAAAAGATTGCAACAGTTGGAGACGCTGTTAAATACATAGAAAGTCAGCAATAATCGTTCACTAATTACAATGTCCCGTTTATTTTAAACGGGGCTTTTCTGTTAGAAAACAAAAAAATACAGTGAATGATTCAACGCAAAATATCTCATAATGTGAATTGGAAAGTTCCACTTGTTTGTAAACATAATTAACTGTACCGCGAAATCAAATAGCGCCTCTAATCATGCAAAATGTTTGGGGGCGGCATTTGCTTATCGGGATACAAAGAGGAAAGGCTCCGACGCCTGTCTGCTAGCTACTAGGTGCTGGAGCCAAAGAATAAAAAAATATTTGGGCTCCTTTGCGCTTGCCTGCATTTTTTTATAAACTTTATATGTAAATTGAAATTTTACTTTAAATTAAGGTGGAGAACGTAATGCGTAAAATAAATAGAGAGAAAGAAAAAATTGCAGCGACACTTGTAATGGAAAAATTCAAGCAATTCCAAGAAAGAATTAATATCCATTTTTCAAATACAAAGTTATTAATGCAAGCCTTTACACATTCTTCCTATGTGAATGAACACAGAAAAAAAACTCATCAAGATAATGAACGGTTGGAATTTTTAGGTGATGCTGTTTTAGAGTTAACTGTATCACAGTATCTTTATAAGCAATATCCGACAATAAGTGAGGGGAAATTGACAAAATTACGGGCGGCTATAGTTTGTGAACCTTCGCTTGTTACATTTGCCAATGAATTGAGTTTTGGTGAATATATTTTGCTTGGAAAAGGAGAAGAAATGACAGGAGGTCGTACTCGTCCTGCACTTCTGGCAGATGTGTTTGAAGCATTTATTGGGGCACTGTATCTAGACCAAGGACTTGAACCCGTTATTCATTTTCTCGAGAAGGTGGTCTTTCCGAAAGTGAATGAAGGCGCCTTTTCTCATGTAATGGATTTTAAAAGCCAATTGCAAGAATTTGTTCAAAAAGACTCGTCAGGTGTACTTGAATACACTGTACTAGATGAGCGAGGGCCAGCACATAATCGAGAGTTTGTTTCAAGAGTTTCTTTAAATAACATGGAGCTGGGGATTGGTGTAGGGCGTTCCAAAAAAGAAGCTGAACAGCATGCAGCTCAAATTGCACTCAGTACATTAAATAAAAAGCTTTAGATATTAATAAGAATAAGCAATCTTAGGGAGGGAGAACCTATTGTTCCTCAAACGTTTAGATATAGTCGGTTTTAAATCGTTTGCCGAAAGAATTTCTGTTGATTTTGTAACAGGTGTGACAGCAGTTGTTGGACCAAATGGGAGTGGGAAAAGTAATATTATTGATGCTGTCAGGTGGGTATTAGGGGAGCAATCAGCAAAATCTCTTCGTGGAGGGAAGATGGAGGATGTCATCTTTGCAGGGAGCGATACTAGAAAATCTTTAAATTTCGCAGAGGTTTCGCTTACATTGGATAATGAAGATCATCAGTTACCGTTAGATTATAACGAAGTAAGTGTTACTAGAAGGGTGTATCGCTCAGGTGATAGTGAATTCTATATAAATAAACAAAGCTGTCGTTTAAAGGATATAGTTGATTTATTTATGGATTCCGGTTTGGGAAGAGAGGCATTCTCTATCATCAGCCAGGGGAAAGTAGAGGAAATATTAAATAGTAAACCGGAAGAACGCCGTACCATTTTCGAAGAGGCAGCTGGTGTTTTGAAATATAAAACCCGTAAGAAAAAGGCTGAAGCAAAGCTGAACGAGACACAAGAAAATTTGAATAGGGTGAATGATATCCTTCATGAGCTTGAAAATCAGGTAGAACCATTAAAAATTCAAGCCTCGTTAGCAAGGGATTATTTAGACAAGAAAGAAGAATTGAAGAACGTTGAAGTGGGGCTGACCGTAAAGGAAATTGAAGCTTTAAACACAAACTGGGAGCAGTTACATAAACAGCTGGAACTGCATCAAGATCAGGAAATGGCTATGTCAGCAAAGCTGCAAAAAGAGGAAGCCAACCTAACAGAAATGCGGGATCAGCTATCTGCTTTAGATGAATCGATTAGTGATTTGCAAAATGTTTTAGTTTCTGCAACAGAGGAATTGGAAAAATTAGAAGGCCGTAAAGAGGTACTGAAAGAAAGAAAGAAAAATGCTAACCATAATAAAGATCAGTTGCAAAAAAATATAGAGGAAGCAACAGATAAAATAAAAAAATTAGAAGAACAAAAAGCAATTCTGAAAGAAGAATATGACAAAAATGTAGCGGAGGCTTCCCTTTTAAAAACAAGATTGAAGGAAAAAAATGCTTTATTGAACCAATTTAATATTAATTTGGATGAAGTAATCGAATCATTAAAAGGCGATTATATTGAATTGTTAAATGAACAAGCCTCTGGGAAAAACGAATTAAATCTTTTAAGACAACAGTTACAGGTCCATTCTTCTAAAAAGAGTAAATTAGATGAAGATAATAAAAAATATATAGAACAGCGAAAAATTATTTTAGAGGAAAAGCAGAAGGTAGTAAACCAGCTCGACGGAGCAGCTAAGAAATTAGAGGAACATATACACAAATATCGAGATAAACAACAAAAGCTGGAAAATCTTAAAAGTCAATATCAAAAGCAAGAATCCACACTTTATCAGGCATATCAATTCTTGCAAAAAGCGAAATCAAGAAAAGAAACACTGGAAGAAATGGAAGAGGATTATACTGGCTTTTTCCAAGGCGTAAGAGAAGTACTCAAAGCAAAGAATACCATTCTTAACGGAATTGAGGGGGCTGTTGCAGAATTAATTCAAGTCCCTAAAGGCTATGAGGCTGCAATTGACACAGCATTGGGAGGAGCAATGCAGCATATTGTCGTTTTAACTGAAGAGAATGGCCGCGATGCAATTCAATATTTGAAGAAAAATCGATATGGACGTGCTACTTTCTTACCGTTGAATGTAATAAAAGGAAAATCGATTCCGTCTGTACAAATGGAAATGATTAGCCATGATCCTGCATTTGTGGGAGTTGCTGCTGACCTCATTCATATAGATTCAAAATATCAATCTATCATTTCTAATCTGCTTGGGAATGTGGTAATAACAAAGGATTTACAGGGTGCCAATCGTATTGCAAAACTCCTTCAATATCGCTATCGTCTTGTCACGTTAGATGGCGATGTTGTTAATCCAGGAGGGTCCATGACAGGAGGTACGGCTAAGCATACTAGTAATTCCTTAATTTCTCGCAAAGGAGAATTGGAGGAGTTAAAAGAGAAGCTTCTCACAATGGAAGAAAAAACGCTGCATCTTGAAAATCTTGTTAAAACCATTAAACAAGATGTCTCCAACGAAGAACAAGCACTCGAAGAAATGAGAGAGCATGGCGAACAGCTTCGCTTTATGGAGCAAGAATGGAAAGCGGAGCTAAGACAAATTGAATTAGCAGAAAAAAATATGAATGAACGGCTCATGATGTATGATATGGAGAAGGAAGAGTCATTAACAACTTCTGAGGCTGTCGAGACAAGAGTCCGCGAGTTGGAAGCTCAATTAAAACATATTGCTGATAAAATAACAGAATTAGAAAAAGAAATAGAGGATTTAACTAAGAAAAAAAATCAAGATATTTTATCTAAGGATGAAATCTTAAATGAAATTAGTGATTTAAAAGCAAAGCTTGCAGTAAAGAATGAACAGCTCGTATCGAGTCGGGACAATCTTGAACGTGTGCAATCGGAATATGATGATACTTATAAAAAATATAGTCAATACACCGAAGAGTTGAACTGGTTTGAAAATGAAATGTCCAATAGTCATAGTGGTGAAGAGGAACTTTCTGTTGCTGCGGAAAAGAAGCGGATGGACAAGCTCGCAACAACTAACTTGATCTCGATGAGAAGAGAAGAGAGAATTCAGTTGCAAACTAAGCTAGAGGATATGGAATTGAATTTAAAAGAATTAAAGAGACAGCATAAAGGGATTGTCGAAATTTTAAAAGATGAAGAAGTTAAAATTAATCGTTTGGATGTTGAATTGGAAAATCGACTAACACGTCTTCGGGAGGAATATTTATTAAGCTTTGAAGCGGCAAAACAAGAATTCCCTCTCGAAATTACATTAGAGGATGCGAGGAAAAAGGTTAAACTCATAAAACTTGCAATCGATGAGCTTGGAACGGTTAATATTGGCGCAATCGAGGAATATGAAAGAGTTTCAGAACGCTATGAATTCCTGAAGGTTCAGCAAACCGATCTGTTAGAAGCAAAAGAAACATTATTTCAAGTAATAGATGAAATGGACGATGAGATGAAACGGCGATTTGAAGAAACATTCACGGCAATTCGTCTGCATTTCGAGCCAACTTTCCAGGCGCTTTTCGGCGGTGGAAGGGCAGAGCTTAAACTAACAGAACCAAATGATTTATTAAATACGGGTGTTGATATTGTGGCACAACCTCCAGGGAAAAAACTCCAAAATCTTGGTCTATTATCTGGAGGAGAAAGAGCTCTAACAGCCATCGCACTCTTATTCTCGATATTAAAGGTTCGCCCTGTTCCATTCTGTATTCTTGATGAAGTAGAGGCCGCTTTGGACGAGGCTAACGTTTTTCGTTTCAGTAAATATTTGAAAAAGTTTAGTCAAGAAACACAATTTATTGTCATTACCCATCGTAAAGGCACGATGGAAGAAGCAGATGTATTATATGGTATTACCATGCAAGAATCAGGAGTCTCGAAGCTTGTATCAGTAAAATTAGAAGATACGAAAGAGCTGGTGGGTCCTGTCGCATCTGTTTAATACAGTTAGTGCCCCAAAAGTCTTGAAAATGGGGCACTTTTTTAATCCTTAACTTAACAGTATTTTGAGGTGTTAAAACAGGATGATTATTCGTTCATAATTTGTTAGAATATAAAGTACTTTGTAGAGGAAAATTTTTTTGCATTAATAAAGGGAGTGAGTCAATTGAGTTTTTTTCAGAAATTAAAGGACAAGTTTTCAAAATCCACGGATACTGTTACAGAAAAATTTAAAGATGGTTTAACCAAAACAAGAAATAGTTTTGCTGGTAAAGTAAATGATCTCGTTGCGCGGTATCGAAAAGTAGATGAAGACTTTTTTGAAGAACTAGAAGAAATCTTAATACAAGCAGATGTAGGTTTTAGTACAGTAATGGAATTAATCGATGAATTGAAGATGGAGGTAAAAAGGAAGAATATTTCGGATCCAGTAGCGGTTCAATCCGTTATTTCAGAAAAACTTGTGGAAATATATGAAGCCGGTGAAAAAACTACTTCTCATATTAACATTCAAGAAGATAATTTAACAGTCATTTTATTCGTAGGGGTGAATGGGGTAGGGAAAACCACTACAATTGGAAAGCTGGCTCATATGTATAAACAACAAGGGAAAAATGTTATTTTAGCTGCTGGTGATACGTTTAGAGCTGGCGCTATTGATCAATTAGAAGTTTGGGGCGACCGAGTTGGAGTAGATGTTATAAAGCATAGTGAGGGATCTGATCCAGCAGCAGTTATGTTCGATGCGATTCAATCGGCACGTGCAAAGAAAGCGGATATATTGCTTTGTGATACAGCTGGTCGTCTGCAAAACAAAGTTAATTTAATGAATGAACTAGAAAAAGTAAAACGTGTGATTGAAAGAGAAATTCCAGGTGCACCGCATGAAGTGTTGCTCGTACTAGATGCCACTACTGGGCAAAATGCACTGCTTCAAGCTAAGACATTTAAAGAAGTAACGAATGTTACTGGGATCGTGTTAACAAAATTAGATGGAACTGCAAAAGGCGGTATTGTTCTTGCTATCCGCAATGAACTAAATATTCCAGTTAAATTGGTAGGTCTAGGTGAAAAAATGGATGACTTGCAAGAATTCGATGCAGAAAAATATGTGTATGGATTATTCTCTACGATTATAGATAAAGAGGCAGAGTAGTAGGGAATTTTGGTTTTGGTCTTACTTTTAAGCGCCTTTGCTTTTGGATGTGTAAAGATTTTTTCTTGACAAATTTAAAAAAACTATGTATTCTTCATATGTAAAGCTTTTTCACTTAACAAGGGGAGGATAATCATGCTTGAAAAAACAACAAGAATGAATTACTTGTTTGATTTTTATCAATCGTTGTTAACTCCAAAACAACGAAGCTATATGTCCTTCTACTATTTAGATGATTTTTCCCTTGGTGAAATTGCCGAAGAATTTGAAGTTAGCCGGCAAGCGGTTTTCGATAATATCAAACGTACTGAAAATATGCTTGAGGAATATGAAGAGAAATTATTATTATTCCAAAAGTTCAAAGAGCGCACGAAAATATTAAACACGATAAGAGATAATCTTGGAACAGATGAGTTATCAAAGAAAATATTACCTTTTATTGATGCGCTAGAGAAATTAGATTAGGAGGCGGCATGTATGGCATTTGAAGGATTAGCCGACCGACTGCAGAATACGATACAGAAAATACGCGGCAAGGGAAAAGTTTCGGAGAGCGATGTAAAGGAAATGATGCGTGAAGTGCGTCTTGCGTTATTGGAGGCAGACGTAAACTTCAAAGTTGTAAAAGAATTTATTAAAAAAGTAAGTGAACGTGCGGTTGGTCAAGAAGTAATGAAAAGCTTAACTCCTGGTCAACAAGTCATTAAGGTTGTAAAGGAAGAACTAACCAACCTTATGGGTGGAGAACAAAGTCAAATTGCTGTTGCCAAGCGTCCACCAACTGTAATTATGATGGTTGGTTTGCAAGGTGCTGGTAAAACCACAACCACAGGTAAACTTGCTAATCTTTTAAGAAAAAAACATAATCGTAATCCTTTACTTGTAGCAGCTGACATTTATCGTCCTGCAGCTATTAAACAGTTAGAAACGCTAGGAAAACAGTTAAGTATGCCTGTCTTTTCTCTTGGAGATCAAGTTAGCCCAGTAGAAATTGCACGGCAAGCGATTGAAAAAGCAAAAGAGAATCATCATGATTATGTTCTCATTGATACAGCAGGTCGTCTCCATATTGATGGGGAATTGATGAATGAGCTTAAGGAAATTAAAGAATTGTCCAACCCTGAAGAAATCTTTTTAGTCGTAGATGCCATGACTGGGCAGGATGCAGTAAATGTTGCTGAAAGCTTTAACGAGCAATTAGGAATAACGGGAGTCGTCTTAACAAAATTAGATGGCGATACTCGCGGTGGTGCAGCCCTTTCAATTCGATCCGTAACCGGAAAACCGATAAAATTTGTCGGTATGGGAGAAAAATTGGATGCCTTAGAGGCATTTCATCCGGAAAGAATGGCTTCTAGAATTCTTGGAATGGGTGACGTCCTAACTTTAATTGAAAAAGCTCAAGCGAATGTAGATGAAGAAAAGGCAAGAGAACTTGAACAGAAAATGCGTACAGCATCATTTACTTTTGATGATTTTCTTGAACAGTTAAGCCAAGTTAGAAAAATGGGACCATTGGATGAACTTTTAAAAATGATGCCAGGTGCTAACAAAATTAAAGGCCTAAATAATCTACAAATAGATGATAAGCAAATAAGTCATGTTGAAGCTATTATTAAATCCATGACAAAAGCGGAAAAAATTAATCCGGAAATCATTAATTCCGGCCGCAGAAAACGGATTGCCAAAGGTAGCGGAAGAACTGTACAAGAGGTAAACCGACTGCTTAAACAATTCGAAGAAATGAAAAAAATGATGAAGCAAATGACAAGTATGACCAAAGGGAAAAAGAAAGGCTTCAAATTCCCATTTATGTAAGTTGATTTGTTAGTAATAAGGTAACCAAGGCAGGCTGTTTTAGAACTATAGGACAGCAATGTATGTGTTCCTTTTACCAATATATAAAAGTGTTAAGAAAAAACACTTTACAAACAAAATACTTTTTTGATATTATACTATCTTGTGTAAAACTATTCGGAGGTGCTATTTAAAATGGCAGTAAAAATTCGCTTAAAACGTATGGGAGCAAAAAAATCTCCTTTCTATCGTATTGTAGTTGCAGATTCTCGTTCACCACGTGATGGACGTTTCATCGAGACAGTTGGTACTTACAATCCAGTTGCACAACCAGCTGAAGTAAAAATTGATGAAGAACTAGCGCTTAAATGGTTACAAAATGGTGCAAAACCATCTGATACAGTACGTAACCTATTCTCTAAACAAGGCATCATGGAAAAATTCCACAACGTAAAATATAGCAAGTAATTGTGGACTTGCCATGCGGGATTTGATTATTCAAATTGTTAAGCCCATAGTAGACCATCCGGAAGATATTCGGGTTGAAATGGTCGAGGAATCCCATCAAATTACGTATAACCTTTCTGTTCATCAGGAGGATATCGGAAAAGTGATTGGGAAAAAGGGCCGTGTTGCTAAAGCAATACGAACTGTTGTCTATTCGTGTGCTGGTGTACAACAACATAAGAGAATTTATTTGGATATTGTTGACTAGATAGCCCAAATAAGAATACAGCAATGAATTGGATAGGAAAATCACCAAGGAAAAAGGGAGGAGACAAAGCCTCCCTTTTTCCATATCTAAAAATAGAAAAATGGAAAGCTTCATGATGGGAAAATGCAACCAAAAGCCAAGATAAGTGTCCGAACCAGACGTTTGCACTTGTAAGTATCTTAATGATAAATGTATCCAATAAATGAACATCAAAAAGCCTACATAAATGGAGGTAGATGATGAAAATATTGCAATCTGTAGTAGTAAAGCAGGTTTTAACCGAGAATAGTAAAGAAAAACTGCTGTATTCCTATGAAGGAAAAAAGCAGATGCTACAAAAAGAATGCGATCAACTTCGTTTTGAGCTTAAAAAACTCGAAAGAACAAAAAAATTTCCTTCATCAAGTTTAAAAACTCATTTTGAAAAAGAAATTAATATTAGACAGGAAAAAGTAAAATTAATTGATTTTCAAATAGAGCAATTAGAGATTCTTCCACTTGGAAGCGAATTAGCGGAACAAAATATTCAATCTATCGTCGAAATAAATGTCGGGGATGATTGGAATAAGTTATCCAATGAGCGAATGATTATCGTGAAAGATGGAATCATCAAAGAAATACGTTAGAGGTGAAAATTGAATGTGGTTTAATGTAGGTAAAATCGTCAATACTCATGGTTTAAATGGCGAAGTCCGTGTTATATCGATAACGGATTTTAAAGAAGAAAGATTTAAAGTCGGCAGTATTCTTTATTTATTCATTCCCAATCAAACAGAACCAACGGAGTTAGTAGTAAAAAGTCACAGAGTACATAAAAATTTTGATTTGCTCACATTTGAGGGGTATAACAGCATTAATGAAGTGGAAAAATGGAAAAACGGTATTCTAAAGGTTTCTAAGGAACAACTAGGGGAGCTTGAAGAAGGGGAATTTTATTTTCATGAGATTGTTGGATGTAAAGTATTTACAACCAATAATGAATTAGTAGGAGTTGTAAAAGAAATTCTTACTCCAGGCGCAAATGATGTATGGGTAGTAAAAGGAGATAAGGGTAAGGAATATTTAATTCCTTATATTGAACCAATTGTGAAACAGATTAATGTTATGGAAAAACGAATTATTATTGAACCAATGGAAGGACTTTTATCATGAAAATTGATATTTTGACCTTGTTTCCCGAAATGTTTACAGGTGTTCTTGGTACATCTATTCTAAATAAGGCAAAAGAAAAAAAGATTGTCGAGTACAATATTGTCAATTACCGAGAATTTGCTGATAACAAGCATCAAACTGTAGATGATTATCCATACGGCGGCGGTGCCGGTATGGTTTTAAAACCACAGCCTATATTTGATGCGGTAGAGAACTTAAAGAAAGGCGAAGGTAAACCGCGGATTATTTTACTTTGTCCGCAAGGGGAAACGTTCAAACAATCAAAAGCAGAAGAGTTTTCTCGCGAAGATCATTTAATCTTCATATGCGGTCATTATGAAGGTTATGATGAAAGAATAAGGGAATTTGTTGTAACAGATGAAGTGTCCATCGGTGATTATGTTTTAACTGGCGGAGAATTAGGTGCAATGGTCATGATTGACAGCATCGTTCGTTTGTTACCTGGAGCTTTAGGAAATGATGATTCACCTGTACTGGATTCTTTCTCTACAGGTTTGTTGGAACATCCACATTATACTAGGCCAGCAGATTTTAGGGGAATGAAGGTACCCGATATTCTGCTCTCTGGCGATCATCGAAAAATCGAGGAGTGGAGAGAAAAGGAATCATTAAGAAGAACTTATTTAAGAAGGCCAGATTTATTAGAAGGATTTCCATTAACAGAGAAACAAAGAAAATGGATCCTGGAATGGGAAAAAGATAAGTAGATAGTTTTATTTAAGAGTCAGGTTACTAGCAATGTAACATAACTACAATTTTTATTGCATAATAGATAGCGATATGTTAAGATTAATTTTGTGATTTGAGCTAGTTCAGGTCACGTTAAAACGATGTTCCGCTACAATGAAAGCCATGTATGAGCATCTGTTGGAAGGAGTTGAAAACGATGCACATTATTGATGAAATTACAAAAGATCAACTTCGCAGTGATATTCCTGACTTCCGTCCTGGAGATACAGTACGTGTTCATGTTAAAGTTATCGAGGGTACACGTGAACGTATTCAGTTATTTGAAGGTGTTGTTATTAAACGCCGCGGTGGTGGAATCAGCGAAACTTTCACAGTTCGTAAAGTATCTTATGGTGTAGGTGTGGAACGTACTTTCCCATTACACACTCCTAAGATTGCGAAACTAGAAGTAGTGCGTCGCGGTAAAGTTCGTCGTGCGAAACTTTACTATCTACGTAATTTACGTGGTAAAGCCGCTCGTATTAAAGAAATTCGCTAATTGTAAGTGTCGGTGGCTTTTAGTAGAAATTATTTTCTACAATGTTATCATACTTATCAATGAAAACCGTTTGGAAAAGGGGCTTGGAGACAAGCCCCTTTTCTTTCATATACATAAAGTATTCTTTTTATAGAAGATTAATCCAACGGAAAAATGGATATAAAATAAAAAGGAGTTTCCTTCTTTTTTCACATATTTATATTCTAAAGAAAAAATCTGGGTGGTGGAGATATGGCAAAACGTAAAAATGAATTGTGGGAATGGACTAAAGCCCTTCTCATTGCGGTCGGACTTGCAGTAATTATTCGTTATTTTCTATTTGCACCAATTGTGGTAGATGGGTTATCCATGATGCCTACCTTACATAACGGGGATAGAATGATTGTAAATAAGTTAGGAAAACCAAATCGGTTCGACATTGTCGTTTTCCATGCCCCAGAGAAAAAGGATTACATAAAAAGAGTTATTGGCTTGCCAGGCGATAAAATCGAATATAAAAATGATGTTTTGTATATTAACGGAAAGGCATATAAAGAGCCTTATTTAGATAAATACAAAAAAATAACACAAGGACCATTAACAGAAGATTTCACATTAAAGGATTTAATTGGGCGAGACACAGTTCCAAAGGGTGAGATTTTTGTTATGGGAGATAATCGCAGGCAAAGCAAGGACAGCAGAATTATTGGCCCAGTGCCTTTAACAAAGGTAATTGGTGATACGAAACTAATTTATTGGCCAATGAAAGATATCCGTATAGTAAAATAATTGTTTTTGGAGTTGAGATACATGACCATTCAATGGTTCCCAGGTCATATGGCGAAAGCACGCAGGGAAGTATCTGAAAAATTAAAGCTGGTTGATATAGTTTTTGAATTAGTAGATGCAAGGATTCCCGTTTCGTCCGCAAATCCTATGCTGGATGAAATTGTGCAGCAAAAGCCAAGATTAATTTTATTAAATAAAGCAGATATGGCTGATTCAAATAGGACAAAACAGTGGATACAATTTTACGCTGATAATGGGCAAAAGGCTTTGGCTATTAACTCTCAAGCAGGGAGTGGGATGGATTCAATAGTAAAGGCTGCTCAAGAGTTGTTAAAGTCTAAGTTTGACAGGATGAAATCCAGAGGTATGAAGCCAAGAGCCATACGTGCAATGATTATTGGCATCCCTAACGTTGGAAAATCGACTCTGATTAATCGACTTGCTAATAAAAATATCGCAAAGACCGGCAATACACCGGGTGTTACCAAATCACAACAATGGATTAAGGTCGGTAAGCAATTAGAACTATTAGATACCCCAGGAATCTTATGGCCGAAATTTGAGGATGAGATCGTTGGGTATAAATTAGCGTTAACCGGAGCAATAAAAGATACGATATTAAACTTACAAGATATTGCCGTTTTTGGTATTCGATTTTTAGAGGAGCATTATCCTAACCAATTAAAGGAACGATATCAGTTTGAGCATTTGCCCGATGAAATCGTGGAAGTGTTTAATCATATCGGAAAATTAAGAGGCTGTCTTATGGCACGCGGAGAAATAGATTATGATAAGACTGCGGAAACGATTATTCGTGATTTGCGCTCGTTAAAAATCGGAAGAATTACTTTTGATTTTCCCGATCAAACAGATCAATCCTAAATGGTGAGGCTAAGTATGGAAAGTTATACAATTAAAGAAATAGCATTAAAATTGGAACAAGTAAATAGCTTGAAGGATTCTTTTCTTGAAGAAATCAAAAAGGATACCCGTAAAGGTGTACAAAACTTATGGAAGAAAAAGGTTAATGCATTAAATAAGGAAGAGTTGGAACGGGAACATTTCCTGGAAATGATGAAATATGAAAATGAAATAAAGGCAGAAGGCTTTAAATTGATCGCTGGCATTGATGAAGTTGGGAGAGGACCGTTAGCGGGTCCAGTAGTAGCTGCTGCTGTCATATTGTCTGACAGCTTTTATTTACCTGGGATAAATGATTCGAAACAACTTTCTGAACAAAAACGAGAAGACTATTATGAGTTTATTATGAGGGAAGCTAAATCAGTGGGGATTGGAATTGTTTCTGCAGAAGAAATTGATCATATCAATATTTATGAGGCAACGAAGAAGGCTATGAACACCGCAATAAATAATTCTAGTATATTCCCGGATTATTGTTTAATTGATGCAATGAAATTAGCATTACCCATTCCGCAAACTTCCATCATAAAAGGAGATGCAAAAAGTGTTTCCATTGCAGCAGCATCTATCGTTGCAAAAGTTACCCGTGATAGATTGATGAAAGAATATAGCAATCAGTACCCCCAATACCATTTTGAGAAAAATATGGGATATGGAACTCAGGAACATTTGCTGGCATTAAATACATATGGTCCCTGTCTTATTCATCGTAAATCATTTGCACCTATTAAAGATATAATATAAAAAACTCAACCTGTAACGGTTGAGTTTTTTACATTATAAAGAAGCACGATAAATGGAAAGTACATCCTCACGATTTAATTTAGTGAAAGTACCAAATTCACCATTGGCCATTGCTCGATCTGCCATAACATCTAATTTGCTGTCGTCAATATCATAATCTGCTAATCGTGATGGCGCACCAATACTGTTCCAGAAATCACGAAGCTTCTCAATTCCTTCAAGTCCAACCTCTTCATCTGTTTTTCCATCTGGATTTACATCAAATACACGAACAGCTAGTTGTTTGAAACGAGAAGGCTTAACATGTAAGTTATGCTTCATCCAGTTAGGGAATAATATGGCCAATCCTCCGCCGTGTGGAATATCATAAACGGCAGAAACAGCATGCTCTAGATTATGTGTTGCCCAATCTCCGCGATAGCCCATATTTAATATTCCGTTTAATGCCATTGTTCCACAATAAAGGATGGTAGCACGATATTCATAATTTTCAAGATCATTTAACAGTTTAGGGGCCGTTTCCATAACTGTCTTTAATAATCCTTCACACATCCGATCTTGAAACTCTGTATTTTCTGTTAGATGGAAATAATGTTCGAATACATGTGACATCATATCCACGATGCCGTATACGGTTTGATTTCTTGGGACAGTATATGTATTTACAGGATCTAAAATTGAAAACTTAGGGAATGTGAGCGGGCTTCCCCAACCATATTTTTCATTTGTTTCCCAATTTGTAATGACAGATCCTGAATTCATTTCCGAACCAGTAGCTGCAAGGGTAAGAACCGTTCCAAATGGAAGTGCATCCTTTGCGAAAGCCTTTTTAATAACTAGATCCCAAGCATCTCCATCATATTTGGATGCAGCTGCAATCAGTTTTGTACAGTCAATAACACTGCCGCCACCAACAGCTAATAAAAATTCAACGCCTTCTTTTTTGCAAATGTCTACTCCCTTACGCACAGTGGAGACACGAGGATTTGGTTCCACTCCAGAAAGTTCAAACACTTCTGCATTTATTTCATTTAATTGATTGATTACTTTATCATATAAACCGCTTTTTTTAATGCTTCCTCCGCCATAGACAAGTAATACCTTTTTTCCATACAGAGGAATTTCTGTTTTTAATTGTTCAAGCTGATCTTTACCAAAAATTAATTTTGTCGGATTTAAGAAAGTAAAGTTATCCATTTTTTTCAGCCTCCTTCAGTATGTATTATGATAGATAAAAAATGAAAAAGCAAAAAAATTGCCCTGCTTCTCTTATGTGTAAAATAACTTTAGTTAAACCACTTCTATAACTATTTTATACTATTCCTTAATACATATAGTGGTCCTTCGTACCGATGTTTATGTAAGTTTTTATATAATTCAACCATACTCCCTAATAAAACAGAATATGAATAAGACATAAAGGTTTGATAAAGGAGTGAGATTCATGGCATTAAAAAAACAAGTTTTGGAAGAAATGAATCGGTTGATTGAAAAACTCAGGACAGATCAATTGCCAGATGGATCATGGGACTATCCTTTTGAAACAGGTATTAAAACAGATGCCTATATGATAATTCTTTTAAGAATGTTAGAACTGGAGGAAGAAGACTTAATTAGAGGGCTTGTTAAACGTATTTTAAGCAAACAGGCGCAGGATGGTTCATGGAAGCTTTTTCACGATGAAAAGACGGGAAACTTAACTACTACTATTGAAGCTATATATGCTTTAAGATATTCGGGATATGTATCAAATGAGGAAAGCCAGATGATGGCAGCGAAGGGGTTTATATTGAAGCATGGGGGATTGGAAAAATCACAAATGTTCACGCAAATATTATTAGCAATTGGTGGACAAATGGATTGGCCAAGTTCATTTCCTATTCCTGTTGAGGCAGTGCTCCTTCCAAATCAATTCCCCATTAACTTTTATGACATTTCCGTATTTGGTAGAGCAAATATTGCACCGATTTTAATTCTGAGTGATACAAGGTATACAAAGATAACAAATCGGAGTCCAGATCTATCAGATCTTTTTACAGATAGAGAAGCAGGTTCCTTTACTTTACGACAAACGAGAGATTTACGTTCCTTACTGGATTATATAAAAAAAGGGATTGATAGTCTAGTAGGTATACAGGAAGATATACATGAAAAGGCAATAAATAAATTAGAAATGTATATGTTGAACAGAATAGAAGCGGATGGAACCTTTTATAGTTATTTTAGTGCTACTTTCTTAATGATATTTGCCCTTATGGCAAGAGGTAAGACGAAAGAGGATAAAATAATCGTTAATGCAGTGAATGGTTTAAAATCGATGATTTGTGAAATTGATAATCTTCCGCACTGCCAATATACAACGGCAAATGTATGGAATACGACATTAATCAGCTATGCATTGCAAGAAGCTGGGGTTTCCAAAAACGCCAATACGATACAGAAAGCAAATCAATACCTCTTATCTCGACAACATTATAAATACGGTGACTGGGTTATTCATAATAAGCATGCAAAACCAGGAGGTTGGGGTTTTTCAAACATTAATACACTAAATCCTGATGTAGATGATACCACAGCTGCTTTAAGGGCTATTCGAAGACAATCCATTCAAAATCATCACTTTCGACCTATATGGGATCGTGGAGTGGAGTGGGTTTTGTCCATGCAAAATGATGATGGTGGCTGGCCGGCCTTTGAGCGAAATATTGATAACCCTCTCTTAACGATTTTGCCTGGAGGTGAAGATTTATTATTAGATGAGTCAAGTGCAGATTTAACTGGAAGAACGATAGAGTTTTTTGGAAAACATACAAATTTAAATAAGCGATACCCTCCTATCAAAAAAGGGATAAAATGGCTGTGGAAACATCAGGAAGAAGATGGATCATGGAATAGCAGATGGGGAATTTGCTATATATATGGAACCTGGGCGGCACTCACAGGAATGCGCGCGGCAGGGGTAGAGGCAGAACATCCTTCAATCCATAAGGCAATCAGTTGGTTGAACAAAATACAAAATGATGATGGTGGCTGGGGAGAATCTTGCAACAGTGATATCGAAGAAGAATATGTTCCTTTGGGTTTTAGTACTATAACACATACGGCATGGGCGGTAGATGCGCTAATTGCCGTGTCGGATAAAATTACCCCACAAATTCAAAAAGGAATTAACTTTCTATGCCATAATGCCGATATAAATAATTGGAGAACTACTTATCCTATGGGGCAGGGAGCAGCTGGCTTATTCTATATTCATTATCATAGCTACAATTATATTTGGCCATTACTAACCTATTCGCATTTTATTCATAAATTTTATAAAGAATACTAGTTGAAAGGAATAATATTATGTTGTCTTCGATAATAAAAGGATTTCAACCATTAAATATAAAAAGTCAAGATAACACCTTTTCCTTTCAAAAGGGAAAGATTTTCTTTGGACAGGTGAAAAATATATATCCAAATAATTTTGCCCTCTTGCAAATTGGAAATCAAAGTCTTATTGCAAAACTTGAAGTACCATTGACAAATGGAGAATCATATTGGTTTCAGGTGGATTCGGATGACGGAGCGATTCAGCTAAAACTTCTATCAAATAAACAAAGCAATAACAATATGACTACTATTTTAAAGCAGCTTTCTTTGCCTGCAACGAAAACAAATCTGGAAATAGCATATTTTCTATCAAAAGAGCAAATTCCTTTTACAAAGGAATCCATCAGCAAAATAAGTGGATGGCTATCACAATCAACAGATATAAAACAAGATATAAAGATTGTCAAGCAAATGCTGGAAAATGATTTGCCCTTAAATGAATCCATATTCAAATCACTTTTGGCGGGGGAACGTAAGGAACCTATTCACTATCAACTACAAAATCTCCAGCAGTTGCTTTCAAAGGAAGCTCAGACACCAACTGTTAAGGAAATACAAGCTGTTATCAACTCTATTACAAACATTCAAAATAAACAAATCGTTGCCAATTTAATTCAAGACTTAAAAAATGGAGCAGTTTCTGATAATAAGAATTGGCAAAAGATATCCAGTTCTATATTACAAAAACTAGGAAAGGAGATAGAGTCTCCTTTCCTTGATTCAAAACCAACATTCCAATCTAATACAATACATAATCAACTGGAAGGGTTAAGAGAACTAGCGGATATTCATAACCCATCCAACACACAAAAACTAGTGGATCGTTTGTTAAATGTTATTAATCAAATAAATTCAAAGGAACTAACAAATGAACTACCTTCTTTTACCCAACAGGAAAAGGATTTTTTAAAGGGAATTGTAACCAATATGAAACAATCGGTTAACGGGAAAGAATTTTTGCATCAATTTAAGGAAGCAACAAAATCATTAGGATTATTTTATGAATATCAGGTTTCTGTTCATGCGGAAAATAATCAAGTGAAGGATCTATTAAAACCGTTGTTAGTTAAATTTTTGCAAGAATCTGATCATGTTCTTGAGGTAAGGGATACAGTGGAAGGTATGGTCAATAAAATGAATGGACAGCAAATCCAGATGTATGATAATGGCCCTCTTCAGCATTTATTTTATGAGATTCCTATTCAATTATTTGGATATCAAACAAATTTAACTATGCAATGGTCAGGAAAGAAAAAGGAAGATGGGAAAATTGACCCGAACTATTGTCATATTCTTTTTTATTTACATTTAGAACATCTTCAAGAAACCATTGTAGAAATGAAGGTACAGAATCGTGTAATCAATGTGAATGTCTATAATGAATTGCCGGAAATAAAGGAAGTAGCTTTGAAGATAGTTCCTGTTTTAAAAAAGAACCTAGAGGAACTTCATTATCAATTATCCGCTGTTCATTTCATGGGAAAGTCATCATTATTGGAAGTGAATAAAAAAGAGAACAATAATTCTGTATCTCAGATTTATACGGGAGTGGATATACGTGTATAAAAAAAAACGAAATCCTCCAGAACTAAGAGAAGCAATAGCTTTAAGCTATCATTCTGAAAAATATTCTGCTCCAATAGTGAAGGCAAAAGGAAAAGGATATGTAGCTGAAAATATTATTGAAAAAGCCAAGGAAAACAACATACCTATACAGGAGGATCAAAGCTTAGTACAATTGCTTGGAAACCTGGATATCAATGAAACAATTCCCGAAGAGCTTTATGAAGCTGTTGCAGAAGTATTTGCATTTATTTATAGGGTTGATCAACAAACAGGTAAAGGACATTAGGCATCTAATATATAGATGTTTTTAATGTCTTTTTTAGTTTAATAGATTAAAGGAATAGCTCTATAATTCCGATAGTTTAAAATAAATTGTAAAATTATATAATTTCTTCATAAAGCTAGACATATTTTCTACCTTTATATACAATGAAAACGCAGTTAAATTTTTGTCATTGTTTGATAGGAGGATGGAAAATGAATATCCATGAGTATCAAGGTAAAGAAATCCTCAGAAAATACGGGGTAGCGGTACCAAATGGAAAGGTTGCTTTTACCGTTGATGAAGCAGTGGAAGCTGCGAAACAACTTGGTACACAAGTATGTGTAGTAAAAGCACAAATTCATGCCGGAGGTCGTGGTAAGGCTGGCGGTGTTAAGGTTGCTAAGAACTTAGATGAAGTTCGTACATATGCAAACGAAATCTTAGGAAAAACTTTAGTTACACACCAAACTGGACCAGAAGGAAAAGAAGTAAAACGTCTTCTAATTGAAGAAGGTTGCGACATTAAAAAAGAATATTATGTAGGACTAGTATTAGATCGTGCAACTTCTCGTGTTACTTTGATGGCATCAGAAGAAGGCGGTACTGAAATTGAAGAAGTTGCGGCAAAGACGCCAGAAAAAATCTTCAAAGAAACGATTGACCCAGTTGTTGGGTTAACAGCATTCCAAGCTCGCCGCATTGCATTTAATATTAATATTCCTGCTGAGTTAGTAAACAAAGCTGTTAAATTCATGATGGGCTTATATACAGCGTTCATCGAAAAAGATTGCTCTATCGCTGAAATTAACCCACTTGTTGTAACAGGTGATGGAAATGTAATGGCACTTGATGCGAAATTAAACTTTGATTCTAATGCATTATACCGTCAAAAAGATGTCTTAGAATATCGTGATCTGGAAGAAGAAGATCCAAAAGAAATCGAAGCATCTAAATATGACTTAAGTTATATCGCACTAGATGGAAAAATTGGATGTATGGTTAACGGTGCCGGACTTGCAATGGCTACTATGGATATCATCAAGCATTACGGTGGAGATCCTGCCAACTTCCTTGATGTTGGTGGCGGTGCTACAGCGGAGAAAGTTACGGAAGCATTCAAAATCATCCTTTCTGACAAAAATGTTAAGGGTATCTTCGTAAATATCTTTGGCGGAATTATGAAGTGTGACATTATTGCAGAAGGTGTCGTGGAAGCTACTAAACAAGTTGGACTTGAATTGCCATTAGTAGTTCGTTTAGAAGGAACGAATGTTGAATTAGGTAAGAAAATCCTTAATGAATCTGGATTAAACATCGTTGCTGCTGAATCAATGGCAGACGGCGCACAAAAAATCGTTGAACTAGTAGGCTAAGAAAGGCAGGGGAATAAAATGAGCGTTTTTGTTAATAAAGACACAAAGGTAATCGTCCAAGGTATTACTGGTAAAACAGCTCTTTTCCATACAAAACAAATGTTAGAATACGGAACAAAAATTGTAGGTGGTACTTCTCCTGGTAAAGGCGGTACTGAAGTGGAAGGCGTTCCTGTATTCAATACGGTAGAAGAAGCTGTACATGCAACTGGTGCTAACGCTTCTGTTATCTATGTACCAGCTCCATTTGCTGCAGATGCTATTTTAGAAGCAGTTGATGCTGAATTAGATCTAGTTATTTGTATCACTGAGCATATTCCAGTACTAGATATGGTTAAAGTGAAACGTTATATGGAAGGCAAGAAAACTCGCCTAGTTGGTCCGAACTGTCCAGGAGTTATCACTCCAGGCGAATGTAAAATCGGTATCATGCCTGGTTACATTCATACAAAAGGTCATGTAGGTGTTGTATCTCGTTCTGGTACATTAACTTATGAAGCTGTTCATCAGCTCTCACAAGCAGGTATTGGTCAAACAACTGCTGTTGGTATCGGTGGAGACCCTGTTAACGGAACAGATTTTATTGATGTTCTCAAAGCATTTAATGAAGATCCAGAAACAGAAGCTGTTATTATGATTGGTGAAATCGGTGGAACAGCAGAAGAAGAGGCAGCACGCTGGGTTAAAGCTAATATGACAAAACCAGTTGTTGGTTTCATCGGCGGTGTAACAGCACCTCCAGGAAAACGTATGGGTCATGCGGGTGCCATTATTTCTGGCGGTAAAGGTACTGCGGCAGAAAAAATCCGTGTAATGAATGAATGTGGAATTAAAGTCGCAGAAACACCATCTGTAATGGGTGAAACATTAATTAGTGTCTTAAAAGAAAAAGGTCTTTACGAAAAGTGTAAAACTCACTAATTAATATAAAAATATAAAGGCATAGTCCCTCTGATGAAGAGGGGCTATTTACCATATATTCAAAGGAAGAAGTGAAAAACTAGATTTAGGAGGACTTTATGGAAGAATTTAAAAAAAGACTTATTCATCTTCATCATTGCCAAGGCATTACATCTAGTGTCATCCTTAAGATGCTAAAAAAAGACCCCGATTTACATTCTTTATATACTTTATCCCTCACTGCATTAAAGTCCATCACTTTAGGAAAAATGAATCAAATAGAAAGAATCTACTATGACCTGCATCATTTATCCATCGATGCATTACTTTTAAACTATCAAAGACACAACATTCAATGCCATACGATTTTCGACGATACCTATCCTAATCTATTAAAACAGACATATAACCCTCCTTTAGTACTTTATTCCATTGGAGATTCACGCCTATTACAATTCCCTTCGATTGCAATTGTAGGATCCAGAAAAGCTAATTTTGATGCAATGAAAGCAATTAGAAAGATAATGCCTGCTTTAATCAAAAAGGAATTTGTGATTATTAGCGGACTAGCAAAGGGGGTAGATACAATGGCACATAAAACTTCCATACAATGTAAGGGTAAAACGATTGGAGTATTAGGAAGTGGATTTTTTCATATTTATCCGCAGGAAAACATTGGATTAGTAGAGAATATGAAGAAAGAGCATTTAATTATATCGGAATACCCTCCGCATACCAAGCCGCAAAAGTGGAATTTTCCGATGCGAAATCGTATCATTAGTGGACTCTCAAAAGGAACAGTAGTGATTCAAGCAGAACAAAGGAGCGGTTCTCTTATCACCGCCGATTATGCACTTCAAGAGGGCAGGGAAGTATTTGCTGTACCTGGAAATATTGATGAATCTCTTTCACAAGGTACTAATAAACTGATACAACAAGGTGCTAAACTGGTTCAGTCAGGGGAAGATATCTTGGAAGAGTTCGCCTATTAACTGTATCTGCAGAGCACTAGTTTTTTTAAAAAGTTAAGGAAGTTAATTTTTTCATTATATCATCGTGGTAAATTGGAAATGATTAAATTTCAAGAGGAATGAGTGAGATAGGAGTCTAATATATATTGTTTTTTAAAAGGAATAATTGACAAATATGAAAATCAGGTCTATTATGTACACTTGATTTCAGTATGTGTAAAAATTAACAGATGTAATAATCATCTTAAGAAATTTATATAACACCTCTGGGGAGGATTTTTGATGTCAGACTACTTAGTAATAGTGGAATCGCCGGCGAAGGCGAAAACCATTGAACGATATCTTGGAAAAAAATATAAAGTGAAAGCATCTATGGGGCATATTAGGGATTTACCTAAGAGTCAAACAGGTGTTGATGTTGAACATAATTACGAACCGAAATATATAACGATTAGAGGAAAAGGTCCAATTTTAAAAGATTTAAAAACAGCCGCAAAAAAAGCGAAAAAAGTCTATCTTGCGGCCGACCCCGATAGAGAAGGGGAAGCAATCGCATGGCATTTAGCACATAGTTTGGATGTGGATATTCATTCTGATTGCAGAGTTGTTTTTAATGAAATAACGAAGGACGCCATTAAAGAATCTTTTAAGCACCCTCGGCCAATAAATATGGACTTGGTTGATTCTCAACAAGCGAGGAGAATTCTCGACCGTTTAGTCGGCTATAATATCAGTCCATTACTATGGAAAAAGGTAAAGAAAGGATTAAGTGCTGGAAGGGTACAATCAGTGGCCGTTAGACTTATTATCGATCGTGAAAATGAAATAAAGAATTTTATTCCCGAAGAATATTGGTCTATTACAGCCAATTTTGAATTTGGCAAAGAGACTTTTCAAGCTGCTTTTTATGGTATAGAAGGTAAAAAACTTGAATTAACATCCGAAGCAGATGTCAAAGAAGTACTATCAAAGTTAATTGATAAGTATACGGTTTCTTCCGTTTCCAAAAAAGAAAGAAAAAGAAATCCTGCACCACCATTTACTACATCTTCTTTACAGCAGGAAGCTGCAAGAAAGCTTAATTTTAGAGCAAAGAAAACAATGATGTTAGCGCAACAGCTTTATGAGGGAATCGATCTTGGCAAAGATGGAAGTGTCGGTTTAATTACTTATATGAGAACAGATTCGACACGTGTTTCTGAAGTTGCTCAAACTGAAGCAGCGTCATATATCAAAGAAAATTTTGGAACTGAATTTGCTAGAACCGAGCAAAGAAAGGATAAAAAACAAACAAATGCTCAAGATGCTCATGAGGCAGTAAGACCAACAAGCACATTTAGAGACCCCAACTCCTTAAAAGAATACTTAAGCAAAGATCAGTTGCGTCTATATAAGCTAATATGGGAGCGTTTTGTTGCCAGTCAAATGGCCCCTGCTATCATGGATACAATGAGTGTTGATATATTAAATGGAGAAGTAGTTTTTAGGGCGACTGGTTCAAAAATCAAGTTTCCTGGGTTTATGAAGGTTTATGTAGAAGGAACAGATGACGGGCAAGAGGAGAAGGAAAATCTATTGCCGGATCTTAAGACAGGAGATAATGTAAAATCAACGGATATCGATCCAAAACAGCATTTTACACAACCGCCTCCACGTTACACCGAAGCAAGACTTGTAAAAACTTTAGAAGAACTAGGGATTGGTAGACCATCAACATATGCTCCGACTCTTGATACAATACAAAAACGTGGTTATGTTGCGCTTGAAAATAAACGTTTTGTGCCAACTGAACTTGGAGAAATTGTCATTGAACTCATGTTAGAGTTTTTTCCAGAAATTCTCGATGTCGAATTTACCGCAAAACTAGAGAATAATTTGGATGAGATCGAGGATGGTCATGTTGAGTGGGTTAAGATTATTGATGAATTTTACAAAGATTTTGAAGTGAAATTAAAAAAAGCAGAAGAAGAAATGGAAAAGGTTGAAATTAAAGACGAGTTTGCCGGAGAAGATTGCGAGAAATGCGGGAGCCCTATGGTATTTAAAATGGGGCGCTATGGTAAATTTATGGCATGCAGCAATTTTCCGGATTGCCGCAATACAAAACCAATTGTAAAAGAAATTGGCGTAAAATGTCCTAAATGTGAAAAAGGAAATATTATCGAACGTAAAACAAAGAAAAAAAGAACATTCTATGGTTGTGACCGCTATCCGGATTGTGATTTTATATCCTGGGATAAACCAATCGAACGAAAATGTCCTAAATGTGATCATGTTCTAGTGGAGAAAAAATTGAAAAAGGGAATTCAAGTTCAGTGTACGAATTGTGATTATAAGGAAAAGACCGAGAGTTAAAGAGTAAGCGGATGCTTACTCTTTCTAATTTTCTCTTACAGATAAAGTAAAAATAATGAGGATTTTGTGAAATTTTTGTTTCGAAGTCCCTTTTCCTTTCTTTCTTTCACATTGTATTGTAAAATGCTTAAGGGTAATTCATTCAATACAATAATAATTCACGAAACAATTCGAAACTTTGTGAAAAATTTGTATTATTCGTTGCAAGGGTTACTAAATTATGATACTATTTAGTAGCCCTTGTGAGGTGTTAAACGTGAATAAAGGCTTGGAAAACTGTTTAAATTCATATATCGAGTATATTCAAATTGAAAAGAATTACTCGGAGTATACTATTAAATTTTATCGTCAAGATATTGAACACTTCTTTATGTTCATGTCTGAACAAAGTATATCTGATGTAAGTAAAGTGGAATACTTTGATGCAAGACTCTATTTAACTCAATTATATTCGGGTAAATACAAGAGAGCGAGTTTAGCACGTAAAATATCTTCCTTGCGTAGTTTCTACAAATATTTGATGAGAGAAAAGATTGTTTCTGAAAATCCATTTGCACTCTTAATTCAGCCCAAAAAAGAGCTTCGAATACCAAAGTTCTTTTATCAAGAAGAAATGGAGAAGTTATTTGAGGCTTGTGAAGGGCAAAGCCCTTTGGATAAGCGAAACAAGGCATTGTTAGAAATATTATATTCTACTGGGATCCGTGTTAGTGAATGTGCAAGCATTCAATTGAAGGATATCGACTTTGATTACGACGCTATTCTTGTGAATGGTAAAGGGAGCAAACAGCGCATTGTTCTATTCGGTTCATTTGCGAGTAATGCCCTTCAGGATTACATAAACACTGCAAGAAACCAATTGATGAAAAATGCCATATCTCATGATCAATTATTTGTAAACTATAAGGGAAGCCCTTTGACTGTTAGGGGCATTAGACATATACTGAATAACTTAATTGACAAAGCAGCACTTACCGGAAAAATGCATCCTCATATGCTTAGACATACGTTTGCTACTCATTTATTGGATAATGGTGCAGATATAAGAACGGTTCAAGAGCTTTTGGGTCATGAATACTTATCATCCACACAAGTTTATACCCATGTTACAAAAGAGCATCTTAGAAAAACATATATTGCACATCATCCAAGAGCATAATTGACGCATTGGAAAATTTTAAATTATTTATTGTATGTGAAATAAAGGTATAAAAATATGAGTAAATATGTATAATTTATGGGAATAAAAAGATATTATATTTCCAAATTTAAACTGTATGATGGAGTAACTAAGGTTCCGTGAAGGAATTAAATATATGCTAAGTCTTCTGGAGGTGTTCGAAATGGGTGATTTCCATGCAACTACTATTTTTGCTATTCAACATAAAGGCAAAAGCGCCATGGCTGGAGACGGTCAGGTTACATTTGGAAATGCTGTAGTGATGAAACATACGGCGAAAAAAGTTCGAAAGCTTTTTAACGGAAAGGTGCTAGCTGGCTTTGCCGGTTCGGTTGCAGATGCATTTACCTTATCGGAAATGTTTGAGGGGAAACTTCATGAATATAATGGGAATTTAACACGTGCAGCAGTTGAATTAGCAAAGCAATGGAGAAGCGATAAAGTTTTGCGAAAATTAGAAGCGATGTTAATTGTAATGGATGAAAATAATCTTTTACTTGTTTCGGGTACGGGTGAAGTCATTGAACCAGATGATGGCATATTAGCAATAGGCTCCGGTGGCAATTATGCGTTGGCTGCTGGCCGTGCGCTTAAGCAATTCAGTGGAGAGCATTTAACAGCGAAAGAAATGGCAGAGGCGGCTCTAAAAATTGCTTCTGATATTTGTGTTTATACGAACTCGAATATTATTGTGGAAGAATTATAATTTTAACTTCTTTTAATTTGCAAATTGCAGTGATGTAAGTTTGTCTCTTCATAATGAAAAGAAGGAGTGAGGGTATCTTGGCTTATAAAATCAATAAAGCGATGAGTTTAACGCCTAGACAGATTGTTGAAAAGCTTGATCAATATATCATTGGGCAAAAAGATGCAAAAAGAGCAGTGTCAGTTGCATTAAGAAACCGATACCGAAGAAGCCTTTTAACCGAAGCACTTCGTGAGGAAATCATTCCTAAAAATATATTAATGATTGGACCTACTGGTGTTGGTAAGACGGAAATTGCAAGAAGAATTGCGAAATTAGTAGGTGCGCCGTTTGTAAAGATTGAAGCGACAAAGTTTACGGAAGTTGGGTATGTGGGGCGCGATGTAGAATCAATGGTTCGAGATTTGGTAGAAACATCAGTGAGACTTGTAAAAGAAGAGAGAATTAATGATGTGAAGGACCAAGCAGAGCAAAATGCAAACCGTCGTTTAGTGGAGCTATTATTACCCACTAAAAAGAAAGCAAATAATTATAAGAACCCATTTGAAATGCTTTTTGGCGGCGGAAATGATCAAGAGCAAGACTTAGATAATGATTCCCAAGAAGATGTATCAATGAAGGAAAGAAAAAAAATCATTGAAACAAAGCTTGCGAATAAAGAACTCGAAGATGAACTAGTATCAGTTGAAATAGAAGAGCAAGTTCCATCTATGTTTGATATGCTACAAGGGTCCGGAATGGAACAAATGGGAATGAATATGCAAGATGCATTAAGCAATCTTATGCCAAAGAAGAAGAAAAAAAGAAAGTTAACCGTTAGTGAGGCTCGTAAAGTATTAACAAATGATGAAGCTCAAAAACTAATAGATATGGATGACGTAACACAGGAGGCCGTTTATCGCGCTGAACAAACGGGTATTATCTTTATTGATGAGATAGATAAAATCGTTAGCAAAAGTGGAAGTTCATCTTCTGGCGAGGTATCAAGAGAAGGTGTCCAACGCGATATCCTGCCAATTGTAGAAGGTTCTACAGTGGTTACGAAATATGGATCGGTAAAAACGGATCATGTTTTATTCATCGCTGCAGGCGCATTTCATATGGCAAAGCCATCAGAGTTAATACCTGAGCTACAGGGACGTTTTCCGATTCGTGTCGAGCTAACAAAACTATCGGTAGACGATTTCTACCGAATTTTAGTGGAACCCGATAATGCATTAATTAAACAATATACTGCATTATTAGAAACAGAAGGTATACAAATTGAATTTTCTGACGAAGCTATTGTTAGAATTGCTGAAATTGCATTTGAAGTGAATCAAAATACAGATAATATAGGTGCAAGACGACTTCATACAATCATGGAAAAGCTTCTGGAGGATTTATCTTTTGAAGCTCCTGAAATTACTTTGGAAAAGGTCACAATTACACCTCAATATGTAAACGAAAAACTTGGTGCTATTTCGCAAAACAAGGACTTGAGTCAATTTATATTATAGACGAATAATTCTGTTAAGCATTATTCCTTAAATTTTAGCATCGAATAGTGAAAAATTTCAGCTTAATTTTTAGAACAAAATATGCAATGATTAAATACCTAGGAGGAAGAAAAATGAATTTATTAGACAGAACTAGAAAGATTAATGCGATGTTACAAAAGGCTGCCGGAAAGCCGGTAAATTTTAAAGAAATGGCACAAACACTAAGCGAAGTAATTGAGGCGAATATTTTTGTGGTAAGCCGCAGAGGAAAATTACTTGGTTTTGCTATCAATCAACAAATTGAAAATGAACGCATGTCTCATATGTTAGAGGAACGTCAATTTCCAGAAGAGTATACAAATAGTTTGTTTAACATTAACGAAACTTCATCAAATATTGGTATTGAAAGTGCTTATACTGCATTTCCAGTTGAAAATAAAGATTTATTTGTAAGTGGATTAACTACTATTGTACCAATTATTGGTGGTGGAGAAAGATTAGGTACACTTATTCTTGCTAGACTACAGGAAAAATTCAATGATGATGATTTAATTCTTGCTGAATACGGTGCTACAGTTGTAGGTATGGAAATTTTACGTGAGAAATCTGAAGAAATTGAAGAAGAAGCAAGAAGTAAAGCGGTTGTACAAATGGCGATTAGTTCACTATCATACAGTGAGTTAGAAGCAATTGAGCATATTTTTGAGGAACTCAACGGGAAGGAAGGCTTACTTGTAGCATCAAAAATTGCTGATCGTGTTGGAATCACACGTTCCGTTATTGTGAATGCACTTAGAAAGCTTGAGAGTGCCGGTGTTATTGAATCACGTTCATTAGGGATGAAAGGTACTTATATTAAAGTGTTGAACGATAAATTCTTAGTGGAACTTGATAAATTAAAGGCAAACTAAACGACAAATATTTGGAATAGAAGAAGTCAATATCTTTAAAAAGCCGTCAATGCATACAATTGACGGCTTTTTCTCATTTCTTAATATAAATGCCTCGATTCATCCAACATTATCCACTAGTTTGAAATTTCATCGCTTGTTAAAATTAGAACAGCAAAAAACTTCATTGATAATTTTGTCGTATCTTTGTATATATTGTTGTTATTGCGTAATATTTATAATCCAAAAGAACTAATTTGTTAAAAAAAGATATATAAATAATTAAAATTCAAAATATGTGCATGGACACTAAGTTATGAAAACATTAAAATAGTTGATAGAATATTGTGTCGTAATGGATAAAAATATGTCGTATCTTAGATAGAGGTGTAGAAATTTTGAAGTTATTTAATAATACCTTTTCCACAGTAGAGAATGCCTTAAATTATTCTTCATTAAGACAAAAGGTAATAGCTGATAATATCGCAAATGTTGATACTCCGAATTATAAAGCGAAGGATGTTTCGTTTGGGGCTATGTTAAACAATTCTATTAATGAAAGTTTTGCCGCTAAAATGACAGATCAAAGGCATATTCCTTTCCGAGCTGTCTCTGGTAATTCAGCTATTATTACACAGCAAAATGTGGAATATAACGATAATGGCAATAGTGTAGATATAGATAAAGAAATGTCAAATCTAGCTACAAACCAAATATATTATAGTGCATTAACAGACCGTATCAATGGTATGTTTTCTACTTTGCAAACTGTCATTAAAGGTGGTAATTAAGCATGTCAATATTTAATAGTATGAACATTACGGCGTCCGCTTTAACGGCACAAAGACTTCGTATGGATGTAATTTCCTCCAATATGGCAAACGTTGATACAACAAGGGGTAAAATGGTAAATGGTAAATGGCAGCCATATCAACGTAAAGAAGTTGTTCTTGAACCAATGTCCAACTCCTTTAACTCTTTTTTACAAGAGGCTTCCGGAAATACGACCGGAAACGGTGTTAAGGTTTCTAAAATTGTCGAAGATCAAACGCCATTCAAGCTTGTGTATGATCCACAGAACCCAGATGCAAATGCAAATGGATATGTTCAAATGCCAAATGTTGATCCATTAAAAGAAATGGTAGACCTGATGAGTTCAACTAGATCCTATGAAGCAAATGTTACTGTTTTTAATTCTAATAAAGCGATGCTAATGAAGGCGTTGGAAATAGGTAAATAATACATATACGCCTATTAAAGCTTACTGCTACTTATTTAAAAAATTATGAATCTGTAAATAAACTTATAGATGGAGGAACATTTATGGCTCTTCAAAATATTAATTCGGTTGCTTCTAATATTTTACGACCGTCCAACCAAATAAATTTTAATCAAAATAATATTGGACAAACAACAAATGTAAGTCCAACGAAAACTAGTTTTGCAGATATACTAAAAAAGTCGATTTCTGAAGTAAATAACGATCAACTTCAATCAGATGTATTAACACAAAAATTAGCAAATGGCGAAAATGTAGATTTGCATGATGTAATGATTGCTGCGCAAAAAGCCAATATTACATTGCAAGCAGCGTTACAAATTCGAAACAAGGTTGTTGAAGCTTATCAAGAAACAATGAGAATGCAAGTGTAATTCTTCGCTTAGACCTATACCTTCGATTTTGACAAAAAGATAAAAGTGATATGTGATTCGGGGGAAAGAAATGAATGAGAATATAAAAAAATTCTTTAATAGAATAAAAGATTACTGGAACAGCAGATCAAAAAAACAAAAAATTACAGGAATATCGGCATTTATAATTATTCTTTTACTTATTTCTGGAATTACTTATTTTACCACCAGAACTACAATGGTACCATTGTACAGCAATCTTGAGCCATCTGAAACGGGTTCCATAAAACAGAGCTTAGATGCAAAAGGAATAAAGTCTGTCATTAGTGATAATGGCAAGACGATTAGTGTCCCAGAACAGGATGTAGATAATCTTAAGGTGGAATTGGCATCAGAAGGGATTCCAAAGACAGGAAGTATTGATTATTCCTTTTTTAGTCAAAATGCTAGTTTTGGTATGACGGATAATGAATTTAATGTCATTAAATTAGATGCGATGCAAACAGAATTATCTAATCTCATTAAACAAGTAGATGGCGTTGAAGATGCTAAAGTCATGATTAATATGCCTGATAAAGGGATATTTGTTAACGATTCAAACCAACAAGCATCTGCATCCGTTGTATTGACGACAAAGCCTGGATATGAGTTTACAGATAAACAAATAAAATCTCTTTATAATTTGGTTTCCAAAAGTGTTCCGAATCTTCCTACAGATAATATCGTCATTATGAATCAAAATTTTGAGTATTTCGATTTAAATAATGATAAAAATTCTACTGGAAGCACTTTTGCCGAACAAATGGATATAAAACATCAGATTGAAAGAGATATTCAAAGACAAGTTCAAACCATGCTGGGAACCTTAATGGGATATGACAAGGTTGTAACAAGCGTTACAGCAGATGTTGATTTTACTCAAGAAAATACAGATGAGCACTTAGTTCAACCTGTTGATAAGCAAAACATGAAGGGGATTGCGGTAAGTGCGCAAAAAATTACAGAGACATATTCCGGAAATGGGGCCGCAGCAGGTGGGGTGCCAGGAACAAATTCATCGGATACTGGTTCTGGGACAACTTATGTCCAAAACAGCTCAAATGGAAATGGTGACTATGAAAAAATACAAGAAACAATGAATTATGAAGTAAATAAAATTCATAATCAAATTGTACAAAGTCCATATAAGATTCGTGATTTAGGAATTCAAGTAATGGTAGAGCCGCCAAACCCGAAAAATACGAATTCATTACCACAAAGCAGGATTCAGGATATTAACAAAATTTTATCAACTATTATTAGCACCTCCATTGATAAAAGCAGTGGAACTAATTTATCCAATCAGGCTATTCAAAATAAAATTGCCGTATCGGTTCAACCGTTTAATGGAAAGGCAACAAATACTGCGGTAAGCCAATCGAAGATTCCGTGGTGGGTATATGTTATTGGTGGAGTATTACTATTAATAATCGGACTACTGGTATTCTTTATGTTGCGATCTAGAAGAAGAGTAGTAGAAGAAGATACTTTTATTACAGAAGAGCCAATTAAGATTGCTGATGTGAATGAGGAACATGAAACAGAAACTTCTCTTCGCAAGAAACAATTAGAAAAAATGGCAAAAGATAAACCGGATGAATTTGCCAAATTATTACGTACATGGTTATCCGAAGAATAGGGGGGTAGGAAATGGCAAGTAGAGAAAAAGGTTTGACTGGAAAACAAAAAGCCGCTATCCTTCTTATTTCCTTAGGCCCTGATGTTTCTGCATCCGTGTATAAGCACTTATCAGAAGAAGAGATAGAAAAGCTGACCTTAGAAATATCAGGTGTAAAAAAAGTTGCAGCAGAAACAAAAGAAGAAATATTAGATGAATTTCATAATATAGCCCTAGCACAGGATTATATATCCCAAGGTGGAATTGGTTACGCAAAAACAGTTCTGGAGAAGGCGTTAGGACCGGAGCAAGCTGCTACGATTATTAACAGGCTAACCTCTTCCTTGCAAGTTAAACCTTTTGATTTTGCTAGACGCGCTGAGCCATCTCAAATTCTTAATTTTATCCAAAATGAGCATCCACAAACAATTGCACTCATTCTATCTTATTTAGAGCCTGAAAAAGCAGGGCAAATACTATCAGAATTGCCGCAAGATGTACAAGCGGACATTGCAAGGCGGATTGCCATTATGGATCGCACTTCACCAGAAATAATAAGTGAAGTCGAAGCGATATTAGAACAAAAACTTTCTTCAACGGTAACACAAGACTATACTCAAACAGGCGGAATTGAAGCAGTAGTGGAAGTGTTGAATGGGGTGGATCGTTCAACTGAAAAAACCATCTTGGATTCGCTTGAAATTCAAGATCCTGAACTTGCTGAGGAAATTAAAAAACGGATGTTTGTATTCGAAGATATTGTTACATTAGATAACCGTTCGATTCAAAGAGTTATCCGAGAAGCGGATAATGAAGATTTATTGCTATCTCTTAAAGTATCAAGTGAAGAAGTAAAGGATGTTGTATTCCGAAATATGTCTTCACGTATGGTTGAAACCTTTAAGGAAGAAATGGAGTTTATGGGGCCAGTGCGTTTAAGAGATGTTGAAGAAGCACAATCACGAATTGTGACCATTATCAGAAAACTGGAGGATTCCGGAGAAATCATCATAGCGCGTGGTGGAGGAGATGACATCATTGTCTAAGATAATTAAATCTTCTATAAATACTGATCTTCCAGGCAAAATCATTGGAATAAAAGAGATTTATTTGAAAAATACCCTTGAATACGGTGATATTGATCCAGTTTTTGAGAAGGAAAAAGAGAAATACTTAAGTCAATTTCAACATAAAGCAGAGACAATGATTCAAGATGCAGAATGTCATGCTCAAACAATAAGAGAACAAATCGAACAGGAAAAAGCACAATGGATGCAAGAAAGGCAAGCTTTGATTGAAGAGGCAAAACGAGATGGATTTGAAAAAGGTCTTATAGAGGGCAGAAATCAAGGAATGGAAGAGTATCGCTCTCGAGTAGAGGAAGCAAATCAAATGGTTGAACATACGAAAAATGAATTTATAAAGCATATAGAAGAATCGGAAAAAGTAATATTGGATTTGGGTATCAAAGCTGCTGAAAAAATTCTGTATGATACATTATCGGAACAACCAGAAAAATTTCTTTCACTAGTAAAACAAACGATTAAAGAGGTAAGAGAAAATCAGGAAATTAAAATTATGATACACCCTTCGAAATACTCATTGATTAACTCCCATAAAGACGAATTGGACGGTCTTTTAGCAGGTAAGGTTCAATTTTATATTTACGGTGATGATCAATTATCGGAATATCAGTGCGTTGTAGAAACGGAAAATGGCCGAATTGATGCAAGTATTGATAGTCAGTTGAGGATTTTACAAGAGAAACTGCATGAGATATTAGAAGGTGCTCATTTATGAAAGCAAGTGAACTATTGTCCTTCATTCCCAATATTGAAACATACAAGCGGTTTGGCAAGGTGAATCGTGTCGTTGGACTTATGATTGAATCCATCGGACCCGAAAGTTCAATTGGAGAAGTATGTATCATTCATGTTGGTGGAAAGAAAAAGGGCAGAAAGATAATGGCAGAAGTGGTTGGATTTAAAGAAGAAAACGTCATTCTTATGCCGTATACTGAAATTCAAGAAATTTCTCCTGGAAGTTTAGTAGAAGCAACAGGAAGTTCACTTGAAATTAAAGTAGGTAATTCATTAATAGGAAAAGTCATTGATTCACTAGGGAGACCGTTGGACGATACACCATTACCTAAAGGGTTAAAAGCAATACCAACGGAACAAGCTCCCCCAAATCCATTAACTCGACCACCTATATCAGAGGAAATTGAATTAGGTGTTCGCGCCATTGATAGCTTATTAACAGTAGGAAAAGGTCAAAGGGTCGGCATTTTTGCTGGAAGTGGAGTAGGGAAAAGTACATTGCTGGGAATGATAGCTAGGAATACAAAAGCAGATTTGAATGTAATAGCACTTATTGGAGAACGTGGGCGTGAGGTGAGAGAATTTATCGAACGGGATCTTGGACCAGAAGGATTGGCAAGATCCATTGTGGTGTGTGCTACCTCCGATCAACCTGCATTAATGAGAATTAAAGGTGCATTTACAGCAACTGCCATTGCGGAATACTTTAGGGAAAAAGGGCTGAATGTAATGTTTATGATGGACTCTGTTACCCGTGTCGCAATGGCACAACGTGAAGTGGGACTGGCGGTAGGAGAACCTCCAGCAACAAAAGGATACACTCCTTCGGTATTTGCGATTTTGCCAAAATTATTAGAACGAACAGGCACGAATCAAAATGGAACCATTACGGGAATATATACTGTTTTGGTAGATGGTGATGATATGAACGAGCCTATTGCAGATACTGTTCGTGGAATACTAGACGGACACTTTGTTCTTGATCGTGCGTTAGCTAATAAAGGACAATATCCTGCTATCAATATTTTAAAAAGCGTCAGCCGATTAATGAATCAGCTTGTTTCGGATATGCATAAGCAAGCAGCTGAAAAAATTAGAGATCTTTTGAGTACATATCTAAATGCTGAAGATCTCATAAATATTGGAGCATATAAACGAGGTAGCTCAAAGGAAATTGATTTAGCTATTCAAATGTATCCGAAAATTATTTCTTTCTTGAAACAACGCACAGATGAAAAAATTACGATGAATGAAAGCATTGCCTCTATTATAAATCTTGCAGAAAATGGTGAGCAATCATGAATTACCATTATAAATTCGAGAAGGTTTTAACATTTAAAGAACGGGAAAAAGAAGAGGCATTATCGGTTTATCAAAATGCTGTTAAAACATTCGAAGAGGTTGCAGAAGAATTATATCGTTTGCTGAAGAAAAAAGAAGAATTAGAACAATTTCAAGCAAAAAAATTGGAAACTGGTTCTTCGGTTCAAGAAATAAGACATTATCAGCGCTTCATTATAAATATGGATAAATCCATTAACTATTATCAAGAACTTGTAATGAACGCGAGAGATCGTATGAATTGGTGTGAAACACAGCTTATCGAAAAAAATGTTGAAGTAAAAAAATATGAAAGAATGAAAATAAAAGATTACGAAAAATTTCTGGAACAAATAAAGCTTGAAGAAGACAAGCAAACAGACGAAATTTCAACTCTCCAATATTTTCATCGAACAGGAAATTAGGTGATTGTATGGCAAAAGAGGAAGCATTACTGGAAGAAGAGAAATCAGGCAGTAAATTTTTATGGTTTATATATGTAATTGTCATTCCTTTATTATTTGCAATAGTAATTGCTTTAATTGTTTCAACCATTGCAGGAATCAATGTATTTGAAAAGGCGAAAGAACTTGGTGAAAAGACTCATATTCTTTCGAGCAATAAGAATGTTTCCAGCGGATCCAAAGCCGATGAGGATAAAATTATCAATTTAAATGCTGAAATTGAAAACAAAGAAACACAAATTGAAAACCTGCAAAAGCAATTAGACAGTAAGGACAATGAAAAACAACAATTGCTCCTGGAGCAAAAAAGACTTGAAGAACAGATTGCTAGTTTACAAAAGTCACAGGAACAAAGCACAAAGGATTTTAAAGAGATAGTGAATTCATACGAATCTATGAATCCTAAAAGCGCGGCCCCAATTATATTGCAAATGAAAGATGAAAACGCAGTGAAAATCTTATCTAAGTTAAGCTCTGATTCTTTAGCAAACATATTGGAAAAAATGCCTGCCGACCGTGCGGCAAAATACACAGAGTTGTTAGGCGGAACTACAAATTAATATATTTATAATTGAAAGGAGGTGAAAATATGAACGTTGCGATGCTTCCTATTGGTTCCATTTCTCCTGCTGCAAATACAGGCAAGGTAGTTGTAAAAAATGGAGACTTAAAGAATGTTTTCTCCAACCTAATGCATGTTCAAGGCAAAGAAGCAAATCAGGGTAATGATACAGTACCTGAAAATGTCGCAAATGTTTTAAAGGAGATATTGCAGATATTAAAGCAAGGTATAAATAATTCTAAAGGGTTAGGTTTTACGAATCATCCAACCATTACTGATGACCAAATAAGTAATTTATTAGAGATGAATAAAGATGATTGGAAGTCACAAATGAATGATTTACTGGAAAGTCTGCAAAGCTTATTTGCTAATTCGTCACCGCTTGTATTCCAACTTAAGGAAATCCGTAAATCTTTAGATGACGGTAGTCTTTTAAAAGGAATGTCTGAGTTGGTAGCGGTGTTTTCAACGCTACCGCCTGAAACAATCGGACAGTTAACGGAAAACCAACTTCAAACGTTTGCGAAAAATGTGAAGGCTACTGAACAACTTGCTAAAACAGTGGATTTGACGATGGGAGATATTAAACAGCTAACACAGTTAAACCATGGATTACAAAATATAATGGCCAAAATGGAACTATTACTAAAAAGCAATAAGCAATCGACTCAAAATGCCATTCTTCAAACAGCTTTTTCGTCTCTAATGAAATCTGGTCAAAGTCTGGCACCTACTACAAAAGAGCAAAAGATTACGGAATCACAAATATCTATAGACAACAACAATGTAGGATTTCAAGCATCCTTGGATAACAAAACAGATGAATTTAATCAAACAAGTTTAATGTCAAATTTAATGAATCCTATGTCAAAAACCGAACAATTTATTTTACATCTTGGAAAAGGCAATGAAACATCAGGAAGTTATAGCGAGTTTGTCAAAGAGTTTACAAATATTTTGGCAAAATCACAACTTACTACAGGTTTAGACGGAACAAATAAATTATTTATAAAGCTTTATCCTGAGCATTTAGGCTCAATCAGAATTGAGCTTTTGCAGGATAAAGGAAGTATAACCGCAAGAATGTTTGCAAGCAGTGGAACAGCAAAAGACTTATTGGATTCCGGGATCAATCAATTAAAAGACGCTTTTACTATGCAAAATATTCAGGTAGATAAAATTGATGTTCTGTATGGCGAGACACAGTCACAAAAATTTGGACAACAAGATCCACGACAGCAATCCTCTAACCAAAATAATGAGGCGCCTAATCAAGAAAACGAGGAAGAGAATGATTCAACCTTCTCCAGCTTTTTAAGTGAGAATTTACTAGAAAAGATAATATAGGTGATAAACATGGGAAATACAATAGATCCAAGTTTGCTATATACCAATAATCAGAGTACGGAAAGAAAAACCGGATCAGATATTTTAGGAAAAGACGACTTTTTAAAAATTTTAATGGTTCAATTACAAAATCAGGATCCAATGAACCCTTTACAAGACAAAGATTTCATAGCGCAAATGGCTACCTTTTCTTCATTGGAGCAAATGACAAATCTTAACCAGACAATGCAGCAATTTGCAGCTACTCAAAAGCTTCTCCAAGGAAGTACTCTAATTGGAAAAAAGGTCACATGGTTAAATGATAAAAATGAATTGCAAAGTGCAGCTGTGACTTCTGCATCTGTAAAGAATGGAGACACCTGGCTAACGCTCGATAATAATCAAAACATATCATTAGATCAAATTACAAAAATTGAAAATTAAAAGGATGTGGTTGAATGGTAAGGCCGTACATTCCTAAGGTTCCATTACAACCGATTACGTCAAACAATTCTTTACCACCGCAATCAGTACACCAAAACAAAAGTGTAAGTACACCATTTACACAGCATTTTAACGAGGCTTTACATAATAATTCGCAAAAGCTAACAATTAGCAAACATGCCAGCTTAAGAATGGAACAAAGAGGAATTAAAATCGAAGAACCACTTTGGGACAAAATTGCTTCAAAAGTAAGTGAAGCAAAGCAAAAGGGTGTAAATGACTCATTAGTACTGGTTAATGATGCAGCATTAATCGTTAGTGCCAAAAATCAAACAGTAATTACTGCAATGAATAAGCAAGAAGCGAGCTCACAAATTTTCACTAACATCACAGGAGCAATTATTGTTGATTAAATACAGCTGGACCTAAAAGGAAGCTGAAACTGTGGAATGATAGAAACAGTTCTTAGTATCACAAAAAAATAATTACTTTTTTCTTTTGAGAGGAGAAAATCAAATGCTACGTTCAATGTACTCAGGAATAAGCGGAATGAAAAATTTTCAAACAAAATTAGACGTAATTGGTAACAATATCGCAAATGTAAATACATACGGCTTCAAAAAAGGTCGTGTTACTTTTAAAGATGCAATTAGTCAATCCATCTCTGGAGCTAGTGCCCCTACCACTGGACTTGGCGGTAAAAATCCAACCCAAGTAGGCTTAGGTTCTACCTTAGGTTCCATTGATACAGTGGATACACAAGCTAGTATGCAAACTACTGGTCGACCATTGGATCTTGCAATTGATGGTGATGGATACTTTGCTGTCAAAAATGGTAACGAAACCTACTATACTCGTGCAGGGAATTTTTACTTGGATAGTCAGGGAAATCTTGTGAATAGTGACGGGTATTTTGTACAGCAATCTGGTGGGGGAAATATTCAAATTCCAAGTGATACTTACTCAAGTTTTGATATTAACTCTTCTGGTGTAGTTACTGGTGTAGGTGCAGATGGTAAATCTGTTCCTATAGGTACTATTAGCATAGTTAAATTTAATAATCCGGCTGGTTTAACAAAAGTTGGTGGGAATTTGTTTAAGGATAATCAAAACTCAGGTACACCTCAAGATGGTGTTGCTAATAATGGTGGACGTGGTTCTGTAAATGCGGGTTATTTGGAAATGTCCAATGTAGACCTTTCCGAAGAATTCACAGAGATGATTGTAGCCCAACGCGGATTCCAAGCAAATACAAGAATTATTACAACTTCCGATGAAATTCTTCAAGAACTTATCAACTTAAAACACTAAGATAGGGAGGGACAGGGCTAAGGATTACCCCTTAGTCCTGACATAAATTGATTACTGTTACTAGATTAAACGGCAAGAAATTTCAAATTAATGCTTTATATATCGAAACGATCGAATCCTTTCCCGATACGACGATTACTTTAACAAATGGTCATAAATTTGTTGTTCTTGAAAATGAAGACCAGATTCAAACACAAATTATACGGTTCTATCAATCTATAAATATGCTTGGAAGAACCAATATGGGAGGTGTTGCAAATGAAGAATAAAATGATGACAACCATGATTGTATTATTATTAGTTATTTTATTAGCAGGAGCAATTGCAATTATTGTTATTTATAAATTAGATCATACAAGTGCAGATCAAGCACCTTCCATTGATGAAGTCATAAAACAATCTGTAGATGTTCCTGAAATTACCACGAACTTAAAGGGGAATAACTTTATTAAAATTGCTTTTAAGCTTGAAACAAATAGCAAGAAAGCACAAGAAGAACTTACAAAAAGAGATTTTCAGGTAAAAAATATTATTATAGATCAATTATCTGAAATGAGTCCTAACGATTTACAAGGGCAAAAAGGCAAAGACAAATTAAGAATGGCATTAAAAGATCGAATATCTAAAATAATGCAAGATGGTAAAGTCGTTAATGTATACATCACCTCTTATGTTATTCAATAAAATGATGAAAAGTTTACATAAAGGAGGTGGGAACATTGTCTGGTGAAGTATTGTCACAGAACGAAATAGATGCTCTATTATCCGCTTTGTCCACTGGTGAGATGAATGCGGAGGATATTAAGAAAGAAGAAGAAGCTAGAAAAGTTAAAGTATATGACTTTAAAAGAGCATTGCGATTTTCAAAGGATCAGATTAGAAGTTTAACCAGGACCCATGAAAATTTTGCAAGATTATTAACGACATTTTTTTCAGCGCAATTAAGAACTTATGTGCAAATAAGCGTGGCTTCTGCCGATCAAATTCCGTATGAAGAATTTATTCGCTCGATTCCGAAAATGACTATTTTAAATGTTTTCGAGGTCCCTCCATTGGAAGGTAGAATCCTAATGGAGATCAATCCTAATATTGCCTATGCGATGATGGATCGTGTCATGGGTGGAAAAGGAACTAGCGTTAATAAGGTAGAAAACTTAACGGAAATAGAGAAGAGGATTATGTCCAATCTATTTGACCGGGCATTTGAAAATTATCGGGAGGCCTGGTCAAATATGGTAGATATTGAACCATTTTTATCTGAATTTGAAGTGAATCCACAATTTTTGCAAATGGTATCACCAAATGAAACCGTTGTGGTAATTTCAATGAATACAACAATTGGAGATGCAAGCGGAATGATTAATCTATGTATCCCGCATGTTGCTCTCGAACCGATTATTCCAAAGCTTTCAGTCCATTATTTGATGCAGTCAAATAATAAGGAAAAGGAACCTGCCCAGACTGAATTGATGGAAAGAAAATTAAAGAGTGCCTCCATTCCATTAGTGGCACAATTAGGGTCATCTGAGATTACGATTGAGGATTTTTTAAGTCTTGACAAAGGTGATATTATCCCTTTAGTTCAAGGGATTAATGAACCAATCAAGATTAATATTGAAGGAACCACAAAGTTTCTTGGACAACCTGGTGTTGTGGGAAAGAAAATGGCTATCCAAATATTAGAAGTATTTAGAGGGGGGGATGATGACAGTGAGTAATATGCTATCACAAGAAGAAATCGATGCTCTATTAAAAGGAACTGCCGACGATAGCGAGGACGTTAAGGAAATGATTGTAGAAGATTATTTGTCCTTAATGGAACAAGATGCGCTAGGTGAAATAGGTAATATATCATTCGGGAGTTCTGCAACAGCACTTTCAACACTGCTATCCCAAAAAGTTGATATAACCACACCAGAAGTAACAATTATTAAACGGGAAAATTTAAAGGATGAGTTTCCTCACCCTCATGTTGCCATACAAGTAAGGTATACAGAAGGGTTCACCGGAATGAACTTATTAGTTATAAAACAAACCGACGCTGCCATCATTGCAGATTTAATGCTGGGCGGGACTGGTGAAAATCCAGGTGAGATGATGGATGAAATCCAGCTTAGTGCAGTTCAGGAAGCAATGAATCAAATGATGGGTTCTGCAGCAACCTCAATGTCCACTGTATTTAATAAACGAGTTGATATTTCACCTCCACTTGTTGATTTAATTGATTTTGCAGTTGGATCAGGAACAGAAACACTTCCGTCCCAAGACTTATTAGTAAAGATATCATTTCGATTAAGAATTGGTACATTAATTGATTCATCCATAATGCAAGTTATTCCATTAGATTTTGCAAATAGTCTAGTTTATGACTTGATGAATCATGAGACTAATCAGACAAGCGCAAATGTCGAACAGCATAATACAAATCTCGAAGGATCTCAATCTATGAAACAAGAAACAATAGAATCTATGGGTACTGTATCTCAAGCTTCTATTGAAAGTAGTCCTATGTCGGACACATCATATGCGAGTTCTCCAAGTAAAACAAAGGAAAATCCGCAAAGTAATGTAAATGTTCAACCTGCTGTTTTTTCGAATTTCCAGGAGGTACCTGTACAAGCTCCGGATACAAAGAATCTTAATATGCTTTTAGATATTCCGCTCCAAGTAACAGTAGAACTAGGGCGGACCAAAAGAACAGTCAAAGATATTTTAGAACTTGGTTCAGGTTCAATTATTGAACTTGATAAGCTTGCTGGTGAGCCAGTCGATATATTGTTAAATAGCCAACTCATCGCACAAGGGGAAGTTGTTGTAATTGATGAGAATTTTGGTGTTAGAATTACGGAAATTGTTAGTCAAACAGACAGAATAAAAAAATTAAAATGATGTAAGTGAGGGAAAGAAAAATGGCAAACAGAATTTTAATCGTTGATGATGCAGCATTTATGAGAATGATGGTGAAGGATATATTAACAAAAAATGGCTTTGATGTGGTTGGGGAAGCATCAGATGGTGCACAAGCAGTGGAAAAATATAAGGAATTAAAACCAGATCTTGTAACTATGGATATTACTATGCCTGAAATGGATGGTATTACTGCATTGAAGGAGATCAAAGGATTTGATCCGAATGCAAAGGTAATAATGTGCTCTGCAATGGGTCAACAGGCAATGGTAATCGACGCAATCCAAGCTGGTGCCAAGGATTTTATTGTTAAACCATTCCAGGCAGATCGAGTAATTGAAGCAATTCAAAAAACATTAGCTTAATAGAAACAATCCTAATTCAATCCATTTTAAAATAAATATGCCAGTAAACAAGAAGGTGTCTAGTAGATTGTTTAGAAATTTATTAAAAATATTAATGGTCATCTTTCTTTTTATTCCTCTGTATGGACAATACCAAACTGTCCATGCAGAGACAACTTATGTGAATCAAATGTTTCAAAAAAATAAAGAACAACAAACTCAAAAAAGCAACAACAACACTGAAAAGAAAAGTCAAACCAAGGCTGATTCCGGAAGTCCAGTAGTATCCTTTCTGGACGTGGTAAAAATGATTTTTGCACTTATACTTGTTATCGCATTATTATACTATTTACTGAGATTTATTAATAAGAAAAGTAGGTCCTATCAGCAAAATAGGTTTGTACAAAATTTTGGCGGTACCTCGCTTGGTGGAAACCGTTCTTTACAGATTGTAAAAGCAGGGAAACGGATATTAATTTTGGGTGTTGGTGAAGATATTCGGTTGCTTAAAGAAATTGATGACCAACAAGAAATAGATGATCTTATCCAGCAGTATGATGCAGAAATGGAAAGGTCTATGGAGCCAAGAGATATTGTTAGTAAACTATCCAAACGCATAAATGATTTAAAAAGGAAATCGGAACCATCGCAGCAAGGGCAGTCTTTTCAAAGCTTATTAAAGGAACAATTATCAAATATTAAAAAAGATAGAAAGAATATGATGAGAGAATTGGACAAAAAGGAGAAACGTTCAGATGAATGAGTTTATGAGTATTTTTAATAATAGTTCACCAGAACATGTTTCTACGGCTGTGAAATTATTTCTATTATTAACCGTTCTCTCTGTTGCACCGGGAATTCTAATATTAATGACTTCCTTTACAAGAATTGTTATAGTTTTATCGTTTGTGAGGACATCTCTTGCTACACAGCAAATGCCTCCTAATCAAGTAATTATTGGCTTATCTCTGTTCTTGACCTTTTTTATCATGGCGCCGACCTTTCATCAAGTGAACGATCAAGCACTCACTCCACTATTTGATAATAAAATTACGTTAGAACAGGCATATGATAAAGCCTCTGTACCATTTAAGGAATTTATGAGCAAATATACAAGGGAAAAGGATTTACAGTTGTTTCTGGATTATTCCCATGCAAAACAGCCGAAAAAAATAGAAGATATCCCTATGACTGCACTTGTACCGGCATTTGCAATAAGTGAAATAAAAACAGCGTTTCAAATTGGCTTTATGATTTTTATTCCTTTTCTAGTAATAGATATGGTGGTTGCTAGTGTTTTAATGTCTATGGGCATGATGATGCTGCCGCCTGTAATGATCTCTTTGCCATTTAAGATCTTATTGTTTGTTTTGGTAGATGGATGGTACTTGGTAGTCAAATCATTGTTACAAAGCTTTTAGAGTAGGTGAAAATTTATGAGTGAAGAAATGGTTGTCTCCATAGCAGAAAAGGGAATCTATATTACATTAATTACAGTTGGTCCATTACTAATCATCGCACTGTTAGTCGGTTTAATTGTTAGTATTTTTCAAGCGACAACACAAATACAAGAACAGACTCTAGCTTTTGTTCCGAAAATAGTTGCGGTTTTGGTTGGCATAGTCTTTTTTGGGCCGTGGATGCTAAGTCACATATTATCTTATGCAAGTGATATTTTTTCCAATTTAACTAGGTTTATAGGATAGGAAAATGGAAAATCTAATTCCTTCATTTTCGATTTTTTTATTAATATTCATGAGAGTTTCGGCTTTTTTTGTCACTATGCCGTTATTTTCTTATAAAACGATTCCTGCTGTGCACCGCATTGGTTTTGCTGCTGTATTAGCGTGGTTAATGTATTATTCTATAGATATTCATCCATTAGCGATCGATGGAAAGTACTTTATGCTGATTATAAAGGAAGCAATGGTTGGCCTGTTTATTGGTTTTATCGCATATTTAATTTTTTCAGCAGTTCAAATAGCCGGAGGTTTTATAGATTTCCAAATGGGATTCTCGATTGCAAATGTTATAGATCCGATGACCGGAACGCAAAGTCCCTTAATAGGTCAATATTTATATAGTTTTGCTATTTTATTATTACTTGTCTTGAACGGGCATCATCTAATTTTAGACGGTATTTTCTATAGTTATCAGTTCATTCCAGTTGATAAAATGATTCCTTTCGGGGATCCAAATTTAGCTGAATTTATTATAAAAACGTTCAGTAAGATGTTCATTATTGCTTTTCAGATGTCGATTCCTGTCGTTGCCGCCTTGTTTTTGGTGGATGTCGCTCTAGGCATTGTAGCAAGAACAGTACCACAGTTAAATATTTTTGTGGTTGGTTTTCCTATTAAAATTGGTGTGAGTTTTATTATTCTAATCGTGGTAATGGGAGTTATTTTTTCTGTTTGCCAACACTTGTTTCAGTATATGTTTTACACTATGAGGGATCTAATGAAATTAATTGGGGGTTCATCATGAATTGGATTCATTTGGATTTGCAATATTTTTCTGGAGATAAAACAGAAAAGGCAACCCCGAAAAAACGCCAGGAAGCAAAACAAAAAGGGCAGGTTGCTAAAAGCCAGGATGTTAACACGGCTATCGGATTGCTTGCTGTGTTCCTGTTTTTATCCTTTGGGACCTCCTTCATTGGTCCACATCTTTTTGGGATTCTGCGGCATTCCTTTCAAGACTATATGCTCATGGATTTAACAGAGAATAACATCCAAAAGATTGTGGTGGATATTTTAAAAGAAATAGCTTATATTGTTGGTCCGATATTGGCAGTTGCCTTATTTGCAGGAATTGCATCGAATTTTGCGCAAGTGGGTTTTATTTTCACTAGTGAGACAATGCAGCCAAAATTGGAAAAGATCGACCCAATAAAAGGTTTTAAGCGAATATTTTCGATGAGGGCAGTAATGGAATTATTAAAATCCATTTTGAAGATTGTATTTGTCGGTACTGTGACGTTTCTAGTTCTTTGGAGAAGAATGAACGATGTTTTGAGTCTGTCTTATAAATCAATAGGTGATTCACTTTCTATCATTGGAAGTCTTACTCTTCAAATGGGTTTTGCTGCTTCCATTGCACTCTTGTTTCTGGCTATTCTGGATTATTTATATCAACGTTATGAGTATGAAAAAAACTTGAGAATGTCAAAGCAAGATATTAAGGATGAATATAAAAATTCTGAAGGGGATCCATTAATTAAATCAAAAATTAAACAAAGGCAAAGGGAAATGGCCATGCGCCGCATGATGCATGAGGTTCCAAATGCTGATGTAGTTATTACAAATCCTACCCATTATGCTATTTGTTTAAAATACGATGAAACACAAAGGGATGCACCATTTGTTATTGCTAAAGGCGTGGATTATGTCGCTCAAAAAATAAAGATGATTGCAAATGAACATGAGATTATGATGATAGAAAATCGACCTTTAGCAAGATCATTATATGATCAAGTAGAGATAGGGGATACCATCCCGGAAGAGTTTTTTAAAGCGGTAGCTGAAATTCTTGCTTATGTCTACCGAATCAAAAATAAGATTTAGCAGCTATAGAGAGAAATAAGGTTATATAGTAGGAGGAAACAAAATGGCAGCAAGAGATATGTCTGTACTTATAAGTGTAATTTTAGTAGTAGCTATGTTAATTATACCTTTTCCAACATGGCTATTAAGTGTATTAATTTTGGTTAATATCTCTCTTGCACTCCTCGTATTATTAACATCTATGAATATGAAAGAACCACTGCAATTTTCGGTTTTTCCTTCGCTTTTGCTCTTATTAACATTGTTCCGCTTAGCATTAAATATTTCCACAACAAGAGCTATTTTGACAAAAGGGCAAGCAGGTGGGGTTGTAGAGACATTTGGAACCTTTGTTGTTGGCGGTAATATTTTAGTTGGACTTGTTGTATTTTTAATCTTAATCATTATCCAATTTATTGTTATTACTAAGGGATCAGAGCGTGTATCAGAAGTTGCAGCAAGATTTACACTTGATGCAATGCCAGGTAAACAAATGAGTATTGATGCAGATTTAAATGCAGGGATGATTTCAGATCAAGAAGCAAGACAAAGACGTGAAAAAGTTGGGCGTGAAGCGGATTTCTATGGTGCCATGGATGGTGCCAGTAAGTTCGTAAAGGGAGATGCTATTGCGAGTATTATTATCGTTGCTATCAACTTAATTTTTGGGATTATTATTGGAATGACCCAGCAAGGACTAGGTATTGCAGAAGCAGCACAGCGCTTTTCTTTATTAACGGTTGGTGACGGTATTGTTAGCCAGGTTCCAGCCTTACTAATTTCCACTGCAACAGGTATCGTCGTGACACGGGCTGCATCGGACGGCAACTTAGGAAGAGATGTTATATCACAATTACTTGCTTTTCCTAAAATGCTCTATATCGCATCAGCAACGATATTCCTTCTTGGAATAGCGACACCGATCAATGACTTTTTAACTATTCCGATTGCAGGTGCTTTAGCATTAGGTGCATTTCGATTATCTCGTGTTCCAAAACAAAATGAAGAAGAACTTACTGAAATGGAAGAAGTTATACAATCCGATGAGATGAAGAGCCCGGAAAGTGTTATTAATCTATTAAATATAGATCCTATCGAATTTGAATTTGGATATGGGCTTATTCCTCTTGCCGATACCAATCAAGGCGGTGATTTATTAGATCGAATTGTAATGATTCGAAGGCAGCTTGCATTGGAACTTGGTATCGTCATTCCTGTTGTAAGAATTAGGGATAATATTCAACTAGAACCGAATGAATACCGATTAAAGATTAAGGGCAATGAAATGGGGCGAGGTGAATTATTATTAGATCATTATTTAGCTATGAGTCCTGGAATGGATGATGATAAGGTCGAAGGAATCGATACTATTGAACCTTCCTTTGGGCTGCCAGCGAAATGGATTACTGAATCAGCTAAAGAACAAGCAGAAATTTATGGCTATACGGTAGTTGACCCACCTTCTGTGGTATCTACACATATAACGGAAATACTGAGAACAAATGCATATGAATTACTGGGAAGACAAGAAACGAAACAGTTAATTGATCATGTTAAGGAAACATTTCCAATTTTAGTGGAAGAAGTGACACCTAATCCGCTTTCGGTTGGAGAAATACAAAAGGTTTTGCAAAAACTTTTAAAAGAAAATGTTTCAATTAGAAATTTAACTATTATTTTTGAAACACTTGCAGACTTTGGAAAAATTACATCGGATACAGATTTATTAACAGAATATGTTAGACAAGCACTAGCCAGACAAATCACGCATCAATTTGCTGAAAATGGAAATATTTTAAGGGTTATTACTTTATCAGGAAAAATAGAAAAAATAATAGCTGATGGTGTTCAGCAAACGGAGCATGGGAATTATTTAGCGATTGACCCTAATGATTCACAAAATATGTTAGAGGCTGTCGCAAAACAAGTAGAACAGCAGTCTTCTATGGGTATTCAGCCAATCATCTTGTGTTCACCGGCAGTTAGAATGTATGTAAGACAAATAACCGAACGTTATTTTCCACAAGTTCCTATTCTTTCATATAACGAGTTGGAAGCAAATGTTGAAGTCCAAAGTATTGGGGTGGTGAATATAGAATGAAAGTGAAGAAATTTATTGCCTCTAATATGACGGAAGCAATGAAACAAATTCGTGCAGAACTTGGCGATGAAGCAGTGATATTAAATTCAAAAGTCACACATACAGGTGGATTTATAGGTTTGTTTCGAAAAAGAAAATTCGAGGTCATTGCAGCCATTGATCCCCAAACTTCCAAAAATCAGGTGAAAATAAAAGAAAAACAAAGGCCCGTACCGTCTAAACCGGAGATCAAACAGAATGAGAAAGTGAATAGTAACGAAATCCAAAAAGAGCTTCTAGATTTAAAGAAAATGGTAGAAGAATTATCATCTAGTACAAAAAATGCTTCATTCGATTATTTTCCCGAATCTATACAAAAATTTCTTGCATTCATAGATAAACAAGGAATAGCAGCAAAATATATGCAGCTTTGCGGAGAGTATCTATTACAGCATTGGCGTTCGTCAAATGCTGAGCCAAGCGAATCAGAAATTTTTAGCTGGGGAAGAAAATATTTTGAAGAAAAGATTATGCTGCTTTATACCGAGGAGGAACAGGCATATTCCAAAAAGTATATTAATTTAGTTGGTCCAACAGGAGTTGGTAAAACAACTACATTAGCAAAGATGGCTGCAAATGCTGTTATTGATGAGCATAAAAAGGTTGCCTTCATAACAACAGATACTTATAGAATTGCAGCTATTGAACAATTAAAAACATATGCAAATTTATTACAGGTTCCGGTGGAAGTTGTTTATAATCTTTCAGATTTTCATCAGTCACTCGAAAAGTTTAAAGAATATGACATCATTTTTATAGACACTGCAGGTAGAAATTATCGTGAAATGCAGTATATCGAGGAATTGAAAAAGGTTATTGACTTCAGAAAAGAAATGAAAACTCTTCTTACACTAAGCTTAACCATGAAGGAAGAGGATATTAGAGCAATCATCGACAGTTTTCAATCGATTAGAATTGACCAGTTTATTTTTACGAAATTAGATGAAACTACCACTTACGGTTCAATGGTGAATATCATGCTGGATTATCTAGTAGCAACCGCCTTTATAACATATGGACAAGATGTTCCAGACGATATTGACGCAGCAACACCATCTATCATCTTAAATCATATATTTGAGGATGAAAAAAGATGAGAGACCAAGCAGAAAAACTTCGGGAGAAAATAAAAAATAAAAATGCTCAAATAGCTAAAACTATTGCTGTTGTAAGTGGTAAAGGCGGGGTTGGAAAATCAAATATTTCTATTAATATTGCATTGTTATTGGCGAAAAGAGGTAAAAAGGTTTTATTATTTGATTTTGATATTGGAATGGGAAATGTTCATGTACTCTTAGGAACCGATGCACAACGAACAATTTCCGATTTCTTATATCAAGATATTCCATTACAAGAGATTATTTATCAAGGCAATAATAATGTTTCGTTTATTTCTGCAGGCAACGGATTTTCTAATATAGTGGAATTGGACCAGAGAATGGTTGATCGTTTAATTTTGGGGCTTGAAGAGCTACAGCATCTATTTGATTATATTATTTTTGATATGGGCGCAGGAGCGACAAACTCTAACTTACAAATTCTTTTATCTGTTGATGACATATTTGTCGTGACAACTCCTGAACCTACTGCCATAACAGATGCCTATTCGATGATGAAGTATATTAGTAATTTGGAGTCTGCTAATCAATTTTATCTAATTTGTAATCGCGCAGAACGGGAAAAAGAAGGCATTTATACATTAGAAAGATTGCAATTAACAGTAAGTACATTTCTTAATAAGGATATTCATTTACTAGGAGTGTTATTAGAGGATTCGCATGTAAGAAAGGCTGTAAAACTTCAAGTTCCACTTTATCATGCATTTCCAAATTCAAGTATTGCTGTAAGATTGGAAAAAATGGTGGAGCAATATTTAGGAGATACTCAAGACTCCAGCTTCCAAACAGATACATCAAATCGTTTTATTCGAAAATTCCGCAACTTTTTCATAGAAAGGCAGGGTCGATGATGGAAAAGCTTAGAATACTTGTAGTGGATGATTCTGCATTCATGAGAAAACTGATTTCCGATATATTGAAAAGTGATCCATTAATAGAAGTTGTCGGCACAGCCCGAAATGGTCTCGATGCTATTGAAAAGGTAAAAACACTCCGTCCACACGTCATTACTTTAGATATTGAAATGCCGATAATGGATGGGATTCAGGCATTACAAAAAATTATGAAGGAATATCCGACTCCGGTTATTATGTTGTCAAGTACTACTAAATTAGGTGCTGAAAATACACTGCTGGCCATGCAGTATGGGGCAGTTGACTTTATAACGAAACCATCAGGCAGTATTTCCTTAGACCTTGAAAAAGTAAAAGATGATTTAATTCAAAAAGTGAAACAAGCTCGTAAAGTGAACTTGGAAAAGCTCCGTTATCCATCGGAAAGCAAGCAAATACTGTCAACGGAAAGAGTGACAATAGCCAACGTAGAAAAACGCCAAAGCACAAATTGGGCGAAAAACAAAAATAAATTAATTTGTATAGGAATATCTACTGGCGGACCGAGAGCATTGCAAACACTACTGACTGGCTTTCCTAAAGATTTGGAAGCACCGATTATTATCGTTCAACATATGCCAGCAGGGTTCACAAAGTCACTAGCAAATCGGTTGAATACGATTAGCAAAATTCATGTAAAAGAGGCAGAAGACGGCGAAATTATTCGGAAAGGAACTGCATACATTGCTCCCGGTGATTTTCACCTGCATGTGAAGCAGCTCGGTGCAAATATTGTCATTAGTTTAAATCAAGCTCCACCATTAAATGGTCATCGACCTTCAGTTGATACAATGTTTCATTCCATTAGTAAATTGTCAAATTATGATAAAATCGCAGTGATTATGACGGGAATGGGTTCTGACGGTTCGCAAGGTTTAATAGAATTGAAGAATAATGGAAATGTTAAAGCTATTGCGGAGTCAAAAAATAGTTGTATTGTTTTTGGAATGCCTAAAGCGGCAATCGCTACTAATCTAGTAGATGAAATAGAAGATTTAGAAAAATTATCACAAACAATCATGAAATATTTGCCTTAAGAAGGATGTGGACCATATGGAATTAAGCCAATATTTAGAAGTGTTTATTGAAGAAAGTAAGGAGCATTTGCAGGCCTGTAACGAGCAATTATTATTGCTAGAAAAAAATCCCGATGATTTAGCAATTGTAAACGAGATTTTTCGCTCTGCACATACACTTAAAGGTATGTCTGCAACAATGGGATACGAAGATTTAGCAAATTTAACGCATAAAATGGAAAATGTGTTAGATGGGATTCGAAATGGAATCATCTCCGTTACAACGGAGATTTTAGATGTAGTTTTTCTAGCTGTAGATGATTTAGAAGTCATGGTGGAATCTATTGCTGCAGGCGGAGATGGAAAAAGAGATGTCAGCAAGGTTATTGACCAACTGCAAAAAATCGAAAAAGGTGAATCACTGGAAGGAAGTATAGCATCTCAAGAATCCGCAGCCAGTCTAGCTTCCGAAACGGTAGAATCGAAATTGAATTATGATGAATTTGAACAAACTGTTTTAAAACAATCAATGGAACAAGGTTTTGAATGCGTAGAGATTACAGTAGGTTTGAGAGCTGACTGCTTATTAAAAGCAGCTAGAGTATTTATGGTCTTCGAAGTCCTAGAAAAATGTGGGGACGTCATTAAAACAAATCCTACAGTGGAGATGCTCGAGGAAGAAAATTTCGACAGTCATTTTACGGTTACACTTATAACAAACGAAAAGGCTGAGGAAATACAGCAAAAAGTAATGAAGGTATCAGAGGTTGAAAAGGTAGAGATTATCCCTGTTAATTTAAAGCCTCACGTAGATGATGAAACAATTCAAAAGAATAATAAACCACAGACACCTGCTGCTCCAAGAGATAAAAAACAACAGGAAGTGAAAAATGGGTCTCAGCATGTAACCCACACGAACAAAACTATAAGAGTTAATATTGAGAGATTAGATGTTCTAATGAACCTATTCGAGGAACTTGTAATAGATCGAGGCAGATTAGAGCAAATTTCCAAAGATCTTAATAACCCTGAATTGCACGAAACTGTTGAAAGAATGTCTCGTATTTCTGGTGACCTGCAAAATATTATATTAAATATGAGAATGGTTCCCGTTGAAACGGTATTTAATCGTTTTCCAAAAATGGTTAGACAATTGGCAAGAGATTTACATAAGAAAGTTAATTTAGAAATAATTGGTGCGGAAACAGAACTTGACCGAACAGTAATTGATGAAATTGGTGATCCCTTAGTTCACCTTTTAAGGAATGCTCTGGACCATGGTATCGAAACCCCAGAAGTGCGTGTGAAAAATGGAAAAAGTGAAGATGGAACAATTACTTTGAAGGCTTATCATAGCGGTAACCACGTATTTATTGAAATTTCAGATGACGGAGCAGGCATTAATCGTGATAAAGTATTGCAAAAAGCAATTTCAAAAGGCGTTATTCTTGAAAGTGAAGCCGATTCCTTATCAGATAAGCAAGTATATGAACTGATTATGTCTTCAGGATTTTCTACTGCAGATAAAATATCGGACATTTCTGGTCGAGGTGTTGGCCTGGACGTAGTAAAATCCACGATAGAATCTTTAGGCGGATCCATCACTATTGATTCAACAGAAGGAGCAGGCTCTGTATTTATAATTCAACTGCCTTTAACACTTTCAATAATTTCTGTTATGTTAGTCGAGATTGGTAAAGAGAAATTTGCAATACCACTTTCATCCATTATTGAAACGGCAATAATCAAAAATTCTGAAATATTAACCGCTCATGATCAGAAGGTAATAGATTTTCGAGGAAAAGTTGTACCGCTTGTATTTTTAAAAGATACATTTGATGTACCGGATGCAGTTGAAAACAGTGAATACACTTCTGTGATTATCGTAAGGAAAGCTGAAAAAGCAGCTGCCTTAGTAGTAGATTCTTTTATTGGGCAACAGGAAATCGTCCTTAAATCATTGGGGAATTATTTATTAAATGTATTTGCTATCTCCGGTGCTACTATTTTAGGTGATGGTCAAGTAGCACTAATTGTCGATTGTAATGCATTAATTAAGTAGTAATATTTTGATGGATAAATGGTTATACACCACCATCGCTAAAAATGTTTATATTGGAGTGTTATTTTATGATGGATGCAGTGGAACAAACAGAAAATAAAATGATTGTTTTCCAATTAAAAGAGAATGAATATGCGATTCCTGTACAACAGGTGCTAGCAATTGAAAAGGTACTACATATAACTCGTGTACCTAATACCGCTTCCTTTATCAAAGGTGTAATCAATTTACGCGGCGTCATTATTCCAATTATTGATTTGCAAAACCGGTTGGGAATTGGAGCGATTGAACTTACTGAAAAAACAAGAATTATCATTGTTTCCATGGATAATGTTGAGGTTGGACTAATGGTAGATGGTGCAAATGATGTGCTAGATATTCCATCGGAGTTAGTGGAACCGCAACCTGAAGTAGTGAATTCTGTAAAGGCAGAATTTATTTCAAGTGTTGCTAACCTAAATAAGAGATTAATTATGATAATGAGCTTGGAAAAAATAGTAAGTCCATTAAATTAGGGGAATATCAGCAATGGGACTAGAAGAAAAGATTACAAGCATGCATTTAGATATCCTTAAAGAAATTGGGAATATTGGTGCTGCACATGCCGCAACATCGTTATCCATATTATTAAATAAAAAGATAGATATGAATGTTCCGAAAGTAAGCATTGAATCTTTTACACAAATGATGGAAATGGCAGGCGGTTCTGAAAATATAGTTGCCTGTGTAGTGCTTCATATTGAAGGCGATGCTTCAGGATATATGTTTTTTGTTTTGTCATTGCAACAATGTGAAAATTTTATTAAGCAAATGACTGGTGATTCTCAATTTTCATTGAAACAGACTCCCATCTCTGAATTAGGGATTTCAGCTTTCAAGGAATTGGGGAATATATTAGCCGGTTCCTACTTGACTGCCTTATCGGAATTCACAAAACTGGAACTTTACCCATCCGTTCCATTAGCTAGTTTTGACATGTTCGGTGCCATCATTAGCCACGGGTTAATTGAATTATCACAAACAAGTGATTATGCTATTGTTATTGATACAAGTCTAACTGATGATAAGGATGAGTTTGGAGATACAATGAACGGACAATTTTTTCTCCTTCCAAATCCTGACTCCTTTCAAACCATTTTCCAAGCCTTAGGAGTGGGATTATGAGTGAAGTCGTGAAGGTGGGAATAGCAGATATGAATATCGTCCGCACCCCTAATACTATTAGGACCACAGGATTAGGATCATGTGTAGGTGTTATCATATACGATAGTTTTCTGGCAATTGCAGGTCTAGTGCATGTGATGCTGCCGGATTCCAGTATTGCTAAATCACAGAAGGAAATAAATAAAGCAAAGTTCGCTGATACTGCAATTAAAGAATTGACGGAGAGATTAATAAAAATTGGCTGTAAAAAGATTCATTTAAAATCAAAAATTGCTGGCGGTGCGGAAATGTTTTCATTTTCAACCACGAATGATTTTATGAAAATTGGACCAAGAAATGTAGAAGCAGTAAAAGCAGCCTTAAAATTAGAAGGAATAGCATTACTCTCGGAAGAAACGGGTGGCCATTCAGGGAGAACGATAGAATTCGACCCTAAAACATTTCTATTACAAATCAGATCGGTTAATCAAGAAATTCGATATATATAAGCGCTCTTTTCTTATACAAAAATCTTATGAACACCCTATTTAATTTATGATTGGATACAAATTAAGAAATGATGCCTCGAAACTTAGACTACTTAGGATTGGTAGCACTTACGAAAAGCATATGAAACAACGAAATGAAAGTAACTTACGAGGAGGGGACATATGTCAAACACAGAAACAATCGAAGAACAAAAGTATTGGGAATTATGGATAAGTTCACGTAATACTCAAGCTGGTGATATTCTTGTGAAAAAATACTTGCCATTAGTTCATTATCATGTTCAAAGGATTGCGGTAGGACTTCCTCGTAATGTTTCAAGGGACGATCTTAAAAGCTTTGGAATGTTAGGGCTATTGGACGCATTAAATAAATTCGATCGAACTCGTGACTTAAAATTTGATACTTACGCATCCTTCCGTATTCGCGGTGCTATCTTAGATGGTTTGAGAAAAGAAGATTGGCTACCTAGAAGTACAAGGGAAAAAGCGAAAAAAATAGAAGCAACATTAGAAAGACTAGAGCAAAAGTATATGAGGCATGTAACCCCAGAAGAAATAGCTAAGGAACTGCATATCACAGAGGATGAAGTGTATCAGACTCTAAATGAACAATTTTTTGCCAATGTATTATCAGTAGATGAGCAAACACATGAGAAAGAAGAGAATGAAACTTATGCGTTTGTAATAAAAGACGACCATATTCCTAGCCCGGAAGAAAATTTAATCCATGAAGAAAAAATTCAAGATTTAACGAAAGTAATTACTACTTTATCGGAAAAGGAACAAATGGTACTAAGTTTATTTTATCATGAAGAATTAACGCTAACAGAAATTGGGGAAATTATGAGCCTATCTACATCAAGAATTTCACAGATACATTCTAAAGCATTGTTCAAATTAAGAAATATCTTGGAAAAGAAAATGTAAAATTCTAAGAGGTGGATACGGTGGAATTAAAATCAATGGAGATGCAGATTGCACTGCCACGTACACATGATGCCGGGAAAAATATGCAACATATTCAACAGGAGAGCAGAGTCATTAATGAAAATGCAATGCAGGAAATGGAAAAAGCGTTAGATCTGAAACGTCATCATGTGCTTAAGCAAGACCAAAAGGATCCTGCAATGTTAAAAGATCAAGGGAATTCAAAGAATCACCACGAGGCTCCTTCAAAAAAGGACCAAGAAAAGCAAAAAGATAAGGAAAAGCAAATTTACCACCCATTTAAAGGTAATCATATTGATTTTAGCGGGTAGGCGAAAACAATGACAATTTTTATTTTATTCATTTCTATCATTATTAATGTCGTATCGATATTTGGAATTATTATTCTTTATATGAGACAGAACCGACTAATACATGTAGAACAAGATCAAAAAAAGGTATTGAAAGATATGGAAGAAATGTTTTCATCTTATTTAATAGAAATGAAGGATGAAAATGAAGAGTTTATTAAAAAAGTACAAAGTCTTAATCACCGAACCTCATTAAATGTTTCAGTCAATACAGATGCGACTGAAGAAGAGGAAGTTTCAAATCTAGATAATCATCATGGGGAGGAACGATCTTTTACAGCAGTTATGAGAAATCATGCTGCAAAGACATACCAATCCATGATGAGCAAAACGGATAATACGGATGTGGAGAATCCGAAGATCGAATTTTCGACACTTCCACTTGAAAAACAGGTATTTTTATTAGAAAAAGAAGGCTTAACCATTGAACAAATTGCGCAAAAACTTCATAAAGGTAAGACAGAAATCGAATTACTGTTGAAGTTTCGTCAAAAAATGTAATATATTCTTGAATATGAAATTCATTTATGATATATTATTTGTTGGTGTTATCACACACGTTTCATGATTTAAATAGATGGTGCTTTCAAAATAAATCTTCTTTTATTTTGGTAGTTTCTGTTTAAAAATGATTGAAGCGGAGGAAACTAAAACCATAGGAGGCAACACAATGTCAGTAATTTCAATGAAACAATTGCTTGAAGCAGGTGTACATTTCGGACACCAAACACGCCGTTGGAACCCTAAAATGAAGAAATATATCTTCACAGAACGTAACGGTATCTATATTATCGATCTTCAAAAAACAGTGAAAAAAGTTGAGGAAGCATACAACTTTGTAAAAGAACTTGCTGCAAACGGCGGAAATATCCTTTTCGTTGGTACTAAAAAGCAAGCTCAAGAATCTGTTAAAGAAGAAGCTGAAAAAGTTGGTATGTACTATGTAAATCATCGTTGGTTAGGTGGTACATTAACAAACTTTGAAACCATTCAAAAACGTATCGAAAGATTAAAAGCTATCGAAAAAATGGAAGAAGACGGAACTTTTGAAGTTCTACCTAAAAAAGAAGTTGTTCAATTGAAAAAGGAACATGAACGTTTAGTGAAATTCCTTGGTGGAATTAAAGATATGAAAACTCTTCCAGATGCTTTATTCATTATCGATCCTCGTAAAGAGCGTATTGCGGTTGCGGAAGCACGTAAACTAAATATTCCTATCGTTGGTATTGTCGATACAAACTGCGATCCGGATGAAATTGATTATGTAATTCCTGCAAATGATGATGCAATTCGTGCAGTTAAGCTATTAACTGGTAAAATGGCTGATGCTATTTTAGAAGCTAGACAAGGTGAAGAAGAAACTGTTGCTGAACCTGTTGAAGCAGAATAATTATTCAATAAGGTGGCGTGAGCAGAGCAATGCTTATCTACAACTATTTGCTATTTAAGTAATAATCGGTATTGTCCGTATTAATCTATATAAGTTAGCGGCGCTCCGTCCCCTTTTCCTTAAAAAGGTGATAAGAATACTCCTTATCACCTTTTTTTAAAGAACTTTATTATTTTTAACTAATATTATGAAATACATAGAACTAAAGGAGGAAAAATTCTCATGGCAGTTACTGCACAAATGGTAAAAGAACTTCGTGAAAAAACAGGCGCAGGTATGATGGACTGTAAAAAAGCACTTACTGAAACAAATGGCGATATGGACAAAGCAATTGATTACCTACGCGAAAAAGGTATTGCGAAAGCTGCGAAAAAAGCAGATAGAATCGCTGCAGAAGGTATTACGTATATTTTAAGTGAAGGCAATGATGCAGTTATTCTTGAAGTAAACTCTGAAACTGACTTCGTTGCAAAAAATGAAGGTTTCCAAGCACTAGTTGCTGATTTAGCAAAGCACATTCTTAAAAATAAACCAGCTACAGTAGAAGAAGCTCTTGAGCAAAAAATGGAAGACGGAACTTCTGTTGGTGAAGCAATCAATGGCGCAATTGCGAAGATTGGTGAAAAAATTACACTTCGCCGTTTTGAAGTAAAAACTAAAACAGACAATGGTGTATTTGGCGAATATCTTCACATGGGTGGACGCATTGGTGTATTAACTGTTTTAGAAGGCACTACTGACGAAAGTGTTGCAAAAGATGTTGCGATGCATGCTGCAGCATTAAATCCAAAATATATTTCTCGTGACCAAGTTTCAGCTGAAGAAGTGGAGCATGAACGTCAAGTATTAACTCAACAAGCTCTAAATGAAGGTAAACCAGAAAATATTGTTGCAAAAATGGTAGAAGGTCGTTTAAGCAAATATTTCGAAGAGATTTGTATCTTAGATCAATCTTTCGTTAAAAATCCAGATCAAAAGGTTGGACAATTTGTTAAAGCTAATAATGCAACCATTACTGGCTTAGTGCGTTATGAAGTTGGCGAAGGTATTGAAAAACGTCAAGACAACTTCGCTGAAGAAGTAATGAGCCAAGTAAAAAATATATAATTTTTAAATTCCCCAGAATTGGGAAAAGCATTAAAGGGAGCACACTGTGTGTTCCCTTTCTTTGAAAAAATAAGTTCAGAGTGGATATGATAAAAAAATTTATGTAACATTCTAAATTTCCCATTCCACATCTGACTTCTTACCTCATGAAAAAGTGCAGAAATATCATCTGCATACATAATAAATTTATTGGAGGTTCATATGAGTACCCCAAAATATAAACGTGTAGTATTAAAATTAAGTGGAGAAGCATTAGCGGGTGACCAAGGTTTTGGTATTAATCCATCCGTGATTAAATCTGTAGCTGAACAAGTAAAAGAAATTGCTGAACTAGGTGTTGAAGTAGCGGTAGTAGTTGGCGGCGGCAACATTTGGCGCGGAAAAATTGGTAGTGAAATGGGCATGGACCGTGCAACAGCAGATTATATGGGGATGCTTGCAACTGTAATGAATTCACTTGCACTTCAAGACAGTTTAGAGCAAAATGGAATTGAAACCAGAGTTCAAACTTCTATTGATATGCGTCAGGTTGCAGAGCCATATATCCGCAGAAGAGCTATTCGCCATTTAGAAAAGAGCCGTGTTGTTATTTTTGCTGCGGGGACTGGAAACCCATATTTTTCAACAGATACAACTGCAGCTTTAAGAGCAGCTGAAATTGAAGCAGAAGTTATCTTGATGGCTAAAAATAATGTAGATGGTGTATATTCAGCAGATCCAAAATTAGATAAAAATGCGGTAAAATATGAGCAACTTACATATTTAGATGTGATTAAGAATGGGCTCGCTGTAATGGATTCAACAGCATCTTCGTTATGTATGGATAATGACATACCGCTTATTGTCTTTTCTATCATGGAAAAGGGCAATATTAAACGGGTTGTAATGGGTGAAAATATTGGTACGATTGTAAGGGGGAAGGAATAAATGCCGAAACAAATTATTGATAATGCAAAGGATAAAATGACAAAAGCTATTCAAGCATTTACAAGAGATTTGGGTTCAATTCGTGCTGGTCGTGCAAGTGCTTCATTATTAGATAAAGTTGTTATCGATTATTATGGCGCTCCAACACCAATTAACCAGTTAGCAGGTGTATCGGTACCAGAAGCACGATTGTTAGTTATTCAGCCTTATGACAAGTCAATTTTGGGTGAAATTGAAAAGGCCATTTTAAAATCAGATTTAGGTTTAACTCCTAATAATGACGGAAGCGTAATCCGTTTAGCAATTCCTGCGTTAACAGAGGAACGACGTAAGGAACTTGTAAAGGTTGTAAAAAAAGAATCAGAAGGCGCCAAGGTTGCGATTCGGAATATTCGTAGAGATGCAAACGAAGATTTGAAAAAACTTGAGAAAAATGGCGATATTTCAGAAGATGATCTTCGCGGTTACTCAGATGATGTTCAAAAACTTACCGATGAGCATATAAACAAAATTGATCAAATTACAAAAACAAAAGAACAAGAAATTTTAGAAGTATAATATCTTTCTCAAAACTCTCTTCTGGAGAGTTTTTTATTTTATATCAAAAAATATAATGAATAATCTCTACACAAACGACCTTATTTTATCTATAATAGAAGTCGCACCTTTTTCAATTGTAATATTAAAGAAATTCCATGTTTTTTTTGATATGATAGTAATATCGGATTTTACGTATGAAAATGGAAAGTATTCCAAGTGGAGGTCCAATGATGATAAATAAATTGAAGTTTTGGAAAACTTCCAAGGACAATGATACATTAGAAGAGCGTATCAATGCATTAAAGGAACTCCCGATGCCAAAACATGTTGCAATCATTATGGATGGAAATGGGAGATGGGCAAAAAAACGTGCATTGCCCCGTGTAGCAGGTCATCATGAAGGGATGAAGAGGGTAAGAAGAATAACCCGCCTTGCTTCTAAATTAGGTATTGAAGTTTTAACCCTTTATGCTTTTTCTACAGAAAATTGGAAACGTCCAAAAAATGAAGTAGAGTACTTAATGAAGTTGCCAGGAGAATTTTTAGGAACATTCTTACCGGAATTAAAGGAAGAGAATGTTCGAGTTCAAATGATGGGGTATAAGGATGTACTCCCTGAACATACCTTAAATGCTGTTGGTAAAGCGATAACGGAAACACAGCACAATAATGGTTTAATTCTGAACTTCGCTCTTAATTATGGGAGCAGGGATGAAATCGTTAGAGCCGTAAAGAATATAATACATGATGTAAGAGCCGGTAAATTGGATGATAAGGATATTACCGAGGCTAATTTTTCTGATTACTTAATGTCCCATAGTCTTCGGGATCCAGACTTATTAATACGCACTAGCGGTGAAATCCGCTTGAGCAACTTTATGCTTTGGCAATTAGCTTATACAGAATTTTTCTTCTCGGATGTTTTATGGCCGGATTTTAATGAAGAAAATTTGGTGGAAGCAATAGAAGTATATCAACAACGTTCAAGAAGATATGGTGGTTTAAAAAGCGAGGGCGAGGAAGAAGAATGAAACAACGAATTATTACAGCGATCATAGCTGCAGCAATATTTATACCTATTGTTATATATGGAGGTATGCCATTTACTGTCTTAGTCTATTTATTGGCATTTGTAGCCTTGGGAGAGGCTTTTAGGATGAGTAAATTAAAGATAGTATCTTTTCCAGGAATTATTTCATTTATTATGTTAGGGATTTTTTTAATTCCTCATCCATATATTAATATAGTAGAGATATTTGGATTATCTAAAATGGATTATATTTATTTTGGGTTATTACTACTCTTATGTTATACCGTTGCTTCGAAAAATCGTTTTACTATAACGGATGCATCTTTTATGTTTCTCTCTATATTCTATGTTTTTTTAGGATTTTATAATTTTTTATACATAAGAGAACAAGGTGGTCTTACCCCTATTCTATATTCTCTGTTCATTATTTGGGCAACAGATTCAGGAGCTTATTTTATTGGACGAGCGATTGGGAAAAGAAAGCTTTGGCCAGAAATAAGTCCTAATAAAACCGTGGAAGGTTTTATTGGTGGTATCGTTTGTGCATTAATAGTTGGGATTTTATTCTCGTTATTTTCCAACATACCTGCTTCTATGTTAAAATTAATAATTATTACAGCCATTCTGTCAGTTTTTGGACAAATGGGGGATTTAGTTGAATCAGCTTTAAAACGCCACTTTGATGTGAAAGACTCAGGAAAAATATTGCCGGGTCATGGTGGTATTCTAGATCGATTTGATAGTTTATTGTTTGTTTGGCCGCTTATTAGTTATTTGTTATTGTGAAATTAATAAACACAAAAATACGCTATTTTGCGTTAATTGGAAGAGCTTTGGGAGTTGAATCATTTGAAAAACATAAGTTTGTTAGGGGCAACTGGATCAATAGGAACACAAACTTTGGATGTTATTAGAACACATCCGGATAAATTTCGCTTAGTTGCTCTTTCTGTTGGAAAAAATATCGAACTAGCTCGCAAAATAATTTCAGAATTTAATCCAGAACTAGTCTCCGTTCAATCGAAAGAGGATTATGATCAATTAAAGTTGGAACTAGGTGCTGCAACAAAGATTTCTTACGGTGAAGATGGATTAGTGGAAGTTGCTGTATATGAGAAGTCCGATATTTTAGTGAATGCTGTATTGGGAAGTGTGGGTCTATTTCCTACTTTGCAAGCTATTAAAGCCCATAAAGTAATTGCGATCGCTAATAAGGAAACACTTGTGACTGCAGGACATTTAGTAATGGAAGAGGCAAAACGGCAGCAAGTCTTACTTCTCCCTGTCGATAGTGAGCATTCAGCAATTTTTCAATGCTTACAGGGAGAACATGACAAGGATATCGAACGATTAATTATTACCGCTTCGGGCGGTAGCTTTCGTGATAAAAAAAGAGAGGAATTAGTCGGTGTAACTGTGAAAGATGCACTTAGCCATCCTAATTGGTCGATGGGAGCAAAAATCACAATAGATTCTGCAACCATGATGAATAAAGGCTTAGAAGTTATCGAGGCGCATTGGTTATTTAACCTTCCTTTTGAAAAAATTGATGTCCTCCAACACCGGGAGAGTATTATTCATTCGATGGTCGAATTCCAGGATGGAAGTGTAAAAGCACAATTAGGTACACCAGATATGAGAGTACCAATTCAATATGCATTAAGCTATCCGAACCGGATAACATTAACATCTTCTGAAAGATTAGATTTAGCAAAAATAGGCATGCTGCATTTTGAACCAATGGACCTCGACCGTTTCTATGCACTTAAGTTATCTTATGAGGCAGGTAAAATCGGAGGAACAATGCCGACTGTTTTAAATGCAGCTAATGAAGTTGCTGTAGGAGCTTTCTTAAACGAAAGAATCTCCTTTTTACAAATAGATCAACTTGTTGAAAAGGCGCTTGAAAAGCATAATGTGATAAAGCATCCTGACCTGGATACGATCCGATCTGTTGATTTAGAAACAAGAGAATATATTAATTCACTTTTATAAAAAGGTGGTTTTTTATGTGACAACATTAATAGCCTTTATCATCATTTTTGGAGCTCTAGTATTTTTTCACGAGGCTGGCCATTTTTTCTTTGCTAAACGTGCAGGAATACTTTGCAGGGAATTTGCCATAGGCTTTGGACCAAAGTTAATTTCCTTCAAAAAAAATGAAACACAATATACAATCCGGCTTTTGCCGATAGGCGGCTATGTTCGTATGGCTGGTGAAGACCAAGAAATGCTGGATTTAAAGCCTGGGCAACGTGTTGGATTAGTATTAGATAAAGATGATAAAGTAGAAAAGGTTGTTATCAATGGTAAAGAAAGATATCCTAATATACGACTTTTCGAGGTCGATTCTGCCGATTTGGAGCATAGGCTTGTAATTAAGGGCTATGAAGAAGGAGAAGAAGAATTAAAAACCTTTTCCGTTTCAAAAGAGGCTGTCCTTGTTGAAAATCAGAATGAGACACAAATAGCACCATGGGATCGCCAGTTTGCATCCAAGTCGTTAGGACACCGAGCAATGACTATTTTTGCAGGTCCAATGATGAACTTTGTGCTTGCTATTGTTATTTTTACCGTTTTAGCAGCGATTCAAGGTATACCGGTCCAAGATCCTGTTTTGGGAGATTTGACTAAAAATGGTGTCGCCAATGCATCTGGTCTTCATAAAGGTGATAAAGTCATAAGTATTGATGGTTCTGAAATATCGAATTGGGATGATATTGTAGAGGTTATCCAAAAACATCCCGGTGAAGAGTTAGTGTTTACCGTGGAGAGACATCACAAAACGATGGATATCTCTGTTACACCAAGTATTGAAAAAGATGAAAATAATAAGGAATACGGAATGATCGGGGTTCATAGTCCCGTTGAAAAATCACCATTAAAAATTGCAACTTATGGATTCGAACAAACCTATCATATGACAATAAAAATATTCCAAATGCTAGGTAAGTTGGTTACAGGTCAATTCTCCATTAATATGCTTTCTGGACCTGTTGGTATTTATAAATCAACAGAGGATGTTGCGCAATTAGGAATCGCCTATTTAGCACAATGGGCAGCATTATTAAGCATAAATTTAGGTATTATGAATTTATTGCCAATACCAGCTTTAGATGGAGGTCGTTTATTATTCTTCGCTGTAGAAGCAGTAAGAGGAAAACCAATCGATCGTCAAAAAGAAGGAATGGTTCATTTTATTGGTTTTGCATTATTAATGCTTTTAATGATTATCGTAACATGGAATGATATCCAAAGGTTTTTCTTATAGAAAATAGAGCAATCGGTATAATCCGATTGCTTCTTTCATGTTATAAGAATTTTTGAGTTTTTATTATCAAATAAAATTGGTTCCACTAGTTTAATTTGAATCGAGCTAAAATGCCTTTTGGCTAGCAATATTCGCTAATATTAATTGTAAATGTTTTTGCATTGAAATTCTGCCATTAGTTTTTTATGATGGTATAGGTATAATAGAAATTTTAAAGGATGGGAGAGGGGAATATGACAAGCAATCCCGCCGAAAAAAAAGAACGATTTCGACTACTATTACAACAACTTGAGTTAACGGAAGATACATTTTTTGAGCATTTTACGAATGCAGAAATTGAAAAGTTAGTGGTGGAGCGTGCTACGAAGCGCTGGCATTTTTATTTTAATATGGAAAAAATCCTGCCGTTTCCTATTTTTAATCGTTTCACATTGCAATTACAGAAAGCATTTCAGCACATAGCAAATATTCAATTTTCCATTCATGTAGACGATCCATCTTTCCAAGAACAAATGGTTACGGAATACTGGAAGTATTGTATTAAAGATATTGAGGGCATGTCGCCGATGCTTACTACTTTATTACATGAACAATACCCGCAAGTCAAAGGAAATAAACTTACAATAGAGACGAGAAATGATACGGAATCTCGTACTTTAAAACAAAAATATGGAGATATTATTTCTGCTTCCTATCAATCTGTAGGTTTTCCTCCGTTTGTGCTGGATACAGTTATAGCACAAAACCAATCAAATGAGGAGTATCAAAAATTTGTAGAAGCAAAGAAAAGAGAAGATGAAGAACGGGCAAAATTAGCAGTAATGGAGATTCAAAAGAAAGACTCTGATCATAGCGAAAGTGCAGCCGACAGCGGCCCGCTTGTGATTGGAATGAACATTAAGGATGATGATTTATACAGAAAAATAGAAGAGATTGTGGATGAAGAAAGACGTATTTTTGTAGAAGGATATGTATTCTTTGCGGAAACGAAAGAACTTCGCAGCGGACGTACATTATTAACCTTTAAAATTACGGATTACACAAGCTCTATTCTGGTAAAAATGTTTTCCCGTGATAAAGAGGATGCAGAACTACTTAATCGTGTGAAAAAAGGAATGTGGCTTCGAGCACGAGGAAGTATTCAAAATGATACCTTTGTTAGAGATTTGGTGATGATTGCTAATGATTTAAATGAAATAAAACCAATTGAAAGGAAAGACAATGCACCAGAAAATGAGAAGCGTGTGGAACTTCATTTGCATACTCCAATGAGTCAAATGGATGCTGTTACATCCATCAGTGATTATGTAGCTCAGGCAAAAAAATGGGGTCATAAAGCGATAGCAGTTACAGATCATGGTGTTGTCCAATCCTTTCCAGAAGCATTTAGTGCAGGAAAGAAGCATGATGTAAAAATATTATATGGTGTAGAAGCAAATTTAGTAGATGACGGGGTTCCCATAGCCTATAACGATGCCCATCGATTGTTAACCGATGATACTTATGTTGTTTTTGACGTCGAAACAACGGGTCTTTCTGCGGTATACGATACCATTATTGAACTTGCAGCTGTCAAAATAAAAAATGGAGAAATTATCGATCGTTTTGAATCATTTGCAAAAGCACATCGCCCATTATCTGCAACGATTATTGAGCTTACAAGCATAACGGATGATATGCTTAAAGACGCTCCGGAAGTGGACGAGGTACTGAAAAAGTTTAAAGATTGGGCAGAAGATGCTATTCTTGTTGCACATAACGCTTCGTTTGATATGGGATTTTTAAATGTTGGATACAGCAAGATAGGTTTTCCCAAAGCAAGTAATCCTGTTATCGATACATTGGAACTTGCCAGATGGCTTTATCCAGATTTTAAGAATCATCGTTTGAATACGCTGGCGAAAAAATTTGATGTAGAGTTAACGCAACATCACCGTGCCATTTATGATACAGAAGCAACCGGATATATTTTGTTAAAAATGCTGAAGGATGCTGCTGAAAGAGGAATAGAATATCATGATCAGTTCAATCATTTTATGGGAGAAGGAGGGGCATTTAAGCGTGCAAGGCCATCTCACTGCACATTGATTGCTCAAACCCAAGAAGGTTTAAAGAACCTTTTTAAATTAGTATCTCTTTCTAATATTGATTATTTTTATCGTGTTCCGCGTATTCCGCGTTCGAAATTACAAATGTACAGAGAAGGTATATTAGTAGGGTCCGGATGCGATAAGGGTGAAGTATTTGAAGGCATGATGCAAAAAGGTCCTGAAGAAGTAGAGCAAATTGCAAGATTTTATGATTTTCTTGAGGTTCATCCAAAAGATGTTTACGCACATTTAATTGAACTCGAACTTGTCCGTGATGAAAAATCATTAGAGGAAATCATATCAAATATTGTCCAGCTGGGAGATAAATTGAATCTTCCGGTAGTTGCAACAGGAAATGTTCATTACTTGCACCCTAGAGATAAAATTTATCGTAAAATCTTAATTAATTCACAAGCGGGTGCTAACCCGTTGAATCGTCATAAACTTCCTGATGTGCATTTTAGAACAACAGATGAAATGTTGGATAATTTTGCTTTTTTAGGTTTTGAAAAAGCGAAAGAAATAGTGATTTCCAACACGAATAAAATTGCTGATTTAGTAGAAACAATTAAGCCTATTAAAGATGATCTATATACACCTAAAATAGAGGGTGCGGAAGATGAAATTAAAAACATGAGTTATACCCGTGCTAAATCTATTTATGGAGATACATTGCCAGAGATTGTCGAGGCACGTTTAGAGAAAGAATTAAAGAGTATTATTGGTCATGGTTTTGCCGTTATTTATTTAATTTCTCATAAGTTAGTAAAGAAATCGCTAGATGATGGCTATCTCGTTGGTTCTCGTGGTTCAGTAGGTTCTTCCTTTGTGGCGACCATGACGGAAATTACAGAGGTAAATCCGCTTCCTCCACATTATATTTGTACAGAATGTAAACATTCAGAATTCTTTAATGACGGTTCAGTAGGTTCGGGTTTTGACCTTCCGGATAAAAACTGTCCAAATTGTGGAGCGAAATATAAAAAAGATGGACATGATATACCGTTTGAAACCTTCCTTGGTTTTAAAGGGGATAAAGTACCGGATATAGATTTAAACTTTTCCGGAGAATATCAGCCAAGGGCGCATGCTTATACTAAGGTATTGTTTGGGGAAGATTACGTTTATCGTGCAGGAACCATCGGTACAGTAGCGGAAAAGACGGCATATGGTTATGTAAAAGGATATGCACAGGATAATAATCTTCATTTACGCGGTGCGGAAGTGGATCGTTTAGTGCAAGGCTGTACTGGGGTAAAGAGAACTACCGGCCAGCATCCAGGAGGTATCATTATTATCCCTGACTATATGGATGTATATGACTTTACACCAATTCAATATCCTGCCGATGACAATAGTTCCGAATGGAAAACTACTCATTTTGACTTCCATTCCATCCATGACAATGTCTTGAAAATGGATATACTTGGACACGATGATCCGACTGTGATAAGAATGCTTCAAGATTTAAGTGGGATTGATCCAAAAACCATTCCAACGGATGACCCAGAGGTCATGAAAATCTTCAGCAATACAGAATCTTTAGGTGTTACACCGGAACAAATTATGTGTAATACTGGAACTTTGGGGATTCCTGAATTTGGTACAAGATTTGTTAGACAGATGCTCGAAGATACTAAACCAACTACATTCTCAGAACTTGTGCAGATTTCTGGATTATCACATGGTACAGATGTATGGCTAGGAAATGCTCAGGAGCTTATCCAAAATGGTACCTGTACCCTGCCAGAGGTGATAGGTTGTCGTGATGACATCATGGTTTATTTGATTTATCAAGGGATTGAACCATCTTTGGCTTTTAAAATCATGGAATCCGTTCGTAAAGGGAAAGGTCTTCAGCCTGAAATGGAAGAAGAAATGCGAAAGCAGAATGTTCCCGAGTGGTACATTGATTCCTGCAAAAAGATTAAGTATATGTTCCCGAAAGCTCATGCGGCAGCTTATGTATTAATGGCTGTGAGGATTGCGTATTTTAAAGTGCACCTACCACTTCTATACTATGCGGCTTATTTTACTGTAAGAGCAGAGGATTTTGATTTGGAATCAATGGTAAGAGGCAGCAATGCAATCAGATCCAAAATTGATGAAATTAATGAAAAAGGACTCGATGCATCTACAAAAGAAAAAAGTTTGCTGACAGTGCTTGAGATCGCATTAGAAATGGTAGAACGCGGTTTTCATTTTCAAAAGGTAGATTTATATCGATCAAGCGCAAAAGAATTTGTGATTGATGGAAATTCACTTATTCCACCTTTCAACTCTATTCCAGGTCTTGGTACCAATGCAGCCTTAAATATTGTAAAAGCCCGTGAAGAAGGTGAATTTTTATCAAAAGAAGATTTGCAACAACGTGGGAAAGTATCCAAGACAATAATAGAATATCTGGATAAACATGGCTGTCTAGAAGATCTCCCAGAACAAAATCAGCTATCATTGTTTTAATAACTTAAAACCATTTTTGCTTGTCCTGTTACAGCGCTCGGTTAGCGGATTATCAAGGCGTATTTTCTTTTCTATCGTCTAGTTTCCAGTATCTATCAGCTAGCAAACTTCCAGTCTCCTCCCTGCGATAAGTCAACAACGGTTCGTGAGTAACCTCACCGTGATTCCTTTATCTCAGTCGGAGCCTTCCAGTTTGTACGCTGATGAACAGGCGCTTTTGCTTTTCTTTTAATTTGCTTTATTTTTCAGGTTATGGTATATTTTTATTGGAAATACTACTGATAACTCTCGTATTTAAGAGTGGGTCTAACCCGCTCTTTCTTGTTTTTCACTTTTAATAAGTTAAACATTGATTGAACTTCAAGAGTGCAATATTACATGATTTGTGGGAGCAATCTCTAATTATCAATAATGCAGTAGATATGTGTGGGAGGTATTTATGAGTAAAGTAACGGACGTTATTGAAGAACTCGTTACACCAATCTTAGAAGAAATGCAACTATATCTCGTTGACATTGAATATGTAAAGGAAGGAAAAAATTGGTTCCTTCGCGTTTATATTGACAAAGAGGGCGGGGTAGATATCGAAGAATGCGGTATGGTCAGTGAACAATTAAGTGAAAAATTGGATGAAATCGATCCTATTCCACAAAATTATTTTCTGGAAGTTTCATCACCTGGAGCGGAAAGACCGCTAAAAAAAGAAAAAGATATTATTGATTCTATAGGAAAAAATGTAAATATTAAAACCTATGAAGCCATCGATGGCGAAAAAACTTTTGAAGGAAAGCTTTTGGCTTTTGACGGGGAAACATTAACCGTTGAAGTGAAACTAAAAACGAGAAAAAAGGAAATTATTATTCCTTATGAAAAAGTAGCAAATGCTCGTTTGGCGATTATTTTTTAATTAATAAAATCGCAATTATACGAAAACAGCCATAATTATTGACACTAAGTATCACCATAACTGCACAGACCATTTTTGCTGTGACATGTTTTACTTATCATTAAGGGGGATGACATTTCCATGAGCACAGAGTTATTAGATGCTCTATTAATATTGGAAAAAGAGAAAGGAATTTCTCGAGAAGTTATTATTGATGCGATTGAGGCAGCTTTAATTTCTGCATACAAAAGAAATTTTAATCAGGCACAAAATGTACGTATCGACTTAAATCTTGGCAATGGTACGATGAAAGTATTTGCCCGAAAAGATGTTGTGGAGGAAGTATTTGATTCACGTCTGGAAATTTCGATGGAGGATGCCCGTAAGATTAATCCTTCTTATGAAATTGGTGATGTTGTGGAATTAGAAGTTACGCCAAAGGACTTTGGCCGGATCGCGGCTCAAACCGCAAAGCAAGTAGTTACACAACGTGTTCGAGAAGCGGAAAGAGGTATTATTTATTCGGAATTCATTGACCGCGAAGATGATATTATGACAGGTATTGTTCAACGACAAGACCCTCGATTTATTTATGTAAACTTAGGGAAAATTGAGGCTCTACTTCCACAAAGTGAACAAATGCCTAATGAATCATATAGACCGCATGATCGGATTAAGGTGTATATTACAAAGGTAGAGAAAACCACAAAAGGTCCGCAAATATTTGTATCTCGTACACACCCTGGTCTATTAAAACGTCTATTTGAGATTGAAGTACCTGAAATATACGATGGTACCGTTGAAATTAAGTCAGTAGCTCGTGAAGCTGGAGATAGATCCAAAATATCTGTCCATACTGATCAAACCGAGGTAGACCCTGTTGGAGCTTGCGTTGGGCCAAAAGGTACAAGAGTTCAAGCTATTGTTAATGAGTTAAAAGGTGAAAAGATCGATATTGTAGAGTGGTCTGAAGATCCTGTAACTTTTGTTGCAAATGCTTTGAGCCCATCTAAGGTTTTAGATGTTATCGTGGATGAAAATGAAAAGGCAACTACGGTTGTTGTACCTGATTATCAATTGTCATTAGCAATCGGAAAAAGAGGTCAAAACGCGCGCTTAGCTGCGAAATTGACAGGATGGAAAATTGACATTAAAAGTGAAACAGATGCAAGAGAATTAGGTATATATCCTCGATTAAATACAAGTTTATTTGATGATGATGACGATCATGATGATACATTCGATGTAACCGAAGATTAGCGAATAAGAGGTGATCCAAGTGGCTACTCGAAGAAAAATTCCATTGAGAAAATGTGTTGCAACGGGTGAAATGAAGCCAAAAAAAGAAATGGTACGAATCGTTCGTTCAAAAGAGGGCGAAATCTCGATTGATCCGACTGGAAAAAAATCTGGCAGGGGTGCATACCTTTCTAAGGACAAAGACGCAATTTTATTGGCTAAGAAAAAAAATATATTGGCTAGTCATCTCGAGGCAAGTGTTAGCGATGAAATATATGATGAGCTCATTAAGCTCGTGGAGAGAGAGAACATAAGTAAATGAATCTGAATCAATCAAAAGCTATGTCTCTGCTAGGATTAGCTAATCGTGCCCGAAAAGTAATATCAGGAGAAGAACTTGTACTTAAAGAAATTAAGTCAAGTCGTGCCAAGCTAGTATTACTTTCAAAGGATGCTGCACCTAATACCTCAAAGCGAATACAAGACAAGTGTCTGTACTATAAAGTTCCTATAGTTATGATAGATAATAGGGAGGAGCTTGGTTCCGCAATTGGTAAGGAAGCCAGAGTTGTTGTCGCTATAAGTGATGCCGGCTTTGCGAAGAAACTTACAGCACTGCTCGAAAGAACTTGATGGGGGTGAACATATGGGTAAAACAAGAGTTTATGAATATGCAAAAAGCAATAATATTTCAAGTAAAGATGTTATATCGAAGTTAAAAGAGATGAATATTGAAGTTACCAATCATATGTCTACTATAGATGGGAATGCTATAGAGAAGTTAGATTCAATTTTTAAGAAAAACAGTAAAAATGAATCTAATAGTAAATATGGAAACGGGAAACCGAAAGAACAAAATCAGCCAAAGAAAGCTACTACTAGAATAAACATGGAAGATGAAGAGGATATCGTGACGGAAAAAGTACAAAAAACACAAACAAAGCAGAAACCACAAAATATTGAAGGTAAGAAAACAAGCAAAGAAGATTCTTCTAAAGAAAATAAAGTTTTTAACAAAAATAAGAAGAATAACAATTATAACAACAAAAACAATAAAAATAAGCAAAAACCAAAACATACTCCACCACCACAACCGGTACAAAAGAAAAAAGAATTGCCAAAGAAAATTGTTTTTAGTGAATCCTTAACGGTTGCTGAATTAGCAAAAAAATTGCATCGTGAGCCATCAGAAATTATTAAAAAGCTCTTTATGTTAGGAGTAGTTGCAACCATTAACCAAGAGCTGGATAAGGATGCAATTGAATTAATCGCTACGGATTATGGTGTAGAAGTAGAAGAAGAAATTAAGGTTGATGTTACCGACCTTGAAGTATATTTTACAGAAGATGCTCCAGAAGATTTAGTGGAGAGACCATCTGTTGTCACTATCATGGGACATGTAGACCATGGAAAAACTACCACTTTGGATTCCATTCGTAATACTAAAGTAACGGCTGGAGAAGCTGGTGGAATTACGCAACATATTGGTGCTTATCAAGTTGAAGTAAATGGCAAAAAAATTACATTTCTTGATACTCCAGGACATGCTGCATTTACGACTATGCGTGCTCGCGGAGCGCAAATCACAGATATTACTATCCTTGTAGTCGCTGCTGATGATGGGGTAATGCCACAAACAATCGAAGCTATTAACCATGCAAAAGCAGCAAATGTACCGATCATTGTGGCAGTGAACAAAATGGATAAACCTTCTGCAAACCCTGATCGTGTGATGCAAGAATTAACAGAATATGGACTTGTTCCGGAAGCTTGGGGTGGAGATACTATTTTTGTTCCGATTTCTGCCTTAACAGGTGAAGGAATTGATAATCTGCTTGAAATGATTCTTCTTGTATCAGAGGTAGAAGAGTACAAAGCAAATCCAAATAGAAATGCTCTTGGTACTGTTATCGAAGCACAGCTTGACAAAGGTCGTGGCTCTGTTGCAACTTTACTTGTGCAAAACGGTACTTTAAAAGTCGGAGATCCAATTGTTGTTGGCCATACATTTGGTCGTGTACGTGCAATGGTAAATGATTTAGGCCGCAGGGTAAAAGAAGCTAAGCCTTCAACACCTGTAGAAATTACCGGTTTAAATGATGTACCGCAAGCTGGTGACCGTTTTGTTGTCTTCAACGATGAGAAAACAGCTCGTCAAGTAGGAGAAGCACGTTCTCAGCAGGCTGTTTTAGCGCAGAGAAATGATACTGCTCGAATTAGTTTAGATACTTTATTCGAACAAATGAAGCAAGGAGAAATGAAGGATCTTAATATCATTATTAAAGCAGATGTTCAAGGTTCTGTAGAAGCACTTGCTGCTGCTCTTCAAAAGATTGACGTTGAAGGTGTAAATGTAAAAATTATTCATACAGCTGTTGGTGGAATAAATGAATCAGATATTACTCTTGCAGCGGCTTCTAATGCTATCGTAATTGGTTTCAATGTACGTCCTGATGTTAATGCTAAGCGTGCTGCTGAAGCAGAGAAAGTGGATGTTCGCTTACACAGAATAATCTACAAAGTGATAGAAGAAATTGAAACAGCAATGAAGGGGATGCTTGACCCTGAATTTGAAGAAAAAATTATCGGTCAGGCAGAAGTTCGTACAACCTTTAAAGTGTCTAAGATCGGTACTATTGCAGGTTCATATGTCACAGATGGTAAAATTACTCGTGAAAGTGGAGTAAGGGTGATACGTGATAGTGTAGTTATTTTTGAAGGAGAAATTGACACACTAAAACGTTTTAAAGACGATGCAAAAGAAGTTAGCCAAGGTTATGAATGCGGTATTACCATTAAGAACTATAATGACGTGAAAGAAGGAGACGTCATTGAAGCATTTGTAATGCAAGAAGTGGAAAGAAAATGATTGGAAGTTTGGAATGTGAATTCCGAATTTTTAATGCCGCTTCTTTAAAGGAAAAGCGTGCAATTCTGCAACGGGTTTTGACTCGATTAAAACAAAAATATAATGTATCTGTTTCAGAAATTGAATATCAAGATATATGGCAGCGTACAAAAATTGCCATTGTAACAGTTGCTTCTTCCAGAAAAGCAGCGGAAAGAGAATTGGAAAATTCACTTAGGTTTTTAGACTCTTTTCCCGAATGGGAAAGGCTTGAAACCATTTATGAGTGGTTGTGAATGTGAGGTGCTTAAGATGAGCCTGCGTGCAAATCGTGTCGGAGAACAAATGAAAAAAGAACTTAGTGACATTATCGGGCGAAAATTAAAAGACCCACGTATTGGCTTTGTGACTGTAACAGGAGTGGAGGTTACAGGGGACCTTCAGCAAGCAAAAGTATTTATTACGGTTCTCGGTGACAACCGTAAAAAAGAAGATACATTAAACGGATTGGAAAAGGCAAAAGGATTTATTCGTACTGAAGTAGGTCATAGAATTCGTTTAAGAAAAACCCCTGAATTATTTTTTGAAATCGATGAATCTATTGATTATGGAAATAAAATCGAAACATTATTAAAAGAAATTCATCGGGATGAATAATTTTAAAAAAAGATAGACATCATGATGTCTATCTTTTTTGCAGTGAAAAATTTTTTGCAAAGGAGTTAACTTATNGCAGTGAAAAATTTTTTGCAAAGGAGTTAACTTATGGATGGTATTCTTCCTTTATGGAAGCCGAAAGGGATGACATCGCATGATTGTGTATTTAAAGTACGGAAGATGTTGAAAATGAGGAAAGTAGGCCATACAGGTACATTAGATCCAGATGTTACAGGAGTATTGCCAATTTGCCTTGGAAGGGCAACGAAGGTTGCTGAATATATTACCAATGCTGGCAAAGAGTATGAAGGAAAGGTTACACTCGGATTTTCGACCACTACGGAAGATGCATCTGGAGATAAAGTGGAGGAAAGGAAAATTGAAAGGGCATTTTTACGTTCAGATATTATTGAGTTGTTACATTCATTTATAGGTGAAATCAAACAAACTCCACCGATGTATTCAGCAGTAAAGGTAAATGGAAAAAGACTTTATGAATATGCCAGAAAAGGCTTAGAGGTAGAAAGACCAACACGAACCGTAAAAATCTATGACATAGAATTATTAGATGATCGGAAAATCTTCGAAGGTGAAACGATAGCTTTCCGTTTTCGGGTTCGCTGCAGCAAAGGTACGTATATAAGAACGTTGGCCGTAATGATTGGTGAAAAGCTTGGATATCCAGCGCACATGTCTTATTTAACAAGAACATCATCAGGTTCTTTTACAAAAGAGGATTGTACTACTTTCTCAGAGCTGGAAGAGCATATTCAAGAAAATACATTGGAAAATATTATCCTTCCTTTGGAAAGAGGACTTTATGATTTGCCGAAAATTGAAATAAGTGATACATTAGCAGAGAAAGTGAAAAATGGTGCTGTTTTATCACAAGAAGCCTTAAATTGGTCGAAAGAATTTATGGAAGCAGTAATTTTTCATCAACATCGAGCAATTGCCATATATACAGCACATAAAGAGAAACCTGGTTTAGTGAAACCGGTTAAAGTTTTAGGATAAGTATATGTAATAGAAACAGGTGAGAGATAAAATGAAGGTTTTAACAATACATCATCCACACTCTTTTACAAAAGCGGATTTTCCCCCTTTAGTAATGGCACTTGGTTATTTTGATGGCATTCATCTTGGACATCAAAAGGTAATCTTAACCGCGAAGAATATTGCCGAAGAGCATGGCTGGAAAAGTGCAGTGATGACATTTGATCCACATCCATCTGTCGTGTTGAGCTCAAAGCATAAACATGTAGAGCATATAACACCTCTGGAGGAAAAGGTGCGTTTAATCGAACAACTTGGCATTGATTATTTAATTATTGTTCGCTTTACTTCAAGCTTTGCCAGTTTAGATCCACAAGATTTTGTTAATCAATATATTGTAGGATTACATGTACAGCACGTTGTAGCGGGCTTTGATTTCACCTATGGAAAATTTGGAAAAGGGACAATGGAAACAATGAAGCTACATGCTAACAATCAATTTGCATGTACAACTGTAGATAAATTTGCTCAACCAGACAGTGAAGAAAAAGTAAGTTCTACACTTACTCGCAAGCATTTGAGTGAAGGGGATGTAACAGGGGCTTACCATTTGTTAGGGCGTTATTATAGAACTGCAGGTATAGTAGTTCATGGTGAAAAAAGAGGCAGACAAATTGGTTTTCCAACTGCAAATATAAAACTTAATGGTGAATATATTATTCCGAAAAATGGTGTATATGCTGTAAAGCTTTTTGTTAATAACAAATGGTTTATTGGTGTTTGTAATATTGGTGTAAAACCAACTTTTAAAAATCCTGATGAGTATCAGAGGTCTATTGAGGTACATATTATCAATTTCGATCAATCTATCTATGGAGAAGAAGTGGTTGTGGAGTGGCATAAAAGAATCCGCGACGAGAAGAAATTTGACGGGATTGAAGCACTGAAGTCGCAAATTGTAAATGACAAACAAACCACTATTGAATACTTTGCAAAATTGAACTAAAATAGTGCTATCTTAATATCATTTAATATTTGACTTGTTTTTTTAATGTAAAAGTAGTATTCTTAAATAGTATTGAACCATTGCTTGGCATGTCGAGTCTCCGACGCATGCTAGGGAACTGGCGATTTATTTATTTTCTTTAGGAGGTGAAAAGGATGGCAATTTCACAAGAGCGTAAAAACGAAATCATCAACCAATTTAAAGTTCATGAGAACGATACTGGTTCTGCTGAGGTTCAAATTGCAATCCTAACAGAGGATATTAATAATTTGAATGAGCATTTACGTACACATAAGAAAGATCACCACTCTCGTCGTGGTCTTATGAAAATGGTAGGTAAACGTCGTAATCTACTTACTTATCTTCGTAATAAAGATGTTCAACGTTATCGTGAATTGATTAACAAGCTTGGTTTACGTCGTTAATGAAGTAGATATAACAGAAAAAGCGGGATATTTCCCGCTTTTTTGTTAGCAAAAAATTATAAATCGAACTCCCAAACATGACCAGACAATATTTTTGTACTTTGGTGAACAATACATATATATTACGACTCCATTGAAAATATTCTTATATTATTTATTAAATTGAAAATCGTGAAAGGAGATTATACATGGAACAGGAAAAACAAGTTTTTACCATGGAATGGGCAGGACGAGAACTTACAGTTGAAATTGGCCAACTTGCTAAACAAGCTAATGGGGCCGTCCTTGTTCGTTATGGAGATTCAGGTGTTTTAAGCACAGCAACAGCATCGAAAGAGCCTAAAACAGTCGATTTCTTTCCATTGACAGTTAACTATGAGGAAAGATTATATGCAGTAGGTAAAATTCCCGGAGGTTTTATTAAACGAGAAGGAAGACCAAGTGAAAAAGCAATACTTGCAAGCAGACTAATTGACCGACCTATACGACCATTGTTTGCAGATGGATTCCGTAATGAAGTTCAGGTTGTCAGTGTTGTTATGAGTGTCGATCAGGATTGCCCTACAGAAATGGCTGCAATGTTTGGCTCCTCCCTCGCACTTTCTATCTCAGATATCCCATTCGAAGGTCCAATTGCAGGAGTAATTGTAGGACGTGTAGATGGGAAATTTATTATTAACCCTACGGTTGAGGAGACAGAAAAAAGTGACATGCATTTGACTGTTGCAGGTACGAAGGATGCGATTAACATGGTTGAGGCAGGTGCAAATGAAGTCCCTGAGGAAATTATGTTAGAAGCAATCATGTTTGGCCACGAAGAGATCAAAAAGCTTATTGCATTCCAAGAAGAAATTGTGGCAAAAGTCGGCAAGGAAAAAATGGAGGTTGTTCTCTTTGAATTAGACCCTCAACTTGAGGCTGAAGTTCGTCAAATGTGTGAAACTTCTATGATTGCTGCCATCCAAGTACAAGAAAAACATGCGCGTGAAGATGCAATTGCAGAGGTTAAAAATAAAGTATTAGCTGACTTTGAAGAAAGAGAAATTACCGATGAAGAAACAATAAAACAAATAAAGAAAATTTTAGATAAAATGGTTAAAGAGGAAGTTCGCCGTCTAATAACCGTAGACAAGGTGCGTCCAGATGGAAGAAAAATTGATGAAATTCGTCCATTATCCTCTGAGGTTGGCATTTTACCTCGAACACATGGTTCTGGCCTCTTTACACGTGGACAAACTCAAGCATTAAGTGTTTGTACATTGGGAGCTCTTGGAGATGTACAGATCCTAGATGGATTGGGAATTGAAGAGTCGAAACGCTTTATGCATCATTATAACTTCCCTCCATTCAGTGTCGGAGAAACAGGGCCAATGCGTGGACCAGGACGCCGAGAAATTGGACATGGTGCCTTAGGAGAACGTGCACTGGAACCAGTTATTCCGAATGAGCAGGATTTCCCTTATACCATCCGATTAGTGTCCGAAGTGCTTGAATCAAATGGTTCAACTTCTCAAGCAAGTATTTGCGGAAGTACCTTAGCAATGATGGATGCAGGTGTACCGATTAAAGCACCAGTTGCGGGCATCGCGATGGGTCTTGTTAAATCAGGAGAACATTATACTATTTTAACGGATATTCAAGGGATGGAAGATCATCTTGGCGATATGGACTTTAAAGTGGCAGGAACCGAAAAAGGTGTTACTGCATTACAAATGGATATTAAAATCGAGGGTCTCTCTAGACAAATATTAGAAGAAGCATTACAACAAGCTAAACGTGGTCGTATGCAAATTCTTGATCATATGATGTCTACTATTTCGAAACCACGTACTGAGCTTTCCGTATATGCACCAAAAATTTTAACGATGACCATTAATCCGGATAAGATTCGTGATGTGATTGGACCAAGTGGAAAGCAAATTAATAAAATCATCGAAGAAACCGGCGTGAAAATTGATATTGAGCAAGATGGAACCATCTTTATCTCTTCAGCAAATGAAGAAATGAATAAAAAAGCCAAGAAAATCATTGAAGATATCGTTCGTGAAGTGGTAGTTGGCCAAGTTTACTTAGGTAAAGTAAAACGAATCGAGAAGTTTGGCGCATTTGTTGAAATATTTAACGGAAAAGATGGACTCGTTCATATATCAGAATTAGCGGAAGAACGTGTGAAAAAAGTTGAGGATGTTGTTAAAATTGGTGATGAAATTCTTGTGAAAGTAACAGAAATTGATAATCATGGCCGAGTTAACTTATCTCGAAAAGCAGTATTAAAAGAACAGCAGGAAAATGAAAAGCAAATGTAAATGTTAAAAGTCAGGGGAGACCTGGCTTTTTTCTTTCTGCGTTCTACCTTGTCCCTTCGCTTCATAATATATAGGGGAAGGAGGAAGGTAGCTGTGAAAAATTCGAAAAGCTTGATTGGAATCATGATGATTGCTATTCTTACAGTAGTCCTAATTGAAAATCCGTTATCTAATCAATACCTTACCAAATTAAAACATGGTACCATTTACATATATGCAGATCAAAGTGATTTATACAATCAAATAGAATTAGCTGCAAAAGAATATTCCATCAAACCGCAAGATGCAAAGGTAGATAAAATTTGGAAGGCAATTCCAGGGATTAATGGTTTAAAGGTAGATATAAAAGCATCCTATGACAATATGAAAAAGGATAAAAAATTTGACAAAAACAAATTAATTTATACTCAAATTAAACCCAAAGTACATCTGGAAGACCTGCCACCGAGTCCGATTTATAGGGGCAATCCTGACAAGCCTATGGTGAGTTTTTTAATTAATGTTGCATGGGGAAATGAATACTTGCCGAAAATGTTAGAAACATTAAAGAAATATAATATCCATGCCACATTCTTCTTAGAAGGAAGATGGACACAGAATAATCCCGAATTGGCAAAAATGATCGTAGAAAATGGCAATGAAGTTGGGAATCATTCCTTTTCACATCCAGATATGAAAAATCTTACATCAGCTCGAATTCGAGAGGAACTAATAAAGACTAACCAGGTTATACAAGCAACCACAGGTGAAGATATAAAGGTAAAATGGTTTGCTCCCCCAAGCGGCAGTTATCGGGATGATGTAGTGAAAATTGCTGATTCCATGGGAATGGGTACGATAATGTGGAGTGTAGATACTATTGATTGGCAAAAGCCTTCCCCAAGCACTATTGTCACTCGGGTGATGACGAAGGTTCATCCAGGAGCTCTAATTCTTATGCACCCTACTGAATCAACCGCCAATGCGTTAGAGCAGCTAATTGTAGAGATAAAGAAAAAACAATATCGAATTGGAACGGTATCAAAACTAGTGGATGAGGAGCGAATTATAAAAAGAGAGTCGACACCTTGATATAAAAAAATAATGATGGAAAACGGATTAAGGGAAAAGATAAAGATAATACTTGTGTAAATGTTTATGCTATCCTAGTTGAAAATCGCGCAATTGTTACTGATTAGGTCATACAGCATGAATGAAGGAGGAAGCATCGTGATCAAGAAATATACTTGTCAAAATGGACTAAGAATTGTACTAGAAGAAATTCCGACCGTTCGTTCAGTCGCTATCGGAATATGGATTGGTACAGGATCAAGAAATGAAACAACAGAAAATAATGGTATTTCCCATTTTCTGGAACATATGTTTTTTAAAGGAACGAAAACAAGAACTGCCCGTGAAATTGCAGAGGCATTTGATTCTATTGGTGGACAGGTCAACGCGTTTACATCAAAGGAATATACTTGTTACTATGCAAAGGTTTTGGACAATCATTCTCAATTCGCTTTAGAAACCTTGGCCGATATGTTTTTCCATTCTACATTCGTGGAAGATGAATTAAAGAAAGAAAAGAATGTAGTATATGAAGAAATAAAAATGTATGAGGATACTCCTGATGACATAGTCCACGATTTATTAAGCAAAACAGTTTATGAAAATCATCCACTGGGTTATCCGATCCTTGGTACAGAAGAAACTTTAGAAACTTTTAATAGCGAGACGCTACATCAATATATGCATGATATGTATACTCCTGATCGCGTCGTTATATCGGTTGCAGGAAATATAGAAGAATCCTTTATCAAGCAAATTGAGTCATTATTCGGAAATTATACAGGAGGCAATGGCAATCGAAATGTAGAAGCACCGACATTTCATTCTAACCACATTGTTAAAAAGAAAGATACGGAACAGGCTCATTTATGTATAGGTTATGAAGGATTGCCAATTGGGCATAAGCAAATATACGATTTAATTGTTTTAAATAACATTTTAGGTGGCAGTATGTCCTCACGCTTATTTCAAGAAGTAAGGGAACAACGTGGATTGGCTTATTCTGTGTTCTCTTATCATTCTTCTTATAAAGATACTGGTATGGTCACAGTATATGCAGGCACTGGCGCCAACCAATTAGACCAACTATATGATACAATTTTCGAAACTCTAGAAACCATTAAAGGTGAAGGGGTAACAGAAAAAGAAGTGAAAAACTGCAAAGAACAGTTGAAGGGAAGTTTAATGCTCGGACTTGAAAGCACTAACAGTCGAATGAGCAGAAATGGGAAAAATGAATTATTGTTAGGATATCATCGTTCATTGGATGAAATTGTGGAAGTAATTGACCAAGTAACAACAGATAGAGTAAATACGCTTTGTAATGATATTTTTTCTAAGCAAAGTTCCATTTCCTTGGTAAGTCCTGGTGGTACTTTGCCGAAAAATATATAGGGAAGACCCAAAGGATGAACTGCACTTCGCTTGTTAGAAACTTTTTCTAACAAGCGGGGATGCAGTTTTTTTATTTTATCATTCTAAAAACTATATACGAGCTATACATTGATAATAGCATGGCTCTTTTCTTATTCTATTTGGAAAAAATTTATTGGTTCATACTTGTCTGGAAAAGGGCTCATAAGTATAAAGAAGCAACTATAAATAGGCAAAAGGAGGATAAGGATGCGACTAAGTGAATTAAGCGGGAAAGAAATTGTGGATTTCCGCAGAGCGCAAAGGCTTGGGATACTTGGACAGACAGATCTTGAAATTAATGAAAGTACAGGACAAATTCAGTCCTTAATCATTCCAACTGGTAAGTGGAAGAAGAAACATCTAAATGAAATAAAAGTTCCATGGCAGCAAATTCGTACCATTGGAACAGATATGATTATTTTAGAAGTTCCCCAGTAATAGAATACATTAAGATTTGACCTCGCTATTAAGCGGGGTTTTGCTTTTTTCGTAAAAATAGTCACTATTTTCAGTGCCTATGGGCAGATGGATTTGCATCTGTCTCTCCCTGCAAAAAGTCCAAATTTGGTGAAAATAGTGCCTATACATGGTCGACGAGCATGGTGTTTTCCGCTTTTTTTTCACCGTTTACCCAATTCTTACATACTATGTTTAAGGTATAAACCCAATCAACATTGAAGAAGGTGACGATATTGATGTTGACAGGACTGCAGATTGCTGTGATTGGTGGAGATGCTCGTCAATTAGAAGTAATCCGGAAATTATCTGAGTTAGATGCAAAACTGTCATTAATTGGATTCGAGCAATTAGATCATGTTTTCTCCGGTGTAAGTAAAGAAAAAATAACGGATGTAGACTTTTCAGACGTAGATGCTATTATACTGCCTATTACTGGTACGGATTCGAATGGTCGTGTGGAAATGATTTTTTCCGCTGAAACGGTTGAAATTACAGAAGAAATGCTATTAAAAACCCCATCACATTGTACGATATATACAGGAATCAAAAATGCATTTTTGGAAGAAATCACCAAAAAGGTTAAAAGACGCTTAGTTATGTTATTCGAAAGAGATGATGTTGCGATATACAATTCCATCCCTACTGTAGAGGGAACGATTATGATGGCAATTCAACATACGGAATTTACTATACATGGTTCCAGTGTTGCAGTGCTCGGCTTAGGAAGAGTAGGGATGAGTGTTGCCAGAGCTTTCCATCACCTTGGCGCAAAAGTCAAGGTTGGAGCCAGAAAAACGGAGCATTTAGCCAGGATTACTGAAATGGGACTTCAACCATTCCATTTAAGTGATTTGGATAAAGAAGTAAGAGATATTGATATTTGTATTAATACTGTTCCACATCTTGTCGTAAATGCAGCAGTGATACAAAAAATGCCGACTCATACATTAATCATTGATTTAGCATCAAAACCTGGAGGAACAGATTTCCGTTATGCTGAAAAACGAGGAATTAAGGCGTTGCTTGCTCCAAGTTTGCCGGGAATTGTTGCACCAAAATCAGCAGGGCAAATTTTAGGAAATGTCCTAGCCCAACTACTGGAAGATGATGTATTGAAGCGAAAGGAGAAATTATAATGAGTTTACAAGGGAAACGAATTGGTTTTGGATTAACGGGTTCTCATTGTACGTATGATGCAGTGTTTCCTGAAATAATAAGATTAGTGGAAGAAGGGGCAGAGGTAATCCCAGTTGTAACATATACAGTGAAAAATACAGATACACGATTCGGCAATGGAGAAGATTGGATTGAAAGAATTGAACAAGTCACTGGAAGAAAAGTGATCAGCTCTATTGTTGATGCTGAACCATTAGGACCAAAGCTCCCGCTTGATTGTATGGTGATAGCTCCTTTAACAGGAAATTCCATGAGCAAAATGGCAAATGCGCTAACAGACTCATACGAATTTTATGTTACCCCT
>NZ_PIQO01000010.1 GCF_002844575.1 Heyndrickxia camelliae
GAAATACATCTTATTTACATCGTAAAGTGATTGTAGAAAACTCACTTCCTAAAACTGGAGATACCAATGCTTTACCAACCATCCTGGGAGGATTAGTATTACTTCTTGCAGCCTGCATACTTTCATTCAGGTTGAAAAAGCGTAAAGACGCATAAACGTTAACATGAAAAAAAGGTACTTCACGGAATAAAACTTCCTGGGGTACCTTTTTTTAGCCATTCTAATTCGAAAGGACTGACTATATTAACGGTTAATTCCGCCATTACCAACGTTATTTTTTATATCTCAATTCCTATCTTTGTATTATCAATTGTTTCTATTGTTTTAAAAGGTATTGTAGCAGGTCGGAAGATAGTCTTTTGACCACATGACCACACGCTGACCACTATTTATCCGTTATAGTATGAAATAGTATGTATAAAAAATTTAGATATAAATAGTAAAACGTAATAGGATAATATAAAACGAATAGGAACGTACGTTTGTGAATTCCTATCCTCAAACGGCGCATGTTGAAGCAGTAGCCTTATTAACCTTGAAATCGTAAACTAAAAATAAACACTTTCGATTCCAGCCCTGATTTTGTGAAAAAAATTTTTCCGATTTCAGGGCACAATTCTTTTAAGTCCTTGTCACTTCAAGCCCTTTCCAATTTTTTGCCGAGAGCAGAATTTTAGAAAAGATTATTTTAACTCCCGAAAAAAATGAAATCATAAAGTAATCTCAATGAGACTTCTTTATCAATCTTGTGTAGTAAGATTTATTACCAATCCATAACAGTTGTATATTTTTTCTATTTAAATTTTTCATAAATATTTTAGTATAAATTTATAGAACCTCTTAAAGAAAATGTTCGTCTACGATTAAGATGAACACTACCTCATAGAGATGATATCTTTCCAATCAAAAGTTTAATTAAATAAAGTATCAGAATAAAGGGGATTCCAAAAGGAGTGAGGTTATTGGGTCTTGATGTTTTGATATATGATAAGAACGACAAAAAAATAAACACATACGAAATAACAGAAGCCTTACACAATGAAATATTTAACTCGAAGAAGTTATGGAGGAGCTATCTAGAATTGAGGAAAATAAGTGATTATTATCTTTCAGATGCAACATTTGAAGGACAGGCACTTAATGGGTTAATCACTGATTTAGAAAAATACAAGATGTATATTAACGAAAATAACCAAGGTGAGTATCAAAGTCTTATTAATGAAATTTCCAATCCATCCATAAAAAAAATATTTGTCGGAGGAGATTGAAAACAAAAAGTATTGGCTTTATTTAACTAAAGGGTTTAAGGTCCAGTTACCAATTTGGTTGCTTTTTCTTATTTGACTGCAGTTTGGTTAAACAACAATATCATAAAAAAGAGGATTACTAGCTTTTGTAAAGAAAGAGTAAATAATAAAAAATGGTGAGAGGATGAAGAACATTTGGAAGCAAATAACCATATCATTCAGATAAAGCCTTGGGAGAATAATGACCTTGATTTACTTTTTCTTATAAACGCTCCAGAAATGACGCAGCATCTTGGAGGTCCAGAGAGTAAAGAGCAGATTTTGCAGCGACATAAACGATATCTTGAACTGGGTAATAGGGGACGTATGTTCAGCATTAAATTGTTACCAGAATTAGAACCAGTAGGTTCTGTGGGTTATTGGCAAACTACTTGGAATAATGAAAGTGTATATGAAACTGGATGGAGTGTTCTACCCTCTTATCAAGGGAAAGGAATAGCTACAAAAGCGGTTAAGTTAGCAATTGAAGAAGCATCTAGGGAGAACAAATATAAATACATCCACGCATTCCCATCGATTGATAATCCTGCTTCTAATGCAATTTGTCGGAAGCTCGACTTTCAGTTTATTTCTGAATGCGAATTTGAATATCCTCCAGGATGCTTTATGCGTTGCAATAATTGGCGATATAACTTAATTGGACAATAGCTGATTTTTCAGTTCTTAATTTTGATAAAAGTATGCGAAAAAATTTACTTAAGCTAACGAATGCATTTCTGAAATAAGGGATGCTTTTTTGGGATACGCTGTCCATATATTTCCCTTCCAATTTATGACGATTTTAATTTTCTTTTCTTCTTTAGTTCCTATCTTTTTACCGAGATTTGCAATAATGATAAATGATAGTGTTATTAAGATCTATACTTATATTTCTGGAATTTAAGCATTCCTTAATTCCAGTTCTTACAGAACCTTTACTTGTAGTATTAAATTTTGTCCATCTTCCGACTCCATTTGCTTAGGCCATATTTGACACTGAAAAGCTAGTAGCTTTCTTTATTGTACTTTTCTTCCAATACTTCAAATGAATTAGAATGATAACCATTTATAATACTCTCAGATCACTTTATTTCCTGAGAATATATAAAACTGAAGTACTACCTATATTTCTTTCTTTTATGTTAATACTCAAGAAATCTATTTTTCAAGTTTCTCCAAAGTACTCTATTCCTTTTTCCGCTCATTTGCCCTGTTTGTTAATCAAAAAAGCTACGCTCAAACGCAGCTCCTTTTTTTTCATCTTGGGCATCTTTGCTTTATTTAGTACTCTTTTTCAAGATAATATATTCTATTATAAAAAAGAAAGCCAAGACAAGGGTAGTTAAACTCGCCGAAACATTTTGATTAAGTACCCCCTTAAATCCTAAAGTAAGAAATATAACAACAATCAAAGTCACTACAATTCTTAGTACGAATAATTTCCCCTTATATAAATTCCCCATAAAATCACCACTAATATTAAAATGCAGTTCTTGTTTAACCAAATAGTGACAATAAATATCCTTTCGACCTATAAAATTTATTCAAATTATTCCTGTGATATATGATATTCTTTTTGAAAAACTTTGATTCTTTTTTGCACTAATCTCAATAAAAACAGGATTTTATTCAAACTTTATTATAAATTATCAGCCTTTATTCTAAATAATCAATCTTTATAAAACTACATCTTCATAACGTTTTGAACACAATATAAAATATAACTGAAAAATTCAAAAAATTAGAAGGATTGTAGCGGATGTTATAGAATTATTTAATTCGTTACACCAAACTGATTTCAAGGGGGTGGAATGGTATGGGTAATTTACTATGGTGGCTTATTCGTTAATTGTTGTTTCTGGTGGTTTAACAGTATCAAAAGGTAACGACTGTTATAAGTTGAAGAAAAAATGCTCCTATTCTTTGAGAGGCAACTGAAAAACTTACGTTTTTCAGTTGCCTCCACCACAGTAGGGGGAAGTTTTACTATAAAAATAGGTTATTATCATTTCCGTTGAATGATTTATCGCTATTATGATGCTAACCTTGATTTAGAAAGAGTTTATGCATATAACTTTACCCAACAACATTAAACAAGATAAGAACTGGAATTTGTAAAAACAGATTGTTGGTATATGTGCTTTGATGAAGAGTATGCCTTATTTCAAAAGGGTAACGAAATTAAGGTGTGAAAGTTTTGGATATACAAGTCCAATTTGTCGAGGTCATGATTGGTTTTTCAAATAGCAGTATAAAAACTTACAATGAGTTCAATATCCAGTTTGAATCAGCAATCTTTCTTAGAGTAAATTTTACAAAAAACATATAATGTTCCATTAGAATGGAATATGTTTGGATAGGATAACGAGTATACCAAAGATTAAGGGTAACAGAACTAGATAATCTACTTAAAAAGTGATAAATAAAACTAAAGAAGAGCAGGAAATCCAACCTACTCTTCATAACGGGTTCTTATTCCTCTTCACTAAAATAATCGGATAATTGGCTTTTTAAGCGTTCTAATTGAATGATTTGTGAATGAGGAAACCCATCTTTATTTGTTTTTTGAGAACACATCCAGCACGAACAATGTACTTTCCCTTTTGCAAAATAGCCTTTGGAGGGTACATACCATCCGTTATGTTCTGCAATTTTAGCTTTGCGCTGAATTGTTCTTCTTCGCTGATGTCGATAATAAGATCGACTGCGATTTTTTTGATGTGGTTTCAATTGCCATCAACTCCTTGGGATAAGGCTCAGCCTGTAAAAGTCCCCCAAGAAATTTTAAACTCTACAGGCTGAGTATGATGGCAATAAGTCTGGTGAGAAAATTCAAGTTTATAACCCCCTGTATTTTTTTTCTTTATTATACATAATTGCTTAAATAACTTGTCAATCTGCTAGCAGTCATATTCAATAGGAAAAAATCCACCGTTAAGATAAAGAATTGTTAATATACCTATTCAGAATAACAGTGAAAAGTTAAACAATAGACATTCAGTGTGTACATAATATATTTTTAGAATGATAATGGTCTCTTAAGATAACCTAATCCAAGTTTAGTTCGACTTGCAATTCATTTAAAGAAAAACAACTAACCGCAACCGGGTGTTGCCTATTCATGTTGCTTATAGCGAAAAATGGATTAAAGGTATAGTAAAAAAATATGGTGATTAAGTTAAAATATAGGAATTTTTATAGTTTCCATATATACTTATAGCGGGAATATTGATATATCTAACCATGCAAGAAGCACAGGTTAAATATTATTCAGCACAAATTAAATTATATTTAGGAGGCTGCTATGCTTACTATTGGTTATATTGGAAATGGAAAAAGCACGAACAGATATCATCTGCCGTTCGTACTGCAAAGAGAGAATATAAGGGTAAAAACCATTTATCAAAGAAATCCTAAGCATGAAAGTTGGGATAGGATTGCAGGAGTAACTTATACTTCTAATTTAGATGAATTATTAAATGATAAGGACATCCAGCTCATTGTGGTTTGTACAAGAACGGACAGTCATTATGAATACGCAAAATTAGTGTTAGAACATAATAAAAACTGTTTAGTTGAAAAGCCTTTTATGGAAACCTCAGAACAGGCAAAAGAAATATTTGCGATAGCAAAAGAGAAAGGCTTGATTGTTCAGGCTTATCAAAACAGACGTTTTGATAGTGATTTTTTAACTGTTCAAAAGGTCATTGAAGAAGGCAAATTAGGGGACCTACTGGAATTGGAAATGCATTACGATTATTATCGTCCCGAGGTGCCAGAGTCTGTTCATTCTTTTGATCCTATTTCATCGTTTTTATATGGACATGGCTGCCATACACTGGATCAGGTTATCAGCTATTTTGGTAAACCAGATCACATACACTATGATGTAAGGCAATTACTTGGCCAAGGAAGAATGAATGATTATTTTGATTTAGATTTGTATTATGGTCGGCTAAAGGTTTCTGTAAAATCGAGTTATTTCCGTCTGAAAGAAAGGCCAAGCTTTGTTGTTTATGGGAAAAAGGGATGTTTTGTGAAGGAAACGAAAGATCGTCAAGAAGAACATTTAAAGTTATTTTATATGCCTGATAACAAAGATTTTGGTATAGATACTATAAAACATTATGGTGTACTAACATATATTGATGATGAAGGTACAATCCATGAAGAAACAGTGAAATCTGTTAATGGTGATTATGGAAGAGTATATGATGATTTATATGAAGCGATCATAAATGGTAAGGATAAAACCATTACAGATGAACAAACACTTCTGCAAATGGAAATACTAGAAACTGGAGTTAAAAACTTAAAGTGAAATTTCTTATGTAATGGTGAAAAAAGTCACGTAATGTAATAGGGAATGCTAGTCAACAATGGGGAACCTTGACAAGGTTCCCCTTAGTTAACATATAGCGAAAATTTGGCCAACAGATTTCAGTATTTTATTCACCAGAACATGTACTTGTTTGTTGTTTCTATCATACTTATTTTGGCAATGGCTTACATAATTTTTGAACAAAATATCCTATCCTGTTTCAAGTATTTTTGCTTTAAGTGAAAAAATGCGTATAATAATTATTATTAACAGAGAGAAATGGAGTACATCAAATGGTCCAATCAATCAATACAAAAGTCGATTTAGTCATTAATGCAACCTCACATATGGGAATTTCAGAGTACGGTAAAATCATGATTGGAGACAAAGGATTTGAATTCTACAATAATCGTGATGCTCGTAAGTTTATTCAAATTCCTTGGGAGGAAGTTGATTACGTGGTAGCTTCCGTGATGTTCAAAGGGAAATGGATTCCGCGTTATGCTATCAAAACTAAGCGAAATGGGATGTATTCATTTTCTTCTAAAGATCCGAAAAAAGTTTTACGAACCATTCGTGAATACGTTGATCCGAATCGTATGGTCCATTCATTAAGTTTCTTTGATGTTATCAAACGCAGCATTAAGAGTATATATAAAAAACAATAGCTTTATCTATAAAGCAGGTTTGAACTTGTCCTTTTTTGTTGAGACTAATCTAAAATTTTTCAAACACTTTCGAATGCACAAGCTCCTCATGATTTAGTAGAAATGTAGAAGAATAGTTTGATATTGAAATCGATATATACTTGCATTTTAAACGGGTTGTTTAGTATCTCCGCTATATATTATGGAATGAGGGTTGGTAGCGGAAACAAAAAATAACTTTTCTCTTGAAATAAGAATATTCATTGTGCTATAATTTCTCAAGAAAGCTCATTAAAGTGATGCAGCAAACATTGAAAAAGAAAATATACCATGCAGAGGCTGTTTTTTTTAGCACTTCCATTACAGCGTTTGCAAAATAAAAATTCATACATTGCAATTATTTTTTACGTGTTACTGATTCGATCAGGCATGAGTGGAAAGTATTGATTGAAATGAAGATTAAGGGGCATTCTATACCCATACCTTCATTTAATCGACTTTTTACTCATGCCTTTTTTGTTGTTTTTTGTTGAAACTGTAATCGCTTTAAATGAGCTGAAAAAAGTAGTTTGGTATATTTTACCGTAACTCATTTAGCTGTAACAATAATAATAGGAGGTATAAAGATGGTAGGAATTATCATTGCTAGTCACGGTGAATTTGCCAGTGGTATCATGCAATCTGGATCAATGATCTTTGGAGAGCAAGAAAATGTAAAAGCTGTTACATTGATGCCTAGCGAAGGACCTGAAGATGTAAAGGCAAAAATGAAAGAAGCAATTGCGTCTTTCGACAACCAAGACGAAGTATTATTCTTAGTCGATCTTTGGGGTGGAACTCCTTTCAACCAAGCCAACAGCTTATTGGAAGGACATGAAGACAAATGGGCAATCGTTGCTGGTATGAACTTACCAATGTTGATTGAAGCTTATGCATCACGCTTCTCAATGAACACAGCCCATGAAATTGCCGCGCATATTTTGGGCACTGCCAAAGATGGGGTTAAAGTGAAGCCTGAAGAACTAGAACCAGCTGAAGCACCTGCTGCAGCTGCTGCCGGGCCTTCAAATGCAGGCGCACCTGGTAAATTTGAATACGTATTAGCACGTATCGACTCCCGTTTACTTCATGGACAAGTTGCGACTGCTTGGACAAAAACTACACAGCCTACACGTATCATCGTTGTATCTGATGCAGTAGCTAAGGATGATCTTCGTAAGAAATTAATCCAACAAGCTGCGCCACCAGGTGTAAAGGCACACGTTGTTCCAGTCCATAAAATGATTGACCTTGCTAAAGATGATCAACATTTCGGTGGTCAGCGCGCATTACTTCTTTTTGAAAATCCACAAGATGCGCTTAGAGCAGTTGAAGGTGGGGTTCCATTGAAGACAATCAACGTTGGTTCTATGGCACACTCGCCTGGTAAAGTTCAACCAAATAAGGTACTTGCTTTTAACCAAGATGATATTGATACTTTCGCAAAGTTAAAAGAACTTGGTGTGAACTTCGATGTACGTAAAGTTCCGAATGATTCAAAAGGCGACATGGACGAAATTATCAAGAAGGCTCAAGATGAGTTAAACAGACAAAAATAATCCTAATATCAGGAAAATGGAGGATTAATATCATGGATTTGAATGTGATTCAAATAATATTAGTCGTTATCGTTGCATTTTTAGCTGGTATGGAAGGAATTTTGGATGAATTCCAATTCCACCAACCACTTATTGCTTGTACGTTAATCGGCTTAGTTACAGGAAACTTAGTACCATGTCTTATCTTAGGTGGTACTCTTCAACTTATCGCTTTAGGTTGGGCAAACATCGGAGCTGCCGTAGCACCGGATGCTGCGTTAGCATCAGTTGCCTCTGCAATTATTTTAGTTTTAGGTGGACAAGGTAAAGCTGGTGTTTCTTCGGCAATCGCAATTGCTGTTCCACTAGCCGTTGCTGGTTTATTATTAACAATTATCGTTCGTACAATTGCAACAGCATTGGTACATTTTATGGATGCTGCAGCTAAAGAAGGAAACATCGGAAAAGTTCAATTTTGGCACATCGTTGCTATCTGCTTGCAAGGGTTACGTATTGCGATCCCAGCATTATTAATCGTAGCAATTGGGGCAGGCCCAGTTAGAGACTTACTCACATCTATGCCAGCTTGGTTGACTGACGGTCTAGCAATCGGTGGGGGAATGGTCGTAGCTGTTGGTTACGCAATGGTTATTAATATGATGGCTACAAAAGAAGTATGGCCTTTCTTCGCGATTGGTTTCGTGTTAGCAACTGTTTCACAAATCACACTTATCGGTCTTGGTGCTATCGGTGTGGCTCTTGCACTTATCTATTTAGCGCTTTCCAAACGCGGTGGCGGTTCAGGTAATGGCGGATCAAACACTGGTGACCCACTAGGCGATATTATCGATAATTACTAAGAAGGAGGGGACAGAAAAATGGAAAAAGAATTGACATTATCAAAAAAAGATCGTATTTCTGTTTGGTGGCGTTCCACTTTCATCCAAGGTTCTTGGAACTATGAACGTATGCAAAACGGTGGTTGGGCATTTTCAATGATTCCGGCGATCAAAAAATTATATAAAACAAAAGAAGATCGTGCTGCTGCACTAAAACGTCATTTAGAGTTCTTTAATACTCACCCATATGTTGCTTCACCTATTATTGGTGTAACTTTAGCTCTTGAAGAAGAACGTGCAAACGGTGCGCCGGTTGACGACACAGCCATTCAAGGGGTTAAAGTCGGTATGATGGGGCCTTTAGCAGGTATTGGGGATCCAGTTTTCTGGTTCACGGTTAGACCAATCCTAGGTGCGTTAGGAGCTTCTCTTGCTCTGACTGGTAACATCCTAGGGCCAATTATATTCTTCGTTTTATGGAATCTTATTCGTATGGGCTTCACCTGGTATACACAAGAATTTGGTTACAAAGCTGGTTCTAAAATTACGGATGACTTATCTGGCGGATTACTTCAAGATATTACGAAAGGTGCATCAATCCTGGGTATGTTCATCTTAGGAGCATTAGTTAACCGTTGGGTATCGGTAAAATTCACCCCAATTGTATCATCGGTTAAACTCAGCAAAGGTGCTTATATTGACTGGGATAAGTTACCTTCTGGAGCACAAGGAATTAAAACTGCCTTGGAACAGCAAGCTGCTGGTCTTTCGTTAGAACCTGTTAAAGTAACTACTTTACAAAATAACTTGGATAGCTTAATTCCTGGATTAGCTGGGTTAGCGATCACATTTTTATGTATGTGGTTGCTTAGAAAGAAAGTTTCTCCAATTGTTATGATTCTTGGATTGTTTGTGGTTGGTATCGTCTTCCACTTAATTCACTTAATGTAACAATTAAAGACTATTGCCTAGGCTTTTTAAATATCAAATGTAAGCCTTGATGCAAACAAATATAGCAGAGCACCTCCTGATATGATGCAACCAATCATTTTAAGGAGGTGCTTTTCTTATGCCTTAATTCTGGTCGGAACATACATTTGTTTAAAAGAAATATACATTATGTTTTTTATTCTGTAATTAAGATGCAAGAGCATGTCCTTCTTTCTCTCAGATATCGGAAAAATAACACATGCTCTTTCATTTGCAAATTCTCTTCATTGATTTTTTGTTTATAAAAATTCCTCTAAAGTATCTTATTTTTAATACATGGATTCGTTAGAAGGAAGTTTTAAAGATGGGTCCAAAGATATAAGAATTACATGTATCTTAGTATCTGGAATGGAGACGGCTTGTAACGATAATGCTAAAATCAAAAAACCCCCAATTTTTTGGGGGAGGGTTTATTTGATACCGATGCCGAGCTTATCGAGAATAAATGCATAGCAAGCCGCGGCTTCCTTCAAATGATTGAAACGGCCTGATGCTCCGAAGTGGCCGGCACCCATGTTCGTTTTTAGTACAATGATATTGTTATCCGTTTTCAGCGACCTTAGACGTGCAACCCATTTGGCTGGTTCCCAATATGCGACCCGAGGATCATTTAGACCGGTTGTGACATACATATGCGGATAGTCTTTCGCTTCCACATTATCGTATGGGCTATATGACTTCATATAGAAATAGTCCTCTCTATTTTGAGGATTGCCCCATTCGTCCCATTCAAGGGTGGTAAGGGGAATCGTTGCATCGAGCATTGTTGTAACTACATCAACAAATGGAACTGCCGGAACGATGACCTTAAATAGTTCACCGGCCATATTGGCCACTGCGCCTACGAGCAAGCCTCCAGCACTGCCACCGCGGGCAGCCATTTTACTTGAGGTTGTGTAGCCCTGCTCCATAAGATATTTCGCTGCAACGATAAAATCTGTGAACGTATTTCGTTTTTTCCCCATTTTTCCGTCTTCATACCAAGCACGACCCATTTCGGAGCCGCCACGCACTTGTGCTGTGACAAATATAATTCCTTTTTCCAGCAAAGGGAGACGATACGGGTCAAAATAAGGATCGCTGTTTGCTCCATATGATCCATACCCATGCAGAATCAAAGGCGCAGGTCCGTTTTCGAGCGCATCTTTCCGATAGACGGCGGTCATTGGCACTTTGACTCCATCCTCTGCTACTGCCCACAATTGTTCCTGACGAAAACGCGAGCGATCATATTCCCCTCTGACAGGAGCAACTTGCAAACGATGTTTTTCACCTGTCAGGAGATTTAACCCGTAAGTTGTTTTTGGCGTGAGCAAGGAATCATATTGAATTAATACCTCGTTCGTCTCATAACTTTGACCGGATAAAATCGATACTGTGTAGAGAGGCTCATCCCATTCAATTCGCTCTAATTCATCGTCACGAAGTAGCCAGATTTGCGTTAGACCATTCTCACGGCCAAATATAACTAACCTGTCCCGAAATGGGTACATGGCTTGCAGATATCGGTCTTCGCTATACTCCATGACTTTTGCCCGTGTTTGAAGGTCGCTGAGGGGACAACACAGCAACTGAAAGTTTGGGGCTCCTTCATTTGTCAGTATGAGCAGTTTATCTCCCCCATCCTCGACATCATATTCTATTCCTTCACGCCGTTCATCTATTAGCTGCAAAGGCGAGAGCGGGGAATCGGCATCAATCAGGCGAACCTCGCTTGTCGTTTTCGATCGGGAATGCACAAAAATAAACTTTCCACTTAACGATTTATACATACTTAATGTAAATGTAATGTCTTTTTCCTCAAAAATCAGCTGATCACTGCCGATTTCGCTGCCCAAACGATGACGCCATAACTGGTATGGCCGTTGGCTCTCATCAACGGTAATGTAGAAAATATATTCACCGCACCGGCTCCATTCCATACTTCCATATAAATAGACATCCGGAATTCGGTCAGGCAAAAGCTCACCAGTTTTCATGTCTTTGACATGGATGGTATAACGGTCCGTACCATCCCGATTCTCCAAATAAGCTAATCGGTTATGGTCCGTAGTGATGCGCTGCATCGTTACACTTAAATATTCACCATCTACTGCCAATTCATTCAAATCCAGTATCACTTCTTCTGCCGAATTTGGCAATAGTTCCCGGCTTGCTGCATGCTTACGGGCATAGATTGGATATTGCTTGTCTTTGTCTAAACGGGAATAGTAGAAGTATGGTCCATGCTGAACAGGTACTTTTACTTCTGAATCGGGAACACGGTCAACCATGCTTTGATAAATTTGTTCGGTTTGAGCCTCCAATGGCGCATAATTTCATCATAATAACGATTTTCTTCCTCAAGATAATCAATGACCTCCGGATTGGAACGATCCTTTAGCCAATAAAAGTCATCTTCGCGCACATCTCCATGCAATTCATGGGGATGTGGTATACGTTTTGCAACAGGTGGTTTCATAAAAATCCTCCTTTCGTTATAGGTAATATTTCGTGACATAGTTTGTGAATTCCTCTTTTTTCGACTGCTTGTTCAGTTTGTGACTGGAACAGCTCACGTTAATTTGGTCTAAGATAGAGGCTTAATGGAACGCTGGAATGTAGGGAATCACTTAGTATTTGGGTGATATGTGACACTATTGATAGAAATGAACGATTAAAACGAAAAAATAGAACCTGCCAAAAGGCAAGTTCTTATTTGGGTGAAACAACAGCACCTGCTTGAACATCGTACTGGGTCAAGTTGTATGCCGTGATGATAGATTGTAATAGATTAGTATAGTTAGGGTCAGTAGCATACCCGTCTTGTTGAATCAGCTTTGTTGCTGCCTTGTAGTCGGTTAACCCAATGATGTTTGAGTAGCGAGAAGCCATCAAGAATTGAGTGTGGTCAGCAATGGAATCAGCGATGCTGTTGTAGGCACGGAATTTAGCACTTTCAACGTATAGGTTGCCATTTATATCATATTCTTTTGTTGGTAAACTAATTGTGGGACCTTTCCAGCTACTTGAAGCTTTAATACCGAAGTAGTTTTGTACCTTTACTGATAGGTAAGACCCACCCCAATATGACTCAAGTATTGCTTGTGCCATTGTTAACGATGGTAGAATTTTATTGGTTTGCCATGCTTGGATAGCTGCAGGTGCTACCTTTGCAATAAATGCTAATTTCATATCTGATGTAATATTTGAAGTTAATACCACATCTGTTAGAGATGTAGACGGCGTACTGACTACAATCTGCTGCATTACTGCTAAGGAATTCCAGTTTATAACCTGTGGATTCATTTGTTTTAATATTGCTAGCGTCATATTATACTTATTTGCTATAGATGTTGCAGAATCACCTGATAAAACTTTGTAAATCATTTGCCCTGCGGCAGGTGCAGGAGGTATTGGAACACCATTAGTTGTTGCTGCTGTTGGCTGCTTCACTTCAGTAGTTCCTGTTTTGCTTGAAGTTTTCGTAGTTGTAGAGGGAATTTTCAGTACTCTACCAATTATAATTATCGTAGGATTGGTAATTTTATTAATAGATTCTAAATCATTTAAAGATACCCTATACTTTTTAGCTATTGCCGAAAGCGTGTCACCTGATTTAACAGTGTATGTTTTTGAATTAGCTGTTGATGGCTTAACTGTAGTAGTCTTTACCTTGGCAGTAGTAATGGAAGTATTCGCAGATGTGGCTGGAATTTTCAGTACACGGCCAACTTGGATTATTTTAGGGTTTGTAATTTTATTAGCAGATTCTAAATTTTTTAGAGATACCTTATACTTTTTAGCTATTGCCGAAAGAGTGTCACCTGATTTAACAGTGTAGGTTTTTGAAGCAGTTGTTGATGGCTTAACGGAAGTAATCCCTTTTTTGGCAACTGCAATGGGAGTATTCGCAGATGCGGCTGGAATTTTTAATACACGCCCAACCTTGATTATTCTAGGGTTTGTAATCTTATTAGCAGATTCTAAACTTTTTAGAGATACCCTATACTTTTTAGCTATTGCGGAAAGAGTATCACCCGGCTTAACAGTATAATTTATGGTAGCTGCATTTGCTGTTATCATGGTTGCCGATGTTAAAATCGATACAGTTAATACTGTAGTTGCGGTTGCTTTTCTTGCTTTATTGAACATTTTTCTTCCTCCAATATTCTTCAGTAACCCAGCCACCATGGCATTTATGCTTTAGGTCTGTGGTTTTGCGAGACTATTTTTCGATAGTTGTGCCTTTTTCGAATGAGGAACTTCATCATCTCTATCTATACCTCACGCATAAATATAATATTAGAATTTACTCATATAATATAGGGGGAATTGTTTCCATAAATCATTCAAACAGAATAATGACTAGTTGGTAAATATATTTAAAATCAATTGAAATAATTGATATTGCTGTAATTATCATAAACACTGGATTTACCAGAGATCGTAGCTTGGCAACTCCATGGACATCGCTTATTATGATATAAACAGATCCTACACCAACGATTAAATTTTTATTTAAGCTGTGTTGTGGCAGTGCTTCTTTATCTCTATTAACTAGATAGTGTTAGAGTTAAAATTTAAATGTAAAGGGATATCAATATGGATGCGAATAAAAAATGGCTTTCTATTCCGAAAGAAATGAGAAATAGGTTACTAGATAAGTTTGGTGCGTAAATTGTTCAAGTACAACAGATATTGTTAGGTTCATAATTGAAGACAACTCATTTGGAATCGTCTTAAAAGGTGAGTGCAAGAAATGTGGTCATAAGGTGGCGAGGGTTATTGAGTCTGAGTAGTAATAGAAATAGTCATGATGTAGTGTAATCAGATAAAGGCACTCAAAAACCAGATACGATCACTGGAATTGTTTTTTTCATGAAAATAGTTCTAATAAGAGGTGATTTAAGTGGAAAATGAAAACAGGCAGTTGTCACGCGAACAATGTGATGAAGTACTTGCAAAATTGAAAGTACGTTTTGAGAAAAACATGAATCGCCATAAAGGACTTGAATGGTCAAAAGTTCAAGCAAAGTTAGAAACTAGTACAGATAAGTTGTGGTCGCTCCATGAAATGGAAAGAACCGGCGGTGAACCGGATGTTATTGGCTATGATGAACAGACGGATGAATACATTTTTTATGATTGTTCAGCGCAAAGTCCTAAAGGGCGAAGAAGTGTTTGTTACGATCGTGCAGCGCTGGAATCAAGGAGAGAACACAAACCAAAAAGTAGCGCTTTAGATATGGCTGCCGATATGGGGATTGAGATTTTAACGGAAGAACAATACAGGGAGCTGCAGAAACTTGGAAATTTTGATACGAAAACATCAAGCTGGGTGAAAACACCAACTAAAATTAGACAACTTGGCGGGGCTATCTTTTGTGATCGTCGCTACGACACAGTATTTGTATACCACAATGGGGCGGAGTCTTACTATGCTAACAGGGGGTTCCGCGGTTTGTTAAGGGTTTAGAAACTTGTGTGAAACGTTCTCTAATGAAAAGTTGCAGAAATGACCAATTAATTTATTTAAAGTTTATCAGGAAAAAATTTACCACTTGATGAGATGTACCTTTAATTCTTACAATGTTTAAATGGTACATTAAAAGGCAGTGAGAGAGAACTCTCTACCAGAACAGAGAGGAAACGTAATAGTGATGGAAGAATTCAGCCATGATTTAGCATGGAAAGTTTTGAATGATTACATAATGGAAGTCTTTGTAAAATAATTTTCAAATAAAATAAATGCCTGTACCTCTTTGGATTCCATATTTTTGGATACTTTTCAAGTTGGTCACAGGCTCTTTTTAGTAAAGTGATAAGGGGAAGTAAATGAGTACAACCAAAACGTATATCCAAGAATGGCAGCAAGCTCTGCAACAAGAGATTAATCACTTAAAAAAGTTCGGTGGAAGCCGTTATTCTATAACAAATGGCAGGCTGATATCTAATGACGGACCATATAGTTATTATTTTGATACAGCTATCTCATTAAGGATACCTGTAGGTTCCTCTATAAAATTGGAATGGGGAACAATGAAAAGCAGCGGAAAGGTGCTTTCTTCTGAGGGGAGGGGAATTATTCTTTCATTAGAACAGAACTTTGGCGATCTCATCCCGGATGCTTATCTACTGCATGACCCTTGGGAATTGCTTGAACATTTAATAGAGCGATTGGATGAAGTGAAAAAAAGCAAACAAAAGCGGTTACGAGTGCGGAGATTAATGAATCCCTCCATGGAAACCAAACATCCTAAGGAGAAAATCAAGAGTAATGTCCATGAATTGATTTTGAGGTCTAAATATAATCCTGCCACATTCGTCTGGGGTCCGCCGGGTACTGGAAAGACATATACTTTGGCCAGGGTAGCAGCTAATAAATATTTTCAAAAGAAAAAAGTATTAATATTATCCCATAGCAATCAAGCAGTCGATGTATTGATGAATGAATTGACGGATTTTATTAAAAGGAAAAAAAGATTCAAGGTAGGAGATGTGCTTCGTTATGGGGGGAACAGCGGGGAAACGCTATCTGCTCATCCCGATATTACCACAAGTCTTCTTATTGAAAACCAGGACCCTCTTCTTTACAAGGATAAAGAGAGACTAGTTAAAGAAAAGAGTAACTTAAAGCAAGATTTAACCAGTTCTTTCAGTAAACGCGATTCTGATCATTTGTTGGAACTAGAAACCAAACTTTCTAGAATACTAGAAAAGGTCAGGAAGAAAGAAGTTCAATTAGTGAAGGACGCATTCATTGTAGGCACGACACTGGCAAAGGCGGCAAGTGATAATGCAGTAAATCAACAGGAATATGATATTGTCATTCTGGATGAGGCAAGTATGGCCTATGTACCACAAGCAGCTTTTGCCGCAAGTCTAGGTAAGCGAGTTATTATTTGCGGTGACTTTAAGCAGCTGCCTCCGATTGCCTCGAGCCGTAATGCACTTGTGGGCGAATGGATGAAAGAAGATGTGTTCCATAAGGCTGGTGTAGTGGAATGGTTGAACAAAGGGAAGCTTCATCCCCAGCTCTTTTTATTAAAAAAACAGCGTAGGATGCATCCGGATATTTCCGCTTTTACAAATCGGTATATTTATCATTCATTAGTCGAGGATCACGAAAGTGTGATTAAAAGCAGAAATAACATTACTTACCTTGCTCCTTTTAAAGAACAAGCTGCTGTGCTTCTGGATACGAGTTTCACGGGCCTACATTGTATAAGCGACAGGGCAACCAATTCGAGATTCAATCTATGGCAGCTACTGCTGTCTTTTCAATTGCTCCATGAAGCATATGTAGGTGGAGCTAAATCAATCGGGTATGTGACGCCTTACCGCGCCCAGGCGAATCTTATGGAATTGCTGCTTGAAGACATTTATGAAAAAGAGCGTAATGTGACGGATATTATCGCCGCAACTGTCCACCGATTTCAGGGGAGTGAACGTGATGTGATGATATTTGATACAGTTGATAGTGATCCGCAAGATCGAGCTGGAATGTTAGTCACTGGCAAAGACAGCGAACGTTTGATTAACGTAGCCATTACGAGAACGAAAGGAAAATTTCTTCACGTTAGTAACAGGGATTTTATCAAAAGGCATATTTATAAAGGAAAAACACTACGGCAACTTGTTGACCATCAGGTTGAAAACAAACAAATAGTCACAACGAAAGAAATAGGTTCATGGATTCGAAACCAACACCCGAAATTAAGATGGATTCATGCGCGCAAAGTGGAAGCAGTTTTTCGCGACCTAAGATCAGCAAAGTCATCGATTACTATCTCTCTACCAAAGGGAACTAAATTAACCGAAGAATGGAATAAGCAGTTAATAAATAGAGGAAAACAAATAAAATTGACGGTTATTTCGCAGCACAGATGTAGTGAATGCGATGTTTGGCTAGAAGAGAGCTTACCATTTCCGTTTGTGATGGTGGATGAAAAGGTTTTGTGGCTGGGAATTCCACTCGAAGGAGCAAGAGGAGTCCAACCTCCCTTTGTAGCAGCTAGACTTAGTTCCAGTAATGTGTGTGAGTATGTATTAAAACAGATATAGTTAAGTTGTGTAGCACTAGGAATGTTATCATATGCTCAAGCTAACTTTTACGGTCAGTAAATTCATATTTATTTCCTTTGTTTTTATCCATGCCCAAAAATTAGCACTTAATTTTATGAGTAATGGCTTTAAGAATCATAGAGAAAATGATGATGTTTTGTTTTGGAGGAGGAAAGATAATTGTGACATGGGAAATCCTCAACATTATTGGTACCCTTGCGTTTGTTATAAGTGGTGCCCTTGTTGCGATAGAAGAGAAATATGATATCTTAGGAGTTTATGTCCTAGGATTTATTACTGCTTTTGGTGGTGGGTTAATCCGTAATCTCTTAATTGATATACCCATACGAACCATTTGGGAGCAAGATTTTTTATTTGGAATTGCATTTTTGGTTATAACGGTAGTCCTGATAATCCCATCAAAATGGATTCTTCAGTGGCAAAAATGGATTGTTTTTTTCGATGCTATTGGTTTGGGCGCCTTTGCTATACAAGGTGCAAATTTTGCCGTTTCCATAAAAGCTCCATTCATTGCAATAGTCATTGCTTCCACCATGACAGGAGCGGGTGGAGGAATGCTAAGAGATGTTTTCGCAGGAAGAAAACCAATGATTTTCCATTCGGACATTTATGCACTTTGGGCAGCTTTAGCCGGTATGGCGATTGGTTTGAACATAGTAAATGGTCCTTATATGACATTTTTTCTTCTCATGTTAATTGTGATTTGCAGAATGTTATCTGTTTACTATGCTTGGAATTTACCACAAGGTATTAAGTGGAATGACCAACAGAGCATGAATAATAAGCGGGATGCCTGATAACTTGAAGTTTGTCTTTAAGTGGGGTTTGCTAAAAAGCTGCTCTTTCATCTACAGCAGAAAGTGCAGCTTTTTTTATTTAGTCGACAGTTCATTTATTTATTGTACAAGTTTAACTTTTTTTAGATGTTGGTGCAGGGGATAAAACAGATGCTAGCTTTTCGTATACAGGCAATGTTGGTGCAATAATAACCTTTCCGCTACCTCTAAAGGTTTGAAGCAATCCTTCCCCGGAAGCCACAGAACCGAAAATGCTTTTTGTCGATTTTTCAACGGTAAAATCAATGTTGCCAACTCGGAATAGTGTGAAGTTTCCATCAACCTGAACCATTTCATTTTGCATTTCAAATTCAACAAGCTCCTCCTCTGGAACAGGAATTTCAAATACACAATATCCGCTTCCGGAAACTTTTGTTTGAAAGAGACCTTCCCCACCAACAATAGCGGAAGAAATATTTTTCATTGCTTGTACAGAAACCGATACAGTGGATTCACAGCAGTAAAACAGACCTTTATCGGCAATCATTTCTTCGTTATTCAGTTCAACAATTAGGTAGTGTTTGAAACTTGGTTCCAGATAAATCACCCCGCTACCTTGGTATTGCGGTTTAATGGCAGATTCATTGGTTAAAACGTTAGAGGCAAGTCCTTTTAAAAATCCTTTGGCACCAGTTCCACCTAAGCTTCTTAATGTAATATTTCCTTTCATAAACTGTAAAGCACCGGATTCCGCTGTTAAGGAACTATTTTTTAATGTAATCCTGACTTGTCTTAATTTGATATTGGATTGTTGAGCGAAATATAATCTTTCCGCAACAGAAAAATTATCATTTCCGCCTAAATTTTGATATTCTAAAATTTCAATTTTGATATTTTGATTTTCAACAAAATTAATAACTTTATATGCTTCCGACATTGCAATTCCCCTTTTTCGCTATTTTTTTGATTATAAATGTTTATAGACTAATGTATGACTTATTAATATAAAAACTTTATATTAATAGGATAATTATACAATATGCGCTTCAGAAAATGGTATTATATTCCTATAAGGAATATCGAAATTTTAGAAAAAGAAGTGGAAGCAAGTGAGGAATATTTATGAGTTCATGGGATAATTACCGGTGATCAGGTGGGGATAAACCCAAAAAGATGGACCTAGAAATCTCATTTTAGGCTCCATCTTTTATAAATTTATTGATAAAGCTGATCACTATTTCCTACAGTAGGATTTTGGTGATTAGCCATATACTGCTGAAATTGAGCCGAATTTTCCGGAACAATTTGATACATAGAACCGATTTTCGAAATATCTTCCGGATTTGCATTTTCAACCGGATAATACCCTTTGGAAGCCATGTATTGCCACATGTCATAGGCATGAGAACAGCTCATCATAAATGCTGTTTGGCAGAAGGAACGAATTTCTGGATTAACCATCTCCATTGCAGACCAAGCGTATTCACGGCCAGCTCTTTTTAGTGTTAATAAATAGGCTGTGGCCATTTCGCGGTCATTCATATTTTCTACTATCGTTCTAGGTTGGATGGCTGGAGCGGGTTGCACCATTTGTAAGGTTTCGTTAGTGACTTTAGTGTCTTCCCTTAACAATGGCAATTCCTTTTTAGCACCATCTATTTTGTTCAAAAATTCTACCTTCATATTGTAGTCCCTTATATGAAGTGGGAGATGTCTTTCCAGAATCGCTTTAAATTCAGGATTCTGAACATGATGAAGCATGTACCCCATATTAGTTATGGAGTTTACGCAGCTCATGGTTAATTCATTTAAGTCATGTAATTCGTGTGCAGCTAATTTCATTGTTTTCCCTCCGCTAATTATTTCATTGCATTCCTTATGTTGTACAGAATGAAACGAAAAATACAGCCTTTATTTGAGGAAAAGGTCTGACCATTGGAAGGGGAATAAATTACTTTGTTTACATATACAAAAAAACGCATCGGATTAGATACCGCCCCCGAAATTACAGTGAAAAAATCTAACTTTCGGGGGTCGGTACCATGTTAAAACCATACGTTTTTGTTACTACTCTCATTTTATATGTGTTTCCTCTTTTTCCGAACTCAAAATCCGTTATTCGTGTTTGAGGAAACTGATAAATCAGCCCGATGGTATTTTAGCTAATTAGCGGAATGTATGTCCGATAATAAGGAGAAAATCCCATCTTTGTCATAGATAATGGATGCATGGCCATCTAAGCACCATAATGGCCGCTCCTTATATTAATACCCAACCTCAACAGATGCGACAACGATGTACATCTTGTCATTCACATCGCCTTTTTCCTCGATGACGATTCCGCTTGTGGTTAGCATACCACCATCCATCACTTCTACTGATACTTTTCCAAAAGGGATTGCCTGTTTTACAGCATTAATATCAAGCTTCTCCTTGTCACAAGGAACGGCAAGTTTTACATTTACAACCATATTGTCTAAGCTATTATCCGGCAGTACAGATTTGATGCCCGGCATCGAGTTATAGTGAATAGCATTCTTTATTGCACGAACGGCTGCTTTTGTAATGTCTTGTCCATGAACATCAATTCCCATTCCAGTTTCAATAAACATTAGTTGTTCCATCGATCATTCACCTCAAATTTTGTATTTGATTCTATTTTATCAAAAAGCTCGAGTATAACCATACCAAAGCATATTATAAAAAAGCTACTCTTTGATAGAAGAAATAGCTGTTAAGAAGATTTACCTATTTGGAATCCAAGCCGTTTGTGTTCTTTTTGAAAACTATTCCTTTCACACGCAAACAAAAGAGTGTGAAATTTTTTAAGAATTTGGCTAAGATAAAAATAGATTGTTAATTTAATAAGATGATGTTCTGTTTGCATAACAGGAAGATTGAATAGGAAACATGAGAACCGTTTCAAGGGGGAAAGGCGCCTGAATACAAAAAAGCATTCACTTCAAACAAAAATTATCGGCCTGGTGTTATTATTGGGATTATTGTTAATTTTGCTGCTGACTGTATTTTATAGTGTTATGGAAAGTAAGCAAATAGAGGAAAATAGGGGCAGAATGGCATTGCAGATATCGAAAACAGTCTCGGTTATTCCAACTATCATTTCTGCATTTCAAACAAGTGATCCTTCTAAGACAATACAGCCGATTGCAGAAAAAATCCGTAAAGAAACTGGAGCTGAATTTGTAGTTATTGGGAATAAAGAGGGGATTAGATATTCGCACCCGTTAAAATCGATGATTGGAAAGAAAATGCGGGGCGGAGATAATGAGAAAGCTCTTCATAATGGAGATTATTATGTTTCAAAGGCAAAAGGGTCACTAGGTCCATCGATAAGAGGGAAATCCCCGATTTTAAATAAAAATGGCGATGTTATCGGAATCGTTTCCGTTGGATTCTTGTTAGAAGATATCCAACATCAAATTTTGAAAAACGTCTTGAAAGTTATCTTTGTTTCTGTCTTCGCCCTGTTGATTTCGCTAATTGGCAGCATTTTGTTGGCGAGGAATATTCGTAAAGATACTCTTGGTTTGGAACCATATGAAATTGCTGCTCTTTATAAAGAAAAAAACGCGGTGCTTCATGGCGTTAAAGAGGGAATTTTGGCCATTGATCAGGACGGATACATTACAATGATGAATCAACCTGCTAAAAGACTATTACAAATTAAAGGATCCGTTCGCCATTTAAAAGTTGATGGGCTGTTTTCTTCTGATTATTTATATAAAGTTTTAAAATCAGGAAATCCATTAATTGATAAAGAAGTGGTCTGGAAAGAAAAAAAGGTTATCGTAAATTGCACTCCGCTCAATGATGAGAACGGTATAAGTGGAGTAGTTGCTTCCTTTCGCGATAAGACGGAGATCGAACATATGTTAAACACCATTTCAGAGGTTAAACAATATTCGGAAGATCTTCGTGCACAAACACATGAATTTACAAATAAATTATATGTATTATTGGGCTTGCTTCAGCTGGGCGAATATGAACAAGCAGTTGAAATGATTCAAACAGAGACAAAAGTATTGCAGATTCAGAATTCGATTGTTTTTAACCAAATCAAAGATACGAAAATCCAGGCAATTTTATTAGGGAAATTGGGGAAGGCATCGGAAAAGAAAATTACATTTGAGATTGTAAAGGATAGTTACTTAGATATATTACCGCCCCATTTTAAGCTTTCAAATCTAATATTGATTATTGGAAATTTGATTGATAACGCGTTTGAAGCAGTCTATGATGTGGAATTTCCAACAGTAAAATTTTTTGCTACTGATCTTGGCAGTGATATCATTTTTGAGATTTCTGATAATGGGAAAGGAATTAGTGAAATAGATATTCCACTTCTATTTCATAAAGGATTTACAACAAAAAATGGGACAGAACCAAGAGGGTTTGGACTTTCCAATGCTGAAGAAGCTGTTCGTGAGATGAACGGGATGATAGAGGTGCAAAGTAATGAAGGGAGTGGAACCGTTTTTACGGTATATCTTCCTAAAAGACATGAAGGGGATGAGGAGCTTGGATAAAATCAAATCAGTTATCGCAGAAGATGACTTTCGAATCGCAGATATTCATGAGAAATTTTTGAAACAGTTTGAAGAAATTGAGGTCGTAGGTAAAGCACTGAATGGAGAGCAAACGCTTCTGTTACTAGAAGAAAATCATCCAGATTTATTGCTGCTTGATGTGTATATGCCTGATTTATTAGGTTCTGATTTACTGCCAATGATTCGGGAACGATTTCCAAAGGTAAGCATTATTATGATCACGGCAGCAACGGACAAAGCTTTTTTGGAAAAAGCATTAAACTATGGGGTTGAAAACTATTTAATCAAACCGGTAGATAGGGATAGATTTAACGAAGTCATCTATGATTATATAAAAAAGCACTCTCTTCTATTGTCGAATCAAGAGGTAACTCAGAATTATGCTGACCTTCTCTTTGGTAAAAAAGTGGATGCAACTGGAGGGAAGGGGAAAGGGTTGCCGAAAGGAATCGATGAAATCACGCTTGGAAAAGTGAAAAAGGTCTTGCAAATAAAAAATAACGGTCTTTCCGCTGAAGAGGTGGGGAAGGAAATTGGTGCATCCCGGATTACTGCCCGACGATATTTAGAATATCTCTCCTCGATTAGAGAAGTTAAAACGGAGGTTGTTTATGGAATTGTGGGGAGACCGGAAAGAAAATATTATCCTATTTAGAGATAACTGCGTGAAATGCAGTCATCTCTATTCATCTATGATTATATTTGTCTCTTGTGAACGAAATGTACAAAATAGCAATTAATTTACGATAATAACTTAATTTTGTAAACGTTTTCACCAATAAGTATTTCGATTATTATTAATTTACTTACTAAAGGGGTGAAGACGATGTTAGCTTTATTAGGATTTTTAATGATCATTGTTTTTATGCTATTAATTATGACTAAGAGACTCTCTGCCATGATTGCACTGATGGTGGTTCCTGTGGTATTTGCATTAATCGGCGGATTCGGCAAGGACATGGGGCCAATGGCGCTTGAAGGAATCAAAAGTGTTGCTCCTACTGGAATTATGATATTATTTGCAATTCTATTTTTTGGTATTATGATAGATGCAGGCGTATTTGATCCAATTATTTCAACAATCTTGAAGGTGGTAAAAGGTGATCCGGTTAAGATTGCGATTGGCACTGCAGTACTAGCATTATTAATCTCGCTGGACGGTGACGGAACAACCACCTATATGATCACAATCTCTGCCATGCTACCTTTATATAAACGAATTGGCATGAAACCATTAGTTCTAGCGGGAATTGCTGTATCTTCTTCTGGTGTTATGAATCTTCTTCCTTGGGGAGGACCTACTGCCAGAGCAATGACAGCGCTTCATCTTGAGATGGGCGATATTTTTACACCGGTAATCCCTAGTATGATTGGGGGAGTATTATTTGTATTGTTTATGGCCTATTGCCTTGGTAGGAAAGAACGTAAACGAATCGGTGTTTTGGAAATAGATTATAAAACGATGTCGATGATGGCTGCAACATCAGAAGAGGCAAGCCTTAAACGTCCAAAACTAATTATTATAAACTATCTTATAACCATCCTTTTATTAGTAGCCCTTATTAAAGAGGTGCTACCGACTACTGTCTTGTTTATGATTGGGTTTGCAATCGCAATTACTATTAATTATCCTAATTTAAAAGAACAAAAAGAACGGATTATGCACTATGCGGATAATGCATTATCCGTTGTTTCAATGGTTTTTGCGGCAGGGATATTTACCGGAATTTTGTCAGGGACAAAAATGGTTGATGCGATGGCAAATACAGTTATCACGCATGTCCCAACTGCCCTTGGCTCACACTTTGCTATCATTACAGCTATTTTAAGTGCACCGTTTACATTTTTTATGTCCAATGATGCGTTTTATTACGGGGTACTCCCTTTATTGGCAAAAGCAGCGAGCGGATTCGGAATTGACCCGGCAGCAATTGGACGCGCTTCCCTTTTAGGATTACCCGTTCATTTATTAAGTCCTTTAGTGCCTTCCACTTATTTATTGGTTGGAATGGTAGGAGAAGACTTTGGAGATTTACAACGTTCCTTTCTAAAATGGGCTTGCGGTTCAACGCTGGTGATGATTGCAGTAGCCCTTATTTTAACTATTATTCCTTTTTAAATGCATAATAGACTTGGATAAATAAACTTTATAATGCAGTCCAAAGATTCCGAGTTTGGAATTTTTGGACTTTATTTAGTGGAAAGGTATAAAATCTTATGAATGTATTTTTTATGATTGGAGTAAATGTCATTTTACCTGTATTTATTTTGGTAGGTGCAGGTGTATTGTTACATCGGAAATTTAGGTTTGATATGAATACATTATCAAAATTAAATACCTTTTTACTTATGCCTACGGTTAGTTTTGTCAATATTTATCAAAACCATGTTGGAGGAAAAACACTCTTACATATTGTAGGGTTCCTAATTTTACAAGGTTTCTGCTTAATGTTCATAAGTGCCCTGATTTCCAAAACAGCAAAATTTGATAGCAGTCTCGCTTCCACTTTTAAAAATAGTATTGTATTAAACAACTCAGGGAATTTTGGATTGCCTGTTAGTCAGCTAGTTTTTCAACATAGCCCGTTGGGAGCATCCAATCAAATTATCGTCATGATTTTTCAAAATCTGCTCACATATACATACGGGTTATTTAAATCTGTTTCGGTTGCTAACAGTGGATTCAAGGCTATAAAACAATTCCTAAAGAACCCTGTCATTTATGCGTTTTTATTGGGATTACTTCTTCATTCTTTTGATGTTAAAATCCCAAACTTTTTGTGGACTCCCATCGAAAATGTTTCAGATGCGTTTCTAGCGATAGCCTTAATTACGTTAGGTGCACAAAGTGCCTATATTAAAATAAGCCGCTTTTCCTTACCGTTAATCCTAAGTTTATTCGGTCGATTAATTCTTTCTCCGTGCATAGCATTAGCTATCATTTTTATTTTAAAATTGGAAGGTACGACTGCACAGGCATTGTTTATCGCAAGTTCATTTCCAACTTCAAGAAACAGTGCGCTTTTTGCTTTAGAATACGGGAATCACCCAGAATATGCGGCACAGGCAGTATTAATGTCTACAATTTTTAGTATGGTTACCGTAACTACGGTTATATTTTTGTCCAGTATTATTTTTTAAAAACTAGGTGCGCACAAAGGGATGACTAAAAGGTGTGCCCTTTTTGAATGCAATATGGTGTTTTGTTTCGTTCGATACAGGCCTATCCATGGAATCTAAATAGGTAATTGACTCTATAAGGTTCATCAAGAATACTTGGGCTAACTCCATTGAAAATTCAGTCCGAACAACGACGCGCATAATTGTTACATTTTCCATATCCGGTGGCAGAGGATAAGCAGGCACTTGCCAGCCGAATGTACGTAACGTGCGTGACAAGTCATATAGATTCCAATGGGACGAGTGTCCCTCTTTTAAGCGCCATGCTAATACTGGGAGGTGGGAGCCGTCTGTCAAGAGTTCAAAGTGCTCGATTTTTTGAATTGCATTGCTAAGGAATAATGCAACAGATTGCGTATACTTTTGAATCTCATAATACCCTTCTTTGCCTAAACGGAGAAAGTTGTAGTACTGCAAGAGTACTTGTGCACTTGGACGGGTGAAACTTAGAGCAAACGTGGACATATTACCTCCTAAATAAGATACGTGAAAGATAAGGTCCTCGGGAAGATCCTCAGCTTCTCGCCAAATAATCCAGCCTATGCCTGGGTATACAAGCCCATATTTGTGCCCGGAAACATTGATCGATTTTACTCTCTCTATCTGGAAATCCCAGATTATTTCTGGCTGAAGAAAAGGGGCGATAAATCCACCTGAAGCGGCGTCTACATGTATGGGAATATTAAGTCCTGTTCTGGATTGAAGCTCGTCTAGGCACTTTGCAATCTGTTCCACTGGTTCATAAAGGCCGGTATAAGTTACCCCAAGTGTTGTTACGACACCAATCGTGTTTTCATCTACGGAAGAGAGTACACCTTTAGGATCCAAATAAGGACAATCTGGTGAAATGTTGACATATCGTGGCTCAATATCCCAATAATTTGCAAACTTTTTCCATACCACCTGAACAGCTGAACTAAAAACAATATTTGGCCGGTCGATTGGTTTCCCTTGTTTCTTGCGCTCGTTTTGCCAGCGCCTTTTTAATGCAAGACCCCCAAGCATACAGCTTTCTGATGATCCAGTTGTAGACACCCCCATGGTAGTATGTGGATGAGGCGCATGCCAAAGATCCGCTAATATTCGGATACATCTTTCCTCTATTTCCGCGGTTTTTGGGTATTCGTCCTTATCAATTAAATTCTTGTCAAATGCTTCGGTATATAATTGATTTGCTGTAGGCTCCATCCAAGTTGTAACGAATGTTGCAAGATTTAGTTGGGGACTGCCATCAAGAGCAATATCATTGTGGATAGCTTCGTATGCTTTTTTAGGTAACATGCCTTGTTCAGGCAAACGGTCATGTGGCAAGATTTCTCCTCCTTTACGGATGAACGGAGAATGGATAGAATATCCGTGAATTGGAGAAGGGTTACCCGGATGGACACGCCTTTTTGAATGATGGGAATAGTCATGAGAATTAAATAACGGTAATCCTGCCCCTAAAGAATCGTTAAAAGAGTACCCCATATGCGAGTAGTAAGTGTTGTTTTGAAATGGACGGTAAGGATCAATAGGTGCAACATACGGTTTTGAATTGTGATTCATTCAGCTCCTCCTTAATATTACATTGTTAAATAGTATGAGGATTATCTATGGTCTAGAAGTTAAGGAAAATGATATGCTCTCAAGAATCACAGAAATCCGAAAGACAAAGTGTAGTTTTTGAATGGATCCTCTAGATTGTTTATTCATTTTAAATATTGACAACCCAGTTTATAAGGGTAAAGAACAATCGTTTTCAAATTGCATATGATGGAAGGGAATTGACACGAGAAAAATGATGCTATCAGAAATTTTAAACGGTTATACCTTAAAAAGTACTATTATGGCTCGACTTCCATACAAATGACAATATACTCAAAATTTTTTGCATAAATAAAATCCCTGAATGAAACTTAATGGTTTATGATATAAGTATGAAGATTTTATTGTAGAAAGCGGGGTGAAAACCGAAAATGATGAAAAAACTATTACTGGCTATATTTGGGTTAGTGTTAATTGTTGCACTTTATTTTACGGTAATGCGTCCCACTACTGAAGCAAAAGAAAAAACGAATATTACTGCAGAAAACAATACGACAATCAAAGTAAGTCCTACCAATTTTGAGAAAAAGCTTTGTGCGCAGCTTTCCAAGCAATCGGATGTTCCTGCTAAAATCGAATTTATCGATGTGAAGTCAAAATTAGTATTTTGCAAGAATGATATAGGAGTTATGCCGGTACTTACTAATAAAGATTTCACGAAGGTAAAGAAAGCTTTTCATGCTTTGGATTTTCAGGAGTTTAAAGAGGAATTAGCGGAAAGAGGGTATATCACCTGGCAGGCAGATAGTGTACCAAAAGAAAAATTTTCGATGTTAAGCGGATTTGCTACTGATAAAGTTAAGAGCATCCGAATAAATAGTGAAAAAAATATCCAGCCAAATCGTATTCTTATCCGTAAAAATCTGTGGTTTTGGTATGCTACTTTCCCTAAAGCGAAAGTAAATATGCCGATAAAAGTAACCTCTTATGATGCAAAGGGAAAAATTCTAACCTTAGAAGATTAGTAAATCAATAAGGTATAAGATGTATAAAATATTTCGGATCCTTCCATTTATAATTGGCTCATGATTTTTATAAGTCAAATTTAATATTCGCATATATTGTATCCCCCATGGGTTAATATCCATGGGGTCTTTCATATTCTTATGATTTGAAGCAATGATAAAAAGTAATTTTTGCAATTTGGTACATTACAGTAGTAAAATTTGAGAATCAATACTTGAAATTTTCAGGATATATGTATTTTTGACTTGGGGTGAATATAATGATTAATTTTCAAAGTGATTATTTAGAAGGATGTCATCCAAAAATATTAGATAAATTAATAGATACAAATTTTCAACAGACTTCTGGATATGGTAACGATGAGTATTCTAAAAGTGCCATCCAAAAAATAAAGAAAGCCTGTAAACGAGAGGATATTGATGTTCATTTTCTTGTGGGGGGAACCCAGACCAATTCTATTGTTATTGCAGCCATTCTGCGGCCGCATCAAGGGGTGGTAAGTGCAATTTCCGGGCATATAGCCACACATGAAGCAGGTGCCATAGAGGCTACTGGTCATCAGGTATTGACCCTTCCAAGTGAAGACGGGAAAATTCAGGCGAAACAAGTAAAAGAATTATACGATGAACACTGGAATAATCCAATGCATGAATCCGTTGTGCAACCAGGGATGGTGTATATCTCTAATCCTACTGAAAATGGCACTCTTTATTCGAAAGCAGAATTGGAATCTTTAAGCGAGGTTTGCAGAAGACTAGGGCTTCCATTATTTTTAGATGGAGCTAGATTAGGCTATGCTCTGACAAGCCCAAATAATGATTTGACACTGGAGGATATTGCGAGTTTATGTGATGTCTTCTATATTGGCGGCACAAAGTGTGGAGCGCTGTTTGGAGAAGCTGTTGTCATATGTTCAGACTCATTAAAAAGAGATTTTAGGTACATCATGAAACAACGCGGCGGTATTCTTGCCAAAGGTAGACTATTAGGTGTCCAGTTTGATGTTCTTTTTGAAGAAAATCTTTATTATGAAATTTGTGGAAGCGCAGTGGACTATGCTTTAAAAATAAAGCAAGCATTTGAAGAAAAAGGGATCAAATTATTCGGAGAATCGTTTACGAATCAACAATTTCCGATTTTAACGAATAGGCAACTGGACTATTTAGGAAAGAAATATGGTTTCGAGATTTGGAGTAAGATAAGTGAAAATGAAACGATAGTTCGATTTTGTACAAGCTGGGCTACAAAGAAAGAAAATGTAGATGCGCTAATAGATGATATAGAGTTAATGTGATTAAGAATCGATACGTGTAAAATAGTGCAGAAGTGGTGGTGAATAATTTTGGGGTAACGGTAAAAGATTTGCTGCAATTGCCATCCTTAAGAGGTGCAGAAGTGCTAACTGGTAAAGATAATCTTAATCGTACCGTTTCATCTTTATCTGTGTTAGAGGTTTCGAATGTCGATTTTTTCTCTGAGATTATCCAAACTGTTCAAGAAGAGTGGTATGCAGAGGAGCTAGTCATTAGCTCTTTTTATTCCATAAGAGATAGTGTAGAAAAACAATGTGAAACGATTCAACACCTGCATGATCTAGGAGAATTAGGTCTCATTTTATATTATGTGGGAATTGTCTTGCCGGACATACCGGAGGAGGTGCTGCAATTAGCAGACTCCCAAGGGTTTATAATCATTTGTATGCCTAAAAATGATATATCTCTTCGCTATAATGAAGTAATTTATGAAGTGATGGAGGCGATTGTGAGTAATCAGACAGTGAATGATAACTTTGTGAAAGAGACTCTAGAAAAGGTGTCTTTATTGCCAGAACATCTTCAGAGTGTTGAAATTACACTTAAAATGTTATCTGATCGCCTCAAGGCTAATATTCTTTTAACTAATACTCATTACGAGATTGTAAACCAAGTAATGTGGCCGCGAAATTCAACTTTAGATGTTGCCAAAGTGATTGAGGATTATTTGCAAACCAACCAAAATAGTAAAAAGGAATATCACAGCTTAGATAGAATTACTCCAGCGTGTTTCATTGAATTTAAGAGTATTCATCAAAAAAATGGAGAGATGCTTTACTTGTTTCTTATTAAGGAGAATACAAAATTGCCTGCCAAGACTATTGAAAAAATTAGTGAAGTTGTGCAAGTGGCGATTAATCTATGGGGAGACAAACATGCAGAAATAAGTGAATATGCTTTAGTAAAAGCGATTATAAATGATGAAAGCGAAAAAATGCGCAGACTAGGTCATTTGCTTCATATCAATGTCTCGGCTATTCAAATGATGTGGATGGTTTATATTAATGATCTTACAGAAGAAAAAGCTATAAGAGAAGAATTGGAGGAGCAGCTTTCGAAGTATTATAGCACTAGAGTGATTCAAATCATTGATGATTGCATCATTGTTCTTTTAGGGAATTGTTTATATAAATATCATGAGTTTGAGATAGCTGCCGAGTTTATTGAATCGACGAATTATATTTCTCAAATATCTGAAGTTGTATATTCTCCAAAGATGAGAAACACTCAGGATGTACGTCGCATGTATCAATTGGTAAATAGTGTGGGAGAGAAAGTGCATCTTATCTATCCTATGCGTAAGTTATTTACAGCAGCTGAAATTAGGTCGATGAAGCGAGCCATTGATTTGAGTAAACAGGGAGAAGAAATGATTGAAGAATGCTTTTCCGTCATTGCTCCGATTTTAAATGATAAAGAGTCATTAAGAACTTTGATGACTTTTCTTTTGGATGCAAATGGAGATTTTGACAAGTGTGGGAAATTCCTATATATTCACAAAAATACCGTGAAGTATCGAATTAATAAAATTAGTGAACTAATTGGATATGATGTAACAGTATTTTCAGAATTCTATGATGTATATATAGCCTGCATGATTTATCGATTAATTACCGGTTAGAATCATCCGCAGTTTTGTTGGAAATGACAAAATTGCGGATTTTTTTTTTATTTTTGAAAAAGACTTGTGTCCCTGCATTCTTTTATAATAAGAAAAATCAAGAAACAAAGGAGGGGCAAAAAATGAGAAATGAAGGCAAGTATCAATCGTGGTATAGTCTAGGAATAATCTGGGCAGGAGCAATGATTTGCATCCCAAGTCTTTTAGTAGGAAATACCCTTATTTCTGGCATGAGTTTATTTAAGGCTTTATTCGTAGCTTTTATTGGATATTCGATTGTCGTTTTCATTATGATTTTACAAGGAATTCAAAGCAGTGATTTAGGAAGGCCTACCGTTCAGGTTGCTGGACAGGTCTTTGGTAAAAAAGGCTCGCGGACGATCTTATCGATTATTTTGGCCATTGCCTGCTTAGGTTGGTTTGGAATTCAAGCAAATGTTTGTGGAGAGGCGGTAGCTAACTTGTTGGCAACGTACCACATTATAATACCCATTCCTTTAGCTTCTTTCTGCAGCGGATTGGTAATGGTTATCTCCGCTATTTACGGAATGAAAGTGCTGCGCGCATTAAGTTATATTGCTGTACCTTTATTAGTCATCATTTGTGTGGTTGGTTTAGTCCAAACCTTGACAGGGGACCATTTACAGGTAATTCAACACTTTAAGCCTAAAGGACATATGAGCTTTATGGATGGATTGGCAGTGACGATTGGTTCGTTTGCATTGGGGGCAGTAATAGCTGGTGATTATTCTCAATTTTCCAAAAAGCGCTCAGATGTTTGGAAAGCAGCCATCTTTGGAATTATTCCAGCTGGTGTACTCATGATTGGAGTAGGAGCTATTTTAACGATTGCCTATCAAACAAGTAATATTACAGCTGTCTTTTTAAATATTGCCACTCCCTTCATTGGTGGTATTGCTTTAATCTTAGCTACATGGAAAACCAATTTGGTGAATGCAATCTCAGGCGGTATTGCCTTAATTAATGTATTTAACATTTCCAAGGCTAAAGAAAAAATGGCGGTTGGAATTGCTGGGATGATTGGAACAATCCTTGCAGTGGTAGGTATTTTAAATTACTTTACACCTATTATGTCGATATTATCAGCGATGATTCCACCAGTTGCGGGTGTCATGGTTGCCTCGTATTGGGTGATGAATAAAGGGGATAAAAATAGCTGGAAAGAGGTTGAAGGCGTAAATCGCTTAGGTGTTTTTTCATGGCTGGTAGGAGCAATCATTGCAAGTATTCCGGTAGTTCTATCCCTTTTCCCTAGTTTGCCTCAAGTACCTAATCAGCCCTTAATTGGGATTGTCATTTCATTTGTTATTTATTATTTCGGATATCGTATATCTGTACAAAAAACGATTATGTTGGAGGAAAATAGATGAGATATTTAGATAAAGATGCTATAGAAAATATTGCAATTGGAGCCGCCTTTTTAGGAACAGGCGGAGGAGGAGATCCTTATATTGGGAAGCTGATGGCTTTATCTGCTATTGAAAAAAATGGACCAGTAAAGTTGTATTCAGTCGATGAAATTGAAGACGAAGATTTTTTCATTCCAGCAGCAATGATGGGGGCGCCTTCTGTTTTAATAGAAAAATTTCCAAAAGGGGACGAATTTGTTAAAGTCTTTCAAAAGCTAGCTAAGTATCTAGGGAAAGAAAAGATTGCAGGGACATATCCAATGGAAGCGGGAGGAGTAAATTCGATGATTCCCATTGTGGTAGCAGCACAGCTGGGGTTACCTCTCATTGACTGTGATGGAATGGGAAGGGCATTCCCGGAACTGCAAATGGTGACCTTTCATTTAGATGGGATATCAGCTACACCGATGGCAATCACAGATGAAAAAGGGAATATCGGGATATTTGAAACGATTGATAATAAATGGACTGAACGGTTAGCCAGAACTGCAACAGTTGAAATGGGAGCAAGTGCTTTGGTTAGTTTGTATCCTACAACAGGTGGCCAGCTCAAGCAGAGTGGAGTTCATCATATCATTACCCTATCTGAAAAAATTGGTGAAATAATTTCTGCAAAAAATAGAGATGCCAAAGAAAAGCTACAGGAATTGCTAAAATTGGTCTCCGGATATGAATTATTCCAAGGGAAAATTGTAGATGTAATTCGAGAAACAAAAGGTGGATTTAATCTCGGAAAAATAAATCTGGAAGGGATGGAAGGCTATAAAAACGAAAAAATGAAAGTCCATTTTCAAAATGAAAATCTGATTGCAGAAAAAAATGATCAAGTGGTTGCGATGACTCCAGATTTACTTTGTCTAGTAGATTATGAAACTTTATTACCGGTTACTACGGAGAGTTTAAAATATGGAAAACGCGTTCGGGTGATTGGGCTGCCTGCTCATGAAAAATGGAGAACAGAAAAAGGAATCGAAACAGCTGGTCCAAGATATTTTGGATATGACTATGACTATGTTCCAATGGAGGAATTGGTGAAAAAGGTGGTAGCAGAACATGTATAAACTTGGAATTGATGTTGGCGGTACAAATACAGATGCCATTATTTTAGATGCGAATCATAGCTTGGTTCATTGTGTGAAATCGCCAACTAGTTTAGATATAAAAACAGGTATTGAAACAGCCTTACAACAATTATTAAAAGAAGCAAACATTGATAAAACGAAAATTACTCATGCAATGTTAGGGACAACTCAGTGCACAAATGCGATTGTAGAAAGGAAAAAATTAGCCCGAGTCGGAGTGATTCGTCTAGGTTACCCTGCAACAGCTTCTGTTCTTCCATACACAGCCTGGCCACAAGATATTATTGAAAAACTATCAGGAAATTATGCGTTGGTACATGGCGGTTATGAATACGATGGACAATTATTAGGAGAACTGGATGAAGTTGAAATTAAGGTGCTTCTAGAGGAATGGAGAGATAAAGTAGAGTCCATCGCAGTGATTGGTGTTTTTTCTTCCATCAAAAATGATCAAGAATTCAGAGTTCGAGATATTATACAAGATGTATATGGGGAAGAATTTCCGGTTTCTTGCTCTTCTTTAATTGGTTCAGTTGGATTGATTGAGCGTGAAAATGCCACGATTTTAAATGCAGCCCTATGTAAGGTTATTGAAACTACAACAAAAGGATTTGTACAAGCATTGAAACAAGAAGGAATCTTCGGCGCGGAGGTGTATTTATGTCAGAACGATGGAACACTGATGTCGATTGATTATGCCAAACAATTTCCAATCTTAACGATTGCATGCGGGCCAACCAACAGCATACGCGGTGCTTCCTACTTAGCACAAGTCAAAAATACCATGGTACTAGATGTCGGTGGAACGACTTCTGATATAGGAGTCTTGCAAGACGGATTCCCTAGGGAGTCTTCTGTAGCTGTAGAAGTTGGGGATATCCGTACTAATTTTAGAATGCCTGATATTATTTCAGTTGGATTAGGCGGAGGAAGCATTGTTAGAGTAAACAATGGCAAAATCACAGTTGGACCGGATAGTGTAGGATACAGAATCGGTCAAGAAGCACTGGTCTTTGGAGGTGAAACGCTCACCACTACGGACATCGCTGTCCGGCTAGGTTTGGCTGAAGTAGGCGATAAGAGTTTAGTAGAGCATATTGATGAGAAGTTTGCTATTGACGTCTTATTAGAAATTTCGTCGATTATCGAGCATGCTATTGATAAAATGAAAACATCTTCAGACGATGTCCAGCTTGTGATCGTAGGTGGGGGCAGCATCATTGTTCCGGATACAATTCGGGGGGTATCTGATATCATAAAACCAGAGAATGGGAATGTAGCTAATGCAATTGGTGCATCCATTGCTCAAATCAGTGGCCAATATGAACAAATCTATATTTATTCAAGAGAATCACGTGAGGACTCATTAAAAGACGCGCAAGAAAAAGCAGTGAATCAAGCAGAATTAGCTGGAGCAGTACCGAAAACGATAGAATTAGTGGAAGTAGAAGAAACTCCGCTGGCCTATCATCCGGAAAATGCCACGAGATTAAGAGTGAAAGTGGTAGGGGAAATGCGTTGAAGTAATTTTGTATGACTAATAAAAACTATAATAAATGCTTTAATTAAAGGGGTTTGGGATGGTATCCATCGGCCTCTTTTTTTGTCTTTTCCACTTGGAGCTTTATAAATTTTCATTGAAAATATTAACTGCTAAAAAATGTCGATAGATGCACCATCAATCGCTAATGGTGCATTATTTTCATTGCCAAACATTAATCATAAAATATAAAATTATGTGTATTTACTATTTAATCATATTAATATTAAATTGGAGGAACTTTATTTATTCCATTCTCAATAGTTATTATTGAAAATCGTAGGGGGATGAGTATGAAGGCATTTCATTCTTTAGAAGGTGAGATGATTTACTTCCAAAAATTAAGCACTGAGAATGCTCAAGCGATACATTCTTATGCATCCGATTCGGAAGTTTCTCGTTTTATTGGCTGGAATTTAATGAATTCAGTGGATGAAACTTGCGAGCATATTGAATTAATGTTAAAACGGGAAGCTGCTGGTACCCATTTATATACATCTATCGTTCTAAAATCGACTCAAGAAATTATCGGAACTGCCATGATATTCAATTTTGACGACGAAGCAAATAAGGCTGAAATTGGTTATGTGATTCATAGGGATCATTGGGGAAAGGGGTACGGAACAGAAATTGTTGGATTAATAACGGATTTCGCATTTCAAACACTACATCTCCATAAGCTATATGCATATGTAGTAGATGCCAATATTGGTTCAGCACGTATTCTTGAAAAGAACGGGTATGAGTTGGAAGGAAGATTAAAAGATCACTATTTTATAGAAGAAAGATATTATGATGCTTTATTTTTGGGAAGAATTATAAATCAGTAAGCCTCTCCGACTTAAAGAATGATGAAACCATAACCCCCAGGGAGTTTAATCTCCTTGGGGGATTTTTTATAGCTCCGACTGATCCTCAGTATTTGGTTCTAGCATCCCGTATAACCCATTCATGGCCTGCTCTTCAATGTCCACACCATTGACAACTTCTTCTTGATAGCTATTCATATTCTTACTTGTATTATTTTCCACTTCCGAATTTTGCTTTTTTATCCTACTCACCTCTTCATATAGAATGTCTAAACTATGTTCAAATATGTATGTCATGAACGAAAGCGTATCGAAAAATATTGTCGATTCAAACTATATTCAACAAATTAAGCGAAAATAATCAAGAAAGGTAACGTATGGAACATAAACTGCCTTTTTATTTTCGCCTATTTTATCAAAATGCATTGACAAAAATATTGGTAAATTTTATTATATCAATTAATGATATATCGATAATGGATATACTTTATGAAATGAAGGTGTTTTTTTGTCCAGAGCTAATTCTATGGATATGAATCAATTAACAGATTCGGCTTATTACATTTTATTGTCTGTACTTGAAGCCAAGCATGGTTATGCGATCATGAAATATATAGAAGAACTAACAAATGGTGACTTTAGTATCGGTCCGGCAACTCTTTATACATTACTAAAGAAATTGCAAAGTGCCGGTTTTATTATTCAAGATGAAACCGACGACGACCGCCGAAAAATATATACTGCTACTGAAAAAGGAATATCGCTTTTGTGTAGCGAGATTACAAGAAGAAAACAAATGGTGGAACATGGATTAAATGCATTTCGGTCATTAAAAGGGGGTGGTGAACATGAGATCGAAGAATAAACGCTTCATAATTGGAAAAGGATTAGCCTTTTCAGAAGCAGGGGAAATGCAATATTTGAGTAAACTTGCAGCGGAAGGCTGGTTTCTGGAATCTCATGCATTTTGCGGGTTTGGTTATAGATTATGCAAAGGAGAAAAACAAGATCTCCAATATTGTATGGATTATCAAAAACTGTCAAAAGAGGATCAGGAAGATTATTTGGAAATGTTTGCAGCTGCGGGTTGGAAACATGTAATGTCAGTTGGGAATATCATTCATTATTTTTCAGCTCCACCGGGAATCAAACCAATCTACTCAGACCACTCAACATTAATGGAAAAGTATAGGAAGGGCAAAGTGAATTTAGATGTTTCAAGTATCATTTTTATACTCCTAACATTTCTAACGTGCTTTATTTGGAAAAATACAGAGATGCATATTGCCCAGTTGATGTTTCGGTATATGTTTTACTTTTTTCTTGTTGTTACCCTGCCTATAATCATGACATATCTTGCTTTTATCCTAAGATTATGGCGGTTAAGGCAGTTATCCAATGATTAACTTTTAAAAAAAGGAGGGGGATTTGCATGGGATTAAATATACAATATCTGAGCAAATCATTTGGGGAAACAAAGGCGGTTCAAAATTTAAGCATTACATTAGAGAAGGGGCAGGTGCTAGGACTTCTTGGAAGAAATGGGGCAGGAAAAACAACGACCATTAAAATGATTCTTGGCTTGCAGACACCTAATCAAGGAGAGATTACATGGGATGGAAGTTCGCTAGACCGTTCGAAAGTTTCCATTGGGTATCTACCTGAAGAGCGTGGATTGTATTTAAAAAGTAAAATTAATGAACAACTACGCTATTTTGGAGAATTGGAAGGAATGAGCCGCAAACAGGCGGATGATGCCATTGATTATTGGCTGGAAAAACTTGAAATATCTAATTATAAAATGAAAAAGGCAAATGAATTATCAAAAGGAAATCAGCAAAAAATTCAATTAATCGCAACATTAATGCATAATCCAGAATTGATTATTTTGGACGAACCTTTTAGCGGCTTAGATCCTGTGAATGCTAATTTATTGACTACCATCATTGAGGAGCAAATCACCGCGGGAAAAACAGTTATCCTTTCGAGTCATCGCATGGAGCAAATTGAAAATTTTTGTGAACAAATTTGTCTAATGAAGGAAGGAAAGGCAATCGTACAAGGACGATTGAATGAAATTAAGCAAAATTATGGTTACAGCAATTTATCATTATCAAGTAATAAGACCATTGAAACAGCATTGAGTGAATGGAATATACCTTTTGAAACAAAGCATGCAGATGTGGTTATTAGAGTAAGGAATGATAAAGAAGCTATTCAGCTCTTGAACCGGTTTGAAGCGCATTCTATACCAATTCGTAACTTTAAAATGTTAGAGCCTACATTAAACGAAATCTTTATTGAGAGGGTGGGGTAACATGGGGAAATTTTGGACGGTATTTAAGTTTCATTTAAGAGAAGCTGTAACTTCAAAGTCTTTTATTATCGGCAACTTAATTACGCTTATTATCATCATCGGTATTTTCGGATTTAGCCATTTCTCTTCAAAAGAGTCGAAGGATAAAGTAGCGTTCATTAACTCCACTTCCTATCAAACCAATATAGAACAGCTAAATAAAGGATTGGATTCCATAAAACTCGTTTCTGAGGAACAAAGAAATTTGGGGAAATTAAAGCAGCAGGTGAAAGACGGGGAACTCGATGGCATTGTTGAAGTGAAAGATAATAATGGTTCACCTTCCCTCTCATATACGTATAAATCATTTGCCGATCAAGAACTAGTGGCGATTTTAACGCAGAAAATTCAACAAATCGGGATCAATAAAACAATTGCAGAATCCAGAGTAGACCCTAACGTTGCAGCAAAACTACTAGCACCTATTTCTGTGAAAAATATCGCCTTAAAAGATACTACTGGAACGGTTGGAATTGTGTATGTTTTTGTATTCCTAATGTATTTGTTAATTCTTGGTCGAGGTCAAATGATTGCCAATACTATTACCGCAGAGAAAGCTTCACGAGTTATGGAAATCATGATTCCGAAAGTCAAACCCATTTTTATGATGTATGGAAAGATATTAGTACAGTTAGTCATTGGATTGGCGGATATTGTTGTGATGATCCTTGGATTCCTTGTTAGCTACGCTTTAGGTTGGTTTAATGGAAATCAATTTTCGCTTTTCGGTTTTCAAATTGATCTAAGCAATCTCACTCCATTTATCATCGCATGCTTTATTATTTATTTCGTATTAGGGTTTTTATTATATGCGATTGGATATGCAGCAGTAGGGGCTGTTGTAAGCAGAACCGAAGACTTAGGCTCGGTTTCTTTTCCGATTATTTTATGTATTATGGCCGCATTTTTTGTTGGAATGACGTCCATCTTCTCTCCTGAATCGACACTTGTAACTATATGTTCCTATATCCCGGTTACATCACCGATTGTAACTTTTTCAAGAATTCTGTCAGGTGAAGCAGGATATATCGAAATGGGCATTACCATCGTAATTCTATTAGCAAGCATTGCGATTCTAAACCATCTAGCAAATCGAATTTATTTGAATGGGGTTATGAATTACAGTGGAAAAGTGAAATTTAAGGATGTTGTCCAGATGGCGCAGAAACATTAGTGCTTAATAAGAAGAACATTAGAACGATAGTTTTTTACCTATACAGTATGTTTGCGTACACCATACTTTTCATATCTGGTGTACGCTTTCATTTTGTTTCAGCAATAGTTTTACAAGAGTTATGAATTTTTTACGGTTAGATAACTTTTCAACCATTCAGTAACCGATTTTAGCTGAATCGCCTATATCCATATACGTATTCTGCTGGATTAACGGCATCGTCTGCTGCTTCGCAAATGATGGAGAGCAAGGACAGCCGGCAGTAGATCGTTGGCTATCCGTATTAAAAGCTGGTGGAAATTAAAGCCGCTCGAATTGCTGAAATTAGCGAATGTGGATATGTCTTCACCAGAACCGATTCGCAAAGCAGTTTTTGATGTAAAGAGCGCTTGCTGGATGAAATCCAAGCGCTTTTGTTTAGTGGTCCATGATCCGCTATTTGCTGGATTTTATGAAAAAATGGAACGAGCGTCTATTATATGCTGAAAAACTAGCTATCAGATAGCAGAACTGTGTCCGCAAAAAATAAATATGACATATTGTCATATTTATTATTGACTTATGACATTGTGTCATATATAATTTTTACTTGTAATTCACTTATGACACGGTGTCACAAATCGAGGTGAGATACCAAGAATGCCGAAACAAACATTTTTTCATTTACCTAAAGATAAGCAGGATACTTTAATTCAATCTGCTAAAGAGGAATTTTCCAGAGTCCCATTGCACGATGCATCGATTGCAAATATTATCAAAAATGCCGGAATTCCAAGAGGCAGCTTTTATCAGTATTTTGAGGATAAAGAGGATTTATATTTCTACTTGTTAAATCAATTGTCGAAGAAAAATGCGGAACAATTTATTTCCATGTTAAAGGAGAAAGATGGCGATATTTTTGAGACGTTTATTGAGTCTTTCCGTTCTTTGATAAAAATCCACAAAAATCCGGAGCATAAAAACTTTTTTAAACATGCTTTTTTAAATATGAACTACAAACTGGAAAATACATTATTGAACAATGTTTATGAGGAGAATCAAAAAAAGCAGTATTTTGATATCGTTAGTTTAATCAATGTCAAATATTTGAATATAAGAAATGAACAAGACCTGCATCAAATAATGAAAATTATGATGGCGGTAACCTTTCATAATCTAGTTCAAATGTTCGGCAAGGAATTATCGGATGAAGAAACATTAAAAAATTATATGGATCAAATGGAACTTCTAAAAAGAGGCTTGTATAAGGAAGAACATAATGACACTTGAAGCTAAGAAAAAGATAAATTTAAAAAAGATTGTCGAAAGACTTCAAGAAAAAGGAATTAACGTTCAGATATGTAAACGGCCTCGTTTAAAATATTTAGAGGCAAAAAACATCTAGAAATAGAAAATCTATTCATTAAATAAAACATAATAAGGAGATACAAAAATATGGATTCAGCAATACAACAAAAAAAACCACCGTATTTAATGCTTGCGATATTATTTGTGGGAGCATTTGTTTCTTTTCTAAATAACTCGCTATTAAATGTAGCATTGCCGTCTATTATGGTGGATTTGAAAATTAAAGATTATTCAACCGTACAATGGCTAGCTACTGGTTATATGCTTGTCAGTGGTGTTTTAATTCCTGCATCAGCCTATTTAATTACTCGCTTCTCAAACCGTAGTTTATTTATTACGGCAATGACGATTTTTACATTAGGTACAGCTACAGCAGCATTTGCACCAAACTTTGGTATTTTGCTTACAGGACGTATGATCCAAGCTGCAGGTTCTTCCGTAATGGGACCTTTATTAATGAATATCATGTTAGTAAGCTTTCCTCGTGAAAAACGTGGTACAGCAATGGGTGTTTTCGGATTAGTTATGATCACAGCCCCTGCAATTGGGCCAACATTGTCAGGTTATATAGTAGAGTATTATGACTGGCGTTTGCTTTTTGAAATGATTTTACCATTAGCAGTAATTAGTTTAATTTTAGGAATTTGGAAATCGAAAAATGTAATGCCACAAAATAAAAGTGCAACCATTGATTATTTATCCGTAATATTATCATGTATCGGCTTCGGAGGGCTTCTATACGGCTTCAGTTCCGCAAGTTCAGATGGTTGGTCAGATAAAATTGTGTTAACAACTTTAATAGTCGGAGGAATCGCGTTAATCGCCTTCATTATTCGTCAATTAAGAATGAGTGAACCTCTTTTAGATTTACGTGTATATAAATATCCAATGTTTGCACTTGCATCTATCATTGCGATTGTAAACGCAGTTGCTATGTTCTCTGGTATGATTTTAACACCTGCCTATGTACAAAGTGTCAGAGGTATCTCACCGCTTCATTCTGGTTTAATGATGCTACCGGGTGCTATTATTATGGGGATTATGTCGCCAATTACAGGAAAGTTGTTTGATAAATTCGGACCACGTATGCTTGCTGTAGTAGGACTTGTGGTAACCGCAATTTCCACTTACATGCTAGCAAACTTACAAATCGATTCTAGTTACACTTATATTATTCTAGTTTATACGCTTCGTATGTTTGGTATGTCCATGGTCATGATGCCAATTATGACAAACGGTTTAAATCAATTGCCAAACCGTCTAAATCCACATGGAACTGCAATCAACAATACTGCGCAGCAAGTTTCAGGTTCTATCGGTACAGCCGTCCTGGTTACCATCATGAACTCTGTTACAAAATCAAAAGCAGAAGACTTAATGGCTGCTGTTGATCCAACAACCTTTACTAAAGCGACACAAGCATTATTAACACAAAAGGCGTTATTGACTGGTATCCAATATTCCTTCTACGTAGCTCTTGGAATTAATATTATTGCATTAATACTAGCCCTATTTGTCAAACGCGTTGATACAAGTAAAGAAGCAGAAGCACAATTAAACCAACAAGAACAACCACAAATGAAACCTAAGTTGGGATAAAGGGACAGGTTCCTTGTCCCACTTTTTGAAAATGTAAAATAGAAAAGCGAAAAAATGGCGTCAGAATCCTGATGTCATTTTTTTTTTTTGAAATGCGACTTTAAATGGAGAGTATCGTCTAATTTAAAAAGAAAATAGTGGGGGATTCAAATCTTTTCTAATACCCGCAAATATCCATTTATTGTATTAATGATTCTATTAGTATTATCTTTAGTTGGTTGTAATACAAAGGGATTAAATAATAAAATAGCTGATAATCCAACCGAAATTGGCGGGAAAGCTATTATTCATGAAACGATTTCTAAGGTTGGAAAAGATATGTTAGATGTGAGGAAACCACATAAAACTTATAATCAAAAAAACTCAACTGAACTTTTAACGCTTGTAGAAGCGATCCAAAGAGCAAAGAAAGTGAAGAGAGTTGTGGATGTCACGGCACCAGATTATCTACTAATATTAACTTTTAAAGATAAGACGATGTCCAAATATTCATTGTGGTTAGGGGAGGAAAGCGGTGCAATAATGAATGAAAAAGACACTCATACCATTTATACTTTACCTCCAAATCTAATCGCAAAGTTAAACAAGTATGTCAAATAAAATGGATACCTTTTGGGACAAGGGGACAGGCACTCTGTCCCACTCAAATTGTTACGCCGCCGTTTTGCGTTACGCCAATTCTAAATTAAGATTAATCTATGGAACTGGTTTCAGAGCAAGAAAAAGTTAATTTTATGTGCCCATGCAACGGGCTGTGAGAATTAGGAATGCTATAATGAACTTATGAAATATAGAATTCTTCAGGTGATAGAATGACAAATATTAAAGATCTTGCAAAAATGGCGGGTGTGTCCGTCACAACAGTTTCTCGTGTGTTAAACCATCATCCATATGTGAGCGAGGAAAAAAGAAATGCTGTATTAAAGGCGATGGAAGATAGCAATTATCAAAAAAATATTAATGCTGTTCATTTAAGTACGGGAAAAACTCGGCTTATTGGTGTAGTTCTTCCGTTCTCCGATCATCCCTATTTTGCTCTTTTATTAAAGGGAATCGCTAAGCAAGCATTAGAGAACAATTATAAATTAGTCCTTTTTCAAACGGAATATTTGGAAAGTCGAGAAATCGAAGCTTTAGAAATGCTAAAACAAAAGCAAATCGATTCCCTAATCATTTGTTCAAGAGCATGTGACTTGTCCGTCATTGAAGAACATCTGCAATACGGCAACATTGTTTTATGTGAGAATATAATGAAAGACAATATTTCTTCCACCTTCGTGAACCACTATGAAATCTTTTATGAGGCATTAGAATTCTTATATCAAAAAGGTCATAGAAGAATAGGTTATTGTATTGGCAGATTGTCAGGAACAAACAGTCATAAACGGGAGAGGGCATATAGGGATTTTCACGAGAAATACGGTTTGGCATACCATCATGAATATGTAATGGACAAGTGTTTCTATTTTGAAGACGGGGAAAAAGTTATGAATAAAATCAAGGAGATGGACAATCCCCCTACAGCCCTGTTGGTAACTGGCGACCAAGTTGCAGCCGGAATTGTTGTATGTTGTCAAAGACAAAATATATCTATCCCAGGGAAAATGTCCATTATTGGATTTGATAACGAACCAATCGCAAAGATGCTAAATATTACTACAATAGAAATTCCGCTAGTGGAAATGGGGAAAAACCTATTTCTGCAAGCCATAAGCAGTGATATTTCAAATAGAGAGCTATCCGTTAAACTAATAGAAAGAGGTACGGTTTAATTTTAATTGGATTATATATTAGAAAAAGGTGAGAAATGATTTATACAATAGGTTTATTTATTCTAGCGGGAATGGCGGAAATTGGTGGAGGGTACTTGATATGGCAATGGCTGCGTGAAGAAAAGCCGTATTGGTATGGAATCATTGGCGGCATTATTTTGGTGCTTTACGGAATCATTCCCACTCTACAGAAGTTTCCTTCATTTGGGAGAGTATATGCAGCCTACGGGGGTGTCTTTATTATTCTCTCCGTATTATGGGGATGGGGAGTCGATCGAAAAACACCGGATACATATGATTGGATAGGTGCTATTATTTGTTTGATTGGAGTTTCCATCATGCTTTGGGGGCCTAGGCATTAATTCATGAATAGGTAGATAATGATATGCGGCGGACTCTCTTTTCGTTATCTGTCACGAAATGAGTGAGTGTTTTCTTTTCGCGGTCTCTGGTTTATGTTATTTGCTGAAAAAGTAGTTGCTTTCTGCTGTTTTTTTAGTGATAACGGAACCAGGGTCCGCCCTTTAATTAAATGAAAGAAATAGCGAAATCAGAGTCCGCAAACCTCATGAGATGTGGGATATAAGACTTTTATCAGTTTCGTATTGTTTGTGGAGCATCCATTCTCTCCATGTAACTGGATTACTATTGAATAAAAGAACGTTAGGGCACAGAATAGATATCACTATGTGGAACCTACAAAATAGTAGTCCTTTAGAATGTATTGTTTTTACAATCAAGAAAGAAGCGAACTTGGTAAAGGCAATCTATCTTGATTTTTTTAACACATATTAAAAAATAGAATTTTAGGTGCAGCTCATACATAATGACTTAACTTTAAAACTTATACACAAGCAATGTCATCATATTTCTGAAGCTTGGAATAAGGCATAGTGCAGTGTAAATAAAGCGATCCTTTAAAGGAAGTTTACGAATGTATGGCGATTTGAAAATAGATAGTTTATTTATTCTTTTCCACTGAGTATTTAGCTTATCAACCGTTTTTATCTCATCCACCATCCATTTATGCTCTGCCCCTGTTGTTTCCTTTAGGTTTTCTTTGCCTGAATTAATGGCAAATGTATTCATGACATCAAAAATTAGTTGTCCGCTGGGAAAATGGTTTGTTAAACGATTAAAGAGTACTTTTACTTGTTCTTCAGTTAAATATTCCAGTACTCCTTCTGCGATAATCACAGCTGGATTGTCATTAGGAATTTGTCCTAACCAGTCCAACTCGGTAATGGAAGAGGCGATCATTTTGTACCCATTTTGATTAGTATAAAATTCCTTACGTATTTCTATTACTTCCGGAAAATCTACATCATACCACTTAACCCTAGGAGATGGCATTATTCTTGATACCCTTGTGTCCAGGCCACAACCAAGATTGAGTACAGTTGTATTTGGGGAAGTCTCAAGAAAGTTCTTTACCCATGTATCGAATTGCTTGGCTCGTATAACCATTATATGGTTACCAAAGTCAGTAATTTTATTAAAATTATAATCCATTAAGTCCATGAGTTCTGCTGCTTTTTTATCGTTTAGAATTGAATTTTTTGAGTGGCTGTCTAATGCTTTGGCATAGAGGGTGATTAAAAGGGTTTCTTTCTCCTTTTCTAATGTGACTTTGTGAGGTTTGGTTGTTCCCATTCTGAATTTCTCCTTTACAATTCTGCAATCTTTGTCATTAACACATTTACCTTATGGAGGGCAAATTTTAAATCCAGTTGTTCTTCTTCACTTAATTTAGAAATACTTTGAGTAAGCTTTTGATAGATCTTCATCCACTTTTGCTCCTGTATTTCCTTCCCTTTAGGTGTCAGAGAGACCAAAACAGCACGTTTATCCTTGGTGTCAGGCATTTTAATGAGATAACCGCTAGCTTCTAAATCCTTAATAATATTTGTCAATTGCTGCTTGGCGATATTTAACCCAGTGCTGATCTCTTTCAAGTTTAAAGGCTTGTTTTGCAAGAACATGAATTCTATAACATGATTCTGCATATGGGATAATCCTGCTGAATCTTTATTTAATTGACTAAAACTCCCGAACACATGGGGAATTAAAGCAATATATTCTTTAGCTATTTCATCAATCACTTAACCTGCTCCTTTCCATTTAGTAAATATTATATTACCATTCAGAAGGAAAAACAATGTTTTTTGAATCTATTAGTAATGATATATTTACCATTTTTTCCTTTATGCTAATTTGTGGAAGGAAGAATAAGAACAACTGAAAAAGTAATTTTTGAGAGGTGAAAAAGGAAAATATATTTCTTTATGGTAATGACCGTTTTTGCTTTGGTATTCTCCATAGGTCATGGACCTATAGAGAAGTTCATTATGCACATGAGGTTTTTAAGGATTACTTTTAGTTGATAATAAAAGAGGATGGATCAACAATCTCAACATTAGACCAAGTTTTAACATCCTCCATTAATTGAAACAACGCTTGATCTTTTTGTTTAGCCTCAATCATACAATCTATTTGCGGTATGCTTCCCTTTATTTCATTCAAAAATGTAAAAAGCATATTGGGGTCCACATAATCCGAATGATGGCGGAATTCTTTTTCGCTTTTTGGACTGGATATATGCATTTTTATTGGAAGTGGGGATTGTTCCCAAGTTTTTATAATGCGGTCCCAGTTTTCTTCCCAATGCACATCTCGATGATGGGCAAGATGGTGATGATAATCGAAGACAAGTGGAATTCCTATTTTTTCACATAGATAAAGAGTGTCATCAACCGTAAAAGAAGTATCATCATTTTCAAGCATCAGCATTTTTTGAATGGACCGTGGCACGTTTCCCCAATTGTCTACAAATCTTTCGAGTGATTTTTCTGTTTCGTGATAATTTCCGCCAACGTGTAATACACAACGATGTGTCGCATTGATTCCCATATTTTTTAAGAGTAGATAGTGGAGCTTTAAAGTAATGATAGAATTTCTAAATATATCTGCCTTTGGGGAATTAAGCAAGACAAAGTGATCTGGGTGAAAATCAATTCTCATGTTATGCTTTTTGGCGAAATCGCCCACCTCACGCAAGGCCATCTGCAACGGTTTCATATAATCCCAATCAAGAAGTTCCTCATGATTTGCCAACGGGATTAAGCGGGAGGTTAGCCGGTAAAAGTGGATACCAGAGGCTGCATTATGCTTGAGTAATCTAAGAGTATTGTTTATATTTTGGAGAGCAATTCTCTCCAGTTTACGGAGCGCTGCTTCACGATCCGTAATCTTTTGAAATTGCGCAAACGTCATCGTTTTGGATGGGGAAGCATTTTTCACCTCCATGCTCATAGCTACATAGCCTAACCGTACTAATGTCACAACGCCACCTCTTTTCCCATGGTTCTTTTCTTTATCATTTGAAAATAGGCTTCATTGTATGTACAAAAAGCACCCTTCTCCTAATACTTTCATACAGATATATAGGTCAGGGAGGTGCCTATTAATGAAAAGTCGTTCCATTGAGATTTTTATGTGGGTGACAGCGATTTTTGTAGCAAGTAATATTTACCTGTTTATTCCGATATACTCTGATGTTGCGAAAGCATTGAGTATTTCCTTTAAGGATGTTGTATTCTCCAGTACTTTATTTACCTTTAGTTATAGTGTGGGTTTATTAAGTTTTGGCCCTATTTCAGAAAGATATTCGAAAAAGAAAGTGCTGTTCGTTGGAATAATTATTTCGTGTATACTTACCTATCTCATTTCCTTTTCTTTTTCTTTATCAAGCTTTTATATTTTGACATTGCTCAAGGATATATTCTTGGTAGCTTCGCACCGACTGCCTATGCCTATTGTTTTGATGTATTGGAGGATAAACGAAGGACATTAGTTATTGCAGTAATTAACATGGGATTCTTAATGGCGGGCATCATTGGGCAGATAATTAGCTCTAATCTAGCATCTACTTTTGATTGGAAAGCTGTATTTTACTTTTTTAGTTGTGTTTACTTGTTATTAGGTTTATTAGCATTATTTATCCTTCCGTCGAGTCTGCAAGTAAATGGAACTTTTCACAAGAAGAAAAAATGGTTATCACCTGAATTATGGAAACCATCTATCATTATAGGCTTAGGAATTACTTTTTTTACTTTAATGTCTTTCGTTGCTTTTTATGATAGTTTATCGAGATATTTTGCTGAAGACTCCAAGGTATTGCTTTATACGAAGGGGATAGATAGGGTTAATTGGAACACCACTTTCCTTGTTATGTGGAAAATGGTTGAAAAAATTCAAAGTGAAAAAAATGCTAATTATTTGTCTATCTACTATGGTGCTAAGTCTAGTTCTAATGGTTTTCCCTTCGAGTATTATGATTATCACGGTATTGTCGACTATTTTTGTAGCTGCCATTGCAGTCTTTATCCCAACTCTCATTACGTTCCTAGGGGAATCAGCAGCAAATAGCAGATCTACAGCCATTTCTTTGTATTCCTTCTTATTATTGGTTGGTGCAAGCATAGGGCCGTTGCTTGCGAGCTTATTAAGTTTCCATTCTATTCTATTATTATTCGCTTTTATATTTGGAATAGCTGCATGCCTTATTGCAAGGAAGGACAGGGGGAAAGCAAAAAACAAAATAGCTGCCCAAAACTCCTAATGCAGGGGTGAAGGGAGCAAATAATGTTAGGTACCCGAAAAGTTTACTTTGCTACAGGATTTTTTAAATAAAGATCACCCATAAAAAAGGTGATCTTTTGGTTCGCTATTGTTTCATTTGTTTTAGTTCATCCATACATTCTTGAACAAGTGTAACCGCTTGACTCATAGAAGCACCGCCGCCGAAAGCCGCAGTAACACCGACCGCTTCGTAAATTTCCTCCTCCGTACATCCTTGATCTAAACAACCTTTTGTATGGTAGATGATGCAATATTCATCCTGAGAATATAGGCTGATTCCTAAAGCAATCAGTTGTTTTTGCTTCTGGGATAAAACTCCTTCTCTAAAACATTCTTCTGTAAATGCATTATATTGCTCAGCAAGCTTAGGCATTTTTTTCGTGAAAGTTCCTAACCCTACCTTATATTGATATAATGCTTCTTCTGTAGAATTTCTAGGTTCGAATTCCATAGTAATGTTCAACTCCCATTCTTTTGTTGTCCAAGTTATTATGTACCCTTCAAATATGTTTAATCCTCAGGGAGAAAAATTCGTTTGATCTAAGTAGGAGTATTTTTTTGCAGCCTTTTATCTTGGATAATTTGTACGTTTAATACACAAAATACCATTAATATTACTTCTAGTGGGGAAGAAAGGAGTATCGGATATGGATTTTTTACTTATCATTTTGAGTATTTTTATTCCGATTATTATGTATGCTCTCCAAATAAAATGGGCAATCATGCGACTTCTATATAATATAGTAGCGATCGTTTGTTCGCTTATATTTGGAGATATAGCTGCAATAGCGATTTTAGAAGTAATCAGAAATAAAACTGTTTTTATGACGACGATTCATGCTATTTTCTTGAATTTTCCTTTTTTAATTACAGGGGCCTATTTAGGTGTATATTTTCTTTATCAACTTATTATGGTAACAATAGTGCAAAGAAAAAATTAAAAAAATTTGCAATATATATGATGAACATTTTATTTTGAATCAGCAGTTAAGGAAGTTGTATTAGGTCTTTCCCCATTTTGCAAGTCGGCAATGGACAAACCAAAATCCATTTGCAGATGAGGATAATCTTTAAACTTTGTCCAATCTCCTCCCCACGTAAAGCCTAAGTTTTTGGCTAAATCCACCACCTCATACCAGTCCGATTTGCCATTCTTATTCCCGTCGTATTGCATATCCCAGATTACCTTACCAGCTGTCGTTTTTAGAGCAAAATCAATCGCGAGTCCGTAATTGTGGTATGATTCTCCACCTTTAGCGTTGGTTACTATATTTCCGCTAACCGTACGCCCCTTTTTATATAGTTGATCTTGGTCAGCAGCGCTTCGAAAACCATCAGTAATAACAACAGTAATTCCTTTTTTTGCTGCTTGCTCAACTAATTGATTAGTCCGTTCCTTAACAATAGGATTCAGCTCGGTTGGGTAGGAATTAGAATGTTTTGGGGATGGGGTTGTCTCTTTATTATTGTCTTTGCTTGCTTCTATATAAAACATCATTATTAACGCGAGAGGAATAATGAATAAGAAATTTCCAATTCGTTTATTTCTTTTTTTCAATGCTATTTTCCTTTCTTACTTCAATCCTTACTTATGACGATAATGGTAGTTTAATTGTTTCATGGTTTTCTAAGGAATACAAGTCGTAAACCAGTTCCAATTTAACTGTAGCCTGGAACTATTGGGTAAAAAAATCAAGAGAGTAGGTAATAAGAGATTACTAAAGTAGGTATAGTCAAGAATGATGGAAGTATGGGTTCGCCAAGAAACAGGCGGGCAGAGGTTCTGAAACATTAAATTATCAATTTGGGTTAATCTCCCTAAAGTCAAAAAAAACAGGACAAGAAAAATGGTTCATTCTTCTTGCCCGTAATAGCATTAAATCGCCCAATCTCCATTGCGGAAAATAGGAACCACAGTGCCATCTTTTTTGATGCCGTCAATATTCATTTTGTCAGATCCAATCATGAAATCGACGTGAACAGTAGAAGTGTTCATACCATTCTTCAATAATTCTTCCTCACTCATTTTCGTACCGCCTTGAATGGTCGTTGGATATGCGGCACCAATTGCTAAGTGATTGGATGCATTTTCATCAAATAAGGTATTAAAGAAAATAATATTGGACTGAGAAATTGGTGATGGGTCTGGTACTAACGCAACTTCACCTAAACCAGTTCCGCCTTCATTATCAAATACTAATTTCTTGATAGCTTCATCGCCTTTTTCAGCGGATATATCCACAATTTTGCCATCCTTAAAGTGTACCTCGATGCCTTCAATTAAAGTTCCGGCATAACTTAATGGTTTTGTACTGCGAACCACACCATCCATACGATGGGTATCGGGTGCAGTGAAAACCTCTTCAGTTGGCATGTTTGCGATAAATTCTTCCCCTTTTGGATTATAGCTTTCGGCACTAGCCCAAATATGGTTTTTAGGCAAACCTAGAGTTAAATCTGTACCAGGTGCAGTGTAGTGTAATGCATCAAATTGGATTTCATTCAATTTCGCTGCTTTTTCGTTTAAAGTCTTTTTATGTTCATCCCATGTAGCAATAGGATCATCTTCGTAAAAGCGGCAAACTTTGAAAATTTGATCCCATAGAGCATCTACTTGCTCTTCAGAAGTAGATAGATCAGGGAATACATGTGCCGCCCAGCCAGCTCCAGCCGCTGCTGCTACGGTCCACTTCAAATCGTCATTTTGGGTAGCAACTCGTTGTGCTTTGAATGCTTTACCAGCTACATTTTGATAAGCAGCTACTTTTGCAGGATCTGCCTCGTTTAGTAAGCCAGGATCACTTGATAAGATAGACAGGCGGCTAACGCGATGGTTTAATACATGATCCTCTGATTCTTCAATTTCATATTTAGGAATATTGGTCAAAACTTCTGTTGGTTGATGTAAGTAATGTAATTTGCTGATTTCATCATCGGACCATTTGACAATAACCTTTTCCGCACCTAAATTATACGCTTCTTTCGTAATTAAACGAGCCAAAGGTGCCTGATCAACCGTAATCGTCATTTTTACCCAATCTCCTGGCTGAACATTAATTCCTTTAGCAACTAAAAGCTTCGCGTATTTTTGTAAGTTTTCTTCAAAATTTGGCAGAACCATTTTTTTACCTCCATCTTGGGGTTTGTATTAATACTATTCCCATTATTTTGTGCTTGATGTCTGTCTGCTATTATACTCCAACTTTGTTTTTGATTGTACTAATTTGTTTGAGTATTTTTTCTTTTCATTCATAGTTGATTCTTGATAAAGTATGACTATTTTTTTTGTAATAGGTAAATATACTAGTGGATTTAATCAGTCTAATTAGAAGAGAGGTCAGTTATAGTGGAAAAGGACTCATTAAACAATCAAACAAATATTGAAGACGATGGAACATTGACCAACCGGCAGGGCCATCCGGTTACGAATAACCAGAATATTAGAACGGTTGGCAATCGGGGACCTGCAACCCTTGAGAACTATGATTTTATTGAGAAAATCAGTCATTTTGATAGAGAAAAGGTACCGGAAAGGATTGTCCATGCCCGTGGCGCTGGTGCCCATGGATATTTTGAAGCTTATGGTACGGTTGGTGAGGAACCAGCTTCCAAGTATACTCGTGCAAAGCTTTTTCAAGAGAAAGGAAAACAAACTCCGGTTTTCGTTCGTTTTTCCACAGTTGTCAATGGCTTGCATTCTCCGGAAACGGTACGGGACCCACGCGGTTTTGCAGTAAAATTTTATACGGAGGATGGAAATTGGGATCTGGTCGGAAACAATTTAAAGATTTTCTTTATTCGCGATGCCATGAAATTCCCGGATATGATTCATGCTTTTAGACCTGATCCAGTTACCAATATCCAAGATCCACGCAGATTTTTTGATTTTTGTGCTAATTCACCAGAATCCTTTCACATGGTGACATTTGTATATTCTCCATGGGGAATTCCAGCCAACTATCGGATGATGCAGGGGTCCGGAGTGAATACATATAAATGGGTGAACCAGGAAGGAAAAGCGGTACTTGTAAAATATCATTGGGAACCAAAGCAAGGAATTAAAAATTTAACAGTAAAAGAAGCAGAAGAAATTCAGGGTAAAAACTTCAGCCACGCTACACAAGATTTATATGTAGCAATAGAGCGCGGGGATTACCCGGAATGGGAAATGTTTGTGCAGATTATGGAGGACGGCCCGCATCCGGAACTCGATTTCGACCCTCTTGATGATACCAAACTGTGGCCAAAGGACCAGTTCCCATGGCTTCCAGTCGGTCGGATGGTATTGAATAAGAATCCAGACAACTTCTTTAATGAAGTGGAGCAAGTAGCTTTCGGAACAGGTGTCCTTGTAGATGGCCTAGATTTTTCAGACGATAAAATGCTGCAAGGAAGAACATTTTCTTATTCAGATACACAGCGTTATCGTATCGGAGCAAACTATTTACAGCTCCCAATTAATGCAGCGAAAAAACGTGTTGCCACCAATCAGGAAGGTGGACAATTACGTTATTTTAATGACAAGGCTAGAGGGCAAAATCCACATGTGAATTATGAACCATCCAGTATGGGCGGGTTAAAAGAGGCTGAACAAGCTGGCAAAGAACATACCCCGCATGTGGAAGGAAATTTAGTCCGTGAATCCATTGATCGAAATGACAATACCAAACAAGCAGGGGAAACTTATCGTGAGTTTGAAGACTGGGAAAAAGATGAATTGATCAATAATCTAGTCAATGATCTTGCCATTTGTCCAAAAGATATTCAGGAAAAGATGATTGCATTAGCAGAGCAGGCGGATGAGGAATATGGCCGACGCCTGAAAGAAGGACTAGCTAAGAAAGGCAAAGAAAAGAATAATATGGGTATGGAAATCGGAGAAGAAATGCGTCCTCTTGGAGTCAAAGAGGCACATAAAGCAGTGAAAAAAGCAGTAGAAGAAGGACATGAGGCAGATCCATATTAAGAAAGAATGTAGATTCGATATTTCTATAAAGAGTTGGTATATATCTTGGCCTATATTAAAACCATCCAATTTAATCATGGATGGTTCTTTCTTTTTATTTTAAACTAATACCTATTTTGAACCTCTTTCCGAGTAACTTATTTATGCAACTCGACTGCCTCTTTTCCATCGTATTGACGAAAATCTTGAGGGATGAACTAATAAGATTCACACAAAGAAGAGATAATTGAAATTCGTCTTTATTTACATGAGCAGCTAATACTATCCTTTAAAGAGGAAAAAACAGCTTAATGTATTGTCGATTTTTACACGGGAAAAGATGTTTAGATACAAACAATTGGAATCGTTATGATAATAGCTCGCTAAAAGGTGTAGCAAAACCCATATTCAACCATCCATGATAAAAAGCATTGCCATGTTAAAATTATTATTAACATAAAGAAAAGGTATTTTATGTGCTAGTCATTTGTGCTATAAATTATGTAATAGTGGGATTTTCAAAAATATTCGAACGGACAATTGTTGAAAGGCAGGTATTATATGTATAAGAATATTTATCTCGTCCGCCATTGCAGTGCAGAGGGGCAAGCGCCTGATTCCGATCTAACATCATTAGGAAAATCGCAAGCAGAGACACTAACTGAATTTTTATTAGATAAGCAAATAGATTCTATCATAACCAGTCCATTTAAACGAGCGATTGAATCTATTAAGCCCTTAGCGGATCGATTAGGTTTACAAGTAAAAATCGATAATCGCTTATCGGAAAGGATTTTAAGTTCAACTATTCATGAAGAATGGCTTAAAATGCTGGAACACTCTTTTCAAGATTTGGATATTTGTTATGAAGGTGGGGAATCTAGCAGACTCGCAATGAAACGTGCGATTGAAGTGGTAGAGGACGTTTTAAAGAGTTCTTCCACTAATATTATCATAACAACTCATGGTAATTTGATGTCCTTAATATTAAAGTATTATGATAAATCCTTTGGGTTTAATGAGTGGAATGCACTTACTAATCCTGATGTATTTTGTTTAAAGTTTAATAATGCATTACCGCAAATAAACCGAGTATGGAATGAATCTATGCTTCTATCAAATTAGTAATTTAAGAGGTGATTTATGGATATTAAATTAGATGACTTAACAGGTTCAAAAATAGCTGGGTTAATAAATGAGCATCTTCAAGGGATGGCATTAAATTCTCCGCAGGAAAGTATACATGCATTAAATCTTGAACAATTACGGAAACCAGAAATTACCTTTTGGAGTGCATGGGAAGGAAATGATCTCCTTGGATGCGGTGCACTGAAAGAGCTAGATCCTTATCATGGAGAAATAAAATCCATGAGAACGGCTAAAGAGCATTTAAGAAAAGGGGTAGCTAAAAAACTTCTGCAACATATTGTAGAAGAAGCGAAAAAACGTGGGTATCAGCGTTTAAGTTTAGAAACGGGCTCAATGGATGCATTTGAACCAGCTAGAAAACTATATGCGAGTTTTGGTTTTGAATATTGTAAGCCGTTTTCAGATTATAAAGAAGACCCCAATAGTGTATTTATGACAAAGGAGTTATTTAAGAAGTGAATTTTCATAACTTAATAGATGGTGAAAAAAGGTAATTCCAAGGGGGTTACCTTTCTTTTTTCTCCTTGCTTGCTACCATCACTATACAAAAAAATAGTTTAGTGTTAAACTAAAATAGTTTACTGGTAAACTATTTTTTAAAAAAACAATATATAGGAGTGTTACAAATGGGAAAATTAAGAGATAAAGTGGTCATTATAACTGGCGGTGCCGGAGGAATAGGCAGTGGAATGGCGAAGGCAATGGTGAAAGAAAAAGCAATTGTAGTAATTGTGGATTTGAATGAGGAGACTGGTAAAGCAATGGAGTCTGAATTACAAGCTATTTCTCCGAGATCCATGTTTCTGCAAGCCAATTTAATGGATCGGGAAAATCTTGGACAAATTATTAAGACTGTAGTTGATAAATACGGTAAACTAGATGTATTAGTGAATAATGCACATGTTTCTAAACAGAAAACAATTGAGGATACTACTCAAGCGGATTTAGATTTGTCATTTGGGACTGGATTTTATCCAACCTTCTATTTAATGCAGGCCGCCCTTCCATATTTAAAAGAATCAAAAGGAAATATTATTAATTTCGCGTCAGGTGCCGGCATAAGTGGTCATGCAACACAAGGTGCCTATGCGGCAGCAAAAGAAGCAATTCGCGGTATTTCACGTGTCGCTGCAAATGAATGGGGCCAATTCGGAATTAACGTAAACATTATTAGCCCAATTGCTAACTCTCCAGGAGTACAAGCATGGGCAAAAGCACAACCTGAATATTATGAAGCAGTTAAAAGTAAGATTCCATTAGGCCGTTTTGGTGATGTAGAAGAAGATATCGGCCGTGTCGCTGTTTTCTTAGCTTCTGAAGACTCACGGTATATTACCGGACAAACAATTATGGTCGATGGTGGTTCTATTATGCTTCATTAATATTCTCGTTTACTCGAGGAGGATTTAATTGCAACAAGCCAATATTTTTAAACTGATTCACGCGGTTGAATTAATGAATAATGAGAACATCAAGCGATTTACAAAGGCTTTTCCTTATCCGCTCGGCATCTCCCCAATTTTAGTATTGCTTGAACTGCAAAAGAAAGGACCGCAGAAACAGGTGGAACTAGCGGAAACCGTAGGGTACACAAAAGGTGCAATGACTAGCATCGCTGCTAAGCTCGTTAATTTAGGTCTAGTAGAAAGATTATATGATGAAAATGATCATCGCACCATACGGTTAGATATTACTGCGGAAGGAAAAAAAGCATTGGTCATAGCACAAGAAATAGGTCAAGAAGTTTTCATGCAGCTTTTTGAAGTGCTAAACGAAGAAGAAATAAATCAGTATTTGCACATACAAGAAAAATTAGTACAAGGTATTCAAAACAGAAAATAAGTGATTAAAAATAATACTATATATGGCTGAACATCAAAAGTCATCTGGGTAAATCCTTTTGAAAGGAAATGCATCATTTATGGTTCATTTTCCTCTTTCCAAATGAATGAAGGTATCATGAGTAATAGATGAAAAAGTATGACTACAGCGTATTCTCGACAATAGAATTAATCACGATGGACTAACGGGAAATTATAATCGGGATTATTTTGAAACAAACCTTTAAAAGTGAATGAAGAAGAAAATAAGCAGCGGCGGAAATAGTATTCGATTTAGACGAACTTAAGTATTAATAGATGAAAAGAAAAGCTTGCAATAGTTGCAGGCTTTTCCTCATATAAAAGTGTATGATTCAGTGGCAAGAAGCCATTGACCAGCGCTTTTCTGCTGTTTCCAAGAAGAATTCACTCGTCCCTTAGCGAGTAACCATTTTCATAAGTTAGTATTTAAGCCTGTAGTTTCTTCATTTATTTTACAAACTGCCAACGGTGCCGGCGATTTCTTTTTTTCTTTTCCCCTTTATGCACAATTGTTACTGTGTAGGGTTCTAATTCCGGTAGGGTGTCTCCTTTTTTTACTTCAATACGTTTAGCCTTCTTTACTTTTCCTCCGCCATGTCCTACTTCAACATAAGTACCTGATTGAGTTGCGGTTGCCCCTGATTTTAATGTAGACATTAAAACAACTCCTTTCTATAGTTCATTTTATGTTACGTGAGTATCATATTCAGGGTGAGATGTTTTAATTCTTGTCTTTTTTCGGATTTTTGAAATGCATGGCGATTTTTAGGTAAGGGACTATATTGATTATGGATACCTCTTTTTAAAGCAAATGTTTCAATAAGAAAGTATTTGTACACTATCAATGAATTATCTCAAAAAACTTATTTCTTTGTTACGTCCTCTCCTTAATTTTCAAGATGTTATAATTGAAGAATAGTATTTGCGAGAGGAAAGTCATGAATGAAAGTAAGGGAAGATTTTTTTATCCGTAAGAAGAATGATATAGGTGTGACTTTGAATGAGGTGCAAAAGAAGGCTGTACAGCAAACCGATGGCCCGCTTCTTTTACTCGCGTCGCCTGGTTCAGGAAAGACGACCACAATCATTATGCGGATTGGATATTTAATTGAAGAAATCGGAATAGATCCGGCAAGAATCAAGGCAGTTACCTTCAGCAAGGCATCCGCTAATGATATGAAGGAACGTTTTGAGCGCTTTTTTCCTTATTTACCTCCTGTCGATTTTTCCACAATCCATAGCCTCGCCTTTGAAGTAGTGCGAGATAACTTTCGAAAAAATGGGGTTGCCTATCAAATCATAGAAGGGGATTTAAAAGAACAATCGCAAGGAGACTATCATAATCTTCCACTGCATAAGAAAATTATTCTTCGGAATTTATACAAATCCATCGTGGGTGAGAATATTACGGATGATCAATTAGAGGAACTAACAACGTATATCAGCTTTATTAAAAATAAAATGATTCCCCTTGATAAATGGTCTACGGTTAAAGTAGATGTACCGGAAGCCGAGAAGATATTTCGGGAGTATGAAACATTTAAGAAATCAGGGTATCATAAACTGCTGCTGGACTATGATGACATGCTTGCTATAGCGGAGAAGGTATTAGACCAAAACAGGGAACTCTTACAGTATTATCAAGGTCGTTATGATTATGTCTTAACGGATGAAAGTCAAGATACATCGTTAGTGCAGCATGCTATTATTGAAAAGCTAGTGAAGAAACATCAAAATCTTTGTGTAGTTGCGGATGATGATCAGTCCATCTATAGTTGGCGCGGGGCTGAGCCAGATTATCTACTGAATTTTAAAAAGGTATATGCGAACGCTAAAATACTTTTTATGGAACAGAATTATCGATCCAGTAAAGAGATTGTAGATGTAGCCAATCAATTTATCAAGCAAAACAAAAATCGATATAGCAAAAATATGTTTACCAACAATTCTTCACATCAACCAATTAGGATTAAACGTTTTCCGGATTATTTAAATCAAGCGAAATATTTAGTAAAGGAAATACAGAATGTTGATAATTTAGCAGAAGTGTCGGTATTGTATCGAAATAACTCGTCTTCTATTGCCTTAATGAATGAGTTTGACCGTGCTGGAATCCCTTTTTATATGAAGGATGCTGACAATCGCTTCTTTGCCCATTGGGTAGTTGAGGATATCTTAAATTTTATGAGAATGACTTTTACAGATAAGAGAGCGGATATTTTAGAGAAAATCCATCTAAAATTTAACGGATATATTAGTAAAAAACAGATGGAGAAATTAAAGGAAATTCATAATCATGAATCAGTATTTGATAATTTGCTGAATTTTGTCCCCCTTCAGGATTATCAAGTCAAACTAATAGCAGAAAGTAAAGAAACATTTCAGCAAATGAAGGGCATGCCTCCCCTCCAGGCAATTCGTGTTATACGAGATCGCTTGGGGTATGAGAAGGCCATAGAAAAGATGTGTGAGCGGCTAGGATTCCGTAAAGAATTTTTGTTTGGCATTTTAAACACCTTGGAGGAAATTTCCATAGGATTAGAGACAATGGAAGAGTTCGCGAGCCGGCTTAAATATCTGGAATCCGTGCTTAAACATGCGAGATACAATAAGGGGAAAAAGGTAGTTACCTTTTCGACGTTTCATAGTGCAAAGGGATTAGAGTTTGAGCGGGTATACATGATTGACCTAATAGATGGCATCATCCCATCATCGGAAGATTACAAGAGTGGAGCAGGAGAGAATGCGATGGAAGAGGCAGTTCGTTTGTTCTATGTTGGGATGACCCGTGCGAAAAAACATTTAGAACTTATCAGTTATAAAGAAAGAGATGGCGAACAGGTAGAAGAATCTCCATTTGTCACCAAGGTAAGAAAAATCATTCATCCTGATTTGGAAACCATGAAGATGGAAGAGACTCCGTCAACAAATAAAAGGGGCAAAAGCGGAAAGACTATTATTTCATCCAATCCAAACGCAATTCGAGATCAAAAGGATTTGGTAAAAGGAGCAGATATTAAACACCGGGTCTTTGGAAAAGGAGTGATACTAGAGCTCGATGAGGAGACGCTGGAAGTTCGTTTTTCGTCTGGGGTGAAAAACCTTGCTGTTAAGACATGTTTGGAGCTCGGATTGTTAGAGCCTGTATAATAATTTTATTGCTTATTTTGATAAATAAAAAATCCCGGTCATCGAATGGCTGGGATTTTAATTTTTATAGTAAGTCCTCGATAAGCATCAATACTTTTAGATAAAAGATTCCTAATTAACTTCGAAAGGGGCAGCGTGGATATTTATTTCTAAATGAATTTTTTATGACGGTTTTCGATAAGATTCATTTTTTAAGAGGCATCTGCCATTTTTTGCAGAATATATACTTTGATAAAAGTAACACATATTTAAATATGTTTACCTATCACATAGAGGAGGAAATCAATTGAATAATGAAGCAAAATCCTATTGGGACAAGTTTTGGGGAAATAAAACAAGCCCTAGGTCAGTAAGTGCATGGCAATTTGGGTCCAATCCAGATTATCTTGCACAATTAGTTGTGGATGGAGTGAAAACTGCAACCTGTTCAGCATACATTTTTTATGAGCTAGAAAATCAGCCATTACCCTCAACGGAGGATTATAGCATTATTTTGAACAGTTATGACCAACCTGTGGCTATTATTAAAACAACGGATGTTCAAATCCTTCCTATGAATGAAGTTCCGGAAGAATTCGCTATTGCGGAGGGAGAAGGAGATCGCACGTTTCATTATTGGAGAGAAGAACATGAAAAATTTTTTCGAACAGAATTAATGAAAATAGGACAGGAGTATAAAGAAGACATGTTATTGGTTTGCGAGCGTTTTGAAGTAGTAGATATCAAAAAGGAAGAAGTTCATGTGAAAGGCGAGGAATAATTTCTATAATTGGAATTTTCTTATATCAAAGGAAATTAATAAAAACATGTCGAATCCTTCTATATTGTGGAAATATGGGAGGTTATTTTATGGAAAACTTTAAAAGTATTGACGTGGAAGAGCTAAATGTAGTTGATAAAAATGGAAAGGTAAGAATGAAATTATTTAATAATGAACATATCCCTCCAATAATCATGGATGGAAAGGACATCCTTCCAGGCCATCGTCAAAATGATCCTATTGCCGGCATAATGTTTTACAATGCAGATGGTGAAGAGTGTGGAGGACTTATATTTGGGAATAAAACAGATGAAGATGGCAACGTTGAAGCATGTGCAAGTTTAACGTTTGATCAATATAAACAAGATCAAGTTGTGCAGATGCATTACAGTGAAGAAAATGGTAGCAGAGGTTATGGTTTTTCTATATACGATCGACCAGATATACCACTTTCAAAACAACTTGAAGAAGATCAAAGGGTAAGAAATTCTAATTTAAAAAAAAGAGGAAAAATCTGAACAATTAGAGAAGATATGGCAAGGACATACACCTAGGGCTTTTATGGGGAAAAATGAGAAGGGTGAAGTGACAATTCGGCTTTCTGATAGTAAAGGGAATCCCCGTATTCAAATGGCAGTAGATGAAAATGATGTTCCCCGAATGGAATTTTTAGATGAAGTGGGCAATGTAATATATAAGCTTCCCCCTGAATAGGTCTAATAAAATAAATCCTTTAAAACCATTTACTATTCGTTATTAAAAATAAGGGAATGAATCTAAGCGAGGTAATTTTATGATTACACTTTATACATGGGGAAACGGAATGGAATACGCAAAATAGAATGCAAGGTTGGAAGGATTCTAACTTAACAAAAAAAGGTATAAAAAATGCTGTTGAATTAGAAGAAAGACTAGAGAATACAAGTTTTCATGTTATATTTTTCAGTCCTAGCGGAAGGGCAGCTTCCCTCAGCTAAATTGATTTGTGGCGAGCTTTTTGGGATAATCCACATCAGTATAATTCTACTAAAGGAGAACGTTTTATCGATGTGAAAGAACGGGTTTTGAAGGTATTAAAACGTATTCAAAAGGAGCATCAATTAGGAAACATATTAATTGTTACTCATTCGATTGTGATTAAATGTCTAATTCTTATTTTTAAAGGTCTTTCAATGGATAAACTCTGGGACCCACCTTATATCCATGACACCAGTTTAACAATAGTAGAATTAGATAAGGAGAAAAATAGAAATGTCCTAGAAGGGGATATATCTCATAGAGTGACAATGATGCGAAAGAAAAATAGCGTGAATATATAAGGGGTTAACAGAATAAATACGATTTATTACCACAAAAGGATTGATATTTTTTTTATGAAATGGATAGATGGTGAACATATTTTAAAATTAAACGGGATAAACCATTGGGTCAGGATAGAAGGCGGTCAGCATAATACGATCCCATTAGTAATAATTCATGGCGGTCCAGGGGGCAATCATTATACTTTTGAAAGAATAGTTGGACCCCTACTCTCAGAAAATAGAACAATCGTATATTATGAACAGCGGGGTTGCGGCAGATCTGAACGCCCAGTTTCTGATGAAGACTACTCATTAGATTTTCTACTAAAGGATTTTAAAGAACTAATAAATTGGTTGGATACAAAGAAAGTGGATTTATTAGGATATTCTTTTGGTGGAGAATTAGCACTTGAGTTTGCCTATGAGTGTCCAGAAAAAATAAATAAAATTATTCTTTCAGCCCCAAGTCTAATGAACTCTGAAATACAAAGATTGGTACAAATAACTGGTTTTATGTCTGTGGCAAATGAAAAGCTATATCAACAAATTATTGATTTTCAGAGAAAGGATATATCTCCAGAGAAGATTCTTGATAAGATTTGGGAACAGGTTGATACGGAAACGGTAGATTTATTTTTATTCGAAAATCAGGAGATTGCCAAAAAGAATCGCATGCTTTGGGAAGAAAGTAAATTAATCAATACCGGACTAATGATGAGGTCCCTACAAAAGCATCCTTTACCAATTTCATTAATGGATCGTCTTAAAGACATTCATCAACGTGTCTTGATCATTGCAGGCGTCTTTGATCGAAATACAGGCATACCTATCGCTAAACTATTTCTAAGAAGTCTTCCAAATAGTCAACTAGTTGTTTTCGATAAAAGCGCCCATTTTCCGGATTTGGAGGAGACTGATAAGTTTGTTCATGTTGTTAGGGAGTTCTTGGATGACTAAAATAGTCATATTAATAATCATTGGGCAAGGAACTGTCCCTATGTCTCTATCCTCCGATAGAGAATTTTTTTTCGAGTATTCTATCTAGAGGTAGATGATTCTAGGGGCTTTTCAAGGTAAGATAATAACCACAAAATACTAGCTATAAGTGGGGGGGAAGTATGAGTTATCATTCATATAATATTATTGTTATTATCGCTTTGATTTTATGGATTATTTATAGGCGTGTTCGTCGGAATATTGGGTGGCAGCATTTAAATCAGAAAAAGTTGGTATTTAGGACGATACTGTTCTTTATTATTGGGCTTTTGTTTTTGACAGGAGGGATTTCCCATCCAATCAGTTTAATATCGGATATGGTAGGAATAATTTTAGGTATTATTCTAGCTTATTATGGTTCAAGGATAACAAGTTTTGAACAAAGAGACGGACAATTATTTTACCGTCCAAATGTTTGGATTGGGAGCGTTGTAATGTTTTTATTCCTTGCACGTCTAATCTATCGTTTTTATGGAGTATTCGCAGGAGAGGCAATTTCTAAGATAGAACAAGGACAACCAAATGATTTTCAAAATATCGGTTATATTTCCGGCAATTCCTGGACATCTGGGCTGCTTTTAATCATGTTTTCTTATTATATTTTTTACTATATGACCTTATTAAAAAAACAGAAACAAATGTCTTTGGAATAATAACCAATTAGAAGAAAGATGATTAGCGTTGCTTTCATCTTTTTTCTTTATGTTTGTAAATCATTGGGCTATATTAAACCAAGAATTCTTAGAGTGAGGGGCTAGCCTATCATCCTGCATTTTAAAGAATAAAATGGGACAAGGGGCCTGACCCTCCATCCCATTCCTCCCTCCTCTTATTCTATTCATTGGACCGAGCAATCTTGGTTCCGTTTCCATGATTAGAAAGAATCATGCGGAAAAAATGTTATGATGAGATAATATTGGTGAGAGTCACGTTTGTTCCTATTATTCCATTTTTTATACGTAAATAGGTGTATCACTAGTAAAGTCAGTATTTAATGAACTGAAAATCGACAGCGAAAAATAACCTCTTGATAAAATGACAAGCAACCTGAGGTTCTCTCTTTATAAGGGAAACTTTATTATTCTTAGTGTGAAAAATTCGTTTGAAAGAAGCAGCTTGCAGTGACTATAATAGGGAGAAAAACAAATGTTTGGCTGTTAAGTTATATCATATAGGTTTGGGGTGTCCTATGAATAATAAAGCAAGTTATAAGGTTGAACTTGAAAAGCAGCTTAAAACGGCTTTGCAAGAAAATGAATTTAAACTATTCTACCAGCCTAAAGTAGATCTTGGAACAGGAAAGATAAAAGGGGTGGAAGCCTTAATACGATGGTTTCATAAAGAAAAGGGCATCATTCATCCGATAGATTTTATTCCCATTGCAGAGGAAACTGACCTGATTTTGCCGATTGGGGAATGGGTAATTCGTACAGCTTGCGAACAAATAAAGGCGTGGCAGGAAGCAGGAATTCCATCCATGATAATGGCAGTAAATCTTTCTGCTCGTCAGCTTTATCAACCAAACCTGGTGGAGAATATACGAAAAATATTAATGGATACGCAGATCGATCCTAAACACCTAGAAATAGAATTAACGGAAAGCATGATGATGGATGTAGATCATGTTTTGCCTATTTTGCAGCAATTGAAACAGATTGGCATTAAAATCAGTCTGGATGATTTCGGAAAAGGTTATAGTTCTCTTTATTTTCTTAAAGAATTTCCTATCGATAAAATCAAAATAGACCGCAGTTTTGTTCAAAAATGTACAAAGGACGCCAAGAATGCCACAATTGTCAAAACGATCATTGCCATGACACACCAACTAAATATTGAGGTCATTGCAGAAGGAATTGAGACAAAGGAACAATTAATATTTCTCCAACAAAATCTTTGTAACAGAGGACAAGGCTTTCTATTCAGTAAGCCTTTGCCACCCGAAGAACTTGTAGAAATATTTCATGAAATTGAACAAGTGATAAAAAGGGAAGGTATTGAACGGGAGATATCCAATCAAAAATGGCTGGAAAATGCTTTAAAGATGGATTTATTAGAATTGAGAAACACTATTAGGCACCAAAGAGGAATGATATTTAAATTTATAGAATTGAATGGAAAGTTTATTCATACCATGTGTGATGGGGAATTATTATATCGAATGAACAAATCACCTGAACAGGTGGTTGGAAAAGAAGTATATGATTTTCTCCCAGCTGCGGATGCAAAAAGTAAGGAGCAATATTATCACAGAGCATGGAACGGTGAAGAAGTAATATATGAGGGCAATCTTAACGATATCTGGTATTTAGCATCCTTGCGCCCTATTAAAAATGCAGGGAGAATTGTGGAGGTAATCGGTTCAGCTGTCGATGTTACGGATCGAAAGAGGATAGAAAATGTTCAGGTTTCCATCCTTGAAAATGAGGAACGGTATCGATTATTACTGGAACATTCTTCGAGAGCACATATTATTCATCGAGATGGAAACATTCTGTTCGCAAATCCTGCTGCTTTTAAGATTTTAAAAGAAACGGAATTGGTTGGAAAATCCATGTTCTCTTATTTAATCGGGGACTTCAAAGAAAAATTTAAACAGCATTTTGTAGAAGTAGACAGTGGGAAAAGAACGAAGAGGGTAGCATTGAAAATGAAGCGTACCGACGGAGAAGTAATTGATATTCTGATGGGTGGAGTTTCAACCCAATTTCATTCCAGTCCGGCGACTTTTATTGTTTTTGGCGATGTTAGTGAAAGGAAAAGAGCTGAACGAAAATTAAAGGAAAATGAGGAGAAATATCGCTTAATTGCGGAAAACATGAAGGATTTGGTCTGTAAGATAAGTCGCGAAGGTTATTTTATATATGCTTCACCTTCCCATGTAACTGTATTAGGCTATCCTTCGGAGGCATATGAAGGTCATCGCGGCAGAGAATTTGTGCACAAGGGAGACTTTCCTACCCTTCGAGAAAATTTGGATAGGATTATTCATACGAAGGACGGATGTGTTTTTGAATATCGATTTAAGGATATTTTCGGAAACTGGGTTTGGTTAGAAGGAAATGCTACGCCTGTTTATAACGAGAATGGTGAGTTTGATCATTTTCTAGTTGTGTCACGTGAAATTACGGAAAGAAAAGAATATGAAGAAAGATTAACATATTTGGCATATCATGATTCTCTTACTGGGCTTCCCAATCGAGGCTTTTTTTATGAAAAATTGGAAGAGACGATACAAGATGCAATGGCAAATCATCGGAAGTTTGCTGTTGTGTATCTGGATATGGATAATTTTAAAATAATCAACGATACATTCGGACATGATGTCGGAGATAAAGGGTTAAAGCAGTTTTCAAAGCGGGTAAAAAAGGGCATTCGGGAAGTTGATATCCTTGCACGTCTAGCAGGAGATGAATTTACGATACTGATTCCGGATATAGCTTCGGAGCAAGAGGCTGTTCAAATTGTTAAAAACATTTTCGTTACTTTGCAGGACCCTTGGTATCTTGGAGAAAAGACTATTCATCTGGAAGCAAGTATTGGAATAGCCTTTTACCCGAATGATGGAGAGTCAAAATTTGATCTTTTGCGACACGCTGACAGAGCACTCTATCAGGCGAAGAAAGCAGGTAAAAATAATATCCAATGCTATAGTTCCCAAAAATATTAATTTATGCAACGCTTAGAGCTGATCTAAGCGTTTTTTAGCCTACTTAAATCCATTACTTATAAAATAGGAGCATAATAAAGGTTATAAGTGAACACAGGGGCATTTACGATGAGGAATAACACTCGAAAATTACTGCTTTAACCAAGATAACCGAACCTTACTCCAATAAATAAGGAATCCCCATTTTGTCACAGGAATATGAGATTAAAGACCACAAGGGTTTTCGATTAAATTATTTTGGTGAGGTAACTATCCTCCTGTTCTAGCAAGTATTTATCCCCATGATTCTCCGCTATCCAAAGATTGTTTGTGACTTTATTACTATTTTTCCCTTTTATGAAACTATTCCAGATTCTCAGCGTACATATAAATGATTACATGAGGGGGGAATATACTTTTTATGAAAAAATTAGTATTTAGCTTTATGTCCATCGTGCTGTTATTAAGCTTAGCTGCTTGTGGTCAACAAACAGCCGATCCCGTCGACTCAAAAACCAAAAAGAAGACGGAATTAACACTTGCAGAGGTATTTTCAAAAACAACGGAAGCATCTAAAGAATTAAAAAGCGTCCATTCGGATATGGAACTAAATCAAACAATGAATGTCCCTGGTCAAGATGAAACAATGGACATTCATTCTAATATAGCTGTTGATATGGTTTTGAATCCAATGACCATGTATGAAAAAATGAAGATGAGTATGAAAGGAGGAGATGAGTCTCTTCAGGATCAGGCCATGGACGTCGAAGCCTATTTGGCAAAAGAAGGTTTCTTCTTTTATGATCCAACAACAAAACAATGGTTGAAAATGCCGGAAGAACTCTCTAGTCAAATACTGCAAATGCCTGAACAGCAAGTGAATCCAGCTGAACAACTTAAACAATTGCAGCAATTTACAGATGACTTTTCTTTTAAACAAAACGATACTCATTATATTTTAAATTTGAAAGCTTCAGGGGAAAAATTCGATAAGTTCTTAAAAGATAATGCGAAACAATTAATGCCAGATGCTCTTAAAGAAAGTGCAGCAGCTTTAGATGATATCCATTTTAAAAATGTAAATTATGAAATTTTCATTGATAAAAAGACATTTAATATCACAGCATTAAATATGAATCAAGAGATGGAAATGAATGTAGAAGGTCAAAAATTGAGTTTGAAACAAAAGATGAAAGGCACATACTCCGATTATAATAAAATAAATGAAATTAAAGTGCCTCAAGAAGTTTTAGATAATGCTCAGGAAATAAACGAATGAAAGAAAACTCCAGTAACCAAACGGTTGCTGGAGTTTTTTAGTAGGGAGAAGATTTCGGTGTTGTAAAATATAAAGGAATAAATTATTTTAAAAACTTTCTTTTACAGGCATCGTCTAATAAAGGGAAGGAGGAAAGATTTTGGAGGAGTTTGCAGCAGCAGCGATAGACGCTGAAGATAAAGATGAACTAATAGATGAAATGATGACAAGATATGGTCAGGATATATTACGACTCGTATTTTCCTACGTTGAGAATGAAGCAATTGCAGAAGAATTAACGCAGGATATATTCGTAAAATGTTACAAGTCCCTTCATACATACCGCGGAAAATCCACATTAAAGACATGGTTATGGAGGATAGCCATCAATCATTGTAAAGATTTTCTCAAAAGCTGGTATAACAAGAAGGTCATAAATACAGGGGAAGAATTGTTGAATAATAAACCTTCTAACGAGGCAGTAGAACAAACTGTTATTCAAAAAGAGGAGGAAGGGCAATTAGTTTCCACTTTAATGGACTTACCAATTAAGTACCGAGAAGTGATTTTTTTATTTTACTATGAAGAATTGTCCATCAAAGAAATAGCAATGATGACAGAGGTTGGGGAAAACACGGTTAAAACAAGACTGAGACGGGCGAAGCAGCTATTGAAAGAGCGATTGGAGGGTAAGTAATGGAAGAGCGATTAAAAAATTTAAAAAAAGTATTAGATAAAACAGCTTTTTCCAATCTGAACTTTACGGATCAACATCGAAAGAATATTAAAGAAAGAATTAATAAAACAAGCGAAAGTGATGAGAACGTACTGCTGGCAGTTATGCAGTTACTTGTTCATGAAAAAACCGGTTACGAATTGGCAAAAAATTTACGAAGACGAGGCATTCAAAAATTTGAGGATGCTGAAGGCTTTTTATATATCTTACTGCACCGCTTAGAACAAAAAGGCTATTTGCAATCATCATGGGAAGATTCAAAGGTGAAGTACTATCGATTAAATGATAAAGGAAAAAGATTATTGCAAAAAGCAGAGAGTAAACATTCCAAGAAACAATTTGTTTTTAAGGAAATGTTACAGGAGTGATGTAAAGTGACATATAAGAAAGATACATTTTTGAAAGATGTAATCAGTCAAATTAAATCAAAGGAAGCAAAAAAGTATGTGGAAGAGGAATTAACGTATCATCTGAAGGAAGCGAAAAAGGAATGGACAGAGAAGGGAACGTCTGAAGAGGAATCGGAGGAAAGAGCGATCTCTCAAATGGGAAATCCGATTACACTTGGTCAGTGGCTAAATAAACTTCATCGACCAAAGGTTGATTGGATAATGGTAATCCTATTAGTTATTACTCTAGGTATTGGTTTCTTGCCATTATTGTCCTTGGATAATCAGGTATCCAGATCTTATCTAATCAATAAGGTGATTTTTATTCTTTTCGGTGGTGTATTAGCGTTTGCGTTCATGATGGTGGATTATAGGAACTGGAGGAAACAAGGATGGCTGTTTTTTGCTGCTGGCACATTGATTCTTCTTGCTTTGTGGTTATTTCCTTCAACGTCTATTAATGGTAGGCCGATTATTAGAATCCCATTTATTTCAATCAATAGTTTGATGGCAATTCCATTCTTTTATATGGCCTGGGCCGCTTTTTTTGATGGTAAAAAGTTTAAAGTATGGCATTTTTATCTACTGTTCTTATCTTCTTTCTTTTTGTTTCTAGGAATTCCGAGTCTTTCCACTACTTATATTTATATAATAATGGTGTTTGTGATGCTTTGGTGGAGCAAATTCACGAGGAAGAGTATTTGGATCATTATGGCATCCATGTTAAGTGCGTTCCTCATTTTTGGACTATATATTATAAAAACAGTTAAGATGTATCAAATGGAACGGATATTTGCTTTTTTTAATCCTGAAAAATATTCGAATGGATATGGATACATGTTCTTGAAAGTAAAGGAAATAATGACAAAGGCGGGGTGGTTCGGCAATCCATTACATATGGAAATGAAGATACCTAATGCGGAAACAGATCTAGTATTTGCCAGTCTTACTTATTATTATGGATGGATATTTGCGATTTTACTTTTCCTTATCCTCTCACTATTTGTTGCAAGAATCATCATGGTAACCTTTAAAATCCAAGATTCATATGGAAAACTCCTGCTCATTGGGGCTTTAACCATTTATGGAGTGCAGTTTTTTACGAACATCCTCATGATCGTTGGACTTTTCCCAATGACTGATATGTCCTTGCCTTTTATTAGCTATGGTTTGATGCCTATACTTTTAAATGCTTTTTTAATGGGAATGGTACTAAGTGTTTATCGTCGGAAAGATTTAGTATCTAGCCGAAATTTACCTTGAGAATTGCAGCTATTATCTCAACATCACGCATTTTTTAAGTGATACTTTTTGGGAATAATCTGTGTCCTAAGGCAGTTTTTAGGTGTAGCGGAATATGTGAGAGGTGGTGAACCGAAGCATCTTTGGCTAATGCACATACATGTTTCCTTTCTCTGTATATCTTATTAAACCATTTGCTTAATGATATGGATAGATATTGGAATAATAGTAAAGAGAAAGCATTAGGCTGTTTTCATAAAATAAAAATTAAATCGTTAAGAGGGGTTTATGAAAATTCGATTTGGATATGTCGCAAATGCTTTAGGCTTATGGAATGCTAGTCCATCTAAGTCATTAACATTTGCTCGTTATTCAGCTCTGCCAAAGGATGAACAAGTGGAAAAGTTAAAAGCAGTAACAGCGCAAAATTTACAGCATACTAAGCGAATATTGCATTACAACATTGCAAATGAGATTGAATTATATCGCTTTTCCAGCTCCCTGGTTCCTTTAGCTACGCATCCGGATGTAATGTGGGATTACGTTACTCCTTTTAGGGATGAATGGGAGGAGCTTGGTCATTTGATCGAACAATTTAACATCAGACCAAGTTTTCATCCTAATCAATTCACCCTATTTACAAGTCCAAAGTCAGAGATAACAGCAAACGCAGTAAAAGATATGGAGTTCCACTATTCCATGCTGCAAGCGATGAATGGATTGAAGAGAGGACTTATTAATATTCATATTGGCGGTGCATATGGAGATAAAGAATCAGCATTGTTACGATTTCATCAAAATTTAAAGTGCTTACCTGAAAGGATTAAAAAAATGATGACACTTGAAAATGATGATAAAACGTATGATGTCAAGGAAACATTGAAAGCATGTGAACAAGAGAATATCCCAATGATTCTAGATTTTCATCATTATATGGCGAATAAAGGGGAAGTGGAAAATTTATTTGAATATCTCGAGCGTATTTTTAAAACATGGGGTGTTAGAAATATGGTACCTAAGGTCCATCTTTCCTCTCCAAAGGCGGAAGATGCGTTTCGAGCCCATGCTGATTTTGTCTCGTTGGATTTTGTGCTTCCTTTTTTTAAAATGGCCAAGGAATTAAATCAAGACTTTGATGTCATGATCGAAGCAAAACAGAAGGATCTTGCAATGTTAAAGCTAGTCGAGGAAATAGGTTCGATACGTGGAGTCAAACGAATTACTAGTTCTGTAGTTGAATGGTAAAAGGGACCACATACGTAGGTCCCATTTTTTAAAAGATAAGAGATATAAAATTTTTATCCTGCAATGACTTGTAGTCTGTTGTCTAGCTCCTATCGGATAGTGGATTTCTCCGTCTTCTCCCTACGATAAGTTCACTGTGTTTCCTTAATCTTAGTCAAAGACTCTGAAATCCATACGCCGATAAGACGCTTACGCTTATTTCTTTTAAGTAAAATATTCAATCTTTGCTTCTGGAAAATATTTATGAATATAACCGCCTAGTGTATCTTTAATATCCTCTTGTTCTTCATTCGTATAGACATATTTTCCGATTCCATATTTGCCCCATTTCCATTTTCGCTTCGATTCATCCAGTTCAAGCTTGGTCATCGGATAATTTTCTTGGATGACCCGTTTCGCTGGTTTGGTAAACCGATGCTGGATCATTTCAAAAGTTAAATCTTTTCTCGCATGAACAGGCAATTTGGCTTCAAGTTTTTCAAATAACTCTAGATAGCCTTCTTTCCACCCATCATGTAAATAAATTGGTGCAACAATAAACCCTAATGGATAATCAGCCTCTGCCACTTTTACTGCTGCCTCAATTCTTTCGTCAAGCCTAGAGGTACCCGGTTCAAAAAATTTGATAATATAATCATCATTGACACTAAATCGAAAGCGGGTCTTGCCATTGTGCTTGGCATCTAAGAGATGATCGACATGCGCAAATTTTGTAACGAATCGAAGCTTGCCATATTCCGATGCTCCGAAAAATTCAATGGCTCTTTTTAGGGAGTGGGTTAAATGATCTAGCCCAACTATATCAGAAGTACAGGAGGCTTCAAATCTGGTGACTTCAGGCGCTCTTTCCTTCATATATTCTTCTGCTGCATCAAAAATTTCATCCACATTCACATAAGTTCGAATATATGGTTTGCTTCCCATGGTTGTTTGCAAATAGCAGTAATGGCAATGCCCCATGCAGCCGGTTGCTAATGGAATCGCATACTCCGCTGATGGTTTAGAGGTATCAAATTTTAAGGTTTTTCTCAACCCTATTACAAGGGTGGATTTGGCAATTCGATATTTTTGAAAGTGATTTTCTCCAGGTAAGTTACGAATTTGATTATGTGAAGTTGTTTGGCGAATTTCAATGCCCATCTCTTCAAATTTAGACACCAGTTCTTGCCCAAGAGGATATTCTAGTGCCTGGGGTTCTACATAAACTAGCTGAGGTATAAATGGTTTAACCATAGAATTCCTCAGGCAATCCGAACGCTTCTTGGTAGGCTTGTTCTGCTTCTTCCTCTGATGAAAAGACAGCAAATTCATCCGATAACGGATAATATGTTTCATGCACAAATAATGCAAGTTGATTAGGGGCATCTGGATTTTGAACAACTGCAGCTTGTTGAATATTTGCTACATCCTGTGCATGCGGATTGCGAATAATGATATAGACAACCTCACCTGGTTTGAACGACTGATTATAATCCAATTTCATCACCTATATTCCCATTTTAAGTTCAATGAAAGTATTCCATAATGCAGAAAATTTATGTGAATGTAATTAGGATATTTTATTTCATAATGAACAAAATATTTTTCATAAGGTGGTGAGTTTTTATGAAAAATAACAAAAATCAACAAAACCAATCTAACTATTCAAAAGTAGATGCGGGTTCCACATACCATAAAAATCATGCTGGGCATTTGCCGGACTATGGGGGAAATGATATTGACCCTAATGCAAAACAGAAGGGGAAAGCTTAGAAAGACGCCTTGAATGGCGTTTTTTTTATTTGTCAATTATGTATAGAGAAGTATTAGCTTATTCCAAACATTTTAAAAATTGAAGGAGCAATTTATAGGTTTGAAAAATATATCTCACTATATGTATACAAATGTGTACAAAAAAATAGGGGGTGTAAATAATGGAAGAAGTTATCTTGGAATTAGAGAAACTAACCTCTTTATGTGAAGAGAAATCTATAAGTAGTTAGAAAAACAACGTTTCGATGGATGAACTGTATCATGCTTTAGAAAAAACCTCAAATTGAAGTAGTTTAAGCAATACAGAACATGTTACTACTTGTTCATTTTGTCACAGAAGTTAAGAAGAAGCCGGAGAACTAGCTATGGGACCAGGAGTTTCTATATGCATTGAAAGCTTAGAGTTTGGTGTAGAAGTTATGAAATCACATTCAACAGAGCCTTTATAAAAATACAATATCTAGAAATAATAAGGAAAAAACATAGAGAGGGATTGTATGAATAAAATTATCGGGCTTTTTATATGTGTTCTTTTGATATTTCTTCCCCAGCATGTTTTCGCCGTCAAAAAAGTACCTATCTTAGTTTATCATTCTATTGATGAATACCGTGGACATGGTTCTAAGGAGTTATATGTGACTCCTGCAAATTTTGAAGAACAAATGAAATATTTACGTGACCATGGGTTCACATTATTGACGTTTGAACGTTGGAATGATATTGATCATGTCAGAAAACCAATTTTTCTTACCTTCGATGATGGCTATAAAAATAATCTTCATGTGTTTTCGGCTTTTCAAAAGCTGCAAACGCAAAACTTTAAGCCTACTGGTACCTTTTTTATTATTTCTGATTTTATTGGTAAATCGAATAGATTGTCAGCGTCTGATTTAAAGAAGCTGGCGGATTCCGGGCTCATATCTATTCAGTCCCATACCGCTACACATCCTGATTTAACCAAGATTGCTGATTACCAAAATGAGCTGGCAGGTTCAAAGGAGAAAATTCAAAACATAACGGGAAAGAAGGTTTTTGCTCTAAGTTATCCTTATGGAAGTTATAATACCAAGGTAATAGATGAAACGAAGAAGTACTATCAATTTGGAATAACAACTATACCAGAACTTTTTTCACATAGAAATGTAAGAGATGAATCTTATCTATTACCAAGAATTTATATTAAATATTCAACAACGCTGGAGGAGTTTGCAGAGATAGTGGAAGGAACAAGATATAGGTAACGAATAAAAGTTGGATAAAAGGAGGAGAACATCTACCAAGATGAATATTCTCCTCCTTTTTAATCCTTACTGCTTGCGATCTTTCGTCTTAGAAATGAATATCCCTTTTGAAATTTTACGGATAAAACCAATAACTAAGCCGATTCCAGTAATGATATATATAATGGTGAAAATTTTCCCAAGTGCTGTTTCAGGAGCAAAGTCTGGATGTCCTACTGTGGTCAAGGTAACGATGCTAAAATATAGTGCATCGAGGACGGGTAAATGCTCTACTTCATGATAAAAAATCGTTCCGGAAAGAATGATTGCTATGGTAAGAGTAAGCAATACTTTAAATTCTTTATCGTGAAAGATATGTATAATTCCTTTGACAAGCCGCGATAACGTAAGGAAGAAGGAAATCAATAAATATCACCCCATAATGTTGAAAAACTTGCTCTTACTGCGAGTCCTATTTTTAAACAATGCAACAAGATTATCATGCCCAAATGATGAATGTAAAGTAAATACTTTTAAATATTTTTTGAGGGACAGTTCCCTCATCCCAGCAAGTGGGACGAGGGACCTGTCCCTTCGACTTCTAAGTCTTCGATTCTTTTTTCTACGTATTTTGTATCTTTGAAGGCATGGAAGGTTTCTGCTTTTTCAACAATAGCAGCAGCATTATACTCGGGGATGCCCGCGTATTTTTCGTATACTCCTTTTGGAATTAAGACATTTCCTTCCGGCCAGAAGACAAGGAGGTTGCCGCGCTGTGTTTCCGCATACTTGGCACGGCCGTGAAAGTGGCCGAATTTATTATAGACCACAATGGCTTCACCCTCTGCAATGTTCAATTCTTTAGCATCTTCCTCATTCATGAGGACATCATAGCGATCTGCATGATTAAATGCATCTTTTTCATCATAAATCATAGAGTTAAATTGTTTACCTCTGCGGGTGGTGACATAGAAATGCCCTTCTGGCTTGCGTAACTCAGGAAGCTCAATAGGTAACAGATTACCGCGTCCATCTTCGGTGGGACATATACCATCTTCACACAGCCAGGCACCGCCCCATTGAAAAACATCACCTTTTTTGCTTAAATACTGAATTCCGTCATAATTCGGATTGGCAATGGCAATTTCCTTCCGTATTTGCGATGCATCGGTAAAATTCATCAGTTCCTTCGCTTCAGGCTTCACACGGGCAGCTAAATCTACATAAATTTCCCACTCTGATCTTGCTTCTTCAATCCTTGGTCCTTTAATCTCTGGGGAAAAATAGACCATTCTCTCTGTAGAGGTGGATGTGCCGCCACCAGGTTGTTCATAGCGTGTCATAGCAGGCAAAACAATCACTTCTTCTTTTGCATCGACAAGGGTGGAGGTGTTGAAAATAATATCTTGATGAACTCGCAGTTCGACATTTTCTAAACATTCCTTGATAAAATTCGGATCAGGCATCGTTTCTAAAAAGTTGCCTCCGGATGTATAAAAAGTCTTTAATTTTCGTTCATGGTCATTTGGAAGTAAGGCATTTTCAATCGAAACACCAACAATATCTCCTTGCCATCTAGGTATCTCAAATCCCCAAATCTTTTCTACTCTCTTAATGTTATCCTCTTGAAAATCACCGCCCGGTAAAACAAATGGGTCAGCGCCCATTTCACCGGAACCCTGAACACCGGAATGTCCGCGTATTGGCATCACTCCGCAGTGTTCACGGCCGATGAACCCTCGTAACATTGCTAGATTCGCTACCTGGGAAATATTATCGGTACCAAATCGATGCTGGGTCAATCCCATCGACCAGACAAATACTGCGCTTTTGGCAGATGCTAATAATGTAGCGAACTCTAACATGCGCTCCTTTGAAAGTCCAGAAGATTTCTCCAATATATCCCAGTCCTGCTTTATTACATGCTCCCGTAATGACTCTATTCCGTTCGTATGCGCTTCTACAAAACTATGATCAACAGCAGACCCTTTCTCTTTTTCCTCCATCTCAAACCAATGCTTCATGACACCGTTCATGAAAGCAATGTCTCCACCAATATTTACTTGGTAAAAATCGTCCGCTAATTTTGTTCCAAATAGTGCCGAATCAGGAATGGACGGTACCCAATAACCATCCATCGCCGGTTCACGGTAAGGGTTGATAACAATGATTTTCGTTCCCTTTCGTTTTGCCGCATACATGTATTTTGTAGAAACGGGTTGATTATTTGCTGCAACTGAACCCCAGAAAACAAGGACATCTGTACCAATCCAATCCATGTAATTACAGCTAGATGCCCCAATGCCTAAAGATCGCTTTAAGGCTGTTTTACTTGGTGAATGGCAAATGCGCGATGCATTATCAATATTATTTGTTCCTAAGAATCGTGCCAGTTTCGCAGCGGTGTAATACACTTCATTTGTAATTCCGCGAGAAGTTAAATAGAATGCGAGCTGCTTAGGGTCAATCGATTTTATTTTTTCGGCTATTCGATTCAATGCTTCATCCCATGTAATTCTTGTGAAGGTTCGCTCTCCCTTCTTTCGGGAAAGGGGATAAGGGATGCGTCCAAGTTTACGCAGTTCAGTACTGTTATATTTTCTTAGATCTTCTATATCACTATGAAGAATTTCTTCTTGGATAGCTGGCATCGTATTTAATCGCAGCACATTTAAGCGAGTTGTACAAACATGTGGGCCTGTAAGGGTTTGATCACGGAGTCCTGCAACACCAAGTGCGCAGCCATCGCAAACCCCTTGCGTTAATATTCTCGTTGCATAGGGAAGATTATCACGATTATCCCATACCACTTTTAACGTATCGCGAATATGCTTTGGTTTTACTTTTCCGAGTCCAAATGGTATAGGACTGACCCATAACTTTGGCGCAGGCGTTTTTGGTAATTTTATCGGACCTTGGTGTTTTGTTTTTCCCATTTTGACCACCTTTCTTTTTTATTTGTATAAAAATTAGTTCTGCTTTTTAGGAGATGTTATAAGTTAATTGGTTTACTAGCTGAGCTTTGAACAGATTGATTTTCTTTTAATTTTCGAATATCTGTACGAATGACTAAAGAAATAATAAGAGATACAATAAAAAATCCGGCAAAGAAGGTTAAGCTATTGGCATAGCTGCCTGTTGTATCTTTAATCCACGCAGCAAACAATGGCCCAACAAGCCCGGCTGCTGCCCAGGCAGTTAAGATATATCCATGAATGGCACCCAGCTGTTTCGTGCCAAATAAGTCACCGATATAGGCTGGAATCGTTGCGAATCCACCTCCATAGCAAGTGTAAACAATAGCTAACATAATCTGGAACAGAAGCGATATCGTAGTGTGAGGTAATAGGGCGAATAGAATAATTTGTAATACAAAAAAGGTTGTATAAGTATTAGGACGACCGAAATAATCTGATATCGATGCCCAACCTAACCGGCCAAATCCATTAAATAATCCGAGGACGCCAACTAATGCTGCCGATTCTGTGGTAGTAAGCCCGATGCTTTCTTGCGCTAATGGCTTGGCTGCAGAAAGAATAGCAATTCCGCAAGTTGTGTTGATAAAAAGCATGATCCATAAGTAGTAAAAACGTGATGTTTTAATAGCTTCGTTTGCGGTTAATTGTGAGAGGTCAGTAGCAACTCTAGTATTCTTTTTGATGGAGGCTTCATGAAAGCCTTTTGGTTTCCAATCTTCAGCTGGTTTTTCCAAGTATAATGCCGATAAGATCATCACAACAAAATAGGCTATTCCAAGTATAAAGAAAGCGTTTGCAATACCGGACGATTTAATTAAAGCATCCATAATTGGACTGCTGATGGCTGCCGCAAAGCCAAATCCCATAATTGCTAAGCCAGTTGCAAGTCCGCGGCGATCCGGAAACCACTTTACCAATGTGGATACAGGTGCAATATATCCGACTCCTAAACCAATTCCGCCAAACACTCCGTAAAAAATATACAATAATGGCAATGATCCAAGATGAACGGCAAAGCCCGATCCAAATACCCCGGTCCCAAAGAAAATGGCTGCCAGTAACCCAGCTTTTCTTGGCCCATGCTTTTCCACAAAATGTCCCAAGAACGCTGCAGAAAGACCCAAGAATAAAATGGCAATACTAAATGTCATCTGTACTTGACTAGCTGACCACCCAAACTCATTAATAAGCGGGTTTGTAAAATTACTCCAAGCATACACCGACCCAATACAAATATGGATCCCAACTCCAGACAACGCAATCAACCAGCGATTTTTTGCCCTTTTCAAACTAACCTCTCCTTTCTAGAACTTTTTTGTGTGAAAAAAGATGGTTGTAATTTCTACTAAAAGTGTGAGGTCTGTAGGATGAAAAAGTAAATCGGCCAACTTTGTTATATTGAATGGTTTGGCAGACATATGTATTAGTTTAAAAGATTCATAATATTTTCACACAATTACATTATATCACTTGATAATCGGAAACATGAACAGCTATTTTCGGAATTTAGTGATTATAATAGTATTTTAGTGATAGAATGAAAGGATAAAACTAATTTATAATAATAATGAAAAAGTTTACAGGGAGTAACATCAATGAAACAAACATATACGATTACAGAAAAATTGAAACAGATTTTCATCTTATTAATTCCCATTTTAATTACACAGCTTGGGATGTTTTCCATGGTGTTTTTCAACAATATTATGTCAGGTAAGTACAATTCGTCCGATCTAGCGGGAGTTGCCATTGGCTCCTCCATATGGAATCCAGTTTTTACAGGGCTAAGCGGAATATTACTTGCTGTATCGCCAATCGCTGCCCAAAAACTGGGGGAAAAGAAAAATAACGATGTATCCTCTATTGTGGCAAATGGAATTTATTTATCGTTTTTTATTGGTTTGCTGGTCCTTTTATTAGGCTTCATCTCATTGGAATCTATTTTACATAGAATGAATTTAACGAATAAAGTCGAGGAAACAGCCCATGATTATTTGGTTGGCCTAGGCTATGGAGTCATTCCCTTGTTCATCTTTAACGTATTGCGATCCTTTATCTATGCGATGGGGAAAACACGAATCGTGATGGTCATTCTACTGCTTGCATTGCCAGTCAATTTCTTTTTTAATTTTGTTCTTATTTTTGGTAAGTGGGGCTTTCCGGAACTTGGCGGGGCTGGAGCAGGATATGCGACATCTATTACTTATTGGGTTATCGCAGGGATAACGGCATTCATCATTAAGACACAGCAGCCATTTTCTTTGTATAAGATTTTTCCAAGGATAAAAATGTTTTCTCCTAATATGTGCAAGGAAATATTAAAAATTGGGATTCCAATGGGGTTGTCCACATTTTTTGAAACGAGTATGTTTGCAGTAGTAACTATTTTAATCAGTAAATTCAGTATTACGACCATTGCTGCCTATCAGTCTGCCCTTAATATTGTATCTTTTCTTTATATGATTCCTGTTAGCATTTCATTAGCGATAACCGTTTTGATCGGATATGAGGTAGGAGCGAAAAGATATCGTGATGCGCACAGCTATAGCTGGCTTGGCATTAGTGTATCTATCGTGATGGCTCTTATTACTGGGCTTCTTGTTGTTATTTTTCGATATCAAGTTGCTGGATTCTATTCCAATGAAACAGCGGTTATTAACCTAACGGCACATTTTTTGATTTTTGCATTGTTCTTTCAAATTTCCGATGCCATACAAGCAACTGCTCAGGCAGCTTTGAGGGGGTATAAGGATGTGAACTTGTCCTTTATTATGACACTTATTGCTTATTGGATCATTTGCTTGCCTGCTGGGTATCTGTTGGCTAACTTTACGGGTCTTGAAGCCAGAGGGTTTTGGATTGGACTAACAATAGGATTGCTGGCGGCTGGCGTTTGTTTATCTATGAGACTTATATATATTCAAAGAAAAAAGTTTGTGTTGCCTCAAAATAATCAGTTGCTAGAAAACAAGGTGGCCGAAGAAATTTGAAAATCAGATAGAGCGCACATGAATTTTATTGTAGTGGGGGAATAAGGGATGTTGAGTCAAAAACAATTAACAGATATTAAAGAGCTACAGCTTGTTTGTGAACAGGAAGAAGCAATTCACCTAAAATTAAATTGGGATATGCTGGAGATGCGTAATGAACAGGAGCTGACAGATTTCTTTCATTATGAAAAGGAAAAACTTGTTGGATTTTTAGGGTTGTATGGCTTCGGCAGTAAGGTGGAAATTTGCGGAATGGTTCATCCTAGCTATAGACGTAAAGGGATTTTTACGAGATTGTTAGGGGAAGGATTGGAAGAGATGAAAAAGCAAGGGACGGAAACGATTCTTTTAAATGCCCCTGCTAATTCAAGCTCCGCACAAGGGTTTTTACAATCCTTTTCTTGTCGATTATCGTTTTCGGAGTATCAAATGAAATGGGTAGAGACAGATTTGGGCAGTGAGGAGTTTATTGAAATAAGAAAATCTACATTAGATGATCTGGAAACGGAGATTCAGTTGGATGTCCAATGCTTTGGTTTTAAAGAAGAGGAAGCTCGAAAATATAACAAGCGAATTCGCAAGGAGGATACGCAAATTCACTACGTTATTGAAAAAGACCAACAAGCAGTTGGGAAAATAAGAGTGCAACATTTGGATGGGGAAGCATGGATATATGGATTTGCTATCTTTCCATCATTTCAAGGCCAGGGGCTAGGCAGAAAAGCTTTGAAGAGAGTGATACGTGAACAACATGCACTAGGCTACCCGATTTTTCTCGAGGTGGAGACAAAGAATGCAAATGCATTAAATTTATATCAGTCATGCGGCTTTCAAACGGTTATGGCACAGGATTACTATCAATTAACCCTGAAATCATAATGGTAGTCTTTTTTGTAGGAACAGTGATGAATTACTGTTCTTTTTTTGGTTAAATTTATCGCAAACCGTAAAGGAATGAAGGAAACGCTATTACAATCATACTGAAAAATTTAAGGCAGTGAATACGAGGTTAATTTAGTTATATTAATGAGTGCCGCATACCGTCTTTTATGGTTAATAGATGGAAGCAGGTATTGGCGAAACTGAAAAAAATTATGACCTGACCATTCTGTTTTTTATAATAGGGAGATTCGTTTATCGTTATAGTAGTATTATCCTTGATACATACATATTTGTCATAAATATTTCTCCAATTTGTGACCTATATTACAGCAATAACGGGAAACTAGGTATATAATAGGGACAGAATCTATTATGGAGGGATAAAGGTGCAGCCGCGGTTACAAACCATTTATGATCAAATTGGTGGAGAGACGATAGATAAGTTGGTACAGGCATTTTATCCTAAGGTTTATGCCAATCCAGATTTAAGTCTAATATTCCAAGGGGATATGAGTGAAATTATGCGTAAGCAATGAATGTTCTTAACACAGTTCACTGGTGGTCCTGCATTATATAGTCAAGAATTTGGTCCGCCTGCCATGAGGCATAGCCACTTACCGCACGAAATTACTCCAAAGCGTGCTCAGTGCTGGCTTCGATGTATGTCGGAAGCCTTTCAAGAGGTAGGCTTAGATAAGCATCCAGCTGGAGATTTTTTCTTTAATAGATTAAAACAAGTTGCCGCCATTATGGTTAATACATCGGATACAGAGGTTTAAGTAGGGGGAGCGTTGTTAGTAGCTTCCTTTATTTTTGATTTTTTATAGATTTGTTTCCGTTTACCCTAAAATAGATGTTGGAAAGGGAGGAAGCCGCTTTGTTCACTTTTTATAAAATACTTGTTTTTATTCATATTTTCTCCGCCATACTTGGAATGGGACCTGGGTTTGTATTAAGCCGAATTGTAAAGTCCGCAAGAAATATGACTGAATTAAGACATGCTTATGCTTTAAAGCATAGTCTGCATATTTTTGTTATGATTGGGGGCACTTCTTTACTCGTAACGGGACTATTGATGGGTTTCATCAATCATGCCCTTTTTCATGCAGGATGGTATTGGACAAGTTTAATCCTTTTTTTCATTGCACTTGCAATGGGACCATTTATATTAAAGCCGAAATCACAGCCCATTAAAAGATTACTAGAAAAAACAAGCGGTGAGGAAATACCAGTAGAATATTATTCTTTATCAAAAGTACTTTTTTCATTGGAACGACTAATTAATATTCTCTTCCTAATTATTATTGCATTGATGATATTAAAGCCATTTTAAAGAATTGCAAGGACCGTCTTGATAGGATGGTCTTTCTCTTTGTCAGGAAAATTCTAAATAGTATAGGTAGTTGAACTTTTTGATATATTAGACTATAGTTATAGTAAATTAGGACTAATATATTTAAGGTCGTTTAAGGGTTAAGGGGAGAAATAGATGTCACTTTCAAAATACATTATTCGTACTTTGATGGTTGTAATACCTGGTGTATTACTAATCACATTGGGAGTATGCTTAGGGAATCATTTATCTGTTAAAGCCAGTATCATTACTATTTTGCTTACGATGATATGTGGGGCTTGTATAGGAATTTTATCAGCATATCTTAATCATAAAAGATTCATTGCACCGATAAAGCTGATTATAGACCATATTCAATTACTCGAAAAAGGACAATTAAATACAAGGACGGATCCCATGAAATCGGGTATGCTGAGAGGAATCGCTTTGTCTCTTAATAGGATGACCGAGACATGGGGAGGAATTATAGAGAAAGTGAATGAGTCAGCCGTTCAAGTCGCCGAATTATCAGAGGGTTTGTCCAATAAGGCCAATATCGTAGCAGAATCATCGAATCAAGTAACCAATACAATACATAAGGTGGCAACTGAAACAGAGAAACAGTTACAAAGTTTAGAAGAAAGTTCTGAAATTATTTTGATAATGTCGACAGGTGCTGAACAAATTGCCGCCAATGCACACAGTGTATCTTCCTCTTCGTTAGATTCTTTAACGGTTGCAACAGATGGAAATGAAAAGATAAAAAAAGCAGTTCAGCAGATGAATTCCATCCAAAAAACCGTTAATCAGTCGGCATTGATTATTAAGGAATTAGGAGACAAATCGAACGAAATAGGTCAGATTGTACAAGTTATTACGGAAATTGCTGACCAAACAAACCTTCTTTCCTTAAATGCAGCAATTGAGGCAGCACGTGCCGGTGAACATGGAAAAGGATTTGCAGTTGTAGCAGATGAGGTGAGAAAACTCGCGGAACAATCTGCTTCTTCATCCAAACAAATAATTAAGCTAATTCAAACCATTCAATTCGAAACATCGAAAGCAGTACAGACAATGGAGAAAGCTACAAAAGAAGTTTCAGAAGGGATCGAAGCGGTTCATTTTTCCGGAAAAGCTTTTCAAATGATAAGGGATTCCATCGAGGCTGTCACTAAGCAGATACAAGAGGTTTCATCTGCTTCTGAACAAATGACTTCAGGGGTCTCACATGTTGTCTTATCAATAAGGGAAATCACTGATGTATCGAGGACGAACGTAGCAAGCACACAGACGGTTTCAGCTATAGCAGAGGAACAATTACTCTCTACGGAGAAGATGTCAGCATCTACCGTAACGTTAGCGCAAATGGCGGAGGAATTGCAACAGTTGACCATGAAATTTAGTGTTCACTAAAGGTTACTAATTCCAAGTAAAATCAGTTGCCATGTACTTAGGGCGGGCTACAAAAGAAATGGAGGTAAGAAAATACTTATTCTTTACCTCCTTTGCTTATGAAGCTATTTATTAAAGGGATTGAAGAATGTTCTTTTGGATTGTCCGGATTACATCTCCGCGGCTGATTACGCCTACTACCTTATGTTCATCGTTAATGACCGGGATTTTTTTGAAATGATGCTTTGCTAGCAATTTCAAAACAGTCTCTATTTCATCATTTTCTTTTACAGTTATAAGTCCTTGTTTTTTTGCTAGTTTTATAAGAGGTTGGTCCTTTATACGGGAAAGAATGTCTTCTAGTTTTCCCTTTTCTAATGTATAGGTCATTAGGTTGTAAAAATCGTATACAACCTTATCCTTAGGATTAATACTTCTTAAAACATCTCCATCACTAATCATACCCACTAATTTTCCATCTGAATCAATAACAGGAACACCGCCAATTTTATACTTTACTAATGTATTTAGCAGATGTTTAATATTATCATCCTTTTTGACGGTAATGACATCACGAATCATAAAGTCTTTAACCTTCATTTTTCGGACCTTCTTTCAATTGTGGTTGTTATAATCCCTACAATTTTATTATAAAACCAAAGGTGTATAATGACACATTATTTTTCTTCAATGGTATGTACATCAAGTATTATTGGTTCCGATAAAAATTCCTTTGCTACTTGCATGAAGTGAATAAAATGTGCGCTATTCTTATGGCTCTCCACAGCTTCTTCATTTTTCCACTTTTCTATAGTTAAAAATGTATTAGGTTCGTCCATAGCTTCAAATAGCCGATACTCCATGTTTCCTGCTTCTGCCTTTGATAATTCGACTGCTCGTCCAGCTTCCTCTAAAAAGGCTGCCCTATATTCCTTTTTTATTTTTAAAAGCCCATGAATAATGATCATTGAAAAATGCCTCCTTAGAAGTAAAAATAAAATTGGTCATTTTGTCTATACATTCTCCATTTCAGGGAAAATATATTCTAATGATAGACCTTTTTAAGAGAAGTGTTAAATAAAAAGGATAAAAAAATTCCGCACAAATATGTGCGGAATTAGTAAGTTAAAATAAGAGACCTGCTGAACGTCTGCTGGAGCGTCTGCTAGAACGTCTGCCGGAGCGTCTGCTGGAGCGTCTGCTAGAACGTCTGCTGGAGCGTCTGCTAGAACGTCTGCTAGAACGTCTGCTAGAACGCCTGCTAGAACGTCTGCTAGAACGCCTGCTGGAGCGTCTGCTAGAACGCCTGCTGGAACGTCTGCTGGAGCGCCTGCTAGAACGTCTGCTGGAGCGTCTGCTGGAACGTCTGCTAGAACGTCTGCTGGAGCGTCTGCTAGAGCGTCTGCTGGAACTTCTGCTAGAGCGTCTGCTGGAACGTCTGCTGGAACTTCTGCTAGAGCGTCTGCTGGAACGTCTGCTGGAACGTCTGCTGGAACGCCTAGATGATCTTCTCCGGCGTCTTGTAAGAGGTCCAGCAATAAGTTCATTATTTTCTTCCGGGAATTCTGTCATAAACTTTGTTAGTTCCGGATCAACGCTATGATATACTTCTTGAATTTCTTCGTGAGTTAGCAATTCCACCTTATATACCCCTTTCTGTGCATATTCTTAGATATCACTTATCGAATAATGATTCAAAGAGGATATCTTTCATTCAATAAATGAATGGAGTGAACACTATATGGTATGCAACTAGAAAATCTTTGTTTTAGGCATTCATAGTTAACTTATAAATTTCCGCTATCGTACTAGTTTATAGATGATAAAGTGGTGAAGATAATTCTAGAATGAAATGAAAAACACCCCAGAACAGAAGTGATTTTCTGTATGGGGGTGCTGTTTATCCGGAAATCAACGATGTATAGACATGACTTCCTTTGCTTAGTTTTCTTTTCTTTTCCTAAGTATAGGAAAAGAAATATGAAACGTAGTTCCCTTATTGATTTCACTCTCCACTGTAATTCTTCCACGATGGTTTTCTATAATTTTATAGCTAACCATTAACCCTAGGCCATTTCCGTTTTCTTTTAAGGTGTAAAAGGGTTCTCCAATTTTACTGACTTGCTCAGATGACATTCCAATTCCGTTGTCTTGGATCGAGATAATGACATTTTCTTCGTTCAATGAACTGGAGATGTTAATCTTCCCTCCATTAGGAAGTGCATCGATAGCGTTTTTAAGCATGTTGAGAAAAACCTGTGTTAATTGATTTTTTTCCCCGTAGATGTATATGTCATTCTGATGGTAGGCTTCGGTAATCTCTACATTTTTCATCGTTGATTCAGCGTTGAGTAGATGAACCACGTTTCTAATGATATCGAATAAGCTACACGCTTTAAATTCAATGGAATGTAGTTTTGCAAATACCATAAATTCACTAACGATAAAATTGATGCGGTCGATTTCCTCTAGTATGGTCTTGGAATAAAGGTATTTCTTTTCTTCTGAAAAATGATCAAGGATTTGAACAAATCCACGAATCGTTGTAAGAGGGTTGCGAATCTCATGGGCAATACCAGCGGCCAATTCTCCGACCAGTGATAATTTTTCTGTCTTCTGAAGCATCTCTTCGGTATTTTTTTGTTCTGTTATATCAAACTGTATAGAAAAATGCTGATATGTTTTGCCGTTTCGATCCCTAAAAGGAATGATCGTGCAATCAACCCAATAAAGACTTCCATCTTTTGCTTTGTTGCAAATTTCTCCTTTCCATATCTTTCCTAATTCGATATACTCTCGTATTTCACGAAAAAAGTCTTCCGAATGGTAGCCGGAATATAAAAGATCATGATGGGTTGCACCAATTAATTCTTCTTCGCTGTATTTTGTAATGTCGCAAAATTTTTTGCTAGCATATTTAATTGCATCATTATTGTCGGTAATGACAAGGATTGTCGCCTCTTTCAACGCATTTATTAAATCATCCAATTCGCGCAGCGTAATATTTTCTTCGGCCAAGGTTAAGGCATAATTCCGTAATTCTTTTAATATGTAAGGTTTTCGTTGATTTGAAAAAATAATAGATGAATGTTCTATGAAAGAATCAACCTTTTTTATCGCCTGTATGAGAGTTTGCGGAGAAACGACTTTGTTATACACTTCTTCTTCTAAAAATTCCATTATCACGGATCTATAATGATAACTTGGAAAAAGAGATTGTTTTTTAAGTCGTGCCGAGAATAAACATGATTTTTCAATTAACAAATTTGCCCATTTCTTTATATCTTGATGGGGAGAATCTGTTCCGTGAATAATGGAATTACCTAGATGATGAAAAAACATTTCATGAATTGGTGTAAGATCTTCGAGTAAATGAAAATGTAATTCATGGCGTTGCTTTTCCTGCAATTTTTTAGCTAATAGTGGACGATTTTCTAATATCCTTCGACCAATTTGTTTCAATTCCTTATCCATACCTTCAACCACTTTCTCCTGAAGTCTTTTGTACTATTAAATTTTGACAATAAATCACAAAATCCTTTTTTTGTAGGGGCAGGAACCAATTAAAGTTCAACAATGATTTAAACCTTTACATATATTTTTTCTGGGGATATGATAAATACAAAGAATAAGTTTTGAAGACTACTAGGGGTGCCCTCTATTCGGGCTGAGAGAAAAACAGGAAGTTTTTTAACCCTTTGGACCTGATCTGGCTAATACCAGCGGAGGAAAGTAGTGAGTTAAGATTGCTTCTTCTCTTACTAATGATGCCAGGTCCATAATGGATCTGGCTTTTTTGTTGGTGCGAAGTGGGGGATCCTTTTTCCGCAATAACTGAAAGGGACAAGGAACCTGTCCCTGCATCCCAACTGGGATAAGGGACCAGATCCCGCTTCCCACCAAACCCTCAAGTCCACTTAAGGAGGAAGGAAAATGGATAAAAGCATAATGATAGGTGAGATTTTGGAAAAGGTAAGACGTGAAAATCCGCTTGTTCATAATATTACGAACGTAGTGGTGACTAATTTTACCGCAAACGGATTACTTGCATTAGGAGCATCGCCTGTGATGGCATATGCGCCTGAAGAAGTGGGTGACATGGCTAAGATTGCTGGTGCGCTCGTTTTGAATATGGGAACGTTAAACTCTGCTGCGGTAGAATCTATGATTATCGCAGGTAAGTCTGCTAATGCTCATGGAGTTCCGGTTATTTTTGATCCAGTTGGGGCAGGTGCAACACCGTATCGCACTGAGATGGCCGATAGGATAATTCGCGAGGTAAAGGTTTCCATTATAAGAGGAAATGCAGGGGAAATAGCCAATATCGCTGGAGAACAGGCAGAGGTGAAAGGAGTAGATACGGGAGATATCCAGAAAAATCCAATAGACCTTGCTGTCATGGCTGCTCAAAAGCTGCAAACAATCATTGCTGTAACAGGTGAAGAGGATGTGATTACAGATGGACTTACAACTTATGTAGGTAGAAACGGTCATCCAATCCTAACAAAGGTAACAGGAACAGGCTGTCTGCTTACTTCTGTAATCGGAGCTTTTGCGGCTGTCGAGAAAAATTTATTGGTTGCAGCAACCTCAGCGGTATGTACCTATGGAATTGCAGCTGAATTGGCGGCGGAAAAAACCGTAAATCAAGGGCCAGGAAGTTTTCAAATCGAATTTTTAAATCAGCTTGCAGCTGTATCTGATCAGGAAATAAATGAAAAATCTAATGTGGAAAAAAGATAAAGTAGGTGTGTAATATGAGAAAAGCATTAACAATAGCAGGTTCAGATAGTGGCGGAGGTGCGGGTATTCAGGCCGACTTGAAAACTTTCCAAGAACTAGAGGTATATGGGATGTCGGCCATCACAGCGGTAACAGCACAAAACACACTAGGGGTACAAGGTGTATATCCCATGTCTACCGATGCAGTGGTACAGCAAATTAATTCTATTGCTAATGATATTGGAGTGGATGCTTTAAAAACAGGGATGCTGTTTAGCGCTGATATAATCGATGCCGTATCTCAACAAATTACTGAGTATAATTGGAGAAATATTGTTGTTGACCCTGTCATGATAGCCAAAGGAGGGGCATCCCTCTTGCAGCAGGAAGCAATTGCTGCATTAAAACAAAAGCTAATCCCACTTTCATTGATCATTACGCCAAATATTCCGGAAGCAGAAGTCATCATTGGAATGGAAATAAAAACAAAAGAAGATAAAGAAGCGGCAGCGAAGAAATTCATAGAATTAGGTGCGAAAAATGTAGTGATTAAAGGCGGGCATGATGCCGATCCATTAGAAACTATGGATCTATTTTTTGACGGCTGTGAATTCGCCTATTATAGCTCAAAAAGAATAGATACGCAAAACACTCATGGAACGGGTTGTACCTTTTCAGCTGCGATAACTGCTGAAATTGCGAAAGGGAAAAAAGTGCAGGAAGCGGTTATAACAGCAAAGGACTTTATCCAAGCGGCCATTGAAGAAAATATTTCACTTGGAAACGGACATGGTCCAACGAATCATTGGGCGTATAAAAAGAGAATTTTACAAAAGGGGTTGTTTGTTTAAATGTCACGAATAAATACACATAGATTAAGAGAAATGTTAAAACTATATTTTATTATGGGCAGCCCCAATTGCTATAAAGAACCTGCCGAAGTATTAAAGGAAGCCATTGCCGGAGGGATTACCTTATTTCAATTCCGTGAAAAGGGCAATCATGCATTAACAGGAGTTGAGAAAGTTACCCTTGCAAAAGAACTGCAGACCATTTGTAAAAAGCATGATATTCCATTTATTGTGAATGATGATATTGATTTAGCTATTTCCTTAGATGCTGACGGTGTACATATCGGCCAAGAGGATGAGCCGGTGGCGAAAGTGCGAAGCAGAATTGGCGATAAAATTCTGGGTGTCTCTGTTCATACGATGGAAGAAGCGATGTCAGCTCTGGAAGCAGGTGCGGATTACTTTGGGGTTGGACCGATTTTCCCTACTAAAACAAAGGAGGATGCAAAACCTGTCCAAGGAGTTCAGCATATCCAACACTTCCGAGAAAAAGGTATTACTATTCCAATAGTAGGGATTGGCGGTATTACTGTGGAAAATGCAATGAATGTTAAGGAGGCAGGGGCAGATGGGGTATCTGTCATCACGGCAATCAGTAAGGCATCAGATATAATCAAGGCAGCACAGAGCTTACGACAACAAATAGAGTACTAGAGAGCAGGTATGCCTGCTCTTTTTTGCTATAATATAGGCAGTGTATTTTGTCATAAAGGGGAGAGATTCATGGAATACAAATATACCATATGTTTTATAAAAAAAGGCGAGCAAATCCTTATGCTTAACCGCGTAAAATCACCATGGATGGGGATATGGAACGGTGTTGGCGGAAAAATAGAGAAGGGCGAGGAACCTAAAGAGAGCGTTTTACGTGAAATATTGGAGGAAACAGGGATTTCATTAAAGGATGTGGACTACAAAGGGGTTGTCACTTGGCTTGTGGATGGCATAAGAACGGGTGGAATGCATGCTTTCGTAGCGGAAATCCCAGAAACTTTTGAATATCATACACCAGTTAGTACAGACGAAGGAATCTTAGCGTGGAAGAATATATCGTGGATCCTGCACCCAGAAAATCTGGGACTGGCAAATGTAAAGTATTTTCTTCCACAAATGCTTGAGGATTCAAATACATATAATCATCAATTCATATATGAAAATGGGAATGTGGTGGATTATTCGGTCACACCGTTAGAGGAATTTGTAAACGTATAATAAGAAAGCGGAGGATTACTCCGCTTCTGCTATTTTCTTTGCCGTGTTTTTTCCATTCATAATGCAATCTGCAATTCCAACTCCGTAGTAGGAACAGCCCGCAAGGATGATATTAGGGTATATGTCCGCTAATTTCTCATTTAATGCTTCAATCGTTTTGCGATGATTCAAATGATATTTCGGCATTTTATCCTGCCATTTTGTAACCTCTACACTAATTGGCTTACCAGTAATTCCTAAGCTTTTTTCCACATCCTGCAGTGCCACTTGAATTAATTCACTCTCACTTAGACTGCTAAGATGTGCAAACATTTCTGGATTTGTATTTTTATAAAAAAGCCTTAACAAGAGGCGATGATGTTTCGAAGTATGTTCCCATTTTCGACTTGTCCATGTACAGGCGTTGCAAGTTAAGTCGCTGTGTTCGGGTGCGATAAAACCCGTTCCATCCGCAGGAAGCATCTCATCAGGAATATCAAATCCTAAATATACACTAATAAGAGAGGAACTAATTAGCTCATCAAAAATAGGATTTAATTCTTCGTTGCTTAAAAGCGATTGTGCTACTGAATGAGGAGTGCTGAGTACTACGTAATCTGCAGCAATTTTTTCATGATTCGAAAACTCTACAGAGTATTGTGCCTGTTCTTTTATTACGGCAGTTGCTTGTACTCCTTTTAAAATATCCACATCTGTAAGTACCGATTCCATTCGGTCAATTAAAGTGGAAAGCCCATTTTTAAAAGAAATAAATTTTTTATTATCTGAGGATTGAAATCTTGCTTTGTTTTCCGAGAGACCCCTGATAATGCTGCCATATTGATTTTTATAATCGAGAAGATAAGGCAGTGTTGTCGCAAGAGTCAATTCGTTTAATTTTCCTGAATAGACCCCGGATAATACGGGAGCAATCTGATTTTCGACGATTTCTTTTCCTAAGAAGCTTTCAAGAAATAATCCGATCGAGCTATCTTTCGTAAAAGTGGTATTTTCGGTTGTGAAATCCTTCAGTGCCTCATTTTTCCCTTCCTCGGAAATTAACTCACTGCTGAACAAAGCTTCTTTGCTCATGGGAATTCCAAAAACGGTATCATCCGGAATCGGTTTTAATTCATTATAATGATATATGTAGGATTTTCCAGTTGAGTTATAAACGAATTCATCATGTAATTGGAGGTCTTCCAGTAATGATGTAACTCCTTCTTTACGTGCGACAATTGAATCCGCACCAGTCTCCATGATGAATTCGTCATTTCTTACAGACTTAATTTTTCCTCCTAAAGTGGAGTTTGCTTCTATTAAAGTTAATCTCATATCCGATTGCAGAGATTTTTTTAATTGCTGAAGATAGTATACGGTAGAAAGCCCAGTGATTCCACCGCCAATAACAACGACCTTTTTCAAGTTATTCACTCCTTAAATAGTTCAAACTGTTCTATGTAAAATTATAGTCCACTTTTACGGCATTTCCAAAATGTGAATTTGTACACAATGTGAAATATCATTTCCATATTAATGAAGGAATTCATTCTAGGTTTGGACAATATATAAATTAATAGTGTTTCTACAAAGGAGGAGAATTCATGCCCATCTTTTTTAATAAGAATTCGCAGGAATTTCACTTGCAAGGGAAAGATGTTAGTTACATTTTTAAGATATTAAAAAATAATCAGCTTGCATCTCTGTATTATGGAAAAAGAGTTAGGCAACGCGAGTCGTTTGCTCATTTATTACGAATGGAAAAACGCGGGATGACTGCCTGTGTTTATGAAGGGGATTCTACTTTTTCATTGGATATTATTAGACAGGAGTATCCTGCGTATGGAACAACTGATTTTCGGGAACCTGCTTATCAAATATTGCAGGAGGATGGAAGCCGGATAACTAATTTTGAATATTGCTCCCATAAAATTTATAAAGGAAAGCCGAAGCTTGAGGGACTTCCTGCGACGTATGTTAATACTGAAGAAGAAGCGGCAACATTAGAAATCACTCTTTACGATGAACTCATCCAAGTAGAATTGACATTGTTTTATACGGTTTTTGAAGGTGTAAATGTTATTACACGCAGTGCAGTATTTATGAATCAAGGGGGGGAAAATATTCGTCTTGTACGCGTGATGAGTGCTAGTGTTGACTTTGTGGATGCGGACTTTGAAATGGTGCAATTATCTGGTGCCTGGGCAAGAGAAAGATGTGTAAAATCAAGACGGCTGGTTTCAGGGATTCAAAGTATTTCCAGTACTAGAGGGACAAGTAGTGCCCAGCAAAATCCTTTTATTGCGTTGAAAAGATTTGATGCAAATGAATTCCAAGGAGTAGTTTATGGATTTAGTCTTGTATACAGCGGAAATTTCCTTGCACAAGTTGAGGTAGATTCGCATGACACAGCAAGAGTATCGATGGGGATCAATCCATTTGATTTTGAATGGCTTTTAAAAAACGGAGAAAGCTTTCAAACTCCTGAAGTTGTTATGGTGTATTCGGACCAAGGGTTGAATGGAATGAGTCAAACTTATCATCAACTATATCGGAAAAATCTTGTCAGAGGTGTGTGGAAAGACAGGGTGAGACCTGTATTAATCAATAATTGGGAGGCAACGTATTTTAATTTCAATGAGAGAAAGATTTTAGATATTGCAAAAGTTGCAAAAGAGCTCGGGATTGAGTTATTTGTTTTGGATGATGGCTGGTTCGGAAAAAGAAATAATGATAAGACCTCTCTTGGGGATTGGGTTGTTAATAAGGAGAAGCTTCCGAATGGAATAAGCGGTCTTGCAAAAAAAATAAATAAGCTCGGAATAAATTTCGGATTATGGTTTGAGCCAGAGATGGTATCAAAAGAAAGTAATTTATATCACCAGCATCCTGATTGGTTAATTCATGTACCTAATCGCAGGCTATCTCATGGCAGAAACCAGTTTGTCCTTGATTTCTCCAGAACAGAAGTAGTGGATCATTTATATGGGGTTATGTCGAAAATATTAAGAGAATCCTCTATTTCATATGTTAAATGGGATATGAACCGTAATATGACTGAAATTGGCTCAGCTGTGCTGCCTGCGGAAAGAAGCAGGGAGGTTGCACATCGGTATATTCTAGGAGTCTATGATTTATATGAAAGACTGATAAATGAATTTCCAAATGTCCTTTTTGAATCCTGTGCAAGCGGAGGAGCTCGCTTTGATCCAGGAATGCTATATTATGCACCGCAAGCATGGACCAGCGATAATACAGATGCGATAGAAAGGTTAAAAATTCAATATGGAACCTCACTTGTTTATCCCCTCAGCAGTATAGGTGCACATGTTTCAGCGGTACCCAACCATCAGGTTCATCGTTACACGAGTCTAGCAACAAGAGCAGATGTCGCCTATTTTGGAGTTTTCGGATACGAATTAGATATTACGACATTATCCCGTGAGGAAAAATCGGAAATCTGGCAACAAGTTCAGTTTTATAAAAAATATCGTGAGCTAATCTTAAATGGAACGTTCTATCGTTTAAAAAGCCCATTTGAAGGAAATGGAAGTATAACAAGCTGGATGGTAGTTTCCACTAACAAGAAAGAAGCCATCGCTGGTTATTATCAAGTATTGAACCAACCTAATGCTGGCTTTAAAAAAATGTACCTCAAGGGCTTAGATAAGGATTTAAAATACGAAATTGAAGGATATCCCCGCACCTATTATGGCGATGAGTTAATGTATATTGGACTGGATATTGAAAAGAAAAGGGCAAAGAAAGGGGAGTCATTAGATTTTCAATCAAGGATATATATGATAAAAGCCGTGGAATAATTTTTAAGGCTAAACTCGTCGTGTGTCCGAATTTCTGGAAAAATCAACGATACGGTCACGATCCGGGCGCGAATGTACCCGAAGTCAGGGAAAAAAGTAGGGAAACGGTCACGATCCGGGCGCGATTGTACCCGAAGTTAGGGGAAAAAGTAGGGAAACGGTCACGATTCGGGGAAGAAAGTGCCGTAAAGTTGGGGAAAAAGCAGGAGAGGGTCACAATCGTGGGAAGAAAGTGCCCAAAGTTTTGGAAAAAACAGAAGAAAGGTCACAATCGTGGGAAGAAAGTGCCCGAAGCTAGGGAAAAATCAGGAGAACGGTCACAATCAGAGAAGGAAAGTGCCCAAAGTTAGAGAAAAAGTAGAAGAACGGTCACAATCGGAGGAAGAAAGTGCCCAAAGTTAGGGAAAAATCAGGAGAACGGTCACAATCAGAGAAGGAAAGTGCCCGAAGTTAGAGAAAAAGCAGAAGTAAGGTCACAATCGGGAGAAGAAAGTGCCCGAAGTTAGGGGAAAAGCAGAAGAAGGGTCACAATCGGAGGAAGAAAGTGCCCGAAGTTAGGGAAAAATCAGGAGAACGGTCACAATCAGAGAAGGAAAGTGCCCAAAGTTAGAGAAAAAGTAGAAGAACGGTCACAATCGGAGGAAGAAAGTGCCCAAAGTTAGGGAAAAATCAGGAGAACGGTCACAATCAGAGAAGGAAAGTGCCCGAAGTTAGAGAAAAAGCAGAAGTAAGGTCACAATCGGGAGAAGAAAGTGCCCGAAGTTAGGGGAAAAGCAGAAGAAGGGTCACAATCGGAGGAAGAAAGTGCCCGAAGTTAGGGAAAAATCAGGAGAACGGTCACAATCAGAGAAGGAAAGTGCCCAAAGTTAGAGAAAAAGTAGAAGAACGGTCACAATCGGAGGAAGAAAGTGCCCAAAGTTAGGGAAAAATCAGGAGAACGGTCACAATCAGAGAAGGAAAGTGCCCGAAGTTAGAGAAAAAGCAGAAGTAAGGTCACAATCGGGAGAAGAAAGTGCCCGAAGTTAGGGGAAAAGCAGAAGAAGGGTCACAATCGGAGGAAGAAAGTGCCCGAAGTTAGGGAAAAATCAGGAGAACGGTCACAATCAGAGAAGGAAAGTGCCCAAAGTTTTGGAAAAAACAGAAGAAAGGTCACAATCGGAGGAAGAAAGTGCCCGAAGTTAGAGAAAAAGCGGAAGAAAGGTCACAATCGTGGGAAGAAAGTGCCCAAAGTTGGGGGAAAAGCAGAAGAAAGGTCACAATCGGAGGAAGAAATTGCCCGAAGTTAGGGAAAAAGCAGAAGAAAGGTCACAATCGTGGGAAGAAAGTGCCCAAAGTTTTGGAAAAAGCAGAAGAAAGGTCACAATCGGGAGAAGAAAGTGCCCGAAGTTAGGGAAAAAGCAGAAGAAAGGTCACAATCGGAGGAAGAAAGTGCCCGAACGAAAATCAGGAGAACGGTCACAATGAGAGAGGGAATGTACCCTAAATACATTAAAAAGTAGAACCATCGGGTAAATTTAGCATGATGCGAGATTTCTATTCGGAAAAAGACTCATCTCATATTGGATAATGACCCTAGAAAATTATTGCAAATATGAAAGCGCTATCTTATAATTATTAGGAATATTCTGTTTATTAGATAGAGGAGGTCTATTGCATGGATGTCACCGGAATTCAGCAAGTCGTCTCAAATAGTAAACTAGTATTTCCGAAAAAACAGAAAGAAGAATCAACTGCACTTGGAAGTTCAAAAGCATTCGAAGAGTTACTAAAACAATCTCAGGAAAATCCTGCTCATTTTTGGGATAAGGTGGCCAAAGAGTTAATGTGGTACGAACCATGGGAAGAGACCATTACTGGAGAACTGCCTAATTTTAGTTTCTTTAAGGGTGGTATAAGCAACCCTTGTTATAACTTACTTGATAGACATATAGAGAATGGAGCAGCAAATCGGACAGCTCTTATTTGGGAAGGGGAAAACGGTGACACCAAATTTTATACTTATCAAATGCTTCTAGCAGAAGTAAACCGTTTTGCAAATGTATTAAAATCATTTGGGGTAGGAAAAGGGGATGCTGTAGCGGTTTATCTGCCAAATCTTGCAGAAGCGTTTATTGCCATTCTTGCGTGCTTCCGTATAGGGGCTGTTTATAATGCTATTTTCTCTGGATTTTCGGAGAAGTCATTACGAGATCGCTTGGTTAATTTTAAACCGAAAGTGATTGTTACCGCTGATGCTAGTCTTAGACGTGGAAAACAGATACCTTTGAAAGAAAAGGTTGATAATGTAATTGCAGATATGACCTATGTTAAAGCGGTCATTGTTGTAGACCGCTTAGGAACCGAACAAAACATGGAGCAGGGAAGAGATTATTGGTGGCATGAAATTAGAAAAACAGCAAGCATTCATTGTGAACCGGAGCGAATAGAGGCGAATGAGCCAGGGATTGTTTTTTATACGAGTGGGACAACAGGTAAGCCAAAAGGGGTTGTTCATTCTGGAATGGCATTCGTTGTTCAGAACTATGTTTATGCCAAATATCATATGGATCACCGCCAAGATGATGTTTTCTGGTGCTCGGCAGATATCGGCTGGTTAACTATGCATATATGGGGTATTGCTGGGGCGTTGGCAAATGGTGTTACGACTTTAGTATATGAAGGAGCACCGGATTATCCGGAGCGGGATCGCTTCTATCAAATCATTGATAAATATAGAGTTAATAAATTGTTTACAGCTCCGACTGCCTTAAGGATGTTAAAATCACTCGGAGAGAAGGCAATGGAGCCGTATCATCTGGAGTGCCTTGATGTCATCTCTCTTGTTGGAGAACCATTTGATCCTGAGACATGGCAGTGGACACATGACGTGCTTGGAAAAGGGGACATCTGTGTCAATAATACATGGGGCCAAACTGAAACTGCTGGTTGCCCATTAGCAGGAGCAGCCTGGTTGACGCCAATGAAGCCTGGATCAGCAGGGGTTCAATTCTTAGGGGCTGATGTAGATGTAGTTGATAATAACGGCAACTCCGTACCGCCTGGCGTACTAGGAAACTTGGTTATTAAAAAACCGTTCCCGATGTTATGCAGGACTTTATGGCAGGAACCAGATCGCTACTATAGTGCCTATTTTAGTCAAGTAGAGGGCTGCTATTTTGCCAGTGATCTTGCTTTGAAGGATGAAGATGGCTATTTCTGGGTAGTCGGTCGTTCGGACGACGCATTTAATGTTGCGGGACATCGATTAAGTACGATGGAAATGGAAAGCGCTGTGTTGGAATGTAAAGGTGTTTCTGAAGTCGCAGTGATTGGTGTTCCTGATAAAATAAAGGGCGAGGTTCCTCTTGTTTTTGTGAAGCTTGCAGAAGGAGTTAAAGGCAGTCAGGAGTTAAGACACCAAATTAACGAGAGTATTGTGAGTACGGTTGGTCAAATTGCGAAACCAAAGCTGATTTTATTTACCGAGACTTTACCGAAAACGGTTAGTGGAAAAATCATGCGCAGATTATTAAAAGAAATTGTTACAAGCGGCAATGTGGCAGGCGATGTGACAGGACTGGAAGATCCTTCTACAGTGGAGCATATTAAAGAGCTTGTTGCTGAAAAAGTTCTCAGGGAATAAAAAAAAGAGTAGGAGGGAGAAATCCCCGTCCTACTCATTTTTTTGTAGCAGCTATGGCATTTAAGCGAAACATCCATATTTAATTTATAAATATCATTCCCCGTTTTTACATTCATTCAAATGTTTCTACTTTTGAAAGTAATTTTTAAAATTTTTATTAAATGGGTTGTCAGAGTGTGTCGAAAACGGTAGAATGTTTTGGTGTGAAAAAGTGAAGGGGATTGTAATCAAGTACATCGATTCTTTTCTCATCAAAAATACAGTATGTAACTCCCAAATTATTCAAATAAATAAATTACTGGAAGTATACGCAGTAATTTCCTTCCCAAAAATTTATGTGAAATAATTAGATTTTTATGATAATATAAAACATGCTAACGAGATAGTTTTCAGATTATTTTAATTAATTCATCTATATTGAGGTGCAACATGAAAAGTCAAAATTTTTTTAGAAGAAAATCTATTTCTGATTTAATTGCTCATTCGGAAAAGCCAGGCTCATCCTTAAAAAAGTCTCTTAGTGCTTTCGATTTGACGATGCTCGGAGTTGGAGCCGTAGTCGGGGCAGGGATATTCGTATTACCTGGTAAGGTCGCGTCCGAAATTACAGGACCTTCCATCATCATATCGTTTATCATTGCAGGAATTGCCTGTGCTTTAGCAGCGCTTTGCTATTCCGAATTTGCTTCCTCCGTACCTGTAGCAGGCAGTGCCTACACGTACAGCTATGCGGTTTTTGGTGAGCTGATAGCATGGATATTAGGCTGGGCGCTATTACTGGAGTATGGATTGGCAGCAGCTTCCGTTGCGAGCGGTTGGTCATCTTATTTGCAGGGCCTGCTTGCAGGATTTAATATTCATTTGCCGCATGCTATTTCAGGGGCGTTTAATCCAGCACAAGGAACGTACTTCGATTTGCCAGCAGTTCTTATTGTATTAATTATTGCATTTCTTTTAACTTGGGGAATCAATGAATCAGCAAAGGTAAATGCTGTCATGGTTCTAATTAAAGTGGCAGTCGTTGTATTATTTATTGTAGTAGGGATTTGGTATGTGAAGCCGACAAACTGGACACCTTTTGCTCCATTTGGTTTTCATGGAATCGTTACAGGAGCAGCAACCGTCTTTTTTGCCTATATTGGATTTGATGCCGTGTCGACGGCTGCGGAAGAAGTGAAAAATCCACAGCGAAATATGCCGATTGGAATCATAGCATCATTACTCATATGTACACTTCTTTACATTATCCTTTCGAGCGTATTAACAGGTATTGTACCTTACACTCAATTAGTTGGTGTTGGCAATCCAGTAGCGTTTGGATTACAGTTTATTCATCAAGATTGGGTAGCTGGATTTTTATCACTGGGTGCGATTGTCGGGATGACTACCGTTATACTAGTTATGACCTATGGGGGAACACGTTTAGTATATGCAATGAGCCGTGATGGTTTACTTCCAAAAGGATTGTCTAAGGTTAATAAAAAGACAAAGACTCCGGTCGTGAATACTTGGGTATTTTGCCTTATAATTGCTTTTTTCGCGGGATTTATTTCCTTGGACAAGCTCGCTGAAATGGTGAATATCGGTACTTTATTTGCCTTTACTATGGTATCCTTGGGGATTTTCTTCCTAAGAAAAATGAAGAATAAACCGAATTCCGTCTTTAAGGTACCTTTCTTTCCAGTATTACCGGCAGTTTCATTTGTGTTATGCTTATATTTAATTTTTAACTTAAAGTGGATCACATGGTTGTCATTTGGAATTTGGTTGGTAATTGGTCTAATCATTTATGGTTTATATGGCTCTAGAAAGAGTACCTTACGAAACGAAAGAGATGAATCGTAAGCGGCTGGGACAAAACGCAGTGAAAATCAAAAAAGCGCATGAAATCAAATTTAAAAACCTTGATTTCATGCGTTTTTGCTTTCGTAGATTTAACCAATTTCAATGATTTATTTACTTATGTCCCAGCCTCTTTTTTCTTTGGTCATTTTTTCATGAGCTATTTCATAGTTCATATTCAGTTCATAAATCATGTATATAATCCTTTTATCAAATGTTGAAAGGATTAGATATAGATGGAAAGCATTACGAAATTTAAAGAACCAGTATTAGCGAATAAGAGCAATAAGATTCTGGTGATGATGGGCTTAATCATTGGACTCATTTTTTCAGAGCTGGATGAAACAGTTGTGAATACAGCAATGCCGACAATCATCCGTGATCTTGGCGGATTAGCAATGTACGGATGGGTCGGAGGAGTATATATGTTAACCATGTCTGCATTTATGCCAATATTAGGAAAATTAGCGGATTTAATGGGGCGCAAAAAAATCTATTTAACGAGTATGGTCTTTTTCATAGGTGGGTCGATTGTCTGCGGATTATCAGATTCTATGACTCTGCTTCTTATAGGACGCGGGATTCAAGGGGTAGGCGCGGGGGGCTTGATGCCGCTTGCGATGACCATTTCAAGTGATTTATTTCCAGTTGAACAACGAGCAAAAGTACAAGGATTTATGGGTCCAATTATGTTTATTCCCATGTTATTAGGGCCATTAATGGGAGGATACTTTGTCGATCAGGTAAGTTGGCACTGGATTTTCTTTGTTAATATTCCAGTTGGTATTATCGCAGCCCTCCTTCTAGCAGGTGGTTTACGTGAATCGATGATTAAGAAACAAGTGATAATTGATTGGGGAGGTGCATTTTTATTAGTAGTATCTATTGTCTCCTTGCTAATTACACCCGTTCTCATTGAGAATAATGGTTACACATGGAGTTCCCCGTTAATTATTGGTCTTCTATGCTTGGGAGCAGTTTTAATAGGCATATTTATTTGGGTCGAGGCGAAGGTAAAAGAACCGATTGTGCCTTTGCACTTGTTTAAAAACCGCAATATTCTTGTATTGTCTTTGATTGTATTTACTGTAGGAATCGGCTTAATGGGATCCTTTTCATCCTTTCCGTATTTTGCACAAAATGTTCTGGGACTTACCCCAACAGAGGCAGGGTATTTGACATTGCCAATGATGGTAGGAGCAATTGGGTCAGCGATGATTAGTGGATTTTTACTAACAAAGGTGCGCTACCGTGAACTGTTTGGAATAGCATTTATCATGCCGATTATAGGATTCTACTTGTTTTCGCATATGAGTATTCATACAACCATTATTCAAATTATTATCTTCTTTTTTATAACAGGTCTCGGGTTAGGAGTTTTATTTGGTGGGGATAATCTCATCATTCAAGAGTCTGTTGAAAAGGAGAATAAAGGGATTGCACTTGCGACTGTTCCGTTATTCCAAACGATAGGTGCTACGGTAGGGGTTAGTATTTTTGGGAATTTGCTATCATCCACCCTTACATCCAAATTGCAGAGCTTAGGGGATAAACTTCCGGCGAGTATGGCTGCTAATATGAAAAGCTTAGCTGCAGCGGGGGTGCCGCACGGGTTACCGAAAGGGCTTTTAACACAAATTAAAACATTGTTCATTGAATCATTTCAGCATATATACATGTATTCATTTATTATTGCTGTACTTGCATTTGTCTTGACATGGTTTTTGAAGAAGGAAGTATTGTCGACGAATTCCGAAGAAGGAAAAATGCAGGATGAATAGTGGAGAAAATTGTTGACTGAATTATATGAGTGTGCCTGAATTATTTTAAGTTCGGACCGAATTATGGTTATCTGGATTCAGGAAACTTGGCATAAAGAACATGCCCTTGCGCTGAATTTTGAGCAAGGGCTATTGTATTTTAGAATGGATGGGACGAAATAGCTTCTAAGATTTCTTTTGGAAAGCTGTCTAAAAAAGCCACTCCATGGTTTACTGGTCTTAGCACGGAATATCGATATTTAGGAAATGCTTCTTCCAAAAGCTTTGCATAGCTTTCCCCGCTATTTTTGGGAACAATGCTGATGATGGTTGGACCCGCACCGCTTAATGCAGTTCCGAATACTCCAATGGTCTTCCCAAAGGCAGTAATTCTAGGCAGATCCGGAATAAGCGATTCTCGATACGGCTGATGAAAAATATCACTTTCCATCATTTTTCCTGCTAATAGCCAATCGTTTTGCAAGATGGCTGCAACTAACAAATTTCCAACACTGCTTCCCCTTATTGCTTCGGAGAAAGGAAGATTTTGAGGTAAAACTTGTCTTGATTTTTTTGTTTCCAGTTCTGTCTCCGGTATCATGGCAATAAGCTCAATATTGGATGCCTCACAAACCAATGTATCCGTTTCTGCTTCTGAGTGCATGGATATGGTTATGCCACCATAAAGGGAGGCGGTTGTATTATCTGGATGTCCTTCCAGTCTACTCGCAATATGTGCCTTTTCTTTCATGGAAAGCTGAAGGCTTAAAACGACATCAGCTATCTCAATCCCCGCAACAATTGCAGCGGCACTGCTTCCTAATCCGCGGGCAAGGGGGATTTCACTATGCATTTTGATGTCTAGAGGAGGCAATTCGTTTTGGAAAAGCTCACTGGTATGCATAGCAGCAATATAAATTAAATTGTCTTTGTAGTTAGGCAGCCAGTCCGGATGCTCGATAAATTGAATGCTCCATTCTTTAGAAACTTTAAAAGAAAGATATAAATAACGATTAACAGCCATTCCGATGGAGTCGAATCCTGGACCAAGATTGGATGTACTCCCCGGAACTTTTAGGTAATTAGTCATGATAACACCTGAAGATGATGTAATAATTCTTCCTTCCCACTTGGGAGGAACACAGGCTGTATGGTCGATTGGTCCATTGCAGTATTTGGGTCTTTAAGACCGTTTCCAGTTAAAACAGCTACGATCTTGCTGCCTCTTTGGATTTCACCTGTTTGCAGTTGCTTTTTAATCCCAGCTATCGATGCACAAGAGGCAGGTTCTGCAAATATCCCTTCTGATCTGGCAAGCTCCTTGTAACAATTGATAATTTCTTTATCTGTGACATAATCAATTTTTCCACTAGATTCTTCGGCAGCGTTAACCGCTAGCTTCCAACTGGCTGGATTTCCAATTCGGATAGCAGTTGCGATAGTTTCCGGCTCTTTTATCACCATATTTTTTGCTATCGCAGCGGAACCCTCAGCTTCAAATCCATGCATGTTCGGTAGCTTATAGCCATGTAAGTGATGATATTCTTTAAATCCCTTCCAATAGGCAGAAATATTTCCGGCATTGCCAACCGGAATGGCCAGTACATCTGGTGCTTCTCCTAATTGTTCACATATTTCAAAAGCAGCTGTTTTTTGACCTTCAAGTCGGTAAGGATTAACCGAATTAACCAATGTATATTGGGAATGTTTAGATGTATGTATGACGGTTTCAAGCGCATCATCAAAGCTTCCATCGATTTCATAGATTTTTGCCCCATACATAACCGCCTGGGCTAGCTTGCCTATTGCGATTTTTCCTTTAGGTATAACGATTAAACATTCTAGTCCTGCTCGTGCACAATAAGCGGCAGCAGCGGCGGCTGTATTCCCTGTTGAAGCACAGATAACCCCAGTACTTCCTTCCTCCATAGCTTTTGCTACTGCCAATACCATCCCTCTATCTTTAAAGCTGCCAGTAGGGTTAGCGCCTTCTAATTTAACATATAGCTCTACCTGCAAACGATTGGAAAGATTATTTAATTTTACTAACGGGGTGTTTCCCTCCACTAAACTTAGTAAGGGAGTTTTCTCTGTAATCGGCAAATATTTTTTATAGTATTTTAGTAGTCCTAACCAGTTCATCTTTTGTCATCCTTCCACACGATAGAAATTTTTTACATCCATCACGACATCTAAATCTTTTAATTGCTGGTAAGTCAGTTCGAAGAGTTTCTCCTCGACAGTATGGGTAATGATAACTACTTCTGCAATATGTCGATTTGGAATAGGTTCCTGAATAATCTTTTTAAGGCTGATTCCATGTTCATTTAAGAGACTAGTAATTTTCGAAAATGCTCCCGGCTGATCTAACACATGCATACGAAAGAAAAATTGATTTTTCATAGAATCAGGAGATTTGCATTTCTTTTCATTTTTAGGGAGAAAAATATGGTGGCCATTTACACCTAAATTTAAATTCTTTACGACAGAAATCAAATCGGAAACGACTGCAATAGCAGTTGGCAATTCACCAGCTCCTGGTCCGTAAAACATCGTTTCGCCAACGGATTTTCCATATACATAAACAGCGTTATATTCATTTTCAACAGACGACAGCGGATGCTTTGTCGATAATAGGGTGGGGCTGACTCTTATATCAATATACGGATCATCCAGCTCGGAAATTCCGACTAGTTTAATCGTATAGCCTAATTTTTTGCTATAATAAATGTCCTTTTGTGAAATTTCCGTGATTCCTTCGATTCTTACATCTTCTAATGTTACAGGAACGGAATATGCCAAATGGCTTAGAATGACCATTTTCCTAGCTGCGTCAAGCCCTTCTACATCTGAAGTGGGATCTGATTCAGCAAATCCTAGTGCTTGTGCCTCTTTTAAAACTTCCTCATAGCTAATCGATTCACGATTCATTTTGCTCAAAATATAGTTCGTTGTCCCATTGACAATTCCCATTACTTTTTGGATTCTGTCTGCAGATAAACCATCCGTTAAAGTGCGTAATATAGGGATAGCTCCCCCAACACTGGCCTCGTAATATAAGTCGCATTGGTGATCGGCAGCCACCTGCAATAGCTCCGTACCGTAGATGGCCATTAAGTCTTTGTTCGCAGTCACAACATGTTTTCTATTTTTTAAGGCCTTGTAGAGGTAATTTCTAGCATCCTCTATTCCGCCCATGACTTCTATCACTATATCAATTTTCGGATTTTCAAGAATATCATCAGGATCAAGGGTTAGTCGATTATCGTCAAAATGAATCTTTCTAGTTTTATCTATATCCCGGACAAGAATTTTTTCGATATGGATGTGACTGCCAGACTGCTGTTGCAATTTTTCCTGTTCTTCTGTTAACAAATGGACAACACCAGTTCCGACAGTACCGAACCCTAATATTCCGACAGAGACAGAACTCATCGTTTCACCACTCCTTGTTGTATTTGTGAGATAGACAATTGTATTTGTATAAAGGACATTATAATCCTATTAGAAATTGTTTCACAAGCTTTTTTTTACTATTAGTTCATGAAGCAGAAAAAAGAAAAATTTTTTAAAACTGGATAAATCAAATAGCGGCAATAATGGAAGCGTTTACAAATTAACTGTATAATCGCAATAATCAAAAAATTTATAAAAAAGGGGTTGACCCCTCATTTTAAAAGGCGTATCATGGTCATCAATTAAATAATTTTCTTAAAATTCTATTTAATGACTTAGCTATTTTAAAGTGAAAAAATCTATTAGGAAAGGGGACTTTGAGTGAAATGTCAGAGCAGTGGATTTTTCTGAATAACCGTTTTGTCAAAAAAGATGAAGCTGTCGTATCGGTATATGATCATGGCTTCTTGTATGGCGATGGGGTGTTTGAAGGTATTCGGATGTACAGCGGTAATGTATTTCGACTGGATGACCACATGAAACGGTTATATGAGTCAGCTCACTCAATCATGCTCCATATACCATTTGAAAAAGAAGAACTTACGGAACTTGTAGTTGAGACATGCAGAAAGAATCAATTACAGGACGCATATATTCGTTTAGTCATATCTCGGGGTGTTGGCGATTTAGGGCTAAATCCATACACATGCAAAGGAGCCGGGGTCATCATTATTGCGGAACCTCTGGCGTTATTTCCAAAACAGCTCTATGAAACTGGAATTGAAGTGGTAACAGTACCAAGCCGGAGAAACCGAGCAGACGTATTAAGCCCAAAAGTAAAATCATTAAACTATTTGAATAATATTCTTGTAAAAATTGAGGCAAGTTTGGCTGGTGTTAATGAAGCTTTAATGCTGAATGATCAAGGATATGTAGCAGAGGCATCTGGAGAAAACATCTTTATTGTAAAAGATGGAATTATCAAAACACCTCCAGGATATATCGGGGCATTAGAAGGGATCACCAGAAACGCAATAATCGAACTTGCAAAAAAGGCGCAGCTTGATATTCGCGAAGATGTTTTCACAAGACATGATGTGTATACTGCCGATGAAGTGTTTCTTACTGGAACCGCTGCGGAGGTCATTGCAGTAGTGAAGGTGGACGGAAGAAAAATCGGAAATGGAAAGCCAGGTGAGGTGACGAACCAATTACTCACTTTATTCCGTGAAGCAGTTTCTGTCGATGGTACGAAGGTTTATGTACAAGACGAAGTTCAAGTTAGTTAATTTGGCTATTTTCGTAAGCAAAAAGATGAAAGTAACATTGAAAATATATTTAAATACAACAATGAATGCGGGGAATAAATTAGGAGTGATTGCATGAGAAGTGACATGATCAAAAAAGGGATTGATCGGGCTCCGCATCGCAGTCTATTGCATGCAGCAGGAGTCAAAACTAAGGATTTACATAAGCCCTTCATTGGTGTGTGTAATTCATATATCGATATTATCCCTGGCCACAAGCATTTAAATAAGTTTGCAGAAGTAGTAAAAGAAGCAATCTGGGAAGCAGGCGGAGTTCCGTTTGAATTTAACACTATCGGAGTAGATGACGGAATTGCGATGGGACATATCGGAATGCGGTATTCCCTTCCAAGTCGCGAACTAATTGCAGATAGTGCCGAAACTGTGATAAACGCCCATTGGTTCGACGGGGTTTTCTATATTCCTAACTGTGACAAGATTACTCCTGGTATGCTGATGGCGGCGGCCAGGACGAATGTTCCAGCTGTTTTTGTATCGGGTGGTCCAATGGAAGCAGGGAAATCAGAGGATGGAAAAACATTATCACTTGTTTCCGTCTTTGAAGGAGTAGGAGCATATAAAACAGGAAAAATGAGTGAGGAAGAATTATTAGCACTTGAAACGACTGCGTGTCCTACCTGTGGATCATGTTCCGGAATGTTCACGGCAAATTCGATGAACTCCTTAATGGAAATTCTCGGAGTAACACCGCCGGGAAATGCTACGATTGTTGCTACATCGAAGGAAAGACATCGCCTTATCCGTGAGGCAGTTGGATATTTAATGAACTGTATTGAGAAAGATATTAGACCGAGAGATATCATCACCAAGGAAGCTATTGATGATGCATTCGCGCTAGATATGGCGATGGGGGGAAGTACTAATACAGTTTTACATACCTTGGCAATTGCCCATGAAGCTGGTGTCGAGTATGACTTAGAAAGAATTAATGAAGTTGCCAAGCGAGTTCCTTATTTGGCAAAAATCAGCCCAGCCTCTGAGTACTCGATGCAAGATGTTCATGCAGCAGGAGGCGTCAGTGCCATCATAAAAGAACTTTGCAATGTAGAAGGAGCTATTCACCGAGATCGCCTAACTGTTTCGGGAAAAAGCATCTATGAGAATGTAAAGGATGCAGAAATCCTTAATGATCAAGTGATTAGAAGAGTAGAGAACGCTTATAGTCCTGTTGGTGGCCTCTCTATTCTATATGGGAATTTGGCGCCGGATGGCGGGGTTATCAAAGTTGGTGCTGTTGACCCATCCATAAAAACCTTCTTAGGCGAAGCAATTGTGTTCGAATCACAAGAAGAAGCTCAACAAGGAATTGACAGCGGCTTAGTGACTAAAGGGCATGTTGTTGTCATAAGATATGAAGGTCCAAAAGGCGGACCGGGAATGCCAGAAATGTTGTCGCCAACTTCATCGATTGCCGGAAGAGGTTTATCAACTAGTGTAGCACTTATTACAGATGGCCGCTTTTCGGGAGCAACAAGAGGTATTTCAGTAGGCCATATTTCACCAGAAGCAGCAGAAGGCGGTCCAATTGCCTTTGTAGAAAATGGGGACCAAATTTTTATTGATTTACCTAATAGAACAATTGAGCTGATGGTGTCAGACGAAGAGCTGGAAGCAAGAAGACAAAAATGGGAACAGCCTGAACCGAAAATTACAAGTGGTTATTTAGCGAGATATGCAGCATTAGTGACATCCGCAAATACTGGCGGAGTTTTGAAAATTGGATCATCGAATAAATCGTTGACGAGGATAAAGTGATAAGATCAGGTAATTCACAGAGAGTCGGGCTGGTGGAAACCGATAATACCCCTTATCATGACATCGCCTCTGAGTGCTTATCTGAATTTTTTAGTAGGATAGGCCGAGTGTGATACTTACACACTTGTTAAAAAAAGAACAATTCATTTTGTTCATGAGGTGGCATTTGCGAGAATGTCATAAAATTGGGTGGTACCATGGAAAGCAGCCTTTTCATCCCATGATTTTTGGTTAATACAATACCATTATTCAGGATGAAAGGGCTTTTTTCTTTGGAAAAAAATATACATTATTCCTTTAAATAAATGATTGGAGGGGAAGCAGTGAGTTCGAAAGTAAGAACCGAAAGCTACGTTGGTACTGCAGAAGTAAATGGAGCTGATCTTTTGATTCAATTAATTCAGGATCAGGGGGTTGATGTCATATTCGGATATCCGGGAGGGGCTGTATTACCAATTTATGATGCACTCTATGGGAAAACCTTAAAGCATGTATTGGCCAGACATGAGCAAGGAGCAATTCATGCAGCGGAAGGATATGCGAGAGTTACTGGCAAGCCAGGTGTTGTCATCGCAACATCCGGACCAGGAGCGACTAATCTTGTAACTGGGATTACGGATGCAATGATGGATTCTTTGCCACTAGTCATCTTTACCGGTCAGGTTGCAGGTTCCGTAATTGGAACAGATGCATTTCAAGAAGCTGATGTAATAGGCATTACTACACCAATTACTAAGCATAATTATCAGGTTCGCGATGTGAATGATCTGCCAAGAATGGTGAAGGAAGCATTTCATATTGCTGTAACAGGTAGACCTGGTCCTGTTCTTATTGATATTCCAAAAGATGTTTGTTCACAAAAATTGGTGCAGTCAACAGAGGCAGAGGTTAACTTACCGGGATATCAACCTAATTATTACCCGAATCCTCTCCAGATTAAGAAATTATCAGAGGCCATTTCACGTGCAGAGAAACCGGTTATTTTAGCTGGAGCAGGAGTCCTTCATTCTGGAGCAGCAGAATACCTTTTGGAATTTGCCTCTAAAAATAACATTCCGGTAGCCAATACATTACTAGGTCTTGGAGGATTTCCAGCAGATCATCCGCTATTTCTGGGGATGGCGGGAATGCATGGTACCTATGTGGCCAATATGGCTCTATATGAATGCGATTTGCTAATTAATATTGGCGCCCGTTTTGATGATCGATTAACAGGGAATCTCGCTCATTTTGCACCAAAGGCAAAAATTGCTCATATCGATATTGATTCTGCGGAAATTGGCAAAAACGTTGACACTCATCTTCCCATTGTAGCCGATGCAAAAATGACGCTAATAAAACTTTTAGAAGAAGGGGGAGATCCAGCAAATACAGAAAAATGGCGGGAAAAGCTGACTGATTATTCAGTGAATAATCCACTTTGGTATAGCGAGGATAAGGAGTATCTCATTCCGCAGCGAGTGATTGAACTTATCCACCACTATACAAATGGTGAAGCAATTGTAACAACAGATGTTGGCCAACACCAAATGTGGGCCGCTCAATATTACCATTTTACGAAGCCAAATAATTGGGTAACATCTGGTGGACTAGGCACCATGGGATTTGGCTTTCCAGCAGCAATCGGTGCTCAATTAGCCAGACCTGATCAAAAAGTGGTAGCAATTGTTGGAGATGGTGGATTCCAGATGACCCTTCAAGAACTATCTGTAGTGAAGGAATTGGGACTTCCAATAAAAATTGTGATTTTAAATAATGAAGCATTAGGAATGGTTAGACAGTGGCAAGAAACATTTTATGAAGAACGATATTCCCATTCGTTAATACCGGTTCAGCCTGATTTTGTAAAGCTTGCTGAAAGCTACGGTATACGAGGAGTACGTGTAGAGACAGAAGAAGAGACAAAGGAATTGCTCTCACGAGTATTGACTGATGATGAGCCCATTCTTATCGATGCCCGGGTGAAACAGCTAGAGAATGTGTATCCAATGATTGCACCTGGAAAAGGGCTGCATGAAATGATAGGGGTGAAGCCATGAGACGAATTGTTACAGCTACTGTGAGAAATCAAAGCGGTGTCTTGAATCGGGTCACAGGCGTCTTAGCCAAAAGACAATTTAATATCGACAGCATCACGGTAGGCAGAACGGAAATGGAAGGCATTTCAAAAATGACATTTGTGGTCCATGTCGAGGACGACAGACAAGCAGAGCAGCTTACCAAACAATTAAACAAATTAATTGATGTAATCAAAGTGTCGGATATAACAGATCAGGCAATTGTCGCTCGCGAACTAGTTTTAATTAAAGTTTTAAGCAATGCACAAACAAGAAGCGAAATCGGAGGAATCGTAGAACCTTTCCGCGCTTCCATTATCGATGTCAGCAGGGAGAGCATTACGATACAAGTAACTGGGGACACCGAAAAAATTGAAGCGCTGATTGATTTATTAAAACCATATGGAATCAAGGAAATTGCCCGCACAGGTTTAACCGCATTTTTGCGGGGATCTCAGAAAGAAGTTACGAATTTATCATCGTATTCGTTGTTGAAATAGGGGAATGCGTGAGGATGTATGGAAATTCACGGGTTATTCGGTGGTAAAAACTAGTAAACTGTTGAAATCGAAATGAAGTGATGAAAAATCTAAGGAAAGTGTAGAAAAACGGATAAGAAGCGAGGAAAACCTGAGGTAATCCGATGAAAAAAGCTAGTAAACCGTTGAAATCGAAATGAAGTGAGGAAAAGTCCGAGGAAAGTGCAGAAAAACGGTAAGAAGCGAGGAAAACCTGAGGTAATCCGATGAAAAAAACTACTAAATTGATGAAATCGAAATGAAGTGATGAAAAATCTGAGGGAAGTGAGGAAAACCTGAGGTAATCCGATGAAAAAAACTACTAAACTGTTGAAATCGAAATGAAGTGATGAAAAATCTGAGGAAAGTGAGGAAAAACGGATAAGAAGCGAGGAAAACCTGAGGTAATCCGATGAAAAAAACTACTAAACTGATGAAATCGAAATGAAGTGATGAAAAATCTGAGGGAAGTGAGGAAAAACGGATAAGAAGCGAGAAAAACCTGAGGTAATCCGATGAAAAAAACTACTAAACTGTTGAAATTGAAAATAAGTGAGGAAAAATCCGAGGAAAGTGTAGAAAAACGGATAAGAAGTGAGGAAAAACGGATAAGAAGCGAGGAAAACCTGAGGTAATTCGATGAAAAAAGCTAGTAAACCGTTGAAATCGAAATAAAGTGATGAAAAGTCCGAGGAAAGTGTAGAAAAACGGATAAGAAGCGAGGAAAACCTGAGGTAATCCGATGAAAAAAGCTAGAAAACTGATGAAATCGAAATGAAGTGATGAAAAATCCGGAGATTATGGTGAAAAACGAATATTATCTGTAAAAAATTCGCAAGTAAACCGTAAAAAAGCTGAACTCATTAATTATTACAGAACTAATAATTCATATTTAAAAAGGAGAAGATGAAAAATGGCTAAAGTTTATTATGATCACGATATTCAAGAGGAAGTTTTAAGAGGAAAGAAGATTGCAATTGTAGGCTACGGTTCACAGGGGCACGCGCACGCACAAAACCTTCGCGACAGCGGATATGAAGTGGTAATTGGTTTAAGGGAAGGAAACTCTTGGAATCAGGCGGTTCAAGATGGTTTCCAAGTGAAATCAGTGAAAGAAGCTAGTGAAGAAGCGGACGTAATCATGATTCTTCTTCCAGATGAAAAACAAACAAAAGTATATAACGAAGAAATTAAGCAAGGACTTTATCCGGGGAAAGCTTTAGTTTTTGCGCATGGTTTCAATATTCATTTTCATCAAATCGTTCCTCCAGAAAATGTCGATGTGTTCTTAGTAGCACCAAAGGGTCCAGGACATCTAGTACGCAGAACTTACACTGAAAATGCTGGAGTTCCTGCTCTGATTGCAGTTCATCAAGATGTTACTGGGGAAGCTAGAGAGTTAGCCTTTGCTTATGCGAAAGCAATTGGAGGATCACGTGCCGGGGTTCTAGAAACAACTTTTAAAGAAGAGACCGAAACAGATCTATTCGGAGAGCAGGCAGTACTATGCGGTGGATTAACTTCTCTTGTAAAAGCAGGATTTGAAACATTAACAGAAGCAGGCTATCAACCAGAACTCGCTTATTTTGAATGTCTTCATGAAATGAAGTTAATTGTAGACCTTATGTATGAGGGTGGATTAAAAGGAATGCGATACTCGATTTCTGATACAGCTCAATGGGGAGATTTCGTATCTGGACCAAGAGTGGTAAATGAAGATACAAAAGAACGTATGAAAGAATTGCTAAAAGAAATCCAAACTGGTCAATTTGCAAAAGGATGGATTCTTGAAAATCAAGCTAATCGCCCTGTTTTCAACGCTATTAATGAAAGTGAAAAGCAGCATCCAATCGAAGTAGTTGGAGAAGAATTAAGGAAGCTCATGCCTTTTGTAAATAGCAAAAAGGAACAGAAGGAAGCTGTAGCCAATGCGAAAAATTAATATTTTTGACACGACATTGCGTGATGGAGAGCAGTCAGCGGGCGTGAATCTAAATGCAATTGAAAAGCTGGAAATTGCAAAACAACTGGAAAGACTGGGAGTAGATATTATGGAGGCCGGATTTCCTGCTTCCTCCCAAGGAGATTTTCAAGCGGTAAAGACGATTGCTTCCGCGATTAAAAATTCATCGGTAACAGGTCTTGCCAGAACAAACAAAAAGGATATTGATATTGCTTGGGATGCTCTGAAATATTCGCAGGAGCCAAGGATTCATATTTTCTTAGCAACTTCTCCAATCCACATGACGTATAAACTTCGGAAGACACCGGATGAAGTTTTAGAATCGGCGGTTTCCGCTGTAAAATATGCAAAACAAAAATTTACACATGTGCAGTGGTCAGCGGAGGATGCTACTCGATCGGATAAATGGTTTTTAGCAAGAATACTAACAGAAGTGATTAAAGCTGGGGCAACTGTTATTAATCTTCCGGATACTGTAGGATATACCACACCAAAAGAATACGGAGAACTATTTACCTTTTTAAAAGAAAATGTACCGAATATTTCAGAAGTCACCCTCTCTGCCCATTGCCATGATGATCTTGGCATGGCAACGGCGAACTCACTCTCTGCCATTGAGCATGGGGTAGGCCAAATTGAAGGTACCATTAATGGCATCGGTGAACGAGCTGGGAACGCTGCGCTGGAGGAAATTGCGGTCGCACTCCATATTCGCCAAGATTTTTATCAAGCAAAAACCACACTCAAATTAGATGAGATTAAACATACTAGCCAGCTAATCAGCAAATTAACGGGGATGGCAGTACCTGCTAATAAAGCAGTAGTTGGAGCTAATGCTTTTGCTCATGAATCGGGAATTCACCAAGATGGAGTTTTAAAAGAAAAAACAACTTATGAAATTATTACTCCAGAACTAATCGGTGTTTCGTCGAACCGATTAGTGCTCGGTAAACATTCCGGTCGACATGCTTTCAAGCAAAAGGCACTAGAACTGGGGTTTGATTTGTCACCAGAAAAACTGAAAGAAGTATTCGATGCTTTCAAAGCACTAACGGATAAAAAGAAAGAAGTTACGGATGATGATATTTTTGCATTACTGGCAGATAAACAAACAGAGCAGGAAGATGCAAAAAAATACGAACTGCAAAACGTTCAAGTACAATACGGCACATCCAATATTCCGACCGCAACCGTTGTGGTCACAAATCCTGAAGGACGTAGCATAGAGGATGCTGCAACTGGCTCCGGAAGTGTCGAAGCGATTTACAATACATTGGGCAGAATGGTAGAAGGTCCAGTCACATTAGTAGATTATAAGCTTCAATCAATCGGTTCCGGCAAAGACGCTTTAGCGGATGCCTTCGTTAAAGTAGTCTATAAAGGAGTGGAATCAGGGGGAAGAGGATCGGCTCAAGATGTATTAGAAGCATCGGCCAAAGCATATTTAAATGCGATCAACAGGGTGATTGTTCATGGTTTACAGGAAAAATATGAAGTAAGTATAAAAGGATAATTCTAAAACAGAGGGAGAGAGCTTCATGACAAAAAGAATCGCAGTGTTACCAGGTGATGGAATTGGGAAAGAGGTTGCAAAAGGAACAGTTCAAATACTCGAAGCAGTTTTTGAGTGCTTTCATCATGATTATTCCTTTGAAGAAGCATTAATTGGGGGAGCCGCCATCGATGCGGAAGGAACACCACTTCCTGAGAAGACTTTGAAACTTTGCTTGGAAAGCGATGCGGTTCTCCTTGGAGCTGTCGGCGGCCCTAAGTGGGATCAAAATCCACCAGAGCTTCGTCCGGAGAAAGGATTGCTCGGACTTAGAAAAGCACTTGGACTATTTGCCAATCTAAGACCGGTCACTACGTACCCAACACTTTTACATGCATCGCCTCTTAAAAAAGAGGTGGTGGAAAATGTTGATTTACTCATTGTTCGGGAACTGACAGGCGGCATTTACTTTGGTAGCCCAAGCGGAAGAAGGGGGAATCAGAAGGAAGTGGCCGTTGATACCCTTGAGTACAGTGTTTCAGAGATTGAAAGAATCGTAGATAAAGCTTTTCAATTTGCTAGAAATCGCCGCAAAAAATTAACATCGGTAGATAAAGCGAATGTTTTAGAATCAAGCAGAATGTGGCGGGAAATTGTTAATAAAATGGCAAAAAATTATCCGGATGTACAAGTAGAACATATGCTAGTCGATTCGGCGGCTATGCAGTTGATCGCAAGACCAAATCAATTTGATGTCATTGTTACAGAAAACATGTTTGGAGATATTTTAAGTGACGAAGCTTCGATGATTACCGGATCTTTAGGAATGCTGCCATCCGCAAGCTTACGGAGTGACCATGTAGGTCTTTATGAACCAGTGCATGGATCGGCGCCAGATATTGCTGGTCAGGATAAGGCAAATCCACTTGGAATGATATTATCTGCTGCCATGCTGCTGAGATATTCCTTCCAGCTTGAAAAAGAGGCATCTATTCTGGAAGAGGCAGTAGGAAAAGTATTAAAAGCGGGTTATTACACTGACGATTTAAGGGTTCAAGATGGTAAACGTGTAGGCACAAAGGAAATGATTGAAAAAGTGCTCGACGCAATTAATGAAAATCAAGCAATTTCCGGTATCTTAACCGCTTATATTTAAAAAGAGCCAAGATTAGCTTGACTTTTATAATCTCAATTTTAGGAAACGGAGGTATCAATGTATGCCGAAAACGATTATCGAAAAGATATGGGATCAGCATTTAATTCATCGAGAGGAGGGAAAGCCCGATTTATTATATATTGACCTCCATCTAGTGCATGAAGTTACATCACCACAAGCTTTTGAGGGCTTAAGAGTGAATAATCGCAAAGTAAGGAGGCCGGATCTCACATTTGCAACAGTAGATCATAATGTTTCTACCCAAAAAAGCAGGGTTTCCACTGACCCTGTTTCGGTAAAACAAATGACTACTTTAGAAAAAAACTGTGAGGAATTTGGGATTCCGCTTGCAGGAATTCATCATCCTGACCAAGGTATTGTCCATGTGATTGGTCCGGAGCTTGGTCTTACTCAGCCAGGGAAAACAATCGTGTGCGGAGATAGTCATACCTCTACACACGGAGCATTTGGGGCTATAGCGTTCGGTATCGGAACTAGCGAAGTCGAACATGTTTTAGCCACCCAAACGCTTTGGCAAAGGCGGCCAAAAACCCTGCAAATTAAGGTAAATGGTAGGCTTGGACTTGGGGTGACAGCGAAGGACCTTATTTTAGCCATCATCGCAAAATTCGGTGTGGATGTTGGTACTGGATATATTGCGGAATATACAGGTGAAGCCATTCGTGAGATGTCGATGGAGGAACGAATGACGGTTTGCAATATGTCTATTGAAGCTGGTGCAAGAGCAGGGCTCATTAGTCCCGATGAAAAAACCATTGCTTTTTTAAAAGGAAGAAAATACGCACCAAAAGAAGACTTTGAGGAAGCAGCGCAGAGGTGGTTATCCTTAGCAACAGATGAAGGGGCAAAATATGACCGTACAATTGAAATTGATGCGGAATCCATTGAGCCCCAAGTAACATGGGGAACCAATCCTTCCATGTGCCTTTCCATTAATGATCATCTGCCTGTCCCAGAACAACTAGATAATCCAGAGGAAAGCAAGGCTGCTGAAAAGGCATTGCAGTATATGGGGCTAGTAGGCGGGGCGCCAATTAATGAAATCCCGATTGATTATGTATTTATCGGATCTTGTACCAATTCGAGATTAAAAGATTTGCGGGATGCGGCACAAGTGATTAAAGGTCATCATGTACATGAAAACGTAACAGCGTTGGTGGTTCCAGGCTCCTTTCTAGTGAAGGCACAAGCTGAGGCGGAAGGTCTGGATAAAATCTTTATCGAAGCAGGTTTTGAGTGGAGAGAATCAGGCTGCAGTATGTGTCTAGCAATGAATGATGATATAGTTCCAGCTGGAAAACGCTGTGCCTCTACTTCCAACCGCAATTTTGAAGGACGTCAAGGATCAGGTGCTAGAACTCATTTGGTTAGCCCGGCAATGGCAGCTGCGGCAGCTATTTATGGGAAGTTTGTGGATGTAAGAAAGCTTTCAAAAACAGTGTTAGTTTAGAAAACAGGTGAAGGAGGTCGAATCATTTGGAACCCTTTAAAAAATTGGATGGTTTAGTATTTCCGTTGATTCGCAGCAATGTGGATACAGATCAAATAATACCGAAGCAATTTTTGAAAAGAATTGAAAGAAAAGGATTTGGAGAATGCCTCTTTTATCACTGGCGGTTTGATGATAATGGCAACAAAAAGCAGGACTTTCCATTAAATAATCCAAAATATGAAGGCGCCTCTATCCTAATTGCGGGTCCGAATTTTGGATGTGGTTCCTCCCGAGAGCATGCGCCTTGGGCATTGCAAGATTTCGGATTTAAAGTAATACTTGCGCCAAGCTTTGCAGACATATTTTTTAACAACTGTTTAAAAAATGGGATTCTAGCAGTGACTTTACCTGAGAAAGTAATTGCTAGCTTGCAAGACAAAGCAGAAAAAGAAGTGTTACATCTTAGTATTAACCTGGAGGAACAGCTTATTTATAATCATCAATTTTCCATTTCTTTTGAGATTGATGAATATCAAAAGCATATGCTTATTAATGGTTTGGATGAAATCGGACTAACATTAGTCCATGAAGAAAAAATCAAAAACTATGAAATGTCAGGACAGGAAGGTGAATGAATTGGGGATTACTTGCAGACGAACCAAATAATTGAGGCATTTGAACATTTAATGAGTGTTGTCCACCGCACACCTTTAAATGAATCTAAAACCTTCAATGAATTAACAGGATCAAAGCTTTATTTAAAAATGGAGAACTTACAGCGAACTGGTTCATTTAAAATCAGAGGTGCTATGAATAAGATACTTTCCTTGAATGATTTAGCTGCTTCTCGGGGAGTCATTGCTGCGTCAGCGGGAAACCATGCGCAAGGTGTCGCGTATTCAGCTGCTAAAAGAGGGATCAAGTCAAAAATCTTTATGCCAGAAGGAACCCCGACGGCAAAGGTGAAGGCTACTCAAGCTTATGGTGCAGAGGTTGTATTAACTGGAGAGTCATATCAGGAAGCATATGAAGCAGCTGTTCTTACACAGCAAAGAAGCGGAGCCACCTTTGTCCATGCTTTTGATGATGTGGAAGTAATGGCAGGCCAAGGAACGATTGCCCTGGAAATGGTTCAGCAATGCTCCGAATTGGATGCCATTGTGGTTCCGGTTGGAGGTGGCGGATTAATATCTGGCATAGCTACTTTAATTAAGAACTTGTATCCAGCAATTAAAATCATAGGCGTCCAAGCGGCCGGAGCTTTAGCAACCTATAACTGCTTTCATGGTGTGGGGAAAACCCGCCTTTTAAAAGTAGGGGGTATTGCGGATGGAATACTGGTTAAGGAACCAGGAGAATTAACGTTTCCGATTATTAACCGATATGTAGATGATATTGTTTCTGTTACGGATGAGGAAATTGCTCTTGCCATGATTATGATGTTGGAAAGAGAAAAAATGTTTGTAGAAGGCGCTGGTGCAGCTGCTCTAGCAGCCGTGATTTCAGGAAAGTTGAGAATGGCAGGAAAGCATATAGGCATTATCATTAGCGGTGGCAATGCTGATTTAGACAAAATGCCGCTTTTTAAAAGTCTGGCAAATTCGATTCAATCCACCAGTAAAGTAGGATAAGGGGATCCGTTCCTTAGGATGAAGGGATCCCTTTTCCCTTTGGTTGAGGGTCAGACCCCATTTCCCACTTTTTGTAGAGTTGGGAAATGGGACCTGACCCTCCGTCCCGTTCTATGGTAAACTAGTGGGATAAAGTGTGTTGCGATTGGAGGAGTTATGGTTGGTTCAAACGATATTATTCGATGTAGATGGGGTTTTATTGAGTGAGGAGCGTTATTTTGATGCATCTTCTTTAACGGTTTGGGAGCTTTTATATAGTGAAAATTACTTAGGTCTGGCTCCGGAAAAATATAAGACTACTTATTCTGATGATGAAATTACAAGTATAAGAAATGAGGTTTTTGAAGAGGATCATGTTTTGAAATTTTTAAAATCAAGAGGTTTAAATGCCAATTGGGACATGATTTATCTTACCTTCAGTTATCAGCTTATTCATCTGCTCACCCAAATCAAGGACAACGAACACGCACGTATAGAAAATTGGCTAAGAGAAGAAATAGATAGAAATACTCTTTTAGAAATAAAAGATGTTTTACGCCAATATCAGGTGGAAATTGATTTTAATCGTTTTTTAGTGGACTTCAAGGGCTTTCAACAAACAAAACAGGACTTATTGACTGTATTAGATATGCTGGCCAAAGAGAAACTAGAAGTAAATACAACTACTTTTGGACATAAGGGGAAGCTTTGGTCCGTCTGCGAGCATTGTTCCCAGGAATGGTATGTCGGGGATAAAAATATCTTAGCATCTACGGGGAGACCATCTGTTCAAACAGGTAAAGCAGGATTTTTAGCAGATGAAAAAGTACTCGCATCTCCGGAAGAAATTGCGGATTTGTTTCAATTCTTACGGGATTCGGGTATATCAATAGGAATTGGAACCGGGAGGCCGGAGCTGGAAACACTCGAACCATTTGCGGCTTTAGGTTGGCTGGAACAGTTTGACGTGCAGCATATTGTAACAGCGGATGATGTATTAAAGGCTGAGAATGTAACGGGCAACGGAATTTCGTTAGCAAAACCGAATCCATTTACCTATTTAATGGCGTTGAAGGGCAAAAATGCCGAACCTGATGAAGTTTTACAGATACACTTACCGATTGAAAATGGTCATGAAGTATTAATTGTCGGAGACTCGCTTGCCGATCTTTTAGCCGCACAAAAAATGGGTTGCCGATTCGCTGCTGTATTAACAGGGCTTTCAGGGAAAGATGCCCGGAGTGAATTTGAAGAACACAAGGCGGAATTTATCTTAGACTCAGTATTAGATATAAAGAATATACTATAATAAAAACAATCTGGTGCCAGGCACCAGATTGTTTTTTGTTTTATAATGATGTTTCTTGGAGTGAGTTGTACCCTGAAGTGAGTTCGAGAATTTGGGTCTCTTTGATGCCTTGAATGGATTGAAGTTGCAAATCTACTGGGTCGTCTATTTTTTTGTCTAAAGTAAGAATCATGATCGCTTCTCCCCCAACGGTGGATCTCCCCACTTGCATGGTACCGATATTTACGTTATGGTCGCCAAGAATCGATCCGACACGGCCGATCATTCCAGGTATATCATAGTGTTTGATGTAGAGAAGATGCTTTTCAGGTTTAAGATCAATTCTATAATCATTGATATTCACTATTCTGGCCCCTAGGCCAATTAATACCGTTGCGGCGACACTTACCTTTTCACCATTTTTGTATAAAGTTAGCTCCATATAATTAGAAAATCCTTTATTGGAAGCCTCTTTTTGAATTTGATACGGAACTCCTTGTTCTCTTAATAAATGAAATGCATTGATAAGATTGACAGAATCACTTAAATGATGAGATAAAACACCCTTAATTATAGAGCGTGTCAACAGGCTCGTATCCTCGTCTAACAGCTCTCCTGAATAAGATATTTGAATTTTCTCCGGTGCCGTTTTTAATAATTGAATAGCGATTCCTGCCATTTGCTCGCCGATTTGCAAGTAGGGCTGCATTCTTGCCTGTGATTCACCTGTAATTTGCGGCATATTTACAGCAGAACGGATCGTTTGATTTTCACATATATTGATAATTTCAGCACTTACCTCCAAAGCAACTTTTTCCTGAGCTTCTTCAGTTGAAGCTCCTAAATGAGGGGTTACAATCACATTAGGATGATGTAATAATGTAAAATTCGCTGGTGGTTCTTGTTCAAATACATCTAGCGCTGCTCCAGCAATTTTGCCCGATTGTAAGCCTGCCAACAGGGCATTCTCATCTATGATACCGCCGCGGGCACAATTAATGATGCGGGCTCCTTTTTTCATTTTTTGAATATAAGATTTATTTATCAGACCTTTTGTTTCTTTTATGAGAGGGGTATGGATGGTAATAAAATCAGCATGTTCGGCGATTTCGTCTAAACTTGCCTTTGTAATTCCGAGTTTATTTGCCCGATCCTCTTTAAGGTAAGGATCATATCCTAGAATATTCATTTGGAAACTTTTCGCCCTTTTTGCTACCTCTGTTCCGATTTTACCCATACCGATAATGCCGAGCGTCTTTCCATACAACTCAATTCCTTGATACTTTTTCCTTTCCCAATTTCCATGGATGGTTGATTGATGTGCATGTGGAATCTTTCTGGCCAAAGCTAGCAGCATCGCCAAGGTATGCTCTGTTGCGGCGACAGTATTTCCACCTGGAGCATTGATGACGATAATCCCTTTTTTCGTGGCAGCTTCCACGTCGATATTATCAACACCTACACCTGCCCTAGCAATAATTCTTAAACGAGGAGCATGGTCCATTAATTCTTTCGTGACATTTGTTTGGCTACGAACGACAAGTGCATCATAGCTACCGATGATAGAAAATAGCTTATCAAATGGCAGTTGATCGTAACGATCCACCTCATAATTAGGATGTTCGTATAGCGGCATCAGACCGCTTTCACTAATGCTATCTGTTACTAATACCTTATACATTTTTACCCCAAACCTCCTCCGCTTTAGCTATTGCCTTGCCATAAATATTCCTGTCCAACACGTTTGATTGAATCATTTCTATGCCTGTTAACACTTTTAACACATCATATGGTGTGCAATATCCCATATGACCGATTCGTAAAATTTTTCCTTTCAAATGCTTTTGTCCACCTGCAATGATGATTCCAAACTTTTCTTGTAAGCCTTGTTTGATAGTCCCAATCAATTCTTCCTTCGGTTGAATAGATGTCACAGTAGGGGAGGCAATGTCGTCTTCAACAAACAGCGGTATTTCTATTTCCTCAAGACCCCTTCGCAGCATTTCTTTCAATAACTGATGCCGTGCAATCACATTTTCCCATCCTTCTTCTTCTATCAAACTACAAACCTCACGTGCACCAGCAATTAAGGATACAGCTGGTGTAAATGGGGTGGATGTTTCCTCATAATAGGATGTTAAGTAACGATTTACATCGAAATAAAAACGTTTTGTTTTGCAGTTATTTATCACCTCTCTAGCATTCTCATTTAAAGCGATAAAAGCTAATCCAGGTGGGAGCATAAGAGCTTTTTGAGAACCGGAAACAAGTATATCAATCTTCCATTCTTCCATTGCTACTGGAACTGCACCAATACAACTGACCCCATCCACGATAAAGAGGGCATCAGTATGCTGTTTAGTTATTCTGCCTAATTCTTTAATCGGATTTAATACACCGGTCGAGGTTTCGCAATATGTAGCAAAAATGGCTTTAACTCGAACATCTAATGACTTTAAAAATTCCTCTAGTTGACCGGGTTCGCAGGCCTTGCCCCATTCAATATTTAAGCGGTGGACATTGGCGCCAAATGCTTGGCATATGTTGGCGAAACGGTCCCCGAAAGCACCGGTAACAACCACCACGACATGATCGCCATCTTCTACAACATTACAAGCAGCTGTCTCCAATGTGGAGGTACCTGTACCCGCTACTAATAAAACAGGATTCCTTGCTCCAAAGATAGGTTGCAGCCTGGTGGAAACATCCTCAAGTAAATGCGAAAATGCTTTACTACGATGAGCAATCATTGGCTCATTCATTGCGAGCTTTACTCTGTCGGGTATTGGCGTAGGTCCAGGTGTGAACAAAAATTGCTGATTAAAAAGCATCTAGAATCATCCTTTCAATGAAAAATAAAAACGCCCCATATAATAGGACATTGCTGCCTACTATAAGGGGCGTGGAAAACGCGGTACCACCCTTGTTTGTTACCAACTCTCTCAGTAACCTCATTAAATAACGGCATCATTACCGTTCTGGCCTACTGCTATTTCAGCCAGGCAGTTCCGAAGTGCTCGGCATTTTAAAGAAATAGCATCGGTTCACAGCGCCCACCGACTCTCTTTAGTCCATTTCTTTATACCATCTTCATCATTACCTTTTTCGCATATTTGACTGTTTAGAATATTCTATCCAAATACTTTAGTTTTGTAAAGAGGTAAAACACGAAAATAGTAATTGTTTTTGTTAAAAATAAAAACGATAATTTCTACCACATGAAACAGTCATGAGTGTATTGACAATATTGATGGCGTACTTTATTATATCGTTAACCGATATATCGTATTGCGTAGTATCAATCGCTGATACAATGGAGGCTTCATGATGTTAAATGAAAAGTTAATTAAGAAATACCTTCCTTTAACTCAAACTACCTACTATATTTTAATTTCCCTTACCTCACCGCTGCATGGCTATGGAATAATGCAGAAGGTGGAAGAGCTTAGTGCTGGAGAGGTGAGTCTAGGTCCTGGAACTCTATATGGAGCGCTAGGTAAGCTCGAAAAGGATGGATTAATCAAGAAAATATCTGAGGAAGAGAATGAGAGAAGAAAAAGTTATATTTTAACTGAAATAGGGATGGAGATTAGCAGACGTGAATTTGAACGTTTAAAGACACTGGTAACTCGAACGGAACATATTTTTGCGAGTGAGGGATACATGAATGAAGAAAAGGGTATTTAAACTATTTTGGGCGTGGCAGGATGATCAAGAAAATAAATGGTTAGAAAAGATGGCGGAGGAAGGGTGGAAACTATTAAAGTATAATTTACTAGTATACACTTTTGAAAAAATGGATCCTAAAAAATACATTTATAAAACAGATTTCAAATCCAATCAAAATCATGATTTGCAAGAATACTTGGCATTATTTGAGGATGCTGGCTGGGAACATGTAACACACTATGCAGGTTGGCATTATTTTAGGACAGAACCGGGAAAAGCGAAGACTCCAGATATCTATACGGATGTAAATTCTAAAGTTGAAATGTTTAGGAGATTACTTTGGTTTTTATTAATGCCCTTAATGGCGATAATCATTATAGCGTGTACGATTGTATTTAATGACAGCTACTCCCATATAAAATTGATGGTGGTCTTAAAAATAACATATGTACTATTAATCTGTTTACTAGGTTTTAGCGTTTTAAACATTTTATATAAAATGAAAAAGTTAAAAGAGTAAAGAAAAGGGAGGTCTTTTGTGACCTTCCTTTTAAATTGCATCTGCTGTTTTACGATGTCGTGCAAACATATAGGCTCCGATGAAAATACATGGCAGAGCGACAATTGCCATTCCTCCGAAGGCAAAACCAGGTGATTGGTTATAAAGGAAACCTCCTAAATAGGTGAAAATACCAACAATAAAGCCCATGCCAAGCGAGGTATATACCGCTTGTGCAGCTGGAATGTCCCGTTGTTTTAACTCTTCATTTACTAACCGGATAAAGGCATAGTGGGTTAATCCAAATGTAAGAGAATGAAAGAGCTGCATAACAATAAATACAATTGCATGCGGAAAGGCAAATATGACAAGCCAGCGTATCATGCATGCTAAACTTGCAATGATAAACATGGAAGGTGTAGATGTTTTCTGAAATAATCGATCTGCAACGGAAAAGAATAATATTTCCGCTAAAACAGCTATATTTAAAATAAATCCAATATAAAATTTGCTAACATGAAGATCTTGTAAATAGAGATATCCGTAATTATTATAGGAAGCATGAGTCCCCTGCAATAAAATAGCGATAAATAAGCCTAATACAAATCTTTTTGACTTTAGCAGCCCAAGATAAGAGGAACGGGTCTTGCCTCCTATTTTATTGCGAATAGACGGAGGAGATTTCATATTCGTTGTTGCTAGCATCCCCAGCATCCCCAAAGCCATAATATAAAAGATGGCGTGTTCACTGAAAATTGATGTGATAACTCCTACCACAATCAAGGCTACCGTATAGCCAATCGAACCCCAGCGACGGCTTTTACCATAATGGATTCCATCAGCTTTTACCATCATCGTTCCCGTACTTTCCATTAACGGCAGGATAAGCGGATATAGAATTGTAAAAATGACCATTACGGCAATAAGAATGTTCGGAGAAGAAAAAGGCAAAAATAAGAATAATAAAATTGCAGAAATAAATGGGAATACTCTTAATAAAAATGCGATGGATTGATGACGGCAAAATGTAGGGAACACAACCAAGGTTGAAATCGCGCGTGAAATAAAGCCCGCACCAATCACAGCACTTGCTGCTGGAATTGTCAGCCCCTTGCTATCGACAAGCCAGCCGGTCCAATATGGCATAAATACTCCCCAAGTAAAGAAAAAGGCAAAATAATTAAACGACAACCATGTTTGATTCTTCATCTGGTCCCACCCTTCAGCGTTATTCGTGTCGAGCGTATAGACACTAACATAATATCACAGATGTTTTTTTGAAAATACAAATAGTTTTATTTTCTTTTTATACTCTAAATTTCCCCCGTATATTTTCCTTTTCATGGATAAAAATAAAAAGATAGCAATTAGGTATGAAGAAAAGAGTCTTTAGCAAAGGTGATTGATTACATGGCAAAAACAACTTTTGAATTTCTTAAATTACAGCTGAGCGGTAGTGCCGATGCAAAGATTCATCCGTTAAAGAAAAGCAATGAGCAAATCTTCTTAATGTATATGAAAAGCCTATGTGACGGAGATAAAATTCAGCAACTAGTGGTGAAACCATTTTTTGAAATGCATTCTACAGAGGAATATTCCTATTATTTGCAGTCGCTGGCAGACTTTAAAGATTTTAAAGGTAATGATGCGGCATTACAAGATATTTTCCACGGTGCTGTTGCGGTCATCCTTCCAAATCAAGTAATCATGTTGGACTTAAAAACACAAACGAATAAAGAAGTACTGGATGCAAGTGTTGAAACAACCATTCATGGACCACAGAAAGCGTTAAGTGAGAATCTTGAGGTGAATATAAATTTAATTCGACAACGATACCATTCCAGCAGTTTAATGCTGGAATTAATGGGGGAAATCGGGTATAAAAGCAAAGTACAAATTGCCCTTATTTATGATGAATCATTAATAAAAAAAGAAGTCTTGGAGGAAATACGAAAAAAAATCAAGAATTTAGACAGGTCCGTCATTCAAACGGCTGGCCAGCTGATGCGAAATTTTACAAAAAGAAAAACCCTTTTTCCAACCTATCTTGTTACTGAACGTCCAGACCGTATTGCCTATAATCTAGCGCTTGGGAAGTTTGTAATTGTTCTACAAGGAACGCCATTTGTTTTAATTGGGCCGGCGGTTTTCTATGATTTTTTGAGTTCGATGGAAGATTTATACATGCCGTATTGGATTACCAAGTTTCTTGTAACCATTCGTTATATTGGTCTATTTATTAGCACACTGCTACCAGCTGTGTATGTAGGGGTGACTTCTTATAATCCAGAATTATTCCGAATACAGCTGGCACTAACCATTGCCGGAAGTCGTGCTACTGTTCCTTTTCCATCCTACTTAGAAGTACTATTTATGTTGTTAATGATGGAACTATTAGTGGAGGCAAGTATTAGACTGCCAAAGGCTATTGGACCTACTGCTACAACAGTAGGGGGTCTTATATTAGGAACAGCGGCGACAGAGGCCGGATTAGTTTCCAGCATTATGATTATCATTGTTTCTGCTGTAGCAATTTCGAACTTTGTGATCCCGATTAATGAGATGGGCTTTGCAATGAGGAATGTAAAATATGTGCTGCTCTTTTTTGCATCCATTAGCGGCCTGATTGGAGTAATCGTAGGCTTAATTGGTCTACTTTTCTACCTAGTCAATATAAACAGTCTAGGAGAGCCTTATTTAAAGGCATTCTACAGTGAAAGAACGCGGGGAAAGCAAGTTTAAAAAGGAAGTCATAGGATGAATCGATATTTTTATTATTTAATCATTGTCAATATGATTACGAATGTTTTAACCTTTATTCCAAGAATTATGATGAACGAGCGACTAACAGGAGGATTGCTTGCCATCCCAATTGGAAGCATCATCGGTACTGGTTTGATGTATATATTTATGAAACAATTTTCCCACTTTCCTAAAATGGGATTGCCGGAAATATTGGAGAAGTATCTCTCAAAATGGGTTAAAAACATTTATATCTTTTTTAATGGTTATATGTGGTTTCATGCAGGTCTATTTACTTTGCTTTCTTTTATCACAATCACAAAAGTTTTCATCAGCCCTGATATGCCAAATATCCTGATTTCAGGAATGTTTTTGTTATTAATATGTTTTTCTATATTAATGCCTACGAAAAAAGTATTGTATGCAACAGAGCTGTTAATTCTATTAAATTTGCCATTTATATTGCTTATTCTAATAAAAGCAATTTTTAATGATTATTTTAGCTGGGACACTGTTCGCATTTTTTTTACGCATTTTCGAGAAATTCCTTCGTGGTCCGCGATTTCCGCAGCTACTTTTATTTACTTCGGTTTCGCTAATTTAATTATATTTAATCGTGAAATGCAAAAGTTGAATTTGAAGTGGCTTTGGTTGATCATGCTGTTTGGAATTCAAGTACTTCTTGTTACGATGGTTGGCCCTATTGGATTTCACGGAGCGGTAAAAGGAGTGGAAGGCTATGTGTTTCCATGGATTTCTACAGCGGATTCGATGCGAATGGAGCTGGGATTTGTAGAAAGAGTTTTGTTTATATTTTTATTGCTGCATACAAATATTTCAATTGTTAGCATTACGATTCATTGGCATGTAAGTATGGAATTGTTTAAAAGTATTTTTCCAAAAGTCAGATTGAAGGGCAAGAATGTTTTAGGCTATATTATTGCAGCAGCGTTTGCTTTAATTACCTTTTTATTTGCTGGATTTACAACGGAAGATAATCTTTTTTCAATTATGAAGTCATGGATAAATGGTTTGATCCCTGCCGCTATTTTCATGAATTTTATCTTACTATTAGCTATTCGGAGGAAGAAAAAAAATGAATAGAAAATGGTGCTTAATCCCAATTATATTGGCGGTCGTTTTAATAAGCGGTTGTGGATTTAAGGATATTGATAAAAGATTTTTTGCGGTTTCCATTGGAGTGGATAAGGGGGAGAAGGAAAAATATAAAGTTTCTTTGGAACTTGCCGTACCTAGCGGTGATCCGAAACAACCAGGGGATAGTATTATCCTCTCAGAAGAGGCTGATTCCATCGCAGCAGCTATTGGCATTATAAAATCAAAGGCAGATAAAGAACTTGATCTTGGTCATATGAAAGTCATCATCCTTGGAAAGGACATAGCGAAGGAAAATCTATTTACCACGGTCGATTGGTTTACAAGAAGAAGAGATATCCAAGAAATTGCTTGGGTGAGCATATCGGATTCAATGGCAAGCGATATTTTGAATTTTCACCCCAAATCTGAATATATCCCAAGTAATAGTTTATTGTTTCTTTTTGGAAATGAAGGTACGGAAACACCTTATGTTATATCCGAATATCTTTTTAGCTTTTGGCGGGATTTAGTAGAGCCGGGAATTGATCCTGTTTTGCCAATTATCAAGTTAAACAAAAATGAGAATACATTGGAGGTTCAAAGAAGTGGGGTGATTCGTGATAAACGATTAGCCGTTGTCTTGGATAGGAACGATACAATGCTTCTCAATTTGTTCATTAAGCAAAAGGTGAAATCGGAAATTAATGTAAAAGCTAAGAACTACGATTTTACCATTGCTTCTAGTAATGCGAAGGTAAAATATAAAATAAATACAAAAGGTTCGACCCCTATTATCGATATTTTTGTCAACCTGAAAGGAAATTTGGAGGAAAAACATCGGGAACAGCAAAGAGTGAATTTAAATTCGTATGAAAAGATAACAAATAAAGAATATAAAAAGAAATTCGAAAAACTATTAACTAAGTTACAAAAGGCAAAAGCGGATCCGATTGGATTTGGGCAGCGTTATGAGGCAACTCATCTTGGGGATGAGAAAGTGAAAATAGAAGAGTGGAAAAGACTATATCCGCAAGCAAAATTCAAATTACATGTTACGACGAAAATTGATGGAACAGGCATTATCAAATAGTGAACTAATCTACCTCGTTTATATATATTTTCTTGCTTCTCTTAAACTTAACTTTGGCAATGAATGGGACTGGATAAAGGACCTAACGGATTCCGAATTTGTCTTGGAATATTCTCTTAGTGCCCAGCCTATCGCTTTTTGTACGAAAAATTCTTTGCTATCTGCATTCAATAAACAGTAATGATAAAGAAGATCTGCATCCGTATTTGATTTATATTTCAACTGAAAAAGAATAGCGGATCTTCTTAACCATCTATTTTCATCAGTTGCCCATTTATCAATATTTTTAGAAATAACAGCAGGAAATTTGCCTGCGATATCCCCAATGATGTGCGGAGCAATTATATCAGCAGTATCCCACCAAGAATTAGTAGTAATGAGCTTTTCAAAAAATGGTAGATCCTCGTCAGTGAACCCTTTTTTGAATTGTTGACAATAGGCAAGAGCAGCATAATGATATTCTCTCTCTTTTAAACTCCATAGGCCATTTACAAACTCATGCGAAAATGGTTTCTTAATGATTTCCGTTTCTTGAAAGAACTCCTTTAGTATTTGATTGCGTTCCGGAGTTTTGATGCCGAGGAACGGAAAATGATTTTTCATATAGTTTTCCATTGGAATGGCTTTTTCTGGGTCAGCATGTTTCTGGAACATATCTACTAAGAGTATTATTTCTTGCATGGTTTTAAACTCCTTAAAGTATATTTACCTTCATCTTACAGAAATATTTTTTGTAAGACAAAATATTTCTATGATTTTGTTACCTTCCAAATGACACCGGTATTGGGGTAATAGCGGCCGATTGGACTATTTAAGCCGAAATCTGCAATATACATTTCATTATTTTTGCCAAAAATAACATCAATCGGTCTTTCTAATCCGCCGCCTTGTGTAACGGATGCAGCAACCCTGGATTTATTAATTGCAAAAGGTGTTATATTTCCGTTTCGCGTATTAATGCGGGAAACACGGTGGCCGACATATGGTGCAGGTTTTCCTCCTGTCGTTACAGGTGCCTCACTCCCAAATTCAGCAATGTATGCCTCGTTTAAAGGTCCGAAGTCTGGATTCTTATTGAAATCAAATCCCATTATTGCAGAATGTGGTTCGAAAAGGGCAACAGGTTTCGGTGGCTTCATCGGATGCTGGGCTAAAAGAAAAGTTGGCTGTCTTTTGCCTGCCGGTTTAAAGCGGGGATCGGAAACAGGCACTCCCCCAGTATAATCCGGCCATCCATACCAAGCACCAAATTTAATTTCATGAAATTCATCTAGAGAGCCTTCAACTGGCCGGCTTCCGCGAACATCCATTCCATGATTTCCGCAGTACAGACGGTTCATTAAATCAAATTTTAAACGAAACGGGTTTCTTAACCCCCAGGCAAGCAGTTCTAAATTGGAACCGTCGGGATTTGCCCTTAATATACTGCCGCTTGCTTTGATTACCCCTTTTACATTTTCACGCGGAAAAGTAGGAACACCATAAGGCGAATAGGCACCTGTATGGGCAATATCAGTTGGCGAATTGGTTAGCAGGTTCTTGCTTTGAAAATTATGTCCGACTAAGCTTATATAAGCTCCGGGATAGTCATGAAAGAATGGATAATCTTTTATCCAACGATTATCTTCACCAATAACACCAGAATTCGTAGCAGTTCCCTGTCCAAAGTACATTTTTCCGTCCGGCCCAAATATGACACGGTTATTATGATGGTCACCGAAACTTGGCAAACCTGTGAGAATATCTTTTTTTGATCCATCAGACTGAATGATAGTAATCATGCTGCGATGTGCTACATAAATATTTCCTTTGAAATAAGTGATTCCAGTAAGCGGCGGACGAAATCCCTCGGCAATTACTTGCGGACCGGAATCGGTCAGCTTCAGAACTTTTCCACTGCCGGATACAATTCCAGCATCGCCAATCAGCATTTCCCACTGATCAGTAAATTCCATATTGATAGGAGTTGTTAATTCTTCTTGGAATACCTCTATTTTATATCCGGGCGGTACCTGAATATCATTTGGATTGGTTATTCGTTTAATGGATTCAGGACGTTCCATGATGATCACCCCCATTTTAATTCAAATTGTCTCTTATAACATTATTCAAAATAGGGATGACCAATACTATTAGATTTTGGTTGGATTAAAGGGGGGATAGAGGGGATCAAAAGGACACTGCGTGGCAAAATGTGAGTACTCTTGTCCTTTAGAAGGGATCAAAAAGACAAAGCAAGGCAAAATCAGAGCTGCCTTGTCCTTTAAAGGGGGTCAAAAGGACAATTAATGGAAAAGCACAAGCGCATTTGTCCTTTAAAAGGGATCAAAAGGACAAAGCGAGGCAAAATCGAAGCTTCCTTGTCCTTTAAAGGGGTTCAAAAGGACAAATGAAGGAAAAAAACGAGCAGTTTTGTCCTTTAAAAGGGCTCTAAAGGACAAAGCAAGGCAAAATCGGAGCTCCCTAGTCCTTTAAAGGGGATCAAAAGGACAAATGAAGGAAAAAAACGAGCAGTTTTGTCCTTTAAAAGGGCTCTAAAGGACAAAGCAAGGCAAAATCGAAGCTCCCTTGTCCTTTAAAGGGGTTCAACAGGACAATTAATGGAAAAGCACAAGCGCATTTGTCCTTTAAAAGGGATCAAAAGGACAAAGCGAGGCAAAATCGAAGCTCCCTTGTCCTTTAAAGGGGTTCAAAAGGACAAATGAAGGAAAAAAACGAGCAGTTTTGTCCTTTAAAAGGGCTCTAAAGGACAAAGCAAGGCAAAATCGGAGCTCCCTAGTCCTTTAAAGGGGATCAAAAGGACAAATGAAGGAAAAAAACGAGCAGTTTTGTCCTTTAAAAGGGCTCTAAAGGACAAAGCAAGGCAAAATCGAAGCTCCCTAGTCCTTTAAAGGGGATCAAAAGGACAAATGAAGGAAAAAAACGAGCAGTTTTGTCCTTTAAAAGGGCTCTAAAGGACAAAGCAAGGCAAAATCGAAGCTCCCTTGTCCTTTAAAGGGGTTCAACAGGACAATTAATGGAAAAGCACAAGCGCATTTGTCCTTTAAAAGGGATCAAAAGGACAAAGCGAGGCAAAATCGAAGCTCCCTTGTCCTTTAAAGGGGTTCAAAAGGACAAATGAAGGAAAAAGACGAGCACTTTTGACCTTTAAAAGGGATTAAAAGGACAATTGAAGGACAAAAACGAGCACTTTTGTCTTTTAAAAGAGATCAAAAGGACAATTGATGGAAAAGCACAGGCGCATTTGTCCTTTAGAAGGGATTAAAAGGACAAATAAAGGAAAAAAACGAGCACTTTTGTCCTTTAAAAGAGATTAAAAGGACAATTGATGGAAAAGCACAGGCGCATTTGTCCTTTAGAAGGGATTAAAAGGACAAATGAAGGAAAAAAACGAGCACTTTTGTCTTTTAAAAGAGATCAAAAGGACAATTGATGTAAAAGCACAGGCGCATTTGTCCTTTAGAAGGGATCAAAAGGACAAATCAAGGGGAAAAACGAGCAGCTTTGTCCTTTAAAAGGGCTCTAAAAGACAAAGCAAGGCAAAATCGAAACTCCCTTGTCCTTTAAAGGGGTCCAAAAGGACAATTGAAAGAAAAAGACGAGCAGTTTTGTCCTTTAAAAGGGATTAAAAGGACAATTGAAGGAAAAAACGAGCACTTTTGTCTTTTAAAAGAGATCAAGAGGACAATTGATAGAAAAGCACAGGTGCATTTGTTCTTTATGAAGTGATTAAAAGGACAAATCAAGTAGAAAAACGACTCCTTTGTCCTTTTAGTTGTTTACTGGTACATCTATTAATGTAATATTGCTAGAAGAATGTAAACAATTTATAAGCATTTCTGCAAATTGGTCCAGGGTTTTGGGGCGAACGCCGATAATTCCAAAGCTATTTGCGAAATCGACAAAATCTGGATTGTGAAAGCCGACCCCATAACTTTTTCCGAATCTTTTCCTCATTGTATCCTCTTCTATTTTTAAAACAGAATCGTTTAAAACAATAATAACGAACGAGAGCCCTAGCCGCTTAGCTGTTTCTAACTCTGCTGCATTTGTTAAAAATCCTCCGTCTCCCGTTAAGCAAATTACTGGTTCATTGGGACAAGCTAATTTTGCTCCAATTGCTCCGGGAAGGGAGATGCCGATCGCAGCTAAGCCATTGGAAATAACCAATCTATTAGGTTTCTTCGGTTGAAAGGTGCGTGCTACCGAAACTTTATGGGAACCAACGTCTGAAAGGACAATGGTTTCATCATCAGCGATCATTTCTATCACATGCAAAATATTTTCGATAGTTAGTGGAAGTGAAGCAATACTATCGTGATTCCAAGAAATATTATAAGCTTGCTCTATGCGATTTTTCAGATTGCCGGCGGGTACCCAAGCTTTAGATGGGAGATCAAAGGATTGAAAACATGCCAAAGTTTCCTTTAAATTTCCTACCAATTCAATTTGGACAGGATAAAATTCATCTATTTCTGCAGGATGAGAATCAATATGTAGTATGGTGGTCTTCTTTCTGTTCCACTCTTTTGGAAGTCGTTCATTATGATCCAAGCCAATGACGATAAGTAAATCTGCCTCGTGCAATCCTGGCATTACTTCATCCTTTTCCATAAAGCCGAATGTAAAATAATTTTGTTTATGCTCTTTATGCAAAATCCCCTTTGCTGTAAAACTATGGGTTACTGGGGCTTGCAAGGTTTCGGCAAATGTTAAAAATTCGTCTGCAGCTCCGCTTCTAATGACACCATTTCCGACAAGTATAAAAGGTCTGTTGGATTGCTGGATAATTTTTTGGGCGGCAAGAATCGTATCGTAGCTTGGTATGGAAACAGGCTCGGGTGTGACAGGAAGCACAATCGGCGGGATGCTTTGAATAGCAAGATTTTCCGGTAATTCAATTGCAACGGCACCCCGTTTTTCTAGTTTTGCGATCCGGAAAGCTTTGCGAATAATTTCAGGAATAGCAGAAGCTTCTTTGACCTGTATGGCCCATTTTGTTACCGGTTCCATTATTTGGATGACATCAAGGTATTGATGAGAATGCTTATGTTGTCTCTCTAAAGCTGCTTGCCCTGTGATAGTCACCATCGGAGAATGGTCCAGTGTGGCACTTGCAATACCTGTTAGTAAATTTGTCGCTCCGGGTCCGAGTGTGGCAAGGCATACACCTACTTTACCAGAGAGTCTTCCGTAAACATCTGCCATAAATGCAGCACCTTGTTCATGATGAACGGTTATATACTGAATTTGTTCAGAATGAGATAATGAATTTGCTAAATCTAATATTTCATTGCCTACAATTCCGAATATATACTCTACCCCTTCATTCTCTAAACAGTGTACAAATACATCGGTTGCTTTCATGTGTGTCCCCCTAAATAGTTTGAGTCCCACATAGTTTTTGATTTATGCGGAAAAATATTAGGGGATACATACAGAAAAGGCCCACAAAAATTAATTTGTGGACCTACCAATTATTTGTTTAGTCTTCCCCTATAATTTTAACTTCTCTTTCTAGTTCTACATTAAACTTTTCTTTTACTGTTTTTTGCACATGGTGAATTAAAGCAATATATTCTGAGGCAGTGGCATTGTTCTTATTTACAATGAAGCCTGCATGTTTGGTAGAAACTTCAGCCCCGCCAATGCTATGTCCTTGCAATCCGCTATCTTGGATCAGTTTTCCTGCAAAATAACCTGGAGGTCTTTTGAAGACACTTCCGCAAGATGGATATTCAAGTGGTTGCTTAGATTCTCTTCTAAAGGTTAAATCATCCATTACCGCTTTAATTTCATCGTAATTGCCCGGCTTAAGTGCAAACGTTGCCTCCATCACAATATCGCCATTGGCTGCAATATTACTCGTTCGATAAGCTAGATCTAAGTCTGCAGCTGATCTTTTCTGAATATCCCCGTTGCGATCCACTACAATAGCGTGGTCGAGTACATCTTTGATTTCTCCGCCATAGGCACCAGCATTCATGAATAAAGCTCCGCCGACGGTTCCAGGAATGCCGCAAGCAAATTCCAGACCAGTTAATTTTGCTTCTAATGCTTTACGGGATGCATCTATAATGGCCGCACCGCTTTCCGCAATTAAATAATCCCCATCTACTTTTATTCGCTTAAAACGATTTAAAAGAATGACGATACCGCGGATCCCTCCGTCCTTAACGATCAAATTAGAGCCATTCCCTAACAAGGTGAAAGGAATATTTTCTTTAATGGATAGCTTAATAATATTTTGTAATTCTTCATAGGTCGAAGGTGTAACAAGGAAATCTGCTTTTCCTCCAAGCCTAGTATAAGTATGATTTCTTAAGTATTCATCAACGAATATGTTTTCCTTTTCTACAATCGCAAGTAAATTATTATAAACTTGATGAGAATCCATCATCATAATCATTCCTTTTTACATAATTTTCAAATAGCCCATCTATTTAAATGCTAGAAATTTTTAACCCCTTAAACATGCATTATAACAGTTTTTCATGATAATTTTTAGTCCTTCGCAACAAATTTGGGTGCCAGGCACCACAGATGGACAAATAGGGAAAGTGTCCGCCTCCAGTGGACAGTGCCATTTCTTTGATAATAATTTATACTATGTTCGAAATTTTTCTTTTTTCCTCTTGACATTCTATTTCAAACGTAATAGTATAATTATCAATTAATTTAAATAAATTGAAAAATATTTAAGCGTTGAAGAAGAAGAGTAATCCTTATGGACACTGTAGAGAGCTGGTGGTTGGTGCAAACCAGTGTGAAAGTATGGATGAATGGGCTTCTGAGCTTCCAAACCGAAACTTACATTGAAAGCAGTAGGCTTTGGCGAAAGTCTCGTCGTTACAAGAGACGGATATTAAGATTCAAAATGTAATCTTGATATTGTCAAAGTGAGCTGTTTTATTCAGCTAATAAAGGTGGTACCACGGGTCCTCTCGTCCTTTTCGGATGAGGGGACTTTTGTATTTTAAAAAAATAAAATATAGCGAACTCAATGATTAAGAGGAGTATGCTTGACTAAAATCGTTGCAGAGAGCCGGTGATGGTGTGAATCCGGTACGAGGGGTTAAGCAGAATGGACTTATGAGAGGTTTCCTGAAAGACAGTAGGGAAACACGGAATTCCACCGTTAAAAGGATAGGGTATCGGAAATGTTTTATCAATGACCTACGCCTAGCTTCAGCGCCTATCGGCTAGTGGATTTCTATGTCTTCTCCCTGTGATTACGTCAACATCGGTTGAAATTTAAGTGCTAATTTCACTTGCTTGTGAACTATCTCGCCGTGTTTCTTTTATCTCAGTCGAAGACTACGAAATCCAAACGCCGCTGAGCAAGGCGTTTACGCATTTGCTCATTTCCCGTACCCGAAAAAGCGGAAGGAATATTTTCTCCTTCAATATGAGGTGGCACCGCGGTATGTATCGTCCTCTATAAACGAAAGACATCATGAGTCTTTCGTTTATAGAGGACTTTTTATTTATATAGAAAAATTTAGGAGGGAACCAGTTTTGAATCCAAAATATAAAATGACCACACTTAACGGAGATACCTTAACACCGATAGCCATTTACAATCGCTTAAAAGGAAAAAAGAAATTTTTGCTGGAAAGTTCCCTTAAACATGAAGGAAATGGCAGGTATTCTTTTATTGGGATGAACCCTTATCTGGAATATAAAGCTGTTGACGATCAAATAACGATATATTACAAAGAGCACGTCCAGCGAGAACAGGGTATCCCTCTCCAGCTATTAAAAAAATTTCTACCAGAGCTAAGAGCCCACTTGCCTTTTCCCTTCTATGGAGGAGGGGTTGGTTATATCGGATATGATGCGATTCGCCAACACGAAAAAATTGGGGATGTGGTAAACGATTCGCTGAATATACCAGATATTCATCTTATGTTTTATCAGGATGTCATCGTATTCGATCATCTTTCGCAAACCGTTTCCATTATTTTATTAAACCTAAATCAAACGCGGACGGAAGCGGAGCTTGAACAAACAACAGAAACATTACAGATAGCTTTGTTTACGGGAGACAAAGAGGACCAAAAAACAAATGCAGCTAAAATGGATTTTAAACCGACCAGATCGAAAGAAGATTTCATGAAAATGGTGGAAAGCGCAAAGAAACATATTCAACAAGGAGATATTTTTCAGGTCGTATTATCTCAGGCTTTAGAAGGGGAAGCGACAGATGAGCCATTTCAATTTTATAGAAAGCTTAGAAACGCAAATCCATCCCCCTATATGTTTTACATTGATTTCGAGGATTACATCCTTTTAGGAGCATCTCCTGAAAGCTTAATCAAAACGAAAGGGAAGGAATTAACAACCAATCCAATTGCAGGGACAAGGAAGCGCGGAGAAACTGTAACAGAGGACAAACAACTGGAGCAGGAACTCCTAGCAGATGAAAAAGAACTGGCCGAACATAAAATGCTAGTTGATTTAAGCCGCAATGATGTAGGACGTGTTTGTGAAGCGGGAACCATCACGATTTCTAAGTATATGGAAATTGAACGTTATCAACATGTTATGCATATCGTTTCCGAGGTAAAGGGTCAGCTAAAACAAACTCTATCTAGTGTGGATGCTTTAATATCCTGCCTGCCAGCAGGTACGGTATCGGGTGCACCGAAAATTCGTGCAATGCAAATCATCAATGAACTTGAAAAAAGAAAACGCGGTGTCTATGCAGGTGCCGTAGGCTACATCAATGTAAACGGAGATATTGATTTCGCATTAGCAATCCGCTCGTTAGTAATTAAAGATGGCAAGGCAATATTACAAACCGGTGCCGGAATTGTCTATGACTCCAACCCGGAAAAAGAATACGAAGAAACGATGAACAAGGCAAAGTCATTATTGGAGGTAAGTAGAAATGATCTTGTTAATCGATAACTATGATTCCTTTACGTATAACCTGTACCAATATTTTTTAGAATTAGGCGAAGACGTTCAAGTGGTACGAAATGATCAAATAACTGTTGCAGAAATCAAAGCGCTCAAACCGGAAGCAATTATATTATCCCCAGGGCCAGGAATACCAGAAAATGCCGGAATCTGCATCGAATTGATAAGAGCCTACTATCAAGATATTCCTATATTAGGGATCTGCCTAGGGCATCAAGCTATTGGTGCAGCCTTTGGAGCCGAAATTGTCCAGGCGATGAATATTAAACATGGGAAAACATCAATGATTTTACATTCTGGCCAGGGTCTATTTGCATACATGTCCCAGCCGCTTGAAGTCATGCGTTATCACTCACTTGTGATGAAAGAACAAAGCCTGCCTTCAGAGCTCGAGGTAGTGGCAAAATCCATGGATGATGAAGAAGTAATGGGAATCCAGCATATTCACTATCCGCTATATGGTCTGCAGTTTCATCCTGAATCGATTGGAACAAAATGCGGAAAAGCGATTATTAAAAATTTTTTAGATGTAGTGAGGGGGAATAGAAATGAAATCGTATCTTGAAAAAGTTATGGAGCATCAAAGTCTCTCGTATGAAGAAATGACAATGGCAGCCAACCAATTGTTCTCAACAGAAATATCGGATTCAGAAATGGGAGCTTTCTTGGCTGCATTAAAAATAAAGGGTGAAACTGCAGAGGAAATTGCCGGTTTAGTGGAAGTCATCCGCGAAAAATCACTGCAAATCGATCTGCCATTTCCATCAGTAATGGATAATTGCGGAACCGGCGGAGATGGATCTGGAAGCTTTAATATTAGTACCACATCGGCTTTTGTCATCGCCGGTGCCGGAATCAAAATTGCCAAACATGGGAATCGAAGTGTTTCCAGTAAAACCGGCAGTGCGGATGTTCTCGAACATTTAGGAGTAAGCTTACAATTTGATCCCCAACAAATTGCCGAGATACTCGCCAAAAATGGCATTGCCTTTCTTTTTGCTCCCAAGGTACATCCAAACATAAAACGAATCATGAAGGTACGCAAGGATTTAAAAATCCCAACAATCTTTAATTTAATTGGTCCGCTTACGAATCCAATTTCACTAGACACGCAACTTCTTGGAATTTATCGGAGAGATATGCTGGAAATGATGGCACAGGTTTTACACCAATTAGGCAGAAAACGCGCAGTAGTCTTAAATGGTGCGGGATACATGGATGAGGCATCCTTATCTGGTGAAAACCATCTTGTTTTATTAAATAACGGAAACATCACCAGCTTTACGTTAAGACCAAGTGATGTTGGATTGCCGCAATATGAAAATGAAGCGATACGCGGCGGAAATTCCAAGGAAAATGCGGATATTCTTCTTCAAGTCTTAAATGGAGGGAAAGGGGCATACCGCGATACCGTGGTATTGAATGCGGGCTTAGGTATTTTTGCAAATGGTTTAGCCGCCTCAATCGAGGAAGGCATTTCCATTGCTGAAAAAAGTATCGATTCCGGAGCAGCATTGGAAAAATTAAATAATTTAGTGGAATACAGCAAACATTTTGCAAAAGAGGTGATTTGAGGTGACGTTTTTATCCAACATTCTCATCGAAAAAGAAAAAGAAGTAAAAATACTTAAAGAACAGTATCAGCAGCAAAATTACAGAAACATTAAGCAAGAAAAATCCATGTACCAAACTTTTATGGAATCGTCAACTATGAATATTATCGCTGAAATTAAACGAGCTTCGCCTTCAAAAGGTGAGATAAATGTTGAGGTCAACCCTGTGGAACAGGCTGAACAATACGCAACATACGGTGCAAATGCAATTTCTGTGTTAACAGATACGCCCTTTTTTAAAGGCTCCATCGAGGATTTGAGGGTTGTTCGGAACACGGTTGATCTGCCAATCCTATGCAAGGACTTTATTATAGAAGAAATTCAAATTAATCGAGCAAAAGATTATGGTGCAAATGTAGTGCTTCTCATCGCGGCAGCATTGCCAAAGCAACGTCTAAAAGAGCTATTTGATTATGCATATTCCATAGATTTGGAGGTGCTGCTCGAGGTTCACAATGAAACAGAGCTGATGATTGCTTTAGAAATAGGGGCCAAAATCATCGGGATCAACAATCGCGATTTAAAAACGTTTACCGTTGATTTATCTGTGACACAAGAGTTAGCAAAATTAGTGAACAGAAACGATATTCTACTTATCGGCGAAAGCGGGATTCGAAATCGGGAGGATGTAGAAAAGATGATGGAAGCAGGGGTAAGAGGAGTATTAGTGGGAGAGACATTGATGCGCTCGGAGAATCTGAAAGAAACATTGAAAGATTTAAAAATAGAATTCAAATAAGGGGAATGTTTCAGTGGGTGTAAAAATTTGTGGTATTAAAACCATGGAAGCAGCAAAGGCAGCGGTGGAGGCAGGCGCTGATTTTATTGGATTTGTATTTGCTGACAGTAAAAGGAGAATATCACGGGAACAAGCGAAAATTATATCAAAAGCTCTTCCAACCAATATCAAAAAGGTTGGAGTCTTTGTGAATGAAGAAGCACCTACCATTCTCCAAATTGCAGATGATATCGGGCTCGATTATATTCAGCTTCACGGTAAGGAATCGCCGCGATTTGTGGACAGTTTGCCATATCCAATCATCAAAGCATTTTCTAGTCATAATCTTGCTCAAATAAACGAGTATGCCTGTGATTACTACTTAATTGATAGTCCAAAAGCAGGCAGTGGAGAAGTATTCGATTGGAAAGCACTCGAAATGCTTGATACCGATAAGGATAAGCTTATCCTAGCAGGCGGACTTAATGTCCAGAACGTAGAGGAAGCCATCCTAACGGTCAAACCAGCAATAGTGGATGTATCAAGTGGAGTGGAAACCAATCATGTAAAAGATCCGATAAAAATAAAAAAATTTGTAGAGCATGCTAGCGTAGTATTTTTACAAATAAAGGAGAGAGAATAATGAGTTCTACTACAACATATCCGAATGAAAAAGGCCGCTACGGAGAGTTTGGCGGGAGATTTGTACCAGAAACATTAATGACGTCAATCCTTGATTTAGAAAAGGCATATAATGAGGCAATGGCGGACCCAGATTTTACGAACGAATTAGCATACTATCTTACTCAATATGTCGGACGGGAAACCCCACTCTACTATGCTGAAAATTTATCAAAAAAATTAGGCGGTCCGAAAATCTTTTTGAAGAGGGAGGATCTAAATCATACAGGCGCCCACAAAATTAATAATGCTATCGGTCAAGCATTGTTAACGAAAAGAATGGGCAAAAAGAAAGTCGTTGCCGAAACAGGAGCAGGGCAGCACGGAGTGGCTACCGCAACAGCATGTGCCTTGCTTGGTTTGGAATGTATTGTGTTTATGGGAGCGGAGGATATTCGCAGACAAAAGCTAAATGTCTTTCGTATGGAATTACTAGGTGCGAAGGTAGAGAGTGTGAATCAAGGGAGCTGCACATTAAAGGATGCAGTGAATGAAGCGTTCCGGTACTGGGTCAGTAATGTACATGATACACATTATATTATTGGATCTGTTGTAGGTCCACATCCATTTCCGCAAATGGTCCGTGATTTTCAAAGTGTGATTGGATCGGAAACGAAAAGACAAGTCATGGAACAGACCGGCAAACTGCCCAATGCAGTAGTAGCATGTGTCGGCGGTGGAAGTAATTCGATGGGAATGTTCTATCCATTTGTAAAGGATTCCGAGGTTCAATTATTTGGTGTGGAAGCAGGCGGAGATGGGATTGCGACAGGAAAGCATGCAGCCGCATTAACAGACGGAGAAAAAGGAATTTTACATGGAACAATGACCTATTTGCTTCAAGATAAAGATGGACAGGTCAAAGAAGCTCATTCTATTTCTGCAGGCCTAGATTATCCGGGGGTCGGACCAGAACATAGCTATTTAAAAGAAATAGGTAGAGTGAAGTATACATCTATTACAGATAAGGAAGCATTAGTGGCATTCGAAACCTTATCCAAAACGGAAGGAATTATTCCGGCACTAGAAAGCTCACATGCTGTTGCATACAGTATTAAACTAGCAAAAGAAATGAAACCAGACGAGACATTAGTCATATGTTTGTCAGGTCGCGGCGATAAAGATGTCGAAACCATTAAGAGTTTTTTAGGGGGCGAGTAAGATGGGAAAAACAAAATTATCAGAGGCGTTTGCACAGGTAAAGAAAAGTGGAGATAAGGCATTTGTTCCATATATTATGGCTGGTGATGGCGGTTTGAGTACATTAGGGGAAAGGATTAAACTGTTAGAGCAATTCGGAGCTACAGCGATTGAACTGGGAATTCCGTTTTCCGATCCGGTCGCTGATGGTCCAACGATTCAAGAAGCAGGTATCCGTGCGTTGAAGGAAAATGTTTCATTATCTTCTATTTTATTAGAACTCCAAAAACTAAAAGAAACATATACAATTCCAATTGTTATCATGACCTATTTAAACCCTGTATTTGCATATGGAATAAAGAGTTTTGCCGCAGATTGTACGCAAGCAGGTGTGAGTGGAATCATTATTCCGGATTTGCCGATAGAAGAAGAAGAGCTTGTATCCGCGGAACTAGAAAAACATGAAATTGCACTGATTAGACTCGTATCCATTACAAGTACGGAAGAGCGAAAAGCAAAGTTAGCAAACAGGTCGGAAGGCTTTCTTTATGCCGTTACGGTCGCTGGAATTACAGGGGCAAGAGAGTCCTATCAAAAAGATATAGGTGAATATTTGGCATCACTAAAGGCTATTTCAAAAGTACCAGTGCTAGCGGGATTTGGCGTGGCTACCCCTGAGCATGTACATCAATTAGGACAGTATTGTGATGGAGTAGTAGTTGGAAGCAGAATTATCGATTTATTTCAAGAGAAAAATATAGAAAAGATTCAAGAGCTAATTCAGTCAGCGAAATCTACTCAGGTTTTAGGGTAATAAATTAAGCATGCCGGCTTGTCCGACATGCTTCGTTTTTTCTATCAAGCATTATCCTTAATAATTGAGTTCGTTTTAACAGGAGGGAAGATTGGCGGAAAACTTTCGCCTTCTGCAATTTTGTAAACAGAGTTTACCTTTTTACCTCCAGTTGCTTCTCCTGCATTCGAAAAACCTTTTACGCTTGCAACAGCAAGACCACTTACAGCCAAAGAAAATGCGAGGGTACCACCAACTAATGCTTTTTTCAAATTCATTTCGGATTCCTCCTTAAAAAATTAATAATTTTTTCATATGCTGAATTTGCAATAGCAAAAGATGTAGCAGCAGATTTGTACTCATTTCTTTTTTGATAATAGTCTCCGAGAGTTTTTGCTAGAAGTACAACTCTTTGATATCTTTTAATAGATTCAAAATATGGAATGGCCTCATTCAAAATAAATGATTCGAAGCCAGATGGATAATCATTTACCGTATATTGATAGAATTTCAATTCAATCATTTGTTCTTTATATATTTCGCTATATTGTTCTTTGGAATGCAGTAATTCCAATCCTTCATGTAGCCACTTTTCTACTTGTTCTTTAAACCCAATTTTGTGATATTCTTTTATAATGTTTATGATAGTATTTATTTTATCTTCAGTCATGGAAAAATCACTTTGACCAAAGCTTTTTAGATAGTGACCAATAGCTTCCTCGGACTTACCTTGCTCCGCCATTAAATACCCCAAGTTATTTTCTACTTTTATTTTGATATCTTTAAAATCCAACGAATAAGCAAGTTGCCTAGCAAAATTATAATGTTTCTCTGCCTCTTTGTAGTCCTGCATTCTGCGGTATATTACTCCAAGCATTAAATGGCAATCAGTGCATCGCCTCATATGGTAGGATTGCTGAAAGAGTGATAAAGCTTCTTCCATATGAAAAATTGATAGAGTATTTTTTGTTAGGCGGCCGAGTGTAAGACCATACATGTAGAATAGGTCAGCCTTCTCAAGGTTGTAAAGCTCTTTCACCGAAATTAAATAATTCTTAGCATCTTTAAAAAAACGTTCTGCCTCTAGATATTGCCCTTTTATATAGTAATAATTACCACGAAACTTTTGGTAGGAGTATTTTAAAATGTCGGGCATATCATTTTGCAAAGGAATGAAAAAGTTTATGATATCTTGCGCTTCTTCCAGCTCATTATGCAGCAGATGATATCGAATTAGGTAAATATGATAGGTCATCACTGCAAAGATATCATTACTTTCAGATATTTTCTCTGTTATCTTCTTATAACAAGCATCCGAGTTTTCTGTGTCGTTCATTAATAGACAGCGGTTCCATTCCTGAAAAAGCAATTCCAGTTCATTATTTTGATATGTCATGAATGGGATCTCTAGTTTGTCGCAAAGTTGGCTTAATAATTCTATGGGTGGAGTATGTTCGTTGTTTTCTATAGATGAAAGGTACGGTACAGTAGTGATATCTTTGGCTAAATCCTCCAAGGACAGCTTCTTTTGTAGACGATAATAACGGATTCGAGTTCCAATGCTCATAAGTTTTTAACTCCTAGCTTTACTATATTTACATTATAATCCTAATATGCAGAAAAATGGAATAATTCTTTTGTCCTAATTTAATGAAATTTGAAAATTTTTGGTGTAATTCACCACATTTTGCTTCTGTTTTTATTTTGAACTTGAGACATTTTATATTGTTTTGTTCTATTATGAAAGATTATGTTTTTTTCTTCAAGAAATTTTTAGGGATTTTATGCCATTTTTTTAATTAGTTATTCGGAAAGTTATCATATCTTGCGCTTTGTTGTTTCACTTGCCTTTTTTGCTTCTCCCATTAAAAAAATACCACGTGTGATAAAGTGCTACTTAATGGATGTGGTTTTATGAGCAATAGTCTACCTATACGCTTTAATTTTCCTGTCTTTGAACGGCTTCCATTTGTAAGGAGTCATATAGCTAAAGACTTTTACCACTTATACTTAACTAACTTGTTCAAAAAGTAATAGAGCTTCCTATCAATCTGAGGTGAAGGTAACTTTGATGTAAAAACAATTTATAGAGAATCTGGGGTGGGTTTATAGCTGCGAAAGATCTTGTAGGATTGGTTTTCTAAATTCTTTTTTCTTTGCTTTGAATAGAAAAATAGTATTTTGTTTTTTTCTTTCGTATATAGTATTAGATGGTTCTTGATTGGAGAATGTGCTTTCTGCGATATCATTATGATCTATCTCATTGGCTTCATTAAGTATGTTTTTGGACGGAGTATTTCTAAGATATGCAACAAAATTAGAAGGTTCCTGGACATAAGGCATACATGCCATGAATATCTTCTGGTGGTGATACTGCATTTGCATATTAGGTTCAACTTCATTAAATGTTATTTTTAAGTTTATAAAGATAGTAAAATTATTAATCATCTCCCTTCTAATTATCAATTTTATCCTATTTTGCAATTTTTATCATCTATGTAAAAAGAAATCATCACATAATGATTTTTGCTGAAATTTTACTTTTTCTCATATAATCAATGCATTATCCATCAATCCATGAAAAAGGGCAGAGGCTCCCACTAAGCCGTTTATAGGAACCACTGCCCGTTAAATTATTTTTTACGTTTGTTTCTCATTTGTACACGCTGATTAGCTGCGTTAGCGCGAGCTTGTGCTTCTAAATCAGCTTGATCCGCTAATTCTCGAGAGAATTCTACATCTTTTCCATCTGATTTCATATTTTTAGGAACCTGTGGAAGTGTCTGTTTGTTTTTATCACGTGTTTTGTGGCTGTTATGCATGCGACCCATGAAGTTAATCCCCTTTCGCATAATGGGAGTACGGAAATATCCGTTCATAGATAGAATGTGCATATCAACCCGTAATAAAACAGGAAGTTATTTACGGTTATCTAAAAATCCTCCTGCACGATCTGCTTTACGAAATTCACGGGAATAGGTAACTGCCTGCATACTGGAAAGATTGCTTTTTGTTTTAACCTTTTTATCTTTTGGCATTTTTCTCATCCTTTCGGGTATAGTTTCTTTACTATTATTTCCTTAATTTAGGTAAAAATACTGTGAGGGATAATCTAAAATGCTAAAATAGAGTTAAATATTTTTCATTCATTGAATTAAAGAAAGTTGAGATAAAGATGCCAATCATAACAAAAATAACCGTTCAAAAAAACGTATCCGACCGCTATAATATTTATCTTGATGGAACCTATGCTTTTAGTGTAGATGAGGATGTACTGACAAGGTTTCAGTTAAGGAAAGGGAAGGAATTATCTTCATTAGACTTAACGGAAATTCAATACCAGGATGAGATTAGAAAGGGTGTTAACAGTGCCATTCAATACCTTTCTTACCGGATGAGATCGGAAAAGGAAGTGAAGGAGCACTTGAAGAAAAAGGATTTTAATGAAGAAATCATTAAAGAAGTCCTTCATACGTTGTACAAATTGAACTATTTAAATGACTTGGAATTTGCAATAGCCTATGTACGGACGCAAATGAATACGACCAAGAAGGGTCCAGAGGTCATTAAATTAGAATTGAAAAATAAAGGGATAAGTAATGAAATGATTGAAACATCGCTTTTGGAGTTTAAAGAGGACCATGTCTTAAGTTCCGCAATTGCTCTTGTGGAAAAGACAGTGAAACAAAATAAAAAAGTACCGGAAAGATTGTTGCGGCAAAAAGTGGAGCAAGCCTTAATTAGGAAAGGGTACACAATAGAGATTATCCGAGAAGCAATGGAACAGATTACAATAGAAAAGGATGAGAAAGACGAACTCGCGATTTTAGAAAATCACTGGTCCAAAGTCCATAGAAAATATCAGCACTTACAAGGATATGAGTATCAGCAAAAAGTCAAACAAGCTTTATACCGTAAAGGTTTTCCAATAGAGCAGATAGAAAGATTTCTAAACGAAAAGGAAATATAATGTTAAAATGAGTGTATGTTTTAAATTTTAGGTAAAAGAACTCACAAATTCGTTTAACAAAATTAAGGTGGTAAAGTTGATATAATGGAAACAGAAAAAAGATATAGTTCGATGTCAGAGTTTGAATTAAAACAAGAAATTGCTCAATTAACGGAAAAAGCTAGAAAAGCGGAGCAGCTTGGAATTGTGAATGAATATGCTGTATTGGAACGGAAAATAACGATGGCAAAAGCATATTTATTAAATCCAAAGGATTTTCAAGCTGGAGAAGTATATCAAATTGAAGGTGATCCAGGTGCTTATTTTAAAGTAGATTATTTAAAAGGTGTTTTTGCCTGGGGATATCGAATGAGCGGAGGAAAAGAGCAAGAAGCACTGCCTATTTCCCTTTTAAAAGCATTAAAATAAAGAGCCTTATGGCTCTTTATTTTAATTGCGCTAACAGTACCTAACTAGTAGGTCCGGATTTTTTTTAATCCGAAAGTTAGCTGCAGCGTTGCTTATTTTAAGATTGTTCTAAAATAATGAAGTTAACAAATTAAATGGAATCGGATTTGCGATCTCCAGAAGCATGCATTCGCTCTTGCGGATGAGTATTAATGGTTCCGTCTGCTCGTCTAGAGGCAAATTCGGCCTTTGCTCTTGGTTCACCTTCGAATTTATTATCATGACCATATGGAAAACCTTTTGCTTTATTGCGCATCAAAGTTCCTCCTATATGTGTGAGTCCATTTTGCGTGAAAGAAGTTCTTCACGTATTCATATTATGTCTGACTTTGCCTGAACATATAAGAAAGAAACGGATGAAATAGCTGGAAGCTAATGTGGAGCAATATCCAATTTTTTTCTTAATTTTTCATTATTATATATCCATCCTGTATAGGAACCGGTAATCGATAAATCGGAGTCTAATTGCACTATAGCCACAAAAGGATAATGTCCTTTACTGCGATATCGTAAATCAATAAAGCGTACTTCAAAGGATTGATCGTTTCTCTCCTTAACCTCCCATCGGAAAATCGGGGAGAAGGATAAGAAAGCGGACAGATTTTTATCTTTTTTCGCAGCTTCAATTTCCGGCGTTTGTGGGACAGGGATCTTTTTATACGTATCCAAAATGGTAATTTGACGTTTTTCTGCTTTCCCCACATAGAAGCTGTCTTCGGTCTCTACGACTACTCTCCATTTGTAAAAACGCATAGTCGAAGCAATAATAATCTTCTTTGCATCAGGGATTTTCTCTTTTACCGCTTTTCTAACCGATCTTTGTTCATAGAATCGAAATAAATAATAAAAGAAGATAATAATATACATGGTTAAAAAGGTATATCCGGGGTGCAACCCAAATCCCCATAATATAAGTCCGACAACATGTATACAGAAAATAAATGGGTCAAATGTGTTAATCATTCCAAACGCCACCCACTTCATAGACAATGGCCGTACTGCTTGGGTTCCATAAGCATTAAAAATATCCACAAAAACATGGAGAAATACGGCAACAAATGACCAAATCCATAGGTGGAGCATGTTAGCTCCAGGGAAAAAAAGATGAACCATTAAAGTAACGAGCAGCGGCCATAAGATAACCGCAGGTATAGAATGGGTTACCCCTCGATGATTTCGTATATAAACGGCATTATTTTTAAATTTTAAAGCAGTATCAATATCAGGTATTTGTGAGCCAATGATAGTTGCCAATAGGACACCATGGGAATTAACAGCGTCTCCGGCAACGACGGGGTCTAAGGTGGCTAATCCTCCTAGGGCGAACCCCATAACTAGGTGTGTTCCTGTATCCAATCCTATTTCCTCCTTAAGAAGGCGTAAAAGAGAACTTTCCAGTAGGCTCTTTTCTTAAAATGCAGCGTACAATTCTGTATTTATAAATTGTAAATCCATTTGAAAATTTTAGAAATGCACCCATATAGTGCGAAAGAACATTAAAAACAATGACTTTTCGCTTTTATTAAAACATGATATGGTAGTAACAGTGTAAAAGCAATAGATAAACTGTTAAATCACTATAATTGATAAAAATGACCAGTTTATTTAAAAGAATAAATTTTTCACTTACAAACATTATTTGGCATATTTAATCTTGTCCAGCTACAGCGTCTATCGGCTTACGGATATCTCCGGCCCTCCCCACGTTAAGTCAATATCAGTTAAAACTACACTTCCATTTTAGTTGAAATTTGAAGTGCTAATTTACTTGTTCGGGGACTACCTCGCTGTGTTTCCTTTGTTGAGGACTGCGGAATCCGTACGCAAATAGCCTGTCCTTATTATATTCCCTTTTAGAAAGTGGTTTAACCTAATGAACGAAAATTTAAAAATAATTGAAAATATGAACATAAAAGCATTTCAAAATGATTTAATAAGTTGGTTTGAGAGAGAACAAAGGGATCTTCCTTGGAGAAAGGATCAGGATCCGTATAAAGTCTGGGTATCGGAAATTATGCTGCAGCAAACAAAGGTAGATACCGTTATTCCGTATTTCTTAAATTTTATCGAGCAATTTCCCTCGATAGATGAGCTTGCGACAGCAGATGAAGAAAAGGTATTAAAAGCATGGGAAGGTTTAGGCTATTATTCCCGTGTCCGAAATCTCCACTCAGCTGTAAAGGAGGTAAAAGAAAAATACGAGAGTAAAGTTCCTGATACTCCAAAAGGTATATCAAGCCTTAAAGGGGTAGGACCATATACAGCCGGAGCGATATTAAGCATTGCTTATGGTAAGCCAGAGCCTGCAGTTGACGGCAATGTCATGCGTGTACTGTCGAGGATACTCTCTATTTGGGAAGATATTGCAAAACCTTCTACTAGAAAAGTATTTGAAGAAGCTGTGCGTTTGTTGATTTCAAAAGAAAATCCTTCTTATTTTAATCAGGCCCTGATGGAACTGGGTGCATTAATTTGTACTCCAACTTCCCCTTCCTGCTTGCTTTGTCCTGTTCGGGAGCATTGTCATGCCTTTGAAGAAGGAACCCAGACGGAGCTGCCAGTGAAAACCAGGAAGAAAAGTGTAAAACATGTCGATCTTGTTGCGGGGCTTATAGTAAATAAAGAAGGAAAAATCCTTATACATAAAAGACCAAATAAGGGCCTTTTAGCAGATTTATGGGAGTTTCCAAATATAGAGAAAAGCCAACTTTTCCATCCAAGACGAGTATTAGAAGATTTCCTTTTAGATGAATACAAAATAGAAACGGAAATACGGACAAGCTCTTTTGCGAAAATTGATCATGTATTTTCTCACTTAACATGGGAAATTGAAGTATTTGCAGGTGAAATGGTAGGAAAAGTACAAGAAACCTCGACCTTAAAATTAGTAACAGCAGAAGAACTAGGAGAGTATGCTTTTCCTGTATCCCACCAGAAAATATGGAAAGAGTATCAACAAATGATATAAAAGTAGCAGGCTGTGAAATGCCTGCTATTTATTGTAGCTTACTAAGATAATCATTTATCTCCTTAGCGGCTTTTTTTCCTTCTTGCATTGCCCAAACGATTAGACTTTGTCCACGTCTTGCATCGCCTGCAGCATAGATGCCGTCATGATTTGTTTTAAAATCAACATCATTTGCGGAGATTTTGTTTTGTTTTTTCTCAATGGCAGGAAATAGGGAGGATTCAACTCCTTCAAAACCGATAGCAATTAGCACTAAATCCGCATCCCAATAACGGCTTTCAGATTGATCATCTCGCAAAGAAGTGGTTTCTAAGCTCTTCACATTTCCATCTTCATCGCCAATAAATGCTTTTGTTTGGATGAAGTATTGTCTAGGGTCCATACCAAACTTGCTTTGTGCTTCTTCATAAGCATAATCTAACGTAAATATCTGTGGATTCTCCGGCCATGGATTCGCTTCGGAACGAGTCATTGGGAGCTTGCCATGCTTTCCGAACTGTATTACACTTTTACAACCTTGACGAATCGCCGTAGCCACACAGTCTGCACCAGTATCACCACCGCCAATTACAATTACTTTTTTTCCTTTAGCAGATATGCTGGGACTATATTGCTTATTTAGATAATGCTTCGTACTTTCCTTTAGATATTCCATTGCAGGATAAATGCCTTTTAATTGTCTCCCGTCTATAGGAAGTTCACGTGGCTTATCGGCACCGGTACAAATTAGAACAGCATCATATTCCTTTTTTAAATCTTTTAAGGATATATCCACTCCGATGTTCATATTTCCTTTAAATACGATACCTTCCTTGCTCAGCAACTCAATTCTTCGTTCTACATATTTTTTATCAATCTTCATGTTAGGTATCCCGTACATAAGCAGACCGCCAAAACGATCATCTTTTTCATAAACAGTAACACGGTGACCATGCTGATTTAAATCATCAGCTGCAGTTAGCCCGGCAGGACCTGAGCCTATTATCGCTACTCTTTTGGAGGTTTTTTTCACTGGGTGTTTCACTTTTACCCAGCCTTCTTGAAAAGCGCGATCAATGATGGCTTTTTCAATATTTTTGATGGCAACAGGCTGTCCCGGCAAACCGGCAGTACAGGATCCTTCGCATGGAGCAGGGCATGCTCTCGAAGTAAACTCAGGGAAATTATTGGTTTTAGCCAAGCGCTGATAAGCTTCGAACCATTTTCCTTGGTAGGCGAGCTCATTCCATTCCGGTATTAAATTATATAAAGGACAACCACTAGTATTGGATTGAATGATGGACCCGATTTGACAAAAAGGTGTTCCGCAATCCATACAGCGGGAAGCTTGTAATTTAATGGCTTCTTCTGTTAGGGGTTTTTGATACTCTTGCCAATGGTTAATTCTCTCTAATGGATGCTGTTCAGCAGGGTTTTCTCTTTGGATATCGATAAATCCTGTCAAGTGTCCCATAACATTCACTCCCACGCAATTTTTGACAAGAAATCGGCACATGCCGATTTCCCTTGGCTATATAGATTGACTATCTTGTAAAGCAGATGAAAGTGCTTCTATTTCGTACAGGTTTTCCAGAATCTTTCCTTCTTTTTTCATAGTAAAAGCGGAAAGTCTTGCTTCCTCGTACGATAATCCTCGATTTTGCAAATCATCAATCGTCTCGGTCATCGTTTTATATTCTCGAGGAATAATTTTAATAAATTGTTTTTTGAGTTGTTTCCAATGTTTTAGTATCGTTTTAGCCTTTGGACTGCCAGTATAGTAGCAATGTTTTGTAATCATTTGATGCAGTTCGATCCATTCATTTTCGAATGTGACCTGTTCAATAGCGACTAGTTCTTGGTTGATATGAGGAAGGACATCTTCGTTGGCAGTAAACCCATTAAAGATATAAGCAATTCCTCCGGACATTCCTGCAGCAAAGTTTTTGCCGATTGGTCCTAGGATTGCTATTCTGCCGCCAGTCATATATTCACAGCCATGGTCTCCAACACCTTCGACAACAGCTTTTACACCACTGTTTCGAACAGCAAATCGCTGACCGGCAACACCGCGAATATATGCTTCACCAGAAGTTGCACCGAACAGAGCAGTATTTCCAATAATAGCATCTGCTTGTGGGATGCTCCAATTGTTAAATGGCTTTACTATCAGCTTGCCTCCGGACAGACCCTTTCCTACATAATCATTTGCATCGCCTTCTAAGGTGATGGACAAACCTTTCGGGATAAAAGCACCAAGGCTTTGTCCGGCAGAGCCTTTTAAGTGTAGTTGAATATGGTCTTCAGGTAGGCCATCCGCACCGTATTGTTTTGAAATAAGATTTCCTAAACTAGTGCCGACAGAACGATCTCTATTGTGAATATCAAAGTGCAAAGAGGCTTTTTCTCTATTCACAATCGCAGTTTTCAGTATTGGAATTAAGACACGTTGATCAAAGCGTTTTTCTAACTCATGATCCTGTACTGGATGATGTGAAATATTATTAGACAGTTTGCATAAGAGATCGCTCAAATCAAGATGCTTTGCTTTCCAATGGGAAGTCACTTCATCTTTTACTTTTAATAAATTTGTGTGACCCACGATTTCATCCAGACTCCGAAATCCGCATTCCGCTAATATTTCTCGGACCTCTTCGGCAATAAAATACATATAGTTCACGATATGATCAGGGCTTCCGGCAAATTTTTCACGCAGTAAAGGATTTTGCGTAGCAATTCCAACCGGACATGTATCCAGATGACATGCTCTCATCATGATGCATCCAAGAACAACTAGTGGAGCAGTTGCAAATCCATATTCTTGTGCACCAAAGCATGCTGCGACTATGACATCCTTTCCAGTCATTAACTTTCCATCCACCTCTAGGGTCACCTTATCTCTCAACCCATTTAGTACAAGGGTTTGATGTGCTTCTGATAATCCGATTTCCCAAGGAATGCCGGTATGCTTGATGCTCGTTCTTGGAGATGCACCGGTTCCGCCATCATGCCCGCTTATCAGGATAGTGTCTGCTAAACCTTTCGCAACACCAGCTGCAATCGTTCCTACACCTGCTTTTGCCACAAGCTTTACGCTAATTTTTGCATTTGGATTGGCGCTTTTTAAATCGTATATTAATTGGGCAAGGTCTTCGATAGAATATATATCATGATGGGGAGGAGGGGAAATTAATCCGACACCTGGTGTCGATCCTCTTACCTCTGCAATCCATGGATAAACCTTTTGACCAGGCAGCTGCCCGCCTTCACCAGGCTTTGCTCCTTGAGCCATCTTTATTTGAATTTCATCTGCATTGGTTAAGTAATGGCTTGTTACTCCGAATCTACCGGAAGCAACTTGTTTAATGGCGCTTCTACGGGAGTCACCATTTGCATCTCTTTGGAATCGTTCTGTTTCCTCGCCGCCTTCTCCGCTATTGCTTTTGCCGCCGATACGGTTCATCGCGATGGCTAATGCCTCATGCGCTTCTTTGCTAAGCGAACCATAGGACATCGCACCGGTTTTAAACTTTCGTAAAATGTTTTCTACTGGCTCTACTTCAGCAAGTGGGATAGGGGAGCGATCACTTTCGATTTTTAAAAGACTTCGTATCGTTGTAAATGGTCCGTTTTCATTCATGCTGACGAATTTTTTGTAAACATCTTTATTATTTGTTCTAGCTGCTCTTTGCAGTGTATGGATGCTTAATGGGTTAAATTGATGAAATTCCCCATCTTTACGCCACTGTAATTCGCTTCCTGAGTCTAAGGTTTGGTCGTATTGCTCTATTTCAGCAACTGCTTTTTGATGGCGCATTAATGTTTCGCGGGCGATTTCGGATATCCCTATTCCGCCAATTTGCGATACGGTTCCAGTAAAATATTGGTCTAGAACTTGCTGTGAAATGCCCAACGCTTCGAAAGCCTGTGCGCCGCGATAACTTTGGATGGCAGAAATACCAACCTTGGACATGATTTTTATTACACCTTGTAATAAGGCGTGTATATAATGTGCCATCGCTTGTTCCATGTCTAAGGTAATATGTTGCTCTGCACATAATTGGTAGATGGTTTCATAAGCAAGATATGGATGTATAGCATCAGCGCCATAACCTAGCAACATAGCCATATGATGAGAGTCGCGTGCCTCACCGGTATCTACAATAATACTTGCCTTTGAACGGTTGCCATTTTTAATTAAATGATGATGGACACTTGATGTTGCAAGCAAGGATGGGATCGCCACCTGTCGATCATCTATTTTTTGATCGGATAAAATAATTAACTCATTTCCAGCTTGAATAGCTTGATCAACCTGTGAAAAAATTCTCTCTAAAGCTGAAGCTAATCCATTTTCTCCACTTCCTGCAGGAAAAAGGATATCTATCTTTACTGCGTTCCAACTGGAATTTGTTAAAGTCCTAAACTGTGAAAAAGTTAAGAACGGGTGGTGCAACATCAGTTTTTGTTTCTCTTTGTTGTATTTTTGAAGTGGATGCGTTTTCTCTCCTAACCAAGAAATGGTGGAAATGACACATTCCTCTCTGATTGCATCAATGGGTGGATTGGTTACTTGAGAAAATCCTTGCTTGAAATAATGGAAAAGCAGCTGCGGCCTTTCTGAAAGAACCGCAAGCGGTGTATCGATACCCATTGCACCGGTTGATTCTTTACCTTCCAAGGCCATTGGCTTCAACATCTTCATTAATTCTTCATACGTATAGCCAAATGCTTTTTGCTGGAAAAGCAGCTCTTTGTTTGAATATGTTGGTGTAAAAGCAGAACTGTCATCATGCAGAACATGGACCGTCTCTTCTAAGTATTTATGATAGGGTTCTTCCAGACTAATCGTATTTTTTATTTCATCATTTGGAATAATTCTTCCTTGTGCTGTATCCACTAATAATAACTCGCCAGGTTTTAAGTGCTTTCTTTCTAAAATCATGTCATTTTCTACATCTACCACACCGACCTCAGAAGCGAAAATAACCTTATCGTTTCTCGTAATATAATAACGGCCAGGTCGTAAGCCATTTCTGTCGAGGATAGCTCCTACCTGTACTCCATCTGTGAAACCTAGAGCCATCGGACCATCCCAAGGTTCCATACATTGACTATGATATTCGTAGAACGCTTTTAAATAGAAAGGCATTTCATCATTTTGCTCCCAAGGCTCCGGTACCATCATCATTATTGCTTTTGGCAGCGAGACCCCTTTAAGCAGCAAGTATTCTAAGACATTATCAAAGATGGCAGAATCACTGCCCGTTGGATTAATAACTTCAAATCCAGATGAATTGCTAGCATTAAACCAGTTCATATTTCCTTTAATCGTATTTATTTCACCGTTATGGGCGATAACACGATTAGGATGAGCTCTGTCCCAGCTTGGAAATGTGTTGGTGCTGTATCTTGAATGGATTAGTGCAAGGGATGATGTAAATCGTTCATCACTTAAATCTTTGAAATACAGGGATAATTCATCCGCAAGCAACATCCCTTTATAAACAATCGTTCGATTTGATAAGCTAGGAATATACATTTCCGATTTATATTTTTGTTCCAACGCTTTTCTTAAGGAATATAATTGTGAGGAAAATTCATCTATTTTTTGCTCGACCTGTTGGATGAAAATTTGCTTTATTATTGGCTCCGCTTTTTTTGCTTGTTCACTTATGATTTCGGAGGCAACTGGGACATCTCTGACTCCGAAAACAGATAGGTTGTGTTTGACTGATTCTGTATAAAAGTCATTAAGTATTTTTTCACTAATTACATTGTCTTGTGGGAGAAAAAGCATCCCAACTGCATATTCCCCTTGCGATGGAAGCGCAAATGGACATACGGAAGAAAAAAATTCATGGGGAATTTGCAACATGATTCCTGTCCCATCACTAGTGGATTTATCTGCACTTTTCCCGGCGCGGTGATCTAAGCGTTTCAACATTTCTAATGAAGTCGAAACTATTTCATGTGATGGGCGACCATTTATATCTGCATAAAAACCGATACCACAGGCATCATGTTCAAATTCTCTGCGATATAGACCATTAGTTTCTATAGGAGAACGAAACGTTTTCATAAGCTAACATTCCTTCCATTTGAAGAATACCGAAGTGTTTGATAATTAAAAATTTTACTTTAAAACGATTCATCTATACAATATATAGTTAAGAACGAAATTATCTCAAAATGAGAATGGTTGTGATAAACGTGGAATTAAGACAGTTAATTTACTTTAACGAGGTCGCAAAAAATGAACATGTTACTAAAGCGGCGGATGAATTGCATGTTGCTCAATCAGCCATCAGCAGACAAATCAGTTTATTGGAAGCAGAACTGGGAGTAACATTGTTTTTAAGAGAAGGAAGAAATGTCCGCTTAACCTCTATAGGAAAAGTTTTTTTGGAGCACGTAGAAAAAATTTTAATGGAAGTGGAAAAGACAAAAGAAAAAATCGATGAATATTTAAATCCTGAGAAAGGGGTCATTCGCTTAGGATTTTCCACAGGATTATCCGTTCATACCTTTACTATGGTATTCACCCAGTTCCGAGAGTTGCATCCAAAATTACATTTTCAATTGTTACAAGGAACAACTCCCTATTTAATCGAATTAATGGAAAAGGGCGAGATTGATATTGCTTTTGTAGCACCTGTGCCAACGGACCATTCCAGTGTTGGTGGAGACATATTTTTTACGGAAAAAATGTTATTACTGCTACCCGAGAATCATGAACTGGCAAAACAAAAAACAATAAGACTTAATCAACTTGAACAAGAAAGGTTTGTCACTTTTCGGAGTGGACTGCCAATCCGCGAGATGATTTTTAAAGCCTGTCAAAAGGCTGGGTTTGTTCCGGAAATCGCATTTGAAGGCGAAGATATGGATACGATAAAAGGTCTTGTGGCTGCTGGCATAGGGATTGCCATTTTGCCGGAATTAGCCTTATCATATAATGTTCCGAAAGATGTGGTTGCGGTAGAGATTGCTGGTCCTGAGTTTTTCAGAGCAGTTGGGGTGATAACACCGAAGAAAAGAGAACTTGCTCCATCCGAACAGACTTTATATCAATTTTTAAAATCCTTTTATGATCGGTTATATCGATTTCAAATGTGAAAGAAACACGGCCGCTTAGTGGTCCGTGTTTCTTTTTGATTATTTTGTTATCCTCGATGGGTAATTTCTTCGATTATTTCTCGATGAATAGTTTGTCCTTCCGAGTTTAAATAGGGCGCTATTTGCTGCAGGGAATGATGAAAGTAGGAAAGTTCTTCATCTGTCCATTCTGTTTTGGACATCATAGACAACTGTGTCATATCACGAATATCTTCCATTTAATACACTCCTTCTATGTTCGAATATCCATAGTGTTCATTGACGGAATGTTTGTTATTCATTGAAGGTGAAAAGTATGGGGTAAATCAGACATATGGAAACGTTCCAATAAATTTTTTTTCAAATATTACATAACAACCTTCCCGATTGGTTACATTAAAGACCGTGGAGGTGATAATGATGGCAAAGCAATTCAACAAAACTCAAGCAGGAACTAACGCTCAAGAAGTAAGACAACAAAACGCACAATCTGCACAAGGATCTCAAGGTTCTTTCGGAACTGAGTTCGGTAGCGAAACAGATGTGCAATCTGTAAGAAAAGCTAACCAACAATCTGAATCTCGCAAAGCTCAAAATTCAGGCAACGCTGGTCAACAATAATACAAAAAAGGGGCATCCTAATCGTGGATGTCCCTTATTCTTTGTTTATTAGTGAATAGTGAGAGTAACAGTTCTGCCAATATATTCGGGGATTGCAGCAACAGCGCGTATTTTTATGTAAGAGTAGGTCAATAGTGGAATGTGTATCCTTCAAATATAGGTGCAACTAGCTTTGTGTTTTTGGAAAAAACGCAGCAAGTCCGCGTATTTGTTTTCGACAAAAGCACATGGAAAGCGACAGAACTAGTCAAAGGGATTCTTTTCTTTAAGCAGAATTACATAATAGTAAGACTCATTTCTTAATCTTATATGCATTTGTGTTGGAATGCCTTGTAAATGAAAAAACAGCAATGACTAAGTATTGAAAAAGGATGGTGCCCATATGAGTGACTTCAATCAAATCATTTCTGAACAGATGAAAACAATGGAGCAATTACTATATTTACAATCGGAAATTGAGAGATGCCAGGAGCTGGAGACACAGCTTGTGGAATTACAAGAAGAGGCGGAGCTTGAAAGTTTAAAAAATGAAATAGCCGATATGAAAAATGAACTGCGAAAAATTCAAAAAGTATTTGAATCACAGACAGATGAAGTGATCCGCACATATCAGGAATCCAAAATTTTTGCATGAGGGTGACAGAGATATTGGTCACTCTCTTTTTGTTTTAAATTTTCCAAAAAACCGTTATAATAATAAGAAAAATATTTTTCGTAACGGTATATACATATTTTTATTGGCAATTAATGGATAAACAGTAAATTTAGACAGAAAGGATGTATGGACTATTCATAAGACTACGACGAAGGAAGGGAGAATAATGAGGATTCCCACGGAAGGAGAAACCATTCAAATTCATAGCTATAAGCATAATGGTTTCATTCACAGAATATGGGATGAAACAACGGTTCTAAAGGGAACAAAATCTCTCGTTATCGGTGGGAATGACCGAACCATTGTGACAGAATCTGACGGAAGAACTTGGGTTACTCGTGAACCTGCTATTTGTTACTTTCATACTGATCATTGGTTTAATATTATTGGAATGATTCGGGAAGATGGTATTTATTATTATTGTAATCTTGGTTCACCATTTGTGTACGATAGTGAGGCACTAAAATATATTGATTATGATTTGGATATTAAAGTTTTTCCAGATATGACATATACTCTATTAGATGAGGATGAATATGAATATCATCGGAAACAAATGGGGTATCCAGATGTCATTGATCATATTTTAAAGCGAAATGTGGACAACCTTGTTCGCTGGATCAGACAACGAAAAGGCCCGTTTTCTCCAGATTTTATTGATATTTGGTATGAGAGATATTTGACATACCGCTCTTAATAAGAAGAAAATAACCCTGAAGAGGAGCACTATTCTAGTAGTGCTTTTTATTTTTGGGGTAAAATATAATGGTCAAAAATTTTTGGAGGGTTAAAGTGGGAAGTATTAAAAGGTATTTAAAATTTGTAAAACCATATAAGTTTCAAATCGTTGGTACTTTTATCATCGGCATTATAAAATTTGTTATTCCATTACTTATTCCTTTATTTATTAAATATGTCATTGATGATGTCATTGGCAGCCATTCGCTTAGTGTGCATGAGAAAACATCGAAGCTCACTTTTTGGTTATCTATTATGTTTGCGATATTCATTTTTGCACGTCCGCCTGTAGAATATTTCCGCCAATATTTTGCGCAATGGACCGCAAGCAAAATTTTGTATGATATTCGTGATCGTTTATTCACACATTTGCAAAAGCTGAGCTTTAAATATTACGCCAATACACGAGGCGGAGAAGTTATCTCGAGAGTGATTAATGATGTTGAACAAACGAAAGACTTTGTTATTACTGGTCTGATGAATGTTTGGTTAGATACCTCTACCATCATCATTGCAATTTGTATCATGTTTAATATGGATGTAAAACTGACGCTCGTTTCCTTAATTGTTTTCCCGTTCTATATTGTATCGGTAAAATATTTCTTCGGTAATCTTCGAAAACTGACACGCAATCGTTCCCAGGCGTTAGCAGAGGTTCAAGGTTATTTGCATGAGAGAGTACAAGGGATGGCGGTCATTAAAAGCTTTGCTATCGAAGATCATGAGCAAAAGCAATTCAGCAAACGCAATTCTAACTTTCTGGAAAAAGCCTTGTCTCATACACGATGGACGGCAAAATCTTTTGCTGTTGTAAATACGATTACGGATGTTGCACCATTGATCATCATCGGCTATGCCGGTTATCAGGTTATCCACGGGAATTTAACAGTAGGTACGATGGCAGCATTTATTGCTTATATTGATAATTTGTACAGTCCATTACGTCGATTAGTGAATTCCGGAACCACCTTAACACAAGCATTTGCATCAATGGATAGGGTTTTTGAACTAATCGATCAAAAATATGATATCGATGATCGACCAGATGCAATCGAATGCAAAAATGTAGTGGGAAATATTAAGTTTGATCATGTTAGTTTTGCCTATGATCAAAAGGAAGCCCCTGTTTTAAAAGATATTGATTTGGATATTAATGTAGGCGAAACCGTCGCATTAGTAGGGATGAGCGGAGGTGGAAAATCGTCTCTAGTCAGTTTAATTCCTCGGTTCTATGATGTTACAGAGGGAGCTATTTTACTGGATGGTACTGATATCCGTAACTTCAAGGTAAGAAGCCTTCGAGATAAAATCGGAATGGTGCTTCAGGATAGCATTCTTTTCAGCGAATCCATCAAAGCGAATATCCTATTAGGGAAACCTGGTGCAACAGAAGAAGAAGTATATGAAGCGGCTAAGGCTGCAAATGCACATGATTTTATTTTGAATTTACCAAATGGATATGATACACAAGTTGGAGAACGCGGCGTGAAGCTGTCTGGTGGTCAAAAGCAACGAATTGCAATTGCGAGAGTGTTTTTGAAAAACCCGCCAATATTAGTATTGGATGAAGCGACATCTGCATTAGATTTAGAAAGTGAGCATCTCATCCAAGAAGCGCTTGATAAGCTGGCGAAAGATCGAACGACCTTCATTGTTGCACATCGTTTATCAACCATCACACATGCAGATCGCATTATACTGATTGAACATGGAAAAATTGTGGAAATGGGTACTCATGAAGAGCTAATGGCAAAACATGGCCATTACTTTGATTTGTTTCAGGTTCAACAATTGGACGCATAGAATAGAATTAGACCGATTCTCATTTGTGCAAAACAATGGAATCACGCAAATTGAAATTATCCTAAACTAAAAGCCGGCAAATCGTTTGCCGGCTTAATCTTCGTTTATTTCCTCCACCGTCACTTCGTTTTTATCTTTGTGAAAGGATTGGAAACTGTCTAGTATTTTTTCGAAATGCTGCAATTGTTCTTGATATTCCACAATAGCGGATAAAAGACGCATAAAATGGAATTTTTGTACTTGGGATGGGAAGTGTTCTGCTTCAATTTCTTCCAGGAAAAGCTCCATTAATTCATTCCTTTGTTCCTCCAAAAGCTGAACGGATTCGATTTCTGAGTCTTTCCGGATTTTTCCTAGAAATTTCAATATTAACTTTTCATGATCGTTCATAATAGCATCAAGTAATTCTTGCAGATGCTCATTTACTGATTCAGGAAGTTGTCGCAAATCCTGTTCATAACGATGAAGAATTTTTAAAATATCGAAGCTACTTTGCAAAAGAGTGACCATTTGCCGATAAACAACTGCTTTTCGTTGTTTATCAATCGTAGATCTTCTGAAATAGCTGCGCTCTTCTTTATACATCGACAAAAATTCATTGACCCTTAGCAGTCTTTCTTTTAGTACGTTAATATCTTTCTTTAAAAGTTGATGTTCCGCTGCATGGCGACTCGTTAATCGTATCCATCTTAGAACATCTTCCGTCACATTTGTAATGCTGTTATATAATTTTGTTTCGTATTTTGGCGGTAGGAAAATTAAATTTACGATAAACGACGATAAAATTCCAAGTAATAGAGTGGAAAAACGAATTCCGGCGAATTGTAAGAAATGCTCGCCTGGTGTTTCCATTAAGGCTATCATTGTAACGAGACCTAGGCTAACATTATTTTCAAGCTTAAGTCTTAACATAATGATGATGGTAATAATCGCGCCAAGTCCAACAATAAGCACATTATTATTGAACACCATTACTAATACAACCCCAACTATTGCTCCAATTAGGTTTCCTTGAAGCTGTTCAATAATCGATAAATAAGATCGATAAATAGTTGGTTTTATCGCGAAAATAGCCGCGATCCCAGCAAATACTGCATTAGGCATATGCAGTATTCTTGCCAAAAATAAAGCCAGTACAATCGCTATTCCCGTTTTAAATATGCGGGCTCCAAGCTTCATAACTCCGTATATCCCCTTTAATGATCATTAAGTATTTTATTATTTCGTTTTTAGAAAAAGAAAGTAGTGTGACTTTTTGTTGTACTTTCCATAATTAGATACTCTTGTTTTTCATATGCAACATCTACGTAATATACATTGGAAAAGTGAGAATATCAAGAGAAAATTTTCATCATTTCATTAATATCATACCCAAGTACTATAAATTTTGTAAAAAGATAATCTTTGTCCATGTTTGGAGGATAAAGAATGATATGTGGAGAAAGGGAGAAGTATTCCTGGAACATAAAAAAACCTAAAAGCATGTGGATGCTTTTAGGTTTTTCCTTATTATTATAGCTGTGAAAATGCGTAATCCACTGCCGTAATTGTTTCTTTTATATCTTCTTCTGTATGTGCAGTGGTAATAAACCATGCTTCATATTTGGAAGGAGCAAGATTAATTCCTTGGTGAAGCATTAACTTGAAGAACTTTGCGAACATTTCTCCATCAGTTGCTTCTGCTTGTTTATAATTCTCTACCTTTTCGTTTGTGAAATAAACGGTTAAAGCACCTTTAAGGCGGTTTATAGTTATCGGTGTGTTATACTTCCTAGCAGCTGCTAAGATTCCTTCTTCTAGCATTGCCCCAAGGGAATCTAGTTTTTCATATACACCTTCTTCTTTTAAAACCTCTAGGCATGCAATACCAGCTAACATGGATGCAGGGTTTCCTGCCATCGTACCAGCTTGGTATGCTGGCCCCATCGGAGCGACTTTTTCCATAATTTCTTTACGGCCGCCATAAGCACCAATTGGTAAACCACCGCCAATAATTTTACCCATAGCGGTTAAATCTGGTGTAACCCCAAGTAAGTTTTGAGCACCGCCATACATAAAGCGAAAGGCTGTAATAACTTCATCGTAAATAACCAGCGCGCCAGCATCATGGGCTAGCTCGTTTATTTGTTCTAAGAATCCTGGATTCGGTTCGACAATTCCAAAGTTGCCGACAATCGGCTCGACAAGTACAGCTGCTATTTCATTTCCCCATGTATTTAAAGCCTCTTTGAATGGTTCAATATCATTGAAAGGAACGGTAATAACTTCCTTGGCAATATTTTTTGTTACTCCTGCTGAATCGGGCATACCAAGTTGAGAAGGTCCTGAACCTGCTGCGACGAGAACAAGATCAGAATGACCATGATAACAGCCCTCAAATTTAATGATTTTGTCGCGTCCCGTATAGGCTCTTGCTACACGAATGGTTGTCATAACTGCTTCCGTACCGGAATTTACAAAACGTACCTTATCTAATGCAGGCATTGCTTCTTTCAGCATTTTGGCAAATTTTACTTCAAAAGGGGTAGGTGTTCCGTATAAAACGCCGTTTTCAGCTGCATTTTTGATTGCCTCTGTAATATGTGGATGCGCATGTCCGGTAATGATCGGACCATATGCTGCTAGATAATCAATATATTTGTTATCATCCACATCCCAGAAGTATGCACCTTGCGCCTTCTTCATTGCTACCGGTGAACCGCCGCCGACTGCTTTGTAAGATCTTGAAGGGCTGTTCACACCTCCAACGATGTGCTCCAATGCTTCGCTATGTAAATGTTCGGACTTTGTAAAATTCATATATATACCTCCAATAGTTAAATCCATTCTCCATTTTAGTCCTTTAAGAAAACAGTGTCCAATAAAGTTTTATTCATAAATATATTCAACCTAACCATAAAATAGACTGACAAGCAGTTTTCTGCATAGTGTCTGATGGGTATATGTTCCATCCAGAATAAAGCTCGTTCACCTATTCACCTGTACATCAGACTAATGAGTGATAAAGCAACAAACAAAAGGAGCCTCTATTATGTATAATCTCCTCATTGTACTAGTCATTTTGTGTATTTGTATGAGTCTGCGAACTTTGTTTTTTTCTCATAAATTAAAAGGAAAGCAAATCTCCTTTGATAATTTCCTGTTTCTGGCTTTTGCCTATTGTGTACTAATGATTGGATTTGGCCTCATATATTTATTGCTTGAAATCAAAGGGCTTAATATCATAATTGACCATGGAGCGCAGTTGTCTGGATCCTATTTTCATAAATTATATACAACGCTATATTTAAGCGCGGTCACACTGTTTTCGGTTGGATTTGGGGATGTAGTCCCAATTGGGATTGGGCGAGTAATCGTCATTATCGAGGCATTAATTGGCTATACCATTCCAGCGGCATTTGTAGTGAAGAGTGTGCTGGATTATGATCAGGCAACTATTAAAAAGTAGAAAGTTTGCGTTAGACACGGCATTTCGATAAGCTAAAGGGAAAGATGAATATTCCATTTCGTAATAATGAGGAATTGATTTAAACAAGGAGTTGAACAATCATGGCAATTGAAGTAGGAGCAAAAGCACCTGATTTTGCATTGCATGCAAGTAATGGCGAGATTGTAAAACTGTCTGATTTCGCCGGCAAAAAACATATAGTATTGTATTTTTACCCAAAGGATATGACACCAGGTTGCACTACAGAGGCTTGTGACTTCCGTGACGCATATCAAGAATTTTCGGATTTAGATGCCGTTATTCTAGGCGTTAGTCCAGATGAGCTAAAATCACACGAAAAATTTATTGATAAATATAGCTTACCTTTTATTTTATTAGCTGACGTGGATCATAAGGTTGCAGAAGAATACGGAGTATGGAAGTTGAAGAAGAATTTTGGAAAAGAGTATATGGGAATAGAAAGAAGTACCTTCATAATTGATAAACAAGGAAACCTCGCGAAAGAATGGCGGAAGGTTAAAGTGGATGGTCATGTTCAAGAAGCGTTTGCCTTTATAAAGGAAAATCTTTCTTAAGTTAATGCCTATTTTAAGAATATAGCGGCATTTGTCCACTCCAAATATGGCATCGCACATACAGTATAGTAGGGCATACCTCCTCAGATAGTCTTTTTTAGGGTCGAATCATTCGGCCCCTTTTTTATGCGATAAAAAGAATGGTCCAATTTTCACACAATTATATAAGTGGTACAATTAAAGCAAAAATGGATGAAATGGAGAACAATATGAAAACGCTTTTTACTTTTATACCGCCAGAAGAATTGAAACAAGACTTGATAAAAAGTTTTCCTGATGAAGATTTTTCTTTTTGTCCGGAAATAGAGCAAGCGGAAAAGGAAATTCAAAATGCTGAGGTGATCGTCACATATGGAGAAGATTTAACGGAAAAACATATTGAAATTGCCAATAAGCTAAAATGGATAATGGTAACATCGGCTGGTCTAGAAAAAATGCCGTTCAACGCAATTAAAAACAAGGGGATTCTGGTTACTAATGCGCGTGGTATTCATAAAATTCCAATGGCAGAGTTTACTTTTGGTCTCATGCTCCAACATGCCAAACAGTTTCCTGTTTTCAAAAAGCAACAACAGGAACATTTATGGAACCAAGCTCTTCCAATTTTTGAACTATCCGGACAAACCATGTTGATTGTTGGCGCTGGTGCTATCGGCGGTGAAATAGCTAGGTTAGGCAAAGTATTTGGAATGCAAACCATTGGTGTGAATAAGGGTGGGGAAGATAGACAGTATTTTGATGAAATGCTAACTTTGGAATCGTTTATTACTGGCTTATCAGCTGCTGATTATGTCATCAATATTTTGCCTAGCACATCGGAAACAAAGCATATTTACCACAAGCACCATTTTGAAAAAATGAAAAACACAGCTGTTTTTATTAATATCGGAAGAGGAAATGCTGTTAAAACAGAAGTGCTAATGGAAGTGCTGCAAGAAAAGATGATTGCCCATGCGATATTAGATGTACTGGAAGAAGAACCGTTACCAGCAGAACATCCACTATGGGATTTAGAGAACGTAACGATTACTCCGCATGTTTCCAGTCATTCAAAACTTTATCTTCCAAGAGCATTTGAAATATTAAAGCATAACCTTCGTACATATACTAAGAAACAAGAAGATTATTTGAACGTGATCAATATTGAAAAGGGGTATTAATATGAAAATCTATACAAAAACCGGTGATAAGGGGACTACTTCATTAGTCTATGGAACAAGAATCGCAAAGAATGATATTCGTGTGGAAGCTTATGGAACTTGTGATGAAGCCAATTCAGCGATTGGTCAGGCGTTAAGCTTTTTAAAGCAGGAGGATTTTTCGGAAAAGAAGGAAGTCGAGGATGTGTTTCATAAAGTGCAAACAGCACTTTTCCATGTTGGAGCAGAATTATCGACTCCCTCCAATAAAGAAGTGAAGTGGAAAATAAAACAAGAAGATATTGAAGAATTAGAGCATACTATAGATAAATGGGACTCTGAACTGCCGCCGTTAAATAATTTTATTCTGCCTGGCGGACATCCAACCGGTGCAGGATTGCATTTCGCTAGAACGGTTGTCCGTAGAGCAGAGAGATGTGCGGTCTCACTGGAAGATGTGAACCCGGTTGTCCTTTCATACTTAAATCGTCTGTCTGATTTCTTATTCGTTGCAGCGCGTTATGTAAATATGCGTCTAAATGAAAATGAAAAAACCCTTCACCAATCGTGAAAACATTGACAGAAACGCCTATATCTTAGTACACTATTTATAGATATTATAAAGTAATAATAAATTCTTTTTAGGAAAGAGGTGCATGACGGTGTCTGAACATCAAATGAAAGAGGCCATTGAAACGTTAAAAGAAACGGGTGTTAGAATCACTCCTCAACGTCATGCGATATTAGAGTATTTAATTCAATCAATGTCACATCCTACTGCGGATGAAATTTATAAGGCGCTTGAGGGAAAATTCCCCAATATGAGTGTAGCTACCGTATATAATAACTTGCGAGTATTTCGCGAGGTTGGACTAGTGAAGGAACTAACATATGGAGATTCATCAAGCCGATTTGATTTTGTCACATCAAATCATTATCACATTATCTGCGAAGATTGTGGCAAGATTGTAGACTTCCACTATCCTGGACTGGATGAAGTAGAGCAACTTGCTTCACATGTTACAGGATTTAAAGTGAGTCACCATCGCATGGAAATTTACGGAACATGTCCGGATTGCATGAAGAAACAAAATGTGCATTAAAAAAGAATGGTTCGAGTCGAGACTCGAAGCCATTCTTTTTTGTTTTTAGAAAAAGTTAAGTTTGTTAAAGTATTATTGTCTAAAGTTTAGTCGTTTGGGATTTTCGATTGTAATTCTCATCAAATTCTTTTCCTTCTAGGTTTGGATCAAGGGTTAATGGCTCATTACAATGCATACACATATCGACACGTCCTAATATCTTGGTCGGTTTTTTGCAATTTGGACAAACAACCTGCACCGCTCTTGTAGACAACATCCCAATCCAAAAATAGACGACAGTACTAGCGATGATTGCCAATAAGCCAAAAATCATAAATATAGACATTACAAGGAAATGAGTTCTAAAGAAGATCCCAAAATACATGATGATAAATCCAACAAATATCAAACTTAACGCAAAAGTGCGAATCTTATTGATTTTACTAGAGTATTTTGCCATGCATGTCCCTCCTAAATGTTACTATATCATAAATAATGGTAGATGTAGACTAACAAATTGGACATAATTAGTACTTTATAATTTGCAGGAAATTTATTATCATTGTCGAAGTATAAAACAAACATGAAAATGTTTTGTAATGGAAATTAAGAATAAAAACCTCACAAAATGATTACAAGACGAATGGTATTGAAACAAATGGAAATTAAAACTTGTTCCATACATTATATAGTGAATACGAAAAGCTTCTAAAAAAGAATTTTTGGAGGAATTAAAAATGGAGGACATCCTTCGACCGATTTATCAGGAAAGAGCTAGTCAAACGAATACACTGGGTGTATTAATTATTGAAAAAGTACAGAACACAAGTGCAGTTACGGATACCTTTGATGCCGTTCTATTAATTGTAGTAAAAGATAGTGAGACACCAGTTTATATTAAGCACTATACATATGAGGATAAAAAAGCCTCACTTCATATTGTGAGCGAAGATCAATTGCGAGAATGGCTGCTGCTGGGAACAAATCGGAAAATAGTAGAGTGGATTGTGCATGGGAAAATCCTTTTTGATCGAAATGAATACATGAGTAATTTGCGAAATGAACTGCAAGATTTTCCTTTTTACAATCGAAAAGTGAAGATAGGCTTGGAGTTTGCCAAGCTTGTGCGCAGGTACATGGAAGGAAAGTCATTCTTTGATAATAAACAGTATTTAGATGCTTATAATCATGTAGCTCATTCCCTACATCATTTGGCACGCCTTGCAGTGATAGAAAAAGGCTTTCATCCTGAAATCACCGTTTGGAATCAAGTAAAACAAATGGAACCAGAGATATTTAAGCTTTACGAAGAATTAGTTACAAGTGATGAGCCTTTAGAAAAGAGATTAGAACTTCTATTTATAGCGAGTGAGTTTTTAATCCATTCCAGAACCCGTTTCGGTGCATCTCATTTGCTTGAAATTATGAAGACAAAAGATGAATGGACGATTCAAGATCTTATTTCTCATCCTGAATTAGAACATTATGATGTGGATTTAAGTATGCTGTTAGAGTTTTTATTAGATAAACACTTCATTGATGAAGTAAGAATTCAAACGAAAGGATACGATATTTACCACCGTCATTACTGTGTTTCAAAAAAATTATCGTAAAATATTAATTTATGTATTGACGGTTAACTTAATTCTTGGTATATTTATAAACGTCGCTGCGAGATGTTAAGAAAAAAGCAGCGGCGAAGAAAATAAAAAAAGTATTGACAAGAAAGAAATGCTTTGATAAGATAATAAAGTCGCTGTCACAGAGCGCCGTTAGAAATTGGTCTTTGAAAACTGAACAGAACGAAAC
>NZ_PIQO01000011.1 GCF_002844575.1 Heyndrickxia camelliae
TTAGAGGTGGGTTTTGTCCCAGCCTCTTTCTTGTGTATCAAGCTTTATTATGATTGAGCAACCTTCAATTTCTTAAATTCCTCTGTCAGCATTGGCACGACTTCAAATAAATCACCAACAATTCCATAATCAGCAACTTTAAAGATGTTTGCTTCTGGATCCTTATTAATCGCAACAATTACTTTTGAACTGCTCATTCCTGCTAAATGCTGAATCGCTCCTGAAATTCCGCATGCAATATAGAGATCTGGTGTGACTACTTTACCTGTTTGGCCGATTTGCAAGGAGTAATCACAATAATCCGCATCACATGCACCGCGGGAAGCACCTACTGCTCCTCCTAGGACATCGGCTAGTTCTTTAAGTGGCTGAAAACCATCGGCACTTTTCACTCCACGTCCACCTGCAACGACCACCTTTGCTTCCGAAAGATCAACACCTTCACTTGCTTTGCGAACTACTTCTTTAATAATCGTGCGAAGATCCTTAATTTCTGCAGATACAGTGCTTACCTCCCCTGTTTTTCCCTCATCCTTTTGTAATGGGCTTATATTGTTAGGTCGGACTGTTGCAAAAATAATTCCATCTGTTACAATTTTCTTTTCGAAAGCCTTACCAGAGTATATTGGACGTGTAAATACTAGATTTCCGCCTGCTACTTCAACATTAGTAGCATCTGAAATAAGACCAGTATTTAGCTTACTTGCGATTTTTGGAGATAAATCTTTTCCAAGTGCTGTATGTCCAAATACGATACCTTCTGGATTTTCATTGCTTACAACTGCCATAAAGGCTTGCGAGAATCCGTCAGAGGAATATTGTTTTAACTTTTCATCTTCCACTACTACTACTCTATCAGCACCGTAATGAATTAACTCATTAGCTAGTCCCGCTACTTCTTCCCCAATTAATACGCCGACTACTTCTCCGCCTTCTGCAACCGTCTTACCAGCTGCAATTGCTTCAAATGAAACATTGCGAAGTGATCCATCACGAACCTCACCTAATACTAGAACTTTTCTTGCCATTAGAAAAACCTCCCTGTATGTTAAAAATATCGTCTAATTTTTCGATAATAAACGTATGGAATTTCCCCGATTCAATCAAACTACTTTTGCATCATGATGAAGCAAGTTTACAAGTTCTTTCACTTGAGCATCTAATTCGCCCTCTAATATTTTTCCTGCTTCTTTTTTAGGCGGTAAATAGACTTCAATCGTTTTCGTTTTTGCTTCTACGTCATCCTCATCTAAATCAAGATCATCTAGTTCAAGCTCCTCTAATGGCTTTTTCTTCGCTTTCATAATTCCAGGCAAAGATGGATAACGCGGTTCATTTAAGCCTTGTTGTGCAGTAACCAATAATGGTAAAGACGTTTCAATAACTTCGGAATCTCCTTCCACATCACGTACGACCGTTACCTTGTCCCCATCAACGGTCAATTTTGTAATAGTCGTTACATATGGAATATTTAATAAATCTGCAACCCTTGGCCCAACTTGACCAGAACTATTATCAATTGCTACATTTCCGCCAATTATTAAATCTGCTTCTTTATCTTTCAGAAATTCTGCTAAAATCTTGGATGTTGTAAATTGGTCAGCATAATCTATATCATCCTCTATATTAATAAGAACGGCCTTATCTGCACCCATTGCTAATGCAGTACGAAGTTGTTTTTCAGCTTCTTCATTTCCTACTGTAACAACTGTTACTTCACCACCGTGAGCATCTCGAACTTGAATTGCTTCTTCCACAGCATATTCATCATATGGATTAATAATAAATTCAGCGCCATCTTCATTAATTTGTCCACCCGAGAGCGTAATTTTTTCCTCCGTATCGAATGTTCTTTTTAAGAGTACAAAAATATTCATCCTAACCCCTCCTACATTTAATAAACATTTCGTTAGTTTTAAAGATTACAATAATTTAATATATAAAATGGCATTATGAATGCCGTTTATCACTATTCACCTGTAAAGTTTGGTTCACGCTTTTCAATAAAAGCTGATATTCCTTCTTGCCCGTCCTTTGATTTAAAGACATGCCCAAAAAGCTCTGACTCCCTTTTGACACCTTTGTAGAAATGATCTGTTTTCCCATAGTTTAATAGCTCAATAGCAGCAGCAATAGATACTGGGCTTTTCTTTGCAATTTTTAGTGCAAGCTCTTTTGCTTTTGGGATTAATTCTTCTTCCGCATATGCATGATTAGCAAGTCCCCATTTTACTGCTTCTGTTCCCGTAATAGGCTCACTAGTGAATAACATCTCCATTGCTTTTGCGGACCCAACGTAACGCGGAAGTCGTTGTGTGCCCGCAAAACCTGGAACTAATCCTAATTGTAATTCCGGTAGTCCGAGTTTTGCTGTTTCGGTTACCAGTCTAATATGGCAAGCCATCGCAAGCTCCAAACCGCCGCCAAGTGCAGCACCATGGATAGCAGCAATGATTGGTTTTGGAAATCTTTCCATTCTCTCAAACAAATCTTGTCCTTTTTGACCAAGTTTACCGAAATCCTCTTCTGTTTTAATAGTTGTAAATTCTTTGATATCTGCACCTGCTGAGAAAAAGCGTCCCTCTCCGTGGAGTATAACAACGCGTATTTCTTTATTTGCTTCAATCTGATCCAATACTTTTGAAAGCTCTTCCAAAAGTCCTGATGCAAGAGCATTTGCTGGTGGTCTATGGATTGTTACAATTGCTACATGATTTTCCTGCGAAAAAGTGAAAAATTCCATTAACGTTCTCCTCCTTTTCCAAACTAATCATTTCAGATGGGGAATCCTAAATCCCCCTTCTGAATAATGTCTTTTCTAAAGGCTATATTTGTATTATTTATTATACAGATAGCGCCTTTATTAATAATCGATGAACAGATGGTGCCAATGCCACTAAGTCATACTTTTCCTCATTCATTACCCATGTTGTAACAAGTTCATCTACAGTACCAAAAATCATTTGTCTAGCAACCCTTCTATCTAGGTTTGGATCGAATTCACCCGTTTCCATTCCATAGAGGAGAATCTCATCGACTAATTGAAAATATCCTTTTAGGACATCATTGATTTTCAATCGCAGATCTTTATTCGATTGACGTAATTCCAATTGAGTTACGACAGCCATATTATGGTCTTCGGATAATATAGAAAAATGACTTTCCACCATTACTAATAGTTTCTCTGCAGCTGATTCTTTTCCTGCTATTCCTTTTCTTATTTTTTCAGTAAAGGAACCCATTTTTTCCTGAAACAATGATATTAAGATATCTTCCTTATTCTTAAAATAAAGATAAATGGTTCCATCCGCGACTCCGGCTTGCTTTGCTATCTTGGATACTTGTGCTTGATGATACCCGTTTTCAGCTATTACAATAACCGCCGCATCTATTATTTGTTTGTATTTTGGTTTATTACTTTTCAAGACGGTTGTTTTCCTCCATTCTCAGTGAAGGGTTGGAAATTTAATTATTTTATTTCCATTCCATATAAGTATAATAAAGTAGTAACGATAAAAATGAATGACTATTCATTCATATTCTTATCTTAATTTGAAATCATATTAATGTCAAGAATATTCCGTTCAAAAATGAAGAGCCTTTTTAATGGGCTCACAAATTTAATTTACCCTATATTATCTTGTTCCTGCTGTCTTTTTTTCTCTTCCTCAATTAATGTCCTTCGCAAGATTTTCCCGACAGCTGTTTTCGGTAACTCTTTTCGAAATTCATAAATTCTCGGAATCTTATAGGCTGCTAAGTATTTTCTTGTAAATGCATTTAATTCGGCCTCTGTTACATTTGCATTTTCTTTTAATACTACATATGCCTTAACTGTTTCTCCGCGATATGGGTCTGGTACACCAGCAACTACTGCTTCTTGTATATCAGGATGCTCATACAAAACTTCTTCTACTTCTCGGGGATAAATATTATATCCTCCTGCAATAATCATATCCTTTTTCCGATCCACTACATAGAAATATCCTTCTTCATCCATATAGCCTAAATCACCTGTAAATAACCATCCATCCTTCAATACTTGGTCTGTCTCTTCCGGCCGGTTCCAATATCCTTTCATTACCTGTGGTCCTTTAACCGCTATTTCCCCGATTTCACCAGGAGGTAATTTTTCACCGGTTTCTAAGGAAATTATCGCAGCATCTGTGTCTGGCCACGGGACACCTATACTTCCTTTTACCCTTTTTTTATCCCAAACAAAATTAGCATGAGTAACCGGAGAAGATTCAGTCAATCCATAGCCCTCTACAAGCTTTCCGCCAGTTACCGCTTCAAATTTTTGTTGCACATCAACCGGTAAGGGAGCAGATCCGCTTATGCACGAATCAATCGAGGATAAATCATATTTTTTTATATCCGGATGATTTAACAAGCCGATATAAATGGTTGGTGCACCAGGGAATAATGTCGGACGTTGTTTTTGTATTGTCTTTAAAGTAGTTTCTGCATCAAATTTTGGCAATAACACCATTTTGTATCCCTGCATAACAGATAAAATAAGTACAGCAGTCATGCCGTAAACATGGAAGAATGGCAGCAAACCTAAGACAACTTCTTCGCCTTTATTTGCTTTATATATCCAGGCATCACACATCGTTGCATTAGCGACTAGATTTTTATGAGTCAACATCACGCCTTTTGGAAATCCGGTAGTTCCTCCAGTATATTGCAGTAATGCTAAATCATTTTCAAAATCAAAATCGGGGTCTGCCGGGGGTATCTCAAAGACCGTTTCAGCTAATATTTTTTTAAATAGATGATGGTTTCCGCTATGTTCTACCTTTACAACAATCCCTGTTTGTTTCTTTTGTATAAACGGATATACAACGTTTTTAGGAAACGGCAAATAGTCTTTGACAGCGGTTACAATTATGTCATTTAAATTAGTTTTTCCCGCTACTTTTGATACCCGTGGAAAAAGAATATCTAGTGTAATAATGGCTTTTGCACCTGAATCCTTCATTTGATACTCAAGTTCTCTTTCCGTATAAAGAGGGTTTGTCTGGACAACTACGCCTCCCGCATAAAGCACACCATAATAGCTTATAACGGACTGTGGTCCATTTGGCAGCATTATTGCCACTTTATCACCCTTTTTGATTCCAAGCTTCCGCAAATAACTAGCTAATTTTACGGATGACTCATATACTTCTCTGTATGTCATTTCCTTCCCCATAAAATGTATAGCAATTTTATCTGAATAATTTCCTGCTGCCTCTGTTAAATAAGCATGCACGGGTTTTTCCTCTAGTTGTAATGTTTTAGGAATTTCTTCAGGATAATGAGACAACCATGGTTTATTTTCCATTTAACCCCTCCTAAAGGCAAACTAGACGTCAAAAAATTTAAACTACTCTTATTATTATAGTCTATTGTCGTAGTAGATACAATTTGAAAATCCAAAAAATGAATTGTTATTCATTTATCACAACAAAAAAAGGATTGCTTAATACAATCCTTACTTTATAAATAAATAGATTATACCAAAAAGAATAAAACATCCACATAAAACAAATAAAACCTTTGCCAATCTCTCCATTAAAAAAACTCCTCTTACGAAATACTAGCTCCAATAACAAACGATAGCCCAATCGAAATCATCATGGAAATAAATCCAACAGCACGATTATCATTTTCAATTTCTACGTCAATTTTAAATTTTGGTGTTAAAAATTCAAAAATAAAGTATCCAATTAATAATAGTATAAATCCGTATACTCCCCATCTAATCATCATGAATAATGAATCATGGTCAAGAATCGAATACCTAAAAATATTGGCAATACCCAAAATTTTTCCGCCGGTAGCCATTGCAACTGATATGTTTCCGTTTTTAATTTCTTCCCAATTTTTATATTTCGTAACCATTTCAAAGACAGTCAAAAATACAACCATACATAAAATCACAACACTGTAATAACCAGCAGTTTGTACAAAATGATTTTCCCAAAAATGATTCATGTAATCTAAATACTCCTTCACATCAAAATTAGAGGAGGAATGAACAAGAGCGAAAAGCAAGCCTTTAACACTTGCTTTTCTTATATCTAGCTATAGGTACTCCATGGGACAACGGATAAGCAAGATGCCTATGCTTTTCTTATTTAAATTCTACAACCGTAATTCCGCTGCCGCCTTCTCCAGCCTCACCTAGTCTTATACGTTTTACAGACCGATGATGTTTCAAATATTCTTGGACACCTGACCTAAGAGCACCTGTACCTTTTCCGTGAATAATCGAAACCCTTGGATAGCCGGCCAAAAGTGCATCATCTATATATTTCTCCACTTTTAGTAAGGCATCTTCATATCTTTCTCCACGAAGGTCCAACTCAAGTCCAACATGATAATCTTTTCCTTTTACAGTTGCAAGCGGCTTTGAAATTACTTTCTTCTCGGATTGAATAAATTCCATATCCGATTCTTTCACTTTCATTTTCATAATTCCCATTTGTACTTGCCATTCATCATCTCCGATTTTTTCAAGGAGCTGACCTTTTTGATTAAAGCTAAGAACTTTTACCTCGTCCCCTGATACAAATTGCCGCTTATTTTTCGCTTGCTTTGCAATCGTTGACTTCTCAATGGAAGGAACAGCTTGTTCTAATTTTTTTCGAGCTTCTATTAATTCATGTTCTTTAATTTCAGCATGATGATTTAAACGCATTTTTCGTAAATCACGAATAACTTCCTCTGCTTCTTCTCTTGCTTTTTCAACTATCTTTGCAGCCTTTTCCTCAGCCTTTTCATATAGGGCATCCCGATTTCCATAAAACTCTATCATTTGCTTTTGTAAATCCTTATGCAGCTTTTCCGATTGTGTTAAGAAATCGTGCGCCTCCGCTAGTTCCCGATCTGCTTCCCTCTTGCTTTTTTCCAGGGCAGCAATCATATTTTCTACTTCATTACTATCAGTGCCAATATGTGCACGTGCTGTCTTGATAATCCCTTCTGATAAACCGAGTCGTTTAGAAATTTCAAATGCATTACTTCGTCCTGGGACACCAATTAATAATTTATAAGTGGGGCTCAAAGTTTCCACATCAAACTCCACACTCGCATTAATGACCCCTTCACGATTATAGCCATATGCTTTTAATTCTGGATAATGCGTAGTGGCTACAACCTTCGCTCCCCTTTGATAAACTTCATCTAGTATGGAGATGGCCAATGCTGCCCCTTCCTGAGGGTCTGTTCCTGCTCCAAGTTCATCAAATAAAACAAGGGATTCATGATCGACATATTTCAATATATCCACAATATTTACCATATGGGAGGAAAAAGTACTTAAACTTTGCTCAATTGATTGTTCGTCCCCTATGTCAGCAAATACTTCTTGAAAAACAGCAATTTCAGAGCCATCGAGTGCTGGTATTTGTAAACCTGCCTGTGCCATTAAAGTACAAATGCCAATCGTTTTTAAGGTGATGGTTTTTCCACCTGTGTTTGGCCCTGTAATGACCATAGTTGAATAATCTTTTCCTAGTGTAATGTCATTTGGTACTGCTTCATCGATAGGGAGCAGCGGATGTCTAGCCTTGTACAAATGGATAACACCATTGTTGTTAACTTTTGGTCTTGTCGCTTTAATAGATTTACTGTAACGAGCCTTCGCAAAAATAAAGTCTAAATCACCTAAGATATCCACTATAATATTCAACTCATTGGCTGCTTCTGCTACTTCAGCTGACAGTTCCATTAATATTCGCTCAATTTCCTGTTGTTCTTTCATATGAATTTCTCTTAATTGATTATTTAATTCGACAACAGATTGCGGTTCTATAAATAATGTTTGTCCTGATGATGACTGATCATGAACAATCCCGCCATAATTTGCGCGATATTCTTGCTTCACTGGAATAACATAACGATCATTACGAATCGTAATAATAGCGTCAGAAAGCATTTTTGTTGCATTCCTGGATCGAATTAAACTTTCCAGCTTTTCACGGATACGACTTTCATTTGAGCGCAATTGCTGGCGAATATGTCTTAATGTTTCGCTTGCTGAATCTAAAATATCACCGTTTTCATCAATAGCTTGTTTGATTCTATGCTCTAGTGGAGTCAATACCTCAATCTGTGCAGCTTTTTCCTCCAAAATTGGAATGTCTACTTCGTTTTCTACTAGTCCCTCTATGAATCGCTTCATACTCCGTGAAGCATAAATAGTGCTAGCTGTCTGCATTAGTTCAATTGGATTTAATACCCCGCCTATGACAGCCCTTTTGACATGTGCACGTATATCATATATGCCGCTGAGCGGTGCATGCCCCCTTAAACGCAACGCATTTGCTCCCTCATCCGTCTCTGCTTGCAGCAGTAAAACTTCTTCATAAGAAGAGGATGGTTTTAAAGCTTGAATCTTCTCTGCACCTAATGTAGACGAAGCATGTTCACCTAGCAATTCCTTAATTTTATTAAATTCTAATGTTTTAAATATTTTTTCCTGCATTCATTCAGCCTCCATCTTTAGCTGTGATCGCGATTTAGAAATGCGATTAACTCATCTGGCTCTAAAGTGTTTAAAACAGTCTTTTTTTCTATCCAACCTTTACGAGCCGTTCTTACGCCTATATCCATGTAATTCAAGTTTTCTATATAGTGAGCATCTGTGTTTATTACTATTTTAACACCTTGTTCTTGTGCTTTTTTTACATATGCAGGCATTAAGTCCAGCCTGTTAGGGTTTGCATTTAACTCTAATATGGTATTCGTTTCCTTTGCCAGTTCGATTAATAAATCAATATCCACATCATATCCTAATCGTCTTCCAATTTTCCGTCCAGTTGGATGGGCGATAATATCAACATGAGGATTCATTAAAGCGGTTCTTAGTCTTTCCATAATTTGTGATTTAGACTGGGAAAAGCTTGAATGAATTGAGGCAATGACAATATCCATTTCTGCTAATATTTCATCATCAAAATCAAGTGTTCCGTCCGGCAATATATCCATTTCAATACCAGATAGAATCACAATATCATCATATTTTTCATTTAAACCTCTAATAATCTCCTTTTGCTCCTTCAGTCTTTCAACGGTAAGACCGTTTGCCACTTTTAAATATTGTGAATGATCTGTTATAGCCATGTATTTATAGCCTTTTGCCCGGCAAGCTTCAATCATTTCCTCAATCGATGCGGTGCCATCGGACCAGGTGGTATGCATATGAAGATCGCCTTTAATATCGTTAAGCGTAACAAGCTCCATATTAGATTGATATTCTTTAACTTCCTTGCCATCTTCGCGTATTTCAGGTGGAATAAACGGGAGTCCAAAATGACGGAAAAAATCTTCCTCTGATTCGAATGTGAGCACCTCACCAGTTTCCTGTATTTCCACCCCATATTCGCTTATTTTTTCTCCACGTTCCTTAGCGAGCTGACGCATTTTCACATTATGATTTTTTGAACCAGTAAAGTGATGCAGGGCTGTAGCAAATTGCTCAGGTGTCACAAGACGAAAATCAATATTGACATCATATGTGTCAGAAATAGTTATCGAAACTTTGGTATCCCCACTAGCAATTGCTTCTGAAGCCTCATTTAATCTTAGTAACTGTTCCTTTACTAACTTTGGATCATTTGTTGCAATTACATAATCCAAATCTTTTAATGTTTCTTGCAATCTTCTAAGACTTCCTGCTCTAGAATATTGTACAATCCCTTTCATTTCCTTAAGTGCTGACTCAATTATTTCGATATATTTCAACATAAAGGCAAGTGGGAAACGATCGGGCTTAGAGCCAATGGAATTAATGGCTTCTAAAATTTTTTCCTCTGTCTTTTTTCCAAATCCTTTTAATGCTTGAACTTCTCCAGATTCACATGCATCCCTTAAGGAATCAACATCCGTAATGCCCAATTCTTGATACAATCGGGCAATTTTTTTCCCGCCAAGGCCTTGTAATTGCAATAATGGAATAAGGCCTTTCGGTACCTCAGCTTGCAGCTCCTTTAGCACAGTGGATTCTCCAGTAGCGATAAATTCTTCGATAACCGAGGCCGTACCTTTTCCAATTCCATTAAGAGCTGTAAAATCCTCTATCTCAGTTAATAATCTTGGGTCAGCTGTTAAAGCAGCAGCAGCTTTTCGAAAAGCGGATATTTTAAAGGAATTTTCTCCTTTTAATTCTAAATATGTTGCAATTTGTTCAAGTAACCGAATAACATCCTTTTTATCTACATTCATGAATTTACACCATCCCCATCTTAAGTACCGGTTCCATATCTATACTATATACTAGCAAATAAGTGGATAAAAAGAAAAAACTCCTCTTGAAGAGAAGTTTTATCCTACATAATCCAGCCACCACTGTTTGACTTGATTTGACAAGATAGGAGTGTTTTTGATGATTCCCTCAGCTAAGAATGATTTGTCAATCCAATGCTGGATTATTTCGATTGGAACTAATGCCCCGATGTATAATACAATAAAGACTAGTAGGTAGACTTCAATGAAGCCGAGAATTCCACCTGCCCAAACATTTAATTGCTTAATAACTGGAAATTTGGCAACAAAATCAAGCATGGAACCGATAATATGTAATATAATTTTCACAGCAAAAAAGATAATCGCAAAGGCAATCACTCTGTAATATGCTTGTTCGAGATTCATTCCATCAAAAATCATTTTAAAAGAAGCATTCTCATCTATGGATGGGTACGGAATCCAAAGCTTTAATTTGTCAGCAAAATCAGCATAATACATATAAGCAACAATAAAGGCAATGATAAAGCCTGTTATGTGAATTAATTGAAGGATGAAGCCTCTTCGTAACCCATTAAAAAAACCAATCACTAAGATTAATAGAATTACAATATCAACCATGTCAGTTTCATTCCTTTATGTATATTCAATTTCAAGTTTAATCGAACATGGCAAAAGAAGTTTGCCGATACTAAAATACTAAATATTATCATAACACGAACGGAGTAAATTTGGGAAGAATTGTCCACCTATGTCGATAAGGGGAATTATTCAATTGGAGGAATAAAATGACCAATATTATTATGAAAGCAGCACCTTCTTTATTAGAAAAAATGAAAGACCATTATAAGCAAGCACTTTTAGAAAAAGTTCCACAAGGTGGGCTTTTTGTGGCTAAAACGAATAACTGCACGATTACCGCGTACCGTTCTGGAAAAGTCATGTTTCAAGGAAAAAATAATGAGATGGAAGCAGCTAAATGGGGAAATGCTGAGCCATCGAAATCTCCTACAGCATTTAAGGCAAAAACATCCGGATCTGCCCTGCCAGAAAATATAGCCAGCATGTCCTTCATCGGCTCAGACGAGGTTGGAACGGGAGATTATTTTGGCCCAATCACGGTTGTGAGTGCTTATGTAAGAAAAGAGCATATCCCATTACTGAAGGAACTCGGGGTAAAGGATTCAAAAAATTTAACAGATCCGCAAATCATGAAAATTGCTAAAGATTTACTTTCTATCATTCCGTATAGCTTGCTCAAACTTCAAAATGAAAAATATAATCGGTTGCAAGCATCTGGAATGTCTCAAGGAAAAATGAAGGCCATTTTGCATAACCAAGCATTGATTCATCTATTAAAAAAAATTTCTCCTGAAGAGCCTGAAGGAATTCTCATTGACCAGTTTGTAGAAGCAAATACTTATTTCCGCCACTTACAAGGTCAGAAGGAGATTTGCACAAACAATGTGTATTTCAGTACAAAGGGTGAGAGCATTCATATCGCGGTTGCAGCTGCTTCTATTTTAGCCAGATATGCGTTTGTAAAGGCAATGGATAAATTAAGTGAGGAAGCTGGTTTTACTCTTCCGAAGGGTGCCGGACATCAGGTTGATCAGGCTGCAGCAAAATTAATCCAACTAAAGGGGGAAGCTTCTTTGGATCATTTTACAAAATTGCATTTTGCAAATACGGAAAAGGCGAAAAAAATTTCAGAGAGTATGTAATGTGAAATGCAGAATCGAGTTTTGCGGACACCAGTCCCCTAATTGTGATTAAACGGACAAAATCCTTATGAAAAAGGACACAGGTTCCGGTTATTCGGGAAAGAGTCAGTGATTATCGTATGATTTCCCTTACATAACGTACTCTGTGTCCAATGCTTAAATCATTTTATGGAAATAGCGGATTCTCTGTCCGCTTAAAAACCTAAGTATTTACTCCCCGCTTTTGCCTTCTATTATTCTTTCAGGATGAGAATAGATATTAAATTGATGTTTTCTAATAAATCCTACAACCGTGATTCCAAGGTCATTTGCCAGCTCAATGGCCAGTGTCGTTGGAGCTGATTTAGACAGAATAATCCCGATTCCCATTTTGGCTGCTTTTAATAACACTTCCGATGAAACCCTGCCGCTAAAAGAAATGATTTTATCATTGCGAGGCAATTTTTCTTTTAAACAAATACCATAGAGCTTATCAAGTGCATTGTGACGTCCAATATCCGTTTGAATATATAACAGTTGGTCGGCTGTGCAAAGCGCTGCATTATGAACCCCGCCAGTTTGTTGAAAATCAACGGATTGCTCATGCATAAGCTTCATGAGATGAAAACATTGTTCACTAGTAATCTGATTTTTACTAAGAACGGTTCTCGCTGTTCTTGCATCATTATGAAAATAAAATTGCCTACTTTTCCCACAGCAGGAACCGATGAATCGTTTTGAATAAAATTCCTTATTAATAGACTGCTTGATCTTCAGGCTAATATACACAAGTCCTTTTCCTTCATCCACTGCCATTGAAGCGATTTCTTCGAACGTACGAATTAGGCCCTCTGACGCTAAAAAGCCAACCACGAGCTCCTCTAAATTGGTTGGTGAGCAAACCATTGTCGCAAATTCCTCATTATCGATAAAAATTGTTAGAGGATATTCCATTGCCACTTCATCTTGCATATCAACAAAGGAATTTCCGTCAAACTTGATTATCGGCACACTGTTTCTTACACTGTTTTCCATAATTTCGCCTACTCCGTAACAATTTACCATTAGAATATCAAATTTTCTGTAAATTGTATAGAAATAGAGATTAAATGATTGCTTGTGAACAAATTTGTAGATTTAGCTTGTATAAGTTCTATGGTAAAATGAATAAAATGGTTATAAAGGAGATGAACAAATATGTACGATGTTTATACCTCGGTAAATAAACGGAATCTAATGGGATCCGTGTTAAAAGCATTTGCTCTTTCCCTATGTATGGCTGTCATTGGTATGCTTATCGGAACGATGGTACCTCCAGCATTATTCATGCCATTAATAGTCGTGGAGTTCATCATGATTCTATCTGCATTTCTTTTAAGAAAGAAAAAAAGCGTTGGATATGGATTTTTATTTGCCTTTACATTTATCTCAGGTATTACAACTTATCCAATAGTTGCACATTACTTAGCAACCTCAGGGGCTAAAGTTGTATTATCTGCTTTCACCGCAACCCTTGTTATTTTCGCCGTTATGAGCTTTGTTGGTACAAAAACGAAAAAAGATTTATCCTTCTTAAGCGGGTTTTTATTGACGGCTTTACTTGCTTTAGTTGTTATCGGATTGATCAATATCTTTTCACCGTTCTCCTCTACTGCGCTTTTTGTCGCATCGATTATCGGAACGGTAGTCTTCTCTCTTTACATCATGTTTGACTTTAATCGCATGAAGCGTATGGAATTTACAGAAGAAGCAGTTCCACTGCTAGCACTTAACCTATTCCTAGACTTCATTAACTTGTTCTTAGAGTTACTAAGGTTCATCGGTTTTCTTAGCAGGGATTAAATAAAACGCAGATCCAGTTAGGATCTGCGTTTTTGGTTTTATCCTCTTAATTCCGCACCCGCTTCGTCTTTTACAGCTGCAAGTACTTTATCATGTGCTTTTACCACTTCTTCGTCCGTTAATGTTCTTTCAGGATCCATATAAGTTAAAGAGAAGGCAATAGATTTTTTACCTGGTTCCATATGTTCCCCTTCATATAAGTCAAATATGGAGACATTCCTCAATAATTTCCCGCCCACGTTCTGGATAATTTCTTTTAACTCACCAGAGTTCACATTACGATCTACTACTAATGCGATATCGCGTATAATCGCAGGGAAGCGTGGAATAGCGTTGTATTGAAGAGCTGGAACTATGTGTTCAAAAACTGGCTCCATATTGATTTCAAATACATACGTTTCTTTTAAATCCAAGTCTTTTTGAACTTGCGGATGTACTTGACCCACATATCCTATTACATTTTCATCAAGGACAACCTCTGCCGTTCTACCTGGGTGCATTCCATCCACAGCAGCAGCTTTATAAGTAATGGAGTCACTTACACCAAGCTTTTCAAACAGGCCTTCAAGAACTCCTTTTGCCACATAAAAATCAACTGGCTTTTTCTCACCTTGCCAAGGATGGTTTAACCACAAACCAGTGATCGCGCCAGCCAAATGTTCATGCTCTTCAGGCTGCTCATTATCTGTTGTTTTTAGAAAGACAGATCCAATTTCATATAAAGAAATAGATTCATTCTTACGAGCATTATTATAAGATACAACTTCCAATAACTGTGGAACGATGCTCAAACGCAAGTAGCTTCTTTCTTCACTCATCGGCATTGCAAGGCGGATTGGTTCGCGCTTCTCAAGAGCAAACTGCGAAGATTTCTCTAAACTTGTCAACGAATACGTAACCGCTTGGTTCAGTCCTGCACCCTCTAAAAATCTTTTTGTCGTGCGGCGTTTTCTTTGAATATCACTTAACCCTCCAGGAGTTGCAGCACCTGTTGGTAAGGTTGTTGGTAAATTATCATATCCGTAAAGTCTTGCAACCTCTTCAATTAAATCTTCTTGGATCGTAATATCTCCACGACGTGTTGGAACCGTAATAGTAAAGGTGTCATTGTCAACTTCAACGCCAAATTGCAAACGATCAAAAATATCCTGCACTTCTTCTTTTGTTATGGAGGTTCCTAAGAAAGAATTTATTTTATCCAGTGTAATGGAAATAACAGCAGGTTCCACTTTTAAAGAATTAACCTCAACTGTACCATCCAGAACCTCACCACCGGCATATTTAGCCATTAATTGGGCTGCTCTTTCTGCTGCAGGATGAACTCGATTTGGATCAATTCCTTTTTCATATCGTGAACTTGCTTCACTTCGTAAGCCGTGATCTTTTGATGCATTTCTGATTGTTTGCGCATCAAAATATGCGGATTCAAGCAAAACTGTAGTTGTATCAGAAGTGACCTCTGAATTTGCACCACCCATAACACCAGCCATAGCTACAGGTTCTTTTCCGTTTGTAATAACAAGATGATTCGACTTTAATGTTCTTTCTGCATCATCTAGGGTGACAATTTTTTCTCCTTCATGTGCTAAACGGACTACGATTTCTTTTGTGCCAAGCTGATCATAGTCAAATGCATGTAATGGCTGACCGTACTCTAATAGGATAAAGTTTGTAATATCTACCACGTTATTATGAGGGCGAATACCTGCGGACATTAATCGCGTTTGCATCCATAATGGGGACGGTCCAATTTTTACATTTTTAATCACTTTTGCTGTATAAAGCGGATTTTCTTCTTTTGCTTCCACTTTAACAGAGATATAATCGGAAGCTTTTTCAGAAGAATGCTCATGATCAACACTTGGAAGCTTTACTTCTTTCCCTAAAATTGCTCCTGTTTCATAAGCAACACCTAGCATGCTTAAACAATCAGAACGGTTTGGAGTTAAACCTAACTCTAGCACTTCATCATCTAAATTTAATAAGGCAAGTGCATCAGAGCCAACTTCCACATCATCTGGGAAAACAAAAATTCCTTCTGAATATTCTTTAGCAACTAGTTTATTGTCTATTCCAAGCTCTTTAAGCGAACAAATCATTCCGTTTGATTCTTCTCCGCGAAGCTTGGAACGTTTGATTTTGAAATTGCCTGGTAAAACTGCTCCTACCGTTGCTACAGCAACCTTTTGGCCTTTTCCAACATTTGGTGCACCACAAACGATTTGTACTGGTTCGCCTTCGCCTAAATCAACCTGGCAGACGTTCAATTTATCAGCATTTGGGTGTTTTTCACATTCTAGGACATGCCCTACCACAACACCGCTGACACCCTTGCTTTTTTGTTCTACACCTTCCACCTCAATACCGCTACGTGTAATTTTTTCTGCAAGATCGTGTGCGTCAACTCCTGTTAAATCTACATATTCTTGCAGCCATTTATAAGAAACTAACATTTATATCCCTCCTACTATAATGTGGCCTTTCACTAAATTGTTGCTTTTCGTATTTTGTTTAATATCCTAATAGGGGACTCTATCTTACGAAAGAAACGAATCCACCCTTACAATTAGCCTCATCAGGTTTTCCTGTTAGCAACAAATCACAAAGAAAAGAGCCATTACTCATTTACTGCAAATTGCTTTAAGAATCGAATATCATTTGTATAGAAATGACGAATATCATCAATTCCGTATTTTAACATCGCAATACGTTCAGGTCCCATTCCAAAAGCAAATCCTGTATACTTTTTAGAATCAAATCCTGCCATTTCCAAAACATTCGGATGAACCATACCTGCTCCTAGAATTTCAATCCAGCCAGTTCCTTTACATACACTACATCCTTCACCACCACAGATCTTACAAGTGATGTCCATTTCAACAGATGGTTCTGTGAATGGGAAGAAGCTTGGACGGAGGCGGATTTCACGATCTTCTCCAAACATTTTCTTAGCAAACACTTGTAGGGTACCTTTTAAATCACCCATAGTGATGTTTTCATCCACCACTAAACCTTCAATTTGCATGAATTGATGAGAGTGTGTCGCATCATCATTATCACGGCGATATACTTTACCAGGGCAAATAATTTTCACTGGTCCTTTGCCTTCATGCTTTTCCATTGTTCTTGCTTGTACAGGTGATGTATGAGTGCGAAGCAGCAATTCTTCCGTAATGTAGAAGGAATCCTGCATATCACGAGCTGGGTGACCTTTTGGCAGGTTCAATGCTTCGAAGTTATAATAATCCTTTTCTACTTCAGGTCCTTCTGCCACTTGATAACCCATTCCGATAAATAGGTCTTCAATTTCTTCAATTACCTTTGTTAATGGGTGATGATTACCTACCTTTACCGGACGTCCAGGAAGGGTAATGTCAATTGTTTCAGAAGCTAATTGTTTTTCAACAGCTGCTGCCTCTAATGCTTCTTGTTTTGCTTCGATTTTTTCACTAATCGCAGCTCGAACTTCATTTGCCAGAGCCCCCATTTTAGGTCGTTCCTCAGCGGATAATTGACCCATTCCTCTTAAAACTTCGGTAATGGGACCTTTTTTTCCTAAATACGCAACACGAATATCATTTAATGATTTTAAGTCCTCGGTTTGCTCAATTTTTTGTAAAGCCTCGGCTTGAAGCTCTTTTAGTTTTTGCTCCATGATTTTTCCTCCTTTGATTAGACAAGCATAAGCGCCTTGCTCATCGGCGTACGAATAAGTGAAATTTGAAGTGTCATTTCACCTTCGGCGTCTTCGACTTACATAAAGGAAACACAGCGATGTAGTTCACGAGCAAGTGAAATTATCACTTAAATTTCAGCTGATGTCGACTTATCGTAGGGAATAGACGTAGAAATCCGCTAGCCGATAGGCGCTCAAGCTAGACAGCATCCAAACTTGTTATAATAATTTTTGAGATAAAAAACGTATACGTTATTACCTCCAAATAAAAAACCCCGTCTCCACAAAGGGACGAGGTTATCATCGCGGTACCACCCTAATTAACATAAAAAAACATTATGTTCACTTCACTTTGATAACGGCTTTTCACCGAAGCATCTTTACGTTTCAAAAACGGTCCCGATGCTGACTCCAGGGGTGAACTTCACTTAATTCTTCATAAAAATGCTTTCAGTCTTCGGCATTTTCTCCCTGCATGAATTTCATAAGCTACTCTTCCCTATCATTGTCTTTCATCTCATTCAATTGTTTCTATTATAGTATTTTGTGAAATGATTTTCAAATGGATTTTAATATATTATGTCATTTTTTATCTAAGTGACCTCTAATTTTTAAAATAATACATCAAAATGCCAGCAGCAACTGCTACATTTAATGATTCACTCTTTCCAAAGATAGGTATGTACAGATTTTTATCTGTTAAAGATAATACTTCTTTTGATACACCATTCCCTTCGTTCCCCAAAATAAGGGCAAAGGAGGGTTCCGGTTGCACTTCTTTATAAGGAATTCCATTTTCCAGCGCTGTACCGTAGATTGGAACATTTGCAGCCTTTAGTTTTGGAATCCATTCCTGTAAATTCCCCGACAAAAACTCCACATGAAAATGGCTTCCTTGAGCAGAGCGAAGAACCTTAGGATTATAAATATCTGCAGTCCCTTTCCCTAAAAGTATCACATCGATTCCAGCAGCATCCGCTGTTCGAATCATCGTACCTAAATTTCCCGGATCTTGAACACCGTCAAGTATTACATATGATTTACCCGTTAAGTCATCAATGGTAGCTTTTCTTATCTGACATATCGCAAAAATACCTTGCGTCGTTTCGGTATCGGAAATTAGTTTGCTTATTTCTGACGTAACTCTCGTTATAGATAATTCACTTACGTCCCAATTTGAAGGTATATCTACTTCTTCACTAACAATGATTTCCATTATATCCTCTTTATACTGTAGGGCTTCCTCTACTAAATGAAAACCTTCCAGAATATAAGTGTTTGTTTTTTCACGTTCTTTTTTGGCTAATAACTTTTTCCATTGTTTTATTTGGGGATTTTGTATGGATTGGATATATTTCACAAGACAGTTCTCCTTATTATAGCTTGACTATCATTATAACGTATTTTTCATACATAGAAAATTTACTTAGTGTAATGATAAAAGGGAAAAGAATAAAAAGGAGTGTGTCTTCATGAATTTGAACCTTCGAAATGCTATTATTCACAACGTTTCAGGCAATACACAAGATCAATTGAAAGATACGATTGTAGATGCAATACAAAGAGGCGAAGAAAAGCTGCTTCCAGGTTTAGGCGTGTTATTTGAGGTAATTTGGAACAATGCGGATCAAAAGGAACAAGAAATGATGCTTGATACACTAGAACAAGGTTTAAAACATTAAGCAGCAATATCAATTAACAGAAGTTTTTATTAGAAGTTCTAAATACCATCTGAAAGAAAAATCGACGCAATGCGGCCCCTTCAGAATTCTAAAGACCATTTGTTCGAGGAAATAAGTGGGAGATAGGCTTTATTAGGGGCATAAAGACCCTTTTCATTCAAAAAATCAGTCTGAATGGGTCTTTAAAAGGATTCTAAAAACCAATCGATGTCCAGAAACGCTATAGAAATAGCACCTTATGTAAATAAGCGGAATTAGTGTCCGCCAAAAGCAAAACACGCATGGATTTCTCAAATATCCATGCGTGTTTGCTTGCTTATAGCAGTCTTACTCAAATGTAAGTTTATTTACTGTATCTCTGTCTAAGCGCTTAATTACTTCTGTAATTAACTTCACTGCATTTTCATAATCATCACGATGAAGCATTGCAGCGTGTGAATGAATATAACGAGTTGCAATGGTAATAGCCAGTGATGGGACACCATTTGCTGTTAAATGGATGGAACCCGCGTCTGTTCCGCCACCAGGAATCGATTCAAATTGATACGGGATATTTAATTCCTCCGCAACACCTACAACTAAGTCACGAAGTCCTTTATGAGATACCATTGAAGCATCATAAAGGATAATTTGAGGACCTTCACCCATTTTACTCATTGCTTCTTTTTCAGAAAGTCCTGGTGTGTCACCTGCAATCCCTACGTCAACACCAAAGCCGATATCAGGCTTAATAACATTTGCAGCTGTCTTAGCTCCGCGAAGACCAACTTCTTCCTGAACATTTCCTACTCCGTATACAATGTTTGGATGATTTTCATTTTTTAAGTTCTTAAGGACATCAATTGCAATCGCACAACCAATACGATTATCCCATGCTTTTGCTAAAAGCATTTTTTCATTATTCATTACAGTAAACTCGAAATATGGAACGACCATATCCCCTGGCAATACGCCCCACTCAAGAGCTTCTTCTTTGCTGGAAGCACCAATATCAATAAACATGTCTTTGATTTCGTATGGTTTTTTACGAACTTCAGCTGATAATACATGTGGCGGTTTTGAACCGATAATACCTGTAATATCTCCTTTTCGGGTCACAATTGTCACACGTTGAGCAAGCATAACTTGTGACCACCAGCCTCCAACCGTTTGAAAACGGATAAAGCCCTTATCATCGATTTTTGTTACCATGAAGCCGACTTCATCTAAATGGCCAGCCACCATGATCTTGGGGCCATTCTCATCGCCAACTTTTTTCGCAATTAAACTGCCTAAACCATCAGAAGTAATTTCATCAGCAAACGGTTCTATGTATTTTTTCATCACATCATAAACTTCACGTTCATTTCCTGGAATGCCTTTTGCATCTGTTAGGTCCTTCAGCATCGTTAATGTTTCATCTAATTTAGCCAATATCATGACCTCCGAATTAATAATATGTACCTTCCCTATTATAATGGAAAAAGCAAAAATGTACAAAAATTCTGCTATTAATATGTTTTCTCTCTCATATATTACTTCATTACTAATTAAATATACCCGCTACGACCTTCTTAAAGAATAAAACAAGATGAATGCAAATTAAAAAATGACTGGAGCACCTTTATCAAGTGATCCAATCATTATATAATCTTCATTTTCAAGGTGATTTTCCGTTCTGTATGTAAATCCAATTGAGGTTTATATTTGAAACTATTCTATTAATCCCGGAGTTCTCTTCCTCATCACGATTCTACCGAAACCATAATAAAAATGAAACAATATCATCGCAAACAACGTAGATTAAGAAATCTTTTAAATAAGGGGCTAAAACGATATGAGCGTAATTGCATTTCTACCTTTGTTACTTAGTGTAGTTCCATTAGTTATTTGCATCCTTCTTCTTGTTTGGATTCATGATATTAAAATGAATTCTGTAAGACAAGTAGAACAGAATAAACAAATCATACAATTATTACATGATATGAATAATAAAACCAAAAATCCTAATATGTAAAGAACGTAAAAATGCCCTTATATTTGGGCATTTTCGTTTCATGATGTACCATTAAAAAATTCACGCCACTTCATCACAACCACTTTTTCTCTTAAAATATAAAACAAGATTGAAAGTGCAAGCAGTATCATGATTATCATGCCTGGAGTAAAGCGGGAAATAAATTGTCCGAACACAGTATAGAAAAAAACTAGAGGAATATTGGTTACTAGAGAGCCTTTCATAAAGTCACGAAAATTTGGATTTCTTTCTATTAAACAAATCGTTAATAGTTGATAATGGACGAAGGGAATGAGCCGTAAAATAGCAATTTGCCCTACTGTTAACTTTGCATGCTGCCCGAACCACTTTTGTTTAATTCTAACAAACTTCTCAAAGGTGCGCGGCATTTTTTTTATCCAAACAAAGCTAATAACGGATAGCAGCAGCAACCCTATTAAAGAATAAATAATTCCTAATAAGCTTCCGAAAAGTATCCCACCTGCCATACAAACAACTGCTACTGGTATAAATAGGAATTGCCTTAGTAGGTGAAATAAGATAAACAAAAATGGGGCTAAAATGGCACTACTTTCAACAAATGAAAATAAGATCACTAATTGATCATTCACATTCTCACCCGCCTTTGATGATTTATCTAAGATGGTGAACCATATTTATAACATATTGAACAAATCAGATGGTTATTACTTAAATATGCAAAATGAAGTAGAAAAGGATTAAATCGAGCAGCGCTAAAATTGGAAATCCCCATTTAAAATTTGGATGCTGTGTTTTATGATGGAATATCTTCATTCCTATGGTCGTTCCACATGCTCCTCCAATGGCCGCAACTCTCCAAAGTGTTTTTTCTGGAATTCTCCATTTATGCTTTTTGGCATAATTTTTATCTGCTCCCATGATTATCAGCCCTGCTATATTGATGATAATAAAATAACTTATGACAATCTTGTTTATCATTTGTATCCCCCTATATAAAAAGCCATTCTCTTGATCTAGAGAATGGCTTTCTATGTCTAGCACAACACCTATCGGCTAGCGGATTTCTCCGTCTCCTCCTACGATAAGTCAACATCAGCTGAAATTTAAGTGATAATTTCACTTGCTCGTGAACTACCTCAGCAGGTTTCCTTTATCTCGAGCCTACGACTACGTAATCCGTATGCCGATGGGCAAGGCGCTTTCGCTTTTCTTCTTTTCTTATTTAGAAAATTGAGCTTTTGCTTGGTTTGCAAGTTCTGCAAATGCTTTTTCATCATGGATAGCAAGATCAGAAAGCATTTTACGGTTTACTTCGATGCCAGCAAGCTTAAGTCCGTGCATTAAACGGCTGTAAGAAAGACCGTTAATACGTGCAGCTGCATTGATACGAGTAATCCATAGCTTACGGAAGTCGCGTTTTTTCTGACGACGGTCACGATAAGCATACATATAAGATTTCATTACTTGTTGATTAGCAACTTTAAATAATGTATGTTTTGAACCAAAATAACCTTTTGCTAGTTTAAGAACTTTTTTACGACGTCTGCGGGTAACTGTTCCGCCTTTTACACGTGGCATAATATTTCCCTCCTATTTCAATTACGAACGATTAGATATTAGAAAGCATTTGACGAATGCGTCTGAAATCACCTTTAGAAACTACAGTTGATTTACGAAGCTTACGTTTTTGTTTTGTTACTTTATTTGCGAACAAGTGGCTTCTGTAAGCATGAGAACGTTTAAGTTTGCCAGAACCTGTTCTCTTGAAACGCTTTGCTGAGCCGCGGTGAGTTTTCATTTTTGGCATAGGATTTTCCTCCTCATAACTTTACTTTTCTGTTTTTGGTGCAAGAACTAAAAACATACTGCGTCCGTCCATTTTCGGCTTAGATTCGATTGTGCTAACCTCTGCACAAGCTTCAGCGAAACGGTCAAGAACCCGTTGACCAATTTCTTTATGTGTAATCGCACGGCCTTTGAAACGAATGCTTGCTTTTACCTTGTCTCCCTTTTCAAGAAACTTAAGGGCATTGCGAAGCTTTGTATTAAAATCATGTTCTTCAATGGTAGGGCTCAAACGAACCTCTTTAATACTGATGACTTTTTGATTTTTACGTGCTTCTTTTTCTTTCTTTTGCTGTTCAAAACGATATTTACCATAGTCCATAATACGAGCTACTGGCGGTTTTGCATTTGGTGCAACCAGAACAAGATCAAGGTTTACCCTTGAAGCAATTTCGATTGCTTCATTACGGGATTTAACACCTAGCTGCTCACCGTTTTGACCAATAAGACGCACTTCACGTGCGCGAATGCCATCATTTACCATCATATCTTTGCTAATAGTTAGCCACCTCCAAGGTATAATCGAGCAATCAGAAAATCTATGATTACAAAAAAGTAACTATAGCTCGTCTTTTGCTTCCTGGAAGCTAAGGCAAGCTTAGAATAGGTTTGGGTTAAAGAATTCCGCCATCATTGAACTTTTATATTGTTAGGTTTCTTGACAAAATAAAAAGTGCGGGCAAGAGTTACCCGCACTTACATTCACGCATGAATAGTTTTTGAATGTGATGAATTTCGAAACCTGCCAACTGCAATAAAAGCGTCAATCAGGCGAGAAGCGGGTTGCTCCTTCTTTTCCCTAAACTAATATTCAATTTACCTTAGATAATATAACATATTACTTTATTCGATGTCAAATGGCTTGCTGTTAGTATTTTTTAAAACAACATCATTTATATTATCAAAGATTTATTTATGGTGCAATGGAATTTTTATTTTTTCTCTTGGACTTCGGTTTTTAAGTTCTCTATAAATTGATCAAACGAAATAGTTTCTGATTTTTGTTCACCATATTTTCGAACATTAACCGCATTGTCTTTTACCTCATTATCCCCTACAACAAGCATGTACGGGATTTTTTGCATTTGTGCTTCACGGATTTTATATCCCATTTTCTCATCGCGTAAATCTAATTCAACCCTAAAACCTGCTGCCTTTAACTGTTCTTTTACTTGTTTAGCGTAATCTAGATGTGCATCAGGAGACACAGGGATAACCGTTGCTTGTACAGGAGCCAACCAAGTTGGGAATGCTCCCTTATATTCTTCAATTAGATAAGCTACGAAGCGCTCCATGGTAGATACAACACCACGATGGATAACAACAGGGCGATGCGGTTTGCCATCTTCACCGATATAATTTAAATCAAATCTTTCCGGAAGCAAGAAATCAAGCTGCACAGTAGATAATGTTTCATCTTTTCCTAATGCTGTACGAACTTGCACATCTAGTTTTGGACCATAGAAAGCTGCTTCTCCTTCTGCTTCAAAATACTGTAAGCCAAGATCGTCCATTGCGTCCTTTAACATCGATTGTGCTTTATTCCACATCTCATCATCATCAAAATATTTTTCCTTGTCTTCAGGATCACGATAAGAAAGACGGAAGGAATAATCGGTAATATTAAAGTCTTTGTATACCTCAATAATTAATTCCACTACTCGTTTAAATTCATCGCGAATTTGATCTGGACGTACGAATATATGAGCATCATTTAAAGTCATACCGCGTACGCGCTGAAGTCCTGATAAAGCACCTGACATTTCATAACGATGCATCGTTCCTAACTCCGCAATTCGAATTGGTAATTCACGATAACTATGAATACCATTTTTGAATACCATCATATGATGAGGGCAATTCATCGGGCGAAGTACAAGTTCTTCATTATCCATTTCCATTACCGGGAACATATCTTCATGATAGTGATCCCAATGGCCACTTGTTTTATAAAGATCCACGCTACCCATAATTGGTGTGTAGACATGATCATAGCCAAGGCTTACTTCCTTATCCACAATATAGCGTTCTACAACTCGTCTAATAGTTGCACCCTTTGGCAGCCACAACGGCAAACCTTGTCCAACTTTTTGAGAAGTCATGAACAAGCTTAATTCTTTCCCTATTTTACGATGATCTCTTTCTTTTGCTTCTTCTAGTAAACGAAGGTGTTCATCCAATTGCTCTTTTTTGAAAAAAGCAGTTCCGTATATGCGTTGAAGCATTTTATTATCGCTATTTCCACGCCAATAAGCACCTGCGATGCTTAATAGTTTGAACTCTTTTATTTTACCTGTGGAAGGTACATGGACCCCGCGGCAAAGATCAATGAATTCTCCTTGTTCATATACGGTGACTTTTTCATCCGCAGGAATAGCTTCGATTAGTTCTTGCTTATACTCATCACCAGCAAAAATTTCCTTTGCTTCCTCCCGCGTCACTTCTTTTCGGACAATTTCTAAGTTTTCGTTTACAATTTTCTTCATTTCTTTCTCTATTTTCGGAAGATCTTCCGGTGTAATTGACACATCGACATCCATATCATAATAGAAGCCTCCTTCGATAACAGGACCAACACCCAATTTGACATTATCAAACAAACGTTTAACTGCTTGCGCCATTAAATGGGCTGTACTGTGACGGAGGATTTCCAATGCTTCTGGTTGATCTGGTGTAATAATCGCGATTTTTCCATCTTCATGGATAGGTGTGCGAAGATCAATAAGCTTTTCGTTAAGCTTACCTGCCAAAGCTTTTTTCTTTAAACCAGGACTGATAGAAGCTGCAATGTCCTCTGTTGTTGTTCCAACGGCGAATTCCTTAATCGCTCCATCTGGAAATGTAATTTTAATCTCTGACATATATGTCCACTCCTTATTTGTATTAGAAAATAAAAAAACCCGTCCCTATGAAAAGGGACGAGTATTATTCACACGTGGTTCCACCCTATTTTTCACTTCCATGAACTAGAAATGACTTAGGATATTTTTAACGGAATATACCCGTCAACTATTACTAGTTAAAAACGTTCACAGTTGAAGTTTAGAGGTGGTAAGTATTCAAATCGTGATGGAAAGATTTCACCGTGCCTTTCCTCTCTGAAAACCGTAAAGGAATACCCTTGTCCTCATCATTACTTTTGCTATGTTTTCATTCATATGTACGTAATTATAGAAGTTTCTTTGCAGAAAATCAAGAGTATGCGTTATTTTTTCCTTTACCTATTCGGAAGATTCCTACTTATTTGCTGCCTTCCCTAAATATGCCTTTTTTTCTTGCCAAAACTGATCCTTATTTTCAAGCAAGATTCGTTCTTCAAATATATTTTGCAGGGTCCGAATTAAACCGTTATCAAATGAATCAGCATAAAGATAGATCTTCTTTGGAGCAATGGATAATAAAGGGGCGATTGTTACCGAATCAATATAAATTGGGTGATTGGTTAACAATCTGCGATCCAACAAATTAGATATTTCGTTTTTGGTAATCTCCTGAAATTGTTCATCATAAAAAATGCTATGCTGATCAAAATAGATCCTTACAACCTCCAACTTAGCATCTCGATTTTGTAAGTAATCTCGAAGCATTTGAATAAAAACCTGGTATTCCTGCTCCATTTTATATTCATCTATTGCTAATTCTACATAAACAATGATCTGCTCGTAGTATTCCTTTAAGCGGAATTTTGCAAGGGAATCAATTGAAACTGTGTCATATTGTTCCAATAATGTGAAGACTGCACGACGAATCATTTCTTCCTCATCTATTCCTCCAATTATAGAAGTTAATTCAGGTCTATCGCCGTTAAACATTTCAATGACGATTTCTAAAATATTGTTTTGTTCTTCTTCCTCTTTGTAGAAGAAATACTCCCTTAGAATCTCTTTCACCCAATCATTTCTTTTCTTCTGAATAATGAATTGAATCAATCCGTTTTGAATATTTTCTAATGATATCGTGGAGAGATCTATAGTTAAAAAATATTGTTTTTGATTTTGAAAGATTGTTTCGTGGAACCATATTTCTTTATCATTTTTAATAAAATATTCATGCAGCCATACTGCATCGTCTAAATGCTTGAAAATAAAATCCAACATTAGCCCCCCTTGCTATGGAAATTTCCATGTTTTATATATATGGGAGGCTTGGTTATTTTAGAAGTCGAGGATAAAAAAAGAAGAGCCAAGTCATGCCTTAGCCCTTTTAAATCCTCATATTTGGTCCATCCACTAAAATGGGAGTAGAAAGATATTTTACCCTCTCCATAATCCTTGCTGCCTTCATCTTCTCCTCTTCTCCACGTTGAGAATAAGTAAGATGGTATTCAAGACCTTCATAATCAAAATTCGATGAAAAGAAAGTGGGGAGGTTTTCCTGCATTCGAAATTGTAGAATCGAGCCAAGGATTTCATCACGTGTCCAGCTAGTCATCGCCTCAGCACCTATATCATCAAGCATGAGAACTGGAGCTTTCTTCACCATTTCAAGCTTTTCATTTAACGTATTATCTCCTAAAGACTGTTTCATTTCCCGAAAAAATTCTGGAACATACACAATGAGAGAGGATACTTGTTTGTTTTCAGCTAAATGATTGGCAATTGCCCCTAAAAGATATGACTTTCCTACCCCGAAGCTGCCATATAAGTATAAACCCTTCATTTTTTTCCCAGGATCATATTCTCTAACAAACCGTTCTGCGAAATCATAAGCATTTAACCGTCCATCTGATTCTAACGAAAAGTCAGCAAAGGATGCATGCAAAATATCCTTTGGAACATAAAGGCTTTGAATTAACTTCTCATGCTTTTTCCGTTCATCATGTATCCTTTTCTTTTGACAAGGGCGATACTTAACATCAATCCCATTCCTTTGCAAAACAAGCTCCGGTTCATACCCTTCCATCATGTTTACACACTTATCCAAACTCGGGCATTTTTGACAATCCCTCGTTTGAGAAATGTATTCATATAATTTCATTAAACTTTTTTCTATCATCGAGGTTGTGATTTCGCTTGGATGTTGACGTATAAATTCACGAATATCCGGATGGTTCAAAATTTCCTGCTTCATTTCGCTATATGTTCTTTGAAAGTTACTGTTATTCGATAATCTTCTTAAAGTATCATTAATATTTTCCATTCTATCCACCTCCTACTTTTTATACTTCTGTTGTATGGATTCAAGTCTGCGACGCTTCTCCTCAAGGGACTCTGCTGTTTCATTGGTACTTTTACTTTTCGTTTCATTTTCATCCTTTTCCACAAACCATTCCGGCAGCTTTTCTGTACGAATTGGCTTTTTGCGAGTACCTTTTTGTACATTTTTCGTATCTGCCCATTGTTGATATTGCCGATGCTCATTTTTGGCTAATTCCATTGCTTCTTTTACTGTTTTTACTTTTTTTCTAGTCCAATGAGAAGCAATCTTTTCCATATAATTTTTTGTAAGCTTCATGTCGGTTTTTAGAAGGACATATTGAATTAAAACATTAACGACCCCCGGCGAAAGATGTTGCTGAAACATAATATCTTCTATAGCTTGCAGATCACCTTTTGATGGTTCTGCCCCATCTGATATATCAATAAGCAATTGTCTCGGAGAAGTTGTTTCAAGATAATGTACAAGCTTATCTTCACGTGAATCTCCCATTTCATTGCTAGTGCGGTCTTTTAATGGCTGCGTGCGATCCACTAGTTTTGGCAAATTATTAGCATGTTCTAGCTGATACCAATCCCTCGCTGCCTTCCTTAAATCATCAATTTCAATATCTTGTTCGGCATTTAATGCACTTAAGAAAATATTTTGCATATCAATTGCATTAATGTGATATAAAAACGCAAGCTTGTAAATAGCATCTCTTACCTGTGATGTCATCACTTTCTGAGGAATGATTAAACCTTTTAATCCTGATAAAAATAAATCAAAATCAAAGTCAGCTTCTTCTATTTTAATTTCATGAGGATTTTTCCTAGTGTGAAATTGCAGACTCTCATTAATCTTGCTATCTTCTTGCGCCTCAAGATCATAGAATAAATGATTTTCCGTTCCTGACATGAACACATCTTGAAAGGAGCGAGTTATATTCTCAAATTCTTCTTTTTTTAAGGCAGTATCGGTAAACATTTTCTTTAGTCTTAAGAAATGTTGCCTGCCTAACTGTTTATATAAAAAAACATTCAGTATGCCATCTGTAAAAAATTGTTCTGGTGTCAATGGAGGTTGAAGCTCATACACAAAGATTCTATCTTCATTGATTTTTTTTACATAAGTCTTTAACAGTCCGATTCCTTCTAATTTTAGGCGTGCATCATATATGTCGCGCAAATTTAAAGACAAAAAGTTCATTAAATGATAATGTGTCCATTCTTCAGACCATAGCCGGTTCATTTCAATTTCATTCCATAAAGTCATATATAGACTATAACAATTTACCCCTATTAGTGGCTGATAAAGTAATGAGATCACTTTGCCATCATATTCATGAAGCATACCGTTTGAGGAAACCTGATAGTGATCTACAGGTTGTATCTCATTCCATATTTGTTTCATAGTAGCCACATCCTTGCTAAATAGTAAAAGTAAGTAAAAAATAATGAAAAAGACTAGAACGAAGAAACTCTAGTCTTTTTATTGTTCCTTTTTGATTAGTTCCTTTAGTTCCTCTAAAAACACATTGATATCTTTAAACTGTCGGTACACTGAAGCAAATCGAACATATGCCACTTCATCCACTGCTGCAAGCTTGTCCATTACCAATTCTCCGATTTTTTCTGAATTCACTTCAGAGTACCCAAGATTTCGAAGAGATTTTTCAATTTCTAAAGAAATTTTCTCTAATTCTGCTAGAGAAACTGGCCTTTTCTCACAGGCCTTAATAAGTCCGCGTAAAATTTTTTCACGGCTGAACTCCTCGCGAATCCCTTCCTTCTTGACTACAATCAAAGGAGTTTCTTCCACTTTCTCAAAGGTGGTAAAACGATATAGGCATTCCTCGCATTCCCGCCTTCTTCTTATAGCACGTCCTTCATCAACGGGGCGAGAATCAATCACGCGAGTCCCATTATTTTGACAAGACGGACATTTCATTATATCAGCTCCGTTTACATGTACATGATTACTTTCATGATATAAAAAAGATGTTAAAATCACAAGAAAATTCTTCTGTATTCATAGAATACGATAAAAAAACGAGGTGTGTCATACACCTCGGAATATCCTATTTATGCATTTATAGATAAAATAGTAATTATTGGTTATTACTTGGCCTGTACCTGTGCATTCTCAAGAAGTCCACGATTGATAGTATACTTATTTTACAAGCAATTTGCAAACATAGACAAAAAAATAAAGTTGCCTTGTTCTCAATTTAAATAAGACCTGCTGATTGTTTTTACCAGCAGGCATCATTATATCATCCAACTTTCGCTGCTAAAGGCTTTTGCAGTTCATCCGCTACATGCTTTAATAAATCTACTACGCGGCAAGAGTACCCCCACTCATTATCATACCATGCCAGAACTTTTACTTTATTACCATCCATTACCATTGTCGAAAGCCCATCCACTATTGCTGAATGACTGTTCGTATTAAAATCAACAGAAACAAGCGGCTCTTCCGTAAATTCTAAGATTCCATTTAATTCATTGGTGGCTGCTGATATAAAAGCTGCATTTACTTCATCTGCTGTTACTTCTTTCTTTAAATCCACCACTAAATCAACTAAGGAAACATTTGGTGTAGGAACTCTTAGCGCCATTCCATGCAATTTGCCTTTCAAATGAGGAAGCACTAAAGCGAGTGCTTTAGCTGCACCAGTTGTAGTCGGAATAATGGATTGCGCACAAGCTCTTGCTCGCCGCAAATCCTTATGTGGATTATCAATATTTTTTTGATCATTTGTATATGCGTGTACAGTTGTCATTAAGCCATTTAAAATACCAAACCTTTCATCAAGTACCTTTACAACAGGAGCTAAACAATTGGTGGTGCATGAAGCATTAGAGATGATATCATGCTTATGAATATTTAATGCGCTTTCATTTACTCCCATCACAATTGTTACATCTTCATTTTTTCCAGGAGCTGTTAATATCACTTTCTTGGCTCCTGCATCAAGATGCAATGCGGCTTTTTCACGAGAATTAAACTTACCAGTTGCTTCAATGACGATATCTATATCTAGCTCCTTCCAAGGAAGTTCTGCAGGATTGCGGTTGTCTAGTAATTGAACACGACGGCCATTTACGATAATTGCACTGTCTTCTACGACAACTTCTCCATCAAATTTACCGTGATTTGTGTCATACTTTATTAAATGTGCTAATGTTTCCGCTGGATAACTAGCATTAATGGCTAAAATATCGATATTCTTATCTGAAATTGCTTTTCTAAATACCATTCGTCCTATACGACCAAAGCCGTTAATTGCTACTTTTGCGTTCATAAATGCTGTCCCTCCGTATAAGTGTTATACTCCATTTACAATTAGTATAACATATTTAACAGATTGCGCGACAACTTTTTCATTAAAAAACCATCATATTTAGAAAATATGATGGTTTAAGGAATCATTTCCCAGCAATTTATTAGCTTATTTAATTGTATTGCGGTTTCATTAATGGATCCATTATTATCGATAACTGCATCTGCTAATGAAATTTTATCTTTTAACGGCATTTGCGCAGACATTCTTGCTTTGGCTTCACTTTCAGAAAATTGATTACGTTCCATTAATCTTTTTAACTGGATGCCTTCTTCAACAAAAACAAGTATGGTTTTTTCTACCAAATAGGTTAAATTACTTTCAAACAGAAGCGGGATATCCAGGATAACTGATTTCTTCCCTGCGGAAATAGCTTCCTCTTTTTTATCATTCATATACTTTCTAACAGCTGGGTGTACAATACTATTTAAAAGCAGCCTCTTATCTTCATGGTGAAAAACAATCTCCCCTAATTTCCTTCGATTAATGGACAAATCCTCATGAAGAATTTCTTCACCAAACTCTTGAACAATTTTCTTATATGCCTCTTCTCCGACATTCACTACTTCTCTTGCTGCAATGTCCGCGTCTATAACAGTAAACCCTTTTTCTTTTAACATATTGGATACTGTACTTTTTCCGCTTGCTATGCCACCCGTTAATCCAATGATCTTTGCCATGACTAATGTCCCTTTCAAAATTTAAAAATTCCTATTAATATAAGTAAAATCCCGGGCAAAAAGGAAACCTTTTGCATCCAATTTAAATGCGAAAAAACTTTCCCTAAACGAATTCCAGCCGAAACTAATATCAAACTCATTAAAGCAACGATTAAGCTTAAGCTTATAGGAGAATATCCCAACATGGCTGCACCAATTCCTGCACCAAATGCATCAAGAGATAACGCTAGCCCTAACATAAACGCTTCAATTCCTGTAATAGTCCCTGATTGATCAAAATCGGCACTAGTTGGTTTCTTTAGAATTTGTACCACAAATCCTAATGATTTAATTTCAAATTTTAACACTACTTTCTCTTGTGAGTTACTTTCTTCTTTTTCTGATCGAAAAAATTGAAATAATACCCATCCACCAATGGCAATTAAGATGATACCACCTATTCGATTACCAAATTCTGGGGACATAAATTTTTGAATAATACTCCCAAAAAGCATTGCAACAAACAATGATACCCCGGAACAAAGGGCAATAATGAGAATAGATTTATTGGGGATGCGCAATTTTCTTAACCCATATGTGAATCCTGTACTGAAATTATCAAGACTAACCGCAAATGCCAATAAAAAAAGTGATACATGTAAGCCCATTGTCATGCCCCTTCCTGTTGTTACATCACTAAAGATAGTATATGGAAAGGGCATGCCTATGGTTCTTGCATAAAAATATAGGACAAATATCAAAATTTATAATGGAATTCAGGATTTTTTATGTCGTTGACATTTAGGACAATAATGGGTGCCTCTCCCTGCTGTTACCTTTTTTTCGATAAGGGTACCACATTTTTTGCACGGTTCTCCTTTTCTGCCATAAACAAAATGCTGAAGCTGAAACATACCAATCTGTCCTTGTGTATTAACATACGTTCTTACAGTGCTTCCGCCTTTTTCAACTGCTTCCTCCAAGGTAAGAATGATTTCTTCTCGAAGCTTTTTTATCTCTTTAGTTGTAAGAGACGGTGCTTTTCTTTCTGGATGTATTCCTGCACGAAATAACGCTTCATCCACATAAATATTTCCTAATCCGGTTAAAACCGTTTGATCTAAAAGAACGGCTTTTATATTTCGTTCTGTTCTACTAAATCTTTGCCGTAAATATTCGTTTGTAAAATCATCCGAAAATGGTTCAGGACCAAGCTGTGATAACGGCAAGGAGGAAAATTCCTCCCCCTTTTTAAATAAATGCATGGTACCGAATTTACGGACATCTCTATAACGTAATTCTGTTCCATCTTTAAACTGAAAAATAATATGGGTATGTTTATCGATTTCGTCGGACCTTTGAAACAACCCATAGCGTCCCTCCATCCGCAAATGGGAGACAAGTGCAAAATCATTTGTATAAAAGATTAAAAACTTTCCTTTGCGGCCAATGGTTTGAAACGTTTGTCCTTTTAATGCATCGATAAACTGCTCTTTTTCAGCAGGCTTTTTTATTATTTTCGGCCAATGAACAATCACATTTTCAATCCTTCTATCTATCACTAATTCATTCAGTGTCCTTCTAATTGTTTCTACTTCCGGTAGTTCAGGCACTCTTTTCACCCCATATACCAACTATCTATTTTGCATCAAACCAGGTTGCACCGTATGAGTAATCGACCTTTAATGGAACTTCCAGATCTAGTGCATTTTCCATGACTTCCGGAACAATTCTTTCTAATATCTCCAATTCTTCTTTAGGAGCCTCAAAAATCAATTCGTCATGAACCTGTATTAGTAAACGCGCTTTGACATTTTCCTTTTTCAATCTGGCAGCCATCTCAATCATTGCTTTTTTGATAATATCTGCGGCGCTTCCTTGGATTGGTGTATTCATAGCTGTCCGTTCCGCAAAGCTTCGAATATTAAAATTACGGCTCGTAATCTCAGGAATATATCTTCTTCTATTTAATAATGTTGTAACATATCCTTTTTGCTTTGCATCCTGTACGATTTCTTCCATATAGTTTTTTACACCGGGATAACTCTTAAAATAGCGTTCAATAAAACTTGCCGCTTCTTTTCTTGTGATTCCTAGGTTTTGCGATAGGCCATAATCACTTATTCCATATACGATTCCGAAATTAACTGCTTTTGCCTGTCTCCTCATATTAGAGGTTACTTCCTCCTTGGAAACATGGAATACATCCATTGCTGTTTTGGTATGAATATCCATATCTTCGTTAAAGGCCTGAATCAGTTTTTCATCACCTGCTATATGCGCTAGCACACGCAGCTCCACTTGTGAATAATCGGCTGAAAAGATAAACCAACCTTCTTGGGATGGTACAAATGCCTGTCTAATTTTCCGTCCTTCCTCCAGTCGGATTGGGATATTCTGAAGGTTTGGATCAATCGAACTTAATCTTCCTGTTTGTGCAAGCACTTGATTAAAACGGGTATGGACCTTCCCGTCCTCCTCATTTATTACTTTTAACAAGCCTTCAATATATGTCGACTGTAATTTCCCAAGCTGGCGGTACTGAAGAATTTCCCTTACAATCTCATGCTTTGATTCTAGTTTCTCCAATACATCAGCAGAAGTAGAATAACCTGTTTTGGTCTTTTTCAATACAGGTAATCCTAATTTTTCAAACAAAATCACACCTAATTGTTTTGGAGAATTTATATTAAATTCTTCTCCAGCTAACCCATAGATATTTTTCTCTATTTCATGCAAACGTGCGGTAATTTCTTTTCCCATTTCTTCTAGTGTGTTTCTGTCGACCTTTATTCCAGTTGATTCCATCTCAGCTAAAATAAAAGAAAGTGGCAGCTCTAAATTTTCATAAAGAGAAGTTTGTTCATTTTTGTCCAGTTCTTTCATACATGGCTGTACTAATTCAGAAATTCCCAATACCTTACGTACAACATGTTCTGAGACTACTTTTTCATCAGGAATTTTTCGTTTTGCACCTTTCCCGTACACCTCTTCATCCGTTTGTACATTTGTATATCCATGTAATTTTGCAACAGAAGTAAAATCATCAACATTTTCGGATGGATTTAAAAGATAGGATACGATTAATAAATCAAATTGTATACCTTGTAAATGAACTCCATGTTTTTTTAAGGCTACCGTTAATTTTTTCCCGTCATATACATTTTTTATTTTTGTTTCATCTTCCGCCCACTTCTTGAATACATCAGATGTTAATGCAATATTTGCAGGTATATAGAATAGACCTTTATCGTTACTTAAACCGAAACCGATTATTTCTCCAGTATGGTAATTTTCATCCAACATCTCCATATATAATGCATTTTCATCTGCAAAAATATCCTCTGTGATACTAGTGATTGGAGAAAACACTATGTCTTTCATAGGTTCTGCTCCATCATTGCTGACTTCTACATCCATTTTATCTAATAAGGAATTAAATCCCAGCTCTTTAAATAAGCTGACTACCTTTTCATTATGTTCTTGCTGATACACCGTATCTTCCAGCGAAACTGTTAGAGGAGCTTCCCTGAAAATGGTAGCTAGTTCTTTACTCATAATTGCCTGGTCTTTATTCGTTTCCAGCTTTTCCTTCAGTTTATTGCCGCTAACTTGATCAATCGATTCCAGTAAATTTTCTAATGTATTAAATTCCTTTAGCAATTTAATGGCTGTTTTTTCTCCTACACCAGGTACACCTGGAATATTATCGGATGTATCACCCATGAGACCCTTCATATCAATAATCTGCCATGGAGATAAACCATATTTTTCTTTAATATGTTCTGGCGTATATGCTTCGATTTCGGAAATTCCCTTTTTTGTAATACACACGGTTGTTTTCTCAGAGCTTAACTGTGTTAAGTCTTTATCACCGGATATAACTTTTACTTCAAAACCTTCTTGCTCTGCTTGTTTTGATAATGTTCCGATAATATCATCCGCTTCATAGTTTTCCAATTCATATCTTTTAATCCCGTAAGCATCTAAAAGCTCGCGAATAAATGGAAATTGTTCTGATAATTCTGGAGGAGTTTTTTGACGAGTTCCCTTGTATTCTTTAAAGGTATTATGCCTAAAAGTAGTTTTACCCGCATCAAAAGCTACTAGCATATGAGTAGGATTTTCCTCCTCCAGTAACTTCATTAGCATTGTTGTAAAACCGTATACAGCATTTGTATGTATACCTTTTTCATTATTTAAAAGCGGCAACGCAAAAAAGGCACGATAGGCAATGCTGTTGCCATCTATTAGAATTAATTTCTTTGTCAAAATAATACCTCCTCAAATAAAAATAACACGTATTCTCTATGTACATTCTAACATGCTCCAGTCTAAAGGGAAAATATCAGAGCTAGGATACAATTCTTCAAAAAAATAAGTCAGCAATCCGCTGACTATTAAGATTATATATTAAAAATTCTCCAAGGTGCTTCCATTTATCATTTCCAAGCGATGGGGAGGACAAACATTTAATTGACCGGTAATCACTGTATCTTTTTCTTCATTTGTTGCAATTACCTGAATAGTAACCAAATGCCGCTTATAGTCAACATTAACAATTTCAAACAAAAAATCAATTGAAGCATAATGATATACGGGCTTTTTAAATTCGATATTTTGCGACAGTATATGTGAGCCTGGCCCAGGTAAATATTTTGAAACCGCAGAGGTTATCATTCCTGTAAGCATTATCGCGGGTACAACAGGTTTTTCAAAAGGAGTCTGTGTCGCATAGTCATGCTGGATGTATAATGGATTAGCATCATTCGTTAATCCTAAATATAATAGAATGTCTTTATCCTCCACTTTTTCTGTGAATGTTAATTTTTCCCCGACTGATATTTCTTCTAATTTTCTGCCTAGTTTTCTTTTCCTTCCTAATAACATGAAATCCCTCCCTTTGTGTAAACGTTTACAAAAGTGGTCTAAAAAAGATTGAATAGTCAACATTATTTGTATTTATAGTATCATTTACTAAAAAAAGGGTCAAACCATAAAACGGTTGACCCTTTCATATTTATGTTATTCATTTATACTAAAACATTCATTACATTACGAACGGATTGTGCTGATTTATCTAACGCTGCTTTTTCATCTTCCGTTAATTGTACTTCAATTACTTTTTCAATACCACCTGCACCAATAATGGTTGGAACACCTAGATAAATGCCATCATATCCATACTCACCTTCAAGATAAGCAATGGATGGTAATACACGGCGCTGATCTTTCACAATAGCCTCTACCATTTCTACTAATGATGCCGCAGGCGCATAATAAGCACTACCGTTTCCTAGCAAGTTAACAATTTCTCCTCCGCCCTTACGAGTACGTTCAACGATTTGCTCCAGGCGATTCTTTGGAATTAGTGTTTCTAGAGGAATTCCACCTGCATAAGAATAGCGAATTAAAGGAACCATGTCATCACCATGGCCACCTAAAACAAAACCGGTAACATCTTTCACAGATAGGTTCAATTCTTGAGCAACAAAGGTACGGAAGCGTGCAGTATCAAGTACACCGGATTGACCAATTACACGGTTTTTAGGGAAACCGGATTCCTTAAACACAGTATATGTCATTGCATCTACAGGATTGGTTAAGACAATGATGTAGCAGTCTGGTGAATATTTTACCACTTCTTTTGTTACACTTTTCATTACTTTTTGATTTGTTTGTACTAAGTCATCACGGCTCATGCCCGGTTTACGTGCAATACCTGCTGTAATAACGACCACATCTGAATTTTTTGTGTCGACATAATCTGAAGTACCAATAATATTCGCATCAAAGCCTTGGACAGGGCTAGCTTCTAACATATCTAGCGCCTTACCTTTTGTTGGGTTTTCAGCTTGAGGAATGTCAACTAGTACAATATCACCAAGTTCTTTTTGTGCTAATAAAAATGCAGTAGTAGCTCCAGTAAAACCAGCACCAATTACGGAAATTTTCTTTCTTTTCATTGTCATATAAAAAATCTCCTTTATCCATGTAATGAAAAAAATTGCCGGCTATTAAGAATGTATATCCTACAGCCGGCAATTTCTTGTTGCCTGTAATTCATGCCGAACCTATCTGTTTGGCTTATGAAAATCAGTCCATATTTTTAATTAATTCTGTTCCAAATTCAGAACATTTAACTTCAGTAGCACCATCCATTAGACGTGCAAAGTCATATGTTACAACCTTTGAAGCAATTGTTTTTTCCATTGACTTTGTAATTAGGTTTGCTGCTTCGCTCCAGCCTAAATGTTCAAGCATTAGAACACCAGAAAGAATTACAGAAGATGGATTTACTTTGTCTAGTCCTGCATATTTAGGAGCTGTACCATGTGTAGCCTCAAAGATGGCATGTCCTGTTTCGTAGTTGATGTTAGCTCCTGGTGCAATACCGATACCGCCAACTTGTGCTGCAAGCGCATCAGAAATATAGTCACCATTTAAGTTCATAGTAGCAACTACATCGAACTCACGAGGACGAGTCAAAATTTGTTGTAAGAAGATATCTGCAATAGAATCTTTAATTAAGATTTTGCCTGCTGCTAATGCTTCATCTTGAGCTTTGTTTGCAGCTTCTGTACCTTGCTCTTCTTTAATTCGGTCATATTGTGCCCAAGTAAATACCTTATCACCGAATTCTTTTTCTGCTAGTTCATAGCCCCAGTTCTTGAATGCACCCTCTGTAAATTTCATGATGTTACCCTTATGTACAAGAGTTACAGATTTGCGGCCTTCTTTAATTGCATAATTAATGGCAGCATGTACTAGACGAGTAGTTCCTTCTTTAGAAACAGGTTTGATTCCGATACCAGAAGTTTCAGGGAAACGGATTTTTTTAACTCCCATTTCATTTTGAAGAAATTCAATTACTTTCTTTACTTCAGAAGTGCCTTCTTGGTACTCAATACCAGCATAGATATCTTCTGTATTTTCACGGAAGATTACCATGTCAGTATCTTCGGGACGCTTAACTGGAGAAGGAACACCTTCAAAATAGCGTACTGGACGTAAACATACAAAAAGATCTAATTCCTGACGTAAAGCAACGTTTAAGGAACGGATACCGCCGCCAACTGGTGTTGTAAGTGGTCCTTTGATTGCGATTAAATATTCGTTAATTGTATCTAGTGTTTCGGATGGTAGCCATTCACCAGTTTGGTTAAATGCCTTTTCACCAGCTAAAACTTCTTTCCATACAATTTTACGTTCGCCTTTATATGCTTTTTCAACAGCTGCATCCAATACTCTTTGAGATGCTGCCCAAATATCCGGACCTGTTCCGTCTCCTTCGATAAATGGGATAATCGGATTATTAGGTGTTTTTAATACACCATTTTCCACTTGGATTTTTTCACCTTGCGACATGTCTTTCCCTCCAATTCAGTATCAAAAGGTTAGAAGTCATTGCTTCTAACCCATTATCTCCAATGTTTATTACACCAATTTTTTATCGGTTTGTAAATAATTTATTACTAGAATGACGAATTATCATCCAAGTAAAGGTTTAGCGGTTTTCAACCGGTACATAAGTTTGCATACCAGGACCTGTATATTCTGCACGAGGACGGATTAAACGGTTATTAGAATATTGTTCTAAAATATGTGCTAACCATCCAGATACACGACTTACAGCAAAGATTGGAGTAAATAAATCATGATCGATTCCTAGGCTGTGATATACAGATGCAGAGTAGAAATCAACATTTGGCGGTAAGTGTTTTTCAGATGTAACAATGTCCTCAATTTTTGTAGACATTTCATAATATTGCGGTTCACCTGTAAGCTTTGTCAACTTTTCAGACATTGCTTTCAAATGTTTGGCACGTGGGTCACCTTGTCGATATACCCGATGGCCAAAGCCCATAATTTTTTCTTTGTTAGCAAGTTTTTCCTTGATATAGGAATCAACATTATCAACGGAACCAATTTCAGATAACATTTTCATTACTTGCTCGTTGGCTCCACCATGTAAAGGTCCTTTCAATGCACCAATTGCTGCAGTTACACCTGAATAAACATCAGATAGTGTTGCAACACATACTCTTGCTGTAAATGTAGATGCATTCAATTCATGGTCCGCATGTAAAACTAGTGCTTTATTAAAAGCTTCAACTGCGATTTCATCTGGTTCATTACCAGTTAACATATAAAGGAAATTGGCTGCAAATCCTAAATCTTTACGAGGAGCTACAGGCTCTAATCCCTTGCGAATACGAGCAAAAGCAGCTACTAAGGCAGGCATTTTTGCTTGCAGACGAACTGCTTTACGGTAATTAGCTTCTTCTTCCATTACATCTGCTTCTTCATCATATAACCCTAATGATGATACAGCAGTACGTAATGCTGCCATTGGATGAACAGATTGAATTGGAAATGTCTTAAAGCTTGCAATTACCTCTTGAGGTAATTCCATGTTATCAGCTAGTTGTTGTTTTAATTCTTCTAATTCTGCTTTGTTGGGAAGTTTTAAATGCCATAATAAATAAATTACTTCCTCAAAGCTAGCGTTTTCAGCTAAATCATCAATGTTATAACCAACATATGTAAGGGTATCATCAATGATAGAGCTGATGGATGTAGTTGCTGCTACAACGCCCTCAAGTCCACGAGTAGTTGTCATGACTCTCTCTCCTTTTTCCTTTTTTTCCTTTAACTATATTTGAGCTATAAAAAATAAATAAAATAAAGTAAAGTAAATGATTGTTCCGGGGTTCGTTCCGGCCATCAAGCAATCGCTTAATTATATGTAAATGTGCAAGCGATCACATACCTATTATAATATAATTTCAAATCTTGTCTATTTATAGGCTCAAATTTATTCGTTAACATCCCATATTATAAACACTTATTAGACTTTTGTGAATGGTATTGGATGAAATCTGGTAAGGAATGTTTTATTAGAAAAATAAACTGGAATTTGTTTATTATCCTCTTTTTCACACACTTTATTGCTTTTATATACGAAAACGTTACAACCTTTATCCCGTAAAAAAATCAACGAATTTGAAAGCAAAGGTACCCCGAAGCAAATACTCATTAGGATTTTTATCAAATGTCATAAAGTCGAAATTAATATGAAAACAGCCATTTGTTTTAATGCCTTTATAACTTTTCCATTTATTTTACCTTTCTCAATTCCCCATAGATTTTCATAAATCTCTTTTTTTTACCAGTTATACCATGTAAAATAATAGTTAATACCTGCTCACGTGGAGGGGATAGCTTGAATCCTGAATATATATATAGAACCATTCGTTTTTTTATTGTGATAGGAATCTTTATCGGGGCAGTTACTCTGTTTGTATTTATATCAAAACTTACCTATCCATTCCTTATTGGAATTGGTATTGCCCTTCTTATTAACCCTCTTGTAAATTTCTTGGAAAACAAGGTGAGGCTGCCAAGGGCAGTTGCGGTTATTATATCCATTATCTTAATAATCAGTGTGTTTATTGGGTTAATAACATTATTAATTACTGAAATAGTCGCAGGTGCAAATTATTTAGCTGACGTTTTACCTGATCATGTTCAAACTTTAGTCAACTATATCGAAGATTTTATTGCTTCTCAGATAATCCCTCTCTATGATCAAGCTACCAGTCTATTCAAGAGTTTAAATGCTGGACAGCAGGATACAATTATGCAGAATATTCAATCTGCTGGTCAAAAAATCGCTTCAAGTGCGGGTACTTTTTTGCAGAATTTTTTTCAAAAATTGCCAACGTTAATATCTTGGATTCCAAATGCTGCAACAGTGCTAATTTTTTCTCTTTTGGCGACATTTTTTATCAGTAAAGATTGGTACCGTTTAACAAAATACTTTAGAAAGTTTCTCCCAGAGAAGGCACAAAAAAGTGGAAAAACGGTTTTTAACGATTTAAAAAAAGCACTCGTTGGGTTTATTCGAGCACAGCTTACTTTAATTTCTATAACCTTGGTCATTGTTCTTCTAGGGCTTCTTATATTAAGAGTTGATTATGCAATTACGATTGCATTAGTCAGCGGAATTGTAGATTTATTGCCTTATTTAGGGACTGGAGTAGTCTTTATTCCTTGGATTGTATACGAGGCTATTACGGGGCATATTTCTCTCGCAGTCGGTTTAGGTGTTTTATATACCGTTGTAATAGTGCAAAGACAATTTATGGAACCTAAAATCCTTTCGTCCAGTATTGGTTTAAATCCCTTAGCAACATTAATAGCTTTATTTGTCGGTTTTAAATTAGTTGGTTTCTTAGGGTTAATTCTTGGACCGGTTACGTTGGTGATCATTACAACATTAAATAGAGCGAATGTTTTTCGCGATATATGGAATTTTATCATGGGTAAACCAAATAAAAATATTAAACAATAAACCAAGGGGATTCCCCTTGGTTTATTGAAATATAAACGGATATAATATGTTTTGACTTCTAGTCAGCTCCGCTTACAAGACTCTTGCATGACCGTTATAAATAACGCCTCTGTTTGCATCAACTGTTATCTCTTGACCATCTACTATTTTTGAAGTAGCATTTTCTACTCCTACAATAACAGGCAAGCCAAGATTAATTCCTACAACAGCAGCATGACTTGTCAATCCGCCTTCTTCCACAATTAAAGCGCTGCATTTTTCAATAGCTGGAACCATTTCCCGATCTGTTCCAATGGCTACCAAAACGAAGCCTTCCTTCACTTTACTTATTGCTTCCTCAGCATTTTTCGCAATAACGGCTTTCCCGTAGCCTGACTTTCTGCCAATTCCTTGGCCTTTGGCTAAAATATCTCCGACTACATGGACCTTCATTAGATTAGTTGTCCCAGCTTCCCCAACAGGAACTCCAGCAGTAATAACTACTAGATCGCCATGCTTAACTAAATTAGTATTAATACTTTCTTGCACTGCCAATTCAAGCATTTCATCTGTAGAAGACACCTTTTTGCCTAATTGAGGGTACACTCCCCATACTAAAGAAAGTCTGCGGACAACATGATCGTTAGAAGTCACTGCGACAATTGGAGCCTTAGGTCTGTATTTTGACACCATTTTGGCTGTATATCCGCTTTCTGTTGGAGTAATGATAGCTTTTAAATCTAAATTAAGAGCAGTATGAGCAACTGATTGACAAATAGCATCTGTCATGTTGTGATCGCTGTTTTTACTGCGGTATGATAATATATCACGATGATCTAATGCTTCTTCAGCATGGATCGCAATTCTATACATTGTTTTCACTGCTTCAAACGGATATAATCCTGCTGCTGTTTCCCCTGAAAGCATAATAGCATCTGTTCCATCAAAGATTGCATTTGCAACGTCACTTGCTTCCGCTCTTGTTGGTCTAGGATTTCGTTGCATAGAATCAAGCATTTGAGTAGCTGTAATAACTGGTTTTCCAAGTTCGTTACACTTTTTGATTAATTCCTTTTGAACTAAAGGAACCGCCTCGGTAGGAATTTCTACCCCTAAATCTCCACGAGCGACCATTAAGCCATCGGAAACATCTAAAATCTCATCGATATTATCGACACCTTCCTGATTTTCGATTTTCGGGATAATTTGAATATACTCTCCATTATTTTTCTCAAGTAAGTTTCTTATTTCTAAGACATCGGATGCACGACGTACGAAGGATGCAGCAATAAAATCAACTCCTTGTTCAATCCCAAACAGAATATCGTTTGCATCCTTTTCTGTAATACCTGGTAAATTTACAGATACACCTGGTACATTTACACCTTTTTTATTTTTAAGAATTCCACTATTTAATACTTTTGTCTTTAGTTCTTTCCGCTCAAAATCAATTTCCGTTACTTCTAATTCGATTAAACCATCATCTAGAAGTATTTTGGAGCCCACTTGAACATCATTAATAAGTCCTGTATATGTGATTGAGAACTTTTCTGATGTTCCAAGAACTTCGGACATCGAAATAATGGTTTCCGACCCTTCATTCAATTCAATAGAGCCATTTTCCATATTATGCGTACGAATCTCTGGTCCTTTTGTATCTAATAAAATAGCTACTGTTTTTTTCTTATTTTCAGCTGCAGTGCGAATATTTCGGATTCGTTGTCCATGCTCTTCATGATCACCATGTGAGAAATTTAATCGCGCTACATTCATTCCTGCTTCGATTAATTTTTCCAGCATTTCCACACTTTCGCTCGCTGGACCAATCGTACAAACAATTTTCGTCTTTTTCATTATCTTACCTCCGCGATCTATATCGATAATTCTTTTGAAAGTTTATACATGTCAAAGTCTAACTTATGCTTTCTGCTTAAAGCCTCAATAATATCATAGTCCACTATATCATTTTTTTCGATACCTACTGCTCTGCCGCCTTTTCCTTCCATCAATAGCTCCACGGCTCTTGCCCCAAGACGACTTGCCAGAACCCTATCAGAAGCAGTTGGTGAGCCACCTCGCTGAATATGTCCAAGCACAGATACTCGCGTTTCGATATTAAAAGCGTCCTTTAACTCTTCAGCAAATTTGTTGCCAGATGTAACACCCTCAGCAACAATAATAATACTATGCTTTTTACCGCGTTCATTCCCTTTTCTTAAACGCTCTACGATATCTTTCATATCATAGTTTTCCTCAGGAATTAAAATCGTTTCAGCACCACCGGCAAGACCAGACCAGAGAGCAATATCTCCCGCATCTCTTCCCATTACCTCGATGATAAAAGTACGCTCATGTGATGATGCTGTATCACGGATTTTATCAATTGCATCTAGAACCGTATTCAATGCAGTGTCAAAACCGATAGTAAATTCAGTTCCCGGGATATCATTATCAATAGTACCAGGTACTCCGACACATGGAAAACCTTGTACAGTTAGTGCTTTGGCACCTTGATAGGAACCATCTCCACCAATTACGACAAGCCCTTCAATCCCATGTTTTTTTAGTTGTTCAATTCCTTTTTGTTGACCTTCTTTTGTTTTAAATTCTTCGCATCGTGCTGAATGTAGCATTGTTCCACCACGATGGATAATATCCCCTACAGAACCTAATTCTAATTTTTCAATCTTACCGTTAATAAGACCGCTGTAACCATTGTAAATTCCCATTACCTCTAGATCATGATAGATCCCTTTTCTTACTACAGCACGAATAGCCGCATTCATCCCTGGGGCGTCTCCGCCACTTGTTAATACTCCAATTCTTTTCATTAAGAAACACCTCTTGTAAATAGGTTAGTATGTAATAATCTTTTTTAGCTTGTTTAAAGCAAATACTTTCTATCCAAGTATCTTTTCTATTACAATGAATGAATATTACTAAAATACCACTATTTCATCCACTTCACAATTGATTTGATATAGAAAATAGAAAGCCAAAATAATAACAAAATTGAAAGCGATTCAATTGGAAAGTTAAGCGCTGCAACTCCAGCGTGCGAATTTCGCAGTCTTCGAACCCGGATCTAGGAAAACCTTTGTGATAGTTCACGCGACGATGTTGTCTTATCGCAGGGAAAGAGTGGGAAATCCGCTAGCTGATAAGCGCTGTTGCCAAACAAATGGAAGCAACCGGTTCAAGAACCGATTGCTTCCCAAAAACTATTTCCACTATAGGAAATTCCGTTTCACTATTTAGAATTAACGAATTCCTTGACTTCTGTGAATTCACCCATTTTTCTAAACTTGTCAAATCGATCTTGAATTAGCTCTTCTGGACTTAATGCAAGCAATTGTTTCAATGACTTTTCCAACACCTTATCAATTGCAGCTGACTGGGAAATAATATCTTTGTGTGCTCCACCCTTTACTTCAGGTATCAGCTCATCAATAATCCCAAGTTCCTTTAAATCAGGTGCCGTTATCTTCATAATATTTGCTGCCTTTTGTGCTTGTCCTGCATCTTTCCATAACAAAGCTGCAGCACTTTCCGGTGCAATAACGGAGAACCAAGAGTTTTCTAATATATGAATATGATTTCCAACACCTATTCCTAATGCACCGCCACTTGCACCTTCACCAATTACAATACACACAATCGGCACTCGAAAACCAGCCATTTCAAATAAATTCTTTGCAATGGATTCGGCGATACCTCGTTCTTCTGCTGCCTTTCCTGGATAAGCACCTTTTGTATCAATGAAGGTAATGATAGGACGCTTAAACTTATCCGCTTGCTTCATTAGTCTTAAAGCTTTACGGTATCCTTCAGGATGCGGCATTCCGAAATTTCGTCTAATGTTTTCTTTTGTGTCTTTTCCACGTTGCTGACCAATAATGGTAACTGGTAGACCTTTATATTTGGCAATACCGCCTACAATTGCTTCATCGTCACCAAATAGTCTGTCACCATGCATTTCAAGAAAATCTGTAAATAAATGCGGGATATAATCCAGTGTTGTAGGACGATTAGGATGTCGTGCTACTTGAACCCTGTCCCACGGTTTCATATTTTCATAAATATCTGTTTCTAATTTAGTTAAACGTGATTCCAATTTTTCAATTTCAGATGATAAATCAACATCAGAGTTTTGAGTAAACTCCTTTAATTCTTTTATTTTCTTTCGCAATTCTATTAGCGGCTTTTCAAACTCAAGTTCATTTACCATTGTAATTCACCTACTTGTCCATGAATTTCAAGAACAGTCGTAATCGTTTCCTTTAATTCTAATCTAGAGATTACTGCGTCAAGCTGACCGTGTTTTAATAAAAATTCTGCAGTTTGAAACTCTGCTGGCAATTCTTCACGAATCGTTTGTTCAATAATTCTTCTACCAGCAAAACCAATTAATGCTCCTGGCTCAGAAAAATTATAATCGCCTAATGAAGCAAAGCTCGCAGTAACTCCACCGGTAGTAGGGTGTGTCATAATGGTTATGAACAATCCGCCATTATCACTAAACTTATTTAGCGCAGCACTAGTTTTGGCCATTTGCATTAAGGACAAAACACCTTCTTGCATCCTTGCGCCACCTGATGCAGTAAAAATAATAAACGGAAGCTTCAGTTTGTCAGCCTCTTCTATTGCACGGGTGATTTTTTCACCTACAACGGAGCCCATACTTCCCATTATAAAAGACGAATCCATAATTGCTAATACAATATCATGCCCGTTAACCTTCCCAGTTCCAGTTAAGACTGCTTCGTTCATATTTGTTTTCTTGCGAATTTGTTCCAGCTTTTCTAGATAGCCCGGAAATCCAAGTGGGTTTTCAGAAATAAGTTGCCCGTCCATTTCTTGGAACGTTCCCTTATCAATAAAGCTATCCATACGCTCAAATGCATTCATCTTAAGATGGTATCCACAGTGTAAACATACTTTTAAGTTTTTTTCTAATTCCTTCGAATATAAGATTTTACGACAATTCGGGCACTTAGTCATTAACCCTTCAGGTACATCATGCTTTGCCGCTTCTGAAGGAATGGTTGCGTATTTTTTCTTTTTCGGTTTCGTAAAAAAATCTTTAAGCAAAATTAATCCTCCTTTAAAAACAACTGGGAAGCAGCTTTGTTTCATATATCTTTTACAAATTTATCGCACTTTCGCAAAAAATAATGTTGGAATTCGTCGATGTTTTTTCGACACTTTTTACATTGTATCATAAATTTTAATAGCGTGTTCTGAACTCTTCTCCATAATGAAGTTTAATAATAAAAGATATTTATTTTTGTCCATTACCTTATTCTTATTGGAGATCAACTGTGACGAATACTCATTAATAATTTGCCAAATTTTCATAAGAAGTCGATTTTCTGTTATGGTAACAAGCTGATAATAGAAACAGTCTTCCGTTTTGATTTCATTTCTCTCCAGCTGCTCTTTTATGACTTGTAATTTTGGAAAATATGGATCCTTCGCAACCAGCCTTATTATATCCTTTTCAATAAGTGCTTTCGTTACCAATATATCATTCCTAACTTGTTTATCCTGCAAGATAAACGTACTTAACAATTCTACTAGATGATAATTGGTAAAATCACGAAGATACGTACCTTCCCCTCTTCTAGTTTCAATTAACCCGAGAAGCTCCAATGCTCTTAAAGCTTCTCGAACAGAAGAGCGTCCTACATGAAGACGCTCTGACAGTTCTCTTTCTGAAGGAATCCTATCACCGGGTAATAATTGATCTTCGGTAATCATTTCTCGAATTTGCTGGACAATTTCAAGATATCTTTTTGTCTTGCTTTGATTTACATTCATGAATCAAATCACTCACTTTTTCCAATTGCAGAAAGACGCATCGTTCTAGTCCTTATTTCTTCAGGATCAACTCTTAATCTCGCTACTCCCGTGTCCATAGCCGCTTTTGCAACAGCAGCAGCAACTGCCGGAGCCACTCGTGGATCAAACGGTCTTGGGATGACATAATCTGCGTTTAGCTCGCTCTCCTTAATTAAGCTGGCTATTGCCTCCACTGCAGCTTGCTTCATTTGTTCATTAATATGGGTAGCACGAACGTCTAACGCACCGCGAAATATCCCAGGAAACGCCAATACGTTATTGACTTGATTTGGAAAATCAGATCTACCGGTACCAATCACTGCTGCTCCAGCCGCCTTCGCATGCTCCGGCATAATTTCTGGATCAGGATTTGCCATTGCAAAAATAATAGAATCTGAATTCATCGATTCAACCATTTCTTTTGTTAGGGCATCTGCTACAGACACTCCGATAAAAACATCTGCACCTTTAACAACATCCGCAAGTGTTCCTTCTTCTTTACTTCTATTTGTATATTTAGCAACTTCTGATTTAACTTTATTCATTCCGAAAGTGCGGCCTTCAAATATAGCCCCTTTTGAATCACACATAATAATGTCACGCACACCATAATGATATAATAATTTTATAATTGCAATTCCAGCAGCACCTGCACCACTTGCAACAACCTTAATTTCAGACATTTTCTTTCCGACCATTTTCAGGGCGTTAACCAATCCCGCGACTGTTACAATTGCCGTTCCATGTTGATCATCATGAAAAACAGGAATATTAACTTCTTTTTTTAACCGCTCTTCTACTTCGAAGCAATGAGGTGCAGAAATATCTTCTAAATTCACACCGCCAAAAGTTGGTTCTAATAGTTTCACTGTTTCAACGATTTTATCTACCTCTGTAGAATTTAAACAAATTGGAAAAGCATCTACACCTGCAAAACTTTTAAATAATACAGCTTTTCCTTCCATAACAGGCAGAGCTGCCTCTGGCCCGATATTTCCTAAGCCCAATACCGCTGTTCCATCTGTTACAACAGCAACCATATTCCCCTTCATAGTATATTCATATACTGTTTCAGGTTTATCGTATATCATTTTACAAGGCTCAGCCACACCAGGAGAATAGGCAAGACTTAAATCTTTTGCATTTTTCACAACCACTTTAGACTTAGACTCTAGTTTTCCTTTGTTTACGCGGTGCATATGTAATGCTTCTTCTCGTAAAGACATGATTTCACTCCTTCGTATCATAAAAAAACCACTTTTATAGTCACCTTAGTAAGGTTGTCAAATGTTCGTCTGTCTTCAATAGAGTCTTCATTCCAATAGGGTATTAGGCGTGTCTATTTAAGTGGTCTGACCACACATGTCTATTAATTAATATACCATATTTACATTGCAAGTAAAAATATTATTGCAAAATGACATTTTCTTTTCCCAATATGTCTTTTAATGTTGTTAAACAACTTTCGGATCCATCAACCCAATCTTTTCTTGGTAACTGGATAGTACGTTTATTTTTTTCATAATATAAAATCACTGGGATATCTCCGGGAAATGTCCTAAAACTCTTTGTCAGCGCCTCTGTAGTAATGGAAGAGTCTAATTCTTCTGTAACTCTAATATATAATTTTTTCGTTTCTACCTTATAGGCCTCTGCAGCAGCATCCATTTCTGTCATTCTCTGTACGATAAATTGAAGCTTCCCGTTTCTTTCTTCTACCGATCCTTCGATGACTGCAAGTGTTCCTTGTTTACAAACACTGCTAAACTGACGATAAACATTTGGAAAAATAACCGCTTCTATTTCTCCCGTAGCATCGCTTATTTTCAAAAAACCCATTACTTCCCCTTTTTTGGTCCGAATGCTTTTAAATTCATTTATATAAATTCCTACTTTACAATGTTTTTGTCCGCTTTTTACATCAACTAACGAAGTAACAGAAAGTTTCGCAAGCAATTCGTAATAAGGGCTTACCGGGTGGGCGGATAAGTAAAGTCCCAATACTTGTTTTTCCAATAATAGCTTATCCATATCTTTTATTTTTTCCACTTCCAAATATTTAGGCTTAAGCTGGAAAATATCATCATCAGAAAATAAATCATACCCTGGATTTTCCGGCCTTACTAATGTAGCATGTTCCATTGCGATATCAAGGCTGGCAAGTAGTGTAGCACGGTCATGACCAAAGTCATCCAAAGCACCAGAAAAAACAAGTGCTTCAAGTACGTTTCGGTTTAACGCCTTTCCAGAAACCCTTATACATAAATCAAATAAATCAGCAAAGGGTTTTGTATTCCTAGCTTCGATTATTTCTTTTAATGTCGCCATCCCCACACCTTTAATAGCAGCAAGACTATATCTTATACATCCTTTTTCAACACTAAATGGATAGAAACTGTGGTTGATGGATGGACGGAGAATGTTTATCCCCATTAATTTCGCTTCTCTAATGTACTGCGATATTTTATCCTCATTTCCAATTGCGGAGGTTAAAAGTGCAGCTGTAAAATATAGCGGATAATGTGCTTTCAAAAAGGCAAGCTGATATGCTATAAGGCTGTATGCAACAGCATGACTTCGATTAAATCCATAATTGGCGAAGCGAACAATTAAATCATAAATACCATTTGCGGTATTACTGTCATACCCTTTTTTAATTGCACCTTTTACAAAGTGATGCCTTTCTTTATCCAATACTTCCTTTTTCTTTTTTGCAACTGCTCTTCTTAATAAATCTGCTTCACCCAAAGTAAAACCTGCCATAATCGAGGCAATTTGCATTATTTGTTCCTGGTAAACAATGACACCATATGTTTTTTTCAAAATAGGTTCTAAATCAGGATGAGCGTATTCGATTGTTTCCTGTCCGTGTTTTCTCCCAATATATGTTGGAATATTTTCCATTGGACCTGGTCTGTACAGAGCATTCACCGCAACGATATCTTCAAAATCTGATGGCTTTAGTTTCTCCAGTACATTTCTCATGCCTTCTGATTCGAGCTGAAAAATCCCTGTAGTATTTCCCTTACTTAACAATGTAAATGTTTTTTCATCTGTTAACGGTAGTTTTTTTATGTTAATCTTTTTGCCAGTTCCTTTTTGAATGCTAGTAACAATTCTTTCAATCAGCGATAAATTTCTTAGTCCTAAAAAGTCCATTTTTAGCAATCCGATTTCCTCTAAAATGTCCATCGTATACTGGGTTAAATAAACGTCATCATGCCCACCCTGAATGGGGATAATATTGCTTAGCGGTTTATCACTTATAATAACTCCTGCCGCGTGTGTGGATGCATGTCTTGGCAAACCCTCGAGTTTCAAAGCAGTAGCAAATAGCTTCTTATGATGATCCGATTGCTGGACAAAATTTTGCAGTTTTTCAGATTGCTGATACGCCCCTTTCAGTGTTGTTCCAGGTCTTGAAGGTATCAGTTTGGATAGCTGTTCCAATTCTTTCGTGTTAAATCCAAAAGCCCGGGCAACATCTCTTATCGCGGCTTTTGCTGCCATGGTTCCAAACGTAATAATTTGCGCAACATGAAGTTTTCCATATTTTTCTGAAACATAACGAATCACTTCATCCCGGCGATGATCTGGAAAATCAATATCAATATCAGGCATGGTGATTCTTTCCGGATTTAAAAATCGTTCAAATAACAATTCATGTAAAATAGGATCGACATCAGTTATATTTAATGTAAAGGCAACTAGAGAACCTGCCGCAGAACCCCTTCCCGGACCTGTTAAAATACCATTATCACGTGCATACTTCATAAAATCCCAAACAATTAAAAAATAATCATTGAATTGCATCTTATTGATTATATTCAATTCATACTCTAATCTTTTCATGTAGATTGGAGTAATATTATCAACTCGCGCCTTCAAACCCTGCAAGCATAATTCTCTAAGCAAATCTTTTGCTGTTTTATTCCCCTCTATCGGAAATTTTGGCAATAACTTTTGTCCCATATTAATCGTTAAATTGCAGGATTGTGCTAATCGAAGGGTATTTTCCAACGCATCTACATCTTCAGAAAATAATTGCACGATGTCTTCCTTGGATTTGAAATAGTATTCTTCCGTAGCGAGTGTATTCCGTGTTTCATCACTTAGCTTTACACCCTGGCCAATTGCCAACAAGCATTCGTGACTAAATGCATCCTCTTTTTCTATATATCTCACATCATTCGTTACGATAGTGTTAATTCCGAGACGTTTTGAAATTACTTTTAATTTTGGATAAATCCTTTGTTCGTCAGCAAGTTGATGGTTTTGCAGAGACAGAAAAAAGGAATCAGGATTAAATAAGTGTTGAAAAAACTTTGCTGTTTCCATCGCTTTGTCCATTTCATTTTGCAGTAAGAGATCTTCAATTTCGCCCTCTAGTCCCGGTGAAAAGGCAATCAGTCCTTCCCTATAACCTCTTAGCCATTTTGTTGGAATGCCGGCTGGTGATACTGTTTGAATAGCACTTGATATTTTGATTAGATTTTCATATCCTTTTTCATCTTTTGCTATTAAAACAAGAGGATATGATGTATTTTCCGATGTTACACTGACTACGTCGGCAGTCATGCCAATAATAGGTTTAATTCCATGTTTCAAACACTCTTTATAAAAAGGAATAACTCCATATAATACGTTCCGATCTGTTATTGCAAGTGCAGCATAATTTAAATTCTTCGCCTTCTCTATTAAATTTTTAATAGACACTGTACTGGATAATAAACTATAGGCTGTTGAAATTTGAAGGTGAATAAATGACAATCTTTCTCCCACCTTTTTACTTCTTTTATATTTTTAATTAATCTCTTGTCCACATTGCTGATGTTTATACTGCCAATAAGAGTACCGACCATAAACACTATATATCCTTCATTATAAATCGAGATAAACAAAAAAGAAAATATGTTCTCATCCCCACTTTTCTGTTGTTATATTCGAAAATACCCTTTTTATCTAATATAAGATTTTTATTTCATCACATATACTGTCATGTTGTCCCATATAGTGTAGTAAAGGATAATATCAGGGGATGGTTTTTAAGTGAATGAAGCATTTTTTCCAGCATTCTTTAATAGCTTTTTTATCGGTTTTGGTGTCATGATTGGAGGGACTTTAATTGGCGGCTTAGCATCCTTTATTACCGGACAGCCTCTGCTTACCGAAATTTCGAGGATTTCTAGCACCTTGAGAATTTGGGCAATTATTGCGGCGATCGGCGGTACCTTTGACACCGTTTATAGTTTTGAAAAGGGATTTTTGGATGGTGGGACAAAGGATATTGTAAGGCAATTTTTGCTTATTTTATCTGCTATGGGTGGGGCAAATTCCGCTTCCATCATTATCTCATGGTTAACTCAGGAGCATGTCCAATGAGAGTCCCAACCTTACATCGAAAACCGGATTGGCAAAGATTTATTGTAGGAATTGTAATTGGCGGCTGTATTAGCTGGGTAATCTTTCTGTTCATGTATGGGACATTGCAAGAGAAGCAGTCAATAAAAATCAAAACCCAGGATTCCATTATTAAGGACCTCAAAGATGAAATAAAAATATGGCAGGATGAGTGGAAGAAGCTTTCGAAAAAAAATACAGATATGTTAATTATCCAAAGTGTGAATGTAAAAATCAAAGGGTACGAAAAATACGGAATCAAGGATTCCCATAGCATTTTTGAAACAGAAGAAGAGATTAAGGAAGACTTGAGGTCCATTCTACTCAAGGATATAAATACGGTTTATCAACATAAGGAATTAATTCATAAAGCGATTGAAAATAAAACGTTAAGAATTAATAATCGCCGTTATAAGCTGGTGATAAGGGAAATAAATTATTATTCAAGCTTCCAAATTGAACTAGAGCTAAAGTTAGCGGACTAGTAAAGCCTCAAACAGAGGAGGCTTTACTATCTTTGCAAACTTCTACCAAATCCTTCATGACGTTTTGTGCTTCGTCCCATGAATAAATGGAGGCGCCTGCCGCAAGTGGATGACCTCCGCCATTATATTTACGGGCAATTTTATTAATAATAGGTCCTTTTGAACGAAGTCTTACTCTGATTTGATCCTCTTCTTCTATAAAAAAACACCATGCACAGATACCTTTTATATTTCCTAACATACTAACTAGCTGGGATGCCTCTGATGGAACAACATTATATTCTCGAAGCATCTCTTTTTTCAACATGACGATTGCAGCCCCATTATCCAATACCTCAAAGTTTTGCAGAACATAGCCTTGCAGCTTTACTACCTTAGGATCTAATTCATACATCTTATTGTAGAGTTCATTTCTGTCAAATGAATAACGAATTAATTCTCCAGCATAATCGAATGTCCTTTGTGTCGTACTGGGATACAGAAAACGCCCCGTATCTCCAACAATTCCTCCATATATAAGCCTTGCAGCCTCATTTGTTATTTTTAATCCTTTGTCCTTACCGAATAAATAAAATTCAAAGATCATTTCGCTTACAGAGGATGCGTTCGTATCTACCCATAATAAATCTCCATATGGATCTTCATTTGGATGATGGTCAATTTTGATTAGCTTATCCCCTAATGTATATCGATCATCACAAATTCTTTCTTTGTTTGCCGTATCACAAACAATCACTAACGCACCTTTATATACTTCATCTTGAATAGTATCAAGAGTTCTTAAAAACTCTAATGTTGGTTCTGGCTTACCCACTGCATAAATATTTTTTTCTGGAAAGGATGCTTTTAAAATTTCAGCAAGACCTCCTTGTGAACCGTATGCATCAGGGTCTGGCCGTACATGCCGATGAATAATTATGGTCTCATATTGTTTGATAGTTTCAAGAATTTCTTGTTTCATTTGCTCACCTTCGCTAATTTGTCATGGAATTCATATATCCTTTGTAGATATTTCTAGTATTTACCGTTACAATATATTTTGTATATTTCTACTTGCCTAATATTTGATTTTGGAGGATAAATCATGATTATATTAGTATTGCTAATTGTTTTTTCTTTCTCATTTTATATTTATTATAAAGTGAAATATGTACGTAGCAGATTGCAAATGGAAAGAAAGTATTTATCAGGAAAATCTAGTATTGCACTTGGGTTATTTGTTGGTTTTTTCGGAATCAACCAATTGTTTCTCTATCACACCACAACTACTTACATAGTTGCTGCTATTTTCATCATCATCGGCTTTCTTAGTGCGTGGACAGGCTTTAAAGCGTTTAAATATTATAGACCATTTGCCTTGAAGGAGATGGAGGAATTAAATAGCTAAAAGATCCGCTTCTGTAGAAGCGGCTTTTTTTAACGGTCAATAAGCTGGCAAGTCAATAGTGCTTTTCCAACTAAAATCCCTTCATGGTATACCTCTACATCCACCTTACCAAATTTCCTTCCTACTTCCAGTACCTTTGGAATAATTTCTATTGTACTTTCAATCTGAACAGGCTTTATAAAATAGACAGTCATATTTTCAATGATAATATCTTCTTTTTTTTGTTGGCGCAATTTTCTGCTGGTAGCCTCATATAGCAGCGTCGTGAATACGCCATAGGAAATGGTTCCAAGTGGATTTGTCATTTGAGGAGAGACCTCAAAATAATAACTTTCTCCATCCTGATTTTTTACCGAAGTGGAATCAAGTCGTGTCGTGATAATATCGTCAATTGTTTCGCCGACTTGAGGCTGTCGTTGTGTCATTTGCAGCGCTTTTAAAATATCCTGTCTGCTAATAATTCCTTGAAGACGCTGATAATCATCAACAACAGGAATCATTTCAATTCCTTCCCAAATCATCATATGACTGGCAGAGGTTAAGCTTGTTTTCAAACTAACGGTTATTGGATTTTTGGTCATAACCTTTTCAATAGGAACGAAACTATCTTGCTCAATAATGTCCTTAGCAGTTACTATCCCCTGAACCTTCATTTGAGCGTCCACTACAGGAAATCGACTATGTGTGGTATGACGCTTTTTTTCATACCAGTTTTCTACCTTTTCATTTATTTTTAGATAAATGGTTTCGGTTAATGGTGTTAGTATATCTTCTACTAAAATGATTTCTTTTTTTATTAGTTGGTCGTAAATAGCACGATTGATCATCGTTGCAACTGTGAATGTATCGAAACTGGTAGATAAAATGGGAAGTTCAAGTTCATCCGCAAGTTTCTTCACGTGTTCATCTGTATCAAAACCACCGGTAATAAGAACTGCTGCGCCAGCTCGCAATGCCAATTCATGAGCGTTAGTACGATTTCCCACAATTAATAAACTGCCTGCATCTGTATACTTCATCATTGCTTCTAATTTCATTGCACCAATGACAAATTTATTTAATGTTTTATGAAGCCCTGATTTTCCACCCAGGACTTGTCCATCAATAATATTTACCACTTCCGCAAATGTAAGTTTTTCAATATTTTCCTTTTTCTTTCTTTCAATCCGAATAGTTCCGACACGTTCAATCGTACTGACATATCCCTTGTTTTCCGCATCTTTAATTGCTCTGTATGCTGTTCCTTCACTGACATTCAATGCTTTTGCTATTTGCCTTACGGAAATCTTCTCTCCAATTGGCAGAGTATCTATGTAGTGCAAAATTTGTTCATGTTTTGTTGCCAAGCTCTTCACCCTATCTCCCGCCACAATATTTATGCTCATTATAAAGTGAAAAGCTTGGTAATTCAATTATTTAGAGGCAGGAGTCATAATTATATAACCTTTTAATATGATCTGATCCTTTTTTTAGACTGAATTTCTCTCCCTTTATAGGATTTTTTCTTCGGTGAAAATAGCAGTCCTGAAAGGTTTCCTGCAATCACTAGGAGAGCAAATCCAAGCCAAACACACGCAAATAATCCACTAGTACCTGTTGCTGCAAACGGCAATTTTGGAACCGCATAATACATTAAAGCTGCTGCAAGTAAAAGACAAAGTAAATATCTATTTTTTTTCATAATAATACCTCCATCTTTTTAAGGCTTGTTTTATTCTATGCGTCCAATCGTTAAAAGTGCACAAAAAAACGACCTTAATATAGGTCGTTTTTATAATTCGATCATATCCCCAGCATTCATGATCTTGCCATTTTGTCCCTCTAAGAGTTCAATAAATTTCGCAGGATCTTGTTGAATAGGTGGGAACGTATTGTAATGAATAGGCACTACTGTTTTTGCTTTCAACAAGGAAGCAGCATAAGCAGCATCTTCCGGTCCCATTGTAAAGTTATCTCCAATTGGCAAGAACGCTAGATCAATAGGATGTCTCTCCCCAATAAGCTTCATATCCGAAAATAATGCCGTATCACCTGCATGATAAATTGTTTTGCCTTCTGCCATCAGCAGAACTCCTGCTGGTTCTCCTAAATATATGATTTGTTTATCCTCTGTGTAATAAGAGGAACCATGAAATGCTTGGGTCAGTTTAACCCGCCCAAAGTCAAATTCTCTAGAACCGCCAATATGTAAGGGGTGAGTCTTTAAACCCTGCCATGCCATATAGGTGGCAATTTCATCATTTCCAATGACCAGAGCACCGCTTCTCTTAGCAATTTCCACAGTATCCCCAACGTGGTCATTATGGCCATGGGTCAAAATAATCACATCTGGATTTTCATTCTCTGCTTTTAAATCGGTTTGGGAATTGCCATTAATAAAAGGATCAAACAAAATGGTTTTTCCATTTGTTTCAATTTTTATAACAGAATGTCCATGGTAAGAAACTTTCACTTTCTTCACTCCTCCTATATCTTTATCCTTATCTATTTCGGGAAACATGCTGATATTTCCTCCTGCATCCTTCCATTTTAAATAATAGAATAACTTCTGGAATTTTGCTATTCTAAAGAAGAACCTATTTAAGGAGATGACCGTAGTGAATCAACGATTACAAAGTTTAACGGAATGGTTAAAAGCGCAAAACATTGATGCAGCATTCATCACTTCTTCTGAGAATGTTTTTTACTTAAGTGGATTTAATAGTGATCCCCATGAACGTTTACTTGGTGTGGCTGTGTTTCAAGATAAAGAACCATTTTTAATATGTCCTGCCTTAGATGTAAATGATGCAAAACATTCAGGCTGGGAATATGAAGTAATTGGATGTTCCGATACAGAGAATGCCTGGGATATTGTTGCTAAAAACATAAATAGTCGAGTAAACAAAATACAAAGAATTGCTTTAGAAAAAGAGCATATTAATCTCCAACGTTATGAGGAAATTCTGAAGAGATTTTCCAATGCTTCCTTTGTTGCAGCAGAAGAAAAGCTGCGCGAGCTTCGTCTAGTGAAGGATGAAAAGGAAAAAAGCATTTTAAAAAAGGCAGCGGAATACGCTGATTTTGCTGTACAAGTTGGCATAAACGAAATTGCTGAGGGAAAAACTGAACTTGATATCATAGCAGCCATTGAATATGAACTAAAGAAAAAAGGAATCTCCCAAATGTCTTTTGACACAATGGTATTAACGGGTAATAACGCCGCATCACCACACGGCAATCCTGGATTAACAAAAATAAAAAAAGGCGATCTTGTATTATTTGATTTGGGAGTTGTGTATGAAGGCTATTGCTCCGATATTACAAGAACAGTTGCTTATGATCATATCAATGATGAACAGAATAAGATTTATCATACGGTGCTGAAAGCAGAAGAAGAAGCCGTTAAAGCGGTTAAAGCTGGGATAAAAGCAAAAGAACTAGATCAGCTTGCTCGGGATATTATTACAGATGCAGGGTATGGTGAATATTTCACTCATCGTTTAGGGCATGGATTAGGAATAGGTGTCCATGAATATCCTTCTGTTACGAATACGAATGAGCTTGTCTTAAAAGAAGGTATGGTATTCACCATTGAACCTGGAATTTATGTACCGGGTGTTGCTGGGGTTCGAATTGAAGACGATGTTTTTGTTACAAAAAATGGAGTAGATGTGTTAACTTCGTTTGATAAAACGTTACAGATAATTAAGTAATCTAAAATCCACCCGATATGGGTGGATTTTTTTGGGGATTATTGAAGTAATGTTTTCGCATCAACATATTCAAGTTGAAGAGAGTCTGCAACTGCTTGATACGTACAATTACCATTTATTGTATTAATACCTTTAAATAATGGTTCATTATCTAGGCAAGCTTGTTTATATCCTTTATTTGCGATTTGTAATGCATATGGAACAGTTACATTTGTTAATGCAATCGTTGATGTACGTGGAACCGCACCAGGCATGTTAGCAACAGCATAGTGAACAACACCATGTTTCTCATATGTTGGATTATCATGTGTTGTAATTCGATCACTTGTTTCGAAAATACCACCTTGATCAATAGCAATATCCACCACTACGGAACCAGGTTTCATAGAAGCTATCATTTCCTCTGTTACAAGTTTTGGAGCTTTTGCACCCGGAATAAGTACTGCTCCGATTACGAGATCAGCATCTTTAACAGATTCCGCAATATTATATGGATTGGACATTAAGGTTGTAATTTCGCTTCCGAAAATATCGTCAAGCTGACGCAGGCGATCCGGGTTTAAGTCAATCACTGTAACTTCCGCACCTAAACCAACTGCCATTTTAGCTGCATTTGTTCCAGCCATGCCACCTCCAATGATGGTAACTTTTCCTCTTTGTACACCAGGCACACCGGAAAGCAGGATTCCTTTTCCCCCATGATTTTTCTCAAGGAATTGAGCACCAATTTGCGGAGCCATCCTTCCTGCAACCTCACTCATTGGTGTTAATAGTGGTAATGAACGATTTGGTAGCTGCACTGTTTCATATGCAATACCAATTACTTTGCTTTCTAATAATGCTTTTGTTAGTTCTGGTTCAGCAGCAAGATGTAAGTATGTAAATAGAATAAGCCCTTCTCTAAAATACTTATATTCACTTTGTAAAGGTTCTTTTACCTTCATGACCATATCCATGGACCAAGCTTCTTCAGCGGTTTGCACAATTTTTGCTCCAGCCTGTGCATAGTCTCCATCAATAAATCCCGATCCTGATCCTGCCCCAGTTTCAATAAAAACCTCATGCCCAGCTTTTGTTAATGTAACAACACCTGCTGGAGTCATTGCGACACGATTTTCATTATTTTTAATTTCCTTTGGTACCCCAATACGCATAGGATAGACCTCCTTATAATATATGTATAATATATTAAAAAAGTAATTTTTAGAAAGCACTTTCATTTTAACAAATATATTCGTATTTTCCTATTAAATTTTCTTTTACTTGTAAAAATAATAGAAAAAACCGCCTTCTTGGCGGTTTAATTCCTAATTCTCATCATCTTGACCATAGATATGAAATTGTCCATCCGGCTGATCAACAACCCCACTGGCATAAGCATCCCTAATTTGATTTGTTGTCTCTTCAATTGCTTGTTCATCATAAGTAAGATTTTTATTATATTCCTGCTTTTTCATTATATACAGCCTCCCATTTTAAATACCCTATTATTTTCGGTAAAGGATGATAAAATATCCGAAAATGATAAAGGTAAAAAATAGAAGGTAATCTAAAAACAAAGTATGAGGCTATCTATCCTTTTCGATTTCACGTACAACATGATGAAGTTCAGGTAAGATAAGTTTCTCCATTGCCAATTGAACAGCACCTGTAGAACCTGGAGTTGAAAAAATAATACAGTTCCGATAAGTGCCAGCTATTGCTCTGGATAGCATAGCAGCGGAACCAATATCTTCCATATAACTAAGCATTCGAAATAATTCACCGAAACCAACAATTTCCTTTTCAAAAAGACATGAGACTGTTTCGATGGTTACATCCCGTTTCGCAATTCCTGTTCCTCCATTAAGGAGAATAACTTTAATATGGCTGTTTTCCATAGCTGTATGAATAGCTCTTCTTATCTCATCCCCTTCATCCTTGATAATTTGATAATATCCCACTTGATGGCCATTCTCGATTAAAAGTTTCTTCATCAGTTTTCCGCTTTTGTCATTTTCAGCATTTCTTGAATCACTAACAGTAATAACAGCACAGGTCACGCGTTTAGGAGCTTGTTTATGTTCATCCACACTCATATTCAATCGTTCCTTTTATCAAGTAGAAATCTATATTGGTAATACTTTTCTGCGAATTGATTTACTTTTCGTGAAAATTGATAATTAATGCCCGCCCCAAGTGCTAGTGAAACAAAAGATGACTTCGAAGCTTTTTTATTAAAAAGCGAAATAAAAAATACTTTCATTAATTGTTTAAATGGCTCTTCCAACCACCTATAATCCATCACCTTTTCCATACCTTCATAAAAATATAAAGAATGTTGTTCTTCCAAGTCATTCGTTAAATTATCCCAACCGCTTCCTCTTAAACGATTCGGAAGAGAAGCAGCATGAAAAACTTTTAAAGCTGTCATCATTTCAAATGGCTTCCGCACATCATACCCATAAGTGATTGCTGTTAATTGTACCGACCGTAAATTTATTAAAACTAAGGCTAAAAAATCAGAACTCACAAAAATTGGCTGCCCTGTAGCAGTCATCCCGCCTTGTAGCAAAGAATAAACCTTATGGCGTGAAACATGCTGATCTGCTATGTAGGATAATTGATCAATCGATAGTTTTTTCATATCTTCAATGCTTAAAATGGAATCATCAAAGGCTTTCGCTGATTTTAGAATTCTCTCTCTGGCTTCCTCCTGTATCTGCATACCTTGAAGAAGGGAATGTAAATGAAACAGCCATGTATCCAGCTTTTCGAAAAAAGGTTCTGTCAAGCTTTCCGGTATAGCAGAAACAGCCTTATCCACCCATTTACCATAGAGATTCTGAAAATCATTTTCTTCATATGTTTGAAAGGATTGAATCCAATGCTCAATATCCTCCCAAACTTTTCGTTCATTGTTCGTCCAAGACATCCTTGCCATTCACCTCATCTTCAAGGAATATTTTTCTATTATAATAAGTATAACAAAAGAGAATCGTGCTGGGAAAGAAAACAAAAAGGTACAACCTTAATAATTAGAAGGTTGTACCCTTTTCATTTCTATATGGAGGCAATTCGCAATACATCTCTTGCTATCATTACTTCTTCATTTGTCGGAATTACCATTACTTTTACAGGAGAATGCGGATAACTAATGAATGATTCTTTTCCACGTGTCTGATTTAATTTGGGATCCCAATATACTCCCATAAACTCTAGTCCGCGCAAAACTTTTTCTCTGACAAGGACACTATTTTCACCAATTCCAGCCGTGAAAATAATCGCATCCACACCAGACATTTTCGCTGCATAAGTACCAATGTATTTATGAATTCGATTGGCGAAAATTTCCAGAGCTAAATCAGCACGCTCATTTCCTTCTGAAGCCTGTGATTCTATATCACGAAGGTCGCTCGAAAAACCGGAAATACCAAGTAATCCGGATTGCTTATTTAGGACATGCAGTACTTCATCTACTGTTTTCCCTGTTTTCTCCATGATGAATGGAATAAGTGCTGGGTCGATATTTCCGGATCGTGTTCCCATTGCAACACCTGCTAAAGGAGTAAAGCCCATTGAAGTATCGATGGACTTTCCGCCTTCTATTGCGGCAATACTTGCCCCATTTCCAAGATGACAGGAGATTAATCTTAATTGCTCAATTGGTCGCCCTAACATTTCGGAAGCGCGTGTGGATACATACTTATGAGATGTTCCATGAAACCCATATTTCCGTATCCCATACTTTTTATAATATTCATACGGTAAGCTATATAAAAATGAACTTTCCGGCATTGTTTGATGAAATGCTGTATCAAAGACTGCTACAGCCGGAACATTAGGTAATGCGTTTTGAAAAGCCTTGATACCAACAATATTTGCAGGATTATGAAGAGGTGCTAATTCAGATAAATCCTCTAACTGTCTAGTAACCTCATCATTTATTAAAACAGAATCATAGAAAACTTCCCCTCCATGAACTACCCTATGCCCAACACCATTAATCTCGTTAAGGGATTTAATAATTCCGAGGGATGTCAGCTTTTCCAAGATTAATTTAACTGCTACTTCATGATTTGGTATATCAAAAATTTCCGTTTGTTTTTCATCATTAACCGTTATAGTAAAAATGGAATCGTTCAAACCGATACGCTCAATAAGACCTTTTGTAATTACTTTCTCCTCTGGCATTTCAAATAATTGAAACTTTAAGGAAGAACTTCCGGCATTTATTGCAATTATTTTTGACATTGATACCGTCCCTTCTTTGCTTAAGTCAACTTTTGTCCGATGTTTTTATCTATACGATTCATTTAAACATGATAAAAATTGATTATCAAGCTAAAGCCTTAATTGCAATCGGTTACACTTTTAAAAAATATATACAAATCTTCACAAAAAATATAAACCGGTGTTAAATAACCGGTTTAATTTTTATTTTCCGCAAACCACTTATCAATCTTTTGAAGTATACTTCCCATGGATTGCTGATTGGAAAGTGTAGGCAATGATGCAAAAAGCACTTGTTTCGGAGCTTTTACATTTTCTGACTTTTTCTGTAAAATAAATATACTCTTTGCCGCCTGTTGATTTTTAAACATCGATAGCGGTAGCTGTAATATGCCTTGAATATGGACATGTTCTTGTAAATAGACATGAAGTTTAGGAGCTTCCGTCGATTCAAATAAATTATTTGGAATGAGAAAGAATAAATATCCACCCGGCTTAATATGATGGATGCTTTGCTCAATGAATAAATGATGGGCATAAGAATGACCGTCTTCGGCTTTTAATTGATATTTTTGTGCCCCTTCATCATTCGGATAATAACCAACTGGCAAATCACAAACAACAGCATCTACAGGGTCTATAAACAAAGGTTGCAACGAATCCTGATGAAAAAATTGAATAGGTTGTCTTTGTAAATTTGCTCCAATATAGGCAAGCTTGATTAGGAGGTCATCTACATCTACCCCGATAGAGTGAATTTCTTTTGAGGTCAAGTGATTTAATATGGTAGTTAGCAGATTCCCCGTTCCGACTGCAGGATCAAACAATGAAAGGGATTTAGAGTTTTCATAAAACTTATTGACTAAGTAACCTAGAAAAAGCCCAATAGAATCAGGTGTCATTTGATGGTTTGGTTGGACACTGTCCTTCATCCCTTTTAAGATTGCCAATTGATAGCCTTTACGAATTTGTTCATTAGTGAACTGATTCAATGCGATTTCACTATATATTTTTTTGAGTCTTTTTGTGGTAAGCTCACTCAGTTCCTCTTGGAGAATATCTTCATGAAAAAGATTTTCCCCTGTTTCTGCCAAAGCCTCTAAATAAGAGCAAGAAAGTTCGGCTTGCAAAATCTCTGCTGTTTCATTTAAAACATTAAAAATTATTTCTATACCTTCTAACTTCATTAAAAATTATCCTCCTACAATAGTAGACCCCGATTTAAAATCGGGGTTAAAATAACCTTATTTGGCTTGTTTTGCAGCTTCTAATGCTTTATCGTAATCAGGATGATTTGTTCCCTCACTTACGTATTCTACATATGTAACCGTATCATTGCTATCCACTACGAAAACGGATCTTGCTAATAATCTTAATTCCTTCATAACAACTCCATACGCTTCACCAAATGATAGATCACGGTGATCGGATAATGTAACAACATTATCAAGACCGCTAGCTGCACACCAACGAGCTTGTGCAAATGGCAAATCAACAGAAATCGTTAAAACTTTTACATTATCTAATTTTGATGCTTCCTCGTTAAAACGGCGTGTTTGTGCATCGCAAACACCTGTATCAATAGATGGAACAACACTAATGATACGAACAGAGCCCTTCGTATCGTCAAGTGTTACCTCTGATAAATCATTTGCTAATACAGTAAAATTAGGCGCTTTATCGCCAACTTTCACCTCGTTACTGGGTAAAGTCATTTTGGTTCCTTTAAAAGTTACAGATGCCATTTCTTCAATTCCTCCTTAAGAAAAAAATTTCAATTCCTATCCTTATCATACTGAAGAATTTATTATTTTTCCAATTAAAAACCTCGCCAGGTAATGGCGAGAGTTAATATAAAGGGCAGACTATTTGCTTTATAACGAATTAATAGTGTTTATCCTGTTTTGATCATAAACATAGAATTAGAAAAGTAGTACCTTAAAAATCAAAATCTTGTTTCGGTTGGGTAGGCTGGTGTGTCTTCCAACCATTTGAGTTTTGGTTATTTTGATTGTTTTGATTATTCTTTTTCATCATGGATTGAATTTTATCCACAACGCCTGGAGCAACATCTAATATTTTCTCAAGAAGATGTGTACTTTCATCAAGATGCAACATTTTAACACCAGTCGAATTCACTATCAGAAAAGCAATCGGTGTAATTGAAACACCTCCACCGCTTCCTCCTCCAAATGGAAGACCCGAGGATCCACCTTGTTGTCCCTGATTATTCTCACCAGAATTAGGTTTGCCATTAGTATTAAATTGACTGCCACCAGCAGCAAACCCAAATCCAACCTTGGAAACTGTTAAGATAACACTTCCATCTGGTGTTTCAACAGGGTCACCAATAATAGTATTAACATCTATCATTTCCTTTAAATTTTCCATAGCGGCTGTCATTAAGCCTTCAATTGGATGGCCACTCATTTTGACTCCTCCTTATTTATGATATGGAATGATTATTTTCATCTTCAGAGACCATAGATAAAGGCTTTGTATTAAATGATCCTTTACCGCCTCTCCAATACTTCAATATTTTTATTCCTGCTAAAATAGCATTCCCGATTCGAATTTTAAACATACATTTTATCTTTGTTTGGGAGAGGGGAATTTGAAAAGATGGATAAATGGAGATTTCAGGATACACCAAAAGTTTCATATATTTACTGAGCAACCCCACTATTCCTCCTTTTAATGCCCATGCTGTTCCCGTTAAAATACCGGTTAAAGCAGCATCCTTCACACCTATAACCGAATGCCATTCAAACTGTTTGATCTTTATCGTTTTTAAAAACTTACGAATAACCGTACTTAAATCGAAGACATGGTGTAAAAGTTCATTATAATCAGAGATTCGGTTGCTCACTTCATAAGGTGTTATTTTATTTGTCTCGTGCTCTCCATTTTCATTCTTCAACTTATAAATAAGATTAGGTTCATCTTTATCGACTTTCACAACAGGTACCTCAAAAGTATGTTGAATGAATTTCCAAGCCTTGATTTTTATTCTAAAATGATCATCATCTTGTTGATGAGAGTAATCTAGTACAATGGTGACAGTCGTAAACCAAATAATAAAAAATAAAAGAATAAGAATTCCGATTATAATTACGGTTACGATCATCAGGGCACACAACCTTTCAGGCTACCATTTTCTCCAAAATACAAAAAAATAAACCTGCTCTTATAGAGCAGGCTTCAATGATTGCCTTCTTAAATCCTCCCTAACTACCGTTGTATCTGCAAAAATATCATGTAATCCCTGTTTGTTTGGAGTAAACGCCACAATAATATATAGTATCCAGATAGTTGTAGATAAGTAACGTCCAATTAATTCTCGGAACAATATGGTACTCCATGATCGGGTAGAGTCTTTTATCGAAATCACTTTTAATCCAAAAATCATCTTTCCGATCGTTTGCCCAGTATATTTTGTCATTAAGACAAAATAAACATAAAAAACCATAGCAGTTGCGACCGAAAATGGCGAAAACATCCCTGTATTATCTATGGAAATATCAAGAAGACGGAATATTGTTTTCACAAGCAGACGATCAATGCTACCAATTACAATAAGGTCCACTAAATATGCCCAAAATCTCATCCAAAAACCGGCAAGATAATAATTATTCTTCCTGACCTGAGAATTATGCACCCTTCCGTTATCTAATTCACTATATTCTTGCATAGGTTGACCTTCATTGGTTACTTTAGTCATTTTCTGCCCCCCTTTATTATTTTGAATATAAATACATTAGTCTTGGTGCATTTGGTTGGGCAAGAACATGCAACAAACCGGACATTTCTGCTTCTTTCCCCATCATTTTTTGTGCTGTCATGGATAATAGTGAGCCTATTCCAAAATCAGTACTATACTGAACTACTTGTGCACCTTTTAACTGATAATCCTGTTTCATATGATTAATAACATCATCCAAATAACCAAAATCATCTATTAAATTTAATTTTTTCGCTTGTCTCCCATCATAAACTCGTCCATCTGCTAATTCACGAACGCGCTTTTCAGATAGTTTTCTTCCTTCTGAAATGACTTTGACAAAACCATCATAAGAATCATTTACCATGTTTTGCAGGATTTTTTTCTCGTCGTTTGTCATCGGCCGCGATGGACTCATAATATCCTTATATGTGCCGCTTTTTATAGTCATAAAATTAATTCCATATTTTTTCGCAAGCTCACCATAATTTATACCTTCCATAATCACCCCTAGCGACCCTGTAAGTGTTTCAGGACTTGCAAATATTTTATTGGCCGGAGTCGATATGTAATAACCGCCTGACGCTGCTGTAGCCCCCATCGAAACATAGATAGGTTTTTTTGTATCTTTTTGAATCTCGACGATTTTATCATGAATTTCTGCCGATTCAACAACGCCTCCCCCTGGTGAGTTGACCCGAATGATAATACCTTTTACATTATTATCTTCTTTTGCATAGTTTAATTGATCCATAAAGTCTTTAAAATTGAAACTTCCATTGCTTAATAAAGAACCAGCACTTCCTGTATCCTGTATCACTCCATCCACATTCAATACAGCGATTTTTTTGGTGCTTTTCCCCTGCTTCATAATATCCTCCGTGAAATTCTGGTCCGGAGTAGCAAAAGCCTTGTCAAAAAGACTTGAAAAATCCGTTGTCACAGCAGAAACGGCAAAATTAACAATAATAGAAACCACAAATAAAGCCGCTGCAATACCAAGTGCAGCCCATCTTTTTTTACTCATTGTTCATCCTCCTTGTAAACTACTATTCATTCTATGATGAAAAGATTTTTTAATATACTAAAATTTGTTACACTTAGGTAAAAGACTTTACCAGCGAAATGAGGTATTAATAATGACAGAACGCAATCATATTTATTTTTTTCATAACGAACCGTCCGATGCAAAAATAACCGCTTTACTTCAATTAGCAGAAAAGTATCATTTTCAAATGGTGCCTGATCCAAAGGATGCCAATATCATTATTAGTATTGGAGGAGATGGAACTTTTCTGCAAGCAGTTAGAAAAACAAATTTCCGTCAGGATTGTCTGTATGCCGGAATTACCGTTCAAAATGAACTTGGCCTATATTGTGACTTCTATCTTAATCATGTTTCCAGTATCATAGACGCAATTACACAGGAAAAAATCGAAGTCCGCCGTTATCCTGTTCTTAAAGCAAGTATTGATGGTCAAGGATCCTTTTATTGTTTAAACGAGTTCAGCATCCGTTCTGGGATTATTAAAACATTTGAAATGGATGTTTTTATTGATGACATTCATTTTGAAACGTTCCGTGGTGATGGAATGCTAATTGCAACACCAACTGGCAGTACTGCCTACAACAAGTCGGTTGGAGGAGCAGTTGTAGATCCATTGTTACCTTGTCTTCAAGTGAGTGAAATTGCCTCTTTAAATAATTTCAAATACCGAACTCTTGGTTCTTCCTTTATACTTGATGGCAGTCGGAAATTAACTTTAAAAGTCGCCGGAAAAGGGAACGAATACCCCTTAATGGGAATGGACAACGAAGCTTTGAGTATACGCCATGTTGATAGAGTCGAAGTTACACTTAGCGACAAAATGATTAAAACAGTTAAGCTAAAAGACAACTCCTTCTGGGAAAAGGTTAAAAGAACTTTCTTGTAAATTATGTATAAAAAGCAATCGGTGCATTCCGATTGCTTTTTATACGAAATAAATGGGCAAAGGTTTCATTTAATGATCATTAAATCATTATATTTATGCACTAAGACTATTAGTCTTTTTCCATTTACTGCTTTTATATACATTTGTAACTGATAAGATAATAATTGCGGACCAAATACAAATAAATGCCCACATATGCGCCTTCGTAAACTGTTCGCTGTAAAAAAACACTCCTAAGATGAGCATAATGGTCGGAGCAATGTACTGTAGGAAACCTAGCAAATACATTGGAATTGCCTGGGCACCCTTTGCAAAAAACAACAATGGAGTAGCAGTCACAACCCCGCCGCCTATTAATAACAGATCTGTTTCAGCCGAACCTGTAAAAAACGTTAAGTTCCCCTTTACAGAAAGATAAATTAGAAACATAAGTGCAAACGGTGTTACGGTCATCGTTTCTAAAGTTAACCCAATAGAAGAATCCACCTTAATAACCTTCTTAACAAGTCCATATAAACCAAAAGTTAATGCCAAACCAAAAGCAATCCACGGAAAATGTCCATACGATAATGTAAGAATAAGTACACCAAGCGCCGCCAGTAAAAAGGTAATAATTTGTATAATGCTTAGTTTTTCTTTTAATACAAACACACCTAATAAGATGCTAATTAAAGGATTAATATAGTAACCCAGACTTGCTTCAACAATGTGATCCGCATTTACTGCCCAAATATAAATAAACCAGTTCAAGGTAATAAAGATAGAGGCCACAATCAAAGATAGGACTATTTTCCGATTGGATTTTATATTTTTTAATGTATCAACGAATTTTTTCCATTTTTTTGTTATCACTAATAGAATGATCATAAAAATAAAAGACCATAAGATTCGGTTTGCTAATATTTCATCTGCTGAAACATGCTGCAACCATTTCCAATAAATCGGTAATACTCCCCAAAAAATATAAGAAAATGCAGCATACATGATTCCCTTTTTTTCATCCTGTTCCATTTTTCCTCTCCTCTTTTCTCAGTTCGATGTCGTTGATGTACTAGCTCAACTTAAATATTATAATAAAAGAAAGGCAGACAGTGTATACCGTCCACCTTTTTTTGGGCAATAAACATTAGTTAACCTTTTCCATTTCCTGCTGCCGTAATTCAATACGGCGAATTTTCCCGGATGTCGTTTTCGGCAACTCATTAATAAATTCAATTTGGCGAGGATATTTATATGGTGCTGTTAATTCTTTTACATGGTCTTGCAGCGTTTTAACTAAATTAGATTGTTCCGGATTAATGCCATCTTGAAGTACTACGAATGCTTTCACAATATTCCCTCTAACTTCGTCAGGACTTGCAACGACCGCACATTCCTTTACAAATGGGTGTTTCACTAGGGCATCCTCCACTTCAAATGGGCCAATAGTATATCCAGAGCTAATAATGATATCATCCGCTCTTCCCTCAAACCAAAAATAGCCGTCTTCATCTTTCCTTGCTCTGTCACCAGTAACATAATAGTTCCCTCTAAACTGCTTGGCAGTTCGTTCCGGGTCTTTATAATAATTTTTAAACAAAGCTGGTGTCTCAATATGAACTGCAATATCCCCAACCACACCTACTCCACAAGGTTCGCCATTTTCGTCGATTATTTCGACACTATTGCCTGGAGTTGGTTTTCCCATCGAGCCTGGCTTGACATCCATATTTTTCGTGATACCAACAAGTAATGTATTTTCTGTTTGTCCATATCCATCCCTTACAGTAATATTAAAATATTTTCTAAATGTCTCAATTACTTCTCTATTTAATGGTTCTCCAGCAGACACTGCACTATGTAAATGTGGCAAGTGATATTCTTGCAGATTATCTACCTTTGCCATTAATCTGTATTCTGTTGGTGTACAGCATAGAACATTTACTTTATATTTCTCTAAAAGATTCAAATAGGTCTTTGGTTCAAACTTCCCATTATAAACGAAACCAGTTGCTCCTGATCCTAGTACTGACAGGAAAGGGCTCCAAATCCATTTTTGCCATCCCGGACCTGCTGTAGCCCAAACGACATCATTTTCCCCAATGCAAAGCCAATTTGGTGCCGCCGTACGCAAATGTGCGTAACCCCACCCATGAGTGTGTACGACACCTTTTGGATTACCAGTGGTACCCGAGGTATATGATAAGAATGCCATATCCTCTTTTGAAGTATCTGCTATTTCTAAGTGCTCTGAGGAGGTTTCCATTAAATCAAATAGAGAATTCCAGTCATTCGCCTTATCCCCTACTACAAATTTAATCAAACCATCTGTACCTTTAACATCTGCAAATTGATCCAAATATGGATAATATGCCACAATGCTTTTAACTTCTGCATGCTCAATCCGATATTGTAGGTCTTTTGCTTTTAACATCTCGGAACTTGGAATGACCACAATTCCGATTTTCAAGGCAGCAAGGTAAATTTCATATGCTTCAATTAATCTAGGAACCATTACTAAAATGATATCGCCCTTTTGAAGACCGCTTTTTAGGAAAACGTTTCCGATTTTATTGACATTTTTCATTAAATTGGAATAGGTTATATCCCTTTTTTCCCCATTTTCATTTTCCCACTTGATTGCCATTTTAGAAGGATCTTTTGCAAACCTTTCAACTTCTTGCACTATATTATATTTTTCAGGTGCCAATAAATCCTCACGCTTCATCCATAATCCCCCTTAACACTATTCTTCTATATTATTATACATAATAATTTAAAAATTTAAAATTATCAAATCCCAAATAGAACAAAATAAAACGGAGCAGGCGTTTGCCTACTCCGTCATCCATTCTTTATTTAATTAGCGAATTTGTCCACCAAGTTGTTGTTCAGCCATAGAAACAAGGCGTTTAGTGATTTCACCACCAACAGATCCGTTAGCGCGTGAAGTTGTATCTGCTCCAAGGTTTACACCAAATTCATTTGCAATTTCATATTTCATTTGATCAAGTGCTTGCTCAGCACCATTTACTAACAATTGATTGTTATTTGGCATGTGTTTTCACCTCCTTGTGAGTATAGATTCTGCAAAAACACATGCCTTCATACTAAGAATCGTTTGGTAATTGTTCCTTGTATAATAAAATTTTTACTATTCTATTTACAATAAATCTGCAAATTCTTCGTTTTCAATAGAATCCTCATTATTTACAATAATGGTTTCGACATTATTCACCGCTTCTTCTAAAAGTGGGCCGAAATCAAAATCACTTTCGTAATATTGAATTTTAGAAAGCTTTGGCCTTGTCTTAGGAGATGGCGGAGTAAAAATAGTACAGCAATCTTCATATGGCAAACTAGATATTTCAAACGTATCAATCTTTTTAGCAATATCAATAATTTCCAATTTATCCATTGAAATTAATGGCCGTAATATTGGTGTTACAGTTACATCGTTAATTGCCAACATACTTTCCAATGTTTGGCTTGCTACTTGTCCTAAGCTTTCTCCCGTAACGATGGCCAAACCATCATTTTTTCTTCTAATTTCATCCGTAATTCGAAGCATCATTCTTCTTGTCGCTGTCATGGTATAACCTTCTGGAATATGCTTGCGAATGGTTTCTTGTATTTTGGTAAAAGGAACAAAATGCATTTTTACATACCCGCTGTAAGCAGAAATTTTCTTTGCCAAATCAATCGTTTTTTGTTTTGCCCTCTCACTTGTATAAGGCGGACTTTGAAAATGAACCGCCTCAATTTGAACTCCCCGCTTCATTGTCAAATAACCAGCAACTGGACTATCGATTCCACCGGACAACATGAGCATTGCTTTTCCGGAAGAACCTACAGGGAGTCCACCGGCACCTTGAATAATATCACAAGATAAGTAAATAGCATCTGGTCTCACATCAACGAGAAGATTAATATCTGGATTCTTCACGTCAACTTTTATATCTTCTATATTTTGTAAAATATGTCCTCCAACTGCATGATTAATATCATTTGTATCATATTCAAACGATTTATCACCACGTCTTGTCGTAACTTTAAATGTATTTCCTGGTTTAAAAATCTGTTTTACTAAGGACAATCCTACTTGCTGAATATCTTGAAGATTTCTTTCAGAACGCACAGCTAAACTGAAGGATTGTATTCCAAAAACAGTGGATAGCTTCTGTATAATGGGATTACTATCTTCACCATTTAATAAGATGTACATACGATCATGTCCACCCTGAATATGAATATCTTTAAATTCTTTTAAAACTTCACGAATATTTCTTTTTAGATGGGTAATAAAATGCTTTCGATTTCTACCCTTAGTGGATAATTCACCATAACGAATTAATATACGGTCGTATTTCACTTTGAATCCCTCATTACCATATTTAATGTTTGTAAAACTTGTTGAAGGGTTTGAATAAAAGCCTTCGCTTCATCCATTGTGTTTTCATATGACAAGCTGATTCTCACTGCACCTTCTGCCACATTTTCTGGCACACCTGCTGCTAGTAGGGTTCTGCTAAGTTTTGTTTGCTTAGATGAACAAGCACTGGTAGTAGATACATACACCTTTTCCTTTTCTAGTGCATGAACAATAACTTCTCCACGTAAGCCAATCGCAGAAAAATTAAGAATATGCGGTGCAGACACGGTTGGATTTGTATTGAGCTGAATTTGTGGTATGTGACCAATTTGTTCCATTAAATAATCACGTATTCTTAGAAGTTCTTCTCCTTTTTCATGCCTTTTTTCCTCAATCATTCGCATAGCTTTTGCCATTGTCACAATTCCGCCGGTATTCTCTGTACCGCTCCGTAATTTTCCTTCTTGACTACCTCCGGTTAAAAGGGGAGATATTCTTACCCCTTCGCGTTTAAATAATAGGCCATTGCCCTTTAAGCCATGAAATTTATGTGCTGAAATCGTACATAAATCAATATGTGCCTCATATAAATCCAACGGAACTTTTCCGAAACCTTGAACATGATCCACATGAAATAATATTTTTGGATAATTTTTCAGGATTTTACCAATCTCCTCGATTGGTTGGATAGTTCCAATTTCATTATTTACATGCATAATCGAAACTAATATCGTTTCTTCTGTAATGGCAGCTTCCAAATCCTTCACATTTACTTGGCCATTTTGGTCCACAGGTAAATAAGTAATCTTAAACCCTAAGGATTTTAGCTGTTCACCCGTTTCATATACAGAGGCATGCTCAATATCAGACATAATGATATGTTTCCCGCGATTGGAATATTGTAATGCAGTTCCTTTGATTGCTAAATTGTTTCCTTCTGTTCCTCCGGATGTAAAGAAAATTTCAGAGGCCTTTACATGCAGAAGATTTGCTATTTGCAATCGCGCCTGTTTAATTAACTCTTCTACCTGCCCACCTAGATTGTGCAAGGATGACGGATTTGCAAAAAATTGGGTCGATATCTTAACAAAAGCATTTACCACTTCGTCATACGGCTTTGTTGTGGCGCTATTATCGAAATATATCATAAAGAACACCCTCGTTTATATATAAATTAAATAACTATCATGAAAAATGCTAACAAAAATAAATCTTATCATAAATTAGAACTATTGAAAATAAAGTAGATATATTTTCCACTTATAAAAAAGTATCATGAAGAATATTTGTACCAAAAAAATAAAGACAAAAGCAACACCGGGTGCTTTTGTCTCTATTCTTCTTCATCTAACATTTCTTCAATATGTTTTAATGCACCTGGCTCCACTTCTTCCAGTGCTGTTGCTGCTTCCTCTAAAGCTGCTCGATATTCAAATCTTCTAAACGCTTCCTCTGCCTGTTGCAAACCCTTTGCAACATGCGGAAAACGCGCACGATAACGATTTCCATATTGGATTACTCTCTCAGCTAAAACAACATTTTCAATTAAATCTTCTGTTTTAGCATTTAGGTGTTCCACATCATCTACTGCATTGTTTAGATGCTGCTGTACAGAAGCCATATTTAGAGGTTTTTCATTTAAACTGACAAACACATCCTGTACATGTTCCATTGCTCTTTCCAAAATAGCTTGATAATCATTAGGCAACCCAGGAACATTACTTTTGGAAATCATCCTTCTCATTTCTGCTATTTTTCTTTTAAGTTCTTGAACCTTGTCGCGTGCTTCCAGTTCATCTTTCCTTAATGTTTGCAAATGCTCCGTAAATTCCTGTTGTTCCTTTTCTATCTTTTCCATTAAATTCTTGATTTCTTTTAAATCTTCACTAAGCAGAGTATATGCAGAATTCTCCTCCAATAATTTCGCTTCCAGCAGTTCATATCTCTTTGTAAGCTGAGACAATTCCTTTTCAAAATTATCCGGAATATGCTGCTCCCCTTCCACTAACTGATAACTCTCAAGAACAATTGCTGTCTCTTCTTTTATTTTTTGATTTGTTTCTTTTAATTTATCAAATATACTTATAATGTTATTCTGATGTTGTTGAATATAATGCTTTGCATGGACTTCTTTCTCAAGAAGATCATATAATATCTCCATTTTTTCCTTTATTTCAAGGACACCTTCTTCTACTTTAGCGAGTTCTGTTTGTTCCAAATAATTGTTAAAAGTAGTTAATGTCTTTCTAAGTTGTACAACCTCTTTTTCAAGCTGTAAATGATCCAAAATAAATCCTTGCTCTACCATCTCCTTATAGCCTTCTTCAATCTCATTTAATTGAGATGGTATGAGTGTGCCTATTTCTGTTAATAAATTCGGCAGCTTTTCCACTTTTTCTTCCAGATTATTCATTTGGGCTGTCAGTCCGATTACTAATTCTCGGGCTTCCAGATAATCACCGTTCGTTGTTAATTCGTCAAATTTTTGAATATCAGCTGCTACGGCCTCAATTTGTTCTTCCAATTTCTTAATAGCATTTCCATATGTATGCCTGTGAATGAGCAAGTGCTTTTTGAGTGATTTATACTTTTTTTGTACATCCTCAATTTCAACTTTATTTTTTTCCTCACTGCCAATTAATTCACTTAACTCGGAAAGAATTCCCTCTATTTTTTCCTCTATATCTCGTAAAACTCCTTCAATTTTTGCTTGTTCATTTTTCGCTTTTCTAAAATGAAAACGATCTGTGTATTCCTCTATATCAAATAAATAATCCTCCACATCAGGAAGCCGTACGGTGACAATCTCATCCCATGACTTTCTCCAACGTTCAAATTTTTCCTCCGTTTGTCCAGTCATGTTTAGTTGTTTTACTTTTCCCAGTTCCTCCAAAACAGGGCGATTCATAATATCAATTTTCCAAGCTTCCAGCTTATCAATTTCTTTATAATATTTTTTCCGTACGATGAAACTGATTACTAATAAAACTAATATTAGTACGATTATACCGATGATGCCATACATATGACCATAAGCCTCCTGTTTATCCGAAATACATCTATTTTTAACGTTATTGTTATTTTATGTATGATGTATTTATGATACCATGTAACGACATTTTTTGACTATTAAATTCGCTATTTTTTGCAAAAAGAGCAGGATTTTTGCACCAAAAATTTACTTCGAGCAAAAATTATTGTATATGTCTTAATAAATGTCGCAAAAAAAAGCACCGTTCTGTCACGGTACTGATATTCGCGTTGTTGCTCCTTTCTTTTTTTCTGTATCTATATTTTCAATCCATTCCTCTAAAACACGATAATATTTTTCGATAAAATATTTTTCCTGTGGAAAGATATGCAACACCTCTCTTAAATATTGACTGTTCAAGAAAGGCATTGTAATCATGCTCTTCAATTGAATAATTTTAAAGTAAATCATGGGATGGGTTTCCTCTTCTTCCTCCAAAAGACGTTTTAATAAATATCGTTCCTTCATAAGATAGGATGATGTAATTTCTCTTATAATTTGTGAGTCAATCGAAATTTCTCTCCACACGAGTCTGGATAAAAAATGATTTTTTCCTTGAAATACTAAAATCTTATAAATAGCTTTTTTCAAACACTCTTTACGGTTATCATACTGTATGGAATTTACTTCTTCCTCCATGTACTTTAAGTAATGCTCAAAAAAATATACCAAACACGCTTCAAGCAAACCTTGTTTACTATGAAAATAGTAGGAAATATTTGCAGGGTTTACATTTGCCCTTTTTGATATGTCTCGAATAGATGTACCATCATATCCTTTTGTATTAAATAATAAAATCGCTGAATTCAAAATCGCTTCCTTTGTCGACACAGCTGCTTTCGTCATGGAACCCCTCATTTCATACTTTTTCCTTGTACTATTAATTGAAATATGCTATTTCTTAAAGAAGCAGTTTAAAAAATTTACTATTTAAGGCCACTTTTCGTAAACTTAATTGCTTTTGAAAAGAAATCTTATACTTTCCTATTTCAGCTTAGAAATGGATATCTATTTTTGAAAGGATTTCCTTAAACTAGGTCTAATTCAGGATTTAAAACGATTTTCACCAGAACAGCCTTATTTATAGTCTTCTATCTAAAAAGCATTTTTCCTATAAAAAAATATCGACACTTTCCATCATTATCGGCGAAAAATGCTGAGTTTTATAAAATCTTGTAAAGAATAGGGTGAATATTATGTTTCATACAACATCATATCAAGGTACAAAAGAGGAGAATTACAAGCTTGTAATAAAACAATTAGAGGCCTTAATTGAGGATGAGCCAAATCGAATAGCAAATCTCAGCAATGCCTCTGCTCTTTTAAATCAGTTTTTGGATACGATCAATTGGGTTGGCTTTTATCTAGTTGAACACAATCAATTAGTGCTTGGGCCATTCCAGGGACTGCCAGCTTGTGTCCGAATTCCGTTTGGAAAAGGGGTTTGCGGTACTGCTATTGCTGAAAGAAGAATTGTTAGAGTGGAAGATGTGAATCAATTTCCCGGCCATATTGCATGTGATGCCGCATCACAATCAGAGATTGTAGTTCCGATTATAAAAAATGAAGAGTTGATCGGGGTCCTTGATATCGATAGCCCTATAACTAATCGTTTCGATGAAATCGACGAATCCCAACTAGGAAAATTCGTCGAAGTATTAGCTAAATATCTTTAAAGATAAACGCTTTCTCACTCTGTTTGCAATGAGTAAATGATCAAATCAACATACTTAAAAAGCCATCAATTGATGGCTTTTTATATTATTTGGTAATCTTCCTTTATAACTACTTGGTTTTTCCCCAGATTTTTTGCATCATATAAACCAATATCTGCCCGATTAAACAGATTCTTAGCTTCATCTTTTCTTTCTTTATTCCAATAAGATACCCCGCATGAAACAGTAATTGGTGGATTCGTTTTATTTTGTACAGCTTCTACTAATCTTTTGGCAATTTGTGCTCCAGCTCCTAAAGGGACACCCGGAAGATAGATTGCTAACTCTTCTCCTCCCCATCTTGCACCAATATCAGTCGTTCTAATATTCTCCAATATTAAGTTAGCAACCTGAACAAGTACATCGTCTCCTACCTGATGACCGAACGTATCGTTTACTTCCTTGAAATTATCAATATCCAATAAGATAAAGGTTCCTTCCTTATCGTTTGTCATGGATGTTTTTATTTGATTATTCAAATAGCTTTTAACAAACAATTGCGTAAGCTGATCGGTTATCACCATTTTCTCTAATTTTTCACGCAAAATGGAATTAGAAATAGCTAATGTGGAATGGTGAATTAAGGATTGAAATAATTTAAACATATCAAACGTAAAAAAGTACGGTTTTTCATGTAAGACAATGCTGAAACCTTTTAAGGAATTTCCTTCTATCATGGGAACAGCCATTATGGATAAAAAGGATAAAGGTATATCCCTCATTTTCCCACTTAAATCACTAATAAATATGGAATCCCTTTGTTTTTTTAATGAATCAAAAACAAATTGAATATAGAGTTTTCCATGTGAAGTCTCAAAAACTGCGCTGCTGCCTTCCAATATTGAGCTAGTATTGTCTTCATTAATGAAAATAAAAGCAACGGTTTCAGCATGAAATGATTTAGATATTTGTGCCTTTAAAAACTTAGTTGTCTCATTCAAGCTTGAACTTCCATTTAGGACATGAGATGTTTCATTTATTAAGCGCAAATCCTCTATTAAACTTCTTGACTGTTGATAAAGCTTCGCATTTTCGATTGCGTTTCCAGCAGTATTAGCAAGTAAACGGATGAATTCAATCTCATTAGGCTCAAAACTAAAGGAAGCGTATGTAATTACCTCAAGGACACCATACACCCCCTGTTTTCCGTGCAATGGCGAATAGAGTCTTGTTAATTTGGTGTCACATGTCGTATCAATTTGAATGGATCCATTGATAAATGCCTGCATAGCTCTATCGTCCATACTGTCATATTGTAATGGTTTAACAGGTAAATCTTGATTGTAGTGATTATCATTGGATATCATTAAACTATATTTAAAATTTGGGAACACGCGTTTAAGTGTATAAATAATTTCAGACAAAACATTCTCTACTTCCATAGAGGAATGGAATTTTTCTGTTACTCTAAATAATTCCTTATATAAACTTTCATTATTCATGCCCATCTACAATCACCTATTATATATAGTCCAAATTATCGTTAAAGAAATATTCCCTTTATAGTACTATTATACTATTAAATATTTTCATTTGCACAAAAAGGTTTAGAATTTATAAGGAATTTTTACCAAAATAGAATAATCAATATATCCTTATTTAATTATTATTTACCTTGACTTTATTGTATTAGGAACATATAATGAAATTTGTGTAAAATAATGCAGCCTGTGCGGACAACTTTATGAGCGTATTTTGTTCCCATTCTAGGAATTTTCTAATCGCAAACTCTAGAATGTGGTGTATCGTGTAACCCTTAGCTGCTAGGGCGATGGTACATGAAAACATCATACACATAATGGATGTTCACATCTGTTTTTATTTTACAACAAAATAAAAACAAAGAGGAGGAGTCATTCATGGCTCGCTATACTGGTCCAAGTTGGAAATTATCACGCCGTCTTGGTATCTCACTAAGCGGTACTGGTAAAGAATTAGAAAAGCGTCCTTACGCGCCAGGACAACACGGTCCTAACCAACGTAAGAAATTATCTGAATATGGTTTGCAATTACAAGAGAAGCAAAAGCTTCGCCATATGTATGGAGTTAACGAACGTCAATTCCATAACACATTCGTAAGAGCTGGTAAAATGCCAGGTAAGCATGGTGAAAACTTCATGATTCTTCTTGAATCTCGTTTAGATAACCTTGTTTATCGTCTTGGTTTAGCTCGTACTCGCCGTCAAGCTCGTCAGCTTGTTAACCACGGTCATATTCTTGTTAATGGCAAACGCGTTGATATTCCTTCTTACCGCGTATTACCAGGACAAACAATCAGCGTTCGTGAAAAATCACGCAACTTATCAATCATTAAAGAAGCAATTGAAGTAACAAACTATGTTCCTGATTATGTTACTTTTGATGCTGATAAGCTTGAAGGTACATTCTCACGTTTACCAGAACGTTCTGAATTACCAGCTGAAATTAACGAATCATTCATCGTTGAGTTCTACTCTCGTTAATGAAAAAAGAAGGCTCTTGGCCTTCTTTTTTTATGCGTAAAAAAACCAGCAGAATTTTCCTCTGCTGGTTTTTCTATTAAATAAAGCGGATTAAAAAGTATTTCTTTTTTCCTTTACGGATAACCGTAAATTCGCCATCAATACGGTCGCTTTCAGCTAATACATAGCTTACTTCTGTATTGCGATCCCCATTAATATAAATCGCACCATTTTGAATATCTTCCCTTGCTTGACGTTTAGAAGGAACAATTTTTGCCTCCACTAATAAATCGACAAGATTTAATTCGTTATCTTTTGAAAGATCAAAGGAAGGAACATCTTTAAAGCCTTGTTTGATTTCTGCAGAAGTTAAATTCTTGATATCCCCGCTGAAAAGCGCATCCGTGATTTTCAATGCCTGCTGCAATGCAGCTTCACCATGAATTAGGCGAGTCATTTCTTCTGCTAATGTTTTTTGAGCCTTGCGAAGATGCGGCTCTTCTTCTACAGATTTTGCTAATGCTTCGATATCTTCACGGGATAAGAAAGTAAAGTATTTTAAGTATTTAACAACATCAGCATCTGCAGTATTAATCCAGAATTGATAGAATTCATACGGACTTGTTTTCTCAGGATCTAACCAAATTGTACCACTTTCCGTTTTTCCAAATTTTGTTCCATCCGCCTTCGTTACAAGTGGAATCGTTAAGCCATATGCTTTTGCCCCTTCCTCTTCCACTTTACGGATTAGTTCTAATCCTGTTGTGATATTGCCCCATTGATCACTTCCGCCAATTTGCAGTTTGCATTCATAGTTTTGATACAGATGTAAAAAGTCGATAGCTTGCAGAATAGTGTAAGTGAATTCTGTATAAGATATTCCGGTTTCTAATCTGGATGAGATAGTATCTTTCGCAAGCATGTAATTCACACCGACGTATTTTCCATAATCACGTAGGAAAGTGACTAAATTCATTGTTCCTGCCCAATCATAGTTGTTAGTCAATACAGCGGCATTTTCACCTTCAAATTGAAATATTTGCTTAAGCTGTTTCATAAGACCATTTACATTTTCTTGCACATTTTCAATGGTTAACAGTTTTCTCTCTTCTTTTTTTCCGCTCGGATCCCCAATTAACCCTGTTGCACCACCTACAAGAATAATTGGACGGTGACCAGCCTGTTGAAAGCGGCGTAATGTTAGATATGGAAGCAAATGTCCAATATGCATACTATCAGCAGTAGGGTCAATCCCACAATACAGAGATATTTTATTTTCATTTAATGTTTTTTCTAATCCCTCTTCGTCTGTTTGCTGGTAAATAATTCCCCGCCATTGTAAATCTTCTAATAAATTCATTTTAATAATCACTCCTTTAAAAATAAAAAGCCCCTTCGTTATATAACGAAGGGACGAAATATCGCGGTACCACCCAACTTGAGAAAAACATTCTCCACTTAATGATTTAACGGAATCCACCGTTTGCTGCTACTAATGTTCACAGCAAAAGCTCCAGAATGTAATTCATCCTCTCTATGTGTGCCGGTTCACACCAACCACCGACTCTCTAAGAACAGGGATAGAGATACTACTTTATTCCTTCATAGCATTTTATGATAAAATTTATAATAAAACTTATTACATTTTAAACATACTAAGAAAAGAATGTCAACAAAAAGATAAAATTTCTGATTTCATCAGTTCAATAACTGTATATATGCTATAATGAGGTGGATTTTGGGGGGATATGATGAGAGAAAATTGGAATAAGGCAAAGATTTATGTTGAAAGGATTTTTGCGCTTTTTCATAATGAAAAGCTACAAAAAGGATCACGGATTACTTATGGGGTTATTTGGAATTTAGTTCTTATATTCATTATTATCGCAAGTATTGGCCTAGCTTTTGCTGGAGGGGTAGGTGCTGGCTATTTTGCATCTTTGGTAAAAGACGAGCCCGTTCGGACTTATGCAGAAATGAAAAAAGATATTACGGATGAGAATCAAACAACCAAGCTTTACTTTGCCAACAATGTATATCTTGGTAAGATGAGGACCGATTTAGAGCGAGAGGAAGTATCCGTCGATAAAGTTTCTGATTATTTAAAAAACGGTATTATTGCAACGGAAGATGAATATTTTTATGAGCATAATGGAATTGTGCCAAAGGCGTTATTGCGTGCTATCTTTCAAGAACTGACCAATTCTTCTAACCAAACCGGGGGAAGCACTCTGACACAACAAATCATTAAAAATCAAATTTTAACAAATGAGGTTTCTTTTGATCGAAAAGCGAAAGAGTTATTGTTAGCCCTTCGATTAGAAAAGTTTTTCACAAAAAATCAAATACTCGATGCTTATTTAAATAACACAACCTTTGGCCGTAATTCAACGGGGCAAAACATTGCTGGTGTGCAAACAGCGGCGAAGGGGATATTCGGAGTAGACGCAAAGGATTTAAATCTTCCGCAATCTGCCTTCATTGCCGGTTTACCACAAAGTCCGTTTGGTTATACACCTTTTACCAATCAAGGTACCGTAAAGAAAAATTTACAGCCAGGTATTAATCGGATGAAGACGGTATTAAAAAGAATGCATGATAATGGGTATATAACCGATAAGGAATATAAAGCTGCACTTCAGTATAATATCCAAAAGGATTTCATCTCACCGCAAAAAAATCCTCGGGAAAAATACCCTTGGTTGGTGGACGAGATTGAAAGAAGAGCCATTGATATTATTGCAACGATTTTGGCAAAAAAAGACGGCTATTCAGAAGTGAATTTACAAAAAAATAAAGCATTAAATGAAAAATATATAACCTTGGCAAACCGAAATATCCGCCAGAATGGATATAAAATTCATACTACTGTTATGAAAGATATCTATGATAAAATGCAAAAAGCAAAAAATGAATTTCATGGATACGGGCCGATTAATACGGTAACCTATACAGATCCAAAGACAGGAGAAGAAAAAAGTAGAATTGAACCTGTACAAATTGGTGCCATGTTGATCGAAAATCGCACAGGAAAAATATTAAGCTTTGTTGGAGGGCGTGACTTTAAACTAGAACAATTAAATCATGCTACACAAGGGAAACGGCCAAACGGGTCAACGATGAAACCTTTATTAGTATATGGGCCAGCTCTTGAACTGGGAAAAATTTCACCAGGAAGTATGATAGCAGATACCAGGTTTTCAATCACATCAGGGGGGAAGAAGTGGAGCCCAGAAAATTATACATTCGGGAAAGAATATGGACTTGTAACTGCAAGACAAGCCCTTGCGCACTCCTACAATATTTCCGCTGCAAAAGCCTATTTAAACATTATCGCTATGCGACCTGCAAATTATTTAAAAAAAATGGGATTTACATCTCTAACTGATGGAGACTACTATAATCCGGCATTATCTCTTGGAGGCATTACCAATGGAGTTACCGTGGAGGAAAATGTCAATGCATATGCAACATTTGCGAATGGAGGGAAATTTGTAGATGCCTATTTAATCGATAAAATTGTCGATAAAAATGGAAAAACAATCTATCAGCATAAAACCAAACCGGAACAAGTTTTTAGCCCGCAAACATCTTATTTAACTATCGATATGATGCGTGATGTACTGGGTTACGGAACTGCGGCATCTGTAAAAGGAATGCTTAAATTTTCTGCAGATTGGGCTGGAAAAACGGGAACTACACAGGATTGGAAGGATGCATGGTTTGTTGCCACTAATCCAAATGTCACTTTTGGAACATGGATAGGCTATGATACACCTAGTGATTTAAGGGATTCCAATTATCCTAACTACAGTTTAAGAAATTTGCAAATATGGAGTAAGCTAATAAATGCAGCATATGATGCAAAACCAAGTATAGTTGCTCCCAAAAAATATTTCAGCATGCCTAGTGGTATTCAAAGAAAATCCTATTGCGCTATTTCAGGAAATCTTCCATCCCAATTATGCGCGGATGCCGGCCTTGTTAAAACAGATTTATTTAATATAAAGTTCACTCCTCAAAAAGTGGATAATAGCTTGATCACAGGAAAATATGTGACGATTAAAGGCAGAAATTACTTGGCATTAGATTCAACCCCGGCCGAATTTACTGGTTCTGGATTTTTATTCAATCCTGATTTTATAAAAGTCATCGGAGGGAATCAAATCAAAGATTTGCAAAAATTGATTCCAAATAATCCACTTTGGAGTAAAGTATTGGTACCGGATGATAAAATAACGGATGATGGAAAACCGCCATTACCTGTAAAGGTAACTATAAAAGGACACCAAATTAAATGGAATGAGTCACCTAGCACAGATGTTGTAGGTTACCGGGTATATAGCAAAGACGGTATTCATTTAGCATCGATGAAAAGTGGATCCAACCTTACCTATTATTCAAATAATGAAAATGTATACGTTGTGGCAGTAGATGTTGCAGGAAATGAGTCTATTCATTCCAATTTTATTCAAATGAAGATTGAACCTCCAAAGGAACATCAAAAAAGTGGAGAAAAAACGGATGAAAATAAGAAAGAAGAAGACAATGTAGATATTAATGATGGATTAAATCACTGATGATTCACAGAAAAAAGCCCGCATTGCATAACTGCGGGCTTCCTCTATTTAATCCTCCATCGTAGATAAATCACCTACAGGCAGATCAAGCTCCCAAGCTTTTAATACACGACGCATTATTTTACCGCTCCGCGTTTTCGGAAGCTTGTCGCGAAATTCTATTTCTCTAGGAGCAGCATGAGCTGCAAATCCCTTTTTAACAAATTGGCGGATATCTTCTTTCAGTTCATCTGATTCTTCATATCCATCCATTAATGCTACGAAAGCTTTAATGATCTCACCGCGTACAGGGTCTGGCTTACCAATTACCCCTGCTTCTGCTACAGCAGGATGCTCTAATAATTTGCTTTCCACTTCAAACGGACCTACCCTTTCTCCAGCAGTCATGATCACATCGTCTACACGACCCTGGAACCAGAAATATCCATCTTCGTCCATATAAGCGGAATCTCCAGAAACATACCAGCCATTTGGAAAGAAGTAGGAATCATATTTTGCTTGATTGTTCCAAATGGTATGCATCATAGATGGCCAGCCACGTTTAATAGCAAGGTTGCCCATTCGATTTGGAGGAAGAACATTTCCTTGGTCATCTACAATCGCTGCTTCTACACCAGGAATCGGTTTTCCCATTGAACCTGGCTTAATATCCATGCTAGGGTAGTTACAAATTAAATGCGCCCCTGTTTCCGTCATCCACCATGTGTCATGGATACGATGATTAAACACCTTAAGCCCCCAGCGAATAACTTCTGGATTAAGCGGCTCACCTACGCTCAAAATATGACGGAGAGTGGAAAGATTATATTTCTTGATCACTTCATCACCGGCACCCATTAACATCCTAAAGGAAGTCGGAGCACTATACCATACTGTTACACCAAATTCCTCAATTGTTTTATACCAAGCATCCGGACTAAAACGACCTCCAATAATAACATTGGATGTACCTGTTAACCATGGACCGAACATTCCGTAAGAGGTACCTGTCACCCAGCCTGGATCTGCTGTACACCAATAAATGTCCTCTTCTTGTAAATCAAGCACCCATTTTGCCGTTTGATAATGTTGAATCATTGCATTATGGACATGAAGCACACCTTTCGGCTTACCAGTAGAACCTGAAGTGTAATGAAGGATTAATCCGTCATTTCTGTCGACCCACTCCATTTCCAAACTTGATGAAGCTTCATCCATATGTTTTAAGAAGTCGACAAATTTCCCATCTTCTTGTACATTTGATCCTACAATAAAAATAGTTTTTAAGGCAGGCAATTGGTCGACAGGAACACGATATAATAAATCTGGCGTAGTAACTAATACCTTTGCTTCACTATCTTCCAGACGGTCCTTAACTGCTCCTTCCATAAATGCCTCGAACAGAGGACCGACAATAGCTCCAAGCTTGATGGCTCCTAGTGCTGCAAAATAAAATTCAGGTGATCTTGGCATAAAAATAAAAACCCTATCCCCTTTTTCAACATCACCAAATGTTTTTAACACATTTCCCGCTTTATTTGTTAATTCTTTCATTTCCTTGAATGTATACTTTTCTTTTCTTGAATCATTTCTATAATATAGTGCTATCTTGTTTTTGCGAAACGATTCCGCATGACGGTCTATCGCTTCGTATGCCATATTTACCTTGCCTGTTTGAGACCATGAAAAAGACTTTTCAGTTTCCTTCCAATCAAAGGTTTTGTAAGTTTCTTCATAGTCTTGAAGATTATAGGTTCCCTTAATTGCTGGTAACGCTTCCACTTTCATGATTACATCCCCTTTTTTCAAGAATAAGAAAGTTCAATATTCAAGATTTTTCACTTCTGTCAAGTAATCTATCAATATCCTTGAACATTTTAGTAAATAATATTCACACAATTATTATAATATAAAGTTTTGGAAATCTCAATTTTTTTAGGGTTCTCCACAAGGGAGAAAATGTTATAATAAAGAGGGTTTACACCATTGAAAACGCTTAACTAGGCGAATAATTATAATAACTATGTTTAATTCTAAATAACTATTTGACAGGTGGGGACTAAATGGAACACAAAAAAACATATAATGCAATGGAGCTGAAAACTACACAAGGAAATCTAGTAATTGAAGGGCCAATTCCTTCTAAGCAGCTTGCAAGTTTAGAATTCCATCAAGATTTAGTCGCTTTTCGCCCCCCTGCCCTACAGCACAAAGCACTAATTGAAATTGCAGATTTACCTGAGGGGAGAATTATTATTGCCAGAAATCATGATACCATTGTAGGCTATGTTACCTTCCTTCATCCTGACCCACTAGAACGCTGGTCAGAAGGAAAAATGAACAACTTAATAGAATTAGGTGCAATAGAAGTAATTCCTAAATATAGAGGAGCATCTGTTGGAAAAAATTTATTAAGAGTGTCTATGATGGATGATTATATGGAAAATTATATCACGATTACAACGGAGTATTATTGGCACTGGGATTTAAAAGGAACAGGACTTAATGTTTGGGAATATCGAAAAGTGATGGAAAAGATGATGAAAGCAGGAGGATTAGAATGGTTTGCAACTGATGATCCAGAGATATGCTCACACCCTGCTAACTGCCTGATGGTGAAAATAGGTAAAAATGTAGACCAAGATTCCGTTCAGCAATTTGACCGCATTAGATTCAAAAATCGTTTTATGTACTAATCTTTAGGTTCTTTACAGTCAACTAATCCTTGATTAAAGTGTCGATTTCCATTTTTATTCTACTAGTATAAGGAGTTGAGTAAAATGATCGTGGAAGAAATAATGAAAACGGAAATTACAACACTAACTCCTAGCGATTCTTTAGAAACAGCCATTCTTTTAATGGGACAAAAGAAAATCCGACATATTCCTATTATTAATGATAAAAAGGAATTAATAGGTTTAATTACAGAACGTGATATTAAGAATGCAGCTCCCTCCTTACTACATAGGAAAACCGAAATGACTAGTGATGCTCCCATAAAAGACTATATGAAAACAAATATCATTACCGGCCATCCATTGGATTTTGTAGAAGAGGTTGCTGGAATATTTTATGAGCACAAAATTGGTTGCATGCCGATTCTACGCGAACAGAAACTGGTTGGGATCATAACTAGTACAGATTTGCTCCATACATTGGTGGAGTTAACAGGTGCAAATCAACCTGGATCACAAATTGAAGTAAAAGTGCCAAATAGGACTGGTATTTTATATGAAGTAGCAGGTATTTTGCGAAAAAATAATGTTAATATCCATAGTGTTCTTGTTTATCCTGATAAGACTGATTCTGCCTCAAAGATTATTGTATTACGTATAAGGACAATGAACCCTATTAAAGTAATTGAAAACCTAAAGGAAAATGGTCACCATGTACTTTGGCCGAACTTACCAGGAGTCTAAACAATGAAAAGAGATGCCGTATTTATTTATTCTAATGAACTTCTTTCATACCGTTTTTCCGATAATCATCCTTTCAACCAGATGCGCATCAAACTAACCTTAGATTTATTGTCAGAAATCAAGGCAATTTCAAAATCAGACATTATTGCACCTCGTGTCGCTACAGATGAAGAGCTTTTATTAAATCATGAGCCATCTTACGTAGAAGCTGTAAAAAGCGCAGGCCGTTTTCAGTTAACAAATGAAGTAGCCGAAAGCTTTGGATTAGGTACAGAAGATACCCCTATATTTCAAAATATGCATCACGCAAGCGCATTATCTGTCGGAGGTACATTAAGCGCAGTTGATGAAGTTATGTCCGGAAGATACTCCCACGCACTCCATTTAGGAGGCGGACTGCATCATGGATTCCGCGGAAAAGCATCCGGATTTTGTATCTATAATGATTGTTCCGTTGCACTTAAATACTTACAAGAAAAATATAATGCTAGAGTTTTATATATTGATACAGATGCGCATCATGGAGACGGAGTTCAATGGTCTTTCTACGATGATGAAAATATTTGCACCGTTTCTATCCATGAAACAGGCAGATATTTATTCCCGGGAACTGGTCACGTTAATGAATGGGGAACTGGGAAGGGTTATGGTTATTCCTTTAATATCCCGCTAGATGCTTTTACAGAAGATGAATCATGGTTAGAGTGTTATACAACTGCTGTAAAAGAGATTGCAGAGTATTTTAAACCAGATATCATTCTAACCCAAAATGGTGCAGATGCTCACTACTATGATCCGCTCACCCATTTATCTGCAACCATGAGTATTTACCGTGAGATACCAAAACTTGCCCATGAGTTAGCACATAAGCATTGTAATGGTAAATGGATTGCAGTTGGAGGAGGCGGATACGACATTTGGCGCGTTGTTCCAAGAGCCTGGTCGCTATTATGGCTCGAGATGACCAACAACACGAATATTGAGCGCACCATTCCACAGGCATGGCTAGAAAAATGGCAGCCAAAAGCACGTGTTCCATTAATATCAACATGGGATGATCCTGAAAACATGTATGAACCGATTCCAAGAAAAAATGAGATAACTGAAAAGAATAAACAAACACTTGAAAGAGCACTGCACATGATTAGAAGGAATGGATAAAAACTTTTGTATTTGCCTAAACTCATAAAAAAACAAGACCTAAACTGGTCTTGTTTTTTAGTTCTATTTAAAATAATCAATTTCATTTAGTGGCCAGAAGCGAATTTTCACTTTTCCTACAACCGATTTCTCTGGAACAAATCCAAATATACGACTATCCTTACTTATTTTGCGGTTATCTCCTAATACGAATAAATATCCTTTTGGAACAACCTTAGCATTCGTTGGTGGATCCTGAAGAGAAAAATCGCCTGTTAATTTTTGCATGGGAGGAAGCGCAGATTTATATTGTTTTAGATATGGTTCATTATACGCCTTACCATTAATATACAAAACATCATTTTTCATTTCAACCTTATCCCCGGGCAGTCCAATAACTCTTTTTACATAATCCTCATCCGCATCTGGTGCATGAAAGACAATCTCATCAAATCGTTCAATTTTACTTAATTTACTAACGATAATTCTGTTTCCATCTTGAAGATTTGGCATCATGGATTGCCCTACAACAATAGATGGTACAAAAATAAAGTATCTGCAGACAAAAACAATAATAGCTGCAAATAATATTGATTTAATCCATGAAAATACTTCTTTTTTTGTGTTATTCTTCATTTTATTACCATCCTTTTAAATTCTTCCAAGCATCGCAAAAAAACAATTATACTAATATATATGTTATGAAAACATATATATTAACAGGGTAACAGAAATAGTAATGCGTATCAAATGGTAAAATAACCAACACATGCCTTGTCTGCGTTGGTTATTTCTAATTTGTTAAAAGTTTTACCACATAAAAATAAAATGGATTCCAAAAGTATTTGGCCTATTCCATATGGGAATCGAATTACTTTTATTCTTTTGTTGAACTTCGATGCTCTATTCTATGTGGAAGAATTACAATATTTTCTGTTACCTTTTCTTTGTTCATATATTTTGTTAATAGTCTCATGGCTACTGCCCCGATATCATACAATGGCTGGATAACCGAAGTCAGCTGCGGCCGAACCATTAATGCTAATCGAGTATTATCAGATGTAATAACTTCTAGTTGTTCAGGAATGACGATGCCATCATCCTGAGCACCATGAACAACTCCTAGTGCCATTTCGTCATTTCCAGCAAAAATGGCTGTTGGCTTTATTTGTTGCTCATGTAATTTCTGCCATGCCTCGATTCCAGAGTCATAGGTATAATCACCCTCTATGACTAAATCTTCATTATATGGAATACCTGCATTCTCAAGAGCTTCTTTATACCCCTCTAGTTTTAATTCTTTATTAATTGGATCATGAAGAGGTCCAATTAGGATGGCAATATTTCTATGCCCTCTTTCAATGAATTCGTTAATGGCATCATATGCAGCTTGCTTATAATCAATATTAACAGAAGGAATCTTACGGAAAGGCTCAATGGATCCTGCCAGAACAATTGGCACAGGTGAACGTTCGAATTCTGCTACATGCTCTTCTGTAATATTGCCACCCATGAACACAATACCATCCACTTGTTTTCCAAGCATAGTATTTAGTAAATGAAGTTCCTTTTCTTTATTTTGATCAGAATTACTTAAGATAATATTATATTTATACATCGTTGCAATATCTTCAATACCGCGGGCTAATTCTGCAAAAAAGATATTGGAAATATCCGGGATAATAACCCCAACTGTTGTAGTCTTCTTACTTGCCAATCCACGTGCAACAGCGTTTGGTCTGTACCCAAGTCTTTCAATAACTTCCAATACTTTTTTTCTAGTTGCAGGTTTTACATTTGGATTTCCATTCACTACTCTGGAAACAGTTGCCATCGAAACATTGGCCTCTCTAGCAACATCGTATATAGTAATATTCATTTTTCCTCACTCCAATTTTTACAACTTCTATATACTATTTTTATTAGTATTTTCCATTTCTCTTCATTTTAGCAATATTATATGTATGAAAAAACTATGGCTCAGAATAATCATACGACACATGCTTCTATACTGCAACGAATTACACAATTTTGACAAAGTAACGCTCATTTTTATATTTTCTAAAAAATGAAAAACCCTCGGGTTACCGGGGGTTAGACTCTTACAGGTTGTGAAGCAAGCAATTCTTGATAAAATTTATCAAATTGTGGAATGTCCATTTGTTGTGCAGCATCAGAAAGAGCAACTGCTGGATCAGGATGCACCTCTGCCATTACACCATCAGCACCAATCGCTAAAGCTGCTTTTGCAGCAGGCAGTAACAAATCTCTTCTTCCTGTAGAATGAGTCACATCGACAAAAACAGGAAGATGTGTTTCTTGTTTTAAAATCGGCACTGCTGTGATGTCTAACGTATTACGAGTAGCCCTTTCATAAGTACGAATACCTCGTTCACAAAGAATGATTTGTCCGTTTCCTTGTGACATTATATATTCTGCTGCGTTGATAAACTCATCAATGGTTGCAGCAAGCCCTCTTTTTAGTAGAACCGGTTTATTTATGGAACCTGCAGCTTTTAACAATTCAAAGTTTTGCATATTACGTGCACCAATTTGGATAACATCAATATAGTCAACAGCTTTCTCAATATCCGCTGGTGTTACGATCTCACTGATTACGGCTAAATCAAATTCATCTGCAATTTGCTTCAAAATTTTCAAGCCTTCCAAACCCAATCCTTGGAAATCATATGGAGAAGTTCGCGGCTTATATGCTCCCCCTCTTAGAAGTTTTAGACCTTTTGCCCTAACAGATTTTGCTACCTCAGCAACTTGTTCATAGGATTCAACCGCACATGGTCCAAATACGAAATGCGGCTTACCATCGCCAACTGTTTCTCCCTTCAGTGAAACGATTGTATTTTCTGGCTGTTTTTTACGTGAAACAAGTAAAGCTTTTTGGTGATTCTCTTGTTGAAGATCTAACCCAGCTTTAAAGATTTCTTTAAAAATATGTTCGATGGTGGCATTTTCAAAAGGGCCGTCATTATATTGTTTGATGATATTCAGCATATCTCGTTCCCGAACAGGATCGAAACGGTTAACACCCTGAGACTCTTTAACTCGTCCAATTTCCTGAACCAAACGACCTCTTTCATTAATTAACTCTAAAAGTCTTAAGTTTACATCTTCCACTTGTTTTCGTAGCTCATTTAGTTCTTGATTCCCCATTGCCAACATCCCTTCTTTTCATAAAACTTTTTTTGAAAATTGATTAGTAAAATGGCCTTGTGAAACTTTTTTATCCATAGTGCTTAAAGAGACAAAAAACAATCTCCTATATTTCTATCAAAAATGCTCCATTAATACCCGGTTCCCAATTCAGTTTAAAAAATCCGGTCGATATGTTACATTTTAAGATAGAAAGATACTTTAACTCATAAACATATATTAGGAATCATTATAATCCATTGTTATAAAAATGTCACTAAAAATTTCTTTAACAATTAAACGCTTTTAAGTATTAAAGTATTTTATGAATTTTAAATAAGAAGGTGTATCATAATGGACGAAAAAAAGAAAATATTTGCATTGGATATTGGTACACGTTCAGTTGTCGGAATTATCTTGGAAGAAGAAAATAAGCAATACAATGTCGCTGATATACTTGTAAAAGAACATATTGAAAGAGCCATGTTGGACGGACAAATTCATGATGTCGTAGCCGTTTCCAAGATCATTCGGGAAGTAAAAGAAGAAATGGAGCAAAAACATGGACCTTTAAAAAAAGTTTGTGTAGCTGCAGCCGGTCGTGCTTTAAAAACGGAAAAGGCATGTGCATCCATAGCAATCAAAGGCAAGCCAATGATTACAAAGGAAGATGTATTACATCTTGAACTTAATGCAGTTCAAAAGGCGCAAGCAATTGCCGCTGAAAAAAATTCAATCGAGAAAAGCAAAAACTATTATTGTGTTGGATATTCCGTCTTTCAATATCAATTGGACGGAGAAGAGATTGGTAATTTAATAGACCAGCAGGGAGATGAAGCAACTGTAGAAATTATCGCTACATTTCTTCCAAGAGTTGTTGTGGAATCATTAATTTCTGCTCTCCATCGTGCGGATTTGGAGATGGATGCTTTGACTCTTGAACCAATTGCTGCGATTAATGTGCTAATTCCAACATCTATGAGAAGGCTTAATGTCGCTTTGGTAGATATAGGTGCTGGAACATCTGATATTGCCATAACAGAATCAGGTACGGTCACTGCATATGGAATGGTTCCAATAGCTGGAGATGAAATTACAGAGGCAATTAGCGATCAATTACTTCTTGATTTTCCTCTCGCTGAGAAAGCAAAGAGAGATTTGTTAGAACGTAACACGATTCTAGTGCAAGACATTTTAGGTTTTGAAACAGAAGTGGACCGAAGTGATGTAGTCAGTCAAATTGAATACGCAATTGACCGACTTGCTGATGCGATCTCAAAAGAAATTATGCAATTAAATAACGGAAGGTCACCAAAAGCAATTATGCTGGTTGGTGGAGGGAGCCTCACTCCTGAATTGCCAAAAAAATTAGCAAATTGTTTACAGTTGCCGGAAAATCGCGTTGCCATTCGTGATTCAAGTGCTATTCAAGGATTGCATTTTTCAGAAGATATTCCAAAAGGGCCAGAATTTATTACACCAATCGGAATTGCTATTGCTGCGAAACAAACGCCGGTTCATTATGTTACAGTCTATGTTAACGATCAACCTGTCCGTTTATTTGAGGTAAAACAGCTCACTATTGGAGATTGCTTATTAGCGTCCGGTATAAAAGTAAGCTCTCTACATGGGAAACCTGGTATGGCCATCATGGTACAAATGAATGGACAGCAAATTACTCTTCCTGGGGATCATGGACTTCCGCCTATTATTAAGAAGAATGGGCTTGTCTGCGGACTGGATGAGCCCGTCCAAAACGGGGACGAAATTATTGCTTTAAAAGGAATGGATGGTGGGTCACCGCAAATAACCATACAACAAATGATGGATGACATTCAGTCAAAAGTTGTGTTTATAAATGACAAAAAATATGAAATCAAAACATTAATAAAAAAGAATGGGAAAATAGCGACTTGGGATGAGTTACTTGAAGATCGTGATGAACTGGAAATTAAGTTTCCAAGTACAATAGAAGAACTTTTCAAGGCAACAAATCAAGAACATCTTATCTCTGATTTACAACCATTTAGAATTCGCTTAAATGGCAAGGAAACATTTTTACTCGCTTTTTCTGGTAAACTATTATTAAATGAAAAATCAGCAAAGCTATCGCAATCCTTCCAAGATAACGATCATATTCAAGTCATCTCGAGTACACAGTGCACTATTAAACAGCTTGCAGACATTAAAAATATACCACTGTACTATGAACTAAGTGTTTTTTTCAATGGAGAAAAAATAATAATGAAAAAACCAAGAGTGGAATGGTATCGCAATGAGTCAAAACTTTCGGAAACAGATATTATTTCACATGGTGATGAAATTGAAACAAAAGAAATCGAAATGGAATCTTTTATTTTCCAAGATATCTTTCGACATGTAGAAATAGATATTCCGAAAGAAAGCTCGGGGAAATTTCATCTATTAAAAAATGGTGTGGAAACGACCTTCTATGAAGCCGTATCTAACGGGGATAAGTTAGAAATCGTTTGGGATACAGTATTTCACTAAAAAAGTAGAGGCTTGACCTCTACTTTTTTTACTTTATTCTATTGCTTTAATCCTTTATCCACAATGATTTTTGACTTTTCTTTTACTGTTTCCGCAAGACTACTTCCCTTATCAATCGTTAAATCTCGAAGTTGAGTTGACTTTTCCTTGGTGGCAGCAATAAGTTCATTTCCTTTTTCCGTAGCAATGGCTTTTAACTGATTGCTTTTGTTTTTCAAAGTATCTACTTGACTGGTTAGATCACTGCGAATTTCCTTTCCTGATTTTGGAGTGAGCAATAATGCCGTTGCAGCGCCAACAACTCCTCCAATGATAGCTCCTACTAAAAAAGTCTTTGTATCTAATTTTTCACGGGCTTCGCTTCTGTTCATTTCTGTTTTTTCCATAAACTTTTCCTCCTATTCACTTCTTACTCTTTTAACTTCCCTTAATTCTACATCTGCTTGTTCATCAAAGGTAACCGGCTCTTTTTTTCTTTCCTTTTTCTCCATCCACTTATCTTTTAACTCTTTTAATACGGACCCCCATTGCAGTACTTGTGCAATTTTATCTTGATTATGAACCACTTGTGTGGAAAGATTAGAGGAAACTTTTCTAATTGAACCATTAAATTCCTTAATAGTGGTGCCGATATCTTGAACAGCATATACAACAGTATTCAATTTTTCAGACTTATTTTGTATGTCTTCTGCCAATTCATTTGTCTTATGTAATAATAACGTAGTTTCCGATGTAATTCCTTGTAGTTGACCTTCTAGATCCTCCATTGTCTTTGAAACTCTGTCCATTGTTATTTTCATGGATTTCAATGTTTTCGTAAGACTAATAACCAGAATTAGAAATGCCACTGCGATTAGTGCAACACTTAAATAAAGAATAATAATCATCTGCAAACCTCCATTTACCTAAACATTTCCCCAATTATGGACAAACTAAACATATTTTATTTCATACGTTTTTGTTACACAAACGTCCTAATTCGAGATACCCTTTTTCTTCTATTTTCTCATATTCGTGCGCTTTCGCCAAATATTAAATTATTTAGACTACTAATTAGCTGTTTCGTTAGATTGTGGCTTTATGTAATTGCACTAAAAATTCTAAATTAGACTTTCCTTCGGGAATTCTTCTTTTAGAAAGAATCTTAAGATATTGGGAATATATTAAAATTCCCCTTTACAAACGCAATAAAGTTTTAGAAAAGAGCCGTTAATTAAACAGCTTCTATTATTTTGGGTTAAAATATAGTTGTATGTAAAATTTTTTATTGGGGGAATTCAACGTGAAAGATCCACGCATTGAGAAACTGGCAAAAAACCTAATTAATTATTCTGTTCAATTACAGCCAGGAGAAAAAGTACTAATTGAGAACTTTGGTTTGCAGCGTGAATTAGTGGTTGAGCTTGTCAAAGAAGCATATGCAGCAGGCGGATATCCTTTTGTATCATTGAAGGACCAACAAGTTGATCGTGCCCTACTAATGGGCGCAGTACAGGAACAGTTCGAAATGAAGGCTGAATTTGAAGCAAATGTTATGAAGAACATGGATGCTTATATCGGTCTTCGATCCGGTGATAATATAAACGAACATGCAGATGTACCGGACGAAAAAATGAAAATAGAAGGAAATACAGTCGGGAAAAAAGTACATAGAGAAATTCGAGTACCGAAAACAAAATGGGTTGTTCTTCGTTATCCGAACTCTGCCATGGCACAATTAGCCAAAATGAGTACTGAAGCTTTTGAAAACTTTTATTTCGACGTATGTAATTTAGACTACAGCAAAATGGATAAAGCGATGGATTCCTTAGTGGAATTAATGAATAAAACGGATAGAGTGCGCTTGGTAAGCCCAGGGACCGATTTAACTTTTTCTATCAAAGATATTCCCGCTATTAAGTGTGCTGGTCGCCTAAATATACCAGATGGAGAGGTTTATACAGCACCAGTGCGAAACTCTGTAAATGGCACCATTACTTATAATACACCATCCCCTTACCAAGGCTTTACCTTTGAAAATGTGAAATTAACATTTAAGGATGGAAAAATTGTAGAGGCAACATCAAATGATACGGAACGAATTAACAAAATTTTCGATACGGATGAAGGTGCGAGATATGTAGGAGAGTTCGCAATTGGTGTTAATCCATTTATCTTACACCCAATGCAAGACATATTATTTGATGAAAAAATTGCTGGTAGCATTCATTTCACTCCTGGCCAATGCTATGATGTAGCACCAAACGGAAATGATTCTAATATTCATTGGGATATGGTCTTAATCCAACGTCCTGAATATGGAGGGGGTGAAATTTACTTTGATGATGTATTAATTCGAAAAGATGGCCTGTTTGTCATTCCTGAATTAGAATGTTTAAATCCTGAAAATTTGAAATAAGTAAAAAGAAGACTGCTATTTTTAGCAGTCTTCTTTCATGCATTATTTTGATTGTAATAAATTCTCATATGCCTTTTGAAACTTTTGAATATCTCCCGCACCCATAAATAGAATTACACTATTAGCAAGTTCCAATAAAGGAGATGTGTCTTCTTCTGAAAGAATTTTGGAACCTTCTATTTTTTCTTGTAAATCTTCAATCGATAATTTACCGTGATTCTCTCTAGCAGACCCAAAAATCTCACATAAAAAAACATCATCTGCTTGACTTAAGCTTTCAGCAAATTCATTTAAAAAAGTTTGTGTTCTCGTAAATGTATGTGGCTGAAAAACAGCAACAATATTGCGGTCAGGATATTTTTGTCTAGCAGCATCAACAGTTGCTTTTATTTCAGTAGGATGATGGGCATAATCATCAATGATAATTTGTGAGCCAATTTGTTTTTCTGTAAAACGACGTTTGACTCCTTGGAAAGATTTAATATGCTGTTGAATAGCGTCCGTATCAATTCCTTCATAATGGCAAATGGCGATTACGGACAATGCATTTAATACATTATGATCTCCATAAGAAGGAATTTCGAAGGTAGCATAATAATTATTTCTCACGTGCACATCAAACTTTGTCCCTGTTGTTTCTTTTACAATATTTCTTGCTTGAAAATCATTTTCTTCTCCAAACCCATAAAAAAGGACAGGAACTTTTGCTTGTATTTTTTGTAGCTGCTCATCATCGCCATAAGCAAATATTCCTTTTTTGACCTGCAGAGCTAACTCCTGAAAAGCAGAAAAAACATCATCAATATTAGCAAAATAATCTGGATGATCAAAGTCAATATTGGTCATAATGGCGTAATCAGGAAAGTAGGAAAGAAAATGCCTTCTATACTCACATGCTTCAAAAACAAAGTACTCAGCATTTTTCACACCACTACCTGTACCATCACCAATTAGATAGGATGTAGGTCTTACATTTTTCATGACGTGAGCTAACAACCCAGTCGTCCCCGTTTTTCCATGTGCACCAGTAACCGCAATACTTGTATATTGGTGCATGAATTCCCCTAAAAATTTATGGTAACGAATAACCGGAATTCCTTTATTAAATGCCTCTTCAATTTCTTCATGTGTATCAGGAAAAGCATTACCTGCTATTACCGTCATACCAGGCTGAATATTTTCACGCTGGAAGGGCAATATTTTTATACCTGAGTCTTCTAAGGCTTTCTGGGTAAAAAAATATTTTTCAACATCTGATCCTTGCACTTCATAACCCGTATCGTGCAGTATTTGTGCTAAAGAACTCATTCCGGAACCCTTAATGCCTACGAAATGGTATACAGTCATAATAGAACCTCCAACAATGTCTATATGTATGCAGTATATGACAAAGACTATTTTTTGCGAAGAAAAAACTTGCCATTTTCTATAGTATGTAAGTCATTATTGTCTAAATGTCTTTGTTCACGAAAAAACATACTCAATTATTATAGCACTTTTTATATTGGGTGACCAAGTGAAATTGGAACTACAAATTTCACCAAGTGAAATTCGAACTACAAAATTTCAAAAAATGAAGTTGGAGCTTAGGATTTCAATTGGTCTTAGGAGGATATATAAGTTATCTTTCCCAAACTAATATAGATATATCTTATAATCACAAATTTTTCATGTGTATATGTAAAAAAAGGAGCTAATTCCTTTATTAGCTCTCTTCTAATCTGGTCTTAATTGGTTTCTGTCGCTCCTGTGAGAATATCGTATTCCTCTCGGGACATTAAGATATCCCTTGGTTTACTGCCCTTTGCCTCTGAAATAATCCCTTGCTGCTCCATCATCTCCATTAATCGAGCGGCACGATTATAACCAATCCTAAAATTTCTTTGTATGAGGGATGTAGATGCGGCCCCTTGCTCCATTACAAATTCACATACATCGTGAAAAATTTCATCTTCCTCATCTTGAATAATGGCTTTTTTCAAAAGTTCCTCTTGCTCAAATAAATAATCCGGCTTTCTTTCTGCTCGTACATGGGCCACTACCTGATCAATCTCCTCATCAGAGACATATGTTCCTTGCAGGCGAATTGGTTTAGAGGTTCCATTACCTAAAAAGAGCATATCACCTCTTCCTAACAGCTTCTCGGCGCCGCTTATATCAATAATCGTTCTGGAATCTACTTGAGAAGACACAGAAAAAGCAATTCTAGTTGGAACATTTGCTTTTATTAACCCTGTAATGACGTCAACCGATGGACGTTGGGTTGCAATTATTAAGTGAATACCACAGGCTCTGGCTTTTTGAGCTATACGACAAATCGCTTCCTCAACATCTGCAGGTGCCATCATCATTAAATCTGCTAACTCATCGATAACAATAACAATAAACGGAAGTTTTTGATTAAATTGCCTGTTTTCTTCTGCCATTTCATTATATCGCCCAATTTCTCTGACACCTGTATGTGCAAAGAGTTCATATCTTCTTTCCATTTCTTCTACAGCCCATTTTAGAGCTGCAGTTGCTGCTTTTACATCTGTTATAACAGGACTTACCAAATGAGGAATATTATTATATGGTGCAAGCTCCACCATTTTTGGGTCAATTAATAATAGTTTTAACTGATCCGGTGTTGATTTATATAGCAAGCTAATGAGAATAGAATTAATGCATACACTTTTTCCAGAACCAGTCGCCCCTGCAATTAATCCATGAGGCATCTTTCTTAAGTCTGTAATAACCGGACTTCCTGAAATATCTAATCCGAGTACCGCCGTTAGAGGTGACTCACTTTTTTCAAATATTTCGCTGGAAATAATTTCACTAATATATACAGGTCTACTCTTTGCATTTGGAAGTTCAATACCAATTGTATGCTTACCTGGAATTGGTGCTTCCATGCGAATATCCTTTGCAGCAAGACTTAATTTAATATCATCACTTAAATTAGTAATTTTATTTACTTTAACACCTGGCTCTGGCTGAACTTCAAACCTTGTAACCGATGGACCTTGACTAACATTTACAACCCTTGCACGAACATTAAAACTTAAAAGTGTGTCATCCAGGAGCTCACTTTGACGATTCAGCCAATCTTTATCCATTTCTTCATGAACAGGCGGATTTAATAACTGAATTCCGGGAAAGACATAATCCTCTTCCACATATTCCTCTGTGTTCACTGTAACAGCTGTTTGCTTTTGAGCTGTTTGAACCTCTGCTACCGCTTGTTTTTTCTCTATTTTTTCTCGGTCCTTTTTTAACATAATGACATTAAACGGAATATGCGTGCGAACTGGTGCTTGACTTGACTTAAGATTCATTTCTTCGTCATTTTCAACATTTTCTGCTTCTATATCTTGTGGGTCATTTATTGAATCAGATTTAAATTCTGTATACATCCCATTTTCATTTTTATCTTCCGGTATTTCTGAATGATCTTCTTTATTTTGTATTTCATTTTCATCTAGTAAATGCGGACTTATTTCAGCTGTTTCATTTATCAGAGGATGTGACGGAATTTCTTCTTCTGATTCCGATTGCTCTATAATCGGCTGTTCTGCTTCGTTTGTTTTGTCTGTTTGATTCGGATTTAAGATTTCTGAACCCTCTACTGCTTGGTCAATTAGCTCTGTAAGTATTTCCCCATCTATTCTTGATTCCCTTTGATCAAGATTTTGGCTGACTTCTTGTGATTCCTGATGTTCCTCTACCACTGAGTCCCTCTGCTCTGCAATCATTTCCTCTTCTATTCTTGATTCCCTTTGATTAAGATTTTGGCTGACTTCTTGTGATTCCTGAGGTTCTTCAACCACTGAATCCTTCTGCTCTGCAATCATTTCCTCTTCTATTCTTGATCCCCTTTGATTAAGATTTTGGCTGACTTCTTGTGATTCCTGATGTTCCTCTACCACTGAGTCCCTCTGCTCTGAGATCATTTCCTCTTCTATTCTTGATTCCCTTTGATTAAGATTTTGGCTGACTTCTTGTGATTCCTGAGGTTCTTCAACCACTGAAACCTTCTGCTCTGCAATCATTTCCTCTTCTATTCTTGATCCCCTTTGATTAAGATTTTGGCTGACTTCTTGTGATTCCTGATGTTCCTCTACCACTGAGTCCCTCTGCTCTGAGATCATTTCCTCTTCTATTCTTGATTCCCTTTGATTAAGATTTTGGCTGACTTCTTGTGATTCCTGAGGTTCTTCAACCACTGAAACCTTCTGCTCTGCAATCATTTCCTCTTCTATTCTTGATCCCCTTTGATTAAGATTTTGGCTGACTTCTTGTGATTCCTGATGTTCCTCTACCACTGAGTCCCTCTGCTCTGAGATCATTTCCTCTTCTATTCTTGATTCCCTTTGATCAATATTTTGGCTGACTTCTTGTGATTCCTGAGGTTCTTCAACCACTGAAACCTTCTGCTCTGCAATCATTTCCTCTTCTATTCTTGATTCCCTTTGATTAAGATTTTGGCTCACTTCTTGTGATTCCTGAGGTTCCTCTACCACTAAGTCCCTCTGCTCTGCAATCATTTCCTCTTCTATTCTTCTTGATTCCCTTTGATCAAGATTTTGGCTCACTTCTTGTGATTCCTGAGGTTCTTCAACCACTGAATCCTTCTGCTCTGCGATCATTTCCTCTTCTATTCTTGAATCCCTTTGATCAATATTTTGGCTGACTTCTTGTGATTCCTGAGGTTCTTCAACCACTGAGTCCCTCTGCTCTACGATCATTTCCTCTTCTATTCTTGATTCCTTTTGACCAATATTTCGGTCTGTGATTTCTTGTGGTTCCTTAGTTTCCCCAACCACTGGGTCCCTTTGCTCCACGGGAATTTCTGTTTCTATATTTGATTGGTTTTGATTGATATTTTGAGAAATTATTTCTTGTAATTCTTGTCGTTCTTCGAGCATTGTTCCCAGTTGGTTCGTATGAACTTCCTTTTTATGCCTTTGCTCCGAGAGGTATTGATCCTCTGCTTCTTGTTCGTCTATCTCTGTTTGATTCATACTATTCGGAAAAGCTGTTTCTAAATCACTTTGCTCAACTGTATGTAAATTTCTAGCATCCCATAATTCTTTTTGTAATGAAACTTCCTCTTCGGAATTTATCAGCAAATCTTCGATTTCATGTAGTGCTTTTTGGTCTTCCTTGTCTAATTTCATTGGAATCTTTTTCTTCAGTGCAGAATTATCGGTCTTTACCTCATCTGTCCTCGTTGGTATACTCTTGTGGTCTGAATGCAGTTGCAGATCCTTGTCTTCCTGTTTGTGTATATCATTAGTTTGATTCTTACTATTTAAGGTATTCCTTCTTGGCGGACGACGAAAACCATATACAGGTGATGGAATCTCTGTTGGTCGAAAAGGCTGCTTTATTTTTGGCTGTATTTTTGTTTGTACCGTTTGACGTTGTTCAAGAGGTGTGGATATTTCAACCGTTTTATTAAAGCTTCTTTCTGTTGGTTTATCCACGTTTGGATGATTTTTCGTTATGGAACTTGACTGTCGATTTTGATGATAATGTTGTTTATTATTCTCTTGTATTTTGGAAGCGCTTGTCTGAGTCGAAATGTTACTTTTCTCTTCCACACGTAATGGAAAGCGAAAGTTTCCTTTTGGATATTGATAGGTAACCTTTGTTTCCATTTGTCCATTTATAGGTTCACGTCGTTCTGACTCTGAATTTCCATAATCCTCATATTCTTCATATTCTTCACTTTCATTATTTCCAAATATTTTCTTCAAGTTTTTAAACCAACCCATGTTATCACTCTTTCTATTGTTAAACCTTTTTAAATTCATAAGGAAATGTTTAAAAAATCCTATATTATTCATTATACAGAGATATAGTGAAATTTCGAGGTATTTTCTTTTACACTAGACAAAATAAGTAAATTTACTGCCTTTGCTAACAATAATTAGCAGAATGAAAATCATTTATGTTTGGGAAATTAATAAGGATTCACGAAATAAAGGAGGAGATAAGGTTGAAATTCGTTAAGACAGTATTAACTCTTGGTCTTGCTTCAGGATTATTATTAGGATGTACCAATAATAATGCCGACAGAGGGAAAAATAATGTAAGTCCTGTTCGTTATAATCCAAACACGAACACTGATAATAACAACAATTTAGATCGGGTAAGTTATACCGATAACCTAGGCCCTGGAGCAAATGTAAACTACCGCGACCGTGATAACAATATGGGAGTTAACCGAGATAACAATCTTGGAACTGATGTAAATTACAACAATAATGATCGCAGCAATTACAGAATTGCAAAAGATGCCGCGCAGCGTGTATCTAATTTAAAAGAAGTTCGTAATGCTAATGTCCTTGTTACAGGGAACAATGCATATGTGGCAGTTTTACTAAACGACCGCTCTAGAAAAGAATTACCAAAAACATTTGAGAACAAGATTGCCAATGAGGTCAGAAAAGCAGACAATACCATCGATAATGTATATGTGACAACAAACCCTGATTTTTATAATCGTGTAACTGATTTTGGAAATGAGATACAAAATGGTCATCCGGTAAGAGGATTATACGACCAAATGAGTAATACGATTAAAAGAGTGTTTCCTAACAATCGATAAAAGTAAAAGGACCAGTCTGTTACTGGTCCTTTTTACTTTTAACTTAATTTTCATACCTGATAAAAAAGCAAGTTTCGTGCTATTTTCTGCGATTCTTTGCCATGATAAATATTGGTTCTAATTCTCCATTTTCATATATAAATGACAATGCTGTGATTGGTACATGTCCATTCGTAAAGAAGCTCATTGTCATTTGGGCTAAGATATCATATCCTGTGTCATTGCGTATGTCACAAATGATAAGTACATCTTGATGAGGAACAGCAACAGCCATATCTCCCTCTACTTTCTCTGACATTTCTTTTAAAAACTTTTCGTTTAATATTCTGCTTGCATCATATCCATCATTTGTGTTCAAGAAATAATATACATTTCCTGCAACTGTATCTTTTTTCATATCAGTTGACAACGAGCGAAGATTAAATTGGGCCATTTCGTGGATTTTCTCCTTGTCCCAACCTTCTTTTTTCAATAATTCATCATCTACCAGCCTATATGTGTTCCCTAAATCCAATGCATAATAAATACGAGTTTCCGCAGTATGGGAATCCGTTATAAATTTATTGCCATCTGTTGTTTCAAGTGGAAAAGAAGTAGAACGAATAACAGGGAATATTTTTCTCTCATTACCCGAAATCTGTTGCTCCGTACCCATTACTTCTAACGCTTCTTCCACATAATAAACTACTTCATCTATAGCCTTATCTTGATCTTCATGCCATTTTGAAACCGCATTTGCTATAGACACTGTTATTCCCTTACCAGTTTCCTTATTTTCGAATCGAATTGTTTCCTTTTCACGATCATAGTAAATACTGCGGTTTTCCTTTTGCAATCTTTTTTCAAGTTCTCTCTTCATTTTTTTTGTATCCATCTTCACGACCTATCATCCCTTTGGGTAATATTTTGATTATCTCATTTTACATGAAAAAACCTCCATCTAAAAGACAGAGGCTTTTTATTTCTATTTAAGACCATTAATAAAGTTTTCAATTTCCTCTTTTGTTTTACGATCTTTACTGACAAAACGACCGATCTCTTTACCGTCCTGATATGCAAGAAAGCTTGGAATTCCAAAAATACTTAGTTCCCCACAAAGATCGATAAATTGATCACGATCAACATACACAAATGTGTAATCAGAAAATTCCTTTTCTATTTCAGGTAATACCGGTTCTATAAAGCGACAATCAGGACACCAGTCCGCTGAGAACATAAAAATATGTTTTCCTTCCTTCGTAAGTTCATGAAATTGATCAACAGACATTAATTTTTCCATTTTACTTCCTCCTTATTTAGTACTTTTATATTTTACAGAAGAAACAACTTTCGCCATTTTCTCAGAGTCACTTGCTATATTTTTCATACTTGTTTCAGTTGTCATTTTAATACCGCCAACTCCAACAATAACCTCATAAAGGTCCTTTTTTACCTTTGAGATAAGAAGGTAGCCAAATCTCTTATTAGATGAAAAAGTTTTATCAACAAGCAGCCTCTTATTTAATTTTGATATTTTATAAACTTCCTTGCTAGTTTCTGCTTCTTTTTGATTGTAAAATAAAAGATAATTTTGTCTTCCTCTGTTCATAATAATATTATTAGGAGATTCTTTTTTAATCTTCATTCCAAACGGAAGATAGAAATATACATTTTTAGCTGTTTTTTTTGCAGCTTTTGGCTGTTCTGAAAGAGCTTCACTTACTTTTTTTGCAGCTTCGTCTTGTTGTTCTTTCAAAGAAGTGCTGCATCCTCCCATAAGACCTATTACCAATATCAAAAGTAATCCCATTGATAATTTACGTAAAATAGTATGTTCCTCCTAAACTCCCCATATATTTACTACTATTTTAGCTTGTTTATTTTATAATTGACAAGTAATTAGAACATCGGAACCTTATATATTGCAAGGGAAACAATACATATAAGTACTATTGCACATTTCTATATTGATATTGACCAATCAATAACTTCATGACATGAACAAACATCTCTTCTCTTGTAACCAGTCCATTAGTAAATATTCCAATGGCTCCTTCCTTCTTGCCGACACTTTTTTTATTTGCATAATTATCCATAACTGGTCCAAGCTCTTCACCAGTACGCAGTCTTGATGATATTTCCTCAGGAAGGATAATTCTAGCACCCCCCGCAATAATCGGCGCTGCTGTTCTTTCTACTAAAGCTCCCCAATTACAGACTTGTAATCCAAATTCTGATTCTGTTACCCCTCCTTCCAACCCAACTGCAATCTCTACCTCTTGATTATTTAAACAGTTTTTTGCTCTTTGTACTGCCCCTTTAATGGTTTCTTCGTCTGAAAAAGGCTGTGCCCTAACACCGGAAGCCACATCCATCGGTTGAATCTCTACCTCCATATGCATTTCTTTGAACGCTTGTTTTACCGCATTTATTTTGGCAGGATTTTTTGAGCCAATTGCAACTAACATATCGATCTCTCCTTTTAGACGTTACATGATTATTTTGTGGCTAACTATAAAAAAGAGGAGCGATATGCCCCTCATCTGTGTTCTATTTTGCTCGAATCGCTGCAACAGTTGATTTATCACATGCTTTTACAAGTTTAACTAATAAAGCTTTGGCAGCTGCATAATCATCAACATGGATCATCGATGCATGAGTATGAATATAACGAGAACAAATTCCTACAACTGCACTAGGCACTCCTTCACCAGAAGTATGAACTCGCCCAGCATCTGTACCGCCTTGTGACACAAAGTATTGGTAAGGGATATTATTGCTCTCTGCTGTATCAAGCACAAATTCGCGCATCCCTTTATGGGTTACCATCGAACGATCAAAAATACGTAACAAAGTACCTTTACCTAATTGCCCAAATTCATCTTTATTACCAGACATGTCATTTGCTGGACTGGCATCTAATGCAAAGAAAATATCTGGCTTAATCATATTGGCCGCTGCTTGAGCTCCGCGAAGACCAACCTCTTCTTGCACATTTGCTCCTGAATAAAGTATATTTGGGATGGATTCACCTTGAAGCTCCTTTAATAATTCTATCGATAAACCGCATCCGTAGCGATTATCCCAAGCCTTTGCTAATATCTTCTTTTCGTTTGCCATTACAGTAAAAGGGCAAATAGGAACAATCTGCTGACCAGGTTTAATTCCTATTCTTTTCGCATCCTCACGGTCGTCTGCACCGATATCAATGAGCATATTTTTAACATCCATCGGTTTATTTCGCTGACTGTCATCTAATAAATGCGGAGGGATAGAACCAATTACTCCAATGATTGGACCATTATCCGTTATAATCTGGACACGCTGAGCAAGCAATACTTGACTCCACCAACCGCCAAGTGTTTGAAAACGAATCATACCGTTATCCGTAATGGAAGTAACCATAAAACCTACTTCATCCATATGGCCAGCTACCATAACTGTCGGGCCATTAGTATCTCCTCGTTTCACACCAAAGATACCGCCAAGTCCATCCTGCACCACTTCGTCCGTATATTTTGATAGTTCTTCACGCATAAATTTTCTTACCTGATGTTCATTTCCCGGTGCACCAGGCAGTTCTGTTAATGTTCTAAAAAGTTCGAGCGTCGCCTTTTCCATCGATTCTTATACCCCTTTACAGACAAAGTTATAGTATATGTACCTCTTCATTTTACAGAACTTTCATACTGCTTGCCAGTATTTGAGTATATTATTCTTTGCGTGAAGGGTTTTTAATAATAATTCCGTCTCTTTCCAAAAAACGGAGTAAATCACCAAAGATAACACTATCCGAATACATTAATTCCTTTTCAACTTTGTCTAAATAAGGCGTACAAAGATTTCTCTTGACCTTTTTACCCGATGATTTATCATAACAACCTTCATCCAAATATGCATATTTATTGGTCACAAAACTGCCATCACGGAAAACTACTAGATTTTTCTTATTTGTGGAAAACAAGCTTCTTCCGAAATCAATAGTCTCTTTTTTCGGTTCAACTCCCATAATATCGAGAATCGTTTGTCTAATATCTACCTCTCCCCCTAAAGAATTTATTTGTTTTCCCTTTTCTCCTGGCACATGAATAATAAATGGAACTTTTTGAAGCTCTAATTGATCGGTAATGGAAATTTTTGTTCCTAAGACTTTTTCAAGCTCTTTATCATAGCTTTTCGAGATTCCATAGTGATCTCCATATAAAACAATGATGGAATTTTTGTATAAACCTTCTTTTTTCAATAAATCAAAAAACCTTTTTATAGCTTCATCCTCATATCTTACAGTAGCAAAATACCTATGCACTAAATCTGCATTATTTTCATCCATATTTAAAAATTGATCATCCTCGTTTTGAAGCAAGAATGGAAAGTGATTTGTTAATGTTAAAAACTTAGCATAAAATGGTTGCGGAAGATTTTTTAAATATGGAATAGATTGTTCAAAAAATGGAATATCCTTCAACCCATAATTCACGGAATTTTCTTCTGTCACTTCATAATCTTTTTTGGCAAAGAAACGATCATATCCTAATGTTTTATACATATTGCCTCTATTCCAAAACGTTTCATCATTACTATGGAAAACAGCGCTATAATAATTTTGCTCTTTCAATATTTCTGGAAGTGCATAATAATCATTATGTGGCCGTCTTACAAAAGCAGATCCCCCAGATAAGGGATATAACCCATTGTCAATCATAAATTCCGCATCAGATGTTTTTCCTTGGGCTGTCTGATGGTAAAAGTTTGGAAAATAATAGCTGTCTTTTATCAATTTATTTAGAAACGGAGTAATCTCTTGTCCATTGATTTTCCGATTCAGAACGAATTGCTGAGTTGATTCCAACGATATCAATATTAAGTTTTTACCGTATGCCTGCCCATGATATTGGGATTTTGATAACTTTATATTATTTTCTTTATTCAAATAATCTTCCGCTTTATGAATATCATTGCTCTCAGCAAATGCGGGTTGAACTAGCATTTTTGAATTATATAAAATATCAAATACATGGTAATTGAAAGTTCCGATTGTTTTAACGAGCAATTCTCGGTCATAGGTTTTTTTATATAGGTTTGCATCCTCCAACTCCCCTCCAACCAACACCGCCAAAATCAACATAATACTAATAGCCAGAGAAGTACGATGTTGTTTCTTGGAGATAAGTTTTGATTTATCCACCCATTTGATCGCGGCAATAATAAGAAGTACAATATCGATAATTAATAACGGGTCAGTCCAGCTTAATAATTCAACAGTGCTTTGACTTAATCCGCCAACATTTTGAAATTGAAATAAAACCGGTACTGTCACATAATCTATGTAAAATCGATAATATAATATGTTTCCAATAAGAACGCCAGTCATTACTATATACATTATTAACATAAATACGATTCTTATTTTTTTTGAAAAGAAAAAACTGATGCCTAATAAAAAAACAACAGAGCCGATTGGATTTACCAATAATAATATTATTTCGGTAAATGATTTAGCTCGTAAATCAAATTCAAAAAAATAAACAAGTATCGTTTTGATGGTTAATAATGTTATTGCAATGATATAAAAGGTAAACTCATTCCACTTTTTCATTACGTATGTCACCCCGCTTTCTTAATAGTAAAAAAATGGAGGCAATATTACAAGAAAAATCATTTTATTTTTTAAATGTTACGAAAATGACTAAACATGTTATACTTAAGGAAGATAGGACAGGTAACCTGAAAACGGGAGGTTTAAAATACATGACCTGGAAAACCTTTATTGCTGGTGCTCTAGCAGGAGCCGTTAGTGGATACTTATTAAATGAAGCTGTAAAAAAGAACACTTCTCTCTCCAGTGAAACTGTATTAGCAAATGTGAAAAAAGCATTTAAAGAAGAAGGGCCGATAGATGGTTCCTGGATACAAATGACAAAAGAAGACTTTGCTAAATATGCCATTAAGACGAAAGTATACCGCGGCGGAATAACTACAAGCCAAAATGGGGAAAGAAAACAATATGAGTTTATTGCAGATGCATTTACAGGCAGTGTCTTAGATGTTTATCCTATTTCTTAACCCATACATATGAACAATAGGGGAGTGGCCTGATTACTTTATTGGTCACTCCCCCATATTTTAGCGCTCACATTTTAATGCTTCTATAAGCTTTCCTTCTGTATCCCATTTTAATGCCCGATAAATTGCATCGTGGTAAAAAATGAACCAAGCTCCATCCTGAATAGCTTTGGATATCCATTTTTCTTTTGCAAATATGGAGGTCATTGGATAATCGTCATAAGCTAATACCCATAGTGGATTTTGATGTGCATGGGTCGGCATTATATCAGCCATATGTATTGCTTTTTCGCCGTTGCTTTCTATTAAGATAATAGAGTGGCCATCACTATGACCACCTGTATGAATCATTCTAAGTGCCCCTTCAATAAACACTTCCTTTTCAAACGTAATGACTTGTGATTCAATTGTTTCCCAGTTTTCTTTCCAATATGTACTTTTCGATCGAATATTCGGAGCCCTCATCTCATCCCATTCTGTTTTGGAAGTATAAATTACAGCATTAGGGAAGACAGAAATATATCCATCATTAACCGGTTTTGTTAAGCCGCATGCATGATCGAAATGCAAATGAGTCATACATATAATATCGATATCTTCCGGAGCAATCCCTAATTCCTGTAAAGATTCTTCGATTTTAGATTCTTCTGTCACCCCAAAATTTCGTTTCTGCTTCTCCGATAATTTCCCGTTTCCAATTCCGGATTCTATTAATATATTTTTCCCATTAACCTGCAAAAATATCGGATCCGTCAATAATGGGATTTGATTGTTTTCATTAACTGGATACTTACTTGACCACAATGGCTTCGGAACAACACCGAACATCGCTCCTCCATCTAAATGGGTAATCCCGCCATTTAACCATTTTAATGTAATATCTCCTATTGTTAGCGTTTGCATTTTTATCCTCCCTCTCCTCTTATCCTTTTTATTTTAACACAAAAAAAATACTCTCTACCAATACATTAGGCAGAGAGCATATCCTTTTATTTTGTTTGATATTGTACTTCACAGCGATAAATACGCTGTCCACGAGCAGAAAATTTTTCCTCATATTCAGTCATGATATTATTTTCAAAATCACTGTTGTGTAGATCTAAACTAACAAATTTTAACAATAGACCATATTCAGAAAAACTTTTTAAAGAATATTCAAACAGTCCTTGATTATCTGTCTTAAAATGAATTTCTCCATTATCAACCAAAATATCCTCATATAATTTTAGAAAGGTCTTATATGTTAATCGACGTTTTTCATGTCGGTTTTTTGGCCAAGGATCGGAAAAATTTAGATATACTCTTTCCACGTCATCCTTTGCAAAATAATTCCTTAGATTTGTACCGTCTACATTTAGGAGTTTTAAATTAGGAAGTGGTTCTTCCAATAATTTTTCTAGTGCAGAGACAATTACACTATCCTGCATTTCAATTCCAATATAATTAACATCTGGATTTGCCTTTGCCATTCCATATATAAATTGCCCCTTCCCTGTTCCAACTTCAATATGGAGTGGAAGATCGTTTTGAAATATTTCTTTCCATTTACCTTTATAGGCTTCAGGAGTTTGAACTACAAAATCTGGGTATTGCAAAAGTTTCTCCTTTGCCCATGGCTTATGTCTTAGACGCACAATAAACACCTCTTATCCATTCATTAGTTTATATGCTTTTCTTTGAATAAAGTCTTTAAGAAATCGCAAACTATCTATATCACAATAAAGAAACTGGCAAAATCGCCAGTTTCATTTGATTCATGTTTCACCCAAAATTACGAAAGGAATGTATAAAAACATGCCTCTTAGCCATCATGACCAATTGATACTATTAAAAGATATTTTAACAAACCATCAGACCGATTGCTGCGGGTCGATTGCAGAATGTGAACAAGTAGAAAGATTGGTAAAATCGCTTTTAGTGAATCCTAGTATAAATGATCAAATAAAGCCGACATTAGAACAAGTATATTTCTACAGTCAAAATGGAATAAATACACCAAACTTGGACGAGCATATTTTATCCAATCAAACCAATCTTTCACAATGGGTTGAGGATATGGAATCCTATTCGTAGTTTTTATTTATTTCCTGCAAAAATTGAATCCAATAGTCCATTTCTGGATAACGTTGTTTGTCTTTATGCCATTGGATAGAGAGTAATGTTTGCCTTACTACATACCATCTCATCCGAAGCAATAAATTATCGGTTAACAATAAACCATACTGTTCAAGCCACCCTGACCAATTTTCACGGGGAATATATAAATACAAGAGCATGCCAATATCTAATGCAGGGTCGGCTATAACAGGGCCGTCCCAATCTATTAAATATAATTGATTGTCCTCGGAAAGCAGCCAATTATTATGGTTTATATCGCTATGACACACAACAAATTTGTCGTTCTCTATATTTTTCACTTCCGCTTTAAGAAAGGTAAATGCGGACGTGATATCGGGCATTTGCCGCATTTCTTTATCCATGCTGATTTCTAATTCTAATAACATCTTTTCAGGTTTGAACGAAACTTTTCCCAGCCTCTCTAACATCGAAACTAATGGAGCAGAATCATGTATTTTTTTTAAAAGCTTCGCAACACGCTCTTGGCCCATTTCCTCAGGCTTTAGCTCTCTGCCGGCCATCCACTGCTGTGCAGTAATGACATCTCCGTTTTCCATCCTTTTTGTCCAAACAAGCTTTGGAACAATTCCTTCTGCAGAAAGTACTGCTAAAAAGGGAGATGAATTTCTTTTTAAAAATAATTTTTGTTCCTCATATTTGGCAAAGAATGCTTCTCCTGTTGCCCCCCCAGCCGGTAGTATCTCCCAGCCCTGACCAAGTATGTGTTCCAACTTCATTCACCTTCAGTTTCACTCGCATGTTTCATGCATACGACTCGTCTCAAAACTATATTATATACTAAAATGATTTAAAAACCTATATGGACATCATTTTCGATTATCAATTCCATATAGTTGTTCCCAATCATTTATCGGTAACTATGATAAACAAAGAAAAAAAGACAGCTATTGGAAACAAGAATAGACAACAATAGCCATCTTTTAATAAATTTTATCGCTTTTTAACATTTTTCGTCAAGGTGAAATTTAGTATTTCCTGTATTTTTCATCGAAAACTTTCTTCTTCACAAACGCCCGTATTTTCTTCTTCCCATTCTAATCTTCTAAAACTTGCAGTTTGGCAATAATCTAAAAGTGTTTTTGCGGCTTTTAATTGCATGTGTTTCAAAGGAGCATGGGTATGTCTCATCTGTTCGAACCATTTAGGATATGCTCTTTTTTCTAATATGGAAAGATCATATGGTTTTTCTTTAAAATCAATATATCCATTTCTGCAAATAATCGCTTTTTTTATTGGGAGGTCTACATGGTGGTGTAAAAAAATTTGTTGTACAATTTTTGACATTCTATTTAAAGAAATCATTGGGTTTAATACTTTTTTCTCCTTTTGATTCGACCTCTTCAGCCAAAATCGATCATTGGAGCCTAAAAATACTGCATCCTTTTCTTCTTCAAGAAAAGTAAGACACCATACCTCCATCGGTGCTATAAATATTATTTCCATTTCAATCGGTGCCTTTTTTAAAAGTAAAATTGGCTCGTACAAAAGCAGACCATTATCTGGAAATCTCTGTAAAAAAGTTCGCAATCTTTCGTCATAATAGTATTTAGGGTGTACGTCTGACTGTTCATAGATAGTTGAGCTAGCCCATTTTAATTGAAAGCTGTAGAGTTGATCTAAATATAATTGCTTTAAATCCACTTCTGTTTCAGGTTTATAGGACAGAAGTGGAGCAAACGAAAGGGTAGTATCTACCTTTTCTTCCGTTTTATTTTCAACCTCTGTTTTATCCTCCTTTTTAAATATTTTTGCCATTTTGTTCAATATACCAGTTTTATTTTCCTCTATCTCTTCCCATTCTTGAGAGAACTCCAGAGAATTTGTTTCCCATGCTTCTTTCAATTTTTCCCATTGTTGTTTTTTTAAACGCAAATATTGGGTTGGATATCGGTAAACATCCTGCTCATATCGAGAAACATAATCCTGCAGTTTAATTAATTGCGCCAACCAACTCACTCCTTCCTCATGTCCGCTAACATAATAAATATGTTTTCTTTATTACATATTTAGGGGTCTTATTTAGATGGGTTTCATATAACACAACATGCTTTGCCGTAAATATAATCTCTTCCAGTGCAAATGGTTTTAAGGCTTCTAGTGAAAACCGATCCTTTCCTTCCCAATTTCTTGCCAGAGTAATATGTGGTGCAAAATGTCTAGGATCCAGTTTAAAACCTGCCTTTGTACAAGAATCATACACTAACTTCCTGATATCTGTAAGTTGTTGTGACTCTTTCGTATTGGCCCAAAAGATTCTTGGCGAATCCTGACGTCCGAATACCCCTAGCTTATGTAACGCTAATTCAAACCCCTCAGAGTGACTTAACACATCTTTTACGTACATATCTGCTTTTTCAAGCTGCTCTTCTTGCGCATGACCCAAAAAGGCTAATGTTATGTGGTAATCCTCATGATGGACCCATTTCTTAAAAGGAAATTCCATCTTTATTTGTTCACACTTCTCATGAAGATACGATTTAATATGCTGTGGCAATAGTAATGCAAAAAAATAATGATGTCCTTCCATTTGGTATACCTCTTTCGTTTGTCATTTTCACAAAATTTATTGTAACAAAATTCTTATCATAAGACATATTTCGCTCTTTATTTACATATAGTGATTTCAGGTTTATTTGTTAGTGTAATTCATTTACTTGAAATCATGTATAAGGAGTGCATATCCATGAAAATCGGTGATATAGTTTACTATAAAGGAGAGAAATGTGAAATTGTTTACTTGTATGAAAGCGGCTATTGTGAGATCAAACAACCTTACAGACTACAAATCCAATTAGTATCACGATCAGAGCTCGAAAAAATAGATTGAAAAGAAACCCGCCATTTGACGGGTTTCTTTCCTTTAACGAAAAACAATATTTTTACATTCCTTTTGAATCTCTTCCATGAAATATTGTTGCAATTGTTTTGTCCATTCTCCTGGAATTCCATGGCCAATCTTATTGCCATCAAGTTGAACAATCGGCATAATTTCTGATGTCGTACTCGAGATAAAAACCTCATCAGCATTTACAAGATCATCCACTGTAAAAGCCTCTTCCTTAACTGGAATTTGTTTGCTTTTACAGATTTTTAGAATTACTTGCCTTGTTATACCATTTAATATTAAATTGACCGCTGGATGGGTTATTAGAATACCATTCTTAATCATAAACACATTAGAAGATGAGCCTTCTGTCACGATGCCTTCACGGTGCTGAATGGCTTCAAAGCAGCCTGATTCGGCGGCTTTTTGTTTTGCCATTATATTTCCTAGTAAGTTTAAACTTTTAATATCACATCTTAACCAGCGAATATCTTCCACAAGCAAACCTTTAGCGCCTTCCTTCATTAACGCTTCTGGCCGCTCCATTGATTTTGTGTAAGCAACAAGCACAGGTTCTACAGCAGGTGTCGGAAAACCATGCTGGCGAGGAGAAACTCCCCTTGTAATCTGTAAATAAATAATACCTGTCTGCAATTGGTTTTCTTCCACTAATTCTTCTAGCTTTTTGCAAAGAAATTCCTTTTCAAAAGGAATCTTCAACCCTATCTTTTCAGCACTTTCATATAAACGTTGGATATGTTCGTTTTTGGTAAATAGGCCTCCATTATACACACGAATAACTTCGTATATTCCATCGCCAAATTGATAACCGCGATCTTCTATGTCTACTTTTACATTTTCCCTTTCAACAAGTTCTCCATTATAAATAACTTTTCCCATAAAATCCTCTCCCTTTTTTTTGATATTAATCTGCTTTTTTACCTGCAAGCTCATAAATGGCTTGAGCATAAATGGCTGTAGCTTTTACTAAATCTTCAATAAACATATATTCATCCTTTTGGTGCATTACATCTGGTCTTCCTGGAAACAGAGCACCGAAAGCAACACCTGATTTTAATGAACGAGCATATGTACCACCGCCAATAGCCAGCAATTCTGCTTTCTCTCCCGTTTGTTCTTCATAAACTTTCTTTAAAGTGAGAATCAATTCATCATTCTCATCTACATGATGAGGCTTTGAATCTGAAAAATGCTGAATAGTAAAGCCTTCTTTTTCCAGATATTTTTCCATATTGCTCTTCCCTTGTTCCATATCAAATGTAACAGGATATCTCATATTAAGACCAAAGCTGCCTCCGACTGCCTTATCATAATCAATTTTCCCAACATTTATAGTAAGATCACCTGTAATCTCATCCTTATATTGAATGCCAAACCCTTCTCCACGAGATTTTTCAAATAAATAATTTGTTGCAAATTGAATAAATGCTTCCCCTTGCTGATCAAGCGAAACATTTGATAAAAACGACGCTAAAATTAAACCGGCGTTCTTTCCATTTCTAGGTTCCATTCCATGTGCAGATACTCCCTCTAATTCCAAGATGAGCTCCCCTGATTCGACATAATACTTTCCATTTAGCTTAGTTTTTTGAAGATAATCATTGTAATTCTGTAAGATTTCCGTTTGTTCTTTTTCAACTAATAGTTTTGCTTGTGCGAAATCTGGTACCATGTTATATCTTCTTCCTGAATGGAAGGAAAGTAATTGTACTTTATTGTGCTCATCGTTAGAATGACCTTCGCTTACATTTTGCACAATATCAAAATCCGCGATTCCCTTTTCGGCATAAATGATAGGAAAATCTGCATCAGGTGCAAATCCCATATTCGGCATTTCTTCGTGCTTAAAATAATGATCGACACAGCGCCAATCACTCTCTTCATCTGTGCCAATAATCATGCGAACACGCTTTTCCAAAGGAATTCCTAGTTCTTTTACGATTTTCATTGCATAGTATGCAGCCATAGTGGGGCCTTTATCATCGCTAGATCCACGTGCATAAATCTTGTCATCTTTTACAATTCCTCCATATGGATCCACGGTCCACCCATCTCCTTCTGGGACAACGTCCACATGACAAAGGATTCCAACTAGTTCACTGCCTGTTCCCATTTCTAAATGGCCTGCAAGGTTTCCAACATTCTTTGGGGTGAAGCCATCCTTCTTACCTAAATCCAATAAGTATTGCAGCGCTTCCTTTACACCTACCCCTAAAGGTGCATCTTCTGTTGCATTTTCCTCATCGAGCACACTTCTAATTTGTAAAAGTCCTTGTAAATCCTTAATTAGATCATCTTTTCTCTTTATTACTTCGTCCATCCATTGAATTGACATTCTATCTATCTCCTTTAATATTCGTAATACTTGTTGTTTTCCAGATTATTTTACTCCTTTTTAAGCTTCAATAAAACATCCACCATATAATATAAATTTTAACGACGTGGACCCTCTTAATAAAAAATGTTGGGGCTAGTTTTAGCATTTTTACTTTAAATTATTTTACTATATTAATAATAAATATGGGTAAGATACATATGATAAAGGAAAAGGAATTACCTAAAATATTTGTAAATTCCCACTATGCACTGGAAATTTAGAATTAATAGGTGTAGAATGTAATTGTCTGACACCTTAGATTTAAAATTCGACATGAAAGAAGGAGTTGTCTGGCAGAAAAAGGTTTGCAAAGCTTGAAGAAGATTTTCTTCAAAACCAATAAGTCGTCCGTAGTCTTAAGTTTTAGGAAAAAGGATGAGGGAGTGGTTTTTTGAAACCTTCAACGAACAGGATGTTAACCCGAATTAAATCAATCTATGTGTTTATTAAGGAAAATGGTACTGTAACAACACAGGAACTTGTCGATGAGTTCGGAATAACTCCACGTACAATTCAAAGAGATTTGAATGTACTTGCTTACAATGACTTAATTAAAAGTCCACACCGTGGAACATGGACAACAACTAAGAAACGAGTAAAATTATCATCTTAATAGAAAAACGGAGGCGCCTTATCCAGCAGCATATGGATAGGTGAAATTAGTATTTCAAATTTCACCTAGTAAGATTGGAAGAGTAATTTTAATGTTGACTTATCCATTCGGAGGAGACTGAGAATCCACTTGCTGATAGGCGCTGAAGCTGGATAAAGACAATCACACATAATAAAAGGAGCTGTATTTTAACAGCTCCTTTTGATTTTTTATTATTTATCCACAATTGGACCATTCTTTAATTGCTCTACTTCCTCTTCGGTCAGTTCACGATATTCACCAAGCTCTAAATTTTCATCTAGTTGTAATGGTCCCATGGTAATACGCTTTAGATAAATGACCTTTTTTCCAACTGCTTCAAACATTCTTTTTACCTGGTGGAATTTCCCTTCTGTTATAGTTAATTCTATATCGGAATGATTTCCAGATTTAAGGATTTTCAATTCACCAGGCTTCGTTTCATATCCATCGTCTAAAATTACACCTTTATGAAAAGCCTCAACATCTGATTCCGTCACCATGCCATTTATTACTGCAAAATAGGTCTTAGGAACATGCTTCTTTGGAGATAAAAGCTTATGTGCCAACCCTCCATCATTTGTAATTAGGAGAAGTCCTTCCGTATCCTTATCAAGTCTTCCGACAGGAAAAGGGTTTAAAACCGCATCCTCTATATCCAATAGATCAATAACGGTTTTATCATGATAATCCTCTGTTGCTGAAATTACTCCCTGTGGTTTATTCATCATTAAATAAATAAACTGTTTATAGTTAACCGACTCTCCGTAAATCGTAATAATATCTACAGTTGGATTGACTTGAATTTTACCATCCTTTGCAATTACTTGGTTAACTTTTACAACACCATCTTTTAAAATTTTTTTCACATCTTTTCGACTGCCATATCCGACATTTGCTAGTAATTTATCCAGTCTCATTCCATACTCCTTTTTCATTATGCCTGTTTATGTATAAATTGTTGTTTTCCTAATTTATTATAAGTCCTAAATCAGACCTGGCTTCAGTGCATCTTTTCTAAAAAGAATTATTCTTAAGATGCATGAAGTAGTTAAAAAGATATTTTTTTACATGAGCAACAAATGATTAAGAAAAGATCCGTATTCATATGAATATTTATATCTATTTAGGCAGCTACCCATACCTAAAACGTATGCCTACATAGGCTATAAGGGAATGGCAAGAAGAGTTTTTAGTTGTTTTCTACAGGGTAATGAAATAGAAAGTAGATACAATCGAAAAATCGCACTCCATTTTTTCATATTCCTACTTATTGAATACGACTAATAATCGAATTGCTTTAAATATCATGATGAGGTGAAACAATAATGGATTATAGACAACAAATGTATCCCCAAATGCCTGGCCAACAATATAGCAACTTCCCGCCATCTATGCAGCATCAAGGCGGTAGCCACATGCCTTCCCAAGGTTATCCCCATCAGGGTGGTGGTCAAAGTAATTTAGAAAGACGATTGGAACGCATAGAAAGACAAGTGGAACGTATGAATCGTCGTGTCACACAAATTGAACGCCAAATACAATATTGGGGACAAATGGGCGGACATCACTAGAAAAACAAAAGCGCCTTGCTCATCGGTTAAAGGGGCTGGAAGTAAATAAGTAGATTATATTAGAGGTCAACGTTTTCGTTGACCTCTTTCCCATTTAACCTATATGAAGCCTTCTCTTTATTCCTTGCAGCCTTTGACCAAATAATTTATCAGCAAGACCAGATCTTAATCCTATATAGCCATATACAATTGCCCCAATTCCTCCACAAATTATGACAATAACTAATGACTCCCATTTAGAAGCCGGTGATAAAAATAGAGTGGTGATTTTGTAAAACGCAAACACAACCGCAACCATAATGGCATTCATAACTAAAATTAGTATGCTCCTCCGAATTACTGTTTTGAAAGGATAGTTTGCGAAAATCTTAATGACAATTAAATTAATGATGATTGAAACAGAATATCCTAAAGCTGTGGCATATACTGCTCCATCTGTTTCAAATAACTTAATCAATGGAATATTAAAGGTTAGCTTAAATAACAAACCAGTTAACAAACTTAATATCGTAAATCTTTGCTCATTTATCCCTTGCAGTATAGCTGCGGTTACAGAATACAAGGCGAAAAGAATTGCAACTGGAGCATAATGTCCAAGAACATCCGCCCCTAATTTGCTATGCTGATAAAACACTGTAAAAATAGGATCAGCAAGCAAGGATAATCCAAGTGCAGCAGGAACGGTTAGGAATAACAGTATTTGAAAGGTTTGATCTACTTGACGAATCATCGATCCTCGATTTCCCTTAGCAAAGGATTCTGTTATAAGTGGAACAAGTGTTAGGGAAAAGGAAGTCGCGAGCGATACAGGTATAATAACAAGCTTATGAGAATCGAAATTAAGAATCCCAATAGCCTCTAGTGCTTCCTTTCCCTTATTGATAGCTGCCATCCCCCTTGTGAAGGTTAATTGGTCCACATATTGAAAAAGGGAATTAGCTACACCTACAAATACGAATGGCAAAGCATATATAAAGATTTCCTTATACATTTCTTTAAGCGATACGTTCAAGGTGCCTTTATCATGTTCCAGCAATTCATCAAAATGATGTTTTCTTTTTTTCCAATACCAAAATAATATAATTAAGCTTGCGATTCCTCCTACAAATGCTGCAAAAGTGGCAACACTAATAGCAGTAACCATACTACCTTTAAATACATGTAATACTAAAAACGCCCCAACTAAAAGGAACAAGATTCTTATAATTTGCTCAATCACTTGTGACACTGCAGAAGGTCCCATAGATTGATGTCCTTGAAAATATCCACGAATTAAGCTCATGACTGGAATAATTATTAGAGCGAAGCTTACTGCCCTAATGATAGTCGTTACATTACCTACGGAATACTTTGTTGACTCTACTCCTGACATACTTAATTCCGCAAAGGTCGGTGCAAAAATATACATCATTAAAAAACAGACAATCCCGGTCATCAGCATTAGGATGATTCCGGATTTAAAAAGCTTTCTGCCTACTGCGTACTCCTCTAATGCATTATATTTTGCGATATATTTTGAAACAGCCAGCGGAACCCCAGCTGTTGCGATACTTATAAATAATGTATATGGAACATATCCAAATTGGTAAAGAGCTTCCGGCTCCGATCCTCCAATGATAGCGTGAAATGGGATAACATAAAATAACCCGATAAATTTGGAAATAAATGTTCCTAACGTTAAAATAAATGTACCACGGATAAGTTTAGAAGACATAAAATCCCTACTTTAATCATGATTCAAAAACAATATAAATTCACTAATTAGTAGTGTACAACTAACTTTGTCAATTGACAATTTATTCGAAAAATCTTTTTATTCCTATAGATAAGTTCGCAGTAAATCTTGCTTAAATAAATTATCCATACTAAAATGAATGGAATGTAAAAGAAAAAGGTGTTGAAGCTATGAAATACGATGTCATTGTGGTGGGGGGAGGCCCATCCGGATTAATGGCTGCGATAGCAGCAGGGGAAAGTGGCGCAAAAGTATTATTAATAGACAAAGGTGACAAGCTCGGAAGAAAGCTTGCCATTTCAGGCGGCGGCAGATGCAATGTCACTAATCGTCTGCCGATTGATGAGATTGTAAAGCATATCCCGGGAAATGGACGTTTTTTATATAGTGCCTTTTCGATTTTTAATAATGAAGATATCATTCAGTTTTTTGAAAATCTCGGAATTAAGCTAAAGGAAGAAGACCATGGAAGAATGTTTCCTGTGACAAATAAAGCACAATCTGTTGTTGATGCTCTTTTAAGAAGGCTATCGGAATTGAATGTCACCATCAAAACAAATACTCCTGTCAAAGAGATTATGTATAATAATCAACAAGCATCAGGGGTAGAGCTTGAAAACGATGAAATAATTGATAGTAGTGCTGTGGTGGTCGCTGTTGGCGGAAAGTCGGTACCACAAACCGGTTCTACCGGAGACGGATTTCCATGGGCGGAAAAAGCCGGGCACACCATATCGGAGCTTTTTCCTACAGAAGTGCCTGTAACATCCGATGAACCATTTATAAAAGAAAAAACGTTACAAGGATTATCGCTTCGTGAAGTCGCTGTTAGTGTTTTGAATCCAAAAGGAAAACCAATTATCACCCATAAAATGGACATGATATTCACTCACTTTGGCATTTCCGGTCCGGCAGTCTTAAGATGTAGTCAATTTGTTGTAAAAGCAATGAAAAAATGGAACTTAAAGAGGGTAACAATGAGTATTGATGCTATACCTGATTATAACGAAGAGCAGTTGTTCCAACATATTGTAAAGCTACTAAAAGATGAACCAAAAAAGGCAGTAAAAAATGGGTTGAAAGGTCTTTTACCGGAACGATATTTATTATTCTTACTGGACTTGAGTGGAATTGATGAAAATATGCAAGCTTCTAATGTTTCAATGGAAAATATCCGTTCTTTTACTAAACTATGTAAACAATTTCAATTCAACGTAAACGGGACACTCCCATTGGAAAAAGCTTTTGTTACGGGTGGCGGTGTCTCCATCAAGGAAATTGAACCAAAAACAATGGCATCTAAATTAATGCCCGGTCTATACTTTTGTGGAGAAGTCTTAGACATATATGGTTATACAGGAGGCTATAATATTACATCCGCTCTTGTAACAGGAAGGTTGGCAGGTTCAAATGCTGCTGAATATTCTTCAAACTGCCATTAATTCACTATTCACGCATGGATAAAAAATCCATGCGTGTTTTTAATGGACACTAAATCTTTTATTCCCTAAAATATGATATTTTAGAGGAATTCAGGTAAATCATTCTGTTATTTTCCCAATATTATTCTGAACTTAACCTCTTTGGACAAAATAACAGAACGTGTGTCCGTCATTATTAAAACCTAAAAAGTTGATCACTTTGCTTTTACCAGCGGATAATGGATAGTGTCTCTACTTATTTTTTATATAAAATCATCGCACTAAAACAATAAATTTGTTCATCATCATCTTCTGGCATAACAGCCACATGATACTTAATATCCAACAGCTTATTATCATCAATGTTTTTTAAAAATTGATTCACATCTTCCTCTAAATCCTTTTCATGTTCATAATCAAATACTTTTACTTGAATCATTTGTCTCCCTCCTCTTGTTTTTATTACTATCATTGACGGAAAATGTAATCTTTAAAACATTCCGATAAATAAAAAACAATTATATAGAAGTAATCAAAAAAAATAACAGTCACTTAATAGTGCTGTCATTTTATTACAAAGATTTGTTTAATTATTAATTGCATTCATTTATCTTTTTGGTTTTGTTTCCCCAGTCCAATGTGACATTCCGCCAGTCATATTAATTACATGATATCCTTGGTCTTGAAGAAATTCACATACTTTCATGCTTCGTCCTCCTGCATGGCAAGTGATGATATATTCTTCGTTTTTATCTAATTTATTAAGAGAATCAGGGATATCTCCCATTCGTATATGTACCGCTTCAGGAATCATTCCTTCTGCTACCTCATCATCTTCACGAACATCAATGATATTTAATGTCTCATCATTTTTTAATTTTTGTTCTACTTCTTCCGGTGTAATTTGTTTTATTTCCAATTCTGTCATTCCTTTCGTATTTTCATCTTTTTGATTATATCAAATACACCTATACAAAACCAAAGAAAGGGGAATGAAAAACCCCCTTTCTCCTTAATTTGCAACAATATTAACGAGCTTGCCAGGAATAGCTATTACTTTACGAATGGTTTTTCCTTCGATTATTCCTTTTACTGTTTCATCGTCCAATGCAATCTCTTCCATTTCCTTTGCAGAGGCATCACGAGCCACTGTGATTTTCGTACGCACTTTTCCATTTACCTGGATAACAATTTCTACCTCATTATCAATAAGCTTAGATTCATCATATGTTGGCCAAGCTTCATATGAAATTGTACCTTCATGGCCAAGTTTTTCCCAAAGCTCTTCACAAAGATGAGGAGCAATTGGAGACAGCATTTTAACAAAACCCTCTACATATTCTTTTGGAAGCACATCCACTTTATAAGCTTCATTAACGAATACCATAAGTTGAGATATAGCTGTGTTGTATCCTAGGTTTTCAAAGTCCTCTGTTACCTTTTTCACCGTTTGATGGTATACCTTTTCAAGGACATTCTTATTGCCTTCCTGAATCTTGCTTGAAAGTTCACCGTTATCATCTACAAGCAAACGCCACACACGATCAAGGAATCTTCTCGCCCCGTCAAGTCCATTTGTTGTCCAAGCGATGGATGCTGTAAGAGGTCCCATGAACATTTCATATAGACGGAGCGTATCAGCGCCGTGACTTGAAACGATTTGATCCGGATTGACGACATTTCCTTTTGATTTACTCATTTTTTCATTGTTTTCACCAAGAATCATTCCTTGGTTTAGCAATCTTTGGAATGGTTCTTTCGTTGGGACAACGCCTATATCATACAAGAACTTATACCAGAAACGGGCGTATAGCAGATGAAGCACAGCATGTTCTGCCCCGCCGATATACGTATCAACCGGAAGCCATTCTTTAAGTTTTTCCGGATCCGCAAGTGCCTCGCTATTATGCGGATCAATATAGCGGATAAAGTACCAGCAGCTTCCCGCCCATTGTGGCATAGTATTTGTTTCACGACGACCCTTTTTGCCTGTAACGGGATCCACAACATTAATCCATTCTTCAATATTCGCCAGAGGTGACTCTCCAGTACCTGATGGTTTGATATCCGTTGTTTTCGGAAGTGTGAGTGGCAGTTCCTCTTCTGGAACAGCAGTCATCGTCCCGTCTTCCCAATGAATAATTGGAATTGGTTCTCCCCAATAGCGTTGACGGCTAAATAGCCAATCACGAAGGCGATAGGTTACTTTCTTTTCCCCGATTCCTTTCTCCTGAAGCCAAGCAATCATTTTCTTGATGCCTTCTTCTTTATTTAGCCCATTAAGGAAGTCAGAATTTATATGCTCTCCATCCCCAGTATATGCTGCCTCTTCAACATTACCGCCTGCAACAACTTCTTTAATGGTTAGACCAAATTTTTTAGCAAATTCATAATCTCGCTCATCATGTGCAGGAACTGCCATGATTGCACCAGTCCCGTAGCTCATTAGAACATAATCGGCGATCCAGATCGGCATTTTTTCATTATTTACAGGATTAATAGCATATGCTCCTGTAAATACGCCTGTTTTGTCTTTCGCAAGGTCTGTACGCTCAAGATCACTTTTTGATTTAATTTGGTCAAGATATGCATCAACTGCTGCACGCTGCTCAGATGAAGTAATTTTTTCTACAAGCGGATGCTCTGGTGCCAAAACAGCATATGTTGCACCAAAGAGAGTATCCGGACGGGTTGTGAATACTGTAAAGTTTTCATTTGTACCATCAATATTGAAGGTAACCTCAGCACCCTCTGATCTTCCAATCCAATTTCGCTGCATATCCTTAAGACTTTCAGGCCAATCAAGATCATCCAAGTCTTCAAGAAGTTTATCAGCATAAGCAGTAATTCTTAGCATCCATTGTCTCATTGGACGTCTTTCAACTGGGTGACCACCGCGTTCACTTTTTCCATCTATAACTTCTTCATTAGCAAGTACTGTACCAAGGGCTGGACACCAGTTGACCGGTACCTCGTCAACATATGCAAGACCTTTTTCATATAGTTTCAAGAAAATCCATTGTGTCCACTTGTAATATTCTGGATCTGTTGTATTTACCTCACGATCCCAATCAAAGGAAAAACCAAGTGAGTTCAATTGACGCCTAAAAGTTTCAATATTATGTTTCGTAAATTCAGCAGGATCATTACCAGTATCAATCGCATACTGTTCTGCTGGAAGACCAAATGCGTCCCATCCCATTGGATGAAGGACATTATAGCCTTGCATTCTTTTCCATCTTGCTAGAATATCGGTTGAAATATACCCTTTTGGATGTCCCACATGAAGTCCAACACCTGAAGGGTATGGGAACATATCCAACGCATAATAATTTTCTTTTGACTGGTCCTCTGTTGTTTTAAATGTCTGATGTTCTTTCCAATATTTCTGCCATTTTTTCTCAATCTCAATGTGATTGTAACTCATGAAATTGCCTCCTTATGTTACTATTAAAACAAAAAACCTCTCATCCCTGTCAAAACAGGGACGAGAGGTTAGATATTTACTCCCGCGGTACCACCCAAATTAGTGCACGCACTCGCTTCATTCATCCTTAACGCGGAATACGGCAAAGATTACTTAGGTACCCCCGTTCACCATTGCAACTAATAGGCGAGTTCATGATGGATCTGATTGGCTTGCACCAACCGCCAATTCTCTATTTCAGATGGACATCATTACTATTCCTACTTCAAACGTTTCATTATGGATTAAATTATTAACCATTTTAGCCAATTTTAGTCCTTGTTGCAAGCCTTTTTTTCCATTGTTACATACTTAAGGTTTGTTCCCGTTTAGAAGTGGACTTTAATGGCTTATCATAAAATAGCGATAACCCAATCGACAATATGAATAATACGATGAGTGAGATAAATAAAATGGACATTCCGTATAAGTCTACCACTATACCGCCAACTAATGGCCCGACCATGCGACCACCCGTTGCTGTACTATTGACAATCCCTTGAAAAAGCCCCTCTTTGCCTTTTGGCGAAAGTTGACTTGCAATCGTTGGAATTGCTGGCCACACAAGCATTTCTCCTAGTGTAAGAATAACCATGGCAGCAACAAAAGCACTTAAGCTATGTGCGACACTCACGACTCCAAACGAAACGATAAAAATAATAATTCCTAAAATGATTTGACCTTTTAAACTTGCACAAAACTTCTTTATAATCGGAGCAACAATCGGTTGCCCAAGTACGATTAGAGCACCGTTAATGGTCCAAAGCAATCCGTATTGTCTCAAGGTTATTCCTATTTCTTGTGTATAGCTTGAAATAGTTGCCTGCCATTGTACATATCCAACCCAACAAAGTAAATAAGCCGAACATAAAATAACTAATGCTTTGAAAATTTGCTTATTTCTTATAGATCCATGCTCTTGTATAATAGATGTCTGCTTAGCTGGTTGGACAGACAATTTTTTATATCCAAAAAATGCTATAAAGAAAAAGATAATAAACATCCATAAATTAGCTAAAAAGATATAGTTAAAGGATAATGATGCAACAACTCCACCTAAGGCAGAACCAACTGCTACACCTACGTTCTGTGCCACATAGATAGCATTAAAAGCCCGCCTTCCGCCTTCTTTCCAGACGGAGCCTGCCATTGCAAATACACAAGGAAAAATGATTCCAGAACCAAATCCTGTTAAAGTTAGGAAAATAACATAATTTGGCCAATCATGCCAAATAGTGAGACCAAGTGCTGCTAAAATAGTCAGGATAATACCAAATATAATGGTTCGGTATCCTCCTAGTTTATCAAAAAGTGTTCCCCCGAGTAGATTACCTATAACACTTGCAGCCGAATTTAACATTAAAACAATTCCTGCAATAGATAATGACTTACCGAGGTGATCATGGATGTAAATAGTGTTTAATGGCCATAAAAAAGAAGAGCCAGTTGTATTCACCATCATCCCGATAACTAAAAGCCACAAGGATTTAGGCATGAGAAACGCTCCCTTCCCCCAATATATATTTTATACCATTCCTCATTGTATTCTTTTTAAATTAGAGCGACAAGGGGTAAAAGAGATAACTATGTATTCAGAAAAAAGGAGTGTACAATACACTCCTTTTTCTACCTGCAGCGCTTATCGTATCGCTCTTTATTTTCTTATTAATCGGGGTTTTCGATATGCTGCTTAGAACGGACCGGCTGGCTTTTTTTAGAATTAGATTTCTTTAACTGTTTTACAGGGTCATATTCCCTGCCAAGTTCCATATCCTCGTTATTTATACCATTACGTGTCTTTTGCTCAGGATTATTCTGCTTCGATCTTTTTTTCATGATTTCCTCCAGCATGAAATATTGGTTTATATTGGTCTGTCATGATTAAGAAGGATCATTTGGTTTTGTAATGCCTGCAGTTGCAGTCTTTTTCGATGTAAAATTTCTCGTTGCTGAGAATTAGAGCTATTTGCTAATTGACACACCTCGTTATAAGATGCTTCTAGTTGCTGAAGTGCGTTTGTGTAATCTAAATCATGATAATGCTCTTGGCGGAGCCCTTCTGTATATTGTTCTTGAGCTTGCTCAATAGCGTTATCACACCTTTGGAGGCATTCGTCAATTGATTGTCTAGTGGCCACTTATGAATCCTCTCCTTATTCGCTAATCGAAGCACATACAAATGCTTCACCAATAGTTTGTTCACTAATAGCATGAGTATGTAGGAAATCCAAGGTAAACTGGTTATGGCTTCAACACCATGTTTCTGTTACTATTTTCATGAAGCACAGGCTCTTTTCTTAAACTTTGTTGCTTTTGTAAAAGAAAATCTTATTAACTTCTTCTTTCGGCTGAATAGTAGGCACCCTAAAAAACGCCAAAACGTAAAGGATAATAAGAAACAACAGTTTATACGAAAACAGCTATTAATTGTCCCGTTATTGGAGGAAGATCTATGACACAGATAAATCCATATCCATATGCAATTGATCATAAAAGATATTTAACCTGGAATTATCATTTACGAGAACATTTTGGCCATAAAGTTTTTAAAGTAGCTTTAGATGGAGGATTTGACTGTCCTAATCGCGATGGTACAGTAGCGCATGGTGGATGTACCTTTTGCAGTGCCGCAGGATCTGGTGATTTTGCTGGAGACCGCGCAAAAGATCTCGTTACGCAATTTCACGAAGTAAAAGCGACAATGCATAAAAAATGGAAAAACGCTAAATACATGGCTTATTTTCAAGCATACACCAACACACATGCACCTGTAGATGTTTTGCGAAGCAAATTTGAGCCTGTATTACAACAAGAAGGAGTGGTTGGAATCTCGATTGCCACCCGTCCTGATTGCTTGCCTGACGATGTTGTCGAGTATTTAGCGGAACTACATGAAAGAACTTATTTATGGGTTGAACTTGGTTTGCAAACCGTTCATGAAAGAACGTCTCTGCTCATTAATCGTGCACATGATTATCAATGTTATGTGGATGGAGTTGCCAAGCTTCGTAAGCACGGAATTCGTATTTGTACTCATATTATTAATGGCTTGCCTCTTGAAAATAAGGAAATGATGTTAGAAACCGCTAAAGAAGTAGCAAAATTAGACGTGCAAGGAATAAAAATTCATCTCCTGCATCTTCTAAAAGGCACTCCAATGGTTAAACAGTATGAAAAAGGACTACTACAGTTCCTGACTTTTGATGACTATGTAAACTTAGTATGTGATCAATTAGAAATATTACCGCCGGAAATGATCATTCATCGAATAACCGGGGATGGTCCCTTGAATTTAATGATTGGCCCTATGTGGAGTGCAAATAAATGGGCTGTCATGAATGCAATTGATTCGGAATTGAAACGAAGAAATAGTTGGCAGGGAAAATATTACTCATTGGAGATGAATGTATGAAGCTACAGAAAATACTAAACTTTGCCCATTCTCTTCTGCAGTCTGCTATTTCAAACGGTGATATTGCAGTAGATGCAACAGTTGGAAATGGACATGATACAGAGATGTTAGCAAAATTGGTAGGGGAATCCGGACATGTATACGGATTTGATGTTCAGGAGGATGCTATTTCCAATACTAGAAAACGTTTGAATGACGCGCAACTTGATAGCAGGGTTACTCTTTTTACCAAAGGACATGAAACTATAAAGGAATCTATTCCAAAAGATTCTCAACCAATGATTACTGCAGCGATTTTTAATCTTGGTTATTTACCTGGGGGAAACAAGAACATCGTTACCCATAGTAACACAACCATTTCAGCTATTGAACAATTATTAGAAATTATGCCAAAAGAGGGTATGATTATTTTAGTTGTCTACCATGGACATCCTGAGGGAGCAATGGAACGCGATGAATTATTAGAGTACGTTGTGAAACTCGATCAAAGAAAGGCACATGTCTTAAGATATGAATTCATGAATCAAGTGAACCATCCTCCTTTCATTATAGCAATAGAAAAACGATAAGAGATTCAGCTCTTATCGTTTTTCTTAAACTACATTTTTTTCATTTTTTACCCGATTATTCAACAAAGCCTTGATTAAACTAGTGGGAATAAAGTTTTGTAATCCTCTGTACGCTCTTCCATTCCAATAAAAAAAATAACTAATGGAGCCGGCATATTTCATGAGTTTCTTTGATAGTTTCTGTACATTCCTTTGTTTATTTACCTTTACATCTGATAAATAGACACCCAACAGCCCTCTGTTTATTAATTTATGGAACTTTTGATCGGGCAGTTTATTAGTATGCTTATCTGCTTCTTTTAAAAAATGAATAAGTCTTTCAAATAATTGCTTTTCATTATCATAATAAAAGCAAAAATTTAAATCTCCGCCTTCTCTATCTTCATCCTGATCAATAAAATAGTCGAGCAAAATATGTAAGCCTTGGATATAAGGAAAATAACCCTCTCTAATAATTTTGGCATATTCCTTTTTAAAGTCGCTTCGCATTGCATAAGAAACAAGACAAAAAATTCCTAGGGTGGAGCCAGAACAAGCTGAAAATTCATACCATTCCATTTCAGGAAGACTATTTTTATATTGATGGAACATATTTTCCAATCTTTCTACTCTTTCTTCCACACATACATGCTTATGGATTTGCAGTTCGCAATAATATTGGCACAGTTCAATTAAATATGGTTTTATTGCTTCATAATACTCTATATTTGCTAGAACTTCCTGGCATGTTTTCACTAATTTATGTAAATATTCATTATCATTTTGATCCTCACGATATCGATAATAGTTTTTAGGCTCTGCTCCCACGGTTAAGGCATCCTTCATCGATTCATGTAATGCGGCAAAATCGACAGGATCTAAAGATGTACTCCGGTCGCATAAATTATCCAAGTAATCACTAATGGTTTGATATGCCACGATGAACTTAATTGCTTCTTCTTTTCTATCCAAACTTAATAAACCTAGTATAGATCCTCCCTCGCAATGAAAGGTTTTATGTTCAATACTAGCTAGGGCCTGTTTTCTTAATTCCACATTCGGAATAGCGCTTGCCAGGTCCTTCCAAAAAAATAATTCACGATGGACATTTGGCATTACCTTCCGATATACCTGGTTCATAAGTGTAAATGGATGAGAGGGTACAGACATTTATTTATTCACCTCAATCAACGATATATCCAATTAAACGCAATCGATTTTCTACGAAATTTTTCGCATATTGAAATATGTCTTCCCGTTCCGGTTCATTAAAAATTTCATGATAGCATTTTGGCCATTCTTTATAATTTTTTTCAGACAGCTTAACTTGGTTAAACCATTCACTTACAGAAGACTTACTCACAATTTTATCATCTCCTCCCTGCAGAACCAAAAGTGGGATGTCTGGAAATTTTGAAATATTTGTGAAAGCAAGCTTCATCGCCTTTACTAATTCCCGGTACCATCGAACAGATATCTTTGTAATATAAAGGGAATCATTAACTGCTGATTCCATGATTTCCTCATTTCTTGTAGACATTTGAATTGTTAGGGGACTTTTAAATCGCACTCCAGGTGCAATTTTATTTAGGCCTACAGAAAGTCCGCTTAGAATTTTGGACGGATAATCTACGAGTCCAAGGCATGGCGATGACAATATTACCCCAGCAATTTTCAGCTTCGTTTCTTGTAGTGTTCGAATGACAGCAAGACCTCCCATACTATGTCCTAATACAAAAATGGGAACATTAAATTGATAGGCTGTTTGAATCCAATCTTTTATCTCAACTATATATTCGTCAAAAGAATCAATATGACCTCTTTTTGATCGTGTCGTCATTCCTTGTCCTGGCAAATCTCCCATAATCACATGGTACCCAGAAGATCGCCACATTTCAATTAACCAGCTGTATCGGCCATGGTGCTCCATCGCCCCATGAACCATAACAATGACCGCTTTTGGAGCTTCATCTGCTTCCCATTTCCACATAGCTTCTTCCTCCATTCTCTTTTATGTAAAATAATAAGAGCATAAAAGATTTTTCTTTTTACAATTTTTTAATAAATATAGTCTATTGTCTAGCCCAAGCTCTAATACGCTTCCGCTTTTCTTAGAGTACCTTCTATTTTACCCTAATTATACTAACTACTTTCTTTATTATATATCTTTTCACAAAATGGCATTAACTTTTTCGAAAGTTTGACGATGTAATACATAGAATCTTCTATTTTAGGTGGTAGGAATGAAGCAGTTTATCTCTGTATTATTATGTTTTCTATTTTTAATCGGAACAGGTGTAATTGTATACGCTATTCGTGATACGAAAGAGTCAATTCCATTTCATCATGAAAGCACAGAGAATATCGATACAAGCGCATATACTGTGATTAAAATGAAAGATAAGGTATCTATTAATGCACCAGTCATTTCACAATATCCTGAACTGGATAGAGGGTGCGAAGTAACCAGCTTAGCTATGCTTTTGCAATCCGCCGGTATTCATATTGACAAATTAACCCTTGCAAAGGAAATAAAGAAAAACCCTACACCAAGAACAATCAAACATGGGGAAATATATTATGGAGACCCTAACGAAGGATTTGTAGGTAATATTTATTCCTTTCAGCAACAAGGATTCGGTGTTTATAATAAACCCATCTTCGAATTAGGAAATAAATACTTGCCAGGAAAACTCATTAATCTTACGGGACATTCCTTTGAAGATTTAAAAATCTATCTTTCCGATAATCGTCCAATATGGGTGATTATTAATACAGAATATAAAAAATTACCGCCTTCTTACTTCCAAACATGGAATACAGAAAACGGAAAAATACACATCACTTATAAAGAACATTCTGTACTCCTTACAGGATATGATCAAAAATATATTTATTTTAATGACCCGCTTACAGGACAAAAAAATAAAGCACCCGCTGATTCCTTTAAGGAAGCTTGGGTGCAAATGGGAAGTCAAGCTATCACTTATGAAAAATAAGCGATAGCTTTAACTTTTGAAAATGTTTATACGTATAACTTAAGCGCCTTGCATATATCCTCTTATACAGTAGCTTGTGCTGACTTCATTTCAAATTGCTTTTGAAAATCATATTTTTCTTCTAAATAAACTGCATGCCATATCATAAAAACTAAAACAGTCCAAATTTTCCGGCTATGATCCAACTTTCCTTGACAATGCTCTTCCAGAAGCTTCAATACATAATTTTTATTGATAATATGATCTGTTGGGCTATTGCGGATAATGTCAATTGCCCAATCATGCATCTCGTCCTTCAACCAATGTCTAATTGGCACAGGGAAACCTAGTTTTTTACGATTCAGCACATGGTCTGGTACAATTCCTTCTGCAGCTTTACGAAGGATATATTTAGTCGTATTATTTGCGGTCTTTAAGCTAGTTGGGATTTGAGATGCGACTTTGAAAACCTCTTTATCCAAAAATGGTACGCGTAATTCAAGGGAATGAGCCATTGTTGTTCTATCCGCTTTTAATAAAATATCCCCGCGCATCCATGTATGGATATCAATGTATTGCATACGGTCTACAGGATCGTACCCGACAGTCTCAGAGTATAATGGTTTTGTAATCTCCGTATAGTCAAGACCTTGTTTATAGTGAGATAAAAGTTCTTTCTTTTCTTTTTCTGTATACATTTTTGCATTTCCAATATACCGCTCCTCCATTGGAGTAACGCCGCGTTCGATAAAGCTCTTACCCTTTACACCTTCCGGCAGAATTTTAGCCAACGCCTTCAGAAGCGATTTTCCCACTGTAGGAATTTTATTAAATACCTCTAGCGACTGAGGCTCGCGATAGATATTATAGCCTCCAAACAGTTCATCTGCTCCTTCTCCTGATAATACAACTGTAACATGCTTTCTTGCTTCTCTCGCGACAAAATATAATGGAACACATGCAGGATCTGCCAATGGATCATCCAGATGCCACATGATTTTTGGTAGCTCGTTCATATATTCCTGTGGTGAAATGACATAACTGATGTTTTCTACTCCTAGCTTTTCTGCTGTTTCTTTCGCCACGTCAATTTCACTGAATCCATTTCGTTCAAAACCTACGGAGAAGGTTTGAATTTTTGGATTGTATTGTTTCGCTATAGAAGCAATGATAGAGGAATCAATCCCCCCCGATAAGAAGGATCCAACCGGAACATCACTGCGCATATGAACATTAACAGAATCGAAAAGAACATCTCTAATTTCTTTCACAAAATCCTCTTCTGACTTTTGAACCGGCTTGAAGGCTGCCTTCCAATAACGCTTGATATCTAGAGGCTTTCCTATTTTTTTGACAAAGTAATGACCAGGCTCTAATTTTTTAATTCCGACCGTCAGTGTTTCAGGCTCAGGAACAAATTGATAAGTCATATAATGCTGAACAGCATCATAGTTCAATAGCTCATTTTCCATGGCTAATAGAATACTTTTCTTTTCAGAAGCAAAGAATGCTCGATCTTCTTCTTCTAAATAGAAGAAAGGTTTAATTCCAAAAGGATCACGAGCACCGAGCAAGGATTGTTCTTGTTTATCCCAAATGACAAACGAAAACATTCCGCGCAATTTTTCTACAGCCTTTTCCTTATAATGGCTGTATAACGCTAAAATAACCTCAGTATCGGAAGATGTTGCAAATGTCAAACCTGCTTCAATCAATTCATTTCGTAGTTCAACATAATTATAAATTTCTCCATTAAAAATAATCCAATATCGTTCATTTTCATATGTTAATGGCTGATGTCCAGCCTCCAAGTCAATAATACTAAGCCGGCGGAAACCAAATTGAATATGTTCATCCTCATAAAAACCATCATCATCAGGTCCACGATGAGTAATAATATCATTCATATTTTTAAATAATTGTTTATCTTCATCCCGTAGTTCAATTGAACGGTCATGTACACAACCAATAAATCCACACATTATGTATGTCACCTACTTCATTAATTTAAGCTAAAACAAAATCATACTATCTTATACTATCATTTTTTTTTTGATTTTTGCAGTAGCCATTTTACTTATCCCGACAAATAATTTTTTCCAAAGTGTTTTTATTCTAAAAAGCAAGAAGGAGTTACAAGTATTATGTAACCCCTCCTTTCTAATTATTTGGCAAGTTGACTTAAAACTTCCGCTTTATCAGTTCTTTCCCATGGTAAATCTAAATCATTGCGTCCAAAATGTCCGTAAGCAGCTGTTTGTTTATAAATAGGACGTCGTAAATCTAACATTTTAATAATACCAGCAGGTCGAAGATCAAAGTTAACGCGAACCGCATCAATCAATTCCTCTTCTGAAACCTTCCCTGTTCCAAATGTATCAATGGAAATAGATACTGGTCTTGCTACACCAATCGCATATGCAAGCTGTACCTCACATTTATCCGCAAGACCGGCAGCTACAATGTTTTTAGCAACATATCGAGCTGCATATGCTGCTGAACGGTCCACTTTTGTAGGATCTTTTCCAGAAAACGCTCCCCCACCATGGCGTGCATAGCCCCCATACGTATCAACGATGATCTTACGTCCAGTTAGACCTGCGTCACCTTGTGGTCCTCCGATTACAAACCGACCAGTTGGATTAATAAAGTATTTGGTATCGTCATCAATTAAGTCTTTTGGAACAACCGGACCAATGACATATTCTTTCACATTGCGTTGAATTTGCTCTAAGCTGATTTCAGGATGATGCTGAGTCGAAATAACAATGGTGTCAATTCTCGCCGGTTTCCCATTTTCATCATATTCAACGGTTACCTGTGTCTTTGCATCAGGTCGTAAATATGGAAGAATTTCTTCTTTTCTTACTTCCGCTATTCTGCGTGCCAATTTATGTGCTAAGGAAATTGGCAAAGGCATTAATTCCTTTGTCTCATTACATGCAAAACCAAACATTAGACCTTGATCTCCTGCACCAATTGCTTCAATCTCTGCATCTGACATTTGGCCTTCACGAGCTTCCAGTGCCTTATCCACACCCATTGCAATATCAGCCGATTGCTCATCAATAGAAGTAAGAACGGCACAAGTCTCTGCGTCAAAACCATACTTCGCACGAGTATAGCCGATATTCTTAATCGTTTCTCGAACAATTTTCGGAATGTCCACATAAGTGCTTGTGGTAATTTCTCCTGCAACAAGCACAAGACCGGTTGTCACGGATGTCTCGCAAGCCACACGTGCGTTAGGATCTTTTTCTAGAATCGCATCCAAAATGGCATCTGAAATTTGGTCACATATTTTATCAGGATGGCCTTCTGTCACGGACTCGGATGTGAATAAACGACGTTTATTTGTCATCTTTTTTCCTCCCTTAAAGGTAAATCACGCTCTATATTTACGCCTCACGGTACTCATTCCCTAATAGTATGAAATAATCAATAGAATTTATCCTCGATTCTTTCAAGATGCTATTTTCGGAAGTATCATCCTTCTCATTTTGCATTTCATAGGTTGGGGACGTATAACAAAATAAAACCTTTCCCAATAAAAAATTCTGAGGAAAGGTTTATAAAATCGTCTTTACGCCTTTCACTCTTATCGTTCAAGGAGTTTCCTTGCTACAGGTTAGCACCTTTTCATTTTAGAATGTTTATAAAAGTGAATCCCAACATCTTATTTCTAAGCTGTCTAGTTTTTCACTTTTATTCTAGTATATACACCTAAAAAGCTGGTTGCTGGGCTTCATCGGGCCTGTCCCTCCACCATCTCGGGATAAGAGTATCCGTTCAAGGTAAAATCATACGCAATTTGTCTTTTCATGTCAACTATTTCACATAGGTTTAAGTTATTTCGGTTATTAATTATATGATAGTAAGAAATAGCTTAATGGTTAAAACTTTTTATTAAAAAAAATTAAGCAGATATAGTATAGACTATTTATATAATTGTGTTATACTAATTAACATAACATGAAATTAAATTCTTTAATAAAGGATGGTAGCGCATTCATGAATTCAATCAGTTTATCCAACGGATTAGGAGAATTGTTAAATAAAGATAATGTTTACACTCAATTATCCGTTCCTCGTTTAGTGGAGAAAGTTTTAGCGCGGAAAGAAGGAATTTTAACATCAACTGGAGCCATTCAGGCTGAAACCGGAAAATATACAGGGAGATCCCCTAAAGATAAATTTATTGTTGAAGAGCCTTCGGTAAAAGATAAAATAGATTGGGGTTCTGTCAATCAACCAATTTCTGTGGAAGTCTTCGACAAACTGTATCATAAAGTTATCCAATATTTAAGCAAAAAAGAGGAACTTTTTGTATTTAAAGGGTTCGCCGGAGCTGATGAAAGAAGCCGTCTTCCTATTCAGGTAGTAAATGAATATGCATGGCATAATTTATTCGCACATCAATTGTTTATCCGCCCTACTGAAGAAGAATTATTGAATCATCAAGCACAATTTACTATTTTATCTGCACCTAATTTTAAGGCAGACCCACAAGTAGATGGAACAAAATCGGAAACTTTTATCATTATATCCTTTGAACGCCGAATTATTTTAATTGGGGGAACAGAATACGCAGGAGAAATGAAAAAGTCGATTTTCTCCATAATGAATTATTTACTGCCAGAAGCAGGTATATTACCAATGCACTGTTCTGCAAATGTAGGCATTGAAGGTGATGTCGCTTTATTTTTTGGCCTTTCCGGTACAGGGAAAACTACATTATCAGCTGATCCAAATCGCAAGCTTATAGGGGATGATGAGCATGGATGGTCAGCAAATGGGGTCTTTAATATAGAAGGCGGATGCTATGCAAAATGCATTGGTTTAACACGAGAAAAAGAACCGCAAATTTATGATGCCATTACATTTGGTGCTGTCTTGGAAAATGTAATGATCGATCCAGAAACACACGAAGCTATATATGACGATAATACCTTAACAGAAAATACACGTGCAGCGTATCCAATTCAATCGATTGAAAATATTGTTCAACCTAGTGTTGCAGGACATCCGCAAACAATCGTTTTCTTAACAGCAGATGCATTCGGGGTCTTGCCTCCTATTAGTAAATTAACGAAAGAACAGGCAATGTATCACTTCTTAAGTGGTTATACTTCAAAGCTAGCTGGAACAGAACGCGGGGTTACTTCCCCTGAGGCCACATTCTCTACATGCTTTGGAGCTCCATTTCTTCCACTTCCTGCAACCGTCTATGCAGAAATGCTCGGTAAGAAAATCGACGCCTATGATGTCGATGTCTTTCTTGTTAATACTGGATGGACTGGAGGCGAGTATGGTGTTGGATCTCGTATGAAATTAAGCTATACACGTGCAATGGTTCAAGCTGCAATAGAGGGGAAATTACACCATGTTGAAACAGTGCAAGATGACGTATTCGGCTTAAATATTCCACTACATGTTCCCGGAGTACCTGATGAAGTATTATTACCAAATAAAACATGGGGCAGCCAAGAGGAATATACACAAAAGGCAAAAGAACTCGCTGAAAAATTTCATGTGAATTTTCAAAAGTTCTCACATGTTGCGAAAGAAATCGAAGAGTTGGGTGGACCGAAAAGATAATAAAACACAGAAGGATCGTGCACATCATCGAACAGATTGCTATTTAAAAAGGGTGACAAAATCATAGTCACCCTTTTTAATTTGTAGAATTTAAAGAGATTAGCTGATAAAAAATAGTTGTTTTCCCCTTCTCCCATTCTACCTTTTGTATAATAGCTGTCCCGCTTGAATCACTATCCATTGTTCTTTTGACATCGATTGGAATATCGATTGGATATAAGCGATACCCTGTCTTCTCCAACAAAAATAAATTATCGCCGATTCTATTTTCATTTCCTTTTGTTACAATTATCGTATTTAATTCTAAAGGCATTCCCATTTAGTATTCTCCTTTACTCATCATTCCTTCTCTATTTTATCATGTCACCTGCTGATTTTTCATCCATGAACATAAATCGGAAACAATTTGCCGATTCATGGCAGGCGGAAAATAGTGTGTGTAATTTGGAAAATACCATGTTTCCACTGATTTACCAAGAATCTTCAATCTGTTTTCCAACCTTTTTGCATGCTCAAAAGAAACATTTTGATCTTTTTCTCCATGAATAATTAATACAGGTGATTCTAATTCCTCTAGAAAATACAAGGGTGTTCGATCCCTGTATCTCTCAGGATATTTTGCAGGGGTACCGCCGATTACCCGTTTCATCATTCTTCGCAAATCCTGCCTCTCCCAATAGGTCAATTCCATATCAGATACCCCGCCCCATGTTACTACGGATACTGTTTCTTTTCGATGGATGGCAGTATGGAGTGCCATTACCCCTCCCCTAGAAAATCCAAACACATGAACTCGGTTCCTTGCTACTCGGGGATACCATTTTAAAAGATCAAATGCTGAATAAGCATCCATTCGATCCTCTCCCGCAAAATCTTCATCCCCTTCTCCTCCTCTGTTACCTCGATAGAATGGTGCAAAGACAATAAAGCCCTCACTTGCAAATTGTCCGATTCTTGCAGGTCTTACCATTCCTACACTTTTAATTCCACCTCTTAAGTATAAAAAACCATCATAAACTTGATCATCGTTTGGTTCGGCCAACAGTCCTTTAACTTTATAGGAACCGGACATATAGGTAATGATGTACATATTTACCTTAGGGTTGGGAGATGGATATCGTATTTTTCTCAGTATATTCATATAAAATCCTCTCCTCCGTGCCAATCTTTTTTATCCATGTCTTCTAGGCATTCACACATTTTTTTTACAATCATACGATATGTAACAAATCAACAAATAAACGAATGCCTATAAGGAGGTATATATATGAAAAGATGGCTTAAGATTAGCTTTTCACTTTTGTTCACATTCATTCTGCTGTTTTCTTTAGGAGCATGTTCGAAAAAAGAAGGCATGAAAACAGTTCGCGTCGCAGAAGTCACTCGCTCCGTCTTCTATACACCACAGTATGTAGCAATTCAGAAAGGATTTTTCAAAGATGAAGGTTTAAAAGTAGACTTAAAAACAACCGCTGGTGGTGACAAAACGATGACTACTTTATTATCAGATGGCGCAGATATTGCCCTTGTAGGATCTGAAACCTCCATTTATGTTCATGCTCAAGGGAGTGACGACCCCGTTATCAATTTTGCCCAGCTAACAAGAACTGATGGTACTTTCCTAGTATCCCGAAAAAAAATGGATAACTTCTCTTGGGACCAATTAAAGGGTTCGACCTTCCTTGGCCAAAGAAAAGGCGGCATGCCACAAATGGTCGGTGAATTTGTTCTTAAAAAACATGGCATTGATCCTCATAAAGATTTAAAACTTATTCAAAATATCGATTATGCTAATATTGCGAATGCCTTTGCCTCGGGAACAGGCGATTTTGTACAATTATTCGAACCTACTGCATCGGTATTTGAAAAAGAAGGAAAGGGATATATTGTTGCTTCTTTTGGAAAAGAATCCGGCAATGTCCCTTATACCGATTATATGGCAAAGCAAAGCTATATGAAAGAAAATAAGGACACCATTGAAAAGTTTGTACGTGCCTTATACAAAGCCGCAAAATGGGTAGAAGATCATGACTCAACTCAAGTTGCAAAAGTAGTTCAACCGTTTTTCGAAGACACAGATATTGACATACTAGCATCTTCTATTGAACGCTACCGGAATCAAGGATCCTTCGGCACTGATTTAGTGTTGAATGAAGAAGGCTGGAACAATCTTCAAGATATTATGAGTAATGCAGGAGAATTGCCAAAAAAGGTTGATTATAAAACACTTGTAAATACTTCGATTACAAAAAAAGCTATTAGAGAATAAGGAGGTTAAAGCCTTTATGAGCTTCCTAACTGTAGAAAATGTCCACCATAGCTACTTTACACCAAAATCAGCTACGGATGCTTTAAAAAACATAAGCTTTGAGATTGAAGAAGGGGAGTTTATTTCTCTTCTTGGTCCAAGTGGATGCGGTAAGACAACGATGTTATCTATCCTTTCCGGATTGATTAACCCTACAGAAGGCACTGTTTTAATCGATGGGGCTGCACCAATCTCCTTAAAATCATCGATCGGCTATATGCTCCAGCAAGATTATTTATTCCCTTGGAAAACAATAGAGGAAAATATCCTTTTAGGCCTAAAACTGAATAAACAATTAACAGAACAATCACGAGCTACAGCAATTAATTTGCTAAAGGAAATAGGACTTGAGGGTGTTGAAAACCAGTATCCAAGACAACTTTCCGGAGGTATGAGGCAGAGAGCAGCGTTAGTAAGGACATTGGCCATTAATCCTAAAATCTTATTTTTAGATGAACCATTTTCCGCTCTCGATTATCAAACAAAATTAAAATTAGAGGACTTAGTATTTGAAACATTAAAGTCTTACAAAAAAACAGCAGTCTTAGTTACCCATGATATTGGCGAAGCAATTTCCATGAGTGACCGAATTTTATTATTTGCCGCTAAGCCTGGAAGATTATATAAAACGTTTCGTGTCCCTGATGAGCTAAGAGTCATTCGTCCATTTGAGGTAAGAAGTAAAGAAGCCTATTCGGTGCTATTTCAGGAAATTTGGAAGGAGTTGGAATCTCTTGAAAGCCACGAATAAACCAAGTTTCCTTTATCGCCAATATTTAAATAAGCTAAAGATTGAAAAAAGATGGGTCCGATTTTATCAGTTGATTATTTTAATTGCCTTTTTTGGACTTTGGGAAACAGCAAGCAGGCTTCATTGGGTTAATCCCCTTATTTTCAGTTCCCCATCAAAAATATGGATATTATTCGTTCACAAGATTCAAGATGGAACGATTTTCAGCCATATTGGGGTAACGGTATTTGAAACGATTATGGGATTTGTCCTAGGAACGTTACTAGGTGCACTTCTAGCAGCCATCTTATGGGCATCGCCAAGGCTTTCAAAAATATTAGACCCATATCTCGTTATCTTTAATGCCATGCCAAAGGTAGCCCTTGGGCCAGTCTTAATAGTCATCTTTGGACCAGGTTTATCTTCAAGCATCGCGATGGGAATCATTATTTCGGTTATCGTTACAACCATCGTCATCTACACTTCATTTCGGGATGTGGATTCTAACTATCTGAAAGTACTCCAAACATTTGGTGCAACAAGGTCACAAATGTTCAAGGAAGCCATCCTGCCAGCTTCCTTTCCGACTATTATCTCTACATTAAAAGTAAATGTCGGATTATCCTGGGTAGGAGTCATTGTAGGGGAGTATTTAGTGGCGTCAAAGGGTCTTGGCTATTTAATCATATACGGATTCCAAGTGTTTAACTTTACCCTTGTAATGCTTTCGTTAATTATAGTAGCGGTAATCGCTACAATCATGTATCAATTAGTCGATTTATTAGAAAAGAAGCTTATTAAGGATTCTTAATAGAAAAGGGTGCTAATTGTCTGGCACCCTTGCTATTTTGATGTAAAGTCCTTTAATATCCCAATATTATCTATATGTCTTTTTGCATCTTCATCCCCTAAGTCATACAACATTTGGTAAGCGCGAAGTAAATTTTCATCGGATATATCATTCGAACGGTCATGATGGTATTCTAATGCAGGAATATGTGCTCTTAAAAATCCTTCTATATCTGCATCATAATTGGAATCGAAAATTTGTCTTAATTGTGTAATTTCCTCATCCGTCGCTTCAATTTTAAAATTCCACACGGAGGCGTCTTTGCTTTTAGATATTTCTCCGCTTCCCAAATCTACATAATAAGTATGTTTCATTTCTTCCATGGCTATTTCACCTCTATATTATTTTCACTTCACATACAAAAATTCTTTATGTATCGTTTCCCACAAAACGACTAAAAATATTCTTATTAAATATAAAAGCGCAAGCACCTTGGTGAACGGCGGTAAAGATTTCGGAGTCTTTGACTATGATCAAGGAAACACAGGGAATGAAAATAGTATTTCCATTTTCAACTGATGTTGACTTATCGCATGGAGGAGACATAGAAATTCGCTAGCCGATAGGCGCTGGAGCTAGACAAGACTCATAAAAAAAGAAGGTGTTCTATTTGAAATTAGTGGATGAACTTTTTGAAATATATCGCGATCGATTAACAGGTGATGATGAAGATTTAGACATTATTGCGTTAGCAGTTGTAGAAAATAATAGTCGCCAAGAGTTATTAAACATCGTGAAAGAAATGAATGATTATGAATTACATTTTTTTATTAGTATGTATTTAACCGAAACACTGAAAGATAAATTCGCAAAGTACTCAGGTAATATGGACAATACACAGCAGTCTAAGTATCTTCATTGATTTTAGATTATTTTTCCTTCACTGGATGTTCATTTCTATCCCATATTTCTTACGTAAATATATTAAATTCATGATAAAATAAGAATATGGACGAAGAAAAAGGGGTACTCTTATGTTAATTGTGACTGCAATTATTTCAGTTATTATTATCATCGTTATTATGGCAGCTGCTGTTATTACAACATCTAAAGCTTACTCATATAAGCATACCATCGATCCGATTGAAAATAACCCAAATATAAAAAACGCAGAGAAAGAGCCATCAGATAAATAAGGATGGTTCTTTTGACTTTTCATGTGAGACATAATAATCTAAAGAAAAATAAGGAAGTTATCAGTCATGCTAAAATATTTATTTATCCTTCTCATTCGTTTTTATCAGCTTGTTATTTCCCCTTTAAAACCACCCACTTGTCGCTTCTATCCAACATGTTCGAATTACGGGCTAGAATCCATTAAGAGGTTCGGCGCTTTTCGTGGAGGATATTTAGCGATTAAACGTATATTAAAATGCCACCCTTTGCATCCAGGTGGAGTAGATCCAGTTCCGACAGAATGGCCAACAAAAAAGCAACAAAAATAATTGTTGCTTTACCGCTACGAATCTAGTATTATATTTTTGTTCCCTAAATCGGAATCATTCTATTTTCTAAAATAATTGAAAACTTATTTTTTTGGTAAGTAAATCGGAATTATTACGATAATCAATAAAGCTAATACGACTTCACTAGAAGCCGAGGCTGACAATGAAGAAACTTACCAGAGAGGAGCTAAATTGTTGAAAAAACCATTACTACTCATTATATTCACCTTTTTCTTGATTATGGTAACTGCTTGTTCTAATCAAGGAGAAAAAACAAATAATCAAAAACTAAACATATATACAACTGTCTATCCGCTAGAATATTTTACAAAACAAATTGGCGGAAAGTATGTAAATGTAAAAACCATTTATCCACCAGGATCAGATGAGCATACGTATGAACCTTCCCAAAAAGATATGATGGATCTTGCCGATTCAGATTTATTTATATATATAGGGCTAGGTCTAGAGGGATTCGCCAATAAAGCGAAAGACATCCTAAAAGGACAAAATGTTGATATGGTTGCAACCGGGGAACAGTTGAAATTACCACATGATGCCTCTTTCAATGACGGGGATGAGCATGGAGACGTGAACCCACATGTATGGCTTGACCCTATCTACATGAAGGAGATGGCCCATACTATTAGTAAAGAACTTGCTAAGAAAATGCCAAAACATAAAGATGAGTTTGAAAAAAATTATACAAACGTTGCAAAAAAATTAAATGAACTAAATCAGCAATTTATAGATGTAACCAAGCAGAGTAAAAAGAAGGAAATTGTCGTTACCCATGCTGCTTATACCTATTGGGAGCTTCGATATGGTATTAAGCAGGATGCGATTGCTGGCATTTCTACAACGGATGAACCTTCGCAAAAAAAATTAAAAGAAATTATTGATACCGTAAAAAGAGATAATCTGTCTTATATATTATTCGAACAGAATGTCCAATCTAAACTTGCAAAAGTTGTCCAACAAGAAACTGGCACGAAGGTCCTTTATTTAAACAATCTTGCTGTGCTAAGAGAAGCAGATATAAAAAATAAAGAAGATTATTTTACCTTAATGCAAAAAAATATTCATACCTTAAAGACTGCATTAAACTAAACTTCCTTTGATTTCCGTAATATTTTCATACCACAAACAAATAATATTGGATGTATCATCAATTTTAATAAAAATGAGGTGGTATGACGATGGCAAAGGATGTTTTGTGTGAAGTTAACAACTGTCATTATTGGAAAGATGGAAACAAATGCTCTGCTGATCAAATATATGTAGTAAGCCATAAAGGGCACGAAGCCAAAAATCAAGCTGAAACAGATTGTAAAACCTTTAAGCCTGAAGGAAATTGGTAATAAGAAACACGCAAGCACATTGCTTATCAGTGAATGGATGCAGAAATTATCTCTTCTAATTTCAACGAGGCAGAAGGGTATTTTCACCTAATGATGACTTACTTAGAATTCCGCTAGCCGATAGGTACTGAAGCGAAACAAAATTAATTTGTATTATATAAAGAAATCGGCAAAATGCCGATTTCTTTTTTAAGAAAATATTTCCTTATATAATGTAACTTTCTCTAAACGACTTTTATTTACTTCATATCCAATTCCAAATCCTGTTGGTGCTTTTATTTCACCATTTCGTACTATTATTTCTGGAGAAATTATATCCTCTTCCCAGTACCTGCTTGACGAGGATATATCACCAGGTATGGTAAAACCGCTTTTAGTTGCTAATGCAATATTATGCGCTTTTGAAATGCCAAACTCAATCATTCCTCCGCACCATACTTTAATATTGTTTGCAATACATAGATCGTGCATTTGAATAGCATTCCATAAACCGCCAACACGGCCGATTTTTATATTAATGACCCCACAGCTTTTTAAATGAATGGCACTTTTGGCATCATGAAGCGAAACTATACTTTCATCCAAACAAATAGGTGTTTTTATTTTTTCTTGCAAAATAGAATGCTCAACGATATCATCAATCCCCAGTGGTTGTTCTATCATTAATAACTGAAATTCATCCAAAGCCTGAAGGACCTTGACATCATTTAAGGAATAGGCAGAATTTGCATCCACCATTAAGTCTAGAGTCGGGTAATGCTTTCGTATTTCATTCAAAAGATGATAGTCATTACCGGGTTTGATTTTTACTTTTACTCTTTTATAACCTTCCTGTAAATACATGGCTATATTCTCAATCGCCTCTTTAGGATCCTGTGTGCCTACCACAACTCCTGCAGGAACTCTGTCTCTAACACCACCAACAAGTTCCCATAGAGGCTTTCTTTGCTGTTTAGCATATAAGTCCCAAATAGCTGTTTCAATACCCGACTTAGCCATATGATTTCCACGAATTGCTTCGAAGCTTTTAGATACCTCTCTCGGATGCTGGATAGGCTGCTGAAAGATGATTGGGAGTAAGATATCCTTTAACATATGGTAGGCGGTTTTCACTGTTTCCTCCGTATACCAAGGAGTTGAAAAAGGAACTGCCTCCCCTAAACCAACTCTTCCCTCCTCATCACTTATTTCTATAATAATTGCTTCCCGTTCGGTTACTTTGCTTAGTGAAGTGGAGAATGGGGATCTTAATGGCATTTTTATAATGGATAACTGTGCTTCTATTATCTTCATTTTTCCATATCCTTTGGAAGTATTTCTTTTAGCTTTCTTCGCAGCAGTTTATTGGAAGCATTTCTAGGCAATGCTTCTGCTTTGAAAATCTTTTTTGGTATTTTATATTTCGCTAATTTCTGATTACAAAAAGAGAGTAATTCGTCTTCCGATACCGGATGATTCAAAACGACAAACCCGATTGGTACCTGACCCCATATCTCATCTGCTATTCCGGTTACTCCTGCTTCTCGGACATTAGGATGGGCCAATAATACCTCTTCAATTTCAGCCGGATATATATTTTCCCCTCCTGATATAATCAAATCTGAGCGCCTGTCCATGACAAACAGATATCCTTCTTCATCTACATATCCAATATCTCCAGTTTTTAACCAGCCGTCTTCAAAACTATTTTGATTCGCTTCAGGTCTATTTAAATAGCCAATAGTGACATTAGGTCCTTTCACAAAAATTTCTCCAGGTTCATTGGGTATATTTCCTTTCCCCTCTGAAATGATTTTCAATTGAGCTGGAAATAATGGTTTCCCTGCGGAACCAAGTTTTCTAATACTATCTTCTGGCGCTAAAGTAACAATTTGCGAAGAAGTCTCTGTCATTCCATAGGACTGAAAGACAGGGATTCCTTTCTCCGCACAAGCTTCCAGTAAAGGCCGCGGAGCAGGACCACCGCCAAGTAGCATGCACCGAAATTTTTCATGATATCCTTGTCCATTTAACGAGGTAACCATTCTTTGCAGCATGGTGCCTACTACCGACATAATGGTTATATTTCCTGTCTGTAATAATCTATTCACTCTTACCTCGTCAAATTGCTCCATTAAATATACAGGAATTCCATAAATAACACTTCTCATTAAAATAGATAACCCACTGATGTGAAAAATAGGAACGGTACAAAGCCATGCATCATCCTCTTTGATTCCAAGATTAAGAGCAGATCCAATGGCGCTCCACCAATGATTTCCAAATGTTTGTAAGACCCCCTTGGGATTACCCGTTGTCCCAGATGTATACATAACCGAACATATATCAGAAAGTATATATTCGTTTACAACTTCCATTTCTTTCTTGGGCAAATGTTTCAGCTCTTGAATGGTGGTAAGTTGAAGGGAATCATATAATAAATGAATGTCATTTTGTATATTTATAAAATCGTCGTCACTTACTAATAACTTAGCTTGACTATCCTTTAGCTGAAATATCAATTCAGATGGGGTTAAACGGTGATTTAAAAATACAGTCTTTACACGTAATTGCTGTAGTGCATGGATGATAAAAACTGTTTGAGGACGATTTTTCACTAATAAGGCAACTGTATCTTCTTCTTTTATACCTAAAGAAGATATTTTTTGAGCATATATTTTTGCCTCTTCAAACAATTCGATAAAGCTCCATGCTTTATTTTCATAAACAAGTGCATTTCGGTTAGGGGTTAAAAAAGCACGCTGCTTTAAAAAGTTTGGAATGTTTGTTTCCATTCAGATCACCTTCATTTTATCTACATAAATACTTAGACAGTATCTTTTCTTAAAGATTAGTTCTAGCTAGGAATTAACACAGATTCGATAAACAACCATTTTTTAAAGAAAACAACCCTAAGAAAAGAGCTTGATGGTATTCCACCAAGCTCTTTGATCATTTTTGTCCAGTTGCAACGCCTATTGGCTAGCGGATTTTTCCGGCTACGGTAACTCACCATCAGGTGAAAATGGAAAGCCATTTTCAAAAGCTTGTGAACTACCTCACTGCTTTCTTTTTCTCAGTCGAAGACTACTACGAAGATGAAATTTGAAGAACTAATTTCACTCATCTATACGCAACGGGGCAAGGCGCTTTCACATGAATCAATCAAGGAAAACGAGGGAATTGTCCAAAGTCTGGTTTGCGTTTTTCTTTAAACGCGTCGCGACCTTCTTTTGCCTCATCTGTTGTGTAATAGAGAAGTGTAGCGTCCCCGCCCATTTGTTGTAATCCTGCTAATCCATCTGTATCAGCATTGAATGATGCCTTTAGGAAGCGAAGTGCCGTTGGGCTTTTCTCAAGAATTTCATTACACCATTTAATTGTTTCTTCTTCCAATTTTTCTAAAGGAACAACTGTATTTACTAATCCCATATCCAATGCTTCCTGAGCATTATACTGGCGACATAGATACCATATTTCGCGCGCCTTTTTATGACCAACAATGCGTGCTAAGTATCCTGCACCATAACCTGCATCAAATGAACCTACTTTTGGCCCAGTTTGTCCAAAAATGGCATTATCAGCTGCAATCGTTAAATCACAAACAATATGCAGTACATGTCCACCACCGATGGCATAACCTGCAACCATTGCAATTACCGGTTTTGGTGTAAAGCGGATTAATCTCTGTAAATCAAGAACATTCAAGCGTGGAATATTGTCATCTCCAACATAACCACCATGTCCGCGAACTTTTTGATCCCCACCTGAGCAAAACGCTTTGTCTCCAGCACCAGTTAAAACAATGACACCAATTTTGCTATCATCACGTGCATAAGAAAATGCATCAATCATTTCATTTACTGTTTTTGGAGTAAATGCATTATGTACATGAGGACGGTTAATAGTTATCTTCGCAATACCATTATACGTTTCATATAAAATTTCATCATATTTACGTTCAGCAATCCATTCTACTGCCATTATTATTCCTCCTTGTTCATTAACGTTCCATCAGATTTTTTTGCAGTAATAGTGCAAAATGTTACGAAAAACAGCCTAATTTATCTGCTTCCGTTAAAAACTCCCTTACTATTGTACCAAACTTTCTCGGACTTTCCACATGAATTGCATGTCCTACATTTGGAATGGTTACCCATTTAGCATGGGGCATCTTATTTTTCATTTCTTCCGCTATCTTGCAAAATTTATAATCGAGAGCGCCTGTCATTAACAGAATGGGCATTGGTAAGTCTTTTAGTGAGTCCCACCAAGATGGCTGACTACCCGTTCCCATTCCTAAAAGACTATTAGCAAGCCCAACAGGATCATTAGATAACCTTTGTAACCTTATACTTTTTTGTAAAGAGGAATCAAGAGATTTCTGTGTATCGAATAAAGGAATATTCGACCAATAATCTACAAAAGCTTCGATTCCCTCCTTAATTATTCTTTCTGCTAATATTTTATCTTGCTTTCTTCTAGCTGCTCTATCTTTTTCATGTTCCAAGCCGGGAGAGGCACTTTCTAATATTAATCTTCGCGTTCTATCGGGATATTTTTGTGCAAATGTAAGTGCTAATCTCCCGCCCATTGAATAGCCAAGAATACTAGCACTCTTTATAGCTAATTTATCTAGTATTTCTTTTAAATCATCGGCAATCAGTTCGATATCGTAACGAGAAGGATTATTAGGACAATCTGTTTTACCGTGGCCTAAAATATCTACAAGGATTACCTTATAATGATCTTTTAAAAAGTCGGCAAGAAAAGTCCATGTAGAAAAATCACCAGTAAATCCGTGCAACAATACGACTGGTTGACCCTCTCCTAATACTTTAATATGATATTGAACATTATGAATATCCATCAACATCCTGAATCACCGGTTAAAAATTGATCTTTTTCTTGTGAAACACGATTCCACATCTTTCTATGAATCTGAACATTTGTTTCACGATTAGTTGGTACTTCGATGACATTTAAACCTGATGTTTCCACCGCCCTTGTGATGGAAGTTTGGAATTCATCCCAATTTGCAACCTTTTTATAGTTTCCACCGTACATTTTTACTGCATATTCAAACTCAATATCAATTGGTGTTCCAAATAAATTTTCAAAATTCTTGGAAGAACCCGCTTGTGGAAGAAACGAAAAGATTCCCCCGCCATTATTATTAATGACTATAATTGTTATATTTAAATGATGCATTTTAGCTGCCAGAAGCCCGTTTAAATCATGGAAGAAAGAAAGGTCTCCGATAATCAAAAACATATTTTCCGCATAGACGCTTGCTCCAACAGCGCTGGACACTACACCATCAATGCCGTTAGCGCCACGATTAGCCATTATCCGAATGTTTTTTTGATTAGTATGGAAGAAACTATCTACGTCCCTTATTGGCATACTATTTCCAACAAATAAAGTACTGTCATTAGGCAATAATTTGGTTAGCTCTAAAACTACTCTGCCTTCGTCCAGTTCCTGAACATCCTCTATTGTTTGTGTAACAATTTGTCTCGTCTTATCATTTAATGTTTGCCACATTTCGAGCCACTTACTTGTTCGCTCTTGTTTAATCAGTGATGAAATACCTTCACAAAATAGAACTTCATCCATATGGACCATTTGTGTTCCCATTTTTACAGGATCTCTCCAGCCGCTTCCACTATCCACAATAATATGCTCTACATTTTTCAGCTTTTTAAGGAATAGTGTCAATGGTTTCGATACAGGCATAGCTCCAAAGCGTAAAACAACTTCTGGAGAAAGTTTCTCTTCATGCTTGCCGTCTTTTAAGATGGAATCATAGTTATCTATTATTGTATCCCCACTATGTAAACCACTTCTTAACTGTGATAACGGATCCGCTAAAATAGGATATCCTAACTGATTGGAAAGGGTTAGAACCGCTTGTTTAAAACCCGGTTCATCCAAAACACCACAAAGAATTAGTCCTTTTGGATGTGTTTCAAGCTCCATGCAAATCCTTTCCATTTCCCCATTTGAAAGAGATAATTTTCCTTGAGTGCTTTTAACTGCTTGTTTTGCTTCACCAAATGGTGATGGATCTAGCCTTGGAATAAGCGGCTCCCTAAATGGAAAATTCAAATGGACGGGCCCTGCTGGTGCTTGCGTAGAAATATTAACCGCTCTTGCTGCGGTAGTCCTAACAAAATAGTGCAGTTCCTCATTTTCATCCGGAATTGACATTTCTACAAACCATTTCACATGTTTACCATATAAGTTAATTTGATCAATCGTCTGTGGCGCTCCTATATCCCTTAATTCATGTGGACGATCCGCAGTTAATACAACCAACGGTACTCTTGAAATTTTCGCCTCTACGATTGCCGGATAATAATTTGCAGCAGCAGTTCCAGATGTACAAAGCAGAGCTACTGGTTTTCTTGTCTGTTTTGCCATTCCAAGTGCAAAGAAAGCTGCTGAACGCTCATCAATATTAATATGGTAAGTAAGTTCCGGATGTTCAGCAATCATCATTGCCAATGGGGTTGATCTAGATCCAGGGCTAATAACAACATCTTTGACGCCATTAAAGACCAACTCCTGTATAAAATCTGCTAAATATGTTGTTAGTTTTTCTTGATCATTCATCTTCTTTTCCTCCCAATGCACGAAGCATAGGACGAAATTTAATTTTTGTTTCTAAATATTCATCCTCTGGGTTCGAATCCGCAACAATTCCACACCCAGCATATATAAATGCTTCATTTCCTTTTATTAAACCTGATCTAATCGCAACAATGAATTCACCATTACCACGATAATCCATCCAACCAATAGGTCCGGCATATAAGCCCCTGTCCATATTTTCAACATCCCTTATGACTTTCATTGCATCCTGTCTTGGTGTACCACCGAGTGCTGGAGTAGGATGAAGAGATTCTACCAAATGAAGAATAGATGTGTTTTCCTTCACTTTCCCTTTTACAGGTGTGTACAAATGCTGAATATCCGGCGTTTTCATTAAGGTAGGTTCATCTGGAATATCAACCTCCCTACAATGCTCACGGAATACATCTGCGATCATCGATACTACTAACTGATGTTCATGTCTATTTTTTTTATCCTCTAACAATATCTTTCCTAAAGCTTGATCTTGATTCGCATCACCGCTCCTTTTTATCGAGCCTGCTAAACAAGTAGATAGTACATTTTCCCCTATTTTCTTCACTAAACGTTCAGGGGATGCACCAGCAAAACTATCGTTATCAAGACCGAACGAAAACACATAACTGCCCTTCTGTTGTTCCAATAAATGATTTAATAACACTTCAGGCACAACTTTCTGCTGAAATTTTATTCTCATCTTTCTTGCTAAAACTACCTTATCTAAATATCCATCTTTTAATAACGAAACTACTTTCGAAACTGATTCTTTCCAGCCTTTCGGGTTCATTTCTTCCTGCTCTATGATTGCAGGTAACAAATCAGATGTTTGTTCCTTACGATTTAGTATGTTCATCATCTGCTTTTTCAAATGCTCTAAAATGGTTGTATCGTTTTCTGGATTCACCATGACATTTAGAGTAAGGAAACTTTCCTTTTCTTTCAGCGTAATCATTATTTCTGGAACAAAAAAAGTAGCATGTGAAAATGTTTCCCACTCAGGTTTTTTTCTATTATTGGGGTCAAATGTAAAACCACCGAATAATAAAGGTCCTGTCCCAGATTGATTTGCGGAATCATATATGAAAGCGTTTTCTAAAATATTATCCCATTTTTCCTCTACTAAATGGAATCTCTCATCTATCTGTTCAGAAACTATTTGAAGAACATTGCCAATCCCAATTATAATGGTCTCATTTTGAGGGTCTTTCCAATAAAAATAATCTTCACTATTGCGGATAACAGATGAATATGTTGGAAGAGGATGTGGAAGTGCAACCTTTTCTGTATAGCTGAATAAAATTGTTTTATTTATTTCTTTCGCTTGTTTTAAAGACATTTCAAATTGTTTATCCAAATATTTCACTTAAATCTCCCCCAGGGCAATAACATCTTAACTACAGTGTATATAAAAATAAATAGTCCTAATTTGGACATGACTAATGAAGAATTCATCCATTCTTAAAGATACACCTCCATAAGAATAGAGTCAATGTTCGACAAGTTTTGCACCCATCCTCTCCTATTATAATAATTTTGACTCAATAAATCAGCTATTGTATATTATCAGATTGAAAAAGGAATATTTTCACTGCAATACATATAAAAATTCATTGACACCACCTTCTCCTTTACCTACACTTTAGATTGTAGTGTTATGTCTTTTTTATCATAACCTTGAACCAATATAAGGGAGAGACTTATAATGAGTAAACAATTATCACCAACAATAGAACGTGATCATGGTTGGCGAATATGGTGGCAATTAACTAGACCCCATACATTAACTGCCGGCTTTGTGCCCGTTTTTCTAGGAACTGCATTGGCATTGCACTACACACATCTTAATGTGTCATTATTTATTGCAATGCTAATCGCTTCCTTATTAATACAGGCTGCTACCAATATGTTCAATGAATACTATGACTATAAAAGAGGCCTGGACAATGAAAAATCTGTAGGTATCGGCGGAGCAATTGTAAGGAATGGTGTACATCCTAAAACTGTCCTTAGACTCGCATTTATATTTTTCGGGATTGCTATTCTGTTGGGGGTTTATATTTGTATCAATACTACCTGGTGGATTGCAGTTATTGGAACTGTCTGTATGCTAATTGCCTATTTCTATACAGGTGGTCCTTATCCAATCGCCTATACACCATTTGGTGAATTCTTATCAGGATTCTTCATGGGTGTCATTATTGTTCTTATTTCTTTCTATATTCAAGTTGGAGAAATAACTGCAGACAGTATATTAATATCTATACCAATTATGATTCTTATCGGAGCTATCATGTTATCTAATAACATTCGCGACCTTGACGGGGATAAGGAAAACGGACGAAAGACGGTTGCAATATTAATTGGACGCAAAAAGGCAATTAATTTACTTGCTGCTATGTTCACCGTTTCATATGTATGGATTATTGCTTTCATTCTTTTTGGAGGAGCTACTCCTTGGCTTCTATTAATTTTGATTAGTATTCCAAAACCAATAACCGCTGTTAAAGGTTTTATTGGAAAAACAGAACCAATACAAATGGTGCCCGCAATGAAGGCCACAGCCCAAACAAACACATTCTTTGGATTACTGCTATCCATTGGTTTAGTAATCGCCCACTTCTTATAAACTACAAAAAAAAGACTTCATTCCTTGTATTGGGAGTGAAGTCTTTTTTTACTATTTTACTTGAGATCCTGCTGTTTTATCTATTCCTGTTTTGAATGGATTACTCTACTTTTTTCAGCAATAGGCTCATTGCTAAAGTTTGCCTACCTAGTTCTACTTGATTTTTACCAGCTAACTTCTGCTTTAGCTTAGTTACCCTTTTCTTCTTCTTTCTCACATTTCAACTGGACTCACGTTCCGCTACTTCCTTAATAAAGCTAACCTATTACAACCTTTGCGAACTCACAATCCGTTATTAATGAATTATCACGATGATAAATGCTGGTTTTATACCGAACGTAGTTCCGCTAAAAACCAAAATTGTTCCTTGGAGACACAGATATCTGAACTATTTTCGATCCAAGGGTGGCCCCCGAATGACATTCATTCTACCATTCTTTCTCAAGCATTATGTTGGCTTCTACTATAGAGTAATTCATCACTATATATTGGTAAATGTGATTCATATTACATTTAAAATAAAAAAAAAAAGGATTCCTCATTTTATGAGAAATCCTTTCTTTTACTATGTATGACCCGTACGGGATTCGAACCCGTGTTACCGCCGTGAAAGGGCGGTGTCTTAACCGCTTGACCAACGGGCCAAAATATGGCGGAGAAGGAGGGATTTGAACCCTCGCGCCGCTTACGCGACCTACACCCTTAGCAGGGGCGCCTCTTCAGCCACTTGAGTACTTCCCCAGACATAAAAATGGCTCCGCAGGTAGGATTCGAACCTACGACCGATCGGTTAACAGCCGATAGCTCTACCACTGAGCTACTGCGGAACAATAATTGAAAGTTATTTTGCTATTGCAAAAAACTCTGGTGGGCCT
>NZ_PIQO01000012.1 GCF_002844575.1 Heyndrickxia camelliae
AAACTCTCCAAAAAAGTGTTTGATATAGCTCTAATTTTAACGTTGGCTTCATTTCCAATAAGAAATGAATAAATATTATTTGTTGACGTTTTTGTTTGTTTAGTTTTCAAAGAGCAATTTTGAATGACTACGAAATTAATTATATCATTTTATTTCGCAGAAGTCAACTTCTTTTTAAAAAAGGATATTCTGAAGTGACAACGAAATTAATTATACTTTGTGTTTTCGCAGAAGTCAACTTCTTTTTTTGTATTCCTGTTTTTCAAAAGGACAATAATTAATTTAACACCATACTTCGCAGAAGTCAACAAAAAAATTTGCCCTTTCGTTTATTTTATCTGGGATTGTGATACTTAGTACGATAAATCATCTAGAAGACATCAGAATCGAAAGGACATATAAAATGAATTTTATTCAATAAGTATCTTTATAATAGAAATCTTATTCTCGACATCATTTTTTCGCACACATATAACATTCAGTCTCTTACCAACTTAACAAACTTCCGCTTTCCAACCTGAATAATCGGTTCTTCCTTTATATTCACTAATTTATTTAAATCTCTTATCTTCACTTCATTGATTCTAACTCCGCCATTTTGAATCATTTTCCGTGCTTCCGTTTTTGAAGGTTGCATTTTTAATTCGACCAGCAAATCAACTAATGGTATTGTACCGTTGCCTTGCCATTTAACTGCCGGAATATTTTCAGGCAATGACCTTCTTTGAAATACTGCTTTAAACGTTTCTTCTGCCCTTTCTGCTTCCTCTATATTATAGAAAGTACTCACAATGGTTCTAGCCAAGAACATTTTAGCATCTCTAGGGTGGAGTTTTCCTTTACCTAATTGCTCTTTTACTTGTTTCTTCCGTTCAAGCGGCAAATCCGTTGCGAGTTCAAGATATTTAACAATTAGAGCATCTGGAATAGACATTGTTTTTCCATACATCTCATGTGGCTCATCATCTACACCTATATAATTATTTTCGGATTTTGACATTTTTTCTACACCATCAAGCCCTTCCAATAAAGGAAGTAATAGAACAACCTGCTTTTCCTTTTTGAAATGTTCTTGCAGCTGTCTGCTCATTAACACATTAAAATGCTGGTCAGTACCACCTAACTCTACATCGCTCTCTAATTTCAACAGAATCATATCCTTGCATTAACGGATAGAAAAACTCATGTAATGAAATGGGCTTTCCAGTGGAAAATCGTTCTGAAAAATCATTTCTTTCCAGCAGCCTTGATACTGTAATACTTGAAGCTAAGTAAATAATATCTTCAAGGTTCAGTCTGTTAAGCCATGTTGAATTATAGTGCAGTTCCACTTTCTCCATATCCATTACTTTATTGAATTGTTCAAAGTATGTTTTTGCATTATTTTTTACCTCTTCATTAGAGAGTTGATTTCTAACAGTTGACTTTCCAGTTGGATCCCCTATCTTTCCAGTAAAATCTCCAATAATAAGTTGGATCCTATGCCCGTTTTCTTGAAATTGCTTTAGCTTATTTAAAACTACTGTATGACCTAAATGAACGTCAGGTGCAGAAGGATCTAATCCTAACTTTATCTTTAATGGCCTGTTTTTTATAATGGACATAGCGATTTTATTTTTTAATTCGTTTAACGGAACAATCTCCTTTGAACCATTGCAATATATATCAAACTGTCTCACTTCCATTAATTGTGCGGTTGTCAGTTTTTCTATAAAATTTTCCATTTACCTTTCCTCCTTCTCAAAAATAAAAAACCACGCCCCTAAAAAGGGACGTGGTTTACGAGGTACCACCCTTATTGAAGATTTCTCTTCCGCTCAAATCGAATAAAGGCTCGCCCGTTCTTCACTACTTTACTTTCGCGAAGAAAGTTCATGGAGGTAATTCGTCCTTATCTGTATACTGATTTTCACCAACCATCAGTTCTCTGCAATAGGGAGATAAGACACTACTTTTTCCAATCATAACCTTTATATTGTCTAAAATTCCAAATATTTTTTATATACTAACTGAAAATGAGATAAAAATCAAACTAATATATAAAAATTGTTAAAAATCCTTCTATTCTTATACCCATTTCTTTTGAAATGCCGAAATGCTATCATACTCTTCCTGCAATAACCTCGTTAATCGAATGTAAATTGGTGTTAGATCTTGATAAATGGCAACATGTTCACTATTTGGGGTATGGTGATGGATAGATCCTACCATTTCATTCGCAACCTTAAATGAATCAATCTCTCCAAGACTGTACAAACCAAGAATAGCTGCACCAAGACATGAACTTTCAAAACTTTCCGGGACATATACTTCATGATTAAAGATATCAGACATCATCTGCCGCCATATCTCTGATCTTGCAAAACCACCGGTGGCATGTATTTTTTGTGGTTCTCCAATTAGTTCCACAAGCGCTAAAAGTACCGTATACAAATTAAAAATAACACCTTCCAGTACAGACCTTATAAGATGCTCTTTCTTATGATGCATTCCTAATCCAAAAAAGGAACCGCGAGCATTAAAATTCCACAGAGGTGCTCTTTCGCCAGCCAAATAAGGATGAAAGAGAAGACCATCAGAACCAGGCGTTACCCTATCCGCTATTTCCGTCAGCACTTCATACGGATCCTTCCCAAGCCTATTTGCAGTGGCCACCTCGGAATCTGCTAATTGATCGCGTACCCATCGAAAAATCATCCCCCCATTATTAACTGGACCTCCGATTACCCACTGATTTTCTGTTAAGCAATAACAAAATATTCTTCCCTTAGGATCCGTGATTGGCCGATCAACCATTGCACGAATGGCACCGCTCGTACCAATAGAGACAGCAACCACACCGGGCTCTATTGCGTTAACGCCAAGGTTAGATAATACACCATCCCCAGCTCCCACAACAAAAGGGGTAGAAGATAACAGATTCATTTCATTCGCATAGACTTCATTAAGTCCTACCAACTGATATGTTGTTGGTACAGGCTGTGATAGCTCTCGTTCCGTTAATCCAGCAATCTTCAACGCTTCACTGTCCCACGTCAATGTATGTATGTTAAAAAGACCGGTAGCAGAGGCAATGGAATAATCAATAACATATTTACCAAAGAGCTTATAAAATACATATTCTTTTATAGAAATAAATTTATCCGCACGATTAAACAACTCTGTAAAATCGTTTCGAAGCCAAACTAGCTTGGAAAGCGGGGACATTGGATGGATTGGAGTACCAGTCCGAAGGTAAATTTCATGTCCATTCATTTCCGACTTAATCTTTTTCACCCATTCTGAACTTCTGTTATCTGCCCAGGTGATACATTCCGTTAAGGCTTTTCCTTTCTTGTCTACTGCAATGACACTATGCATAACGGAGCTAAATGAAACACAAAGGATATCCTCTGCGGAAATACTGCTCTTTTGAATGGTTTTCTTGATAGTTTGTATGATAGCCCTAAAAATTTCCTCCGGGTCTTGTTCAGCTGTTTCCGGTGTAGGTGAATACATAGGATATTCAATACTATGGTTGGCTACTACTGTCCCATTTTTTGAGTAGAGAACTGCTTTTGCACTAGTAGTTCCAATATCAACACCTATTACATAATTACGACTCATGATGATTAATCCTCCTTGAACCTTTCACAAAACTTTCCCTACTGTATCCTTACATCCAATGATCTCGCACAACTAAAGCGAATCTCCTAGCAAGCGGTTTCAATTAGAATGTTATTAACTCTATTATTATGCTATACTCCAAATAGGAATGCTAGAAAGGGAAATAGCAATGAGACAAAATTGTTTGCCGACCATTCGGTCCATTTATTCCAAACTGAGTGAAAAAGAAAAGAAAATTGCAGATTATATTCTCGAACACCCTGAGTTGGTTATCCACCAAACCATTAACGAAGTAGCTGATTATTTACAACTTGCTGATGCAACAGTATTTCGTTTTTCCAAAAGAGTAGGCTATAAGGGCTTTCAAGCAATGAAGATAGCACTGGCTTCAGAATTTATTGACTCAGAGCCAAATAATATTATTTCAAAAGCAAATACGGAAGAAAGTAAAAGCCCTACCGAGCTACTATTTAAAACGACGATTCATTCCCTTGAAAAAACATATGAACGATTGGATAATAACGCCCTTTCGAAGGCAGTTGAAATAATTCTGACCGCGAATAGAGTGCAATTTTTTGGTTCTGGACCTTCTGCCATTCTTGCTCTTGATACCTTTTACAGATTCTCCAATGCTGGAATAAATGCTTCGGCTTTTTTGGAGACTCAATTTCAATTACTCACCGCTACCCAGTTAAATAAAAATGATGCAGCAATTGTTATAGCACAATCGGATACCAACCAGGAAACACTTTCTATTTTGGAAGCCATTAAGAAGACAGGTGCCACTATTATTACCATAACAGATACTTCTAAATCTCCAATTAACTTAAATGCAGATATTGCTCTTTATTCTTTTACCGATGAAATACATGAGGCAGGAATACTTTCCTTACGAAGTGCGCAGCTTGTATTGCTGGATGTTCTTTATATGAATACGGTCTCGATGATGAAGCAGAAAAGTCAAAACAAAAACCCCACTATATAAATGTGAGGTTTTTTTGTTTGGCTTTCAAATCATTACACCCATTTTTTCTGAAACGCTGCAATTCTTTGATAGTCTTCCTTTAGAGATCTGGAAACATGAATATAAATTGGTGCAAGTTCCTCATAAATTTGAACGTTTTCCTCTATAGGCTTATGATAATGACTTTCCCCGACCATTTCAGAAACTACTTCGAGCGATTCAACAATCCCAAGACTATATAATCCCAAGATTGCAGCTCCTAGACAAGAGCTTTCAAAGCTTTCAGGCACGGACAATTCTTGATTAAAGATATCCGCCATTATTTGCCTCCACAACGGCGATCTTGCAAATCCACCAGTTGCTTGTATTTTTTTCGGTTCCCCTATCAGCTCTTTTAAGGCAAGCAACACAGTATATAAATTAAAAATAACGCCTTCCAGCACAGCTCTAATCATATGTTCTTTCTTATGATGCAAGCCTAGCCCAAAGAATGAGCCTCTAGCATGTGCATCCCACAAAGGTGCCCGTTCACCGGCGAGATATGGATGGAATAGCAGCCCCTCTGCCCCTGGACTCACTTTAGCAGCTATTTCAGTCAGTAAATCATATGGATCTATCCCCAGCCTTTTTGCTGCTTCTATTTCTGAGGCACCCAACTGATCGCGCACCCATCGAAAAATCATCCCTCCGTTATTAACTGGTCCACCGATAACCCAGTGTTTTTCCGTTAACGCATAGCAAAATATCCGCCCCTTCGGATCTGTAATCGGCTTATCTGTTACGGTTCTAATGGCACCGCTTGTCCCAATCGTAACAGCAATCGAACCTGGTTCTATTGCGTTAACGCCAAGATTGGAAAGTACTCCATCACTAGCCCCCACAACAAACGGTATATTTGCTGGAATCCCCATCTCTTCTGCATATTTTGAATCCATTCCTCTTAGTCTGTAAGTTGTTGAAACAGGCTTCGACAATTGATTAGAAGTAACACCCGCTACCTTCAATGCCTCTTCATCCCAACGTAACTCCTGCAAGTTAAACATGCCAGTTGCAGAAGCAATAGAATAATCGACTACAAATTGGCCAAATAATTTATAGAAAACATACTCTTTTATGGAGATGAATTTTGACGCACTACTAAATAAATCATATTGTTCCATTCGCATCCAAAGAAGCTTAGAAAGAGGGGACATTGGATGAATCGGGGTACCCGTACGCAAGTAAATTTGATGCCCATTCATTTCATCTTTTATTTTGTCGGCCCATTTTACACTGCGATTATCTGCCCATGTAATACAAGGGGACAGCGGTCTCCCTTCGGTATCAACAGCTAGCAAGCTGTGCATTGCAGAACTAAAGGATGCACATACTATTTCGGATGGAGGAATAGTACTGGATGCAATAACCTCTTTAATTGTCTTCACCACAGCATTCATTATTTCTTCTGGATCCTGTACAGCAGTATCAGGAGTAGGAGAGTAAAGTGGATATTCAATGTTATGACTTGAAATAATTTTCCCTTTTTCGGAGAATAATACTGATTTTGTACTGGTAGTTCCTATATCTACACCGATGACATACTTTGAACCCATTTCTTTATACCTCCTAAAAACATACCTATAAGTATATTTGCTCTGTTATTTATATAAATTCCTTTTCCTTTACTCTTAAATATTGTATAAAAAGAAAAATTTTTTCATAGTAAACGAGAAAAACTGGCCTCAAGTTTAATCAACCATAGCCAGTATAATATCTATTAAATAAACACATCAATAATTAATGCTAAACCAAATGCTACGAAGGATAGAATGGTTTCCAATACGGTCCATGTTTTTAATGTTTCTGGTACACTTAGCCCAAGATATTCTTTCACCATCCAGAAGCCTGCATCATTAACATGTGAGAACATTAAGGAACCGGCACCAGTTGCAATAACCAATAGTTCAAGATTCACTCCGGTCATATGCTGAATAATCGGTGATACAATACCAGCTGCAGTTGTTAGAGCAACGGTGGCCGAGCCTGTAGCGATACGGATTAACCCAGCAATAATAAAGGCTAGCACTAATGGCGATAATGAAAAATGTTGTGCCATTTCACCGATTGTATCTCCTACACCACTATCAATCAATATTTGCTTAAAACCGCCGCCAGCTCCAATAATAGCAAGGATAGAACCAACTGGTACAAAACATTCTTCTACTAATGTTTTCATTCGATTCTTATTTAATCCTTGACGGAAACCAAGAAAATAAATAGCCGCAAAAACGGAAATTAATAGAGCGATTAAAGGACTTCCGATGAATCCAAAGAATTTTTTCACCCCACCAGATAATCCAATAAATGGAACTAACGCTGAAAATATCATAAGAATGACAGGTAGTAATATAACAAGGAATGAAATACCTGTTCCAGGAAGTTTCTTGTTGTCTATATCCTCCATTTTAATTAGCCCGGATTCTTGTTCAGGAGTTATACGTTTTGTAATCCATTTCGCAAAAACTGGGCCTGCAAGAATCGCGGAAGGAATCGCAATAATAAGAGAGTATAAAAGTACCTTTCCCATATTGGCATTATAGATTCCAATTGCTGCAATTGCGCCCGGATGCGGCGGAATCAAGCCATGTGCGATGGATAAACCTGCAATGGCTGGCAATCCAATAAGCAATAAGTTTTGCTTCGATGTTTTGTGCAGTGATATAACTAAAGGAAGAACAATCAATATCCCTACTTCAAAAAATACAGGAATACCAGTAATAAAACCTGCAAGAAGCATCGCCCACGGAAGTCTTTTTATCCCGAAAGTACGGACAAAGAAATTAGAGACCTGTATTCCCGCACCTGACTCTGCCATTAATTTCCCTAAAATCGTACCAAGAGCAAGGATTCCAACTAAATGCCCTAAGGTACCACCAACACCTGTTTCAATACTAGTAACAATCTTATCTAGGGATAAACCCGAGAAAATAGCGAGAAATAAAGTTGCAACTAATAAACTTATAAATGCATGCCATTTAAACAATGTAACTCCGATAATTACGATAATAATAGATAATAGTGCTACAACTAAATGAAACATTTTTTCGCTCCTCTTTATTCTGAAGTGTCATTCTTAGATCTTGCATACATATCGCTATAATACCTACTGATTATTTCAAACGTAAAATGAAAGCACTTTCAATACATAAACTCATTATACGAAAGAAAATTTTTTTCATCAATACATTTTGAAAATTTTTTTCATATTTTTCAATTCTGCTAAATTGCAAAATAAAGAGGCTCTGGATACAACCCAGTTAAAGTCCAAAAAAAAACGTATGAAATCTAATTTAAAAAACTTGATTTCATACATTTTTAATATCTAGGCTGAAACCGATTTCAATGTTTTTTTGTCCTATGTCCCAGCCTCTATTTATCTCACAATTCAAATGAGTACTCTCTCTCAACCTTACAAATCCGAACAGAATAATTTTGATACCACTCTTGTTTCCCCTTTTCCTGTGCTATTTTATGAGCCTCATTTTTCTTCCAATTACTAATAGCTTCTAAAGACTCCCAATAAGAAACAGTAATACCTAGCTCATTATCCCTTGCACTTTCAACACCTAAAAATCCTGGCTGCTTGGAAACTAAACGTTCCATTGCTTCTGCCATTTTTCCGTATCCTCTGTCACCTGTTGTTCTTTGCGAAATAAATATTACGGCGTAATATGGCGGCTGAAAAGTTCTCTTATTTCCATTCATATTGTTTTCCTCCATTTAATTAAATATCGTTAAATGAAACTAATTTAACGGACTCCAGAGCTGTTATTTTTGTCTAAGAAGCTCCGTTTTCCTATCTTCACTGCTATAGAGTCCCGTTATACTGTTTTATGAATAAAGGTACTCTATGTTCGCTAAAGCTTCCAACTGGAAGTTTTTTATGAAAATAGCGGATTCAATGTCGGACTCAAAAAAACTCATGGTTCGTAGTCTTCGGGATTAGGAAATCCACGAACTTCCACAATTCTTGCATGAATATGCTTACCATTTTATCTATTATGAAAGTCCCATCTACTACGCTAAATCGGAATTGGGTTTGATCGTATTTAGCTTTTCGAGGTATGCAAATCTACCATTATTTAATAATCTCTCATATCAAATTGAACATCTTCGATAGGGCTATTCTGAAAATCGCTTATTATTCACGTGCTTATGCAATATCTATGGTATATCGATAAATACAAATTTATATGTTCACTTGCTCGCGAATGTTTATATGCAACGGAAGTCTAACACAATAAATTTCAGAGATTCCGCGCGCAGCAATTCCTAATCCGCAATAAGAGAAGTCAATTCCCCTTCATCATAATCAGCCCCATTTTCCATCGATTTGAGCATATCATCCGGCTTATTAAAATGGTTAATCATTAAAAAAGAGAGCTTTCGAGTTGCCTAATTATTCGTTGAGAACCTTGGTTATTATTGTTTTTCTTCCACCTGAAACAGGAGCAATTACAATAATAAATGGTGATTTTCCTTCAACCATATTTTCCTCCTCACAGTTTAAGTATCCCCTAATCAAGGAATCTATTATTATTATGCAGTACATACACTTAAAAAAACTCATTTAATCCGTTTACAAAATAATCGTATTCCTTATAATTAATTATTTTCTCCCCGTATCCCTCAAAGAAAATTTGCCTATCAATTTCATCTTGGAACAAATTAGGTTTCGGACGAATTGCTATAGAAACATCATATCTAGGATCTCCATAGGCTCCACCGCTCCAATCAATAATGCCTGTAATGATTCCATCAGACACTAAAACATTATCAATCGTATAATCTCCGTGGATTAGTGTGTTTTTACCAATTCTAGGTTTACTTGTTTTAATTTTTTCTAATAATGCTATATCTCCTTCCACCTTATAATGATTCAAATTATATGCAGCAAGTAATAACATATTGTCACTCCACGGCCGTACAGTCTTTAGTTCCTCAGGGCAAGGTATTGTATGGATATTGAATAAGGTTTTTCCATAATTAAATATCATTTCTCTTCTCTTGTTCCTATTCTCTAGATTAGAAATAGCAGTCCTTAAAGTCTCTCCCTCAATACATTCCATCAAAGCCCAGCACTGATCCAGTTGTTTTTGCTCAACAAACATTTTCACTTTAGGAATTGGAAGATTTGTTTCATTGGTTAAACAATTTATTACAGATATTTCTTTGTTTAACCAAGAACAAAATTGCTTTCCCATCGTCCTTTTCAACACATAGATGCCCTGATCACTTTCAATAATGCCTACATTAGAAGTATATCCCTGCCTTGGGAATCGAACGGAGTGAACGTTTCTTACATACTCTATTATCTCCATTGGAATTTCTCCCATTTGAAACGGTTGCAATTCTGACACCTCTCCCTATATATCTGAAACCATTGATGAATACATAGAACAGTTACAAGGTTTAATACCCCAAGCCTTCGTCTATAAATTCTAAGTCCCTTTTTCTATACGCCTTTTCCCAATCTGTATTTAAAAAATTCACCCAACCAGAGTGCATATTCCCGCTTATATGCTTTATTAAGATTGCAATATTGTTAGATTCTTCACTGGGCTTCCAATGTAATTCCTCTTCAGATAGTTGCTTAAAAGCCTTCTCCGCTCGTTCCTTAAAATGCTGAATTACAACGGAAAGATATTGATTTTCTAATTCACTCAAGTCTTTCCCTCCCTTTTTTTAAAAAATTATCAAGAGATATTCATTTTCTACGATTCCCTTAACTATCCTGTTTTGGACATCAAGTGTTAAATAACTTTCACTATTTACACGAGGGCACTAAAGCTTATTAAGCTATAATAAAAGTAGAACAACTTTTCTCTAACGCACAAAATAAAGGAGATATTAAAAATGTTCCTTTCAGAACTTAAACAAGAAGAAAAAACAGCTTTTCTTGAATTAGCTTCTCTTATCGCTAAAATTGATCATAAACAAACAATTTATGAAGATTCCATTTTAAACAAATATAAAAAGGAAATGGAAATTGATCATTATAAAATACAAGGGTTAGAGATGGAGGACATCCTTAAAGTTTTTAAGAGTGAACGCTCCAAAAATATTGTTTTAGCGGAAATCCTTACCCTTATCTTTTCAGACGGGGTTTTTCATGAATCAGAAAGGGAATCCCTTCAATTGATTAAAAAGCATTTCGGGTTTAAACCTAGCGAATTTTCAAGTTACAAGGACTGGATAGATAAAATTAGAGAGTTATCAAGCCATGAAGAATATCAAACAATAGGATAGTTTTATCGCCAGCTTACAAAGAATGATTGGAAAATCGAATCCAATCATTCTTTTTTCATTTTCTTCCCCAACATTTTTATATAGGAGTACAGTTAATTGAATATAGATCCTAGTTATACGAAATCGGCAGGAAAAATGTTGCATTGTTCAATTAGAAATAACGCAAGAAATCATCTTTTCTATAGTTTCATTCCTGAAACATTTCTGAAGCATTTCTTAACAGTTTTTTTAAAAAGCTTTAATACCCCCTTAATGAACGTCCAATATAATGAATGTAGATAATTTAAAGGAGGCTCGCATAATGACAATCCAAATAGTAGTAGATGAAATTTTGGGTGGAGGAAAAATAGAAGTCACATTGGCAAAATATATTGGTTTATCTCTGACGAAAAAGGACGTGCAAATTGTCAAAAATGCAGTAAAGAAAAAAGATGAGCAACAAATATACCACGCTGTTCAAACTATTTTGCAGAAACCTCGTAATCGAAAACTACTGAATTAATTTGCAGCTTCCTGCCATTTACCGATTTCCTAGTAATATAGGCAATAATCTTAAATTGACCGATTCTAAAAGATAATTCAGGCATAACCCGGAAAAATTCTGCCAAACCACTATAAAAAAGGCCCCGCCAAAGCGAGACCCACATTTACATTTCCTATTCATACAAATGGCAAGCAACATAATGCCCGCTTCCGACTTCTTTCATTTCTGGGTCTATTTCCGCACATTTTGCGGTTGCAAACGGGCAACGTGAACGGAAGCGGCAGCCTCTTCCTATTTCTAATGGACTAGGCAACTCACCTTGTATGGACTCTGTACTTGCCCTTTGTGCTTTAATTGGATCTGGAATTGGGATGGCGGATAAAAGTGCTTTTGTATATGGATGCAGCGGGTTTTGATACAATTCGTTACTATCCGAAATTTCAACCATTCTTCCTAAGTACATGACACCAATCCGATCCGAAATATGGCGGACCATCGAAAGATCATGGGCAACAAATAAATAAGTGAGACCCATCTCCTCCTGTAAATCCTTCAGCATATTGATTACCTGAGCCTGTATGGAGACGTCTAAAGCGGAGATCGCCTCATCACATAAAATAAACTCAGGATTAATCGATAATGCCCGCGCAATGCCAATACGCTGGCGCTGACCACCACTGAACTCATATGGAAATTTCTCCATATCCTGCTTGTTCAGACCTACTTTCTCAAGCAATTCCCCAATCTTTTCTCTTCTTTCTTTTTTTGATAGATTCGTATGGATCTCTAAAGGCTCCTCAATAATCTCCCCAACATTCATATACGGATTAAGGGAGGAATAAGGATCCTGAAAAATAATCTGCATTCTTTTGCGATAAGGTTGTAGTTCTTTTGAATTTAATTGTGCAATATCTATCCCATCAAAAATAATTTCTCCATCAGTCGCATCATATAATCGATTAATGGTTCTGCCCAGCGTTGATTTCCCACAACCGGATTCACCGACAAGTCCAAAGGTCTCGCCTTTATTTATGTAGAAAGTCACATCATCGACTGCTTTCACATATTGATTCTTTTTTTGAAGAAAAGATGATTTTATGGGAAAGTACTTTTTCAAATGGTTTACCTCAATGAGTTTTTGCTTGTTGTTATCACTCATTGTTTTCCTCTCCTTCCCCAGCTAAAAAGCACATACTTCTTTGTGTATCCGAAAAATTTTTGTAAGCTGGCATGTCTGTAAAACATTTTTCCATCGCTAGCTCACATCGTTCCGCAAAAGGACAACCTTTCGGAAGATTATTTAAGGAAGGCGCAGATCCTTTAATTGGCGGCAATCTACTTTTTTCTGCCTTATCCATTCTCGGAATGGAGCTTAGTAGCGCTTTTGTGTATGGATGCTTAGGAGAATAAAAAATTTCAGTAGCTGTACCTTCCTCCATAATCATCCCGGCATACATTACCACAATCCTGCTACAGAGGCTCGCTACCACCCCTAAATCATGGGTAATGAGGACGACAGACATATCATTATCACTTTTTAACTTTTTTAATAGATTTAAAATTTGTGCCTGTATAGTGACGTCCAAGGCAGTTGTCGGTTCATCGGCAATTAATAACTTTGGATTGCAGGATAATGCCATAGCAATAAGCACCCTTTGCCGCATACCTCCGCTAAACTCATGTGGATATTGATTTGCCCTTGTTTCTGGCGATGGAATACCGACTCTTCTTAACATTTCAACGGCTTCCTTTTTTGCCTCTGGCTTTTTCATTCCTCTAACTCGTACAAGCAACTCAATAAGATGGTCCCCTACTTTTTTTAGCGGATTTAAAGCAGTCATCGGATCTTGGAAAATCATTGCAATTTCTTTCCCTCTAATTGCTCTTTTTTCTTTCATGGAAAGTTTCTCAATATGCTGTCCATTTAAGATTACTTCTCCGCTATCAACCTTCGCAGTTTTCGGAATGATCCCCATTATGGATTTCATTAAAATACTCTTGCCACTACCAGATTCGCCAACAATTCCTAGAATTTCCCCTTTTTGTACAGATAGGTCTATCCCGCGAATGGCTTCAAGCCTTGTTTTTCCGTCATAAAAAGTGGTCTTTAAATTCTTTACAGTTAATAACGAGTCACTCATAACATCCACCTCCTATTTCCCCGTTTTCGGTTCAACTATCACACGAAGAACATCGCCCAATTTATTAAATGAATATACGGTCAAGACAATTAACAAACCTGGTAATATTGCCATATATGGAGCACTTCCGAGGTTTCCTTGTGCCGTTTGAAGCATACTCCCCCATGATGATAAAGGTTGTTGAACACCTAGTCCCAAAAAGCTCAGCGCCGATTCCATTAAGATTGCATTTGCAATACTTACGGTTGATGCAACAATAAATGTTGGCAATGCCCCTGGAATGATATGCTTAAAAATGATTTTCCAAAAGGATTGTCCTGAGGCCTTCGCATACAAAACATATTCCCGCTCTTTTATTGATAAGGTTTCCGCACGTACTAGTCTGGCTGTCCCCATCCAAGTGAATAATCCAATAACAAGGATGATTGCTTTCAATCCTGGGGTCAAAAAAATACTGATAACCGTTACTAATATCATCCATGGGATGGAAGAAATGATATCGACAATCCTCATAAGGAGGTTATCTACTTTACCTCCAAAATATCCACTTACAGTCCCTACTAATACACCTATGCATGTAGATATAGCCATGGCTAAAATTCCTACTGTAAGAGATATTCTCCCTCCATATAAAGCCCTAGTTAAGTAGTCTCGGCCAAGCTCATCCGTTCCAAATAGATGACTGCCGCTCGGTTGTTGTAAAACCTTTCCGACATTTACTGCATTTGGAGAATAAGGAGATAGAAAGGCAAAGATAGAGGCTAGTATAATCAAAGAAAGGAATATAAATGCAAAAAGTGCTAGCTTGTTAGACTTTAATTCTTTTTTTAGCTTTTCCATTCTTCTATTTTTTTGTTTTGCCATTTCTGTCACCTCATTTCCTTAATTCTAGGATCAATAATGCAATATAAAATATCCGATATTAAATTTCCTAAAATAACTAAACTAGCGGAAAACAGCATGATTGCCATCACAACAGGATAATCAAATCCTTGAATGGCTTTCACAAAATATGGACCAATTCCCGGCCACCCAAAGACAGTCTCCGTTACAAAAGCACCTGTAACAAGCATCGGTAATGACATTCCAACAATGGTTACAAGCGGCAATAACGCATTTCGAAGAACATGTTTAAATAGAATGGCTGCACCAGACGATCCATACGCTTCCTGCACCATCACATAATCCTCTGACAGCTGACCTATTGTTGAAGATCGAACATAACGAATTAATTCTGGTAAAAAAGCAATCGTCAATACTACACATGGCAAGAAAAGGTGGTGGAAGAAGTCAGAAGTCGATCCTTCCATCCCGATCGTATGCATGCCAAGAATCGGAAACAACCCCATCTTATAACCAAAAATAAAAATAAAAATCATCGCTAACCAAAAGCTCGGAATGGCAATCCCGATTGAACTAAAACCATCAATGATTTTATCTAGTAATTTTCCCCTATTCGCACCTGCTATAAGACCAAGAATAATCGCTAGAATCAGTGCCAATACATATGCCGGCAAAACTAGTACTATCGTATTTGGAATTCTTGAAATCAAATCCTCTGAAATACTTTGGTGGGTGACAAGAGAATACCCGAAATCTCCATGTAAAATTCCTTTCATCCAATCAAAGTATTGAATATAAGCAGGATGATCCAGTCCGTATTTTGCCTTTATTAGTTCAATGGTCTTTTGTGACATATTCGGTGTTGTCATTGAATCAATCGCATCATATGGCGCCATTTGCATGAGTGAAAAACAGATGATGGAAATGATAATCAGCATGGGAATCGCCTGCAAAATTCTTTTTAAAATGTATTTTGCCATCGCTTTTACTCCTTACCTAAAACTGTGTTTGTTTACTAAAAGTTGAGGGTTATGCATCTTTTCTCGAGTGCAAGAAACAGTTGCAACCCAATTTATACTTTGGAAAGAGTTTACCTAAAAAGAAAGATAAACAGCGTGATAGCCGTTTATCTTTCTTTTCCATACATTATTTATAAGAAAGCTTTGACATATCCTCAAATGTATACACTGGAACCAAACCGGCTTGATCAATTCCTGTAATATTTGAGTCGATGGCGAGAATTCGTTTATTTTCTGTAATCGGATAGAATGCTGCGTCATCAATAATTAATTTTTGAATTTTTTCATAGATTGCTTGACGTTTCGCATCATAAGTCTCCACTCTACCTTTATTAAACAATTCATCTACCTCAGGATTGCTATAGTGCATATAATTACTTGGACTTCCTGTTATAAATAAGGAATTAAATGTATCTGGGTCAATTCCCATAATAAATCCATTTAAATACATATCAAAATCAGTTTGAACTTTTTGAAGCTTTTGGCTTAATGCATTTGCATCCATTCCAACTAATTTCAAATCAATACCCACCGCTTTAAGATCCTGCTGCATAACGGCGGCTTGCTTTTGTTGAATAGGATCACTTCCTGTATAAGCTAGTTTAAGAGATAAGCCTTTCACACCAGCTTTCTTCAAAAGATCTTTTGCCTTACTTACATTAAAATCATGCTTATCTACATTTTCTGTATAGTAAGTTGCTTTTCTAGGTAAGAATGTATATGCTGGAGCTGCATAATCACTAGATAAATAGCTTGCTTTAATAATTTCATCCCGGTTTAATGCATATGCTATTGCCTGGCGAACTTCTTTTGATTGTACCGCTTTTGAGCTCAAGTTAAATGCCATGTAACCAATGCGGCCTTCATCATATGGTTTAAGCGTAACTTTCGTATCATTTTTAAATTTTGCCACATCAGAAGGCTGGATAATTAAAGCATTAATCTCTCCGCTTTGAAGCGAGATGTTAGCTGTATTCGCATCTTCAATAATACGGAATACTATTTTATCGATTTTTGGTTCTCCTAAGAAATAATCCTTGTTTTTCTCAAACGTAACACTTTCGCCGGCCTTATATTGTACAAGCTTGTAAGGACCTGTTCCGACTGGTGTTGCATTTTTAGTACTATTAGCGATATCCTTTTCCCCTTCATAAATATGCTTTGGCATAATAAAGATATTTCCAAGGGACTCCATTGCTCCCATACTTACTTCCGGAAGCTCAAATTTTACTGTATAATCATCTACCTTGACTACTTTCACCGGCTTGTTGTTAAAGATAAGCATACTTCTTGCCCATCCACCGTTTGATTCCTTTAACATTTGATCATAAGTGAATACTACATCATCTGCAGTAAATGGCTTACCATCTGACCATTTAACATCTTTTCTTAATTTTGCTGTATATGTTTTGAAATCTTTAGATGGTGTCATACTTGTTGCTAAAAAATACTTCACATCATCTTTTCCGTTATACATATATAAAGGTGAATAAATCGCTTTAATTTCCATGAGGCCAAAACGATCACCTGTTGTAATAACGTTTACAGAATTACCTGGGTCTCCGCTAATTCCATATATAAATGTATTTGATTTAGCTGCCGAACCAGTAGATTTATCATTGGATGCACTATTGGAATTTGATGAACATCCTGATAAAACTAACACAAAGCTTAGCAATATAGCAGCAAATAAACCAATCTGCTTTTTCATCACTTGTTCCCCCTAAGTTGGTTTTTTCTTTGTAAAACCAAATATAAAATAACGGAATAAACAGTTTTTTATGTACAAAATTCAATTCCGATTAAATCTATATGTTTTACAGATTATAAATATACGATATTATAATATCGAATTCAATCATTTTTCTTTCACATTAAAAAAATCGGAATTACATGAAAAATCCATGTATAATGAATTGTGTTATTAATAGGGGGATTCAAAATGACTACAGTAAAATTATCTATGCCGATCGGACTGCAATTAGAAATGGCTCGTACAGGTTGTTTATCAAATGATCATTTACTTGAAATATGTAAATCGAAGGATATTCATGCTCTAAAACATCTAAATCAGGATGCTGAGGACTGGAAAATGCTTTTTCAATTTGCCGAGGAGCATTGGGAAGAGTTTCAAGAAGCGGTACAGGTCGGGTACAAATTCAAGTTTGTTACTCGGAATGGTTTAAAACAATTTATGATTTATCGATATGGACTCGAAGAAGGAACAGACTTCGAATGTGGAGAAACGTATTTTGATCAAATCAAATTAAAAGCTGATCAAGTTTGTGAACTTGAAAGGATGATTACACAAAATTGGAGAATAAAACGCCTGACTGCAGAAAATAATGTCCTTGAATTAATCCGAATTGAACGGTCAGCACAATAGGAAAAGAATAGCATACCATAAAAAAACAACTTGAAAGATTAAACGGATTTTTTAATGACAAGGTGATGATGGAATTATCGGTCATACGTTTAGAGATAGATCTATCATTTTTGCATGATCTTAGGTTAATTAAAGAAGCCTGGGTCCGCTAGAAATTTACAATACTTCAATTAAGCGCATGAATTTCCATTACCTATCCATGCGCTTGCTTACTTAATATAAATCAAACATATTAACCTCATACCCCAGTTCTTTTAGATAGTTAAAAAACTGGCCACGATGATGGAAGATGTGTGTGGTACTTTCCGTCAGCCACTTCACCTGAGTATGTCCTTGCATATCTTCTGCAAAATAAAATGGCTTTGATATTTTTTCAAAAAAGTCTCTTTCAGAAAGTGAATCGTAATACCCTTTGAACTCTTGATATCCTTTTTTCAAAACATCCGCTAATTCCAATGCACTGCCTGTATGAAGTTGATTTTCTAACTCGCGTACTTCTTGCTCACTTTTTTCTTGCCCAATAGCAAAATCAATGGCCGGAATCTGAACTAAATGGTTAGCAAGCTCGAGTAATGTTCTCATATTCTCTCGCGGGTGATAATCCCAATCCTTTTCTTGAACCTTCGATAATAAGTTGGTTATCGTACGAACGGCAACTTCCCACTCTGAAAACAATACCTCTTTCATTTTGCTCATACTCAAGTTTAAAACCTCCTTTTTGCATACCATTTCGATAAATAACTAAAAATCCCTCCCAAAAAAGGAAAAACCCAGCTATTACGGCTGGGCACCTTGGCATTAGAAAGTTTTCTTTCTTTTTCGGAATATCGTTAACGCAACATACAATAGAATCACTATTACTGCGATAATCATGATAGGCTGAACGTAAGGTTTCGCTATTTCATTTACTTGTTCCCAATTTGAAGCCAGTTTATGACCTAGATAGATGAATAGAATTGACCATGGGATTGCAGCAAGACCCGTGTATAAAGTAAATTTGCCAAAATGCATTTTCGTGATCCCTGCAGGAATGGAAATCGCATGTCTTACAACAGGAACAAATCGAGCGGTGAAAACTACTCCAGATCCATATTTATCAAACCACTTCTCTGCAAGTTCAATATGATGTTCATGAATAAAAATATATTTACCAAATTTCTTAAGAAATGGTCTACCGCCGTATGCACCAATCCAATATATAATCATTTGGGCAAAGGTTCCCCCAATAACACCAGCTATTGTTGCTCCAATAAAGCTGACGTCACCCTTTGACACAAGGTACCCTGCAAAGGCAAGTACAATTTCACTCGGTATAATTTCAATTGCCAATCCTAGTATTATTCCTACGTACCCAAGACCTGCAAAGGTTTGTAATAAAGAGTGTACTATATCTCCCATTTTTTGCCTCCATTATATCGCTATTCAAGTTAATAGACTCCCTTTTATATTTCAAAGTTCATATAATTTCACAAAATGACAGCCCGAGCCCTCTATGCCCAGACTTCCGTATCTTTCATATAAGCAGTTATGTATAGTATAACTCAAGCTGACCGATGATTAAAGCAAGCAAATGTGGAGAAGCTATGTCAGACTACAGATATGTTCAAAGGGTTTATTCTTCGATGATATCCCCTTCTTTCTCCATGAATTGCTTCGTAAAACGAAGCCACTCCCTGGCTGCAAATGATAAATACCTATCTTTTCTCCAAATAATGCCGAGCTTCCACGGAATAATCGGATCGATCAGTGGAATGATAGTGACACGTTCTTGATCCAGATGCCTGCATATCGCCTCTGGAAGTAATGCAATGCCTAAATTAGCTGCAACCATTTCACTAATAAAATCCCATTGGGAGCTTTCATAGATAATATTTGGCTGATACCCAGTACGAACGCATTCTGTGATTATACGATCGTGAAGAGCAAAATCCTTCCGAAAAAGAATAAAATCCTCATGTTCCAGATCCTTTAGGTGCACCACTTCTTTTTTGCTTAATGGATTTGTCGGGTGAATTAAGACCCTTAATTGTTCATTTACAAACGAAAACGTATGGAAAATATCATCCTTCGTCGGCAATACTACAACACCAAGATCGAGCATCCCATTTCCAACATCTGTTTCTATCTTTTTTGCCCCGTCTTCAAAGAGCTGTACCGTAATTCGTGGATATTGCTTATGAAACTCCTGAATTACCCTAGGGAAAAATCTTGACCCAATCATCGGCGGCAGACCAATTTGAATATTCCCTGTCTTTAATTCCATTAAATCATCAAGTTCAGATGATAAATTTTGAAAAGATTTAATGATATTCTGCGCTTGTCCAAGCAGAACCTTACCCGCATCTGTCAGCTTGACCTGTTTGCTTGATCGATCAAATAAGGTAACCCCCAATTCATCTTCAATACTTTTTATCATTTTACTAATGGTCGGCTGAGTCACGTAGAGCTGCTGTGCAGCTTTTGTAAAGTTCCCATACGTTGCAACGGCTACGAAATACTGCAAATGTTGAATATCCATTTTCAACCACTCCTATCAATGTGATTCTACAACTATCAATTATTATTAATTTCCACTCAAAGTTTTGAAGCATAACCAAACGGAATGTTCATTATTCGATATATTCATTTTACCTATCATTCATGCTGCTGTACACTTTCAATGGGGTGAAAATCAATTATGCGAAACTTTATCAAAGGATTTATTCAAGTGGCTATATTAGTTGCTTTTTCTTATATAATGGGGAAAATCTCCAACATGCTGCACATTGGCATACCTGGCAGCATCCTAGGTATTATCATTCTGTTCATTTTATTAAAAACTAAAATTGTAAAACTGAAATGGATTGAAGTTGGAGGAAATTGGTTATTAGCAGAATTCCTTCTTTTTTTTATTCCGTCTGCAGTTGGAGTGATCCAATACAAGAGTATGCTAATGGATAATGGTCTTAAAATTATTAGCATTATTATTTTAAGTTCTGCATTAGTCATGACATGTTCCGGATTCATTGCGGAAAAAATTATGCATAGAAAGGAGGAGAAACATATATAATGGTCGGATTCTTATGTTTGGTTTTAACAGTGGGAATCTACTGGGCAGCGAAATGGGGTTATAAACATTTAAAAAAGATATACTTAACACCTCTTTTAATCGCACCAATTCTCATTGTTGCCATTTTATTAATATGTAATGTTTCTTATAGTGGATATGAAGACGGCGGCAAATGGCTGACTGAACTTTTGCAGCCAGCAACAATAGCGTTTGCCATTCCGCTTTACAAATTTTATCCTGTATTAAAAAAACATTTTAGCGAGATTCTTTTAAGTGTATTAACCGGTTCATTAATTTCAGTCATCGCATCTGCCTTCATGGCTGTATTTTTACATTTAAATAAGTCATTGATTCATAGCATTATCCCTTATTCCATCACAACTCCTATTGCAATGGGGGTTTCGTCCAAGATTGGTGGAATTCCAACAATAACCGCTATCTTTGTTATTATAACTGGAATAACAGGAATGATACTCGGACCTATGATTATTCGTATTTTTAAATTCAGAAGTGATGTTGCGCACGGAGTGTTATTAGGAACAAGCTCCCATGGTGCTGGAACATCAAAGGCATTAGAGATAAGCAGCTCAGCTGGTGCCATTTCAAGCGTTTCGATGATTTTGGCTGCCTTGATGTCGTTCTTCATATCTCCGCTTCTCATTAATTATGTTTTTCCGTTCTAGTTCCCTCAAATATAGATTAATAAAATTCAAAAACGCTTGGGGTCATTCCTCCTAAGCGTTTTTGAATTATCGAGCAATTCACCAACGGCTTCAATCTAATCGTTTATACTAATCATTTAGTCCCTTTCCATCCAGAATTTTCTGCATGTATTTTTGAACCCTTGATTCTCTGGTTTTGGATTGTTTAGCTTGAGAAAAATAATAGATATACGCTCTTTGCCGTCCCGGGGTTAATGCTTCAAAGGCGGTTTTCAACGCTGGGATATTATCTAATTTATGTTGAAACTCTTCCGGAATTTTGTATTCTTCTGTTTTTTTGAAATTCACTTCTAAACCAGCCATTTCCACTTCAATTGCTTGATTAATATAAGCCTTCAAGATGGATTCCATTTCAACTATTTCTTGAACATTGGTAAAGCGAATCTGACGCGCAGCCTGGACATTCTCAGTTTGTTGGATTAAAATCCCTTCGCTGTCCTTTAACAAGGCACCTTTGTGAAACAGCAGCGCACAATATTCTTTAAATCCATGTATTAAAACAATGTTTTTATTCTCATACGTATAGCAAGGATGCATCCATTTAAATTCTTCGGTCAACTCACAGTCAAGAACGATATTTCTTAACTTTTCATATTGTTCCTTCCACTTTTTTGACTTACTTATGAATTCATCTACCTTAGGATTCGTTCTGCTTTTTGCCATTATATAACACCACCACCAAATTGAATCTTCAAACTCTAAAACCCATGGTTATTAACGTAGTAAATTCAGTATATTTCTAGACAATATTTTAGCATATAAGATAGATTATTTATTTTTGCAGTATAAGAATAATAAATAAAAATAGCAAACCATATCGTAATTACTTAGTCTGCTATTTCATATGATCGTCCTTTTATTATTTTGCCTTCAACTGCTTTAAATGATGCTGATCGTGTTCTACTTCCCCTTCGACATATTCTTGAAGCGATATTTTTCTTTCCTTTATGGTAAAAGTTTTCGTTAAGTCTTTACCCTGCAATACATTTATGATCATTTGCCGATACTTTAAAGCCCCAGCTATTATCTGTTGACGGCTTACTCCAGAATGTGCATACTCTTCTGCCTTTTTGTTCATTTCTTCTACTTGGCGTTCCGTAATCCCTACTAAGTCTTCCCCTTTTAACATGTGCGGCAATCGTTCCTCGTAAAAGAAACGATCCCAAAACATCATGTGCGCAATAATCGCCGCTTTCGACCATTTCCCTTCCTTGTATGGTTTAAAAAAGCTGTCATCCTCTTTTCCCTCCATACTATTTAGATAGTCAATCCAGGCTCCTAATGTCCCCATCTTTCACACCCCACTTTTTCGATTCCTTACTAATTCTCCATGAGATTGATTTTTTCCTTGTATACTTTATAGTGGAAGATCTCGTTTTGAAAAAATAAGAATTGCCAAAGTGTATAAAACAATACCCGAAAATCCCAACGCCAGTGATATGGGCAAAATATTAACAGTACCTTTAGCAATTCCAGATGGATCAAAGGTTGAAAAGACAGTGAAATATTTTAACCAGTCATAATCGGTACTCATTTTTGCAACTAAATGGATGGCAAAGAAGATAACTGATAGGCCACCGGATACTGCCAGTACTCGCTTTTCATCATTAAACACACAGGAAAAGAAGAAGGAGTAGCCGCTAATCACAAAGAACAACAGAAACCCTACTACATTCATTTGAATAAAATTTGATACTTCAAGATCATTGCCTTTAATCATCAAATCCGAGCCAATTAAAACAGTAGCGATGGTAATCACAGTGATAAGTAATAATCCGAAAATAAGAATGGCAGCTTGCGTCACTGCAACTTTCGTACGGGAAGCAGATGTTGAAAGCAAATATGCCATGGAACCCCTGTCTACTAATCGAACCATTAACTGTGAGGAAAGGATAACACTATAAATCATCAAAATGAGAAGAAACAGTAATCCATAAAATTCACCTGCTAAAAATCCACTGAGATTCTGCGGCATTCCCCCATCAAGCCCGAAAGCATTTAAATACTTTTGCGGCATTTGTTTGAGCACAACATCCATTGCATTTGATTTTGCAAAAGAAGGATAAATAAGCATAATTAACAAGACATAAAAAGCAGATCCAATCGCATAGCTGAATAGTGTCTTACCATTTGTTTTTAAGGTTGAAAAGAAAAGTGATGCATTCATCTTGCTTTCTCCTCCCTTTCATAGAAATGCATAAAAATTTCTTCGAGTGACTGTGCATGGATATCTAGATTATTAATCTGACATTCTGCCAATACTTTGACAAAATGATTGTACTCCCCTTGCACAGCAACCTTTACACGTAATTCATTCTCGGAAAGAATACGCAGCCCAGATTGTTTTATCTTTTCCAAATCTTCCTGATTTCGCACAGAGATATCGAATACTTTCCGTTGAATCGATTGAAGATGCTGGACATTTTCAATTGCTACTAATCTACCATCTCTAATAATGCCGACCCTGTCACAAGTGCGATCAATCTCTTGAAAAATGTGAGATGACATCAGTATCGTTTTTCCCTCTGATTTTTCTTCCAAGATTAAATCGATAAACATGCTTTGCATCAACGGGTCGAGCCCTGACGTCGGTTCATCAAGGATTAGAATTTCCGGGTCATGCATAAATGCTGCCACAATTCCCACCTTCTGTTTCATCCCCTTTGACATTTTGCGTATAGGCGTTTTCACATTAAATTGAAATCGTTCAATTAGTTCATCTCGTTTTTTCTTGTTTTTCATACCCCTCATTCCGCCAAGTAATTCAAGGAATTGAAGCCCATTCATGTTATCGAAAAAAGCAATCTCTCCTGGCAAATAACCAACCACTTTTTGAATTTCAGGACTGTTACTCCAACAATCCAAACCATTTATCTTTGCAAAGCCTGTTCTTGGCTTCATATATCCCATTAGATGACGTATAGTAGTTGATTTCCCTGCACCATTTGGTCCTAAATAGCCGAAAACCTCGCCTTGGTTGACTTCAAAAGACAAATCAAAAATGCCTTTATCATTCGGGAACACTTTCGTTAAATGACTGATTTGAATTCCCATAAACAGATCCCCTTTTTATATATTTTGAATAGACATCATTCATTTATTTCATAATAGTTCACACTAAATTAAATATCAATATGTTTTGAATAAAATTTATTGTTTCATTTCAAAACATATAGTAATCTTATTTTGAGGTGAAAGAAATGGACGGATATCAACGCAGAACGGAAAAGAAAAAGGAGAGTATACGTGCAGCAGCTATTGAACTTTTTAGTACTTACGGCGTGGAAAAAGTAAGCATTGGTGAGATTGCGAAAAAAGCAAACGTTTCTCCAGTATCTATTTACAATTACTTTGGAAATAAAGAGGAACTAACGTTATCAGTTATTGATGAATTTTTTAATACAGAAATGGAGAAGTTTGAAAAAATACTCTATATGGAGATTCCCTTTCCTAAAAAGGTAGAAAAGATTCTTTTTGATCGGATGGAACTAACAAAGTCCATTTCAACGGATTTTATCAAATCCATAACAGATCCAACCATCCAAAAACTTATTGAAGAGTGGACATATAAAAAGGCTATGCCTGCAATGATGGAGCTCATTGAACAGGGACGTCAAAGTGGTTACATTAGCCCGCAAATATCTTCTGAATCCGTTATTTTATACTTTCAGATTTTTACTGAAGCGATTCAGCATCCTGAATTGATCGCTAATCAAAGCAAGCAATCTATCATCGATCTAGGACATCTTTTCTTTTATGGATTAATGGGACAGCCAAAAGAGGAATGACAGGGGTTAAAATTATATAGTAACAATATTAGGGGGAAACTGCGGTAGTGTCATGGACGAAAAAGGACATCCCTTATGGATGCCCTTCTCCTATCTAATATTCCCGATAAACTCATGATAATCTTTCGCTTTAATTAACTTTTGTACGATTGAACTGCTGTCGATAATTTTCCCAAGCAATTCATACATAGATTGTAAATCCTCTTGGCTGTTTTTCTTTACATTGATAATACAAATAAATTGGACCAGTTTTTCACCCCACTGAATAGGCTTTTTCAATGTGCACACAGTGAGAAATGTTTGATGTGACTTTGGAGTGATTGGATGAGGAATAGCAACTAAATTTCCAAAGGCAGTTGGAGCTACATTTTCCCGTTCATAGACGGCCTCCAGAAATGTTGGTTCCACTAATCCCATTTTTAGTAATTTAATATATAAAAACTCTAAAACTGCTTCTTTCGAAATAAAATCTTCCCCAAGAAACATAAGCTCTGGCCTAAAATACTGCTCCACTACTGATATCTGATTTGCTAAGAGTTTTTCTATTTTTGCTAAGTCTGATTCACCTAAAATCGCATTAATTTCTACAACTGGAACTGGCAATTCTGCTGAAATTGGAATGGAACTGACAACAAAATCAATATCACGTAAATTATACTGCTTCAAATTATAATATTCTGTTGTACCAACAACATCCAATATATCCCCAAATTGATTTTTTAATTTATAATAAATCAACTGTGCAGTTCCCAGCCCAGAAGCACAGACAATAATACAACGTTTCGGACCCGATTTCATTTTTTGTCTTTCAATAGCTGCACCGAGATGAAGAGCAAGATACCCAACCTCATTTTCATTCATTTTTGTCCCTGTTTGTTCTTCAATGGCAAGACCAGCAACGATTCCCGCTTCGAATGCGAGAGGGTAATTTTTCTTAATTGCTTCTAACATAGGGTTACGAATATTCATTCCATATTTATAGCGATTTATCGCTGGTTTTAAGTGAAGACTTAAAGCAATAATTAATTCTTTATCATTTTTTAAATCAAGGTTCAGTTCTAATTTTATTTTATCTAGAGCAACCATAACCATATCAATTATTTTATCATCTATCACCTGCTCAACCACTTTTTTTCCGGCACTGGATTGGTTTAATATTTTCGTTCCCAATAGGTGCATAGCAATGTAAGCGGTCTCATAAAGAGGGAAAGTTACCTGGAATGCTTCCTCAACTTCGTTGACTATTTTTCTCGCTACCTCATATTCTCTTTGCTGCATAATTTCCTTCATTTCTGACTTAAATAATGTTACATGATTTCCTGTTTTAATACGTTCATAGGCGATATCAATATGGATAAGAAGATTATGAAGAGCAACATCCGATAAGATAATATTGTTTTCGCTAATTTGACGCATAATAATTTCTTGAATTTTATCTAAGTCTTCTTTTGGTAATGGAGAAAAACTAATATCGGATATTAGTTCGGTACTTCGTTTGTTACGGTCAAATAAGTATTCTGCAATACAAAATCGCAGTTTCAGTTCATTGCCTATCGCTTTTACTCCATAATTTGGGCGTGATTCTATATGAATATCATACTTTTCTAATCTTTGTTTCACATCTTTTAAATCATTTTGAATGGTGGATTTACTAATATACATTTCATCTGCTAAATCTTCCAATTTTATAAATGTCTCACATAATAACAATCGTTTAATAATGTACAAAATTCGTTCCTCTGGTGATGATGGAACATCCTTACCGTATGATGTATTATCCTCAATATTTGCTTGCAAATACTTTACAAACCGTTGATTGTCTTCGATTACTAATTTATATCCTTTTCCTCTGAACGAATGAATTCTTGCCCCATGAGCAGCAAGGATGGAATCAAGGTATTTAATGTCCTCCCTTATGGTTCGGGATGTAACCTGATTTAAATGGGCTAAGTATGTACCAGTAACCAGCCCGCCTGCTGTCATCAATTCACGTAGGATTATGCTCATTCTATCGTTAAGCATGATGAATTCTCCTTAGTTCATTCTCTTATTTATAGCATGCCATAAATATTTAAAAAATTCTTACATTTCCCCTTGAAATTTTGATAAATTCAAATAAAGGTTCCAGCTCTTCAAGAACCAGAACCCTTTACAGCTTAATTTTTTTTGCTTTTAATATTTTAGCTAAAAACCATTTTTTTCGGATACTTCCTTTATCCAATAAGCGCTTTTTTTCAACGTACGTTTTTTTGTATTTACATCAACGGAGATGAAACCATAGCGGTTTTTATAGGCATTCATCCATGACCAGTTATCCATAAGTGTCCATAAGTGATATCCTCTTGCATTACAGCCTTCCTCAATTGCTTTATGCAACCATATTAAATGTTCACGGATAAAATCAATTCGATAATCATCTTGGATTTGCCCATTATTAACAAATCGCTCTTCATCCTGAACACCCATTCCATTCTCTGAGATAAATGATTCTATATTATTGTAATTTTCTTTCAAGTTAATCATAATATCATAAATGCCTTTTTCATAAATTTCCCAACCGCGATATGGATTCATCTTTCGACCCGGCATCTCATATAAATCGAAGAACCACTCAGGCATGAATGGACCCTCCATATTTGGCAGATGATCCTTTGCCTTAACCCGCCGAGGTTGATAATAATTGACACCTAAAATATCAACTTTCCCAGCCATTAGGAGCTCTTTATCACCATTTTGAGTAATTGGCAATTGATGATGATCCCTTAATATCTGTATTAACTCTTCAGGATATTCACCTAATACGGCTGGGTCAAGGAAGCTACGATTAAAGAATAAATCTGCAATTCTTGAAGCCTTCAAATCTGCAGGATGCTGGCTTCTTGGATAAGATGGGGTTAGGTTTAAAACTATTCCTATCTTTCCATCTCTTATATTACATTCACGAAAGGTTACAACCGCTTTAGCATGCGCAATCATAGTATTGTATGCAACCTGTGTAGCACGCTTCCCATCCACTACATTCGGATAATGAAAATCATAAAGATATCCACCTTCGACAGGTACAATTGGCTCATTAAAAGTAAACCATTTTTTTACACGGTCCCCAAATAATTCAAAAGCAATTTTTGCATAATGTTGGTAGGCATCGACAACTTCTCTGTTTTCCCATCCACCTTCATTTTGCATTTCAAGCGGCATGTCAAAATGAAAAAGAGTTAAGAATGGCTCGATACCGTTTGCAATAAGTTCATCAATTACATGATTATAGAAGTCAACTGCCTCTTGATTGACCTTGCCTCTTCCACCGGGTATTAATCGCGACCAAGATATCGACATACGAAAAGTGTTATGTCCGATTTCCTTCATTAATTGAATATCTTCCTTATAACGATGATAGAAATCGGATGTTGTTTCTGGTCCAATTTGTTCAAAGAAGCGATCCGGTTCTTGCTTATACCAATGATCCCAGATATTCTCTCCTTTACCACCCTCATGTGCGGCACCTTCTATCTGCGTTGCCGAGGTTGCACTGCCCCACCAAAACCCTTCGGGAAAAACATATTTTTTAGACATAATGTACCTCCGATGCATGAATCTAGGAAACTAGCATTTTTGATTAACTACTTCCTATATTTTTTACGGTTGATTTATTTATTTCGATAGATTTCAATAATTTCAATCGCTAAATCTCTCACTGTCATTGCAGTCATTAAATGGTCCTGCGAATGAACAAGGATCACATTGACTGAAGTACCTTCGCCGCATGCCTCTTCTTGCAGCAGCTTTGTTTGATAGCCATGTGCCTTTCCGAGCTCTTCACTTGCAGCTTTAATAAGCCGATCAGCTTCTTCAAAATTTGCCTCTTTTGCTGCTTGAATTGCCTCCATTGCATTGGATTTACCGTTGCCAGCATATAAAATTATTTGGAATGCAATCTCTGTTATCGTATCCATGTGTTAGTCTCCTCTAATGTGTTTGACCTGACAGAAATCTAAACGGGGAATTGTTGCAAACAAAAGTGTTAGCTTGCTTTAGAATTAGATTCATATTTTTCCTTTTCATAATAATTTTTGTCTAATATTTTCAAGAACGGCCACCAAATCACTGCCACAATTACAAAGTTTATAGCCTGTAAAACTCCGCCTTGCCAAGCATTTCCCGTAGCCAAAAATCCATTCAATACAACAGGTGTAGTCCAGGGTACAATTACACCAGCAGGACGTGGAACAAGTCCGGTTGACATCGCAATATAAGTAACTATCGCAACAACTACTGGAGCTAACAGCCAAGGGATAAGGACTAATGGATTCATAATGATTGGCAAGCCAAAGATAATAGGTTCATTTACATTAAAAATACCTGCTGGTCCTCCAAGTTTTCCAAGTTCCTTAATCTGTCTGCTTTTCCCGATTAAAAAGATTAAAAAGACAACAGCTAATGTCATGCCAGATCCGCCCATACCTACGAGGAATGAATCAATAAATTGCTTTGTGATGACGTGAGGAAGCTCTGTGCCTGCTTGAAAAGCCTTTAAGTTGTCATCATTTAATGCATACCAGATAGGATCAAAGACAGAATTGACAATAATTTGACCGTGCAATCCAAAAAACCAGAAAATCTGAATTAACAGTACTGCTATAATTGTGGCAGGTAAACCGCTTCCTAAATGTGTTAATGGCTGTTGAATAATCGTATAAATGAAGTTCTGAACCGTGTCGTAAGGTGTGTAACTGAAAAGAATACGCACAACTAAAAAGATTGTTAATGTCAAGGTAATAGGAATCAATGCACTAAAGGATCTCGATACAGCATCAGGCACACCAGGTGGCATTTTAATTGTCCAATTCTTTTGTACAAAAAGCCGGTATAGTTCAGATGAGATAAACGCTGTAAAAATCCCTAAGAACATTCCTTGTGCACCGAGACTTGCAGTTGGAATAACACCGGATACTTTTTCCACTACTTGCGGCGTCAGAATAAGAAAGGACGCTAATGCAACCACACCACCATATATTGCATCAACCTTATAATATTGTGTTAATTTATAACCTATCCCAACAATAACAAACAGTCCCATAATGCTTAAAGTCGCCGCAGAAGCTGGTCCTAAAGCATCTTGATATTTTGCATAAGCACTTTCACTTATAACCTTATCAAGGAATGGAAAATTTGCAATAACGACAAAAATGGAGCCAAATATGATTAATGGCAGCGCCACCATAAATCCATCACGCAAAGCAGATAAGTAACGGTTATTATTTAGTTTATCTGCAATCGGCAATAAGACATTCTCCAATACTCCCATAAACTTATTCATTTGTTTCCCCTCCTTTAATTGCCAATGAGTTGAAGAGCCTTATTCAATACAGCTTTTCCATCAACACGTCCATATGCAACAGGATCAATAACATCCAATGGAATACCCGCCTCTTCTGCAACTTTGGCAAACTTCCCTTTTAAAAACCTCATTTGTGGTCCAATTAATAAGACATCCGCTTTTTTTATATCCTCAAAAGCTTTATCCTGCGCTACAGCCCAAATTTCCGCTTCTACTCCTTCATCAGCTGCAGCTTCTTTCATTTTGGATACTAATAAACTTGTTGACATACCTGATGAACACGCTAACAGAATTCTTTTCATTATCAATTCCTCCTAGGTAATTTGTTATAATCTTTGAAAGCTAGGATTACTTATAGTCCTATAGTAGTATAAGAGCGTTTACAATAACACATATTGTTTTTCCGTTAGGTAGCGGAAATCCGTACCTTTGTGAATAAACAAGAAAAGGGCTCTCACGAATGGTGAGAACCCTCCCTTACTGTTTCCTATACTTGATATAATCTAAATACCTAACTATAAAGGGTAACAGAATCAATTTTTGATGGAATAAATAGCTGTGCCATATTCATTACGACTGCTGTTCTTCTTGATTATAATAATCAACTCCATACATAGCACCCTCACTTAACATTTGATGATCTTCAAAATCATAAGGATCAGAATGTCCCACCTTTGTTAATGGGGATCTTTTGTGTTTTAGTTTTGTCAACCAGGAGTCTGTTTTTACTTTTGCATTCTGAAGCATGACACGTGTTTTTTCACGATTGTTCTTGGAGGACAAATATGAAATCCCTGCTATACCAATTCCTGCTATAACTGCTTTGTTGATATTGCTTATCTTTGCCATAATTATCTTCCTCCTTGTCCATTTTCTTTTATATACCCCGTTTTTCCACGAATCATGCAGAAAATGCAAAAAAAGTTGCATTAAACTTACTTACTTTTAGTAAGCATTAAAAAGGTGTATAATAGGAAATAAGGTATAATCAAAGATTATCCTTTTTAGGAGGTGTAAATCGATGGAGGAATTTAGCCTATGTCCTAAATTTGAAAAAGCCTTTCAATTATTGGGCAAACGATGGGTCGGAGTGATTATTCGCGTGCTTATGGAAAGGCCAAAAAGATTTAATGAAATAGCGGAACAAATTCCACATATAAGTCAAAAGATGCTTTCGGACCGCCTTAAGGAATTAGAAGCGGAAGATATTGTGGTTCGGGAAGTTTACCCCGAAACCCCGGTTCGGATAGAATATCGTTTAACTGATAAAGGGCATGCAATTATGCCTGTCTTAGATGAAGTACAACATTGGGCAGATAAATGGATATGTGTTGAAAAATAAGGGCTGTCCCAAAAGCCATATAATCGTCAAAAACCGTCAGGAAAAGTATAATTTCTCGTCGGTTTTTTCTTTTCTTACAAAAGGTAATCCTTCCACTGTTTCTAAACAATTAGTGTTATCAAAGAGGAGTGATAATCTAATAATTTGATAATTTTTCTGGCATTTCGGTGGATAGTGCTTCATAATTTGCTCTTATCTATTCTAATATGAATCCATAGATGCGATAGGCTTTATAATGAATAAATAAGAGCCTTTTCTCTCCTAAGAAAAACATCTTATTTTGAAATATATCCAAAGAGCTAATCCCAAATTTGATACGAGGTCATCGTAATAACCTTTGTTATGTTTCACCTTATTTTTCCAACTTTTTTAATATATATCAATACCTAATAGTTTGTTCATCCAATCAATCTACCTGAATAAGTAATGTATACATATCCCCCTGTCCATTTATTTTAATATTACAACTATAGAATCATTCCGATAGTCCTAACATATATTAAATCGTGCTTAAAATATATAGAAAAAGTAGGGGGTTTTTTATTGTGGGGGTAATACTAAAAAGAAAGAGTTCTTTGGCCGTAATGGCAGCTATTTTTGCTTTTACTGCAGCAATTCTGCTAGTGCCTTTTTCAAAGGCATCTGCATCCATTAATTACGGTGACGAAGTTGCTGCTACAGCACAAATTTATAATGGGGCAAAGTTTAAAATGGGAGGAACAACACCTAAAGGCTTTGATGCAAGTGGCTTTACCAAGTATGTATACAAAGATGCTGCTACAAAGATGACAATTCCTCGCACCAGTGCTGATCAGTATAAAATAGGCAAATCTGTGAAGCTTAAAGACTTACAACAAGGAGATCTAGTCTTCTACGCAACAGGAGAAAAGAAAGGAAAGGTTTCCTTCGTTGCTATTTATATTGGAAACGGCAAATTTATTGGGTCAACATCTAAAGGTGTAAAAATAGTGAAAATGTCCGATAAATATTGGAAAGACCGCTATGTTGGCGCAAAACATATCATAAAATAAAAGAGGGTATCAGGCATCAGATTAGAATGAATATAATCTGGTGCCTGATACCATTTCATTTTAGTAAGCTTTTGCCCAGTATACTAAGTGCTTGGCTTCTCCTCCGCAGCATACGCATTTGTCAGAGAGATGTTCTTGCTCAAATGGTATACAGCGAGAAGTTGCTGCTGTTTCTTCCTTAATAAAGTTTTCGCATGCTTCGCTTCCACACCACATTGCTTTGATAAATCCAGGATTTTCCTCTAGATTCTTTTTAAATTCATCCATATTGTAAGCAACTGTTGTTTTTTCCTCACGATGTTTTTTGGCTTTTTCAAATAGATTGTTTTGAATCTCTTCTAATAAAGCTGGAATTTTTGTTTCTAATTCTTCCATCGGTACAATTATTTTTTCACTTGTATCACGTCTAGCTAATACGACCTGACCCTTTTCAATATCCTTAGGCCCTACTTCCAAGCGGACAGGAATGCCCTTCATTTCATACTCATTGAACTTCCATCCAGGCATTTTATCGCTAGCATCTATATCGACACGTGCAACTTTGTTCAAACGATTCTTTAATTCATAAGCTTTATCCAAGACGCCTTCTTTGTGCTGTGCGATTGGAACAATCATCACTTGTTTTGGTGCAATTCTTGGTGGCACAACTAGACCGCGGTTATCCCCATGAACCATGATTAGTGCCCCGATTAAACGTGTGGTAATACCCCAAGAAGTTTGATTAACGGTTTGAAGCTTCCCGTCCTTATCTGTGAACTGGATGCCAAATGCTTCTGCAAATCCTGTTCCTAAATGGTGAGAAGTTCCAGATTGGAGCGCTTTTCCATCATGCATTAAGCTTTCAATGGTTAGGGTAAATTTCGCACCTGCAAATTTTTCCTTTTCTGTTTTTTGACCTTTCAATACTGGTACAGCAAGATAGTTCTCGACTACCTCCGCATACACTTCTAACATTTTACGAGTTTCCTCAGCTGCTTCCTCTTCAGTCGCATGGCATGTATGGCCTTCCTGCCATAAAAATTCTAATGAACGTAAGAATGGTCTTGTTGTTTTCTCCCAACGTACAACATTGGCCCATTGATTATATAACTTTGGTAGATCACGATAAGAATGAATAATATTGGCGTAATGTTCGCCAAACAGAACCTCAGATGTTGGACGAACAACAAGAGGCTCTGCCAATTCTTCTGATCCGCCATGTGTAACCAACGCAACCTCTGGAGCGAATCCTTCAATATGATCCTTTTCTTTCTGAAGTAAGCTCTGAGGAATTAATAATGGCATATACACGTTCTCATGCCCTGTTTCTTTTATTCTACGATCCAAGATGCTTTGGATATTTTCCCAAATAGCATATCCGTATGGGCGTATAATCATAGACCCTCTTACAGAGGAGTAATCTACTAAATCTGCTTTTTTAACGACATCGGTATACCATTGGGCGAAATCGTCTTCCATTGCCGTGATTTCTTCAACAAATTTTTTATCCTTTGCCACGGTATTTCATCCTTTCTCAGTTTTAATTAAACGCAAAAAAGCCTCGATTCCCAAAAGGGACCGAGGCCTGGTGGTACCACCCTTATTTACAGCTGCATGCTGTACACTTTGTCTTGATAACGGAATATTCCGCTTGTATCTTAGTATAAATCGATACAGAACTCCAAGGCAGGTTCAAATGCGGTCTTTGGAAATCTTTCACCAATTGATTTCCTCTCTACAAAAGACGTAAAACATTTTACTAGTCCTTTTCAACGTTTCATTATAATTTTTTATTACTATATTCATTTTTTTATCAAATGTCAAGTTGTTGATAAATACTCTTTAAGTATAGCTTCATTTATACACTGTTCACAAGCCTTCTCTATTATTTTTTTCCAAGAATATTTTCTAATGCATTCTCTAATACCAAGTATTGAAAAGTATAGCCATGCTTCATTGCAATTTCTGGGATAACATACTGCCCTTTTAATAACATGTCACTCATTTCGCCCAATCCGAGTTTCATCAAAAAGCTAGGAACAGGCATCCAATGTGGACGTCTTAAGACCTTACTAATTGTTTGACCAAATTCCTTCATTTGTACCGGATTAGGTGCTGTAACATTCATTGGACCATTGATATCGGTATGTGTAATTGCATAAACAATCATCTGCACTGCATCATCAACATGAACCCAAGAAATCCACTGTTTTCCACTACCTATCGTACCACCAATACCTAGTTTGTAGGGTAGGACCATTAATGGCAATGCTCCCCCATTCCCTAAAATCACGCCAAATCTAGTAAAAACTGTTCTAATATTTAGTTGCTGGATGTCTTTAGCTTCATTCTCCCACTTCTTCACAACACTTGCCAAAAAGTCATTTGCTGCACTAGCGCTTTCCTCTGTGTAAGTTTCTTCTTCCGACATTCCATAATACCCAACAGCAGAGGCTTGAATAAGAACTTGTGGTTTCTTTCCCAGATTAGAGATTATTCGATAAATTTCCTTTGTAGTATTTAACCTGCTGGATAGAATTCTCTCCTTCTTCGATTTCGTCCATCGGGAACCACCTATGGATTCACCCGCCAAGTGGATGATTGCATCAACATCTTTCAACTCGGCTTCCGGATCATTTCCTTCGTTCATCCATTCGACTAATTTAACTCCTTGTAGTTCTTGTTTTCCGTCTATGTTCCTTGTTAAGATGGTTACTTGATGACCATTATTAAGGAGGTACATTTGCAGTCTTTTTCCCAAAAACCCGCTTCCACCCGAAATAACGATATGCATGTTACACCTCCTATCATTATGGAATTCTGCTAAACATAATAAAAGCAGACAATCATCCCGATGTCTACTTTTATTGTTAAAAATATTATATTGAAACCCCACCTGATGCAGCGGTATTTTTCACTTTACCTTGTTTCGCACTATTTCTTCGGTTTGTATCTAATCGTTTTTCCAGCCATCTAGCAACTAATGATAGTGCATAATTTACGACAAAATACATGAGGATTGCCAAAATAATAATCGGAATAACATAGTTTATATTACCATTGTAGATTCCCTTCGCATTATGTAGAAGCTCTGGCAAAGCGATAATGATAGCTAGGGATGTATCCTTTAGAAGTGAAATAAATTGACTTACTAATGGAGGGATCATTCGCTTAAGCGCTTGCGGCAAAATAATGATCCTCATGGTTTGTATATATGTCAGTCCCGAAGAGCGGGCGGCCTCAATTTGGCCTTTTTCTATAGAATTCAGACCGCTACGGACAATTTCACTGATCATGGCTGATTCAAAAATAGTTAATGCAACAATAGCGGCTGACTTAATTTCAAATTTTATTCCGATTTCAGGCAAAGCAAAGTAAACGAAAAAGATAATTAATAAGAGAGGAAGATTTCTGATAACCTCCACTACCAATATAACAATATGTGATACAACAGGAATTTTCGAATACCGCAATATCCCCAACAAACTACCTATTACAAAGCTCAATATAATAGAAATAAAGGCAACCTCTAAGGTAACAGCGAACCCTCTTAACATATACATTAGATTTCCAGCTTGATAAGCACCTGCAAAATCCATTTTTCCATTCCTCCCTAATACGCTCTAGCCATTCTTTTCTCTAAATAATTGACAAGGAGGCTTAACGGGATTGTAATAACTAGGTAAAACATTGCTACAAAAATATACGTATCAAATGTTACATATGTTTTTTCATGGATGGCATCAGCGAAATACATAAGATCCATTCCAGCAATCATTGCCATGATGGAGGAGTTTTTCACTAAATTTAAAAATTGATTGCCGATTGGCGGAATAACAATTTTAATAGCCTGTGGTAAAATAATTATCCTCATTGCCTGTGTATATGTTAGTCCTGATGAACGAGCTGCCTCCATCTGCCCTTTATCCACAGATTGGATTCCAGCCCGGACAGCTTCTGCTATGAAGGCTGATGTGTAAATGGTCAATGCTATTGTTCCTGCAACAAATCCACTCATATTTATATAGATACTTAGACCAAAATAAAAGAAAAACGCAATAATCATCAATGGGATGTTTCGGATAAATTCTACATAGCACGCCCCAATGAAATTTAAAATTTTTAGCGGGACAATTCGGAGCACCGCGATAATAACCCCTAGTATAAAGCTGCAAACAAGTCCTACTAGACTAATCTTTAATGTATTTAAAAATCCTTCCATATACATATCAAAGTAATTCGTTAGTATGGAGAAATCGAGCATTTTCCCCCTCCTTTATGAAAAGGATGGGCGTTTGTTTGCCCATCCATTGGTATAAGAATATAATTCTATTCTTTTATCCATTTGTTTTTAATTTGATCGTATTCTCCACTGTCTTTTAATTCTTTTAGGAATTTATTAATATACTCTTGGAATTTCTTTTGTCCTTTTCTAACTGCGATTCCATATGGTTCATCTGTAAAGGTACCCCCAACTAGTTCATAATTGCTATCTTGGGCAGCCATTCCATAAAGAATGGAATTATCCGTTGTTAGCGCGTCCCCTTTTCCAGATTTCAATGCTGTAAAGGCTTCTGCATAGTTTTCAAATTCTAGCACTTCGGCATCAGGTGCTGCTTTTTTTACATTATCAACGGAAGTAGATCCTTTAACTGCTAATACCTTAGTACCCTTTTTCAAATCATCCACTGATTTAATGGGGCTTCCCTTTTTTACAAGTAATGATTGTCCTGCATCAAAATACACATCGGAAAAGTCAACTTCTTTTTTGCGTTCCTCATTAATCGTCATTGTGGCTATAATAGCATCGATATCCCCGTTATTTAATTTAGGAATACGTGTTTTCGATGTAATTTCCACTAGTTCGACTTTATTTTCATCGCCAAGAATTTTCTTTGCCAATGCTTTAGCGATATCAATGTCAAAACCTGTTACTTCACCCGTTTTTGGATCTTTATAGCCAAACAAATTTGTATCGTACTTCACACCTACAACAAACTTTCCACGATCTTTTATTTGTTGGAGTGTATCTTTACTTGTATCCCCGTTTGTTTTCTTCCCGCATCCTGCAAACAAAGCAGCTACCAATGTAAAAATCAACCCAAGAAACAATACCTTTTTTAAACCTTTCAAAGACTCTTCCCCCTTAATTTTTCTTTATATATAACTAATAAGTGGTTATATGACTTACCTTTATGCTACTTTTACTCTTGCTATTACATTTAAATCCCACAACCACCACTAGCTATAACCCCGTTTTTAATGATTTAATACCCTTTTCAGAAATATTTGTGCTCTTTCTGTTTTTGGGTTAGAAAAAAATTCACTTGGATTATCCTCTTCCAATATTTGTCCCTGATCCATAAACACAACACGGTTGGCAACTTCCTTAGCAAAGCCCATTTCATGTGTGACGACCACCATCGTCATCCCTTCTTTAGCGAGTGACTTCATTACTTCTAATACTTCCCCAATCATTTCAGGGTCAAGTGCCGAAGTAGGCTCGTCAAAAAGCATTACATTGGGTTTCATCGCAAGCCCTCTTGCAATGGCCACCCTTTGCTGTTGTCCGCCTGATAATTGTGATGGATAGGATTTTGCTTTTTCCGGAATGCCGACCTTTTCTAAGTAGAACATGGCCGTTTCTTCCGCTTGCTTTGGATCCACCCCTAATGCTTTAATGGGTGCCAGGGTAATGTTTTGGAGAACCGTTTTATGTGGATATAAATTGAAGTGCTGAAAGACCATTCCTATATTCTTGCGTAAATCATTGATGTTGGTTTTCTTATCATTGACCTTGAATCCATTCACTGTTAGTTCTCCATCTGTAATCGTTTCTAAACGATTGATACAGCGCAGCATCGTACTTTTCCCGGATCCGGATGGACCGATAACTACTACTACCTCCCCATCCTTTACGTCAAGATTAATATTTTTTAAGACATGAAAATGACCATAATGTTTATTAACATTTCGAAAAGATATCAATACAACCCCCCCCTGATGTAAAAAATAAAAAGAATAGGACTAAAGTCTACTCTTTGCTATGAAGATAATATTTTAATGTTATAAATCTTCATAATTATTTATATTTCGACTTTCCTCAAAAAATTCCTTCAATTAATATTAACAATCTATAAAATAGGCCTAAAGAACTAAGACAGATGTATAAAAAAAGCACGTTAACCCTGTATGGCCAACGTGCATTCTTAACGTTATCTTTTTTTAGTGACTATTTTACCTGTGGTTAATTCTTTTTCTTCGCGGTCATTATTTGTTACATCTAAAACATCTAAAAGGAACATGAAGATTGGGATACCAACAATTAGTCCCCATACACCGAAAAAGTGCTCGGAGAAAATCAACACCATAAAGGTATAAAAAATCGGTAAATTTGTTTTAGATGACATCAATTTAGGATTTAAAATATATGTCTCAATTGCGTGGATGATAAGAATCGTAATGATGACATATACAACCTGCATAATTCCTCCAATACTGTAGGCAATTAAGCTTAACGGCACAAATCCGATGATGACCCCTGCAACAGGGATAAGGCCTAGGAAAAAAATCAAAATTGCTAACCCGAACAGTTGAGGGAAATGCATAATAGACAAAGCAATGGTTGTTAACACCGTATTGACAATCGCAATGATAAATTGTGCCTCAATTACTTTTCCAAAAGAACGAATAAATTTTTCTGCAAAAAATTCGATCTCATTGTAAAAAGGCGCTATCTTACTGTGCTTAAACTTCTTGGTAAAGTTAATTAAACGCTGCTTTTCTAATAGGAAAAACAAACTTAGCAATATAGACATTAATACTTGCACAAATACTTTTCCAAGACCTGTAAAGTAAGTAAACACAAATGTGAAGCCATGCTCTAAATAGGAAGAAATTTTTGAGCTATTGATTATGTTTACAATATAATTTAAGACTTTATTGTTATGCGGCTGAGTATAAAACGCAGTTAATTGTTTAACAAGCTGTGAAATTTCTGAAATTACGACTGGTAAATATTTCACAATACCTAAAGACAATAGCCCAACAATTAAACAATACATAACGATAACCGTTACTTTTCGGTTAAGGTGAATTTTCTCTGTGACAAAATTCACTAATCGATCCATTAAAAAGGTAAAAATAAATGTTAGCAAAATGAGATTGATCATACTTCTTAAAAAGTATAGAATCACTGCAATAAGAGCAAAAATAATCAATCTCTTAACGCTCTTTTTTTGTAAAAGCATTAGCAGTACATCCATCAGTTTTTCGTGTCCCCTTATTATATAAACTTTTCATTCTAAGTATATTTTCTTCATCACATCTTGATTATCTTTTTTATAACCTTATTTTCCTTCATCATAACACGAAACCGCTGTTTATAATAACTTTTTTCCCTATAATTTCTTAATTTTTAGCAAGAGATATTTTGTTATGCCTTTTTGGGGATTATTTATCTTTTTATATTTTCAAAGTCAAACAAAAGACCATAGGAATACTATGGCCTTTTTATACATTGCTTTATTTATTTTCTTCTTTTTTTACTTCCTCATCTTCTGCAATGATTCCATTAACACCTTTTTTAAATTCTCTAAGCGTTTCACCTGCAGCCTTACCGAGCTGAGGCAACTTGGATGGGCCAAAAATCAATAATGCAACAACAAGGATAATTAACACTTCACCAAAACCTAAATTACCCATTCATGTCACTCCTCTACATTAGCAGTCCACTTTCTTTTGGAAACATTAAATTAGTCATTTAACCATATCATAGTCCTATTTGAAGGTTAATTCAACCAAGAATAATAATAATATTTTTACAATTAAATCTCCCAGTATGTTGTCTAAATTTGTCAAAAAAAATAGTGGAAATCACATCTTTACAAGTGAAATTGATGGGAGTATATTTTTAATATAAATTTTAACATTGTACAATCGCTTAATCCTAATGGAGCGGGGGACCCAAAATTGTGAATGTTTTTCACTAGGGGTGAATCCTTTTAAGGTAGGGCTTTCTCTCATGCCCGAATCCGACAGCTAACCTCGTAAGCGCAAGAGAGGAATGAAAGCATGTGATCGTAAAATACTGACCACAGAAGGCTGCATCCCTTCTGTGGTTTTTTGTGTTGTTTTTTAGTAAATATCCTTTTAGTCACTAGGAAAATAAATCATTATACTTTTTTGCTATTTTACAAACAATACTTAAATGAACACTTCATTAAGGAGAATCATCCATGTATAGTTCAATCAAACGCTTATTAATCGGAAGACCATTGAAATCTCATGAATTAGGTGAGCAGAAATTATCTAAATTAAAAGCACTTGCTATTCTCTCATCGGATGCGCTATCATCGGTTGCTTATGGTACAGAACAAATCTTAATTGTATTGGCTTCTGTCAGCACTTTGGCGTTCTGGTATAACATTCCAATTGCTGCAGGGGTCTTATTTCTGTTATTAGCATTGACCCTTTCCTACAGACAAATTATTTTTTCCTATCCACAAGGTGGCGGTGCCTACCTTGTTTCCAAGGAGAATCTCGGGGTCAATCCTGGTTTAATTGCAGGGGGATCCTTACTTGTTGATTACATTTTAACCGTTGCTGTAAGTATTTCATCAGGAACAGATGCCATCACATCGGCCTTTCCTGCATTACACCCTTACAGTGTTGAAATTGCTATCTTTCTTGTTATCTTGATCACCATTTTAAATTTACGAGGATTAACAGAATCGGCATCTGTGTTAGCATATCCTGTCTATTTATTCGTATTTGCCATTATTCTTTTGATAATTGTAGGTGCCTATAAGGTTGCAACAGGACAAATTTCACCTAATCTACATCCGCATATCGGGACGCCTGTTGCCGGAATTTCACTATTCCTGCTACTTCGGGCGTTTTCATCCGGTTGTTCCGCATTAACAGGGGTGGAAGCAATCTCAAATGCTATCCCTAATTTTAAAGATCCTGCTCCTAAAAATGCGGCAACAACATTAGCCATGATGGGCGGGATACTTGCAGTCCTATTTAGCGGCATAACATTTTTATCCTATTGGTATGGTATTGGCCCAAAAGCAGATGAAACCGTCGTTTCCCAAATTGCTTCCCATACATTCGGAAGAAATTATGTATATTACTTTATCCAAGCTGTAACAGCCATTATCCTTGTCCTGGCAGCAAACACAGGTTTTTCTGCCTTTCCGCAGCTAGCTTTTAATCTTGCAAGGGATAAATACATGCCGAGGATGTTTACCATGCGGGGAGATCGCTTAGGATATTCAAATGGAATTATCTTTTTAAGTGTTGCGTCCATTCTCCTTATCATTGGTTTCAAAGCAAGAACAGAGCATTTAATTCCACTTTATGCGGTGGGTGTATTTATTCCATTTACTTTATCTCAAACGGGGATGATTATTAAATGGGTAAAACAACGACCTAGTGGATGGGTTTTAAAATTAATCATCAACTTAGTTGGTGCACTTATTTCATTCCTTGTTTTCGCGATTATTTTTGTAACAAAATTCCACCAAGTGTGGTTTGTAGTTATCTTTTTACCAGCATTGGTATACCTATTTCATAAGATTAATAAACATTACCGAGCAGTTGGAGAACAATTACGTTGTTCTCATCAAGTAGCAGAAAAAATTAATGGTAATGTGTTTATTGTTCCAGTCTCTGGGATTACAACAGTGGTAGAACGTTCGATAAATTATGCAAAATCATTAACGAATGAGGTTATTGCCGTCTATGTAGCATTTGATCGGGAAGATGAAAAACGGATGGAACAAAAATGGGCCGAATTGAATAATGGAGTACGATTAGTAACGCTTCATTCTTCATATAGAAGCATTATATATCCACTATGTAAATTTCTCGAGACGGTTCAAACAAAGGTTGCTGAAGGTGGGTATATGGTAACAGTTCTTGTACCACAGTTTATACCGAAGAAACGCTGGCATACTATTTTGCATAATCAGTCAGCTTTATTGATAAGAGCAAGACTTCTATGGAGTAAAGATATCGTTGTTGCTACCCTGCCTTACCATTTTAAAAAGTAATTCCAAAATAGCGTACTAAGCTGCGCTATTTTCTTTTATTACCCAATTAAAATAACTGCTTTCATGACCGTTTCATATTATTCGTATTTCCAATTACTGCAATTTACTTTTTTATTCATGAAATCTATTGATTTTTGTCGAATAAACGTTATAATTAAACACTGTATTAACTGAATATAAAAATCCTCATCAAACCGGTGAGGTAGAGGTCGCGACTATTATTAGTAAAACGGACGAGATGCAAAGAACATTTTGGACTCCGTTTGAAAGGAATAGTTGCCGAAGTCAGATGTTTTTCTTTGATTCATTTGGCTGGGGCTGTCTCCAAATAGGAACAGAACTGTCACGGTTGTTCTTACCAGACAAACGTGTTGAGCTATCTTTCGGAAGGTATGATGCGGGTATTATAGATAAGCCGTCGATTACTTTCGACGGCTTTTTTGATTCCCCACCCCTTCTAAGAAAAGTGTTAGCGACTTGCCCATCAGCATTCAAAGTTTGATGCTTCGACTACAGAAGTCTAATGCCGATAGGTGCTGGAACGAGACATAAACAGCAAAGGTGCCCACGCACCAACAGCGACTAAAAGGGAGTGTGACAACTTTGGAAATACATTCATTATCAAAAACGAAAAAGGATAGCGAACCGCAAACATTAAAGCGAAGCCTTAAATCACGTCATTTATCAATGATTTCTCTTGGAGGAACAATTGGTACTGGTCTTTTCCTTGCCAGTGGAGGAGCGATTCATTCAGCAGGACCAGGAGGAGTTATTGTTGCGTACCTATTAATTGGTATTATGGTTTATTTTCTTATGACCAGTCTTGCAGAAATGGCGGCTTATATGCCAGTTGCCGGTACTTTTAGTACGTATGCCACTAAATTTGTAGATCCTTCTCTGGGATTTGCTCTTGGCTGGAATTACTGGTATAACTGGGCAATTACTATTGCAGCTGAATTATCCGCCGCAACCATTATTATGAAATTCTGGTTTCCACATACTCCATCGCTTATTTGGAGTGCAATTTGCTTAATCATCATGTTTTTGCTTAACTATCTTTCAGTCAAAGGCTTTGGTGAGGCAGAATTTTGGTTTTCTATTATAAAAGTTATTACGGTTATTGTTTTTATTATTACTGGGTTCTTAATGATCTTTGGAATTATGGGGAATAACCCGGTTGGTTTTAAAAACTTTACGATCGGAGATGCTCCTTTCCATGGCGGATTCATGGCCATGCTCGGAATTTTCATGGCAGCTGGTTTTTCTTTTCAAGGTACAGAGCTTCTTGGAATCGCAGCAGGAGAAAGTGATAATCCGGAAAAAAGCATTCCAAAAGCAGTAAAGCAAGTATTTTGGAGAATCCTATTGTTTTACGTTTTAGCCATTCTTGTCATCGGATTATTAATTCCATACACAGATAAAAACTTAGCAAATGATGCTGTTACCATGAGTCCATTTACAATAATCTTTAATAAAGCTGGGATTGCTTTTGCTGCCTCAGTGATGAATGCAATTATTTTGACCGCAGTACTATCAGCAGGTAACTCAGGCATGTACGCCTCTACGCGAATGCTTTGGGATTTAGCTCGTCAAGGAAAGGCACCTAAATTCTTAGCAAAGTTAAACAAAAATGGCGTACCAGTAAATGCTTTAATCGTGACATCCTTAATTGGAACATTAGCATTCCTGGCCTCCCTATTTGGAGATGGAGTGGTGTATACTTGGCTATTAAATGCATCCGGTATGTCGGGCTTTATCGCGTGGCTAGGAATTGCTATCAGCCACTACCGATTCCGTAAAGCATATATAGCGCAAGGAAAGGATTTACGGGACCTTCCATATCGCTCTAAATTATTTCCATTTGGACCTATTTTTGCCTTTGTTCTTTGTGCCATTGTAATTCTTGGACAAAACTACTCAGCCTTTTTGGGCGGTAAAATTGATTGGAATGGAATTCTCGTTTCTTATATTGGATTGCCATTATTCATTATTATTTGGCTGGGATATAAGATTGTGAAGAAATCGAAAGTTATTCCTCTTCAAGAATGTGATTTCAACTATAAAGATTAACCTGTATAAGGCCGTCAAATGGACGGTCTTTTTTTAATTTAAAATAGAAAACATCACTTCTTTACGAATAGAACTCCTTTAATAATCAAATTCTAATAATACCTTTTACTTAGAGGAGGATCATAAATGGCACATACCAAACTGACAAGTGCTGAAATCGGCGGACTCTGGTCCACCTATATGAATAGCAGTATGGAGTGGTGCCTTATTACGTATTTTCTACACCATATAAAGGATTCTGAGATAAAAGCTATTTTGGAACAAGCTTTAGGATACTCAAATAAAAGATTAAATTCTTTAAAAGAGCTCTTTTCAAGTGAAAATATTCCGATTCCAGAAGGTTTTACTGAAAAAGATTTAAACTTGAAGGCACCACCATTATTCTATGATCCATTTGCCTTAACCTTTGTGTATTCACTTAGTAAGATGGATTTAATTTTGTACTCCTTCATCACAACAAATATTTGCCGCTTAGATTTACAAGAATTTTTCACTATAACTGTAAAGGAAAATACAGAACTTTATAAGTCCTCCACTACTTTGCTGTTATCAAAAGGATTATACGATCGTCCGCCAAAGATTCCGTATCCTAGCGAGGTAGAGTATGTAAAAAAGGAATCGTATATAAATGGATTTATTGGAAAAAAACGTCCTTTAAATGTTGTAGAGATAACGGAAATCTTCTCAAATATTGAACGAAATTATTTCGCTATTTTATTATGTACGGGACTTCTTCAAGTCATCAAAGATCCGGAAATCAAAGAATACTTGAAGAATGGAAAGGAAATTTCGGAGAAGCAAATCAATCTTTTTAATGATATGTTAAAAAAGGAGGATCTTTTAGGAATTGTTCCAGTAAACATGGAGGTTACTGATTCCACCGATTCTCCCTTTTCGAATAAGCTCGTCATGGCACTTTTTTCCGCTTTAAATGCCATTGATGTTACCTTAATTGGACATGCGCTTTCTTTATCCTTTAGAACCGATTTATCTGCTCATTACAGTAAATTAATCGGCGAAATACTGTTATATAATAAAAAAGGCTTTGACATTTTAGTTGACCGCAAATGGTTGGAAAAACCTCCTAGCGCTCCTGATCGAGGAAAATTGCAAAATTCTAAGTAAAATAGAGCGGAGATACGTCTCCTGCTCTATTTAATCTTCTTATATATTTCCTGTAGACATCTTTTCCATTTTCACTTGTGGAGAAGTTAATAACTCAATCCATTTCTTAATCGCTGTTATCATAATGACTATACCAAGAACAAGCATGATAATGGATAATATACCGTTTAGAAGGCTATAACCTGCATCTGCATGATTTAAATAAACATTTTTCACCATCCAGTATCCTGCATAATTCACTGTTACATATAAGTAAGCCAACGGAATTAAACAAGTAAGCATATACCTTTTTTTATCAGCAATTTTCAAGATAACTGTTGCTCCAACAATTAATCCTATGGAAGCCATTAATTGGTTTGAAACTCCAAATAATGCCCAAACGGACCCGATATCTCCTGAGAAAAGAAGGTAACCCCATAATAAACACGCTACTGCACTCGCAAAGATTGAACCTGGCATCCAGTCTGTTTTCTTCAAAGGTTTATAAATTTCGCCAAAAAAGTCTTGAATTAAATAACGCGCAACACGGGTTCCCGAATCAATTGCTGTTAAAATAAATACTGCCTCAAACATAATGACAAATTGGAAGAAGTACGGGGCAAGATGAGAGAACCAATGAATTTTAGTAAAAATATAGGTCATCCCAACCGCTAGTGTTACTGCTCCACCTGTTCTTCCTTCTAATCCAAGGCCGATTTCATTTGCAAGATGCGGAAGCTGTGAAACATGCATTCCTAATGTTTTAAAAACCTCCGGTGTCGAGTTAATAGCAAAATAATCTGCTGGTTGTAATGCTGTTGCTGCAATTAATGCCATAATTCCAACCACACACTCCACTAGCATTGCACCAAAGCCAACCACTTTAATATCTGTCCAACGATCAAGCATTTTTGGTGTTGTACCAGATCCAACGAAAGCGTGGAAACCGGAAATTGCACCACAAGCTATGGTGATAGAGATAAATGGCCAGACCGGACCAGCCATTACCGGGCCGCCTCCATGGACGAAGTCTGTTAACGCCGGCATTTTAATGGATGGGTTAATAATAAATACACCAATGATTAAAGCAATAAAGACGCCAATCTTCATAAAGCTGCTTAAATAATCTCGAGGTGCAAGCAATAACCATACAGGTAATGCTGCTGCAAAGAACGCATAAATAGGTAAAATAATAGCTAATGTTTTCGTATTTAATGTTAATAGATTTCCTAATGCAGTACCTTCAATATATGGTCCTACAAACACACAAACCATAATTAAGATAAATCCTACAGTTGTTGTTAATTTTAAATTTCCAGTTTTCTTATAAAAGACTCCAACCCCAATTGCAATCGGAATTGTCATTCCTACGGAGAAAGTACCCCACGGATTATGTTGCAATGCATTTAACACCACCATGGATAAACCGGCCATTGTAATTGTAATAATAAATAGCATTGCTAAACCTGTACAAAATCCAGCAACAGGTCCCATTTCTTCTTTCGCTACTTCCGATAATGACTTTCCTTTTCGGCGCATTGAAGCAAATAATACTACTGCATCATGTACGGCTCCTCCAATAACCGCACCAATCAGTAACCATAGTAAACTAGGAAGATAGCCAAATTGTGCAGCTAATATTGGGCCAACTAATGGACCTGCTGCAGCAATTGCCGCAAAATGATGACCAAAAGTTACCCATTTATTCGTTGGAACATAATCTTTTCCATCATTAAATTCATGTGCTGGTGTTGGTGTTGCATCGCTTAATTTTAACACCTTAGCAGCCATGAACGTTCCATATAAACGATAAGCAATCATAAGTATACAAATCGATCCAATTACAATTGTAATCGCATTCATTTTATGACACCCCTTTTACCACTCTTTTATATAACTTATCTACATTTTATAGGATGAAAACGCTAACAATATCTTTTCACTGCGAAACGCAGAAATTTAGAGGTGAAATACAATATGCGTGTTATGAAATGCACGAAATTTTGAAAAAACTCCATAAAAAAAGTTCGAGAAGATCCTCCACCCGAACTTTTAAAACCCTATTGTTTGTTTCAGCTCTTTTATATACGTTCTACTGACAGGGACAGATTCCCCATCTTTCATCACTAAGTTATAGGTAGAATTGAACCATGGTTCAATTTCTACAATTGCATCCAGATTAACAAGATATCCACGATGAACGCGAATAATAGGTGTACCTTGCAGCTTCTTCTCAAATGTCACCAATGACTCACTTGCTTGATATTTTTGTTTTTCTGTTGCTATAACTGTTTTTCCCTCGATGGTACCTATATAAAGAATTTCATGGATATGAATAATAATAATTCTTTCATCTACTGTAATGGCAAGCTTGTCCGATGGTACTTTCTTTTCACTAGCTACAGTCTCCATTGGATTACTTTTTTGTGGAAGAAAGCTAGTTAATTTCTCGACCGTTTGTTGGATTCTTTGTTCCTCAAATGGTTTTAAAATATAATCAATTGCATTTAATTGAAATGCTTTTAATGCATATTCGTCATATGCTGTTGCAAATACAACAGCAGGCTGCTTTCCTTTTTCCAACAGCTTTTCTACTAGATCGAGACCCGTTTCATTTGCCAACATAATATCTACAAATAAAACATCAATTGGTGTATCATCCATTCTCCCCAGCGCCTCTTCTATACAATCTGCTTCCCCAACAATCTCGACTTGCTTCGTTCTTTTTAAAAGATACTTTAATTCATCCCGCGCTAAGGGTTCGTCATCCACTATAAAGGCTTTTAGCATACTCCTCACCCCACTTCTGTTCATTTACAGGCAGACTAATAGTGATAGTTGTACCTGAGAATGGTTTACTATCTATTTTAAAGTCAGCTTGCTGTCCATAAATCTCATCTATTCGTTTTTTTATATTCCAAAGTGCAGTTCCTGTTCCCTCACTGGATTGTACCGTTTGTGTTCCTAGTTTTTTCCTTTGATCTTCCGTCATCCCTATCCCATTATCCATAGTCGTAATGTTAATCTTATCATTTTCTTGACAGGCATGAATGGAAATAACTCCTTTTTTCATTTTCTTAAATGCATGGTGTACTGCATTTTCCACTAGGGGCTGCAAAGTAAATGGAGGAATCAACACATTTTTAACCGACTCCTCAATATCCATAGAAACCTCGTATTTATCTGGAAAACGTGCTTGTTCTAGCGACAAATAAGCATGCACATGTTCCAATTCCTTTTCTAACGGAATAAGCATCTGTCTTGCACCTTGCAAATTACTTCTAAAAAATTTACTTAGCTGCAATAATAATTTTCGCGCTTGATCTGCATCTGTTCTAATTAAACATGAAATCGTATTAATCGCATTAAATAAAAAATGAGGATGAACCTGTGCTTGCAAGGCTTTGATTTCCGCGTCCTTTAATAATTTCCGTTGTCGTTCCGCCTCAGCAAATTCTAATTGTGATGAAAAAAGCCTTCCTAATCCTTCTACTAATTCTTCATCTACCATACTTAACCCATTTGTACTTTTAAAATATAGTTTTAAAGTACCTATCGCATGATTATGTGCCTTTAAAGGAAGAACGATTGCGGAACTTAGTGGGCAATCCTCCCGATAACATTGGATTTCGTCCTTGGTGGTTGCTTTCTGAATGTTTCCTTGCTCCAGCACCTTCTTCGTAAGCTTTGTAGCCATACTTTTGAGTGGGATATGATGATCTGAAGCCAGTCCCACATGCGATAATACTTGATGACGATTCGTGATGGAAACAGCATCTGCCCCGGTATGTTTTAATATAATCTCTGCAACTTGTTCACAGGATTCCTTATTTAATCCTTGTCTAAAAAACGGCAAGGTTAATTGGGCAATATATAATGCACGATGCGTTTGAAGAGTTCTGGTACGGTCCTCTTCCAAAAGAATCGTTTGAATAATAAGCATGAAAATAAACGTTCCGAATCCATTAACTGTAATCATTGGAAAGGCAATAATTTTTACAAGCTCCAAAGCAGATTCAAATGGTCTTGCAATTAGCAAAATGATTGCCATTTGCACACATTCCATTAAAACACCAATGATAACTGCTCTCATATATGCATTTTTTTCACGTATATTAAAACGTTTACCTAAAAGTCCTGTGACAATCCCGGCTATAATAGTGGAGATCCCACACGCAATACCCGTGTATCCTCCAAATGAAAGGCGATGTAGGCCAGCAATAAGACCAGCACCTAAGCCAACAATAGGTCCTCCAAGTAATCCACCAATGGCAACCCCCATAATCCGTGTATTTGCTATAGCACTACTTCCTGATAATCCACCTATATGCCACTCCTCTAAAATCGAGCGATGGTGAATCTCAATTCCAGTATAATTGCTTATAATACCAAATACACCGAACACCGTAATTAAAATGACTTTTTCTCTCATTACATGTTCATGATCAATTATTCGGCGAAACGATTTTAGTCGTGATAATAAAAACGCAACAATAATTAAAATTCCAGCACGCTCTAACATAACAGGAAGTAATTGTGCCAAAGAATCTCCCACCCTTCATTAATTCCTATTATACAAAAATAGGCGGATACATTTAGTTTATTTAGTATGGAAAAATGCGGGATTTACGAAAAAGTACTTTGACTTTATTCCTTTCTAAAACACTTATTTTAATATTGTAGAAACGGAAACAATAATTTAATATAATATTGTCACTGCACCAACGGGTGGGAGGACAGGCCATGAATAAACAGGAACAGATCATATTGGGTTTCAGGGACTTATTAAACAAGTTGGTTTGGCTTAATAAGCCTAAGATGGAAGATAGTCTTAAGGGTTATAAGCCTTCTGAGGTACATTGTATCGAATACATTGGAAAAAATGTAGATTCCAACGTGACAAAACTTGCGGAGTCCTTTTATATGACTAGAGGTGCTATAAGTAAATTAACTAAGAAGCTTATAGAAAAGGGCTTAATCGAAAGCTACCAAAAGCCGGAGAACAAGAAAGAGATCTATTTTAGGCTTACCGAGCAAGGGAAAAAAATTAACAAAATCCACGAGGAACTGCACAGAGAGTTTCAAGAGCGGGATAAAGCGGTGTTTGAGCAGTTAACTGAAGAACAATTTGACAGTATCCTTAGCTTCGTGGAAAAGTATAGTAGGCATTTGGATACAGAAATTCAGAAACTTGGTGTAGATATTAAGCCGAATAAATTGGAATAATGAAAATTACCAGCAGCCGAACTCTATTGAGAATAGGCTGCATTTTTTATCGTTGATATTTTGTTGACAAAGAAACAAAATATTGTTATCTTTTTGTTGACAAGGAAACAAACTTTCACTTACGAGAGGAGAATAATATGTCCATAGATAAAGTAAAGAAACCGGGATTGCCAAAAGAAATTCTCACGGCTGCCTGGGCTATTGCACTAGGAGCAATTGCTCCAATGCTTGATTCAACAATGGTGAACATCGCAATCAATAAACTAACTAGAGATTTCAACACAACATTGGATATCATCCAGTGGTCTATTACAGGTTATGTTTTAGCCCTTGCGATTGCAGTTCCAATATCTGGATGGCTCATGAACAAATTTAACGGGAAGAAAGTATTCGTCGGCGCTGTCATCGCCTTTGGTGTGATTTCTATTCTTGCTGGAATTAGTTGGGACATCTCCAGCTTCATCTTCTTCCGTTTGCTTCAAGGATTTAGTGCTGGTATTATTACCCCGCTTATGTCGACACTCTTGGTTAAAACCGCAGGCCCGGAAAATCTGGGAAGAGTTATGGCAATCGTCAGCACACCAATGATCTTCGGCCCAATCTTAGGACCTGTAATCGGGGGCTTAATCGTTCAAGGTGCATCATGGCATTGGATTTTCTTCATCAACGTAATCATCGTTTCCATTGCTGCACCATTTATGATGAAAACTATTCCTGACTTTAAACCATTCAATAAAGATAGTAAACTCGATATTTTTGGGATTACCGTCTTATCCATAATGAGTGCGTCAATGATTTACGGCATTACGAGGGCAACGGACCATGCATCCTTTAACAATGGCCAAACAATCTTATGGGTGGGTATTGGCTTTGTTTTGGCAGTAATTTATCTGATATACAATCGAATTAGAAAGAATCAAACCGTGCTTCCGATGAATTTATTTTTACGCAAGAACTTCTTAGCAGCCAGCAGCGGTTTATTCTTAGCCAACATAGCTGTCATGGGACCAATGTTAATACTTCCACTTTTCTTTCAAAACTTCCGTCATTTTACTTCAAGTGAGGCAGCGCTTGCGTTAGTCCCGCAAGGAGTTGGCATGCTTGTTACTCGACCAATGATTGGAAAAATGATTGATAAAATTGGTGCGAAATACGTGGTTATAGTAAGCCTTATGCTTTCGCTTATCGGTACTATTCCGCTTATCTTTGTCACCGATAAAACAAATATGATTTGGATTTCCATCTTATTGTTTATCCGTGGAACCAGTTTCGGAGGAATTATGCTTCCGTTGACGAGTGACGCTTATACAGGACTCGACAGCAAACAACTTCCTGAAGCGGGTGTCGGTATTAATATTATTGAAAACCTTGGTTCAAGCTTTGGCTCAGCTGCCATCGCGACCATTGTCGCAACTGTTACACAAGGATTAAAGCCAAGTATTTCCAGTAACTTAAGAGGCTATCATGCCGGATTCTTCATATCCGCCATTGTCCTTGCGCTAATCTTCATCCCTAGTCTTTTCCTCACACATAAAAAGAATGCATAAAAAGGAACCTGCACTAGAATATTGGAGCACAGGTTCCTTTTTAGATGAAGATTTCATACAATCTTCACGTATGCTATATTGTTGGAGCTGTGAGCGACAGTCGGAAACATTCTAAATGCCTAATAGTTTTGTAAACTTTTCACTCCTCTTTTGGAAATTCTCCGAACCACCAAGATTGTTGCTTTTGGTATAAGTATATAATCCTTGAAATGGATAAGATTCGCACTCTTTTCTACATTCCATTTTTCATTTGATTGTAGAAAATTACCGTAAAAATCCTACTGCCGATTTTTACTCATATGTAAATAGCAATAAAGTTTAAGAAAAGAGCCAAGAACATATAATAATAGGGTTTCAAAACTTGGTACAAGTTCTGAAACCCTATTTGTTTACAGTCTGAGCCACCTCGGGGAAGTGTGTTTAATATTAAAATTGAACTTTTTCTTCTAAGAATTTTTTCAAATCGCTAATTGGAAGTCGGGTTTGTTCCATTGTATCGCGATCCCTTACTGTAACCATTTTGTCTTCCACAGAATCGAAGTCATAAGTGATACAGAATGGTGTTCCGATTTCATCTTGACGTCGATAACGTTTACCGATAGAGCCTGTTTCATCAAAATCAACCATGAAATCTTGCGCAAGTTCTCCAAATATTTCTCTAGCACCATCAGATAATTTCTTTGATAGTGGTAAAATCGCTGCTTTATAAGGTGCCAAAGCTGGATGTAGATGCATTACGGTTCTGGATGTGCCATCTTCCAACGCTTCCTCTTCATAAGAATCAATTAAGTAAGCAAGTGTCACACGGTCTGCACCAAGAGATGGTTCAATACAATATGGAACATATCTTTCATTTGTTTCTTGCTCATGGTATGTGAAATCCTCACCGGAGTACTCCATATGTCTCTTCAAATCAAAATCAGTTCTGGATGCAATGCCCCATAACTCTCCCCAACCGAATGGGAATTTATATTCAAAGTCCGTTGTTGCATTACTATAATGAGATAATTCCTCTTCTGAATGATCACGAAGACGTAAGTTTTCTTCTTTCATTCCTAATGATAAGAGCCACTTCTTCGCATAATCCTTCCAGTAATCAAACCATTTTAGTTCTTCGCCTGGCTTACAGAAGAATTCCAACTCCATTTGTTCAAATTCGCGAGTACGGAATGTGAAGTTACCAGGTGTAATTTCATTTCGGAAGCTTTTACCGATTTGCGCAATACCGAACGGAACCTTCTTGCGCATTGTTCTTTGTACATTTTTAAAGTTAACAAAAATACCTTGCGCGGTTTCTGGACGTAGGAAAATTTCATTCGTACTTGATTCTGTTACGCCTTGGAAAGTTTTAAACATTAAATTAAACTGACGAATGCCTGTAAAATCTTTGCTTCCGCAATCAGGACAAGCAATGTCATACTCTTTAATAAGCTCTTCCATTTTAGAAAATGGTAAGCCATCTACTACCATCTCAATGCCTTTTTCTTCGAGGGCATTTTCAATTAATTTATCTGCACGATGTCTCGCCTTACAATTTTTACAATCAATCATTGGATCATTGAAATTACCGATATGACCAGATGCTTCCCAAGTTCTTGGATTCATTAATACTGCGGAATCTAAACCTACATTATATGGAGATTCTTGTATGAATTTTTTCCACCAAGCTTTTTTTACATTATTCTTTAATTCCACACCTAACGGACCGTAATCCCAAGTATTAGCTAATCCTCCGTAGATTTCAGATCCTGGGAAAACAAAGCCTCTATGTTTGGCATGGGAAACAACTTGTTCCATGTTTGCACTCATCGTAAATCTCTCCTTTTTAATGTAAAAATAATAAAAGCTCTCATCCTCAGACTCTCTTGAGAGTCTGGGGACGAGAGCTGTGCTCACGCGGTTCCACCCCAGTTGATACGCAAATTACGTATCCACTTTCCAATGTATGACTCCAGATCGCCGTTTCACTAAGTCTCTTATTGGGCTTTCACCATCCCCAATTCGCTTAAAAGATAATCCCTTAGCTACTATAATTCCTTCAACGTCATAATTATTATTTTTAATGATTATATTACAAGATGGTTTCGAGGAAGTCAATGTCCAGGAAAAAGGAAAAAAATTATTTTGAATTCAAAATGTTATTGACTTCTTGGACTCAAGATATTATACTTACTTACATAAAGTTACTTGATGAGCATTTCATCACAATATGAGTTGGATAAAATTATATTTTTCATAATATGGAGGTAATTAAAATGACAAAAATCAAATGGGTAGTAGACGCAACACATAGTGCAATTGATTTTTCTGTGAAACATATGATGGTATCAAAAGTTAAAGGAGCATTCCATAACTTTAATGCAGCAATCGCAGCAGATCCTGCTGACTTAACTACCGCAAGCATTGACTTTACGGTTGATGTTGCAAGCATTGATACACGTAATGCTGATCGTGACGGCCATCTTAAATCTGCAGATTTCTTTGATGTAGAAAACTTCCCTACAATGACATTTAAAGCAACAAGCATTACGAAAAAAGATGATGATGAGTACACTGTAACAGGGGATATGAACATTCATGGCGTAACTCGTCCAGAAACATTCACTGTTACATTCGAAGGTGTTGCAAAGGATCCTATGAGCGGTGCAGAAAAAATCGGCTTCAGTGTTGAAGGAAAAGTAAAACGCAGCGACTATGGTTTAACATGGAATGCAGCACTTGAAACAGGCGGCGTTCTTGTTGGCGATGACATTAAAATCAATATCGAAATCGAAGCGGCAAAAGAAGCATAAAAAATTTTAAAAAAGTATTAGCTAATTGATTAATTATTTCGTATAATCAAATAAGTGAAATTATCCATTAAGGGAAGGAGTGGATCGTATGAAAGTGAAAAATTCTTTTCAAATTCCATTTCTTCTTACTATTTCAGGAGCAAGGCATTAGCCATTGCTCCTTTTTATTTGTCTAAACGAAGGGGGAGCTTTATTTGGCGAAATATCAAAGGGTTTTACTGAAACTCAGCGGTGGTGCACTTGCAGATCAAAGCGGCAATAATTTCGAATCCAGCCGTTTGGAACACATTGCTAATGAGATTTTATCTGTTGTTCAATTAGGAATGGAAGTATGCATCGTGGTAGGAGGAGGAAATATCTTTAGGGGCAAGCTTGCAGATGAATGGGGCATTGACCGTGTAGAAGCTGATAATATAGGTACACTTGGAACAATCATTAACAGTCTGATGCTAAGGGGTGTTTTAAAAAGCAAAACCGATAAAGAGATAAGAGTCATGACCTCCATCCCTGTTACCACCGTTGCCGAACCGTATATTCGTCTAAAAGCAATGAACCATTTAGATAAAGGGTATGTAGTTATTTTTGCAGGTGGTAATGGGCAGCCTTATGTAACTACCGATTATCCAAGCGTCCAAAGGGCATTGGAAACTAACTGCGAAGCAATTCTTGTTGCGAAACAAGGAGTTGATGGAGTTTTCACCGGTGATCCGAAACTAGAACCGTACGCAAAGATGTACTCCCATCTTAACTATAATGATGTTGTCCAACACAATTTAAAGGTGATGGATCAGTCTGCATTACTACTTGCCCGCGACTATCAATTACCAGTACATGTCTTTAATTTTGATGAAATTGGTGTAATGAAGAAAATATGCATGGGACAGCATTTTGGTACGTTAATTAGTCATGGAGAAACTACTTTGATGTAGATCTGTTGAATAACAGGTCTATTTTTTTATTGACAAATTTAGCACCTGGTACTAGTATTAGTTATTATCATTAGATAGTAAAATAGGATGGTGAATATCTTATGAACTCAACAGCTCGTATAACGGCCATTGGAACGTATGTACCGGATAAAATATTGCGAAATGAAGATCTGGAGAAAATGGTTGATACAAACAATGAATGGATTGTTCAAAGAACTGGCATGAAGGAAAGAAGAGTTTCGGGCGAAGGTGAATTTGCATCGGCACTTGCATGTAAGGCGATTGAAAATTTAATGGAAACATATGATAAAAGTTTGCAAGACGTTGACTGTATCGTTGTTTCCACTACCACACCGGACTATGTTTATCCGAGTGTTGCATGCCAAATACAAGACTACTTTCATATTCCTCATACAGGTGCCTTTGATTTGAATGCGACTTGTGCAGGTTTTACGTATGCTTTGCATGTGGCTAACAGCTTTATCACTTCAGGCTTACACCAAAAGGTATTAGTTGTGGCAACGGAGACATTAACAAAGGTAACCGATTATACGGATCGTTCCACTTGCATCTTATTCGGGGACGGTGCTGGAGCCGTTTTAGTGGAGAAAGATGAAGTTAATCCAGGTTTTATCGCTACCCACATGGGAACAAATGGTGAAGGCGGCATTCATGTTTACCGTAGTAATCTAGCTACTACTATGTTCGATCTCCCTTTAAAAGCTGATGGAAAAATCGTTCAAAATGGCCGTGAGGTTTATAAGTGGGTGTCCAGGACCCTCCCGCCTTCCATTGATATACTGGTGCAAAAAGCAGAAATGAATCTTAATAATATTGATTGGTTTGTTCCACACAGCGCAAATATCAGAATGATTGAATCAGTTTGCGAACGCTCCGGAATCCCGATACAGAAAACATTAACAAGTTCGGAGTTTTTGGGGAATACCTCTTCTGTTACCATCCCTCTTGCCTTGGGCCTAGGGATAAAGGAAGGCAAAGTCAAAAATGGTGATATAATGATGTTGTATGGATTTGGCAGCGGACTAACACATTTGGGTCATATCATCCGTTGGGATTTAGATGATAAATAATGTATAAGGATGTCTTCCATAAGGAGACATCCTCTCTATTTCTGATGAGGGATAAAGGTGTTTTCCCGTAATAATTGTAAAAATACCTCTAAAGCCTTTGTTTGGAAAGGTGTCCTTGTAATGACCGAAAATTCACGTTTAATAGGAACCCCTTTAATCTCAATGATCTTTAAGGATTGTAATAAAAGCTCTTTTTGAATGGTCCAATTGGAAAGCAGGCTAATTCCAAGCCCCGCTTCTACTGATTCTTTAATCAGCTGCGTGCTTCCAAACTCCATTAATTTTTTTGGGGTAAAGTTCAGCTTTTGAAAAAACGCATCTTGTGCTTCCCTTGTCCCTGATCCCGGTTCACGCACTATCCATGTTTCTTTTTCTAAATCTTCTCTATTAATTAAAGGATGTTTCGAAGCAGCCACGACAAACATGGAATCCTCAGCAAGCTTCTCCACTCTTATATTTTTTTCCTTAAAATGCCCCTCTACAATTCCAACGTCTAGCTGATGATTGGCAACTGACTCTGCAATTTCCTTTGTATTAGCGATGGTAATCGTCGGTTCAATATCAGGATAGCTACTCTGCAACTTAGCCATAATATGTGGAAGAACATATTCCCCAAACGTGTAGCTTGATCCTATTGTTAAAATACCACTCGCTTTATTGGTAAGATCATCCACAATTCTTTGCATTTTAGTGTAAAGCCCTAAAATTTCCTTAGCGTGATGATAAACCGCATTCCCCGCTTTATTCAAACGTACATATTTATTTGTACGCTCTAGAAGGCGAGCACCAACCGCCCTCTCTAGTGTCTGAATATACTGACTCACAGCGGGCTGTGTCATATGAAGTTCCTCCGCTGCACGTGAAAAATTCCCTTTATCTACTACTGTGACAAAAACTTGCAAATACTGGTCCACTACCATTCCCCCTTCCACACTCTATTATATAAATTTACTTATGATGACTATCATAATGATTTATTTTTCTTATTTATGAATGTGTTATATCCTTAAGTTACTAAAAGGCAAACAGGAGATGATAAGAATGAGTTCAGAACAAGCTAATTTACTAACGGAAGAACCAAAAAAACAAGGATCTCCTTCTGGTTTCGGGCTATGGATTGGTGGCGTTGTGTTTACTTTTTTCATCGCCCTTCTAGGATTTTTTCTTGCAAAGGTTCCGGGATTTGATCATATCGGGCAATTAGCCTGCTCGATTATTATCGCTATTATCTATAGACAGTTTTTTGGTTATCCCGAATTAATTCGGAAAGGAATTACCTTCTCCTCGAAAAGACTTTTACGGGTTGCAATTATTTTATATGGATTGAAGCTAAATATCGATGTTGTTGTACACGATGGATTAGGACTACTGCTTCGCGATGCATGTGTAATTGCCTTTGCCATTCTATTGACTATGTGGTTGGCAAAATTATTGAAAGCAGAAAAAATGATTTCGCTATTGTTAGGGGTTGGAACTGGAGTTTGCGGTGCGGCGGCAATTGCTGCTGTTGCTCCCATCGTTAAGTCAAAAGATGAAGATACCGCTATTAGTGTAGGGATTATCGCTCTTGTTGGAACAATATTTGCCATTGTATATACTATCTTACGTCCATTTTTACCTCTTAGCCCCGACAAATACGGAGCTTGGGCCGGAACAAGTCTTCATGAAATTGCTCAGGTTGCTTTAGCTGCCGCTCCGGGTGGTCAAGATGCACTTGCAATTGGCTTACTGGCGAAACTAGGTCGTGTATTCTTACTAGTTCCATTATGCTTCATCTTTATGTATTGGATGAACCGCAAAAGCAAAGGCGAAGGACGAAACGATGCAAAAATTGAATTCCCATGGTTTTTAGTTGGATTTATTATTTTAAGTATTTTAGGAAGCTATGTGTTCGGTCATTCTATTTCTGTATCTGCAGGGGTAATGAATGGTGTTTCCATCGCTACAACATGGCTGTTAACCGCTGCAATGGTAGGACTGGGGCTCAACGTTAGTCTTAAGGATTTACGTACCAAAGCATTAAAACCACTGATCGCAATGGTCATCACTTCCATAGTATTGTCGGTGGTAACATATCTGGTCGCTGCGTTGTAGTGAAGAGTAAAGCTGATACTCACAGGGAGTGCGTGGGTATCGGTTTTTTTGGTTTATAGTAAATTCACTTATCTTGTTTCACTGTCATGGGAATATTTTGATTACCTAACCATGATTTTTCCGCAGGGTTCTTTTTCTCACCTAATGGGATTTCATCACCTCCATTTTACTTTTCATCACTCTCCAAGGATTTTCCACCAGGTTCCTTAGCTTTTTCACACTTCCCCCCTCTTTTTATTGGTTTCATCACTTCGCTTCTACTTTTCATCACCTTCCAAGGATTTTTCACCAGGTTCCTAGCTTTTTTTCACACTTTCCCCTCTTTTTTCTACACCTCACATTGGTTTCATCACTTCGCTTTTACTTTTCATCACTTTCCAAGGATTTTTCACCAGGTTCCTTGGTTTTTTCACACTTCCCCCTCTTTTTTCTACATCTCAAATAGGTTTCATCACTTCGCTTCTACTTTTCATCACTTTCCAAGGATTTTTCACCAGGTTCCTTAGTTTTTTTCACACTTTCCCCTCTTTTTTCCTCACCTCGCATTGGTTTCATCACTTCGCTTCTACTTTTCATCACCTTCCAAGGTTTTTTCACCAGGTTCCTAGCTTTTTTTCACACTTTCCCCTCTTTTTTCTACACCTCACATTGGTTTCATCACTTCGCTTTTACTTTTCATCACTTTCCAAGGATTTTTCACCAGGTTCCTTGGTTTTTTCACACTTCCCCCTCTTTTTTCTACATCTCAAATAGGTTTCATCACTTCGCTTCTACTTTTCATCACTTTCCAAGGATTTTTCACCAGGTTCCTTAGTTTTTTTCACACTTTCCCCTCTTTTTTCCTCACCTCGCATTGGTTTCATCACTTCGCTTCTACTTTTCATCACCTTCCAAGGTTTTTTCACCAGGTTCCTAGCTTTTTTTCACATTTCCCACTTTTTTCCCCTCCTCACATTGGTTTCATCACTTCGCTTCTACTTTTCATCACTTTCCAAGGATTTTTCACCAGGTTCCTTAGCTTTTTTCACACTTTCCCCTCTTTTTTCCCCTCCTCACATTGGTTTCATCACTTCGCTTCTACTTTTCATCACTTTCCAAGGATTTTTCACCAGGTTCCTTAGCTTTTTATACACTTCCCCCTCTTTTTTCCCCTCCTCACATTGATTTCATCACTTCGCTTCTACTTTTCATCACCTTCCAAGGATTTTTCACCAGGTTCCTAGCTTTTTTTCACATTTCCCCCTCTTTTATCAACACTCATCCTTCTCTATTCAAATAAATTAAAGAAACTAGCAGGAATTTCCCTACAATTCATGGAAATTAAATGTTAAAAAGGAGGTTTCATGATTGATAAAGAAAGATTTAACCATTCCGATAAGAGTTCTTCAAGATTACGCTTTGTTAGAGCGTTTACCAAAACACCATCCTAAAAGAGCGATAGTGGAAACAGATTATGCTAGGCAACTTGCAGGATACCGAGGAGAAAAGAATTTACGCTATTTCTTGAGTTTCCTCCCAGATTATGAATATCAAATATTCTTTGACCTTCGATTAAACATTCAAAATGTTGATTTCCAGATTGATTGTTTTATATTATCACCCCGCTTTTCCCTTATTATTGAATCCAAAAATATTGCAGGTACCCTCATTTTTGATTCAAGATCCGAACAGTGTATCCGAACTTATAATGGTAAAGAAGAAGGATTCCCTAACCCAATTCTACAAGTTGCTAGACATCGCCTATTACTTCAAAGATGGTTGAAACAATATAAGTTCCCTTCCCTTCCGATTGAACACTTTGTAGCTATCGCATTTCCAACCACTATTATACAATCCGCTTATGATGATCATTCTATTTACGATAAGGTAATTCAAGCTGAAGGGGTTATTAACAAAATAGAAAAAATAAAACTTCGATACAAAACAGAATACCTTAGCACAAGGCAAATAAATTCATTATGCAAAACACTTCTTGATAACCACTCACCACCGGAAACCCATATTCTTAAAAAGTTTGAACTACATGAGGAGGACTTAATCAAAGGGGTGTTGTGCCCTAAATGTCCAACAACAACTATGAATCGCAAACACGGAACCTGGTTTTGCCCACGATGCAAACTTCATTCGAAAACAGCTCATGAACAAGCACTGTTAGAGTACTTCCTTTTATATGATTCAAACATTACCAATAAACAATTTAGGGATTTTACACTTCTATCCAATCGTTGTGCAGCCGCATATTTATTATCAACTTCTACCTTACGGAAATCTCAAGGAGGAAATAACGTGTTTTACCATCCCCCATCTTTCAACTGGTTTCTTCATAACCCCCAAATAAAAAAACTCCTCTAATATGACATTTGTCATCCGACATTCATGACATCCCTTACTTATGATTGCTATCCATCGATTATAAAATAGTCTCATAAGTAATGGAGGTGTCGGAAATGACGGAGATTGTTCGTATTCAACATGTGACGAAAACATTTCAAGATAAAAAGGCAGTAAATAATGTTTCCTTTTCTATAAAAAAAGGAGAGGTAATTGCCATTCTTGGGCCGAATGGTGCTGGTAAAACAACCACAATTTCAATGCTACTGGGATTACTTCACCCTACAAGCGGCAGTATCCAATTATTTGGTTTGAATCCTTCTGAGAAAAAAGTACGTGAAAAAATTGGAACGATGTTACAAGAAGTAAGTGTAATGAATGGGTTAAAGAGCAAAGAACTACTGGAGTTAATTAGAAACTATTATCCAAATCCCCTTTCCCTAAAAGAGTTAATACAGCTTACAGGGCTAACAGATACTGATTTAAGAACGCGTGCGGAAAAATTATCGGGCGGGCAAAAGCGCAGGCTTAGTTTTGCACTCGCTCTTTCTGGAAACCCGGATTTGATTATGTTTGATGAGCCGACTGTTGGTATGGATATCACATCGAGGAATCGCTTTTGGAAAACCATTAAACAGCTTGCTGCACAAGGAAAAACAATCATCTTCACCACTCATTATTTACAGGAAGCGGATGATGTGGCAGAACGAATTTTGTTGTTTCATAACGGCAGTATTATCGCAGATGGAACACCTGCTGAAATCAAGGCTCGAATCGCAAAACAGGCAGTATCGTTTACTACAAATGATCCTTTCCAAGCATTTGAAAAATTGAACCAACATTCCGTTGTAACGAATATTTATCAAAAAAATGAACGAATTATTGTTCAAACGGGTGATACAGATGCAGTTTTAGCACTCCTTTTTGAAGAAAAAGTAGGCGCACAGCAGATACAAATTGAGAACGGAAAGTTAGAAGAAGCATTTGAGCAGTTAACAAACAATCATCAGGAGGCGATGTAAAATGAAGATATTGCGATTGCAATGTAAAGCAGAGATATTACGTGTATTAAGAAATCCCTACTTTGTATTTTGGTCCTTGCTAATGCCAATCGTATTCTATTTTATTTTTACAAAGGTTGTAAACACTGGAGCACCGGACAAAGCTGAGTGGCAAGCACATTATTTAATGTCAATGACAGCATTTAGTGTAATGGGGTCCTCGATTATGACGCTAGGTATTAGGATAGTACAGGAACGCCAGCATGGTTGGGCTACTTTTATGAGGCTGACTCCCCTTTCAGATACGGTATACTTTACTGCGCAAATGATGGGTCAAACCGTTATTCATTTGTTTTCTATCATCGTGATTTTTACTGCGGGGGCACTTATTAATGGTGTTTCATTAACTGCGCTAGAATGGATTTCTAGTGGCGCTTGGATATTAATTGCTTCGACTCCTTTTCTTGCATTAGGTACACTTATTGGTTTAATGAGAAGAGTGGAAACAGCTGCTGGGATTAGCAATGTGATCTATATGGCTATGGCAGTTGCTGGCGGTATGTGGATGCCTCTGGAAATCATGCCGAAAATCATGCAAACGATTGGAAAATGGCTGCCATCTTACAATTTTGGAAATGGTGCGTGGGCAATTGTGCAAGGAAACGCCCCTGAGTGGCGGAATATTTTGATTTTAATAGCCTATCTCGTCTTGTTCATGCTACTATCAAAATATATTAGAAGAAAACAAGAAGCGATGTGATTAAGTATGGGCAAACTGAGAGGGTTCCGATTCTTTCCGAAAAGATTCGGGTTTTTTCCCTATATCTTTCTTATCTATTTTATTATGCCTGCCGTCTCTTTACTTAGTGAATCAGGTATAAAAATGATACTCGGATACGCCTTATTATTTGTATTTTTCGTCACGTATCGTCAGCTTTACTTTTGTATGCAAAAACGCAGCTATTCTTATTGGGTCGCAACGGAACTAGTAATTATTCTTATTTTTGGATTGTTTTACGATCCAAATTATATATTCCTAGGTTTTTTTCCGGCCAATTTTATTGGATGGTATAGTGATAAGAGGAAGTTCAAAATTGCTTTAATAGGCTTATTCATTGTAGAGTTTCTTCCCATTATTACTTCCGGCGTCCTTTTAACCCCTAGTAAGATCTTATATTTTGTACCTTTTCTTATTGTCATGATGATATCTCCATTCGGTGTGCGGTCTATGAATAGGAGAATAGAGCTAGAAATGCAATTGGATCAAGCAAAGGAACAGATTAAAGAGCTGGTGAAAAGAGAAGAGCGTGTCCGAATCGCACGTGATCTGCACGATACGCTCGGGCACACCCTGTCCTTAATTACCTTAAAAAGTCAGCTCGTTGAAAAATTAACGACTATTAATCCTGAACGAGCTCGGTCAGAGGCAAAAGAAATTGAGCAAACTTCAAGGGCTGCATTAAGACAAGTACGCGAGCTTGTATCACAGATGCGGGCTATCAGAGTAACGGAAGAACTATCAGAAGTACAAGAGATCTTACAAGCGGCAGGAATTGCCTACCATTTTCAAGGTGATTCCGAATTACAAGATACCCCTTTGCTCGCCCAAAATATTATTAGTATGTGCTTGCGGGAATCCGCTACAAATATAGTGAAGCATAGCAGGGCACGGAATTGTTTCATTTCTATTTCCCCTACCACTGAAAATATTAAGATAATGATTAAAGACGATGGAATTGGTATGCAGCATCCAAATAAGAGTGGAAATGGATTAACAGGGATGGAAGAACGATTGGCGCTTATCGATGGAACACTCTCTATCACCAATCTAAATGGAGCTGTTCTGGAACTGATCATTCCAATTGTACAAAAAAAAGAGAAAGAAGGTGCTGCCTTTTGATTCGGATTTTTATCGCAGAGGACCAGCGAATGCTGTTAGGTGCCCTAGGTTCCCTGCTAAATTTGGAAGAAGATATGGAAGTCATCGGGCAGGCATTGAACGGAGAGGAAGCCCTAACCTCCATCATTAAACTTCAACCAGATGTTTGCTTAATGGATATTGAAATGCCACTAAAAAGTGGTCTTGAGGTTGCAGCGGCAATAAAAAAACTGGATCTTACTTGTAAAATCATTATTCTAACCACGTTTGCCCGACCTGGTTATTTTGAACGCGCCGTGAAAATAGGAGTGGATGGATACTTATTAAAGGATGGTTCCATTGAAGAACTAGCAAGTGCGATTCGAAATGTAAGAGACGGAAAACGTACTTTTTCCCCCGAGTTAATGTTTGACATGCTACGCGAAGAGAACCCGTTAACAACAAGAGAACAGGAAATTTTAAAACTGGCAGCCGAAGGAAAAACAACAAAAGAAATCACCTCTATTCTCTTTCTTTCCTCTGGTACAGTTCGAAACTATATGTCTGAAATTCTGCAAAAGCTAGAAGCCAAGAATAGAATTGAGGCCATTAGTATTGCCGAAAAAAAAGGTTGGATATAAAAGAGGCTGGGACATAAGTAAAAAAATCATTGAAATTGATGAAATCTACGAAAGCAAAAACGCATGAAATCAAGGTTTTTGAATTTGATTTCATGCGTTTTTTTGATTTTCACTGCGTTTTGTCCCAGCCTCCTGTTTTCTTTCGTGGAAAACAACATTTAGGTCTATAAACACGCGCGGTTGAACTGGTGGTTACTTTATCTCAGTCGCCGATACAAAATACATACGCCGATGAACAGTCGCATCCGCTTTTCTATTTGTCTAGCTGCTGCTCCTATCGGCTACTGGATTTCTCCGTCTCCTCCCTTCGATAAGTCAACATCGGCTCGTTCCTCGCCGTGTTTCCTTTATCTCAGTCGCCGACTACAAAATCCATACGCCGATGAACAGTCGCATCCGCTTTTCTATTTGTCTAGCTGCTACTCCTATCGGCTACTGGATTTCTCCGTCTCCTCCCTTCGATAAGTCAACATCGGCTCGTTCCTCGCCGTGTTTCCTTTATCTTAGTCGCCGACTACAAAATCCATACGCCGATGAACAGTCGCATCCGCTTTTCTATTTGTCTAGCTGCTGCTCCTATCGGCTACTGGATTTCTCCGTCTCCTCCCTTCGATAAGTCAACATCGGCTCGTTCCTCACCGTGTTTCCTTTATCTCAGTCGCCGACTACAAAATCCATACGCCGATGAACAGTCGCATCCGCTTTTCTATTTGTGATGCATTTTAAATTCCAGGAATAACTCATTGTAATGAGCTAACATCTTCTTCCCGAGGTTTTTGTATACTTCAAGGTTTTCTGTTTTATTTAAATCTGGGTAAAAGCGTTTATCATTTGCTACTTCCTTCGGCAAATATTCCATCGCTTTTTTATTTGGAGTTGAGTATCCTACATATTCTGCATTCTTTGCTGCATTTTTAGGATCAAGCATAAAATTGATAAATTTATGAGCGCCGTCGATATTTTTAGCCGTTTTCGGGATGACCATATTATCAAACCAGAGGTTCGATCCTTCCTTAGGTACCACATAGTCAAGTTTGTCATTTTCATCCATGATTTCTGCGGCATCACCGGACCAAACAACGCCAACCGCTGCCTCTTCATTGGCAAGCAGCATCTTAATCTCATCACCAACAATTGCTTTAATATTAGGAGTCAATGTTGCCAACTTTCGCTTCGCTTGCTGCAGATGCGCTTCATTCGTATCGTTCAAGGAATAATGCAGACTGTTTAGCCCCATTCCCATTACTTCCCTAGCACCATCAACTAACAAAATTTTATTGCGAAGATCGTTATCCCATAAGTCATTCCAACTCGTTAATTTTTTGCCTCCAAGCATGGAAGAGTTATAGACCAAACCTACTGTCCCCCAAAAATAAGGAATGGAATATTTATTATTTGGGTCAAATGATAAGTTCATAAAATGCGGATCAATATATTTTAAGTTTGGCAGCTTCGCTTTATCAATGGGGATAAGCATATGGTCTTTTTTCATTTTATCGACTGCATATTCAGAAGGGACAGCTACATCGAAAGTAGTACCACCTTGATCAATTTTAGTCATCATCGCCTCATTAGAATCGAAGGTTTGATAGATGACTTTTATACCTGTTTCCTTCTCGAATTTTTTAATTAGAGTTGGGTCAATATAGTCTCCCCAGTTATAAATCGTTAACGTATTTCCACCCGATAATCCTTGTGTCGCATTTAGACGCGATACTAAGAACAAGAGTGCGAACGATACAACGAAAATGATGATAAAAAAACGAGTGAGTGACTTCATTTTTTAACCCCCGTTCCATTAGGGCGATTGTTCCGTTGATTAATAAAGTAATAGCCTATTACTAATATGATAGTAAACAAGAAAATAAGAGTTGAAAGTGCATTGATGGATAAGGAAATCCCTTGTCTCGCACGTGAATAAATTTCCACGGATAGGGTTGAGAACCCATTGCCTGTTACGAAAAAGGTAACGGAAAAATCGTCGAGAGAATACGTAAGCGCCATAAAGAAGCCCGCGAAAATTCCTGGTGTGATAAATGGAAGTATCACCTTTGTTAACACTTGCCACTGACTCGCACCTAAATCTCTTGCCGCATCAATTAATGATGAACTCATCTCCTGTAACTTTGGCAGCACCATAATAACCACAATTGGAACACTGAAAGCAATATGTGAAAGCAATACAGATGTAAATCCTAATTTGATACCGACAATCGTAAATAATATTAAGAAAGAAGCACCAATAATTACATCAGGACTCACAATCAAAACATTGTTCAGGGTTAGCAATGTATTTTTTGTTTGGCGTCTCCTCACATAAGAGATTGCAAGTGCCCCAGCAACTCCTAATATCGTAGAAATGGCAGCCGATAAAAGAGCAATAATAATCGTATTAATCACGATAATAATAAGCCGTGTGTCTTGAAATACTTCTTTATACCAATCTAGCGTAAACCCTTTAAAACCATGCATGGTTTCCCCGCTATTGAACGAATAAAACATCAAATAGAAGATTGGAGCGTAAAGGATAATAAAAATAATGACTAAATAAATATTGGAAAATGCTTTTTTATTTTTCATATCATATCCCTCGCTTCCGAAGTCCTGTTACCGCCATAATGATGGCCATCAAAATGATAAGGAACACGGCAATGGTTGCACCCATTCCCCAATCCTGAGTAACAAGAAAATGTTCTTCAATTGCGGTACCAAGCGTAATAACGCGGTTTCCTGCAATGAGTCGCGTAATCATAAAAAGTGATAAAGCTGGAATAAAAACAGCTTGGCAACCGGATTTTACGCCATCAATCGTCAACGGAAAAATCACTCTTTTAAACGTGGTCCACGCAGAAGCACCGAGATCACGTGAAGCATCTACAAGAGATGGATTCAGCTCTTCCAGAGAGTTGAAGATAGGTAAAATCATAAATGGAATAAAGATATATACCGATACAAAAATAAAGCTGAAATCAGTAAATAAAATTTGCTTTGCCCCAATACCCAAGAACTTTAGCAGTGAATTGGCTGTGCCGTACGTACCGAAAATGCCGATAAACGCATATGCCTTCAACAGTAAGTTAATCCATGTTGGTAAAATAATTAATAATAACCAAAGCTGTTTATGTTTTGTTTTGGTTAAGAAATAAGCTGTTGGATAGGAAATAAGCAGACAAAATACCGTAATCAATAAAGCATACCAAAACGAGCTCAAGGTCATTCTCATATAAACGACCGTAAAGAAATGACGATAGTTTCCGAGTGTAAAATGCCCCTCTATATCAAAAAAGGAATAATATACAATCAATACAATGGGAGCAACTACAAAAAGCACAATCCATAGTACATAAGGAATCAAATATATATTTCGCGTTCTATTTCTCATGGCCGGCCTCGTTATACGCTTCGAGACGTTTGTCAAATTCTTCCTCTGTCTCTCCAAATCTCATGACATGAATTGCTTCCGGGTCAAAGTTGAGCCCAATTTCATCCCCTACTACCGCCTTTTTCGTAGAATGAACAAGCCATTCGTTCCCTGCTTCATCGAAACAGCAAATTTCATAATGAACCCCACGGAAAAGCTGGGTGTCGACACGAACCTGTAGTTTTCCTTGTTCTTTCTTCGTAATTTCCAAATCCTCCGGACGGATGACAACCTCAACCGGCTCATTCGGAGTAAAACCCTGGTCTACACAATCGAATCTTTTCCCTACAAACTCTACTTCAAAGTCCTGAATCATTTTTCCTGATACAATATTGGACTCTCCAATAAAGTCTGCTACAAAACGGTTAATCGGTTCGTCATAAATATCTGTCGGTGTTCCGCTTTGTTGAATCTTGCCCTTATTTATAACAAAGATTTCATCAGACATGGCAAGGGCCTCTTCTTGGTCATGTGTGACAAAAATAAAAGTAATTCCAAGCCGTTGCTGCAGCTCTCTCAATTCATACTGCATTTCCGTACGCAGTTTTAAATCAAGTGCAGATAAAGGCTCATCTAATAGAATTACTTTAGGTTCATTGACAATCGCACGGGCAATTGCAACACGCTGTCTTTGCCCGCCAGACATTTCCCGAATTTCACGATTCTCATAGCCTTCTAGATTGACGAAGCGAAGTGCCTCTTTGACCTTTGCTGTAATCTCACTATTTTTCATCTTTTTAATTCGTAAGCCAAATGCGACATTTTCAAATACATTTAAATGTGGGAAAAGCGCATAATCCTGAAAAACTGTATTAACTTGTCGCTGATTTGCAGGCAGGCGATTAATAATTTTACCATCAAAATAAATATTTCCCTTGGATGGTTCTATAAATCCTGCTATTAAGCGTAAAATCGTTGTTTTTCCACATCCAGACGGCCCAAGTAAGGTATAGAATTTCCCCCGCTCAATTTCAAAGCTAACATCATCTAATACAGCAGGGTCATCATCATATTGTTTCGTTACACCTTCAAAACGAATAATTGTTTGTTCTGCCATATAAGACACCTCCTTATAAATATGAATCTGTTGCAACCAGAATTAGTTCGGATTCTCCATTGTAATCATTACTAATTTGATGCTTATCAGAGGCCTGGAAGTAAATCACTTCCCCAGCTTTGGCATAGTAGATTCTTCTGCCAACCTGCACCTTTATTTTCCCTTTCAACACATAAGCAAATGTTTCGGAAAGGGATGGTTCAAATTCCTTGAATTCCCCGTCATTCTGAAAGGTAAGCAAAATCGGTTCCATTTCCTTTTCATTTGATTCCGGAACAAGCCATTGAATATGATAGCCTCTTTCCTCATCAAAATAATCGGTGAAGTCTTCTTCCCCATATACCACTTTTTGATCTCTTTCTTCATCATCAAAAAACTGCTTTGGGGTACACCCTAAAACTTCTAATATATTGAAAAAGGTATCAATGGATGGTGAACTTAAGTTACGCTCAATTTGCGATATGTACCCTTTACTCAAATCAGTCCGCTCCCCAAGCTCCTCCTGAGTCAAACCTTTCTTTAAACGCAGATTCCGTATTTTTTTCCCAAATTGCATCCTATGACCTTCCATCATGTTTATTTATACTAAACTTGGAGTCAATAAAGTTTACAAATAATAAACTTAAAGTTTACTATTTCCAATATGAATTATAACTAATAATCATGAAATTACAATCGTCTTTTTAAAACATTTTTAGAATAGCTAAAAATCTTCCTCGTAATAGCGTCTTTATTATTTGTATTGTATCCACTTAATTGGAAAAATAAATTAAATGATCCGTTGTAATTACTTTTTAAAAAAAATCATACAGGTAACTTCCTCTTGAATATCGAATACTTTTCTTATATCAACTCTTAGGAGGAATACTATGATCCGTGCTGTCTTTTTTGACTTGTACGAGACTCTTATTACCGAGTGGGAAAATGGGAAAAGAAAAACTACACATAGTATCGAGCAGCTAGGAATACCTGAGGACATCTTCAAGAAAGAATGGAGTGACCGTATAGAAAGAAGAATGGATGGAACATTTGAAAATTACCAAAGCGTTTTAAAAGATATTTTACAATCTTTAAAAATGCCTATTGATGAAAAGGTCCTAAAATTAGTTGAGTTGGGAAGAATAAAGGCAAAATCCATCCCCTTCCAAGATATAAATCAGTCTATTCTTGATGCCTTGTCTCTGTTAAAGGAGATAGGAGTAAGAATTGGCCTAATTAGTAATTGCACCCCCGAGGAGATAACCGCATGGGAATCTAGCAAACTAGCTAAATTCTTTGATGATGTTATCTTTTCATTCGAGGCAAAATGTGCAAAACCAGACCCTAAAATTTATCTAACTGCCTGTAAAAATCTCGGGGTGAAACCAAAGGATGCACTGTTCATTGGTGATGGCGGTTCTAATGAGTTGGTTGGCGCAGCAAAAGTAGGTTTGAATGCTTATCATGCAACATGGTTCCAACCTCAATGGATTATAGAAGATAGAAATTTAGGATTCCCACAATTAAAGCACCCTACAGAGATAATAAAATTGATAGAAGGAGAGCTTACATGAACGAAAAGGATTTATTTGACTTATTTGTAACGGAAGCGGAAAAGCCCTTTTCTGGATGGGATTTTTCCTACGTATCTGATACTGGAAGAATGGCCAGTGAACCAATGCATTGGAATTACACAAGTGAAATTTTAGCAAGCATCCGAAAAGCAGATTCCCTTCTTGATATGGGAACCGGCGGCGGAGAGTATCTATCAAAATTACAGCCTTTTCCTCGTAGTACGTTTGCAACCGAAGCGTATGAACCAAATGTTCCAATCGCTCGAAACCGATTAGAACCACTAGGAGTTAAAGTTGTAGAGGTAAACGATGATAATCACTTGCCCTTTGATAATGATCAATTTGATCTAATTATTAACAGGCATGAATCCTATTCTGTTTCGGAACTTTACAGAATACTAAAGCCTGGGCATCAGTTTATTACACAACAAGTTGGCGGCAAAGATCATATCGATTTAAATGCTGCTTTAGACGCGAATGAAGATAATGGGTACTCCTATTGGAATCTAAATTATGCTGTTCAGGAGTTGGAACGCGCTGGATTTAACATCACCAAGAAAATGGAACAATTTCCGTATACCCGATTTTATGATATAGGGGCACTAATCTATTATTTAAAAGCCATCCCCTGGCAAATTTCTGATTTTACTGTTCCAAATTATTTTGACAAGCTAGTACAGATTCATCAACATATCCAAGACAAAGGATTTATTGAGTTTAAGGAGCATCGATTTTTTATTATAGCGAGGAAATAGACCTCCAAAATCGAAAAACACCATATCTAATGGTGTTTTTTCCTTTAGAAGAACTCCGAAAAGTTGCCGGAATCTTTCAACTGTTACTAGCTGCCCCCGAGCTTTGTAGAAAAACCTCCTAACCTCAAAAGGATACGCCAAACAAAAAAACACACGAGTCCTAGCGGAGTCCCCCGTGTGTGTAGCGAATAGTAATATTCATTACTTATGCTTATCCTTTAACCCCATCGCTTGTTTGACTGCCTCAAAAATATGTGTATTTTCATAGGATCCTGATAATAATTCGGATCCAGCACCGATTGCGGTCAATGGTACATTGACACCGCCGTGACCTGTTGTGGTCCAATCAATTGTAAATTTATCATTGCTGTTTGCCACTTTAAATGGTCCGTCCTCTTTAGAAATCCCATCTCCGGATTCGTCTTTATCATTTACTTCTTCAATCGTTAATCCGCCGCATTCATGGTCTGCAACAACCAGTACTAACGTATCCCGATGTTTTTTAGCATAATCCTTAGCTATTTGAACGGACTTATCCAGTTGTTGCCCAGCTTTAATCATTTTCTCGGCATTATTTTCGTGGGACATTTCATCAATCCCCTCTTCTTCTACCATTAAAAAGAAGCCTTTTTTATTAGAAGAAAGAGTGTCAATTGCCTTTTTTGTCATATCAGGCAATGATACAGCCGGATTGTAAAGATCGCCCTCTCCCTCCGGTCTTTGTTCAAACATTTCCTCATTCGCGAATAGGCCAAGAAGCTTTTTGCTTTTTGATTTTTTTAGGTCAGCTGCATTCGTTACATATTTATATCCAAGACGTTTCGCCTTTTCCACAAGATTTCCTTGCGTTCCTTTACTTTGTTCAGATGGGTCCTTAACCGGATTATCTTCAAAAGCGCCTGGATTCCCAGCAGGATACCAAAAATCCTCCCCGCCTCCTAAAAGAACATCGACCTTGCTATTTTCCAAATATTGTTTAGCGATATCACTTTGTTTTGATCGATCTGTCACATGTGCCCCAAAAGCTGCTGGTGTTGCGTCCGTTATTTGACTAGTTGTAACGAGGCCTGTTGATTTACCAGCTTCCTCTGCCATTTCTAAAACGGTTTTGACAGATTTTTTGTTTCCGTCTACCCCTACTGCTCCATTATAGGTTTTAACTCCAGATGCCATGGCAGTTGCAGCTGCAGCTGAATCCGTAACAGGAGTGAGAGAACTTGTATGTACTAGACCAGTTACAGGCATGCTATTCATCGCAAGATCACCCTTTAATCCAACTGTAGCCAAGCGGATCGCTTCTCGATGTGCTGCCCCCATTCCGTCCCCTACAAAAATAATGACATTTTTTGCTTTTGGTTGAACCTGGCTTTTGTGAGATTCCTTCGCGCTGGCAAAATGATTGAATCCAATCCCCGACAGTACAGCTAGAGACAATGCAGCATTCACTAATACCCTTTTTTTCCTCACATCATTCACTCCCTTTATGAAGTTTGCTTACATCTACCAATATAAAGGGGGAATATTAAGAAAAATTTGTTACTCTGTAAATAACTAGTTAATGATTCATGTCATTCGTGTAACAATTACCAAATCATTAGCATGTAAGCATTTATACTTTTATATGCATTTTCTTCCAAAACTTCCATTAATAGCTTTCATCATAAATCATTTTTTTATACAACTGTCATTGAAATAGCCAAGCAGTTTTCGTATTAGATCCATGACGCTTTTGTTCCTGATCTCCTTCCAATCCATCAACGATTAATCTTCCTGTATTGCTTCATAGCGCTCAATTAATTCATACGGTCTCACCTTAAATGACTCGTAAGGAATGTAATTAGACTGTATCGCATCTAGTAATCTTGTTTTAAAATGTGGGCGTTTTATCCATTGATCAACATTTTCTTGGTCCACTCTTGTAAAAAGAACATCCTGTGTTTCCCCTTCAGCTGGCCTAGGGGTACCTGATACGTATTCACCACGAAAAACGATGCAAAAAATTCTACTCGTTAGGCTTTGATAAATGCCGGTAATCCCATATAGCTTTACTTCCACACCCGTCTCCTCCACAACTTCCCTGCAAATCGCTTCATGAAGGGATTCCCCTTCCTCCACTTGACCTCCAGGCATTTCATATGTATCAGAACGATGATAGTTTTTAACTAAAAGAACCTCCCCCTTCTCGTTGGTAATATAGGCACTGACCGATACAATATGTTTTGGATCATGATAGTTTCCGGTTGTGGATAAGAATTCTTGAGAGCTTTCAATATACAAATTCCCCAGCTCTTTTCTTTTTTCTTGGGCTTGTCTATGTCGTTCCGATTCTCGTATTTTTTGTTCAATATTATGATATTGTTCTATACTTTCATATTCCCATATGGCCATAATCTCATTTTGCTTTTCATTGACCCATCTGCCTACTAATTTTGAACCGTACCTCATTTGGTTGGGGTAAAGATATTGATGAAAGAAATCGGTGAATACCTGAACATTTTCTGGTGAGACTTTATATACCTTCTTACGAAATATCGCCATTGAACCCTCCTGAAAATTCTGTCATTTTCATGTAATTATATCCAAATTATGCATATTTGTCATTTTCGTTCCAACAATAGCAATACTGTACACAATTTTAAAGGGAGTGGAAAGTTCCACTCCCTAATTATTAATGAACTGAGGCATGATGATGACGATTTATTTTCCTGCCTTTTATCCAACTTTTTATCTTCGGTAAAAGGATTCTATCTATTCCATAATAATAACCCGCTGTTCCAGCAGCCATTAGCATCATTGCGATTGTATATAAAATTGGATTAGTACTTGTAGTTCCAGCTAGCATAAAGTTTAAATTCATAAATGCACCTGCAATGAGAGCTGGGATGGTAGCAATACCAAGAATTAATCCTATACCTACTAACAGTTCACCAATTGGAATCAAGTGATTAAACAACTCTACATTGGGAATTGCAAAGTGCTGTAAGAAATTTGCGTACCATCCTTGCACTGCAGGATGATCCCCTTTTGCATTTGCTAGAGCTCCTTGCAGGAATCCCATAGCATTAAATCCATGTGTTAACTTTTCCGTTGCAGCTTCCATCCATTGTAATCCTAGCCAAATCCGTAAAACTGTCCATACTATTGCCATTTTGGGTCCTTTTAACCATTTCATGACACTATCTCCTTTTGTTTGTGAAGTTATTCACAAAGTGATTTAAAAAAATATAGACATTTTTTTCAAGCCAGCTAGCTTAGGGTGAAAGTTTGTGAAATTTTTCACTAACTTTCTATATCTATACTATATACGCATTAGAATCGTTTTACAATACCGTTCACAAAATATTCAACAAGATTAACCCCTTGCCACTACTGATATTGAAGATGCTATCCTAATATGATAAGATTCAACTATCCAATTGTTTTTTAACGCAGTAACTGACGACATACGTGGAATTAACCACATGGGAGCTGTGTTTATTATATAGTCGGGTCGTCTGGGCAGAGATAAGGAGATAACACTATCCTTGTCTCTTTTATTATTTAAGGGGGCGTTTGAACGTGGAAAATCTAATATTAGATGGAAGAGTTGTAGCGCAAAATGTGAAAGATCGCTTAAAGGATCGAGTTGCAAATCTAGTCAACAAAGGGGTAACTCCATGCCTTGCTACGATTTTAGTAGGAGATGATCCTTCTTCTGAAACCTATGTAAGAATGAAGGGAAATGCTTGTGAAAAGCTAGGGATTAAATCACTAAGAATACACCTCCCAAAGGAAACCACTACAGAAGAACTTTTGACGAAAATTAAAGAATTAAATGAGGACGAAACCGTTCACGGTATTCTTCTCCAACATCCGGTTCCATCTCATATTAACGAACGAAAAGCATTTGAAGCCATTGATATTCGCAAAGATGTAGATGGTGTAACAAGCTTTGGATACGGCCAAACTGCTTTTGGCTTTGGAAAATACCCTTCCTGCACTCCAGCCGCGATTATGGAAATCATGGATTATTACAATATACCAATTGAGGGCAAACATGCTGTAGTCATTGGCAGAAGTCCAATTTTAGGAAAACCAGTTTCTGCTCTACTTTTAAATAAAAATGCCACTGTTACAACTTGCCACTCTAAGACATCCAACTTGGCAGAGGTTGTTAAATTAGGTGATATTGTGGTGGCAGCTGTAGGAAAACCTAATTTTATTCAAGGTGATTGGATAAAAAAAGGCGCAGTTGTATTAGATGCCGGTTATAATAAAGGCAATATTGGCGATGTTGATTACGAGGCATGTCTCGAAAATGCCAGTGCGATTACACCGGTTCCTGGTGGAGTTGGACCTGTAACTATCTCGATGCTTTTGAAGCATACTGTTGATGCTGCAGAAGAAACTCTTAATATAAAGTAGTAAGTAAGTAAATAATCCATTTTGACAAGTAAAACCCGCCATATGGCGGGTTTTCTTTTTTGAGTAATTGCTAAAATAAGTAAAAATTAACATAAGAATAATGGTGCCATTGCGTTTGTGAAGTTCAAAAACTCTTAAAAAGTTACATGAAAATCTGACTTCAATTCTTTTAATAGACTTGGATGTTTTTTCTTTGATACGTATATTATTTTATTTTCATCTTCACTTTCGAAATGGATACTTCCATCCTCATAAAAGATCATACTGTACATTTCATGGTCCATCTTTTTTGAATCAGATAAGACAATCATATAATTCCCTTGTTTATTCAATTCTTTGCTCTTATTAATAAACTTTTTATTAGATGGTTTTATGACTTCCATCTTATTTACTTTCTTTATAAATGTTTCAATTTCATTTTTATCGGTAATATATTTACTTGTGGACTCACTTGCAGCACCATTTTTATCAACACTTTGAATATATAAAACAGTATAGTCGTTAATATTTGGTATGTTTATGGAAGAGCTTATTTCCTTATCTCCCATACAACCACTTAAAGAAATAATCAATACTATTAAAACAATACTGCATAATATATTTTTCAAATTAATCCTCCTTTTTTATGCTTTTGAAAAGGGATTCGGAAACATATTATGTAATGACTATTTCTCTCATTCCATTCACATATTAAATTTCCTCCACAGCCCCACAATTATCATAATTTTAACGATACTATCATATTATTTTATAGAATTAAAATTATTTCCTATGGAGTGAAAAAGAAGCTTATATGGCTTTAACGTGCCAGCGTAGATATGCCAGAAAGGGGATTAAATTGAAGAAAAAAGAGGTCTTTTTGTTATCATCATTATCATTTTCTTTTGGAGTAATTATCGGTTTCTTCATTTCACCGGTAAAGAGGGGGATCTATAATATTGCTGGTAATAATATTAAATACCACTACGATGAAAAAGATCCTTCCATAGGTATTAGTTCTGAAGACCAAGCTAATCAATAAATCATAAGATTGCGTAGTAAGAGTATTTTCGATAACACCTCATAAAAAACTACCGATTACTATTCTTTAATAAAACACCAAAACATAGCCCTTCACTCGATGGGCATCATTTTTTTATTCTTCATCGTCATTGATGCCTGTTTCATGAAGTTTACATTGATTTTTATTTTCTTGCGATTGTTCCCATTTCCAATACGGCCCGTATCACTCCAAAATATACAAAGCATCATTTATACCATTTAGCATTATCTAAATCAAGAATAGATACATTGGAATTTTATATCTTTGTTAAGAATTTGTGAAAATAAACTGACTATATGGTTTATTTAGATTTTTTATATTATAATAAATTATAGAAAAATAATATCGATTTTTTTAGATTGGAGATTGCAATGAAAACAAGACTTAGAAAACTACACAATGCTAAATCATTCAACTTACATGATTTAATAGATGCAAATAAAAAAATGATGGAAAAAGATGCAAAGTTTATTAACGAATTAGAAAAGAAGTTGGATGAAAAATTAGCCAAGTACTAGTTAAACATTTGAATGCCCTAACATTTTAAAGCGGAACAAAATGTCCCGCTTTAAAATGGAGGCAAGTTGTCTAAATTATTCTCTTCTATCCCATCTGGTTCACTGCGAATAATGTCTCGCCCATATCTATGAAACACATCTATATGAGCTATTTTCCCTGCTTTAGCCTCATCCAAAGCAGTGATATAATCCAGCTCACGACCAGTATTCGTTTTAAATGCGATGATATCTCCATCATCATTTTTCTTTACCGCCACAATTTCTTCTTTTCCCATTAGATTTTGGCTGTCAGCCTCCATTTTTGCTTGGTTCATGGCTTGTTCCCGATACTCTTGATAGATTTTATCAAAATAATTATCTTCCATGATAATACCTCCCTTTTTATTCTTCATCGTTTGAGAGTATATTATGTACAAGCTACACTATTGTCATTCCTACCCCACTTGTGTGAAAATTACAAAAAGGGAGTGATATGATGAAAGAATGTCCATTCTGCAATCCTTTCTCATTTGAAAATCAAAAAATCATTCTAGAAAATGAGCATTGCATGTTTTTGCAAATGCCACAGGAAATACTAATTGGTTCAGGTCTAATAATTCCGAGAAAACATCGGGAAACAGTATTTGATTTAACAGAAGAGGAATGGATAACGACCTATTCCCTGTTACAAAGAGCAAAATACCTTTTGGATGAACAATATGCACCAAATGGTTACAATGTAGGGTGGAACTGCTATCCTACTGGCGGTCAAAGTATTCCGCATGCACATTTGCACGTGGTGCCACGATATGAGGATGAACCTTTTGCAGGAAAAGGAATAAGGCATTGGATAAAAAGCCAAAATAATAAACGATCTAAGTAAAAGTTCGTCATACAAATCTGCGCGGTCATGAGTACCGTTTATTTGTGATATTAATGATGACCTGGGATTTTATCAATCAGAGGATTCGTTATTCAGCTACAGGCTATATTACTTTGTGATTTTGCGTACGTTGTGTCCGCTCCCCCCGAAAACAGTGTTATTTAGGAAAAAGTTGAAACGACTAAGAACGCATGTTACCCCATTGCATGCGTTCCACTTTTCTCTACAGTGTCAGAACTACCATTTTTTAAACCTTGGACTCAACTCGCTCTAAACATCAAATATATTTCCGTCCAAATCATAAAAGTTCCGGCCGGCATGCCCCCGATTCTCAATTTCTCCAACCTTCCTATTTCTATCTTTAAAATTGCTTTGCAATTTCTCCAATGCCTCCACACGCTCCATTTCAAATGTAAGAGAAAATCGGACATTTCCTTCTGCATCGATGAAATTGGAGCTTTGGCCGTGCCCGGACTTCACTAAGAAAAAGCTTTGGTTTGCAAGATTGATAATTGCCTTATCAGAATCTTTGTAACTGAGGTATGCACCTAGTTTTTCCACATACCATTCAGTAGACAACTCTACATCCTTTACTGGAATATAGGTTGTTCCTACTCTCATTAAACTTTGATCCAATTAGTTCCCCCCTTATCACTAAATAGTTCTACACCTATATATAATCATTTTCCAAAACTTATAAAAATCCTAAAGTCATGACTTTAGGGGTACACCATTCGTATAAGGATGAAGAAGGGAATAAATAGCTCGAATGACTGGTACTTGTATGCCATTCTTTGTCGCTTGCTTTAAAATATATCCTTGTAAACTTTCCACCTCTATAGGCAGTCCTTTTTCAAGGTCTCGGTGCATGGAGGATGTCATAGCAGGCGGCAGCCCCTCCGCTTTTTTCGTAATTTTCTCTACCGTATCTTCAGCCAATGGTATCTGAAGACAAATAGCAGTTTGATAGATTTCTTGAATTAAATCTACTAATAATGACTTCGTTGCGAAATCATTTAATGCAATGCCAATCGGTTGCCTAGTTGCAGATGTAATTCCACTTAGAGTAGCTAGAAAGATGAATTTATTCCACATTTCTACAATAATATTGTCTGTTTGGACAATATTTATATTAGCCTGTTTAAACATTTCCTCTATTTTATTTAAAAATGAAGATTGCTGGTCTTTTAACGAACCAAAGACAATATCATGCATAGGGCTTGTTTGAATAATATCCCCTTCTTGGTTAAGTGTAGATTCTATGTAGCATACTCCCCCTAAAACATTCTCTACCCCAAATTGATTCACTAATATTTCCATATGTTGAACGCCGTTAAGCAAAGGTAAGATTTTGGCACCTTTATTAACCAAGGCTTCTAATTGAGGAAGTGCATTTTCTAAATGGTAATTTTTTAAAGCTAGAATAATAAGATCGGGATGTTCGATTTCATCACTATTTACCGCAAGAGTAGGGGTAATCGTAAAATCACCATGATAGCTCATAACCCTTAAGTCACGTTTGTTTAATTGTTCAAAGCGTCTCTCACGAACAAAAAAAGTAACTGGATAGCCTGCACTTGCTAGCTTACCTCCGAAATAACCACCAACAGCACCTGCACCAAATATCACTGTATGCATACTATTCCTCCCTTTAATCCATCTTAATCTCATTCTATACCAACCCACCACATTTTCATATGATTCTGAATCCTCAGTCACCTAAGGAGAATAAGGAAACTATTTAACTCAACTTTTTAAAATACTCCACCATAAATTCACGGAACTCCCTGACGACCTTCGAGGTATACCGTTCAGTCTTCCATGCCATGCCGATGGTTCGCGTACAGTTTGGCTGTTCAATATGCAGTGGGACAATTTTGTCGTGATGGGCGTAGCGTAGTGTATGCTCGGTTAAAAAGGAAATGCCTAGTCCTGCCTCCACATAACTTTGAATCGAGCCCGGTTCTTCCAGCTCGAAGGCAATATTAGGAGTAAAGCCCGCCTTTTCGCAATATCGGTCGGTCAATATTCGAAATGGATTCGTTGGTTCCATGTGTATAAAATGTTCGTCTGCCACCTCTTTTAATAAAATGCTTTCTCTGTTGGCTAAAGGATGATTTTCTGGTACAACAATAAAAACCTCATCCTCCAACAGATTCGTCCAGCCGATCCCCTGTTCCTCAATTGGAAAATAAGTTACACATAAATCAATTTCACCCTTTTCCAATTGATCTGCCAGCCGAAATGGTGAATGCATACTAACTTGAAATTTTGCTAATGGATATTCCGCACGAAATTGGCTAATAATATTCGGCAGTAGTGGCGTATGCATAACAGACAGAGAAATGCGATTTTCGCTTTCTCCAGCGAGTTCCTCCATTTCGAGCTTGGCGGAGTCTAATTCTGAGAATGCTCTATCCACTCTTTTTAAAAAGATCTTTCCATAATCGTTTAATTTGATATTTCTGCCCTCTCGATCAAAAAGGGTAAACCCGAGTTCATCCTCTAAACGGGAAATTGTTTGGCTTAGGGAAGGCTGGGCAATCGTTAGTTTTTTTGCAGCCTTTGTCATATGTTCAAATTGCGCTACTGTTTGAAAATACCTCAATTGCAATAAATCCAATATATTCTCCTCCATTAATAACTCACAACCTATAAGCAGATAGTAATACATATATTAGTCATTATCAATAATTTGGAGTATGATAAAGGGTATAAATTATTACGAGATTCGAAATAAATTCCAACATATAAGAAAGGTGTTCATATGGAAAATTGGAAACGAAATTTATTTGTATGCTGGTTTGGTTCATTTGTGACAGCTGCGGGAATGAGTCAGATAGCCCCAATGCTGCCTTTATATATTGAAGATCTTGGGGTACATGCTACTTCAGATGTTGAAAAATGGTCAGGATTAATATTCGGATCCACTTTTTTACTCTCCGCAATCGTTTCACCAATTTGGGGAAAGCTTGCTGATAAAAAGGGAAGAAAATTAATGCTTTTACGTGCGAGCCTTGGGATGGCAATCGTTGTATTTGTAATGGCGTTTGTTCAAAACGTGTACCAATTACTTGCTTTACGTATGTTGATGGGGGCTGTTTCCGGTTATATATCAGCTGCGGTCACCTTAGTTGCTACACAAACGCCTAAGGAAAAATCAGGATGGGCACTTGGAACTCTTTCGACTGGATCTGTCAGCGGTGGTCTTCTAGGACCGCTATTGGGTGGACTCTTAGCAGAGTTTTCGGGAATTCGGAGTTGTTTTGTCTTAACAAGCTTTTTATTATTGATAGCCTTTTTTGCTTGTCTATTTCTAATAAAAGAGGACTTTAAACCTGTTCATAAAACCCCATTGCCATTTAAACAGGTATGGAAGCTTGTTCCAAATACAAGATTATTAGTATCCTTGTTTGCTAGTACGTTTATTTTGCAAATTGCCAATATGTCCATTCAGCCTTTAATTACCGTTTATGTAAAACAATTATCACCAAATATCGCGCATTTATCGCTGATTGCCGGAATGGTGGTAGCTGCTTCCGGACTTGCCAATATTATTGCGGCACCTAGATTAGGAAAGCTTGCCGATCGCATCGGATCCAGAAAAATTCTCATTGGTGCTTTAATTGTAGCTGGAATTATCTTTATTCCTCAGGCCTTTGTAAAATCGCCTTGGGAGTTAATGGGATTGCGTTTCTGCCTCGGACTTGCAACAGCGGGATTACTGCCATCTATCAATAACCTGGTTAGAAAAAATTCACCAGATGAAGTAGTTGGCCGTATTTTCGGATATAATCAATCTGCCCAATACATCGGTACCCTCGGTGGATCTGTTTTAGGTGGACAGATGGCTGGAATATTTGGCATTCACTATGTATTCTTTACCACAAGTGCCTTATTATTGATTAATGCATTATGGGTATACAGCATCAATCACATTGGTTCCGGATCTAGAAGAGGAAGCATGTCCCATAGTCATTGACATTAAAATCCGAAGAAGCACGCTGAAATTAGCGTGCTTCTTCTGTTTGTTTCTCAAACAAATAAAATATGTAATCTGTAGATGCTCCCGGATATCCTAGTTGCCTCAACATTGCTGTAATGTTACCCCTATGATACGTTCCATGATTGGATACGTGCTGCACCAACTCAGACACAGTAGATTCTAATTTTCCGAACTGAGGATGTTCAGTAACAACAGGTTGGTCCTTATAACCTAAGCTAGAGAAGAATTTTTTATATTCATTTGCTATATTTTTATAAGCATTTTCAAGGTCTGCGAAAGTCATCGTTTTTATTTTCTCCGATTCCACCGCCATTAATGCTGTAACCTCATCGAAGCTCTTCTCCATCATAACATTTAACCAAACCACATCCACTCTATAAATATGTTTGGCGGCATCTAAAATAGACGGAAATACACTTTGAATATTCTTCTCTAACACTTCATCCGGTATTTCCTTTAACCTCGTAAATACCCTTTGATTTGCCCAAACATGATAATCATAAATCTTTGTCAATTGCTGATCCACAATATCCCTCCTCATCTTTTTTCCGGTTGTTTTAGAAAAAACGGAAGCTTTTCTACACCAATCATCCGTGCATAAGTAAACAATTGACCTTTATGATGTATCTCATGATCTTTAGCATTTTCAAGCCAAACTTTCCCGGATGCATAAAACCCATTAATTCCAATCATATTTTCTAAATCCTGATTACGAAGCGTTGCTAAATCTCCCTTTGTTTTTTCTGTATAATCACTTACAATTCGTCGTACATCATCCATTGTTTCATAATTTGGTACAGGGGAGATTTTAAAGGAGCCATTCTTAATTGTCTGCACAAACATATCCATGGAATTAGCAATATGCAAAGTAAGCTCACTGAGTGAAAACGCCCTTTCCCAAGGTTTAAAATACATGTGCTCATCTTTAATTAGACAAAGTATTTCATTAAGCACCGTGCGATGTTTTAACCAGCTTTGGATATATTCCTCCAATCTATTCACTCTCCTTTTCCATTACTAATGAGGTATAAATTTCAATTAAATAACCATCTGGATTTCCAAGTAAGCAACATGCGCGCTCCAACCACTTCTGTCATGCGGGTTTTTTTATAATTTACTACACAATTCCTTGTATGCCTCATCGACATTATCCACTCCAAAATCTAATACAATGGATAAAGGTGAAGGCATTTTCGCTAAGGATTCCCTTTCGTTAAGAGCCTCTGCCATTACTTTTTTAGAATAAATCCCTAAGTTAGTACTTCCTAAATTGAAATTTGTGTATATTACATATTCAAGATTCCATTCAACTTGAATTGTAATACATCCTTGTAAAACTCAACACTTTTTTTAAAAATCATTTATTAAAACTCCAAAACCAAATTAATTTCCCTCCTATTATCATGCTTTGGTTATCATAACCTACCTTTACTGACAATTCTGGTCAGTGAAGCTTATTTTTGATAAAAATTATTAAGATCCATGGTGATGCTTATCAATCTCTCTTTTAAAAAGATTGGCTCTTTTACTTGGATGGATTTTCCATAGGATAAAATTAAATACGGCAAATAGAAGGAAATCAAATCTCTATCCAACTTAAAATGTACATCATGGACAGATCTTTCTATTAAGACATGACCTAATAACCAATGCTCACAAAGGCTATCAATAGCGGATGTTTGTCCTTGTATACGAACAGAGATTAATTCTGCAGGGTCCTGAATATTAGGCAGAATACTATTCATGAAAAATCGGCGCGCTGAAAATTCTGATGGACGCTCAAACGTTAGATCGGTCACTTCGATAGTAATAATTCTATCGACCCGAAAACTTCTAATCTCATTACGTAAATGGCAAAATGCTATGGCATACCATTTATTTTTCCAGAACAAGAGCCCATATGGATCAAGTTCTCTACTGGATTGTTCCTTACCATTCCCTTTTATGTACTCTATGGAAAGGGTTGTTTCATTTGCAACAGCTTCTTCCAATAGTTGGAGGGTTCTTGTTTTGGGTGTGTGAATAGGGGAATGAATGACATCAAATCCGATGGAATGGCGATTAATTTTTTCTAATTGCTCTTCATTTGTATAAAACTTTAATTTTGATACCGCAGCTTCTAATGCATCACCAAATGGATAGCCTGCTTCTTTCGCATATTTTGCTGCATGGATAAGTGCCTTTTGTTCTTCTAAATCAAAAAATAAAGGAGCTTCATGAAAGTGTTCCAATAAACGATAGCCGCCGTTATGACCAGAGTCAGCAACTATAGGTACCCCGCTTGCACATAAGGAATCGATATAACGGTATACTGTCCGAATGCTAATTTCTAATTCCTCAGCAATCTGTTTAGCCGTCATTTGCTTTCTCGATTTTAATAGCCATAGAATTGACAACATATTATCGGATTTAGACATTAGCATTTACTCCTTAATATATTCCTTACCCGTCACAAATATATAAGGTTAATATTCTTATCTTTAAATGGATTTTCCTTCTATTTATTTCAATTTAATCTCATTTAATTGAAATTTAGAGTGATGGTCTAAATAAAAAATAGCCCCATCCAATGGATTGAGGCTTAGCAGTAAATTTGAAACAAATTTACATAGTTTTGAAATAATAAAAGAGTCGCGTCTCTACACTGAGTGGAGACGCCCATTTGCTTTATCAAAGTTATTATTTTTTACGAATTTAAATCGTATAATCCTGGACTATGTTCATTTGGCATTATTGGAAGTTCAGGTACAGGATAGCCTTGTGGAGGATCAACAACACTTAGCTGGCCAGAATTTCTGCTTGGAGACTCTCCCTGAAATATCTCTCCAATCCGCGTTTCATCCAAGCGAAAATTGAATTGGGCATTATGAAATCCCTTTTCAACATATTTTCTACACTCTGGATACTTATTAATATCATAATTCGGTACAGGAAATAATTTGGCCCAATCAACTCCTAAAGTTTCTAACGCCTTTGCAAATGCATTTTGGTGAGCATTGTCACGTACAATGAGAAAAGCTAAAGTCTCTCTGAACGTCTTATTCGAACTCATCTCATAAATTCTGGATTTTTGTAACACACCAGTTGATTCAAGAACGAGATTATCAAGTAAGTCACTAATTAAATTTCCATGACTATATACATAATTACCATTCCACGGATTTCCTGCTGCGTCTACTGGAAGGGAGGACTGAGCACCCATAATAAAATGATGCGGGTTAGCATGTTTAATGGCCTCCTCCAAAGGAGCTCCATTTGTTCCAGAATTGCCTACCCCTTCTTCACCTGAACCATTTAACAGTTGATTAATCGTTGTTTGCACCAATTCAACATGGCTTATTTCCTCCAGAAAAACCCCTCTGATTAAATCGCGATACTGTTTGGCAGGGCCTCGGAAATTGGCACTTTGAAAAAAGAACTGCATCATGGTTCTCATTTCACCAAACCGTCCTCCCAAGGTTTCTTGAAGAACCTTTGCTGCTTGTGGATCCGGTTTATCCGGAACAATCATATTGATTAAATCTTCCTTATAAAAATACATTGTATTCCTCCTAAAATTGTTTTAACGCCATTATCTTCTGTATAAGGAGGATTAAATATTCTTTATATTTTTTTTAGATAACAAAGCCTTATAGAAAAGAAAGTCATTTCCCCTTCTATAAGGCTTTGTTGCTAAATCAATACTTTAATAATTGTTAGAACCAACCCGATAATAAATCCACAAACCGCACCGTTGACCCGAATCCATTGCAGATCTTTGCCAACATTCGTTTCCACTAGTTCCACTAGCTTCTCATTATCGAGCTTATCCAAATTTTCTCTTACAAGACTACCGATTTTGGAATGATTTTTTTCCACAAGACCCATTACTTGCTTATGAATCCATTGCTCGATTTGATCTATTTTAGTTTGATCTGCTTTTAATTCTTCTAACAGCTTTGTTAAAAACGGATAGATATAAAGGTCTAATTGGTCATCTTCAATAAATACTATTAGCTTATCTTGTATTTCCTTTAGAATGTTAACAATTTGCTTTTTACCATCCCATTTTTGCAGAAAACTAATCTTCCAATGATTAATCTCTGATATAACCTGTTGATTTTCTTTTAGGCCCTCCAAAAATGTACGTGCCTTCCCAAGCAAGACAGCTCTATTTTTACTATCACTGTTTCGAAGATCATCAACGCCTTTTGTAACCAGTTTATAAATGATATTGCCAAGTGTTTCTTCATTAATTAGATTGCGAAATGACTTAATGGCGAATTTAACAAAACCATCAACATCCGCATTATCGATTAATTGTACAGCTAAGCTACCAAGCTGATCTCGAGTGCTTTGCTTTGAAATCCATTTTTCCACTTCCACCAACAAATAATCAAAAGTTTTTTCATCATATTGGCCAACGAGGATTTTATCTACTACTAATTCTAGCAGAGTTTTCACATCAAACGCATGGACCCTGCTTTTTACTTCCTTTTCCAGCATACTAGCTAACTTATCCACATCTATTTGCGTTACGATTTTTTTTGCGAAACTGGAAATACCCTTACTTACGATTTTCGAATCCAAATTTTTTTCAAGCTCTTGCAATAACTTATCTGTAATACGAACTTGAGCAATCTTTGATTGAATGCTTTCCTTCGAAAGCCAATTGTTCTCCACCAGATTCGTAGCTGCTTCCGTCATACGCTTTCGATTATTTGGTAAAAGCGCCGTATGTGGAATCGGAATACCTAACGGGTGACGAAATAAGGCAGTTACTGCAAACCAATCTGCCAACCCTCCAACAACTCCAGCTTCAAAGGCCCCTTGCAAAAGCCTGCCAATGATGTTTTCTTGAAAAGGGATGGTAATGATAAACCCTATTGCCATTACAATTAGAAAAAGACTTGCCAAATATCTAGAATTTCTTTTTTGTTTCACCAATCATCGTTCTCCCTTAATTATGAGACTATAATGTACATTATCTCCATATTTCGAGTTTCTTCTTCATTTTATTGTTATGTTATTTCACGCTTAAAGTCAATCAAAAAACCGCCTACAGAGCAGACGGTTTATCTTTAGATCCATTCTTTTTTGCTGCTTTCATCACTAAATAACCAACTACAAGAAGGATAAACCATATTGGAGTGATGAATAAAGCTACTCTAGTGTCCTGTGCAAAGCCAAGTAATATAAGGACAAAAACAAAGAATGCAAGTACAATCCAACTGGAAAATGGTGCCAAAGGCATTTTAAAAGGATTCGTTTTCGCATTATCCGGCATTAATTTTCGATATCTCATATGGGACACAATAATGACACCCCATACCCAAATAAAGCAAATGGTTGAAATACTGGTAACTAAAGTAAAGACCTTATCCGGTAATAAATAGTTAAGCAATACTCCCACTAATAACACCAATGTCGAACAAATTAATGCTGGTGCCGGTACATTTCGATCATTCAAATGTTTAAGCATTCTTGGTGCTTTTCCTTCATTTGCAAGAGTATATAGCATACGGCTCGTACTAAAAATTCCACTATTGCACGAAGACGCTGCCGAAGTGAGAACAACAAAGTTAATGACACCAGCCGCTGCAGGAATTCCGATTAAGGAAAATACCTTTACAAAAGGACTGCTTTCAGGATCTACCCCATTCCAAGGGTAAATCGACATAATCATAAATAAAGCACCTATATAGAAAATGATAATCCGAATAGGAATACTATTAATCGCTTTTGGAAGTGTCTTCTGCGGATCCTCAGCTTCACCTGCCGTAACTCCAACAAGCTCGATACCCACAAAGGAGAAAACAGCCATTTGAAAGGCAAGTAAAAATCCAGACGAGCCATTCGGAAAAAATCCGCCGTGATTCCATAGGTTTGTAACGGTCGACTTAGTTTCATGACTCTCGAATCCCATGATTACCAGAACAAATCCGATAACAATCAATGCGACAATCGCGATGATTTTAATTAACGCAAACCAAAATTCTATTTCACCAAAAGCCTTCACGGTAGCTAAATTAATGAGAAGCAAAACGAGCACACATATTAATGCCGGAATCCATTGTGGAACATGGGGTAGCCAAAATTTCACATACATTCCGACAGCGGTTATTTCCGCAATTCCTGTGGCAATCCAACAGAACCAATATGTCCAGCCCGTAATAAAACCAGCCCACGGTCCAATAAACTCTTGCGCAAATTCTGTAAAAGAACCTGTAGTAGATTTATATAATAATAATTCCCCTAAGGCACGCATGACAAAGAATAGAAAAAGGCCGATAATTAAGTAAACCAGCATGATGGAAGGACCAGCAAGATGAATGGATTTTCCAGCTCCAAGAAATAACCCTGTTCCAATTGCCCCGCCAATTGCAATTAATTGAATATGTCTGTTCTTTAAACCTCTTTCTAAATTCCTTTCCTTCGTTATTTCTGTCACGCTATCACCCTCTTATCTAGTATTCTCCTGCAAATATCCAGTTATATTTTTTTCACTATTATACATTTTCCAATCTAAAAAAACAAATGTCTCTACTAGGGGTACACCTATAATAGTTTAAAGATTAAAAATATTTAGTTTAACAAAAAGGAGATTTCTATGTCGACATAGAATAAAAAATATGTATGTTATTGTCGATGAAGGAGTACAGAATATGGATTTTCACTGGGACAACATCTTACTGCAAGTTTTAATGGTGCTTTTTCCATTTGTTATTTATTTGGTACTTGTAAAAGAAAAAATAAGTGATATAAAACATAGACTCTTGTTCGGCCTTACGTGCGCGATTGCTATTACATTATCACTTTCTTTCGCCATTCAAATAAATAACGGAAGACTGCTAGATTTAAGGCTTGTTCCATGGTATCTGGCATTTATATACGGAGGAAATATAACTGGCATCGGTATAACCCTATACTATATTCTTATTCGCATCATTCTTAGCGGAACTGGTATGTATCCGAATTTTATTATTTTATTATTAGCCAGTATCCTTCTATTGAAATGGAAAGGCAAATTTTTCACCTATTCATTAAAAGGAAAACTAGTATGTTCTATTGTTTTCGTAGGGATTTTCTCAGCATTGATTCCAACCGTCGGCACCATCATACTATCTGAGGCTTTAACATTAAAAAAATTAATTATCTATATGGCGTATGTTCTTGAAAACGCTATCCTTATTTGGATCATTATTTACTTAATTGAATTACATATTGAAAAGATATATTTATTTAATGAAATTCAGCAAGCGGAAAAATTTAATGTCATTGGGCAATTGGCAGCAAGTGTTGCCCATGAAATCCGCAACCCTATGACAAGTATACGGGGTTTTATGCAAATATTACAGTCCTCAAACAGGTTATCCCTTTCTGAAAGGGAATACATAAAAATTTGTATCGAAGAAGTGGATCGCGCAAATGCGATTATTGCCGATTATCTTGCATTGGGAAAAAATCAATCACCAGAAAAAAACTCCCTTTTAGATGTAACAATGGAAATAAAAAACGCTATCAGGTCTCTCTCCTCATTTGCAACACTTAATAATGTAAAAATAGATTTCCAGCATAAACTTCCGGTTCATATTAAGGGAAACAGTAACCGAGTACAGCAGTTGTTTATTAATATCATCAAGAACGGAATCGAAGCTACCAGTGGAAATGGTCAAATTACGATACAATTAAATGTCACTCAAAAGCATGTCCAAATTTCGATTGCAGATAATGGCATAGGAATGAGTCAAGAATCAATAGATCGTTTTGGGCTACCCTTTTATTCTACCAAAGAGAAAGGCACAGGGCTTGGTCTAATGGTATGCAGACAAATCACAGAGGAAATGGCAGGAAAAATAAGCGTTAGCAGTACTAAGGGGGTAGGATCCGTCATTCACTTGACATTCCCGAGGATTTTCAAGATATAATCTTAGCTGGCAATAGGTTCTGCCAGCCTTTTTTAAATTTCTATTCTCATAAATTTACAAACATCTTGAAAACCCAACTTTTCATATAAACGAATAGCACTTTCATTAAAAGAGAATACATTCAATCGAACATCTGAATAACCTAAATGTTTAAAATGCAATAAGCTTTTTTCTAATAATTGTGTTGCAACCTCTTGCCTTCTGAATTCTCTTTTTACATATACATCACTAATCCAGCCAATTTCCTCACCCGTAAACCAATCCGAACTCTTATCGATTAATACCCACCCCATTAGAAAGCCCGCTTTTTTTGCTACTAAAAAATAAGCACCGTGATGAATAGAATTTTCATAGGCTTTTATCATTTCTTCTTGGTGATTGTCGGCTGTAATCCCAGTTGCCTCTTGTCTATTTAGTCCCGCATAATCAAATATTTCGATTAGCTCCCCTTCCGTAGCTCTATCAAAGACAATGGTCATATTTTGAGCCTCCTATCAAACTCTTTTTAATAACATATAATGTGTATAACCCTCCGGAAAGTCCTCCACTGTTCCATACACTTCATAACCCTGCTTTTTATAAAATTCTGGTGCCTGGAAGCTAAAGGTATCCAGCCTTACCATCTTACACCCCTTTTCAATAGCTAGTTCTTCTATCGTTTTTAATAGTTTTGCCCCAATTCCTTTACCTCTTAAACTTTCATCTATCCATAAAAATTGAATAAAAAGGCAATGAAGTTTCGTATTTCCCGAAATCCCACCAAGAATACTTCCTTTTTCATCATGAACAGTAATACAAACTTCCTCATTCACAAAGGCTATTTCTTTATTGGAAAGAAACTGCATATTATATTCGATTAACTTTTCTCGAAGGTACGGAGCGTCCTCATTATTCCATTTAGAACGAAAAATTAACTTTTCCACTTTTATAATCTCCTTATACATGAGTAGGTGCCTTTTAATAATTCGATACGACTGTCAAAAGTCCTTTTTTGAAATTCTAAAACGGATGTGGAAGGTTTTTATCTTTGAAATAACAATAAGGCAGGAGGTGAGCCCGCATGCCTTATTTATTGTATTAACCATGAAAATAACCGATAAAAGATCAACATACAAAAATAGTAGGCCATACTAGATAAGTGGATAACCCTTTTTGTACAACTGCAATATCCATATTTGTTAATCGCAGTGTTTTTTTGTTTTTTTACTGATGACAACGGGTTTCGTTATCTGTGAAAAAGTAAGCAATTGAGGTGTTTTATGAACGCTGGCTCCGCAAAAAATGAGGAAATAAGCATTTTTTAGGAAAATCGAAACCTGTATACGCGAAACGCGGAATTCAGTCATCTCATATTCAAAAAAGTCTGATTCAAAAAATCAGACTCAAGGAATAGAATCATTAACCTATACAAATCATAATAAAATTTTTTATCCGGGTCACTCACGGTAAAAAAGACAAAATGATCAAACCGAGAGATAGCAGACTCAATCTTATATCCATATTCATAAGCCACATCAATATCATTCGTACGAAAATTAAAAAGCGGATTCCCGGAAGGCTTGATTTGCTTCGGATATCCATTTGGTTCGGCATCCAAAGTTAAGCCAGTATAATGATTGATTGTCATAATTACACTGGTCTACTAATCTCATTTGAATCGTATTCTTGCCCGAGCAATAGAATACCACTCTAATGATTTTTCTAATCCACTAAATATTTCCATAGACCCGCTCGATATGGCTCATTGCTCTCTTTGAACTCTTTCTCGATATTTGGTACATTATCACTTAAATGCTGAAGATTTCTCCCTTCTTCCTCCTTCAACAGTTCTGCTATGCATGAATTCATCTCTTAAAATCGAATACACTTTTAAGTCGTGGTGCTCTCCTTTGATAAATGCCACTTTTCTTGAAATCCCTTCAAAGGACATACCAGCCTTTTCCATTACACGGCTTGAGCCAATATTTGCAATAAAGCATCTTGCTTGAATTCGAACTAGATCCATGTTTTCAAATCCAAATTCAATTACTTTCTTGGCCGCTTCCGTTCCAATCCCTTTTCCCCAATAGTCAGGAGAGATAACGTATCCGATTTCTGCGGTATGATGCTTCGGCTGCCATGAAACAAAATCAATCGTACCTATTAATCTCCCATTTTCCTTATATTCAATTCCCCATGGAGATACTTTATTGTTTTCATATTGATTTAAAACAAACCGTACAAACTCCTCTGTATCTGCTAAAGAACGATGCCTATCCCACGTTACATATTTCGTTACTTCTTCTTTCGATCCATAGGCAAAAATATCCTCTACATCCTCTAACGTCACTTTCCGAAGCAAAAGCCGCTCTGTCTCCAAAACTGGTAATGCCGCATAAATTTTTTCCACTTCCATCCAATCACCTTTTTATTTTTTTTATCCATTATACCTGAATTTTCTAAAAATAAGGAAGCAAATTTTTCAAGAAGGAAATATTTTAGGGGTCTGTATCGCTGCCTTTTGTAGAGAAGTAAAGGGTTTCATAAAAACTACCAGTTCCACATATATCAACAACGGGGATATGACGCTTAAGGATAACTGTAGAATTAGAAGGGCCACTTGGGTTAAAAAAACCATCTATTCGGATTACCAAATAAACCATGCTGATGCAAAGTGGATAAACCATCACACGATAAACAAAGTATTAAATCTTTGGAAAAGGGGACATCTATAATTTTAGTAAGGACCCAAATTGGGATTTGAAGTATCATTAGAGATACTTTTTTCTTGAAAATAAGGTCCTGTACACCTGTACAGGACTCTTATTTGCTATATTCAAGATAATCATTAACCTCTAATAACTCCCTGTTTCAGAGCATGATAAATAGCCTCTTTCGCCCTATCGTAATCAGGAAGGAGAAGGGATTCAGCAAAAATATGAAAGTTGGCATGAAAGTTTTCCACCGTTTTTATATTCCATTGCGTTTGAGCAAATACTTTTAGAATGTGGCTTGCCTCATCATAAAATCTTGTTAGAGCCTTATTATCTGCTACGAATAAAAGGAATTTTAACAGTTGCTGTGCTTTTATTTGATAGGGAATAACATTTTTGTTTTCAAACTCATAATTTAGCTCTTCAATATACATTCTTAATGTAGATCTGTTCTCTTCATTCCACTTATCACGGGAATAATCAACAGCAACTCGGAGCAATTCAATGGTCACATCATTATATTCAATTATTTCATGCTGAGCAAAGGTCCGTACAACAGTGCCACGCCTTGGAATTCTCTCTACAATGCCATCTACCTGTAATAAATATAAGGCTTCACGAACAGGGGCTCGGCTAGTATTCAGCTCCTTCGAAACATCCTCTTCCACAATCTTTTCTCCTGCTTTAATGTTTCCTTCAATAATATTTTTTAAAATATGCTTGTATATTTGTTGCGGCAAGGACTCTCCGAACTCAGGGTGGTCCCACGAGGGATTAGAACGATCAAAAAACATGTTTAGCACTCCGTATACTTATAAAATTTATTATCTATTAGTATACATCAAAAACTGGGAAAATTCTGTTGTCCATCTTTAAAGCTCTTTTCTTGAACTTTGGGGCATTTTTCAAGGTAAGATTTCACTACTTTCTTTATTCGTCTTAGAATAGGTATCTTTTTTTAAGAAAAGATACCCCAAAGTAAAGACTAGTTTGGGATTATCAAAGGCTGCATGCCTCTTTGATAAGTTCTGGCGTATTTTCCAACACAAAATACCCAATCAATATATATACAACCCCAACTACGAACCCATTCCAATTAAATAGATAACATAGGGAACAATCTTACTATAACTGTAATACCATTCTTACCGTCTTTAAAGAATAGCCTTCAAAGTAGTCATCGAAATGAGAAACAGTCTTAAATCCTTTTGCTTCGTAAAAACGGGTGCCAATTTGATTATCTTTTTCAACATTTATATATATCTCTTTTACACCTTTTAAAAAGTGAATGCCCTCATTTAACAATGCTGTCCCTATTCCATGTCCTTGATATTGCGGATACAGATAAATGGCTCCAAGCTCAGCTTCCCCATTTTCTTTCAAAGGGGAAAAGTTCGCAAATCCAACTACCTTCTCCTCCACTTGCGCCACAAACATAATAGATTGCTCATATCGCCTTTTCATCATCTCGTCATTATAGGCAGATTTTAAAAAGCTTTCCTGAATATCTAGGGGAATAATGCCTTCATAAGTTGCATTCCAGCTTACCTTTGCTATGTTTTGGACTTGGGGGATGTCTTCTAAGTTCATTTTACGGATGGTGTATTGCATGAGTATCACTTCTCCCTTTTAAAAAGCGCTAAAGCTTCTATTAAAAACTGTATATCATAACCTGTTTTTTCATGAAGTAATGGTGCCCAATCTTCAATTCTCTCACGTTGAGGGTCATGGAAGATTCCCTCGGTTGTACTTAAAAAGCTTTCCCAGTTGTAAAATTCCCAATGGGCTATTTCTGATTTATATGGGGTTCTGCATTCTAATAGCGGCCGTGGCTTTAATAAATTTTGCGAGAATTCGGCTGCCTGCAAAAATTCAGCTTGGCCAATTGGCGCAGTGTCATAAGCCTGTTTTGAAATTTTTCCATTTGGGCGGTGATAAAGGATCTCTACTTCCCCTTCTCTTGAGTTTACTTGTATATCCGCCGCAGGGAAAAATCCGCGTAGCTTTTCCTCTGTAAACTCAATATGATGTTTGTCGATTAAAATAGGTTGTAACCATTGATCACCTAGGTCACATAAGTAACGTCTTCCATGGTCGTCCTGCGCAATGATTGCAACATGAGCATGATCTGTACCTAAATCATGACCGATAGGATAAGCTGGAATCCCTTCTTTCTGAAATTCATCAAGAAGCCAAATCGCTAGATCAAAGCAATTTCCCGATATTCCATATTGTTCTCGATGCTCTTTCATTAGAGAAACTTCTCTTTGTTTCCTTTTTGTATTCCGTTGAAAGTACCAAGCCTTTGTTAATGTCTCCATCGGGAATAGGTCAAATTTCCGCCATGCAGAAAGAATACTTTGCGGAGCGAACATATTTTTTACACCTCTTAACCTAGTATAGAAATTACATTCTACTAATCTAAAATAAATCCCTTCTTATGCAGCATCTCTTTTCATAGCTCCGTTTAAAAAACGAAAATATGGCAGCAATATTCCCAATATAGATGCTATGATAGATCCTATTAATATATATAAAGCACGAATCCCCCACGAATCACTCAACACACCAGAGTCCAACACCGGTTGGCATGACACCTCTAATATTTAAAAACCTTACTGAAAAGACTTTATCCATTAAATGATTGGGAACACTTTGTCTTTTCCTACTTGTTAGATTTAAAACATCCATTCCAACAATCCATTCAGAAAATTATTTATATAATATTCTATAATTACAAAATTAAAATTCATTATTTTTTGGAAAAAACTCGGTGTTTAAGGAAAAATATTCTTGTAAACGATATTTTATCGATGTGAAATTATACCAATAAATATAAAAGGTAACTATAAAAGGGTATGATTATATGAATCGTGATCAAATTATTGAACTTATCTCCAGCAAATATAGACTTATTCGTTTAGAAAAGGGTTATTCTCAGGAAAAGATGGCGGAAGTGATTGGTATATCAAAGAAAACACTTGTTCAAATAGAAAAAGGCAGGATTTTATCTGGCTGGACCAATGCCGTAGCGATTTGTTCGCTATTCAAGGATAGTGAGGTATTACAATCCGTTTTGGGAAATGAACCATTGGAGGTCATAGAAACTATTGCACATAATGGAATCGATCGACCCAAAGATAAATCACTTGGTGGTCGTGTTTGGTGGAAGGAAGTGAATAAAAAAGGGAAGTTCCGTTTACAGCAAAACTTAATCAGTCAGCACTATCGGATATTAGATGACGAACATTATCGCTGGTTTAGTTCGTTTGATAAAGAAGAAGCTATAAGACGTTTAAATGAATTAGACAATCAAGGATAAAACGGAGGGGTTATTTTTGAAAAAACTCACTACATACCCATATTATGCTGCACTTCCCCTTACCTTTTCCATCATCGCTTTTATATTCATTATGCTTTTTCAAGACATGGCTTATTGGGGAAAGGATACGATGGTCTGGTATAACGTTGGTGCAGGAATATCCTATGTCTCATCCCTATTGGCAACGTTTTTTCTAGTATTCTTGGTAATAAGGATTGAACATCTTCATTGTAGAAAAGTTGCCTTTCTTTTCAACAATCTTATTATGATATGCAGTGGTTTCTTGATATTTGCCTCTTTACTTTGGACAACATTTATTATCATTGCTTGGCAATCTGGGTTATAAATGGGGATGAGAATGGTGGGACGATATTATCTCTATCAATTTATATCGCTTTCCATTTGTTTATTTTTCTATGAATCCGTACTTTGCCCAAGGTTCAGTGGGCACATCCCCCTAATAATAGGTAATATTGCTTCTGTGCTAGTACTTTTTATTTTATGATACCATTTACACCTTTTCAATTATTCCTAAGGACCAGTGTCCTAATTTTGATTCTACAGGGTTTTTCGGTTTTTTTAGCGATTAAAGGATCTATGATATAATAAAATCCGGTTGGAACCTTTTCCAACCAGTCTTTACCTATTTAAAAAGGTTATTAGCTTCTAAGATGATTACCTTTTTTTGCCAAATTTATTCTAAGTTTAGGCAAGGAAACCGCCCTATCCCATGAATTGCAAAATTTCTTTTTCAGTATATTTTGAGACTCTTGTAAAGTGTTTATTCCGTGGTTTTCTAATGCTCTTCTTGCCGGTGCAGCTGGAAGTGAAAGAAATCCAACATTTGGTTTTCGTTTTTGCTCACATATCGGACAGTTTGGATAATCGCTGCTTTTATAGTATTGGATTCCCTTTTCACAAATTCTTATTTTTTAAAAGTTGGCTTTTTAGATATAACTCTACATTTTACTTAAACTCCTTCATTTGAATATCCTGTAGAACATTCCTTACAAATTGATAATATGCCGTATGCGGATAATGGCGTAATTTCTTGACCGCTTCCTGAGCAGATTCTTTAGCTTTTTCCAATTGATTTAATTCCATATAGCATAAGGCTTGGTATGATTTATTAGTTTCACGAATACCAACATCAAAGGCGGAGTACTCAATATGTTTGTCTTCATTTTTGAATAATTCTCTGAATAAAGGTAATGCCTTTTCCGGCAGTTTAAGCTTTGTATAGCATCTTGCTTTGGCATCCGCTGCAAATTCTCCATATGAATATTTCCACTCCTCATCTACTGATTCCATACTTAATAACTTTTTCTCATATTCATTCACCATATCTAGGGCTTTTTCAGGTTCATTCTCGTAAAACTCTTTATAATGAATCAAAATTAATTCCTTTTCAAGATATAGGTGATCATTATCGATTATTTCAAAAAACTTATTAATTTTATCTACAAACTCCCTAGCCTTAGCAAAATTGTTGATATTATAGTACATTAAGGCACCACGATTATGAATTTCAAAGAACCGGTTTAACATAACATGTTTATTGATATAGCCTATGACTTCATCTAACAATTGAAAAGCCTCTTCAAATTCTCCTAGGGCATCAACCGTATCAATTTTTAATAACATTAAATCAATTCGAACGGAAATCGTTTCATAATCGTTTCCCATCGCTTTGTTAAGAGCGGAGTTTATCAGTTGTATAGCTTTTTGATGGTTTCCTTGGTAACTTTCTATTTGTGCAAAGAATAAGCGAATTTTCAACACTCTGCTTTCCATGTGTAAGTCGCTATACAATTCCTCTGCCTTTGAAGCATACTTGGACCAGTCTCGTTCATCCAACATATCATATTTCGATTTAAAGTAAATATAGTATGAAAACAGACAGCGGGCATATAATTCATATATTCTGGCGGATTCATAGCTATTCCCTAATTGGGGAAGCAGTAACTTAATATGAGTAATAGCTTGTTCTATTTTATCTGAACCAGCCATACCATCCAAAATTTCTAATAGATTGGATAATTCTTTCCTTAATTCTTCTTTTGTCAAGCTCCCTCCCATCAATTCCGATACATTGACTCCTAATTGATCGGCAATATGTTTCAAATTTTCAGCTGATGGCTTTGATTTGCCGTTTTCTATTAAACTGACCATAGCTGGAGACATCTGGTCTTTTGCGACATCCGCTAAAGTCAGCTTCTTTTCTTTTCTCAGTTTTTTTATTTTTAAACCTATTTGCGTCATCATTAAACTCCTGTTCGTAATTCTTTTATTCTAATAATTATACTGTATTTTTTAATTTATTTAAAAATATTTTTAAAATCTTCAAATTTATCATTGTATTTTATTTTAAATATATTTAATATTATTTTTAAATATATTTAATAATTTGAAGGGGAGTTAGAATGGAAACACAAATTGCACATCTACAACACCAAGAAGCACCATCAACTTATGTAAAAAGAAATATGTCTTTTATTGTATGCACTTCGGCCATTGGCAGCATTGCAGAGGCCATTTATACCCTTTGCGTATCATGGTATGTTCTTGATCGTACAGGGTCCGCTTTTTTAACCTCAGCCATTGCGGCAATTTCCTTTATTGTAAATGTATTTGCCGGACCGTTTATAGGAGTTCTTGTTGATCGATTCAATCCAAAGTCAGCTATGAAGAAAGCATATATAGTTATGGCTCTGATTGGAGTAGCTTTAGCCTTATCATATATTTTTTTCCGTGATTACATAGTCTTTTCTGTGATGGTGATGGTTATCGTGAATGATGTAGCCCAAGCGTTTATTTTTCCATCACAAAACCGACTTCTACCTATACTAATTGGGAAAGATAGGATTGCAATTGTGAGTGGTTATATGTCATCAGCAAGTAATACTGCTGGATTACTCGGTAATGCGGTAGCAGGAATGTTACTCTCGTTAATTGGCTTTGTCGGAGTTATGTTAACACACTCAGCTTTATTTATTCTTGCGGCGGTCTTGGTTAAATGGTTGGTACTTCCTAAATATGAAACAAAGGAAAAACAACAACACCAAGGAAAGAGGCAATTTTGGACTGAGTTTAAGGAAGGGGCGAAAATTTTAAGGGGGCATAATGCATTACTAGCACTTACTTTTATGAATATGGGTACCAATATTGTTTCAATTGGATATTTATATATGGTTATTCTTAAAACACAATATGGGGCAACTTCATCTCAGTATGGGTTCTTTGAGGCAACCGCTGTAATGGTTTCCATTGTAACTGGTCTTTTTGTTGGTAAGATAGTAAAGAAATTTAAACCTGTAGTTATTTTAACTGGCGCTAGGATAATTTCATCTAGTTTGTATGATTCTATTATGAACTGGAAACTCTTTAATAATCGCATTTATTTTATTTGCAATCCAAACACTCTTTGGTATTTTCCAAGCGGTTGTATTCGGAACACTATTAATCACGTTAGTTGAACCTAAATATCGTGCACGGGTTGATTCCCTAGTTTTAAGTATTTCCGCATTCATGATGCCAGCCACGGTCTTTCTCGGTGGCTATCTAGCCGACCATATTCCAATTCGCTATATTTTTTACTTTGCAGGAACATGGGCAATGTTAATGGGATTGACTCCGTTGTTTAGTAAGGAGGTACGGGGATTACAAAAATTATAGCGGTTAAAAAGGATTCGTCAAATATTAGCATGTTTTGCAGTCCTTTATATTTGAAAATCTTTTTAAATCGAGAATTTTGGTGATTTTTGATCAAACGTTTGAATAACAACCAACTTGTAGTAAATTGCCGAAATAATTGACTTGTTATTATAAAATAATCTTTAACAATCATAAATAGACGCCTTTTCTAATCGGAAAGGCGTAGATCACTAAAATATCAAATTAGCTACTTTCTTTCTAAAGGAAACAAAGAATATTGCCATTGGTGTGTACATTCTACCAGCATATAATATCCGCTTACTTCATTCATCTCGATATGGGAGCTTTGTTGTCTGAGTATTACCCCTTCACCGTTTTCATTGGTCACATCAATCCAAATTTGGCCGGATGCCTTGTCATAGCGTATTATTAAACGGTTTCCATTTACAGTAAGAATTTTACCATTCCTTTTGTTTTTAGCATTATCGATAAAAGCTTTAATATCTGTTGCACCTACCGATGACAAAGAGTAATTAGATTGTTCCTCTTTTTTTTCAATTCTTATCCCAGTCTTCACTTGCTCTCGTTGATGATTGAGAAGAATCCAAGTTTACCTCTTTCAAACCTATCCAAGTCGGGAAATGAACGATATTTTTCGTGACCCATTTTTCATTTGCCATACCTAAAGGATCCTCCTCACTGAATCCAGTTGAATGGTGCAAAGTTATTGTAATGGGATTGATCATCAAGATGCCTACCAATAAAACCGAACCTTGTCTTGTAAAAGTTATAAGAATATGTTGTTTCACCAAATGAAAAATGCCGGTATTCAATAACAAGAGACTGCTGATTATAAGGAGAATCCATCTTTTCGTAGCTATAGTCCATTAACCAAATTGCAAAGCCATATATCATTAATATCAGAATACTTATGATTAAAACAGCAGTAGTCCATCGTTTGTGATACCGAAAGCCAATTACGGATAAAACAATTATATTTATCACTAAAGGAATCATATCACCCGTTAGTTTCAAGCAAAGTATGAAGTAACCTGTTAGATGCATGATAATAAGTATCAAGACTATTATAACTAATAAGATTAGTGACCATTTTGTTTTTCCATTCTTGGATTCCTCATTTTTGATTGTTTTCCAATAGATTCTCTTTATTATCTTAATTAATTGTTCAATAATTTTTGTACTTCTGGATTATTGCTGAGGATCTCATTCCCATAGTAATAACTAAGAGACAGAACAATAACTAGACCTATATAAATAAAAAATAATTGGATTTTCGTTTTTTTATCCGTCTTATAATACGATTCAGTCGTATGGATTTCTTTTTTCATCTTTAATGCCTGTTCCTCTAATTGGTTGAAGATACCTTCCATTACTTGTTGGTGGTCATTGCCAACTTGGTCACTAATAGCAAATGCACCGGTTAATTGTTGAAGATAAATCTCCTTTTTCATCTTTTCGATTTCAGAATTCAATGTATCTAAAATGCTCGTTATCTTCGTGTTAGAAATCTCCTGTTTAGCCTTGGTTATGATTTCTTCAACCACTTCTAAGTGGTGAGACTCTTTCTTTAATTTACCCACCATAATTTCAAGTTGTTCTACTTCCAGTTTGTCGCTATTTATGTTTTTTTGCTTTTTATATAAATTGTACCATTCCATTGAACCGATAATAACAATCATGAAGCCTAGGAAACTAAAACGCATTACTGAATCGGCAATCAATAATATAATGCCTATTCCCCATAGCTTTGTACTAATTCCAGCTGCAATTCTTCCTCCATCCAAAGGCGTAATCGGTATTAAATTAAATAGATTAATAAGTGCACCTAATATAATTAATAGTGCCCAAAACGGTTCATGTGTATATTGATACAACGGGATTGCCGGCAAAAAGGCTAAAAATCCAAAAAATGGCCCCATGTATGCTAAAAAGCCCTCATCCTTTGCAGTCTTGGGCATTTCCTTCAAACCGATGACCGCACCTATGAAAGGAATAAATACTGCGGGAGTAACGGGTAGTTTAATTCTTTTAGCAGCGAAAATATGACCCATTTCATGAACAAACAACAAGTAGACAAGACCAACTGCAAACTTCCATCCAAACATAACTGCATAGGTTCCTAGAGTAATAAGCATACTTAAAAGAGTATGTAGTTTAAGAAATTTAATAATCACTAATATAAATTTTAACTTACTTAATACTAGAATAATTACTGTACTTAAAATACCAATAAAGGTTTTCTTTCCACCTAGCTCTTTGCTTTTCAAATAAACATCTCCTTTTGGAAAAGTACATGCTTAATCGACTTTATTTATTTTAAAAGAGATTTCACTGTAATATTAATCTATTTACTCTTCAATTGCTTCACCACAATGATTACAATAAAGGGCATCCATGGTGTTTCCCTGTTCGCACTGAGGACAAATCTTCTCTAACTTATCCCCGCAATAACTACAAAACTTTCCATGGTTTTGATTTTTTTCATTACATGTAGGACATGTTATGGAATTGGTTGGGGTTCCTTCTATTATGGATTTTGCGATTTCCCTTACTCCTGAAGTAGTTTCCTTTGCCAAATAATTAAGTGAATCCTTTGCTACAGGAACGTATTCTCTACTTTGATATTTTGCAACAGCTCCACCGAAGCCAAGACCTGTCAGTACGAAACCCACAAAGATTGCGGGCGCTGCCACAAAAAATAACCAAAATAGTTTTGGTTCCTCAAAATCTTGAAGGGTGAAAAAATTTATGAATGCCACGATTAAACATATTACTCCTATAACGAAAAGCACAGGACCAAATATTCGAAAAAATAAACGTGTTTTTTTATGCTGCCTTGTCATAAATTTTTCCTTTTTCATAAGCTATCCCCCCGAATATGATTAGTCATATATACGGTTAAGTAAAAGCTTATGTTCCCGAATTTTTCTTCTTTTTAACGAAAAAGGGAACACTCTATTTTAAAATCGCTTCCGATGATTATTGACATCACTCCATTAATGAGGGTTAATGAACATTCTTTTATAAACCGTTCAATTAAACTGGATAAACAAAACGGACAGTGCAATAGAAACACTGTCCGCCTATAAAATCAGTAAATGTAGTGAAAATAACTTACCACAGACCAAGTACTTTCCACCAGAGGCCACCTACAATACCCCAGATGATAATATAAATAATCGAAATACCAAATCCAATGGACCACCATTTATTCTGCGATACATAGCCTGAACCAAAGAAAACAGGGGCAGGACCGGCTCCATAATGGGTCAAACATCCGAATAGATTACTGAAGAAACCCAATATTAAGGCCGTTAGCATTGGGGGTGCTCCGGTCGTAATGGCTACTCCTAAAAACGCTGCATACATGGCACTGACATGTGCTGTATTGCTGGCAAAGAAATAATGTGTATAAAAGTAAATAAGCGCTAAAATTAGCAATGCCCATATCCAAGGTAATCCTTGAACCGCTCCACCCATCCATTTACTAAAACACGGAATCATACCTAAATCATTCAGATAGGTTGCCATCATCACGAGGGCTGCAAACCAAACTAATGTATCCCATGCTCCTTCTTCTTTTTTAACATCATTCCAAGATAGAACAGATGTTATCAATAAAACGGATAAACCGATTAGTGCAGTAGTGGTGGAGTCAATCCCCAATTTCTCTCCAAAAATCCAAAGTGCTAAAATGAGCAAAAATACCGCAATCATACTCCATTCAGCCTTTTTTAAAGGTCCCATTTCTTTTAGCTTTTGCGTAGCTATGTTAGCTGCCACTGGTGTTTCCTTAATTTCGGGAGGAAAAACTTTATATATAAAATAAGGGATAACGATTAAACTGACTATACCAGGTACTATAGCCGCAACTACCCATCCTGTCCACGTTATATTTACACCTGCGCTTTTGGCTATAGTTGCCGCCAATGGATTAGCTGCCATAGCGGTCATGAACATGGCCGAGGTAATCATGTTCCCTTGAAAACCAACCTTTATTAAATACGCTCCAATCTTTTTCTCTGTCCCATCTTTAGGATCAGAGCCAAAAGTTCTTGATAAAGAATGGATGATTGGAAAAATAATACCTCCGCCGCGAGCAGTGTTACTCGGCATTGCGGGTGCTAAAATCAAATCACTAACGATAAGCGAATAAGATAATCCTAACGTTTTCTTACCAAATTTTTTAACAAACATATACGCAATACGGTTTCCTAATCCTGTTTTAATAAAACCTCTAGAAATAAAAAAGGCAATGACAATCAGCCAAATCGTCGTATTTTGAAACCCGCTTAACGCTTCTTTAAGGCCTAGCGTTCTGGTTAAAACAACAGCTGTTATGGAAAGAATTGCTACTCCGCCCATCGGCAGTGGTTTAATAATTAATCCAATAATAGTTGCCACAAAAATAGCAAACAAATGCCATGCTCTTTCATCGAGACCAGCAGGAGCACTAATAAACCAGATTACGGCCCCGACAGCCACAGTAATAATTAATGAAATAAAATTTACTTCTTTCTTCTCTTCTCCTTTTACTTGCTTCTTTTGCAATTGTTTTTGAGAGCCCATCCTTTTACTCCTTATATCACTTTTTAACAAATTTTGTGTAATGAATCACAAGTTTAACCAAATTAATGCACATTACGAGTAATGATTACGTTTTATACTGATAAGGCTTTATAGAAAGAACTAAAATTCTAATCGCCTTGTTTTTGACATCCTTTTGTTGCATGTCCATCATATTCGTATGAAAACCATCTTCCTAGTTTAAGAAAGTTTATAATTCTTTTTGTAAATAAAAAAAGTAAGCAGCTAAGATACTGCTTACAAAAAGTTTTTTATCAAGTGTGCCTTAAACTGGTTAAATTCATGCTGATACACAGGTCTTCCTACAGTTCCATAGATAACTTTGACTTCAAGTATTCCTAAATCCTTAAGAAAGTTAAGGTACTTTCTAGCTGAAACTCTTGAGATTCCTACAACATTTGCTACTTCATCAGTGGAAAAGGGCTGCTGCTTCAACTCTTGAATCGCATCCCATATTTGCTTTAAGGTATCCCTCGCTAATCCCTTTGGCAGTTCCTCTGAAATTACAGACTCTTCTCTGTGTAACAGTAAGTTATCCAGTTCCTGCTGACTAAGTGAATCCTGCTTATCCATCATCCGGGTTTGCTCTAGGTAGGCAATAAGTGCAGTCTTAAACCTTTCAAATTCAAAAGGTTTAATTAAATAGTCGACAACCCCATACCTTAATGCCTTCTTAATTCGCTCCAAATCTGATGCTGCTGTAATGATAATGACATCTATTTCAAGGTCATTTTTCCTTAGGTACGTTAACAGCTCAAGCCCCTGCTTTCCCGGCATAAAAATATCCAGAAGGATGAGCTGAACATCATTATTTTTCAAAAATGAGATGGCATCCGCAACTGAATGGACGGTTGCAGTCAAAAGGAACCCATCAATTTTGGCCAAATATTGTTTATTGATTTCTGCCACCATGGGGTCATCTTCGACAATCATTACATTAATCATTCCGTTCATCCTCTGCTTTATAAGGTATATAAACAGCAAAATTGGTTCCTTTTCCTGGCTTGGACGAAACAATCATTTCCCCTTCCAGTCTTTCAATTGCTTGCGCCGACAGATATAACCCGAACCCTCTGGTTTCTCCTTTTGTTGAGAATCCTTTATCCAGTATTCTGTTTTGAAGTGATTTCGTCATTCCCATCCCTGTATCTTTAACCTCGATGGTTAATATATCTTCTGCGTAATCCAGTCTTAAATCGACTTTTTTGTTTGAACTGCCCGCAATTGCTTCCATTGCGTTATCCAGGAGATTTCCGATAATCGTTATTAGCTCATGTGTGATCTCAGAGCTTGCAGGCATTGGAAGTTTACTTGGGCAATCAAAGGATAGTGAAGCACCTGACTCTCTGGCGAAGCTTAGTTTACCAATTAAAAATCCAGCAAGAACAGGATCTTGGATTTTCTTGGTTACAAAGCTCATTTCTGTTTCCCTCTGATTAACCGTTTCACTCACATAATTAGCAAGAGTGTCATATTGTTCCGTCCTAACCAGGCCAAGAATGACATGAAGTTTGTTTCTGAATTCATGTGCTTGGGCGCGCAGAGCATCCGCATAGTTACGCACACCAGTAAGCTGTTCAGCCAACAATTGGACTTCGGTTTTATCACGGAAAGAAGCGATTGCTCCTAACGGCTCATTTCCGACCACTACTGGAACACTGTTTACTAAGATGGTCACCCCATTCAGATTTTGTTCCTGATCTAATTCGGTTTCGCCTGATTCTATGATGTGAGTCAAACGAGCTTCCGGCAAATACTCCCCAATGTTCATACCCAATGGGTTCTCTACAAGCCCGGCTCTTTTAAAAAGCTTACTGGCTGCCCTGTTTACAAGGGTGATTTTCCCTGTTTTGTCGATAGCTATTATTCCCTCACGTACAGATTGCAGCATGGAACTACGTTCTTCAAGCAACTTAGCAATAGCGAATGGTTCGAGTCCTAAAAGGATTTTTTTGATGTATCTTGCCAGACCTACTGCTCCAATTACCCCTATTAGGATCCCGATTAACGTCCCAATAACTATCCCCATCCGTCCTTTATGCACAGCCTTGGTCACGTTTTCTAGTGAGATACCTACCGCAACCGCCCCGACTTGTTTTCCATGTGAATTCTTTATTGGAGTAAATGCCCTCATGGATCGACCGAGAGTTCCTTTTGATATGGAAACATACTCCTTTCCATGAAGAACAGGCCCTTCATCTCCCCCTCTGAAGTGCTTCCCCACTTTACTAGGATCTGGGTGTGAAAGTCGAATTCCTTTCATATCCATAACGACAATAAAATGGACATGCGTTTTATCTTTTATCTGATTCGTTAATATTTCTACTTCTTCCTTTTTAACTTTCCCATCAAAGGCCCCCATCACTTGTGGGCTAAAGGCAATCATTTTTGCTATATTTAGGGCCTTTTCTTTCTGTGTTGCTTCCACACTGTTGGTAATTCTCTTACTTATAATTAAATCCGTTATTCCAAGTGATAAGGCGACAACAATGCATACAAATATAATAATAATGGCTTGTAAACTAAGTTTGCCCTTCTTCATAATCTCCCCCAAGTCTTAATCATAATTATAGTATGTATAGAGCATATGGTTAAAATGTGGCAAAAGACCGCTTAGAATTATAAGCAGCCTTTATCATATAGGTTTCCTATAGCAAAATGGATATCAGAACCATCGCATCTTTAAATAACGAACATATTTGGGCAATTATCTTATATAAAGGTGTAATCATCTACAGCACCTTTTCCAGAAGCAAAATATTGAAATAGCACCCAAAATGACCTTTCACAAAAGCGATGAAAGACATTCATTAATATGATGTATCCAAGTATATTATAGTACTTGAAAAATGCTGAACCATTTTTGTAATTAAAAAAAGTGTTGGACAGGGATTTAAAGATAAGCAAGGTTGTAAATTGAATTGGATCTTCTTACTTAAAGGGTCTATTGGAATACAGAAAGGAAAATAGAGGTCTTCGTCAAATTATAGCAATTTTTTGCAGTCTACCTTTGATCAATATCCTTTCACTCCATACTTTATGAGAGTTTAATCAAACGTTTGATTAATAAACTACTTGTCGTAAAATGTTGAGATAGCTAAAATAGCAGGCTCGTTGTTTTCATCACTATAACTTATTTCCTTGTGCATCATCCCAATTGAAAACACTGCCTGGTTGTTCAATATTCTATTTCTATGGATGTACACAATACTCTATCAGTGACGTGTTTTAACAGGGGTTAAAAAGTTAATTACCATCCTTTCCAGTGTGATTTTTGCCCTTCACCAGCTTTAACGTCGCTACTATAAGAAAGCTAACAATCACTAGTAAGAGCCATGAACTTACCTTTCCTAGATGAACGGGACTCCATGCATCAGCCTGGTCCGGATATTCCCAAGCTCCAAAGAATGTTGCGATATTTTCAGCGACCCAAATAAAGAACCCGATGAGTACAAAAGAAAGCGCAAGAGGCATGCGATAACGAATTCCGCCAACTTCGTATGTGACCCACGTTTGCCAAAATACGATAATGACAAGTCCAGATAACCACCAACGAACATCAATCCAATAGTGGTGAGTAAAAAAGTTTAAATAAATTACCGTGGCAAGAGGTACAACTACAAAAAGCGACGGCCATTTAACCAGTTCAACGTTCAACCTCCTCCACGCTTGGCAAAGATAACTTGCCACACTTGCATACATGAAGCCGCTATACAAAGGTACTCCGAAAACTTTGGAATACCCCTCCTCAGGATAGGACCATGAGCCCATATGCACCTTAAAAAGTTCAAGCGCAAGTCCAATAAGGTGAAACATAGTGATAACTTTTATTTCATCCCGTGTTTCTAAACCTGAACGTACCATGAACCATTGCATCAGCAAACAGATAATAAGCAGCCAATCATACCGTGGCAGGATTGGCGGTGTAAAGACCTTTGTTAAAGCCAAAGAGGCAAAAATTACGACAGGAAATAAACATGATAGAGCCTGCTCCCAGCCAAAACGAACAAGTTGTTTTACTGCTCTCGTAACTTGAGCCTTTAAAGTTTTTTTCTGTACATCATCTTGAATGATTAAATTCATGAGTAACCCCTCTTTTGAATTGAATCCAATGAATTTGTCGAAGAAGAAATCTTGTTTTATTCCATCTAAAGATACTTTTAGGTATCTTCCTCATTTCTGTATTCTAAAATATCTCCGGGTTGACATTCTAAAGCCTTACAAATCGCGTCCAAAGTGGAAAGCCTAACTGCTTTTGCCTTTCCATTTTTCAGAATTGAAAGGTTAGCCATCGTTATTCCGACTCTCTCCGAAAGTTCTGTAACGCTCATTTTTCTTTTAGCCAGCATCACATCAATATTGATTATAATCGCCATCTTCTTCACCTCAGACTGTTAAATCGTTTTCTGATTTTATATCAATCGCCTCTTTTAAAAGCCTTTGAAGTACTGCAGCAAAGACTGCGATAACCATCGAAGCAAAAGGAATAACCAATCCGACAAAGATAACACCCGGGGCGTCGTCTTTATCGGCGAATAGATAAAAGAGCGGTAAGAGAAGCACGTGTAGGCAACTGATAGTAATCGCACAGTATTTGATTTTCTTTAAGGCAATTACTGAGCTTTGAGAAAATGCTATGCTTCTGTCAATATAACTTAGCAGTGCTAAAGCCTGATACAAAGCATAGTAAAAAGGGAGTGCTGCCGCATACAAGATAATTAAAACAGGATATTTTATATACGCCATATTAGGTAGTAGCTTTGCTACAATATTTCCTATCTCAGGAACCCCAAATATACACAAAGCAAGAATCGCTATTCCAATAAAAAAAATAACGGACTTCAAAAAGATGGTTGAACCTCGCTTCATAAATAGCACCTCACTGATTTAATGTGATTTTGATTTTAACATATTATTTATCGTTTTACAATAAATTAATATTGTTTTATATCATATTGTTATTGTTATGCAGCGAATTAACCCCTAGTTTAAATGATGAGTTTTCCTTTTTGATCCTTACAATTCCAAATAAATAACTTTTTTAATGGGCAAGCTTATCCTTGGTAGATCCTAACTATTGAAAAACCTCATATAATGCAACAAAACAAGAGGCAACAGTCTTAATGGGTTGAAAGCATCTTTACTCATTAGAAGAGCTTTATCAGACGCCATTCATATAGCCTTCCCCTCCATCTCCTTCCTGCTTATCTCCATAATCATCCCGCATGATTTTTCCCTGCCAAATGTATTATGATAAATGTGAACGTCAAGGAATATTGAAAATAATAAAGGAGGAATGGCTATGTTTCATTCTATTACAGAGTTTTTAAACCAATGGGAACATGAAAGCAGCTCAACTCAAAAGGTTCTAGATGCATTAAGCGATGAATCGCTACAGCAGAAGGTATCCCTTGAGGGAAGAAATTTAGGAAGAATGGCTTGGCATATTGTGACGTCACTCTATGAGTTCATTTCGCAAACAGGTTTACAATTCGAAGGTGCTAAGTCTGAACAGGATGTGCCAACTTCTGCAAAGGAAATTGCCGATCAATATCGCAAATCTAATGAAGCAATGGTCTCTGCAATCAAAGAGCAATGGTCAGATGAATCTCTCAAGGAAGTGCACAATTTGTTTGGCCACCCTTCGCCAAATAGTCTTACCCTGCTAACTTTAATCTTGCATCAAACGCATCATCGCGGACAAATGACGGTGCTAATGAGACAAGCTGGCCTTAAAGTTCCAGGTGTATACGGCCCTTCTCAAGAAGAGTGGAATGCAATTGGGATGGAACCACCTAAACTTTAATAGAAAAAACCCCTTAGTTTATATACCAGCTAAGGGTCTTCTCTTTTTACTACAAACTATCAGATTCCCCTCGGTTTAATATCAAACTCACCGAATTTCGGATGAACTGTTTACATTACGTCGTTAACTTAATGGTGAAACTACAAAAATAGATCCAAAAAGCTATTGTAAAAATACCATTTGAATCATAGTGTTTAAAACTTCCTCATCTTCTTTGGAATACGCAATATTATTTGCTGCTTCAGTTTATTCTTGAACTGCATTTCGGACTTCATAACTATACGGCACGGGTCATGAGTTTTCTTTTCATATCCGCGTTTTTCCGATCTATATCAGATAAGTCCACCAAGAGGGGCAGAAAATGATTCCATAAAGAAAAAAGAGGCCTGACATGTTCAGCCTCTTTTTTCTTATAAACATAACTGATCCTTTTCATTTTGCAATGGTTTCAATTAATGGTTTCAACCAGTCATGTAAATTCGTAAATTGGAACCCACTATTTCTTGCCTTTTCATTCGCCATATACCATGAAGATGGAATCGCATAAGGTGAACATATTTCATCATTTCCAACTAAGGAGATTTTTGCTGATTTTCCAGTAGCTTCTTCGACCAACTTTATTAATTCGGATAATGCAATCTTCCCGCTTGCTGTTGCATTATATGGCCCCTCCACTTCTGAGAAGCCAGCCCATTTTAAAAACCGTGCTGCCTCTGTTGCTTGGATAAAGGACATTTCTGCGTCCATATTTAAAAATCCGATAGGCTCTCCATTTGCGACACGTTCAACGTGGAAATGTAAACGGCGTGTATAATCATTTTCTCCCATTACGATAGGGAAGCGAACTGCTACAACCGGGAATTTCGCATATTTAAAGAAAACCGCCTCCGCTTGACGTTTTCCTTCCCCGTAAGAGAAATCTTCACTATTACCAAACCGAATTTCATAATGATAAGGATCAAAATCATCCTCATTTTTTACTTTCCCATCCATTTCATACGTAGAAAGTGTAGAGGTGAAAACAAGCTTGCCAATTTTCCCATTGAAAACTTCACAAAACTCATAAGCTTCATTTGGAGAAAAGCAAATATTATCATAAACAATATCAAATGTACGATCTTCCGCTACTTTTGCCAGCTCTTCCTTATTGGAACGATCTCCGATAAGATGTTCTACTTTGTCACCAAATGGATTGCCGGATTTACCCCGAGTCATGATCGCAATATTATGTCCTTCTTCAATCAGTAACTCCACCAATTCACGGCCAAAGAAACGAGTGCCACCTAATACTAAAATATTTTTCATTAATTCGTTCTCCTTTATATTTGATAGTTTAATAAGACTTCACGTTACCTTTTCGTCTATCACTTTTTAGAAAATTATCTTATTAAAAGAGTTACTGTTAAGGTTCTATATTAATAGGCATAATCCTTCTTTCTCCTAGCGCAGACTAATCATGATTTTGGAATTAAGTGGTGCAAGGGCTCCCCTCATCCCAGAATGGACCGAAATTACAAGTGAACGGACCGAATTTACGACTTATCAGCACGAAAAACACATAGAACAGACCGAAAAACGAAGTGAACGGACCGTTTTGGGTATATGTACCTATACGAACTTCATCAGCACCTAAATTAATTTTCCATTGATGGAGAACCATTCATGATACAATTCCTCGGTTGTGAGAAATTGATAGTCTTTTGAAAATGCCCTTTTAATTTCCTTTGCGTTATCAATTGCAAAGGCAAGCCATTCATGCCCTTCGTCGTGATACGAAAAGTAAGTAGACGGATGTAAGCCCGGAGCAATTCTCCTCGAAAAATGGGTTGCCACTCCTTCCCGATAAGACCAAATCAGAGGGCTGTTCCACTTCGTTTTTGTCCAATCCATCCCCGCATTATATGTCAAAATATTTTGAGCTGCGTGTCCAAATTCATGGGCAACTATTACTCTTAAGTGATCTGAATCTGGTGATAATTTTTCTAAAACGAATGTAATGTTAGGAATGATTTGCCGATAATTATATGCGTTGGAACCGAATCCTCCGACAATCAAGTGAACATCAATCGGAAACGTAACTGGATACAGTTTAGAATATTCTTCTGTTACTTCCTTTATGATTGGAAATACATTTTGATGAACTTCTTTTATCGTTGAAATATATTGTGGGTACTTTTGAATCGATGCGGTGTATCTTTACAATGGGAAGAAAAATACACCTCGAAAATATCTGGATATTCGGCGTAATAGCTTCTTAAGAAAGGAATGCTAGTTCAAGAAATTATTCAAAAAGAATGCAGTGGTATCCATTAGTTTCATATTTATTTGCCCCCATTTTCAGCAATTTTTTTTAATTCGTTTGCGCGTGAAATAATGAATTTTCTCATGTATTTCTCCAAAAATAGCTTGTCTGCTAAAACCCCAATGATACCTAGTGGAGATTTATACTGAAACTGGTCAATCATGATGGTTCCTTCCTTCTCTTCCATAAATTGATGTGTATGAACAAAAGAGTGAAGGGTACCCTTTACCATAATATCTACAAATCTATTTGGCTTTTCCATTTCGATTATTTGAGCAGTTAATCTTTGCTTGATTCCGAAATGAACCGCCTCCCACGTTACTGTATCCCCTAGTTCAAGTAGTCCTGAGATGATGCCTCCCACTGCTCTTTCTTTTGTTATACTTGTCGTTTTCGTATGTATCTCTACATCTCTTGCAAGATCAAAGCATTTTTCAATCGGTGCCTTAATGAAAATTTTTACACTCAATTAATGGCATTTGATTTTCTCCCTCGAATTAGCACTTGTATAGGTAATACTACTATTTTCCGGAAATTCCTTTAATCAAAGCGAGAACCGCTTCCTCAATTAAAATTTGGAATTTTATGCTCAAATCAATGACTTCGTCTGCAGGGGTTTTTTCATAAAGCAAATCAACACAAATATCATTCAAGGTTACAAAGAAAAAGATATTCCTTTTCCTTTGTATGCGGATGAAAATAATCTAGTAATAAATAGCAGAAGCCGTTATAGTAATATCCTTTATATGTTTGTTATTTTTTAGCAACAATACGTAAACAAAAATAACGGGCATCCAATAAAACTGAATACCCGTACTTTGGAATAAATTTAACTGTTCCAGACCATGTTTCTCCTCCTTAAAAAAATGGCGAAAAGGATGTGTCCCTTTTTCCCATTTCATACAAAATTTCTTACATTGTTATTTCTACTGATTTTGTAGATTGCAATTAGGAAAAACGCTAGAGCAAATGCCAGCAATATCATGAAATTCAATGTTAAATGCCCTAATTGTGCGCCTTGCTGTAATTTCGTGATAGTTTCCAATACCCAGTGCTGCGGGAGGAAATCAGATACTTTTTGCAATGCTTTTGGCATAATCTCGGCAGGGAAGAAACAGCCGGATAACAAGCAGGTTGGAACAATGAATAAGTTTTGCATTGCGCCAGATGCCCCTGTACTGTTAGTAAAAGCTACCGTAATTTGTGCAAATCCAATTGCCACTAATCCAAATATCAGTAAGATTAAGCCCAGTTGCCAAGCTGGCATATTGATATTGATATGGAATATCCCCTTAAGAGAAAGTAATGTAATAATAATTTGAATTATCATCACAATAAGATTCACGATGATATTGGCTGAAATATATTTTTTGGCATTAATAGGTGTCGATAGAAGTCTGTAATAGGTTCTATTTCCTTTTTCTTTTAAAATAATTTCAGCAAGGGTGCTTGCACTGATTAGCATAATCATTAATAAATACCCCATTGTTTGATTCGTTATATCTTTATATTTTGATACGTCATTTAAAACACTTGCGGACATTTTTACTTTCGACTGGTGATAATCAACATACATTTTATCGAATTTGTTTTGATCCCCTCCCGCCGCCTTGCTGATTGCGGAAATATTATCAATATAATTATATAGATAGGATTGGATATAACTCGTAACCGTTGCGCCTTTTATGGAAGAAATGCTGATATGGTTTGGATTTCCTTTAAGAACACTGTTAGCAAATCCCTTATCAAAGGTAATAACGCAATCGAGTTTTCCTTCCGTAATTTGTTTCGATACATCAGATTCTTTAAGTTTTTTTACCTTTACATTCTCCAAATCTTTTATAAATTTAATGGTATTTGTTGTAACAGCTTGATGATCATGATTGACAATCCCAACTTGCAGTGTCGTTCCACCTGAACCCCCATAGGAAAGAAGGGAGATAAATATTCCAATCAGAGGAGTGCATATATATAACAGAATTCCTTTTTTACTTTTAAACGTTACTCTCAACGTATTTTTCACTAACCAAAATATATCCTTCATGTTTATAACCCCTCCCGTCTTTGGAAAGATACTACCGCTATCAGCATCATAATAAGCGTTATCCCTATATTCAGGATTATGGAAGGAATAGCAGCCCCAAGATCATTCGCATAAATCACTTTGGTAATCCCTTCAATTACCCAAGATAATGGTGAAAGTTTTGGAATATTTCCTGCATAGTCAATTTTAAAATAAGCACCACCTATGAAGGAGGCTATTTGAATAACTATCATCACAATGGTTCGGGCCGCTCCGCCTGTTTTGGTGATATAGCTTACTCCAAGCCCAAAACTGACAGCCATCAGCACTTCTGTTAACAAAACAAGGAATATAACTCCCAAATGATCTCCCCAATTTGCTTTAAAAACAAATTTGCTAAATAAAACAACGATGACAATAAAGATAAAATTTATTGTTATACTTCCCAATACTTTTCCTAAAAATATTTCACTTTTGCGAGCAGGCGATACTAATAGCCGATCCCCTGTTTTCCTTGCTATTTCCGTATTCATTAAGGAAGTACCGTTCAGTGCAGCGTAAAAGGCAATCATGGCGGTCATGGCAATCGCATAATAATCCATTGCACCTGGTGATTTTGCAGCATGTAAGGATGTTTCTTTTATATACTGTTTGGAGTGATTCGATGCAAGAACCATATTCACTTTACTTGGATCAACTTTTGCTACCGACATAGCAACATTGTATTTATCGACAAAAGCAGTCAACATTCCTTGAATAATGTTTCCTTCAATACTATTCCGATCACTTTCATATAACTTGATTCCATTGTTTGAAATCTTCACATAACCGTCAACATTATTCTGTTTTACTGCTTTCTTTCCATCTACATTCCCTGTTGCCTCTTTAAACTGAATCCCTGATTTTGCCGTTTCCTTTTTTAATGTTTCAAATGACTGTGCCAATTGATTATTCCCCAGATTCTTATATAGAACATGAATGTTATCGATTGAAATCTTACTTGTACTGAATGCATTTGATAGCGCCATCCCAAGTACCAACATAAACACAATTGGAAAAGCGATCATGAAAACAAACATCCGAAAATCTCGAAAGGTTTGCTTTAACTCTTTTAAAAAGATGTTGACAATATTCAACATTATCCCTCCCTTCTTTTAATCACGCAGGTTTCTCCCTGTTAACGTCAAGAACACCGTTTCAAGATTTGGTTCCTGCTCTTCTAAAGAACGTATTTCTGCACCATTTTTTATTAACTGTTCAATGATCTTATTTAAATTATTCACTCCTGCATCACTATGGATTTTAATAACATTCTCTTCTATTTGAACTGCCTCCACTCCGTTAATTGCCTGCAGAGTATTCAGATCAAGACCTTCCGTCGATTTCACTTCAATCCAAATATCTTTCGTATTGGTTATGATGGATTTCAACTGCTCTTTCGTACCCTCCGCAATAATTTGGCCGTGATCAACAATAGCAATGCGAGTACAGATTTCCTCTACTTCTTCCATATAATGACTTGTGTAAATGATCGTACTTCCCATTTCATTAAGCTTGCGTACAGAGTTAAGGATATAGTTTCTGGATTGCGGGTCGATACCTACAGTCGGTTCATCCATAATAATCAATTTTGGCCGATGGGCAATAGCACATGCTATGTTCAGGCGCCTTTTCATCCCGCCGGAAAAATTCTTTGGATAGTTTTTATGCTTATCACTGAGGCCAACAAACGCGAGCGCTTCCTTTACCCGGGCATCTAATACAGCGCCCCTTAACCCGTACAATCCAGCAAAAAAACGGACATTTTCATATGCAGTTAGATCTTCGTAAATGGCTAAATCCTGTGGTACTATCCCGATATTCATTTTTGCAAACCGGTTATGTTTGACGGCATTCTTCCCAAGGATATTAATAACCCCTTCGTTGCTTCTTAACAGTCCAGATATCATATTGATGGTCGTGCTCTTACCCGCTCCGTTTGCACCTAAAAATCCGAAAATCTCCCCTTCTTCAATTTTTAAAGACATATTATCCACCGCGATAAAGTCACCGAATTTCTTCGTTAAATTTTTTATCTCCAACACGTTCACGTTTTTTCTCCTCTCCATTAGAAAAGCGAAAGCGCCTTTCTCATCGGTATACGGATTTCGTAGTCACAGGCGAGACAAAGGAAACCGAGTTGTGATAGTTCACGAGCTGAGGTTTCACCCGCAGGAAGAAGACCAGAAACCCGAGCTAGCGGGATAGGCGCTGCAGCTAGACATGTATTAATAGTTTCTGATGATATTATATGAAAAAGGAATGCACTCCCATAAGTGCATTCCTTCATTGTTTTAACATGAGAATTCTCATGTTTTTCATATGAGGTTTTTAGATAGAGTTATTTACCCTGATTACATGCTTTGATAAACTCTGCAAATAGACGATCCATCTGAAAATTATCGCCCATTTCCTCCGGATGCCACTGAACACCCAACAGCCAATTTTCTTCCATATTCATTGCTTCAATAGCTTCTATAATTCCGTCAAATGCCCGAGCTGTTACCTTTATTCCAGGTGCAAGATTATTGACAGCTTGATGGTGAAAACTATTCACCCGCACTGCGTGCAAACCAAGGATGGAGAAAAGCAAGCTATTTTTATTTATTTTAACGCTGTGAGAAGCAGTTTCACTGGATGCCTTTTGAGTGTGCTGAATACAATTAGGAACGATACTTTCAATATCCTGCAAGAGAGTACCACCTAGTGCTACATTCAAGACATGCATCCCTCTGCAAATCGCCAATACCGGTACTTTCTTTTTTCTTGCTTCCTGTACTAAACTTATTTCAAATTGATCCCGCTCTAGTTTTGTTTTTTCCAACTTTGGATGAGGTTCCTCATGATAAGAGAAAGGATCTATATCTTCCCCGCCACTTAAAATAATACCATCACATATGCTTATCCAATGTTCTGCCATTTCTTGTTTCGCAACAGCAAGAATAACAGGAATACCCCCTGCTTTAGTTATTGCTTCACAATAACTAATCGGAAGAATAGAGCTTTCTTGGCCATTATATTTAACCGATGAACTAGCAATACCGATAACTGTTTTTTTCATATTCAATAAATGTTCTCTCCTCTTTCAAAACAATACTTATTAAGAGTATTTCCTTTTAAAGAAGGAGCTATTTATGAATATAGAAAGGGTAAAAATAAAATCCAAAATTGTTGCAAGGTAATAAAAAAATGGCGTTCTGGTTTATTATTTAACTAATGCATCCCAAGCTTAATTAAACTTCGTTAACTTCAGTGCTAATTAACAGCAAGAAAAAATGGGATGAAATAGTAGAACTTATTACTTGTTTGAAATTGAAGCTAACGGCAAGCCTGTATACTTATTAGTAGAATAGGGCAATATTAGTAATTTTACTAATAATAAGCGAGATGCTGAAAAAAAGTTCTTGTTTATGGTGAAGTAACTGAAGGTAAATATTAAGCATTATGAAAAAAAATCTTGACCCAACTCATTATTCTTTGAAGTATCAAAAAATTTTCCGCTATATAAAAAATTATGACTAAAAGGTATTTATGATTTACTAAGGTGAGTAGCTGAATATCATTTGTTACGGAAGCCACAGGCGAACGTATAGCTTCTTACCCCTAGTTTACTACAAGTAAACTGGATTCCTTTTCTATAGACTCCAATAATGGCAGGTTAAAATTTTTTGTGATAAATCAAGGGGGAAGAAGAAATGTGAAAGACTCCCACTAGCATAAGCTTTATAAGAAGAACCAGATTGCTCTTTCCAATTGTCTACTTGCCATATTGAAAAACAGCCTCTCTCAAATGTATATCATATCCACAAACTATTAGCTGGATTTGTTTAAGTACATTATTTCACAAACTCTCCTTTTAAAAAAATTAACGATGCCTTTTTAGACATCGCATTCTCAGTAATATATAAACTTTTTATTTATTATTAACTTCGAATTACTACCTTAGTTCCAGTTTTGATTAAATCCATTTAGCATCTGAAATGGTTAACGAATACAGCTACGGGATGCTTTTTGTCCCAGTTTTTGGGCCCATAGTGTACTTACAGGTTGAGATTAGGTCAAAGGACAATATAACTATTAATTACACAAAGAGATTTACTCTAAGTCCCGGTTAAAAAAAATTGTTTTTAATAACTTCTTCTGTATATTCTCTGGTAAAACAAAAAGACTCTTTGAGTTGTAAATCCCACTAAAAGGATGATCACAAGCAATAATGTTATGGTTGCTCCTGGTGGTGTGCCGAGATTATATGAAGAAATTAAACCGGTGTATACACTGAATATAGCGACAAAAATTGCAGTAAAAATAACAACCTTAAAACCCTTGGCCAATTTAATCGCAAAAGAAGCAGGTAACACTAATAACGCTGAAACTAATAACACACCTATTGTAGGAATGATGACAGAAATTGCTAGACCTGTAAGCATACTAAATGATAAAGATAATAAATTTGTATTGATTCCACTTGTTTGGGCTGTGTCTTCATCAAAAGTTAATAAAAATAAAGATCGTTTAAACAAGACAAAATAAATAAGAACAATGATTGTGACCCCTAATAATGTGTAAACCTGCTCATTACTAATGGTTACAATGGAACCAAATAAATATTGTTCTATATTTGGACTCATGCCTCCTTCTGTAATACTCATCAAAAATAATGCAAAGGATAATCCAGCCGTCATTAATATGGCTATCGATACTTCTGAATACGATTGGTATGATCTTCGCATATATTCAATCCCAATGGCTCCCATCATGACAACAGCAATACCTGATAAGGTAATATTCGAATGAATAAAAAAACCAATGGCAACCCCCGCTAAAGAGATATGAGATAAGGTATCTGCCATCAATGCTTGCCTTCTTAAAACAAGGAAGATGCCTATTATAGGAGCGATAATTGCAATGAGTCCGCCTGCCCAAAATGCCCGTTGCATGAACTCAAGGTTAAACATTTCCACTCTCCGTGTTCCCCTTTCTCCAAATGAATCATTTTATCAAAGCTGTCACCAGCTTCTTCCTGGTCATGAGTGACCATTACAACTGTTCTTTTATGCAGTCTAACTTGATGCTTCATAAACTTATAAAAACTTACTCTACTATCGTAATCCATTCCAGTAGTGGGTTCATCCAAGACTAACAAATCTGGTTCTGTCGCAAGAACTCTAGCAATGCAAATTTTTTGTTTCTGCCCCCCAGATAACGAGCCGATTTTCTCATTTTTGAATTCCCACATTCCCACCATGTTTAATGCATTTTCCACTATTTCATGATCAAGTTTGGTAAGTCTTTGATACCACTTTTTATCTTGGAATCTACCAGAACGAACAAGTTCGATGACACTACTAGGAAATCCTACATTAAATGATGCGATCTGTTGAGGGACATACCCTACTTTTAAAGGGTTTCCCATTGAATTAGTTTTACTTAAATAAATTCGCCCTGACCACGGCTTAATTAAGCCTAACATTAATTTCAGTATAGTTGACTTTGAAGCACCGTTTGCTCCTGTAACTCCAACAAACTCTCCAGAAGCTATTTCAAATGAAACACTATTTAATGTTGGAATATGAGTATAGCCAAACGTAACATTCTCTAATGCAGCTAACTTCATTGATTGCACTCCTTCCTGAATAGGAGCGTCGGCTTTTATGACGCCCTTTTTGAGCTACTCATTTAATGTTTTTTCCAAGCTTTTTAAATTCTCTTCCATTTCGGTAATATAGTCTAAACCTTTTTCTTGATCCTTCTTACTTAATCCCTCAAGTGTATTAAGTACTTCGATTTTAGCCCCAATTTCATTTGCCAGTGTCTTCGCAACCTTCGGAGAAGCAACTTCTTCATAATAAATCACTTTTAGATTATGGGATTTCGCAAATTTCTTTAACTCTCCTAATTTAGCAGGACTAGGCTCTTGATCTGGTGAAAGTCCTGCGATAGGAACCTGGGTCAGATGATACGTTCTTGCCAGGTATCCAAATGCTGCATGCTGGGTGATTATTTCACGTTTTTTAACATTTTGCAGTGCTGTTCGATAGGCCTTATCTAGTTTTTCAAGTTCTTGCAAATACGTTTTACTATTATTCTCATAATAATTCTTATTTTTAGGATCAACTTTTACTAGCGTCTGAGTAATATTGGTTACTTCTTTTTGAGCTAATGCAGGACTTAACCATACATGAGGATCCATTTGAGTTTGTTTATTCTTAGCTGTTGAATCTTCTTCAGCTACTCCTTTCATTAGATGAATTCCTTTACTTGCTTCTACATACTGTGGACCCTTATTCCCTAAACTTTTTTGGATATTCGGAACCCATGTCTCAAGAAACTTACTGTTATACACAAGAACATTGGCATTTTGAATTTTCAACATATCCTTCGGAGATGGCTCCCAATCATGGGGTTCAACATTTGAAGGAATTAAAAGCTCTACATCAGCCATATTTCCAGCAATGTTTCTAGTGAATTCATACATTGGATAAAAGGTCGTAACAATATGGATTTTTTTATCCTTCCCACCCTTTTCCTTATTTTCACTATTGTCATTCTTACTGCAACCTTGTAAACAAATAAATGCTATACATAGAATCATGAGTGCTTTTAAATTAATTACTTTCTTCACCTAATTCCCTCCAAACACTTTGAATAAAATGTAATGATTACGATTTATTATTGAAAACTTCATTAAAAAATAGATATCTTTAAGGATAATTCGAAATCATTACGATTTAGAATCAATAATAAACACATAAACTTATTTTATATGTAAACATTAATTTAAAATATCCATTATCCACTTCGATTTTTATTTAAATCGTAATGATTACGTTTATTATATTAACGTTGTTCCGATATCATGTCAAACATTGTTTTTTTAATACTCCTTTTTTTATGACGACCTATACTAAATAATTATTTCCCTTTTTTAATTCCTTGTTCAACTAAGCTGCCAGTTCGTATTATAAGGTTAAACGAATGCTAAATATTTCTGGTTGACCTGTAACCATCTGCCTCTATACAAAAATAATAAAAAAAGCTGTAATCATATCGATCAACAGCTCCTTCCTCCTATTTATTTTTATAGGAATTATATCAATATTTTTTATCATTTAGGCTTAAACATTTTTAAATAGGCAGCAATGTCGTGACCGAAAAGCCGTTTGTCCCATCCACGATTACTTTCCCGTTAATAGCGGCGGTCCGTTCTTCCATTCCCCTAATTCCAAGCCCTTTTTTCACTTTTTCAGCTCCTTTTCCATTATCCTTCACTTCCACCCTGATCAATTTATTTAATACATTTAAATCTACAGAAATATGAGTAGCCTCGGAATATTTTAAAGTGTTTGTTAAAGCTTCCGTTATGTTCTCCTGAATAATCTTCCAGTGGATTGGAGCAATTACCTCCAGATTCCCTTTATAAACAAAGGAGGTTGCCAGTTCATGTTTCGAGGCAAATTCATCAATTAATAACTTCATACGGTGAATACCCATTTGTTCCGTTGGCGGCTTGATATTTTTCAAGGTGATGCGAATGCTTTCGATTCCCTCCTTCGAGATATTGATAGCATTTTGCAGTAACTCCGTTGCTTTTTCTTGATTTATGCTCATCAAACGCTTAGAGGCTTCCATTTGAATGAGGGCACCCGTCATGGAATGACCAACTTTATCATGAATTTCTTGTGATAGCCTGTTCCTCTCCTCCAACTTGAAAGTATATTCAGATTGCCTTATGTATTCTTGATTTTCATTCAAACTTCTTGAAAGCTTTTGTAGATTTTTTCGCATTTTGTCCATATTTTTTTCGTATTTTGTCAGTTTCTCGGTAAAAATAACCCCCATCCCAAACACCATAAAGCTTAATAATGTTACCAATCCATATATAGGATACATAGCTATTGGCATATAGATAATCGGAATAGTCGCAATCAATAGTAAAAAAGGCTTTTTTTCTATAAAATAGTTTCCTAACTCATATATACTGAGAGGTAAAAGCAACATAAAATAGGAATCGATTTGTATACAGAAAATAACCAATACAATAATCGACACCAGCATAGACAGCTTTCTAGCCCCATTCTTTTTAAACAAATAAATCAAAATGCTCATACTAAAATAAACTAGCAGCGAAAAAACAATCCATGGCAAATCGGAGCTTCCTGATTGTATACAGACAGCAGCAATATACCCCATTACAATTAATTTGCTGAAAATCATCCATAATTCCATTGTTGTTTCCTCATTGCTCCACTTTTCCTGTTAAATAATAAATGGCAATTTGTGTTCGATGTTCAAGAGCCGTTTTATTTAGAATGGAAGTAATATAATTGGCAATCGTTCCTTCCGAAATAAAAAGCTGCTTGGAGATTTCTTTGTTCGAAAAACCTTTTGCAATTAATGCCATAATGCTCAATTCCCTTTCCGTAAACAAACTTGTATCTATTTTTATTTCCTTATTTTTCGGCTCTGCCAAATTAGATTTTATTTTTTCCAATACGACATCCTGAATAAAACTGTTCCCTTTATAAACACCCTTAATGGCATCACGAATCACTTCTGGCTCTGTATTTTTCAGTAAATAGCCCTTCGCCCCGTTCTTTATGGCATCCATGATATATTCATCATCATCAAAGGTAGTTAGAATTAGTGGCTTTGTATTCGTTTCCTCCGTGATTAGCTTTGTTGCATCTACCCCATTCATATTCGGCATTCTCACGTCTAATAAAGCAACATCCACCTCATGACTTTTACAATAATCAACTGCTTCCTTTCCATCGTCTACTGTCGCTAAAACCTCGAACTCCTCATACGTACTTAGGATGATTTTCATCCCTTCCCGAATAAAAGAATTATCGTCGGCAATAATTAATTTTATCTTCATTCTAATAGTGCGTTTCTCGCACTTTGTTCACATCCTTTATATGAATTTACCCTAAAAAACGTATTCTCCTTCGTTCAAATAAAATCCTTTCTAAGTTATTCTAGCTTAATATATTACAGGAAAAGCGTTGGCGCCACAGTTCATTCAAATCCATAGGAGATGTGAAGGAAACCATTGTTACGAGATGATCCCCTTACCCGAAAGACGTGGCCACACGGATTATAGCAACACAGTCCAATAATTTATATAGTATTAAATTTTCAACATTCCTTTACTCTCAAATGTTAATAAGATTTCCCAAAAAAAATTTTAAAACTTTTTATCCTCACCGCACGTCTATTTTCCGTAACAAACTTCATGATACGTATCTTAGAAAAAGGAGCTCTTTTTTCAATGAAAAGCAAGTTGGACCATTATTTTATACAGTTCGTAACAGAAAATAAAGAAGACTTTTATCGACTGGCTTATAGTTATGTGAAAAATTCGGAGGACGCATTGGACATTGTTCAAGATTCTATAAAAAAGGCGATTCTGGCGAAAGACACTATACGGGATGCTCAGTCCGTCAAAAGCTGGTTCTACCGAATCGTGGTCAATACATCCCTTGACTTTTTGCGTAAAAGGAAAAGGGTTACTTTCGTCGATGAAGAAGCGCTAGATTATTATAGCTCAGGCAAAGAAGATAGCTACAAGCATCTGGATTTAGAAAAATCTCTCGAGGAATTACCAATGAAATATCGAAGTGTCATTGTTTTACGATTTTTCGAGGATTTAAAGATTGAGGAAGTAGCGGAAGTGCTAGGCGAAAAAGAAAGCACGGTCAAAACAAGGTTATACAGAGCATTGGACATGCTGCGAATTAAGTTAAAATAACTCTTTACTGGAGGAATTTTGGATGGATAAAAAATTGGAGCAGTTAAGAAATGAATATAAAAATATTCCTATCCCTGCAGAACTAGATGATGTAGTAAATAATGCACTAATACAGTCGAGACGCCCTAGACGCATCTATCCATGGATTTTAGGGGCTGTAGCCGCTGCAGCAATTTTCATTGTTAGCTTAAATACGAGTCCCACATTTGCAAAAACATTATCTGACATACCTGTTATTAGGAATGTCGTGAAAGTATTTACGTTTAAAGAATTTAATGTTGATGACAAAAACTATAATGCCAATCTCAAAACCCCTGGTATTAAAAATCTCGAAAATAAAGGCCTGGAAAACAGTCTCAATCAAAAGTATATCGATGAAAATCGTAAATTGTATAAAGACTTCACACAAGAGATGAACGAAATGAAGAAACAAGGCAATGGACATATGAGCGTTGATAGCGGTTATGAAGTCAAAACAGATAATGATCAAATATTATCTATTGAAAGATATGTGACAAAAATACAAGCATCGTCCGATACAACATTAAAATTTGATACGATTGATAAGAAGAAGCAAATTTTATTAACCCTTCCAATTCTATTTAAAAATGACCAATATATTGACGTAATCAGTAAAAATATACAAGAGCAAATGCTTCAGCAAATGAAGGAAGATCCAAGTAAAATTTATTGGATTAGTGGAGCGGGAGATCTGGATATTAGCCAGGAAGAGATGTTTAAGAAAATCTCTGCCAATCAAAACTTTTATATCAATAAAGATCATAAATTAGTGATTGCCTTTAATCAATTTGATGTTGCACCAGGATATATGGGTACAGTAGAATTTGTCATTCCAACGAAAGTTATATCGAATATATTAGTGGGGCACGAGTATATTCAATAATTTTAACATTGACAGGGGTAGGTGTTGGTTACTATCCCTGTATACATTTAATTTCTGACATAATACCCATTGATGTATTCGTAATATAAATGTAATATTTGTAATGTAAATACCTTGAATTGAGCAATATTCGTGGAGAGATAGATGAAAGGATCTATCCGCATTTTATATTTAAAATTATAAGCAGCTTCTTTCATTTACGATTCCCTTTATTGTTTCTTCATACAACATGTCTATTCTTCTTAAAGGAGGAAACAGCCTAATGGAATTACATACAGAAAAAAAACGTTATATTCATTCTCTTGATGGCTTGCGGGCATTAGCCGTATTTGCCGTTATCTTCTACCATCTTGGATTTGGATGGGCAAGCGGAGGCTTTTTAGGGGTATGTGTATTTTTCGTACTATCTGGATACCTTATTACCGATTTACTTGTCTCAGAAAAGGAAAGAAAAGGAACAATTGATTTAAAAAGCTTCTGGTACCGCAGAGCAAGACGTCTACTGCCTGCAATGTTCACTCTCCTAATTGCTCTTTCATGCTGGGTTATCTTATTTGACCGCCATTTTCTTGCTAGTTTAAGAGGAGATATAATTGCAGCATCGTTTTATTTCAGTAATTGGTGGTATATTTTCCACCATGTCTCTTATTTTGAAAGCTTTCATTCTCCTTCCCTGCTTACTCATTTTTGGTCATTAGCAGTGGAAGAACAGTTTTATCTAGTTTGGCCTTTACTTATTTTGATTGGTTTAAACTTTTTATCTAAACGTTCTGTACTATTTTTAACACTTCTTGCTGCTATCCTTTCCGGTTTAGCAATGGCATTTCTATATCAACCAGGTATGGATCCTAGCAGAGTATACTATGGAACAGATACTCGTGCCTTTTCCTTATTAATTGGAGCTGCTCTTGCCCTCTGCTGGCCTAGTCAAAAATTAGCAGGAAAAGTACCTTTTAAATCTAGTGTTTTTCTAAATTTCATTGGGGCATTCGGACTTTTCATCCTGCTTTGGATGCTGGCTCGCACAAATCAATATGAAAGCTTTTTATATTTAGGCGGAATGATTCTGTTATCTGTTATTACGGTGCTTTTATTGGCTTCCCTTGTGCATCCTGCAAGCAGCATCAGTAGGATCTTTGAGCTTAAACCATTGCGCTTTCTTGGAGTTCGGTCTTATGGTATTTATTTATGGCATTACCCAATTATTTTGCTAACGACACCAGCTGTTCATACTCAAGGAATATCTATATTTAGGGTTTTATTTCAAATCGCACTTATTATCTTGCTTTCATCTCTTTCTTATACATTTATAGAAAATCCTATAAGAAAAAACGGATTTGGAGTCATTTGGAAAAGACTTGGAATATTTTCTTACCGACGTGCATTTGCTTTTGTGGGAGTATCTGTTATTTTACTTATTTCCATACTGTTCAGTTCAAATGAACCTAGTGCAAAAACGAATAGTAAAACAGCTTCCCTTTCTGTCCCTACAGAAAAGCAGACATCCATGAAGGGGGAAAAACAAAAAGAAAAACCGAATGAAGAACGGAAAGAGAGTCCAACCTCACAACAGGATTCCGTCTCGAAAGAAGTAAAAGTTCAACCATCCAAAAAAGTGGTGGAACAAAAGGTTCCCCTAAAGGATCATAATTCTGCAGGAGAACACAAAGTTACGCAGAAAGCTAATAATTCTACAATCGCTAAAAACAAGCACTCTACCAAAAACTCGCCACCTCCAAATTCCAATCTAGCGATATCAGCTATCGGTGATTCCATTTTGGTAGACGTAGAACCGCATTTGAAAAAGATATATCCATCTATAAAGGTGAATGCCGTAATCGGAAGACAAATGTATCAAGCTTTAGATGTTGTGAAGCAAATGAAAAAGAACGGAGAATTGGGCAATGTGGTAATTATTGAACTCGGAACAAATGGTCCTTTTACCAAAAGCCAGCTAGAAACTATGATGAACATTATTGGGGTGAATAGGAAGGTCATTTTCGTCAACACAAGAGTTCCACGCCCATGGCAAAATATTGTAAATACCGCTTTGAAAGAGGCAGCTGCAAAATATTCTAATGCCTCCCTTGTTGATTGGTATTCTTCCAGTACTAATCATAATGAATACTTCGAACCGGATGGTGTTCATCTTAATCCTAAAGGAGCATCAACGTATGCATCTTTAGTGGCTAATAAAGTGAAATAGAGTAATAGTATAAGAAGAAGGACACGAAAATAGTATTCAATTAGACTGTATTATTTCACAGCTTGATATGAACCAACGAAAAAACGAAATTCCTCAGTCTTTTTTTACCTACATAATTGTTTGTCAAACTTCAAAAAAACATGGCCAAGGATTCTAAGTTGAATTCTTGGCCATGTTTTTAAAATTGCAATGCCTCTTTTACTTCCTCGATTTGTTTTAAATGCCGCTGCTCATGATACCCTATCAATTCAACCCATTGTTTCAAACATAAAGGACCAAATAAGCGATGAGTCATTACCCTATTTGTCAAGTCTTCCTCAGATGTATTCGCAACAAAATTTATTAATGCTTCACGAGAACTATCTAGTTTTTTCTTCATCTCTTTTAAAGAGAAAAATTCATTAGAAGGCTTAAGAAAATCTGGAGCCTCGACCTTTTTTGATCGATTTAACAACACGGTTATGGGCACTTCCGAAGTTGGTTCCGAATGGTACTTCAATTCCTGCTTCATTCTTTGTACAATAGTTTTCTCCATCAAGTATAGATGTTCTAAGTTTTGCATGATAGACCATGTTGCCTCTTCTGGCTTTGTGTTTAATTGCTCATCGGATAGGTAGCTCACACTTTCCAATAATTCTTCTCTAACTTTTTGATTATGTTCCATAGATTCACCCCTGTTCATGTTTACTAAAATTATACACGTTAAACTATATAAACAGGGGAAATTTTCTATGCACATTAATCATCAGACTCTACATATTCTTTTAAAGCTGATAATTTATCTGCCCAATATTTTTCGAAGAAGCTTAACCATTTTTGAAGTTCTTTCAATGGCTCGGGCTGCAGCTTATACCTAGTTTCGCGACCTACCTTTTTGCTTTGGACAAGACCTGCATTGGCTAGTACGTGAAGATGTTTATTGACTGCGGTACGGCTAATAGGAAATTGTTCGGTAATGGAAGTAATCGGCATTTCCCTATCAGCAAGTAGTATAAGCATCTTGCGCCGGGTTGGGTCGGCAACCGCTTGAAAAACATCGTGTTTTATCTCGGTGTCTTTCATTTTAATGATTCTACATAAGATACAAGCTTGTTGTCTTTAATTTTTGCCCAACCTTGATCCATAATGCCTCGGATAACCGTATGGGGTTGATTAAACTCTGTAACCTTATTTTCATCCCAGCCAGAGTGAACGAGTGTAAATTCTGTTTTTCCATCTACCTCTTTTAATTCAAAAGTTAAATGCCAATCCTTCCCCCAATCAAATCCAACTTTATAAGGAGGATCAAGTTCCGTCACCTTGCAAGGTGAATCACCATAAGGTCCAGCATGTAAAACAAATTCCTTTCCGAGAATTGGTTCAAATGTATTGTCCATCCACCATGCTGCAATTCCTTCTGAAGTAGCTACTGCTTTCCATACTTTTTCAATCGGTGCATTTAAAAGAATACAGTATTTTATATCCGGTAATGTCATTTTAAAACCTCCAAAAAAATATAACACTAAAAGGTGTTATATCCATTATAACACCTTTTAGTGTTATTTCAACTCTACTTACTAACTAGTGTTTGATTTCTTGAAAGTTTTAATGCCATACTTTTTAATCGTGGGTCTTTTTCCGTAAGCCCAATCTTCTCCAGAACCGCCATCGTAAATTCATAATGGGCAAATCCTTTACTAGTAATTAGTTTATCACTAGCAACCATATCAGTGTCTATATAATGTCCATCAGCAAAATACTCTGAATAGATATCCTTGATATGAGGCATCGTGGTAAAATCACCTTTTACCAAACCAGCACCTGCCACGATGGTTGCTGAAGCACAGCTTGCAGCAATAAGCCCATTAAACGCTTGCAAAAATTGTTGCAAAAACAGATTATCTACTAATTCCTCCGACATTCTACCTCCGGGTAAAAGTAAAAATTCATATTGATTTGGATTTTTATACTTAAGACTTTCTGTATGAACAAGAACGCCTCCATCAGTCGATATTAAACCTCCGTTAATCGATAGAGTCTCAATCTGATAGTCAGCATCTGTTAAGAACTTTTGTAACAGGGAAACCTGCCAAATAGCAAAATGATCATAGACGATAAATCCAACCTTCTTTTGCATCTCTTACCTCCTCACAATTTTATTTTCATTATAGTAATAATTTTCAAAACAAAAAAGTCGCTAATTACTTTTGGATATACTGTATTATATTACCAACAGCAAAAAGAGCCTCTTGTATTACTCCCATTATCTACCTCCATATTCGTGAGCTTCATCTCCTAGAAATAAAGAATTCTTCCTGAGAAAATATATTTTTATATATCTGCGCGTTTTTATGATTCTATCATTTATAGTCTATAAGTCTAAAGTTTCTCCTTTTTTCTGCCATTATGGAGGGGAGACATCTCAAATAAGAGGAATGATCATTTGTTCAGGGGGGGAAATAAATGATTCCCGGAGCCCGGATTATAGAAAATCTTCCTTAATTTACCCAATTAACGAACAAAAAAAGGGGAGAAATTAGTTTCCCCCCTAATGAAGCTTATTTCGATTCTTTACGTTTTTGTCTTAAAAGGAATAACGCACCCAATAATAGGAATGCTGAACCAAATAACAGCCAGTTATAAGTATTAGTAGCTGTATTTGGTAAAATACCTTTATCACTATTTTTTGATTGGTTATTTGAGTCTTGTAATCTTACTAATGCATTTCTTGATTCTTTTAATCTATTTAACGCAGCATTAACTTCATATTGTGTAGCATTTCGGTCGGCCAGTATTTTCTTAGCATGGTTTAAAGCATCCTGATAAGACTTCCAACTGTCTTTTGTATAATCTTTAGCTGATAAATCCTCTGAATAATTTTTCTCATTATTTAGTTGTGTTTTATCGACTGAAAGAGAACGTCGAGCTTTTTCAAGTTCTGCTTTTGCTACATCTACCTCTTCTTGAGTTGCTTTGGAATCATTTATTACCTTTTTTGCTCTCTCTAATGCTTTTTGATAATTATCCCAACTGCCTTTTGAATAATCTGCTGCCTTCAATTCACTTGAAAGTTCGTACTCTTTTATAAGTTGTGTCTTATCTACTTGTGTATGATCAACATTAGGAGTTAGAGATTTTCGCGCATTTTCAAGCTCTATTTTTGCTGCATTTACCTCTTCTTGAGTTGCTTTGGAATCATTTATTATCTCTTTTGCCTTTGCTATTGCTTTTTGGTAATTATTCCAACTGTCTTTTGTATAATCTACTGCTTTCAATTCACTTGAAAGTTCGTACTCTTTTATAAGTTGTGTTTTATCTACTTGTGTATGATCAACATTAGGAGTTAGAGATTTTCGTGCATTTTCAAGCTCTATTTTTGCTGCATCTACCTCTTCTTGAGTTGCTTTGGAATCATTTATTACCTCTTTTGCCTTTGCTATTGCTTTTTGGTAATTATTCCAACTGTCTTTTGTATAATCTACTGCTTTCAATTCACTTGAAAGTTCGTACTCTTTTATAAGTTGTGTTTTATCTACTTGTGTATGATCAACATTAGGAGTTAGAGATTTTCGTGCATTTTCAAGCTCTATTTTTGCTGCATCTACCTCTTCTTGAGTTGCTTTGGAATCATTTATTACCTCTTTTGCCTTTGCTATTGCTTTTTGGTAATTATTCCAACTGTCTTCTGTATAATCTTCTTGTTTAAATTCACTTGAAAGTTCGTACTCTTTTATAAGTTGCGTCTTATCTACTTGTGTATGATCAACATTAGGAGTTAGAGATTTTCGTGCATTTTCAAGCTCTATTTTTGCTGCATCTACCTCTTCTTGAGTTGCTTTGGAATCATTTATTACCTCTTTTGCCTTTGCTATTGCTTTTTGGTAATTATTCCAACTGTCTTTTGTATAATCTACTGCTTTCAATTCACTTGAAAGTTCGTACTCTTTTATAAGTTGTGTTTTATCTACTTGTGTATGATCAACATTAGGAGTTAGAGATTTTCGTGCATTTTCAAGCTCTATTTTTGCTGCATCTACCTCTTCTTGAGTTGCTTTGGAATCATTTATTACCTCTTTTGCCTTTGCTATTGCTTTTTGGTAATTATTCCAACTGTCTTTTGTATAATCTACTGCTTTCAATTCACTTGAAAGTTCGTACTCTTTTATAAGTTGTGTTTTATCTACTTGTGTATGATCAACATTAGGAGTTAGAGATTTTCGTGCATTTTCAAGCTCTATTTTTGCTGCATCTACCTCTTCTTGAGTTGCTTTGGAATCATTTATTACCTCTTTTGCCTTTGCTATTGCTTTTTGGTAATTATTCCAACTGTCTTTTGTATAATCTACTGCTTTCAATTCACTTGAAAGTTCGTACTCTTTTATAAGTTGTGTTTTATCTACTTGTGTATGATCAACATTAGGAGTTAGAGATTTTCGTGCATTTTCAAGCTCTATTTTTGCTGCATCTACCTCTTCTTGAGTTGCTTTGGAATCATTTATTACCTCTTTTGCCTTTGCTATTGCTTTTTGGTAATTATTCCAACTGTCTTCTGTATAATCTTCTTGTTTAAATTCACTTGAAAGTTCGTACTCTTTTATAAGTTGCGTCTTATCTACTTGTGTATGATCAACATTAGGAGTTAGAGATTTTCGTGCATTTTCAAGCTCTAACTTCGCTTTGTTTACTTGTTCCTTTGTTGCAGAAGAATCGTCTAATACTTTTGTTGCATTTGTTAGAGCTGTTTGATAAGCATCCCAACTGTCTTTAGTGTAATTACTTTGTACTAAATTGTTTCCTTGCTTTACTTCATCCTCTAAAGCCTTAATGTATACTAATTCATCGTAGGCATTTTGGAGGGAAGTAGTGGCATTATCAACCTCTATTTGAGTTGCTTTAGGATTGTTTATTATTAATTTCGCTTTGTTAAAAGCATCCTCGAACTTTGTCCATGAACCTTGTGTGTATTCACTTTCAACTAGTTTTTTGCTTGTAATACTATCTTTTAAATTAACAAGAGTTTCTTTGTCCACAACAATAAATTTGTGAGATTTTGTTACGTCTTGATAACCAGTCTTTGAAACAGTTACTTTCACTTCATATTCACCTGGTGAAAGTTTTTGATTAACGTTATATGTCCAAGAGCCATCTGAATTTATATTCATATTATCTTTATCGACTATAATCTTAGAACCGTTGGAACCTGTGATAGTAATGATAGCTTGTTCTGTATCCAAATCCGTTGTACCTTTAACGCTCGGTGTTGTGTCATTTGTAATATCGTTAGGCTCATTGATTTGCAAATCCTGACCGAATGGTGGGATTGGGTCTACCACTGGTGGATCAGCTACAATAAACTTATGATATTTTGTAATATCTCGATTAGATTTAGAAGCTGTTACTTTTACTTCATATTCCCCAGGAGAGAGTTGTTCAGCAACATTGTATGTCCAAGAACCATCTGGATTAATTGTTATATTATCTTTATCGACTATAATGTTTGAACCATTAGAATCTGTAATGGTAATTTCCGCATGTTCTGTATCTTTATCTATTGAACCCTTAATGATTGGTGTTTTGTTATAAGTAGTACCGTTTGGTTCATTAATTTGCAAAGAATGTCCAAATGTATCTTCTGCTTGTATTACAAATTCTTCTACAGCTGAACCATTTTCTTCCTCACCAACAAGGTTAGAAGTGGTATCCGGGTGATACTCCACTGTAACGTTTTTAGCGTCACTATCTAATGGTTGATCCACAGTTAGTGTGACTTTGTCACCATTAGTCTTTACTTCCGTTACTTTATACTCTTTTCCATCTACTGTAACTGAAAAGGCTTCTGTTAGATCATCAACTGTTTGCTTAATGTTTTTATTAAAATCAATTGTAATTTGCTTATTCCCATCCTCAAAGCTTGCCGGATTTGTTGCTACAGGAGGGATTTTTCAAGTTTTTCCTTTGCATTTTGAAGATTGGTTAACGCTTCATCTATATCTTCTTGTTTAGGATTGGAATTATTCGATGAATCAGCAATATTATCTAAAATTTCTTTCGCAGTTTGTAATGCTGAATCGAATTGATTCCATCCTGAACGATAATCTTCCTTTTTAAGTTCTTTCACTTGATTATAATATTGTTCTAAATTTGTCTTATCAACAAAAGTGAAAGTAGATGAATTGGTTTTTGAAGTTGCTCCACCTTTAGATGCTGTTGCCTCAATTGTATAATCGCCTTTACTTAAATTATCTTTAAGATTAATAGACCATTTTCCTTCTTTGTCAGTGGAGGTTGTACTATTAAACGAATAACCCATATCGCTTTTAACAGTTACATTAACTGTTGAATCCGGTTCAGCTATTCCACTAATTGTTTTACTTTCTGGATCATAAATATAAGAACCGTCCTTCGGAGAATCGATGGATAAAGTATCGCCTAATAAATTCGCTGCTTCATCTTTGGAACTCATCTTGATTATTAAATTATTGTCTTGACTTTTTTGCCCCTCACTATTTACCACTGAAATTTGCACAGGGCGATCTCCACTGTATTGTGAATTTTCATACTGTACTAATTGTGCAATTGCATTCACTACACCATTAACTACTTTAGTACTTACAACACGAACATTATCAATACTTAAAGTTGCACCATGAGTTGTACCGTCTGTTCGGTTAAACGATCCTGCCACAAAACGAAATTTATATGTTCCATCTTGAGGAACAGTCCCTGAATTAGTAGTCCAATCTTGTGCTGATCCTCGCCCATAAAGTATTTCTGTATTCTCATTTGTTTCAGTATTTACTAAAAATCCATATACCTCATAGTCGTCTCCACCATCATTGGCTTTCCAATCGAATGATAATTTATCACCCTTTTTAGCCTTAAATGGAGAACTAATTGCTTCTATTCCAAATGAAGAAGCAATTTTGCCATCAGTTTTACCATAATCACCTGAATTGAGCATGGCATTTAAAAATCCTATTTCAAGTGATTGTCCTTTTGTTGGATCAGTACCGGCATCTATTCTTTTCACAAATCCATAAGGACCATTATTTTTATTCCAAGTATTAAAGACGGCTTCAAAACCTTCTATACTTTGAGGGTCATTATAAAGCGCTTTACCATTATAATTTAGATTGGTTATATAGGTATACTCTCCATTTGGGCCTGTTACTTTATATTTTCCATCCCCAATGTTTTCTACCTTTTGATAAGCACGACCTTTGGTATGCGTAGCCAAATCCCCTAACCAAATTTGATTGATTGTTTTTCCATTTACGACACTCGTATTATTAATTGTCCAACTTGGAACTACTACATTGTCACCACTATCTCCTTCTTCAAAATTCCCATTAGGTAGTGGTGCAGATAGATCAATTTTTAGCGCATTTCCTTCTCCATTTTCCTTACTATTAACGGAAGCAATTGCAATATCATTAAGTAAGATTTGATCCCCTTTTACTTCGAGGATAGAACCATCATCCAAAGTAACTCTTGCACCGTCAGGTAAAAATAGTTTATCTGTATCTACGTAGCCATTTGAAATTTCAAATTTTATATACCCTTCAGCGAACGTTTCCCCTGAATTTGCATCAAGTTCGAAATTAGGTGCGACTTTGACTGAATTACCTATATACGGGTCATAATCAATGTCTGTTAACTCTGCTGCAAAGGATTTTTGATTGCCCCATGTAGGTAGAATCGTTCCGAATAATAGAATGGCAATTAAAAAGATTGCAAGCTTTGACTCGTGTTTCTCCATAAATTCACTCCCCTATATTTTAAGTTAATGTGTCATCCTGCTTATTTAAGTAGTAGAACTACCAAAATCAATACTGTATCAAATCCCGCTATACAAAAACTCGACAAAAAATTACTAAACTATACAAAACTTTACATGTTCCTTGGACTATGAATATAATGGGTAATATTGAATTGGCTGGGTGTATAGATTGAGGAGTGAATTTATGAAATGTATTTCATATATATTTATCTTTATCGGTCTTTTTTGTCTATTAATCGGAGGTACGCAATTATATAAGACCTCTTTTACAGGTAAAGAAGCTTTATCCAAGGCAACAGCGCTTGTTAATGACTCTTCAAAAATAGGCAATGTTAATAATTACGAAAAGAGTAAAGAAAGGAATTATAAAAAAGATAGTGTTATGGGGTTACTTGAAATCCCTGCATTAAAAATGAAGATTCCTATTATAGAAGGTACAGAACCACGACAATTAGAAAAGGGGGTTGGTCATTATATTGATACCGCATTACCAGGTGAACATGGGCAGGTATTTCTTGCAGGACATAGGGACACTGTGTTTCGAGGATTAGGTAATTTAAATAAAGGACAAAAAATTATAATTAAGTTGAAATACGGTACATTTAAATATAAAATGACAAAATCAAAAATTGTTAAATCTGATGATCGCTCTATCATTGAAATTAATGCTAAAAAAGATAGTTTAGTGCTTGCGACTTGTTATCCTTTTCTATTTGTAGGAAATGCCCCAGACCGCTATATTATTTATGCAGCGCCTGTGTAAGTGAAGACTAATTTTAATATAAAGTTGAAAATGAGGCTGGGACAAAACTCAGTTAAAATCAAAAAAAACGTGTGAAATCTAGTTTAAAAACCTTGATTTCATACGTTTTTAATTTCGGGGCTTAAACCAGTTTTAATAGTTTTTTGTCCTATGTGTTTTTAATAGCTTTCTTCTAGTTTGGACTACTTGTAATAGCCACCCCCACTACTGTTATTTTCCTTTCTGAGATAGTGATCCAAGCTCTAAATGGTATGAAACTGTTCCGCCATGCGCCATTAATACTTGATGATAAGATTGATCCATCGAGTCTTTATAATCAACAATAGCCGTTGTAGCACCTTGAGCTGTATCTGAATCGGAGCGATACAGAGATGCATATCCTTGTGTATTTAAGTACATAGTGCTTTCAAATGGGTTCTTCATTCCAGGACCGTTCAATACATTGTATACATGCAAAGATTGCGTTAAATTGGACGGCAACAAAAAGGAAGAACTGTTTGTTGATGGCATATAGCCTGAACCACAATCTAATGTATAAACCTCTTCAATATGTTTCGTTAATGCCTTTTGTCCTTGTTGAGCAAATGATTCATCTGTTGTGACAACTTGTGCATTATGAACGATTTGGACTCCGCCTTCATTATAATTAGTTTGGTCACTTGTAATATTGCGGGTTGACTGAATAGTAGATGTATAGCGCTCGCCTTTTGCCTCAATCACCCCTTGAATTTCATAACTCTTATTTGCATTTTCTCCAAATAAGTTATTATCATTTCCGAATAAATCTGTTTTTGTTTTATCTGACCCCGTTGGGAAGGTTAACGTGTTTTTCACAATCTTCCCAGAAGTTGACTTACCACCATTTTGATATAAAAATAACGAGCCACTCATCAGCCAGTAATTAATATGCTGGTTCACTTTAAGGCTTAGTTTATGTTTTCCGCCTAATAGCCCCGCAAATGGAGTTAAATTCACCCGGTATGCAGTCATATCTAATGTATGGATACCCTGAATAGGGCGCCATAAATACGGATTCACCCCTCCAGTATATAAGGTGGGTTCTGGCCACACTGCTCCTGCAGGCTGCCCATCAATATAAACCTCAATCTCACGGAAATCCGGCTGCAGCGACCACCAAAATTCATCATTATTTTGTGGCACAGCGTATAAATCGAGGTAAGCTCCTTTAATATCCTTCGGTAAATCGAGCGGCACATCCATGGAAGGATCCCTCTCATACATATAAAAAGGTGCGGCATCCTTGGTAATAGAAACAATCTTATCAGGAGTTTCTATTTTTAATGGATCGTCTTGTCTATCCTTCTTACCTTTTTCCTCAGGATAGTATTCTAATTGAATAGACATTTCAGGAATTCCAGTGTAGGTTTCATTTACGTAGTTTTCTAACTTTATCGTTAATACCTGGTTTCCTTGCAAAATCGGCATGTATTCCGTCACGTCTTTTTGGATTTTCCACTCTATTCCATCTTTTGTTGGTTCCGGTGTCACTCCGACAAAAATCTGCGAGGCGCCTGCCCAAATTTGGAAGAGCCTGTCATATTGCCTACCTTTTTGCGTTCCCGTAATTGTTAAGATGACTTTCCCCCATTTTCCGGATGGAAGCTTCACTTCACTTTTTACAGGCGGCTTCGCATTTCCGAATTGCTCCTTTTTCAAAACTTTTACAACGGTTGGTTTTGTAGAAGGAATCGAAAGCGGAACACCAATCGAAATGGGATTATCTGTTTTGCTAAATTGCTGATTTTTAGCAATGGCTTGTGCAGTTGCTAAGGGCTTCTTTTGCACATCTTGCTTGTTTGCGAAAGTTGATTGAGTGCTTCCCAAAGTAAGAAGCGTTATGGCAATTCCTGTGAATGCGAGCTTTATTCCTGATTTTTTCATAAAAAATGATGTGCCTCCTCGGATTTTTGACTATTATGATAATTTCTAAGCTTTTTTGTGAATTCCTTCCAACTTTTGAATTATATATTTGATAGTGCTAAAGTTGGTTGACTTGACTTCTATATCAGTTTAGTTATAAACTGATATCAACAAGAGGTGATGGTATTGAAGGATAAACTCAGTCTAATGATCTGGTTCCGATTATCGAGAATTTATAACAAAAGTATCCGGGAATCGAACCAACACCTAAAAAAATGGAATTTATCTATCGCGCAATTTGATGTACTAGCACAAATTGGTTCACAAAAACGTTTATCCCAACAAGAACTAGCAGATAAACTTTTAGTTACAAAAGGAAACATCACGCAGCTCTTATCAAAATTGGAAAATATGGGGCTAATCCAAAGAGAACAGGAATGGAAAACAAAATATTTATCTTTGACAAAAAAGGGAAAAGAATTATTTGAAGAAGTCGTCCCATTGCAAGAACAATTTCAGGCATCGCAGTTTAGTAAATTAAATCAAGAAGAGAAGAAGCAATTACTAGAGTTGCTCAGAAAAATACAGAATTAAACGGAGGAATTCATATGGAATTAAAGGGTATTCACCATGTTTCTGCCTTAACAGCAAAGGCTCCTGAAAACTTTGACTTTTATACAAAAGTATTAGGGCTGCGGTTAGTAAAAAAGACCGTTAATCAAGATGATATTTCTGTGTATCATTTATTTTATGGCGATGAAAAAGGGAATCCTGGTACAGAATTAACATTCTTTGAAATTCCGCATGCTGCACGTACGCATGAGGGGGTAAATAGTATTTCTGCACTTTCCCTTCGCGTTGCAAATGATCAAGCACTTGTCTTTTGGAAAAAACGATTTGAGGAATTACATGTGGAACATGAAGAAATTAAAAATCGAGCTGGTCGCTCCACGCTTGCTTTTAAAGATCATGAAGGTCAACATCTGATTTTAGTTTCAGATGAGAATAATGTTGGAGTAAAAGGCGGGAAACCATGGGATAAAAGCCCAGTTCCACAGGAGTATGGAATGCTTGGATTAGGTCCAGTGAAATTAACTGTACACTACGCACCTTCAACGATAAATGTATTGACAGATATATTGGGATTTCGATTAAAGGGACAATATCCATCAGAAGTGGAAGGTCAGCCAGATATTCTTGTGTTTGAAACAGGTGAAGGCGGTACTGGAGCAGAGGTCCATGTCGAGGAAAGAAACGATTTGCCACCAGAACGTCTTGGACGCGGTGGGGTTCATCATGTTGCATTTCGGGTAGAGGACGAAGAAGAGTTACGAGAGTGGATTGCAAAAATCCGAGCTGCAAGATTCCCTAATTCTGGATTTGTTGATCGTTTTTATTTCCGCTCCCTCTATTTCAGAGAACCGAATGGTATTCTATTTGAGCTTGCAACGGATGGACCAGGATTTGATACAGATGAAGATATAGCTACTCTTGGAGAATCTCTCGCATTACCGCCATTTTTAGAAGATAAACGGGAACAAATAGAAGCGCACTTAAAACCATTAAATACAAAACAATAGAAAGGTGAAAGTGATGAGACATATATTTGAAAAAGGGAAAAATCCTAACTCCCCAACGCTCCTACTTCTTCACGGAACGGGCGGGACAGAGCATGACCTAATCAATGTAGGAAAAATAATTTCAGAAGAAGCTTCCTTATTAGGTGTAAAAGGAAATGTGTCAGAATTTGGAATGGCCCGCTTTTTCCGCCGTCTTTCGGAAGGTGTTTTCGATGAAGAGGATTTAATTTTCCGCACGAGAGAGCTAAATGAATTCTTAGACGAAAGCGCAGAGCATTATCAATTTGATCGGAACAATATTGTTGCAGTTGGTTATTCGAATGGAGCAAATATTGCAGCAAGCTTGCTCTTCCATTATCAAAATTCGTTGGCAGGTGCGGTTCTTTTTCATCCAATGGTGCCTAGACGCGGCATTGAAATGCCTGATTTAAGCGGAACTTCCGTATTCATCGGAGCAGGTGAAAATGACCCATTAGTACCGCTTCATGAGACCAAAGAGCTTGCAGAGTTGCTGAAAGATGCGAATGCTAATGTAGATGTACTATTTGAACAAAACGGACATCAGTTATCCGGAAACGAAGTATATGCTGCTCGGGATTGGTTCTATAAAATTTTTTCTAAATAAACATTGAATAATGGGTGTCCTAAGTGGCCCCCATTTTATTTTTGTAGGATCTATTTTGTTTTTCAAAGTGCTTCCCTGAAGATATTTCGGATATCCTCTTTGAGCTCGAGAGTTTTCTTTTTTTGTTTGGAATATGGTTCACCTTTTTTAGGGTCCCTCCAACGCTATCACCCGTTTTTCTACACGCTGCGGTTTCCATCAGGTTCCCTTCTATTTTTACACACTTCTCTCCGATTTTCCCTCAGCTTTTACCCATTTTTCCTCACTCTCCCGTTTTCATCCGTTTCCGCTTTTTTTCCTCATTTCCCTCACTTTTTTACTCACTTCTCTCGGGTTTTTCCTCAGTTTTCACCCATTTTTCCTCACTCTCCCCCGTTTTCATCCGTTCCCGATTTTTTTTCCTCATTTCCCTCACTTTTTTATTCACTTCTCTCGGGTTTTTCATCAGCTTTTACCTCTTTTTCCTCACTCTCTCCCGTTTTCATCCGTTCCCGATTTTTTTTTCCTCATTTCATTCACTTTTTTACTCTTTTCTCTCGGGTTTTTCCTCAGCTTTTACCTCTTTTTCCTCACTCTCTCAGGGTTTCATCCGTTCCCGATTTTTTTTCCTCATTCCCCTCACTTTTTTCCTCACTTCTCTCGTTTTTTTCCTCAGCTTTCACCCATTTTTCCACACTCTCTCACGTTTTCATCCGTTCCCGCTTTTTTTTCCTCATTCCCCTCACTTTTTTCCTCACTTCTCTCGAGTTTTTCCTCAGCTTTTACCTCTTTTTCCTCACTCTCTCACGTTTTCATCCATTCCCGCTTTTTTTTTTCCTCATTCCCCTCACTTTTTTCCTCACATCCCTCGGGTTTTTCCTCTATCATCACGATTTTTCTATACTCCAACGTTTTTTCACCGTTTACTACGGTTCTTCCCACTCTTAAGAATTGATTCCACCCTACATGATTTTTCCAANATCCCTCGGGTTTTTCCTCTATCATCACGATTTTTCTATACTCCAACGTTTTTTCACCGTTTACTACGGTTCTTCCCACTCTTAAGAATTGATTCCACCCTACATGATTTTTCCAATGAGTGGTATCACAATACACACGATAGTCAATGATAAATAACGAAAATGGTCAAGGAGGAATATTGATGTTTCAATCTATTTCGGAATTTTTAAATCAGTGGGAGCATGAGAGCAGCTCGACTCAGAAAGTCTTGGATGCCTTAACAGATGCATCCCTTAGACAGCAGGTATCAGCAGAGGGGCGAGACTTAGGCAGGATTGCTTGGCATGTTGTGGCTTCTCTTCATGAGATGATTTCCAAAACCGGCCTTTTATTTGAGGGGGCTACGTCTGAACAAGATGCACCAACTTCTGCCAAAAAAATAGCTGACCAATATCGACAGACAAATGAGGCAATGGTCTCTGCTATTAAAGAACAATGGAATGACCAATCTTTAAAAGAAGAACATGATATGTTCGGCAGACAGATGCCTAATGGTGCTTCTCTGCTTTTGGTAATCTTGCATCAAACTCACCACCGCGGACAGATGACCGTTCTTATGAGACAAGCTGGCCTCAAGGTTCCAGGTATATATGGCCCTTCCCAAGAGGAGTGGAGTGCAATCGGAATGGAACCCCCTAAACTTTAATAGAAAAACCCTTAGCTCTACATTCAGCTAAGGGTTTTCTAGTTTAGTTAACCTTTTGTATTCTATTTTGAATCTCCATTGTAATAGGACCAGTTTGCTTTTTCACGTAATCTACTAGTGCATCCAAATCTACTGGACCATTTACTGGATTTGTTCCCTTAGCAAATTCCGTAAATTCATCTCCACCGCTTGCTAAAAAGTTATTCATTGCTACTGTATAGGTTTGGTCTGGTTCAATCGGTGTGCCATCCTCTAATGTTAACGAAACAATTTTATCATCTGTTTTGGTACTATCCCATGTATATTTCATCCCTGAGATTTGCAGCATTTTAGAGGATCCGTCATCACGCCATTGTTGATTTAATGCTTTGCGAATTTGATCGCCAGTTAGCTCCATTGTAATCATTGTATTTCCGAAAGGTTGTACCGTGTAAAGCTCTCCCCAAGTGATATCTCCGCTATTGATGTCCGCACGTATTCCTCCTGGATTTGTAATAGCAATTTGTGCCTGTGTAATATCACGTTGCGCATCTGTAATAAAATCGCCTAAATTAGATTCGCCGCTCTCATTTTGTTTTCCAGTAAGTGTAGTTGTCGTTGTTCCAAGTACTTGGTTAATTAATGGGGCAACTCTTTCTTCATCCTCATCAATCATCGCTTTGATTTCAGGGTCTGGTGTAATGGAGTCTTGATAGGTTGTTACAATTTCTGCGCTGTCTTTTACAACGTCTTTTGTTCGTGGATCAATCCAAATATGAACATCCGCAAATGCTGTACCATATGAATATGCTTGCACAACTCGCTTTCCAGCTACTTTTGTATTGATGTAAGCATGATTATGACCGCCGAAAACTACATCCACTTCAGGGTCAATATTTTTGGCCATGTCAATCACTTTGCCGGTTGCATTTTTTCCATCATAATCGGAATTTCCAGGGTCATGCGCTAAAACAATTATAGTCCGCACCCCTTTTTTCTTTAATACCTTTGCATATGTATTAATTGCTTCTGTCTCATCTGTGAATTCAACATCCTTCACATTTGTAGGAATTGTAATACTTGGTGTTTCGGTTGTATCAACTCCGATAAACCCTATGTTTACGCCATGTACCTTTTTGATTACATATGGAGGCAGCAATGGCTTCTTTGTCTTTTTATCTATCACATTAGCGCAAACATACGGGAAATTTACGCCTTTAAAATATTCCCCAGTTGTTGGATTAGTTCCACCATATATCTGTCTCATCATTTCATTTACACCATGGTCAAATTCGTGATTTCCCAGTGTGCCAACATCAAAATGAAGTGTATTTAAAATTTTTAAAGTTGGTTCATCCTGAAATAGTGCTGATACGGGTGCAGAAGCCCCTACAGCATCACCGCTTGTCACAAGTAAAGTATCCTTAACCTGTGCTTCCCTTTGTTTTAAATAGGCTGCGAGTATATCCGCGCGTCCAACTTGCCGCCCGCCAACTGTTCGGGTGACATCTAATTGTCCATGCAAGTCATTAATCCCTAAGATTTGCACCTCAATTGGATGTGGATGTGCCTTTTTCACAGGTTTATGCTTTACGGCCGCATCTGCGGATGAGAACGGCAAGGTTAACAATGTGGCTAAACCAACTGATAATAATATGTTTCTTTTACGCAAAATCTCCCACTCCCCTAGTTTGATAGTTTACAAGATTCAGTATAAATAACGTATATTAGACATACAACGAGTAATAATATGCGTATTTTTTACAAAAATTGTATTGGAATTTTACCCGAAATCGTAAATTTGAACCACTTTACGAATAATCAATATTACCTAGTGGGCAAATACTATTTCTATCATAATCATAAAATCTGAATGTTAATTTCATATTTTGGGAGTTTCAATTTACGGTTAATTCTACGTAAAAAGATCATTTCTACTCGATAGAAATGATCTTTGGTTTTAAGGAATCAATAATACCTTTCCAGTACTCTTCCTGCTTTCAATGAATTCGTGGGCTTTTGCACCATCGCTTAATGGAAACCTAGTAGGTTCAGAAATCTTTAATTTTCCGCTTTGAATCCATTCAAATAATTCTCCGGAACGCTTCACACGTTCTTCACGTGATGTTAGCACATTCCACAGGTCACCACCAGTTAGCGTTTTCGATGTATCCATCAGCATTCTTGGGTCAACTGGTGCTGGATCACCGCCCGCCATTCCAAAAAATACTACAGTTCCACCGATACGTGTTACATCAAAGCTATCCATTAGGGTTGCTCCGATAGATTCGTACACAACATCTGCACCCAGTCCATCTGTTACTTCTTTCACTTGTGCTTTCCAATCCTCTGAATATAAGAACACTTGATTTGCTCCCGCTGATAATGCAGCTTGGCGCTTTTTCTCCGAGGAAGTTAATCCAATAACCTTACCACCGAGTAATGTGATGATTTGAACGAGTAGCTGACCTACCCCTCCGGCTGCAGCGTGAACTAGCGCAACATCATTATTATTTATAAAATAACTATCCTTTGTTAAATAATGAGCCGTTAAACCTTGCAACAGCAATGAAGCCGCTGTTTCATATGAAATGCTGTCTGGAATAGGCACCGCTTTATCCTGAGGTACTGAAACAAATTCTGCATTTGCAAATGGAACATCGGCAAAAGCTACTCTATCTCCTACCTTAATTCCTTCCACCTTATTTCCGACTTGTTTCACAATACCCGCTCCCTCATATCCTAAGATATACGGAGGCTGGCCAACCAAATGATAGTTACCTTTTCTGCGGTACACATCTGCAAAATTTAATCCAATTGCTTTCATTTCTAATAAAATTTCTTCCGAACCGATTTCCGGATTCTTTATATCTCGATATTGGAGAACTTCTGGCCCTCCAAACTTCTCAAAAATCAATGCTTTCATATTGTGTGCCCCATCTCATTTAAAAATCATTCTTCTTATTTTATCCAATCCACTATCAAATCATGGACTAATGTCATTTTACAATGAATAGGTTGTACTCCTCCAATGCTTTGTACCCGACCTTTTATTCCCTTTCCACCCGAGTCTTTGTAGCTCCTTAGCTATCATTAAATTCATTATCCCATGCCCTACCAGAACGACCGATTGATGTTGTTTCGCATTTTTTATTAATATTTCCGTTGCTCTTGTTGCCCTTTCTTTTGTACTACTATAGGGCTCGCACTCATTTGAGTAACCTCTATACCATAAGCATCTCATGATGATAGACCACATATTGGGAGGTAATTTAATCCTTAAATTTCTTGCAGGAACAGGCAGTTCAGCTTCGCGAAAGAGAGGATCAGGAATGATCTTTATATGAGAATTTAATAGTGTTGCAGAATCTATCGCTCTTTTTAAATCACTGGTAATCACTACATTTGCATTTGTTATTTTTTCAAGAGTTTGATGAGGAAAGGAGGTTTCATTAATTACACCATGTTCATTATACTTCTGAATCCAATTTTTGAACTCCCAGCAAGTAATTCGCTGATTTTGCTTTAGTGTAGATTTTCCGTGCCTAATCAGTGTGATCTCCATGTAATTTCTCCCTTATAATGCTTTAACTGCTACATAAGTAATGGCATTTGTTGTTAAAATAACACCCTTTCCATCTCTACTAATCTTGTATTCTAACGGCTTAACAACCTTCATTACTATATTCCATTCATGATAATGGTCCTCTAATTTTTGCAGCATATCCTTAGTAGATAGGTTTACTTCCATGTATGCTTCCAGAGATTGATTAGTTGCTTGCTCTATTTCTTGAACCTCTGAGTTGATAACTAAGCAATGAATACCACCAATTTTCGTTCCATTCCTCATTCTTTTTAAAAGATCATCGAAAACTTCTTCTGATTCCACATGCTCCAAACTCGATACAGCTATGATAAAATCATATTCCTCAGGTTTTATTTTAAACTCACCGATGTCTGCCTGAACCGTCTCTATTACTTCACTAACACCATACTGCATGCTGTATTTCTTTAAATGTTCTAATGCCGAATCCAGCAAATCTACACAAACAACCTTTCCCTCATTGTTTTTTATTTTCTCTGCAATAGGGATACTGTTTCGGCCAACTCCACAGCCTATGTCGAGAACGTTCACTTCTTCTTTTCCCTCGAACATTGGCAAAAAGTCTATCACCGTTTTTACCGGCTTATGGAGCCATGAACCCGTTTCGAATAATGAATAGTTATCATAACAATAGTCATGATATTTTTTCTCTTCCTTCCGTATTTGACGAATCCTATCCATCCTGATACCCCACTCTATAAATCTTGAGAAAGCCTCACCATATCTATAACTTGAATACCATTCTCATAAATTTTTTCCTCATAATGCCTGATAAAAAAATCCTTATCCACTCCAACAATCCGAAAACCACATTTTTGATAGAGTAACAACTGGCCAACACTGGAGTTTGCCGTACCAATTTCGATTGTTTTATAGCCCCATTCCCTAGACCGCCTTATTGCATCATTCACCAATTCCCGTCCAATTCCTTTGCCTTGGGAATGCTCCGCAACCGCAATATTCACAATTTCTATAGTGTCAGGTCGGGTTGGAAGCAATACATATTCACCTATGATACTTCCCTCTTCCTCTGCTACAAAACATTCACCTCGAGCAATATATTCTTCTATTAGCTTTAAAGATGGATCTGCTAATAGTAAAAGTGCTATTGGATGCTGTTCCTCGGGGGTTAATTTTCGTATATGCATAATTTCACTCCTCTGTCTTCACTACTGTTTTATTCGTCATCTATTTTCCCATTCCCTCTAAATTTACATTTTTATCTCGATATGTTATATTACCCAATGAACCAATCATCCTACAAATTTGAGGTGTAATATGGATATCGCAAAAACAAATCGATTATCACTTGTTGAACAAATCGTTTCACAGATAGAATCCCTCATTGAGTCTGGGGCATGGGAAGTTGGAAGCCGTATTCCGCCAGAATTAGAATTAATGCAGCAACTTGATGTTAGCCGTAATACTTTAAGAGAGGCCATTCGTGCTCTCGTTCATGCAGGACTTCTTCAAACAAAACAAGGCAGTGGTACATATGTATGTTCATCCAGTACTTTGGGGGCAGCATTGCAAAAGCGATTGCAAAAGGCAAATCTTATTGAAATACTGGAAGTTCGTCATGCATTAGAAAGGGAAGCTGCACGATTAGCGGCAATCAGAAGAAATAAAGAAGATCTAGATGACATTCAAACACATCTTGAAGCATGCCATGAAGCGGCGGAAGCAAAGGATAGTAAGACATATGTGGAAGCGGATATTCAATTGCATAAGGCGATTGTAAATGCATCCCACAACCGGATGCTAGTCGATTTATACGAGCAAATGTCTGCACCCTTGCAACAATCGGTCCATAACTTATCGGAAATAACTTGTCATTCGGATTTTCATCATCATGTTCATCGAAAATTAGTGGAGGCAATCATAGGGCAAGACACCGATCTAGCAGCAGAGGCTGTGAATGAATATATTGAACAATTTATTGAGACTTTAACATAAAAGAATGGAGGAGTTATTTTGCAACAAGGAACAATTCAACAAGATCACAGAGTAGACGTAAAACCCAAAGTATTACTTCTTATTATTGGCATCATTTTTATTGGAGCGAATTTAAGAGCTCCTTTAACATCAGTCGGACCTTTGATTCCCTCCATTCGCGAGAGTTTGGGGATATCCAGTACACTTGCTGGTGCATTAACAACGGTTCCATTACTTGCATTTGCACTTTTATCGCCATTCGCTCCCAAATTAGCGCGGCGCTATGGTATGGAGTCTGTTCTTTTTCTATCTCTAATCCTGTTAACGATAGGCATTATCCTTCGTCCTCTTTCAGGCGTAGGAATGCTATTTTCAGGTACTATTTTTCTTGGATTAGCCATTGCGGTAGGTAATGTGTTAGTTCCAAGCATTATCAAGCAATACTTTCCCAAAAGTGTGGGAACTATGACGGGAGTATATTCTGTTTCTATGAATCTATGCGGGGCTATTGCATCGGGGCTAAGTATCCCTATCTCCTCTAAGTCAGGATTAGGATGGCAAGGTTCCCTTGGATACTGGGGAATCATTTCAATCATTGCTATTCTTTTTTGGATACCACAATTTCGTTCAAACCGTAATCAAGCGATAAATGTATCTGAAAAACCGCAATCAGTGAACATGTGGAAATCTGGATTGGCATGGCAAGTAACAGTGTTCATGGGACTGCAATCATTGATATTTTATACGATTGTTGCTTGGCTTCCTGAAATTTTGCAACAACAAGGGTTAAGCTCCAGCACAGCCGGTTGGATGCTCTCCTTAATGCAGTTCGCTGTTCTTCCATTTACTTTTATCGTTCCTATACTAGCAGGACGCATGAAAAATCAATATCTGCTCGTTACCATTACAGCTCTTTTGTTTGTTATTGGAATGATTGGAATTCTTTACGGAAATCTTTCTCTTATCCCATTCTCCGTAATATTACTGGGGATTGCAGGGGGCTGTGCTTTTAGCCTAGCAATGATGTTCTTTAGCCTCCGTACCAAAAATTCCTATCAAGCCGCAGAATTATCCGGTATGGCACAGTCCTTCGGATACCTTCTTGCAGCTATTGGTCCAACCCTTTTTGGCGTGCTTCATGATATTACGCATAACTGGGCTGTTCCTTTATGGATGCTTGTTATAGTTTCAGTGCTTATTTTTATATCTGGTATAGGCGCAGGGAGAAATAAATATATTCAGGAATAATAAAGCGGGATGGATAAATGCCATCCCGTTTTTTCATTTCCACCAACACTTTCGCCATTGTAATTTATAAGCAAAAAAAGTGTGCTCCATATAAGAGACGATGAGTTTTTCTTATATTTTCTCGAACACTCTATTCCGAGCACAATTCTCCCTCTTCATTTGAATAAGACGAACCATATATTCAATCGTTTCCTGAATAAAAAGACACTTCTCTGTCTTCTCCCCTAGAAACGCCGCTCATAGTTTCTTTTTCACCCGATGATTCGGATAAGCGGAAATGCAATATTCTCTTCTACCATTAAATCTTTTAAAAGGTTAAAGAATTGAAAAATAAACCCAATATTATCTCTTCTATATTGAGACGCATATAATTGTCGTAAACATATTCTAATCATGTTTTCATTCAGCTGGATAGTTCCCTTATCAGGCTTACCAAAGTGGTGAGAATAGTAAGAAGCGTGCTCTTTCCTGACCCGTTCGTTCCATTATGGAAAGTAATTCGCCTTTTTGGGGATCATAAGAGATATTTTTCAATGCTCGAACTTCCTATCTAATGCCTTGATACGTTTTTGTAAGGCGTTCTACGATTAATACAATTTGGTCGTTGCTTATTTAACCACTTCCAAGGTATTTAGAATAGTAGTTTCTTAGAATACACTTCCAGAGCAGCCACACATCGTCCACCTTCATAAATCGTTTCGATCAATGCAACTTCTGCTATCTTTGCTTTAATAGTGTTTAGTTTATGAGAGCAATAGGCAAATGCTTCACATAGTTTTTCGTGTGATAAGCGGTTAGCCAATGTGCAATGGGGAATCCAATTCCCTGGTAAATACAGAGACTCAGGATTATCATTGTACTTTTTGAAATTGTCATGGTGATTCCTATGAAAATTGGACAGTGGTGCAGATATCGTTGGGGATAAAAACAATGTTCCTGAGTTTAAAAATGTTCCTAAAGTATTAAATGCTATTTCCACTTCTGGGGAAGAATCATAGAACTGATCCATTGATCGAATAAAGTCACTTTTCTCCAACCGATTATAACCTGCAATGGTAATATGCGGCTTTCGGTCTTCTACTTCCTCTGCATAATAAGAAATTGATTGCTTCTTAAGATCCCTCCAGATTTCCTTTACTACCTCTTCTGTCTTCTTGTCTAATAATGCAATAAATCCGTACATGTTAAACCCCTTTTCAAATATCCTCGACAATCCTATCCCCATGACTATGAGTTTGTAAGATAACTATAAACTTGAAGATTCATTTTTTTACCTGTATTCTGATTATTTGTTCGTCCTTTCACCTGTACTTACGTTTTTGTAACCATTCCCGATACTACAGTTTAAGGCACAAAATCAATTGTTCCCCAATTTCCCCCATTTTTCTCCGTCCAGTATCTGTAAATCCGACCTTCTCATATAATTTTTGTGCGGGAATATTTCTTTGATTTACTGCTAATACAATCTCGTTACATTGCGGGAATTCTTGGTGAACAAAGTCATGTAATAGTTTCATGCCTTTCTTGGCGAAACCTTTTCCCTGATGTGCATGATTAATAGAAAATGCTGTTAATAACATGGCATTAGGATTATCTGTATATTCCGCAACTCTTTCACTAGAATGCAGTACAAAGAAGCCTACTGGTTCATTATGGCTTACAATCATTATCGGGTGCCTAACATTGGTAGTTTCCAACATTTCAACTGGCAAGGCAGTAAATTGTTCTTGATCTGCAGGTAAATAAAAATTACGTAATTCATTTAAATATTTTGGTTGATAATACTCCAATGTGACTTCAAAAGATGTATGCATAGATTCCTCCTGTTAGGTTCTAATTAAATATAAGATCCACATTACCATTCCCTTTTACATACGAAACTTTTGCCTTTGCCCCATTCACCAAAATCATTTGTGGAGGAATGTGACCAATATCTGCATCATAAATTACCGGAATATCCATGTCATCAAAAATCTGATGCAGTGCATCTACTATCGTAAAATCCTTACTGTCAGAATATCCTGCTGGTCTTCCAATCACTATGCCATTGGTATGCTCAAACCAGCCATTCATTTTCATTTGCCATAGACGGCGGTAAATATCAGCTGCATTCATTTCACAGCTTTCCAGGTACCAAACAACGCCTGAATCTTTACAATAATCCTCGACAAACTGGGAAACAGGGGCATAAGGAGTCCCAAGAAGAACAGAAATAGTATCTAAACAGCCGCCTAACAATCTGCCTGAAAATTGTATAGAATCCGTTGAATCAATTGACTTCCAAACCGTCTGTGTATCTAACTGAAAGCCTTGATTTGGGTCATCCCTCCAAAAAGATTGGTGAAGCTGAGAAGAAGTTTGCGATACTGTTCCACCTGAACGAGTACTAATAACATCCACCCACCTCTCGGTTAATGAATCTAAGTTATACGCACTTAAATCAAAAAAATTATTGCCATGTGCTGAAGCAATTCCGGTCAGTAATGTATAAGCAAATATAAAGGTGCTAATATCAGAATAGCCTAGAATCCATTTAGGAGTACTGGTTCTTATTTTTTCCCAATCTAGTAAAGGGAGAATCTCCATTAAAAATTCGCCGCCCCAAGGAGGAATAATTGCATTTACTCGGTCATCTAGCAAAAATTGTTGAAGTTCTGCAGCACGGATTTCTTTTGAGGCACTTACACATTTTTCATTCTTCCACACAGTATCCCCAATTACGACCTGATACCCTGCTAGTTCTACATTCCTTTTTGCATCCCTTATGTATTTATGCAATTGTTCTTCCACACCGCTTGAAGGCGCGCATACTGCAATGGTATCACCCTTTTCGAGATTTTTCGGAAAGATAATTTGTTTGTTCATTTTCATTCCTCCCAGCTTTGCCATCATCCATTTACCATTTCAACTAAGTGACGCTCCGTACACAATATGCCAATGAAGATGTTTGGAATCCTGATAGTTTCCTATATTTGTAATCACTCTACACGCACCATTCTCCTCCGTTACCTTTGCAGCAACTTGTTTAATGACATTCAATAACTCTAGTAGTAATTCATTATCTTCTTCTGGAAGTGTGATAAGCGATGAAATATGCTTTTTTGGTATCGCCACGATGTGAACAGGATAGGATGGCCTTGTATGATAGTAAGCTAATACATTTTCCGTTTCCAATACCTTTTGGACAGCTGTTTTGCCGCTCAACACCTCATCACAATAAAAATCCTCTGTCATAATGACACCTCTTTCGATAAAAATTTTAACAGCGGTGGACGTCTAAGCGAACACATAGTTCGTTATCTATGAAAAAACTATATTAATCAACTCCTATGTCCTCAATTTAGCCTTTTTTGTGTGTCCGATAAAATCTTTACCCAATCTGTCTTCAGAATAGAAAAGACATTGGCATCGTATGACACTCCACCCTGATAAATATAACCTCTTAATAATCCCTCTTTAAGGAATCCCAATTTTAATAGAAGATTAGAAGACGCTTCGTTTTCCGGAAAGGTAACCGCACCGATTCGATGCAAATCCAATTCTTGAAAGCTGTATTGCAAGACTGCTTTAACAGCTTCCGATACGATTCCCTTTCTCCAAAATTTAGGGTGCAGCTCATATCCTACTTCCGCTCGTTTCCCTGCTAAAACAAGATTATTTAACCCCACACTTCCCACGTATTCCCCAGATTCCTTCCATTGCATTCCCCAGCGAATTCCCCGCTTTGCTTCAAAATTCATTGCGAAGGACTGCACCATTTTTTGTGCCTGCTCTTCCTCCACAAATGGAATCATGCCATAATATCGTGTTACATCTTCTCGAGAAAAAATGTCAAACATTGCCGGAGCATAATCTTCCGTTATTTCTACAAGTCTTAGTCGTTCTGTTTCTAAAATTGGAAATGACATAGATAACACCTCATTTTATTTAGGCTATTTCGCACACATTAAGGTTATTCGTTCAAAACAGAATAAGGTTGTTTATAAAGTTTTCCTATACAAAATTTAAGATACCGTTTCAAATGCAGGAGGATACTTTTCTTTCCCCTTAATGCCCTTAAACGAATGTGCTTTCAGCTCCATCGCCATAAAATATCAATCCTGAACGGGATAAGGACATTCCATTCCAAACGTAGATTGTGATGGCAAGAAGCCAAATTTAGGATAGAATTCAGGATGTCCGAGTACAAATACATGAGAGTACCCTAGCACACGACATGCCTCCAATCCCGCCTTAACTAGTGCTGTTCCAATTCCGATTCCTTGAAATTCTGGTTTCGCCGCCATTGGTGCAAGCCCAATGGTGGTTATTACCCCATCATATGTTTCTATGAAAATCTGGCTAAACAAAATATGTCCAATAATGTCTGCTTCTTTCACTGCCACGAGTGAGCGTTCTGAATAAATAAATCACTTTTCCGTATAGCTTCCATTAAGTTCACTTCATTTGTTTTATTTTCAAATGCAAGTTAATTAACCGTTTGAATTCCTTTTATCACCAGCTAATCGTTCCGGGCGAATAATGTATTCATGATCGTTTACCATATTCCAACCACCCTCCTTTGATTGTAAAAATATTACTATAATTACTTTTGTATGTATAGTGAATATTATAAATAAAATGTATTTTGGAAACTTTTTTATTTTTAATTGAATAAATGGAAAATAAATGAAATAATAAAACAAAAAACGAAGGAGGCGAACTAATTGATAGCTACTCGTTACGTAAATTTTGCTGATCATTAACGCTGAGCCCGAGGACCCCCGATATAGAGGTTTTGCAACGAAAAAACTTTTATATTGGAGGAGAGAATATGAATACATCATTAATGATTCTGTTATTCGGCAGGATTTTGACCAATTTTTCGGATAGCTTTTATTTAGTAGCGACGGTGTGGTATGTAAAAAATGCAACAAATTCGCCTTTACTAGTCGGCATTACCAGTGCCATAGCGATATTGCCGATTACAATTCAGTTTCTTTACGGTCCGATTATTGATCGGTTTTCAAAACGGAAAATATTATTTTTCGCATCCATTGGGCAAGGTTTCTTTATCAGCATCCTTTCCATCTTGTATTATTCGGAAATCCTATGGCTTCCCGTTCTATTTTTGCTGATGTTTCTTTCTTTATCATTTTCGGAAGCAACCTACCCAACAGAAAATGCTTTAATTGAACGTTTGGCAATGCGAGATAAGTTAGCAAAGGTAAATTCAATTTTTTCCTTTTCATATCAAACCTTGGACATCATTTGCGACGCAATCTCCGGTATTTTGATTGCCTTCGTTGGATTGGGAGTTATTTATATTTCAAATAGTGTTCTGCTCATTCTTACAGGACTTCTGTTCTTCTTTTACCTAAAAGTCCCTAAATCGCCAAAGGAACAGGAAACACCTACTCATCATTTTTTCAAACAGTATAAAAAGGATTTTGTAGATGGATACCATGTAGTCAAAGAACAAAAAACACTATTAAGTATTTTGTTTGGTGTGATTGGAATCAATGTATTGGCAACGATGGGATTGGCGATGCTGCCCGTGATATCTTCATCATCTGTAAAATATGGTTTCTGGTTAACCTCCATGTCCATCGGGTCAATCGTTGGAACCATCTTATCTAGCCGTTTGGAGAAGTTGCCTTTAAACAAGATATTTCCATTTGTTTCACTATTTTCGGGAGTATCATGGCTAATATCCATGATATTGATAGATCACTACCTAATTCCTTTTATTTTCTTTGGTCTAGCATGGTTCGGAATTGCAATAATGGGAATTTATATTCAAACATTAATTCAGGTTAATCTGCCTGAAGAATACTTAGGAACTGGCTTTTCCTTCCTATCTTCACTGCTTGGCTCTTTAAGTCCAATCGGGTATTTTTTAGGAGGATTATTGGGTCAACTAACGTCTAGCCATCTTGTACTCTATTTGGCTTGCATTGGCTATTTTGGTTTCGCCGTTTATTTTTGTATACATCCGAAATTGAAAAGGCTTGGAAATCAATTATCGAATCCGTTTGAGGAAATGTGAAGATAGCATAAGGATGCATTGAAAAATTTATTATTATGGGTATAAATTGAAAAAAGCCAATTCAATAGTTTGAACTCAGGTAAAAAACAAAAAAAATGAGGGGCTGGGACATAACTAGCTTCAAATAATG
>NZ_PIQO01000013.1 GCF_002844575.1 Heyndrickxia camelliae
AAAGTCACAGATTTCGATCTGTGGCTTTTTTGTATGTTTGGGTTAGGTCTAAAGTCCTGATTGCCGAGATAAAACATCAAATTGACGAGATTAACTGCTGTTTTGACGAGATAAAAGTAAAGTTTGACGAGAAAATGCCAAATAATCGCGAGATTTTTCTTTTATGCCCGTAAAAAAGAAGGAAAAGATAGGGATATATAGAATATTGACATAAATTTATTTAAAAGGAGCTGACAAAATTGATAACAAAAGAAAGAGGGGTTCCAATTAAACTTCGAAAGTTGGAAATTTTGCTAAGAAGATTACATCCTTTACATAGCAAAATGGCAATTATTAATGAAGAATATCATAAAATAAGGGCTGGTTATCTAGGAGAGAAATCTTTGGATTACTTCCTGAGTTTCCTTCCAGAAAAACAATACTATATCTTCCACTACCTCCGACTGCCCTATCAAAACCATCACTTTCAGATAGATACGCTAATACTTTCCCCAAATTTTATTACCATTCTTGAAGTAAAAAATATCAGTGGTATCATAACATTCGATTACAACTTTAATCAGTTAATAAGAACAAAAAATGGGGTAGAACAAGCTTTTCAGGATCCTGTTTCACAAGTTAATAGACATCAATTCCAACTGAAGAACTTTCTCCAATCAAGTAAATTTCCAAATATACCAATCATCCCTCAGGTAGTAATAAGTAATACATCTACCCTAATAAAGACTGAAGGACAACCCAGACGTCCCTCGACCATTATTACTCAAAGTGCGGGTCTTTTAATACAAATCGAAAATCTGTCAAAAATGTACAAAAAAGAAATATTAAATAAAAACCAACTAACTAAACTGATAAAATTCCTCCTAAAGAAACATACCCCTGACGAGTATGATGTATTAAATCAATTAAATATTAATAAAAATGAAATCCTACGAGGTACGCACTGTCCAAATTGCTGCAAAATCCCTATGTATAGAAACCATGGGAAATGGGTTTGCCCATCCTGCCACTGCGCTTCTAAAACTGCACATATAGAATCATTAATAGATTTTTCTCTTCTTTTCAATAAAAAGGTGATTGCAAATAAGGAAGTGCGGGATTTTTTGGAAATCTCATCACAAACAGTAGCGACGAAAATCTTGAAGGCCTTGGATCTTCCATCCACAGGAAATGGCAGATCAAAAATGTATCACCTCCACAAAATTATAGATCCACTAATTAATAACTAATGCTCCCCAAAATTTCACTGTTTAAAATAATTTTTAAATACTATAATAAAAATATTAATAAATGTATTAGAAAGGAATTTAGAGGATGCCCAACAACTCTAAAAAGCAATTTGAAGTTTTAGATAATGAAACAATAGAAGATTGTTTAAAACGAATGGATCAAGAAGGTTATCGTCCCATTAGAAGAATAGAAAAGCCAATTTTTAAAGAGGTTTCTCACAATGGACAGGTAGATTACGAGCCCGCAGGAAGAAAAATAATATTTGAAGGACGGAAAATCAACTAAAATCCGAACGTTGATATAATAATTAAATATAATGTTCGATTATTGTGTTGACTCTCATTACATAACCTGTTAAGATGAAAGTGTCAAAGTGAATAGTATAGTACCTCATATATAATGGGAATATGGCCCATACGTCTCTACCCAGACACCGTAAATGTTTGGACTATGAGGGAAAGTGGATATATTGGGTTTTTTATGGTGTATTTGTTAAAGATTCGGTTTTATCACCCAGATAAACTGCTTTCTCTCATACTGAGGGAGCAGTTTACCTGGGTTTTTATTTTATAAAAAAGGCGGATTGAGAGATGTCGATTGAAGTCGGAGTGATCATGGGAAGCACATCTGATTGGGAAACAATGAAATTCGCATGTGATATATTAGAAGAGTTAAAGATTCCTTATGAAAAGAAAGTAGTATCTGCTCATAGAACACCTGATTTGATGTTTGAATATGCCGTAAAGGCAAGAGAAAGAGGTATAAAGGTAATAATAGCAGGAGCCGGCGGTGCTGCTCATCTACCAGGGATGGTAGCAGCGAAAACAACTCTTCCAGTGATTGGTGTTCCTGTCCAGTCAAAGACATTAAATGGACTTGATTCTTTATTATCAATCGTCCAAATGCCAGGCGGTGTTCCGGTTGCGACTGTGGCAATAGGAAAAGCAGGAGCGACAAATGCAGGACTCTTGGCAGCACAAATCCTATCTACGAATAATGAAACAATTGCTATTAGATTAGATGAAAGACGGGAAGTATTAAAAAAACAAGTAATCGAAAGCAGTGGTCAACTTGGATAATCGATTTATATCACCAGGAAAAACAATTGGAATTATTGGCGGCGGACAATTAGGGAGAATGATGGCACTTGCTGCAAAAGAAGCTGGTTATAAAATTGCAGTACTTGATCCTACTCCAAATTCCCCGTGCGGTCAGGTCGCAGACATAGAACTTACAGCAGCTTATGATGATAAACAGGCTTTGCTGCAATTAGCACAAAATAGTGATGTTATCACTTTTGAGTTTGAAAATATTGATTATGATGCTCTTCAATGGTTAACTGAAATAGCCTATGTTCCACAGGGTGCTGAAATCATCAGAATTACACAGGACCGGATTTTGGAAAAAAACGCTTTAGAACATTCAGGCGTAAAAGTGGCACCATATTGGGTAATCGAGACAGTCGAAGATCTCGAAAATGGAGCGGAGCAGCTTGGATTTCCATGTGTATTGAAAACAGCTCGCGGCGGTTATGATGGAAAGGGTCAATATGTTTTACAAAATAAAGAAGATATACATGAGGCTTCTGCATTACTTGAACACGGAAACTGTGTGCTAGAGTCATGGATTCCTTTTGAAAAGGAAGTTTCTGTAATTGTCACTAGAAGTGTTTCTGGTGAATTGAAATGCTTTCCGATTGGTGAAAATATTCATGTGAACAATATTTTGCATGAAACGATTGTTCCTGCGAGAACAACCGATGAAGTGATGAAAAATGCCTATACACTAGCGGAAAAAATTGCGGGTCATTTAAATCTAGTCGGTACCTTAGCTGTCGAGATGTTTTTGACTCGTGACGGTGAGTTATTTGTTAATGAACTGGCACCAAGACCACATAATTCAGGGCATTATTCTATCGAAGCTTGTGCGATTTCTCAATTTGCTCAGCATGTACGGGCGATTTGTAATTGGCCATTAAGAGAGCCGCAATTATTAAGCCCTGTGATTATGGTGAATATTTTAGGGCAGCATGTTGATAAGGTATTGGAACAGATTCCGCAGAAACCGAAATGGTCCATTCATTTATACGGAAAAGAAGCACCTAAATATCAAAGAAAAATGGGTCATGTGACCGTTTTAACAGATGATGTAGAAAACGCATTGGTGGAACTTGAGCAAAGTACTATTTGGAATTAGAATCGGAGGAAAACATTCATGATTGAACGTTATACTAGACCTGAAATGGGCGCAATTTGGACAGAGGAAAATCGTTTTCAAGCTTGGCTGGAAGTTGAAATCCTAGCATGTGAAGCATGGGCTGTGCTTGGCGAGATTCCCAAAGAGGATGTTCAAAAAATTCGTAAGAACGCAACTTTCAAGGTGGAGCGAATTAAGGAAATTGAGGAAGAAACGAGACATGATGTGGTTGCATTTACAAGAGCAGTTTCTGAATCCCTTGGGGAAGAAAGAAAATGGGTTCATTATGGTTTAACATCTACAGATGTGGTCGATACTGCTCTTTCCTATATATTGAAACAAGCGAATGAAATTATATTAAGAGATCTGGAAAACTTTATAGAAATTTTAAAGGAAAAAGCGAAAGAACATAAATATACCGTAATGATGGGGAGAACCCATGGGGTTCATGCAGAACCAACGACATTTGGATTAAAAATGGCACTTTGGTATGAAGAAATGAAACGCAACTTGGAACGATTTAAGCAAGCTGCAGCAGGAGTAGAGTTTGGAAAGATTTCTGGAGCAGTTGGTACATATGCCAATATTGATCCATTTGTTGAAAAATATGTTTGTGAAAAATTAGGATTGCAGCCTGCACCTATTTCTACTCAAACCCTACAACGTGATCGCCATGCGCACTACATGGCAACTCTTGCTTTAATCGCGACTTCTATTGAAAAATTCGCAGTCGAAGTTCGTGGCTTACAAAAGAGTGAAACTCGTGAAGTAGAAGAGTTTTTTGCAAAAGGGCAAAAAGGTTCATCTGCTATGCCACATAAACGTAATCCAATTGGCTCAGAAAATATGACAGGAATGGCAAGAGTGATTCGCGGTTATATGTTAACAGCTTATGAAAATGTTCCGCTATGGCATGAAAGAGATATTTCTCACTCTTCGGCAGAGCGTATTATCCTTCCTGATGCAACGATTGCAATTAATTACATGCTTAATCGCTTTGGAAATATTGTAAAAAACTTAACGGTATTCCCGGAAAACATGAAGCGAAACATGGATCGTACTTTAGGTTTAATTTATTCCCAACGAGTATTATTAGCCCTTATTGACAAAGGAATGGTCCGAGAAGCAGCATATGATACTGTTCAGCCAAAGGCAATGGAAGCTTGGGAGAAACAAGTGCCATTCAGACAATTAATCGAAGCGGACCCAACCATTCAAAGTAAATTGTCCAAAGAAGAAATTGCTGACTGCTTTGCCTATAACTACCATTTAAAAAATGTCGACACTATATTTGAAAGACTAGGTTTGCAATAAGAAAAGCGTAAGCGCCTTGCTCATCTGCTAGCTGATGGGCGCTGGTGAAATTTGAAGTGCCAATTTCGAGCTAGACAAATTAGACACTTATAGTTACTTATCTTTAAGAAAGTTTGTTCAGAAGAGCACGCTCTTCTGGACAAACTTCTTAAATCAACTGGTGAGGTGTAAAAATATGGAAAAGAATGAGCTGCTGTATGAAGGGAAAGCGAAAAGAATTTATGCAACAGAGGAAACAGGGGTTTTATGGGTCGAGTACAAGGATTCTGCCACTGCTTTTAATGGGGTGAAAAAATCCGAAATAACAGGGAAAGGCATATTAAATAACGAGATTTCCAGCTTGATTTTTGCCAATCTTCAGGAAATGGGGGTAGAAAGCCACTTTATCCGGAAAATTTCGGAAACAGAGCAACTCGTAAAGCAGGTTTCCATAATACCCTTAGAGGTTGTTACAAGAAATGTGATTGCAGGCAGTTTAGCAAAGCGGCTTGGGATAGAAGAAGGAACACCTTTAAAAAAACCAGTTGTAGAATTTTATTATAAAAATGATGAACTAGGTGATCCAATCATTACAGAGGATCATATTGAAATATTGGGAATTGCTAGTTTAGAAGAGGTAAATCTGCTAAGAAAGAAAGCTATTAAAATTAATGAAGTTTTATTAGAGCTATTTTTGCAGCTTGGTATACGCTTAGTAGACTTTAAGTTGGAGTTTGGAAAAGACGCGAATGGCGAAATTTTACTAGCGGATGAAATCTCTCCAGATACTTGTCGATTATGGGACGTAAAAACCAATGAGAAGCTTGATAAAGATGTTTTTCGCAGAGATTTAGGTGATCTGAAAACTGTTTACACAGAAATTTTAAACAGGTTGAAAGGGGTAACAGCTCATGTATAAGGTGAAAGTTTACGTAACATTAAGGGAAAGCGTATTGGATCCTCAAGGAACAGCAGTTAAGCAATCACTCCACACCATGAATTATCAAGAGGTCCAAGATGTTCGAATCGGCAAATATATGGAGTTAAATGTTGAAAAAACAGACCGTAATATTGAAGAAGTTGTGAATGAGCTTTGCACACGTTTGCTGGCAAACCCAGTGATTGAAGATTATCGATATGAGATTGAGGAGTGTGTTGCTCAGTGAAATTCGCGGTAATCGTCTTCCCAGGATCTAATTGTGATGTTGATATGTACCACGCTATAAAAGATGAACTCGGCGAAGAAGTAGAGTATGTGTGGCATGATGCTAATAACCTTGATGAATTTGATGGTATTTTATTGCCTGGTGGTTTTTCCTACGGAGATTACTTACGATCAGGAGCTATTGCCCGTTTCTCGAACGTAATGAAGGAAGTTGTAAAGGCTGCCGATGCTGGAAAACCTGTACTTGGAGTTTGCAATGGCTTTCAGATTTTACTTGAGTCAGGATTATTGCCAGGCGCAATGCGACGCAATGACAGTCTGCAATTTATATGCCGTACAGTGGATTTAGTGGTGGAAAATAACTGTACGATGTTTACAAATTCTTTAGATCAAGGTGATGTTATTCGTATCCCAATTGCACATGGTGAGGGAAATTATTATTGTGACGATGCTACATTGCAGCAATTAAGAGCAAACAACCAAATCGTGTTCACTTATAAAAATAACCCAAACGGGAGCGTTTCTGATATTGCAGGGATTGTCAATGAAAAAGGAAATGTTCTTGGGATGATGCCGCACCCTGAACGGGCAGTAGACGAACTTTTAGGAAGTGCTGACGGATTAAAACTTTTCCAAGCGATGGTGAGAAACTGGAGGGAAGCACATGTCGTTAATGCTTGAACCAAATCCAACACAAATAAAAGTAGAAAAGCTTTACCGTGAATTAGGTTTAACAGATGATGAATTTTCCATGATTGAAAACATATTAGGAAGAATTCCGAACTATACAGAAACAGGGCTATTTTCTGTTATGTGGTCTGAACACTGCAGCTATAAAAATTCCAAGCCTGTGCTAAAGAGATTTCCGACATCAGGTGAAAAAGTATTGCAAGGACCTGGTGAAGGTGCAGGTATTGTAGATATCGGTGATGAGCAAGCGGTGGTATTTAAAATTGAAAGCCATAACCATCCATCGGCAATTGAGCCTTATCAAGGCGCTGCAACAGGTGTAGGTGGAATTATTCGTGATGTATTTTCAATGGGGGCAAGACCAATCGCGCTTTTAAATTCATTACGTTTTGGGGAACTGGATTCTCCGAGAGTGAAATACTTATTTAAAGAGGTTGTAGCGGGGATTGCTGGTTATGGAAATTGCATCGGTATTCCAACGGTAGGAGGGGAAATTCAATTCGAACCTTCCTATGATGGAAATCCACTTGTAAACGCAATGTGTGTCGGATTAATTGATCATAAGGATATTCAAAAAGGCCAAGCAAAAGGTATTGGAAATACCGTCATGTATGTAGGAGCGAAAACGGGAAGAGACGGTATTCATGGTGCGACTTTTGCTTCCGAAGAATTAAGTGAGAAATCTGACGAGAAACGCCCTGCTGTTCAGGTGGGAGATCCGTTTATGGAAAAGCTTTTATTAGAAGCATGCTTGGAATTGGTTCAGAATGACGCACTTGTTGGTATTCAAGATATGGGTGCTGCAGGATTAACCAGTTCTTCTGCGGAAATGGCAAGTAAAGCAGGATCGGGAATTGAAATGAATCTTGATTTGATTCCGCAGCGAGAACGAGGGATGACTGCATACGAAATGATGCTTTCTGAGTCACAGGAAAGAATGTTGGTTGTGGTGAAAAAAGGAAGAGAAAAAGAAATAATCGATCTCTTCTTAAAATATGGGTTAGAAGCAGTAGCGGTAGGCAAGGTAACAGATGATAAGCGTTTGCGCCTATTACACCATGGTGAAGTAGTGGCAGATGTTCCGGTGGATGCACTTGCAGAGGATGCACCGGTTTACCATAAACCATCACAAGAGCCTGCTTATTTTCGTGAATTTCAATCAATAGAAAACGGGATTCCTAATGTGGAAGATTATAAAGAGTCATTGCTCCAGTTATTGCAGCAGCCAACAATCGCTAGCAAGGAATGGGTGTATGGACAGTATGATTACCAGGTTCGAACTAATACCGTAGTAACACCAGGTTCAGACGCAGCAGTGGTAAGAATTCGCGGTACTCGTAAAGCATTAGCAATGACAACTGATTGTAATTCTCGTTATCTATATCTAGATCCTGAAACAGGCGGGAAGATTGCTGTGGCAGAAGCAGCCCGTAATATTGTATGTTCCGGCGCAGAGCCATTAGCCATTACAGATTGTTTAAACTTCGGAAACCCAGAGAAGCCAGAAATTTTTTGGCAAATTGAAAAAGCAGTGGATGGGATGAGCGAGGCATGTCGTGTCTTAAACAGTCCTGTCATTGGTGGGAACGTCTCCTTATACAATGAGACAAAAGGAACAGCTATTTATCCAACACCTGTTGTTGGGATGGTTGGGCTGGTAGAAGATCTTGACCATATCACTACTCAAAGTTTCAAGAGTCCTGGAGATCTCATTTATGTTATCGGTGATACAAAAGCTGAATTTGGAGGCAGTGAGCTTCAAAAATATCAAAACGGAGAAGTTTTCGGAAGGGCCCCGGAAATCGATCTAGATATTGAGCTTCGCAGACAGAAGCAATTATTAGCTGCGATTAGACAAGGCTTGGTTTCGTCTGCACACGATATCGCAGAAGGTGGAACAGCTGTAGCGTTAGCAGAGAGTTTATTTGGTACAGATAATCTTGGAGCGGATGTGCTTTTACAAGGGGATGCAACAGTCGCTCTATTTAGCGAAACACAATCTCGTTTTATCGTTTCCATTCATCCAGAATGCAAAGAGGAGTTTGAAAAGATGGTGGATGATACGAGATTTATCGGGACGGTTACGAACACGGGAGAGCTTTTTGTAAGGGATGAGCAAGGAGAAATAATCATTCAAACGAATGTGCAAGAATGTGAAGAAGCTTGGAGAGGAGCGATTGCATGCTTGCTGAAATAAGGGGATTAAACGAGGAATGCGGTGTATTTGGAATATGGGGACATCCAGATGCAGCGAAAATCACGTATTACGGGTTACACAGTTTGCAACATCGTGGTCAAGAAGGTGCGGGAATTGTCGTTACAAATGGTGAGAGCTTGTACGGTATAAGGGGAGAAGGGCTGCTCACAGAAGTTTTTACAGAAGGAAAAATGGAAAAGTTAGTAGGAAAATCAGCAATCGGTCATGTTCGGTACGCAACAGCAGGCGGAGGCGGTATTGAAAATGTTCAACCGCTTCTCTTCCATTCGCAAACAGGCAGTATGGCGCTTGCTCATAATGGAAATCTAGTCAATGCAAATGGACTTAAGCATCAGCTTGAAGCCCAAGGCAGCATTTTTCAAACGAGTTCGGATACAGAGGTGTTCGCACATCTTATTAAAAGAAGCGGGTATATTTCACTTGCGGATAAAATGAAAAATGCGCTTACGATGGTGAAGGGTGCATATGCATTTCTTTTAATGACAGAAACAGAATTGATGGTAGCTTTAGATCCGAATGGTTTGCGACCTTTATCGATTGGACGCATCGGGGATGCATATTGTGTGGCATCAGAAACATGTGCTTTTGATATTGTCGGAGCAACATTGGTGAGAGATGTGATGCCGGGGGAACTCATTATGATTAATGATAACGGCCTTCACTCTGAACCTTTTACATTATCCACGAACAGTGCTATTTGTACGATGGAATATGTGTATTTTTCAAGACCTGATAGTAATATTCATGGCATTAATGTTCATACGGCTCGTAAAAATATGGGGAAACGTCTTGCTGCAGAAGCGCTTATTGAAGCAGATGTAGTGACAGGTGTACCGGATTCCAGTATTTCGGCAGCGATTGGATATGCGGAGGCGGCAGGTATTCCGTATGAATTAGGATTGATTAAAAATCGATATGTAGGAAGAACGTTTATTCAACCGTCTCAATCGTTACGGGAACAAGGTGTAAAAATGAAGCTTTCAGCTGTTCGCAAAGTCGTGGAAGGAAAAAGGGTCGTAATGGTAGATGATTCAATTGTTAGGGGAACTACAAGCAAACGAATTGTCTCCATGCTAAAAGAGGCTGGTGCAACGGAGGTTCATGTGTGCATCAGTTCACCGCCAATGAAAAATCCATGCTTCTATGGAATTGACACTTCCACACATGAGGAATTGATTGCGTCTACCCATAGTGTTGAAGAAATTCGCGAGATGATTGGTGCTGATTCCTTAACCTTTTTAAGTGTCGAAGGAATGCTAGAAGCGATTGGCAGACCAAAGATGAATGAAAGCTGCGGTCAATGTTTAGCATGCTTTACGGGAACATATCCTACCGAAATTTACCCGGATACAGTATTACCTCATGAGAAAGAACTTGTGCGCTAGGAGGCTTTTGAAATGGCAGATGCATATCGACAAGCAGGAGTAAATATTGAGGCAGGATACGAAGCAGTAGAAAGAATAAAAAAACATGCAGATCGGACAAAACGATCTGGAGTGTTGGGACAGCTTGGAAGCTTTGGCGGGATATTTGATTTATCCGCTTTAAATATGAGACAGCCCGTTCTTGTTTCTGGAACAGACGGAGTTGGAACGAAACTGAAGCTTGCTTTTTTAATGGATAAACACGATTCTATTGGGATTGACTGTGTAGCTATGTGTGTGAATGATATTGTGGTACAAGGAGCTGAACCATTATATTTTCTTGATTACATCGCATGTGGCAAGTCAACTCCAGATAAAATAGAGCAAATTGTAAAGGGAATTTCCGATGGCTGTGAACAAGCAGGCTGTGCTTTAATTGGCGGCGAAACAGCAGAAATGCCCGGTTTATATGAAGCAGATGAATATGATTTAGCAGGTTTCTCTGTAGGTGCTTGTGAAAAAAGCGAGCTGATAACTGGTGAGACCATTCAAGAAGGGGATGTCCTAATTGGGCTTTCCTCCAGCGGTATTCATAGTAACGGTTATTCTTTAGTACGAAAGGTTTTCTTTGAAGATCACCATTTTTCATTAGAAGATAGGCTTCCCGAATTAGACCATCCACTTGGGGAAGAGCTATTGGTTCCAACAAAAATCTATGTTAAGCCTGTGTTAAAAGCAATTAGAGAGTTTGAAATAAAGGGAATGGCCCATATTACAGGCGGGGGATTTGTTGAAAATATTCCAAGAATGCTTACAGGAGAATTAGGTGCAGAAATAGAGCATGGGTCATGGCCAATTTTACCAATATTCGATGTATTGGAGCAGTATGGTGGGATTGCTCATGAGGAAATGTTTAATATTTTTAATATGGGGATTGGTTTTGTCGTAGCGGTCGATAGAGCTATAGCCGATACCGTTATTGCATTTTTTAATGAGAATGGCGAATCAGCGTATCGTATTGGCCAAATTACGAAAGAACCAGGAGTACGTTTTGCCGGTAAGGGGATTTTGTGATGATGAAAATAGCTGTATTTGCATCAGGGAGCGGCAGTAATTTTCAAGCTATTGTGGATTCAATAAAAGTAGGGCTATTGGATGCTGAAGTGAAATTACTAGTGTGTGATAAACCAAACGCATATGCTATTGAACGAGCAAAAAAGGAAGAAATAGAGTCATTTGTGTTTAATCCGAAAGATTTTCAATCCAAAGAAGACTTCGAAAGAAAAATAGTTTCTGAGTTGCAAAAAAGAGAAATTCAATATCTTATCTTAGCGGGGTATATGAGACTGATTGGTCCAACAATCCTTCGTGAATTTGAGAAGCGAATCATCAATATACATCCATCCTTATTACCGAAGTTTCCGGGAAAAGATGCTATTGGGCAAGCAATTGCAGCAGGGGTAAATACAACAGGTGTTACCATTCATTTTGTAGACGAAGGAATGGATACGGGACCTATCATTGCTCAAGAAGAGTTGATTATCATGGAGCATGATACAGCAGAAACACTTGCAGTTAGAATTCATGAAGTAGAGCATCGCCTATATCCAAAAACATTACAAACCATATTTAACAATGGAGGTGTCAGGCACCATGAAAAGAGCGCTCATTAGTGTATCAGATAAAACAGGTGTAGTAGAGTTTGCAAAAGGATTAGCAGAAGTTGGATTTGAGATTATTTCAACAGGCGGGACGAAAAAAGCCTTGGAGGAAGCAGGCTTAGCTGTTATTGGGATCGATGATATTACTGGATTTCCCGAAATGTTGGAGGGTCGAGTAAAAACTCTGCATCCAAATGTTCATGGAGGTTTATTAGCAAAAAGAACACCGGATCATTTAAGTCAAATTGCAGATCAAGGGATACAACCAATTGATTTAGTTTGCGTTAATTTATATCCTTTCCAGCAAACTATTTCGAAACAGGATGTTACAGAAGAGGAAGCAATTGAAAATATTGATATAGGTGGTCCATCCATGTTGCGCTCTGCAGCCAAAAACCATGCTTTTGTAACAGTGGTGGTAGATGCTAATGATTATAATAAGGTACTTTCAGAGTTAAAAGAATTCGGTGATGTTACGACTTTAACAAAGAAAAAATTAGCTGCAAAAGTATATCGTCACACTGCTTCTTATGATGCGATTATTGCAGACTATATGACAAACCTTGTTGAGGAGCATGACCCGGAGCGAGTCACGTTTACTTATGAACGTAAGCAGTCCTTGCGTTATGGGGAAAATCCTCATCAAAAGGCAACTTTTTATGTGAATCCACTAGGATCGAAATTCTCCATTGCACATGCGAAACAATTACACGGAAAAGAACTTTCCTACAATAATATCCGCGATGCAGATGCAGCTTTGCAAATTGTGAAGGATTTCTCTGAACCTGTTGCGGTTGCAGTCAAACATATGAATCCTTGTGGTGTAGGAACAGGAAGCACCGTTTTAGACGCTTATAAAAAAGCATACGAGGCGGATTCTACATCCATTTTTGGCGGTATTGTTGCTTTCAATCGTGAGGTTGATGAAGACACTGCTAAGCTTTTACATGAAATTTTCCTTGAAATCATCATAGCTCCTTCTTATTCAGAAGAAGCGCTGTCTATCTTAACAACGAAGAAAAATATTCGTTTGTTAGAAGTAGAAGTAAGTGATAAAAACAAACAAGAAAAGACCATTACATCAGTAGCAGGAGGACTGCTAACGCAAGATCAAGATACTTACACATTTGATAATGCAACTATTACCATTCCAACTAAACGTGAACCCTCTGAAGCAGAATGGGAAGCGTTAAAGCTTGGCTGGAAAGTTGTGAAGCATGTGAAATCTAATGCTATTGTTGTTACGAATTCTGACATGACTTTAGGTATTGGTGCTGGCCAAATGAATCGTGTAGGAGCAGCAAAGATTGCCCTTGAACAAGCGGGGGAAAAAGCAGCAGGTGCTGCATTAGCCTCTGATGCCTTCTTTCCAATGGATGATACCGTTGAAGCGGCAGCTAAAGCTGGAATTACGGCTATTATTCAACCAGGTGGTTCTATTAAAGATGCCGATTCTATTAAAAAGGCTGATGAATATGGAATTGCTATGGTCCTTACTGGGATTCGCCATTTTAAACATTAAAATGAATAGTTTTGTAAGTGAATTTTATAAACGGACACGGAATCCACTATATGTGAAGAAGCACATGGCAATTGCTGTTTTTTTACAAGATAATGGAAACTGTGTCCGCTAACACAGGGAAATAGCCCTATCACAAATAGCGGAACGGATATCCGTAAAACTTATTCGAATTATGACCGTTGTGGATGATTCCCCATTTCGTCGCTCGTCCGTCTGGGGTCATCCCCGACAACAAAAACTTTGGGACGAATTCCTTCGTACCAGAAAGGCGGAGCATATGAAGGTATTAGTAATCGGAAGAGGCGGCAGGGAGCATGCTATTTGTAAAAAAGTAAAGGAAAGCAAATTAGTCCAAAAGGTTTACTGTGCCCCAGGTAATGGGGGAATCGGCGAAGATGCCGAGCTCGTACCTATATCCGAAAATCAATTTTCTGAATTAATTGCCTTTGCTAAGGATAACCAAATTGATTTAACTATTGTCGGTCCGGAAGATCCACTAACAGCGGGTATCGTCAATGCTTTTCAAGAAGTAGGATTAAAAGTGTTTGGACCACGGCAGGAAGCGGCATTAATTGAAGGCAGTAAAGCTTTTGCAAAAGAGTTAATGCATAAATATAATATACCAACTGCTGACTATCAAACCTTTCAGGATTATGAAGCTGCGGAGGCATATGTCGAAAAAAACGGGGCCCCAATTGTGATAAAAGCAGATGGACTTGCAGCAGGAAAAGGCGTTGTGGTTGCAAGCACGAAACAAGAAGCAATTTCAGCCTTGAAAGAAATGATGCTAGATGAAAAATTCGGAAAGGCATCTGCTAATGTTGTCATAGAGGAATTCCTGCAAGGGGAAGAGTTTTCTCTAATGGCATTTGTGAATGGTAAAAATGTATATCCGATGGTCATTGCGCAAGATCATAAGAGAGCATTTGATGGAGATGCAGGGCCAAATACAGGAGGAATGGGCGCCTATTCACCGGTTCCCCATATTCCTGAGCAAGAGGTGGAACGTGCTGTACAGGAAATATTGATTCCTACAGCAGAGGCACTAGTTGAGGAAAACCGGAGTTTTTGCGGTATTTTATACGCTGGACTTATATTAACAGATCAAGGTCCGAAAGTAATTGAATTTAATGCACGGTTTGGTGACCCAGAAACCCAAGTAGTTTTAACAAGATTACAGTCTGATTTGGTAGAAATAATCATAGATATTTTGGATGAAAAGCAACCCGACATCTTATGGGATCAAGATGCTGTGGTTGGGGTTGTCCTCGCTGCAGATGGTTACCCAAATCAATATCAAAAAGGAATCGACATTCCCGATATTACCGTTTTAGACTCTGCCACACTCATTTTTCATGCGGGCACTAAAAAGAAAGATCAGCAGTATGTATCAAGCGGTGGACGTGTACTTTTAATAGCTGCAAAAGCCACCTCATTGTCGTCCGCAATCAAAGACGTATATTCTGAAATGGAAAAACTTCAATCCGATGCATTTTTTTATCGAAAAGATATTGGGTTAAAAGCAAATTTACAAACAGTTAAAAGCTAATATAGCTTTTATTTTTCGAATAGCATTATATTCATTTAATGAAGTATTATTTAGCAGAACTCCGTCTTTACGGGGTTTTTTATTCTACCTTTTCATACTGATTCATGGAATTAGACATAAATTCACGAATAAAAACCGGGTGGTAACTCCTCCCCCCGGATCTAAATGTTTAGTCTAATGCATCTTTAATGGAATCTGCAAGCTCAGGTGGTATACTTGGCGGATTTTTAATATTATCTTGATTATTATTTTGGCTCTCATTATGCTGCTTTTGCTGACTGTTGTTCTGATTCATCATTCCTTGACCTTTTTGGTATAACTCCGTAACCGGACAATACCGTACAATTCCTTCTGCAACTTTCATAGCTCCCATTAAGATCATAATTAAGTATGAATTACACCAAGGCTTTCTAGATAGCTTCGCCGTAAAATATGCAACTATTGTTAGTCCGCAAGTGATTCGAATTAAGGCGTTAACAATTCCAATATTAGGAGAGGTTTTCATTATTCACACACCTTCACAAAATTTTTACATTTATTTTTAAAACTTTAATGCGTTAAATGGTCTGATATGGTACCATAATAATAAATAGAGAGCTGATCTCCTTAGGGAGGAATACTTAATGTTAGATCAACGTTATCGATGGAAAAATAAACAGATTCGTGACCAAGTTGCAATTGTAAGCGGTCTCAAATCACCAACACTCCTTTTAACAAATGCTCGTTTTCTCCATTCTATTCTTCGTAAGTGGATGGTAGGAAACATATGGATTGACGAGGATAGAATCGTTTACGCAGGAGAAAAGATGCCTGAAAACATTCTCAATTGTGAAGTGATGGATTGTAAAGGGTTAACACTCGTTCCAGGCTATATTGAGCCACATGTCCATCCGTTTCAATTATATAATCCCCAATCATTCGCTAGATATGCATCACAAACTGGAACAACCACGATAATTAATGATAATATAATGTTAGTTTTGTTATTAGGAAAAAAGAAAGCGTTTTCTTTATTGAAGCAACTGCGACATTCGCCTGTTTCTATGTATTGGTGGAGCCGTTTTGATTCACAAACAGAACTGCGGGAAGAAGAAACGGTATTTTCACATAGTGAGGTAAAATCATGGCTAGAGCATGATGCTGTTCTCCAAGGAGGGGAACTGACAGGATGGCCAAAGCTGTTGGATGGAGATGATTTAATTCTTCATTGGATACAAGAAGCAAAAAGAATGAGGAAAAGAATTGAAGGCCATTTTCCTGGAGCTTCGGAAAAAACACTAGCAAAGATGATGTTATTTGGAGCCGATTGTGATCATGAGGCAATGACTGGAGAAGAAGTGTATGACCGATTATTACAAGGCTTTACCGTGTCTTTAAGGCATTCGTCTATCAGACCCGACCTTCCAGTGCTTTTAAAGGAAATGAAGGAACTTGGAATCGACCAATATCAATCCATGTTTTTTAATACGGATGGTTCAACTCCGGCATTTTACGAAGATGGTATTCTGGATATGACCATTCGCATGGCATTGGAGCATGGAGTACCAGCAATTGATGCATATCATATGGCCTCTTATAATGTGGCAAGATATTATAATATTGAACATTTACATGGCATGATTGCCACAGGCAGGGTAGCTAGCATTAATTTCTTAGAGAGTGAAATGAATCCAACACCAATCCATGTTCTTTCAAAAGGGATATGGCTGAAAAAAGATGGAGAGGCTATTGCACAGGATCAATATATCGATTGGAAAGATGTGGGATTTCCTCCATTAGAATTAAATTGGAACTTGGATTATGATGATTTGCAATTCTCGATGCCTTTTGGAATTGAGATGGTAAACGATGTAATAACAAAGCCATATTCCGTAACATATGATGTGTCAGCAGATAAACTCCCAACCACCCATAATGAAAGTTTTCTCGTACTGCTAGATCGTAATGGAGAGTGGCGAATTAACACGATTCTAAAAGGGTTTGCTAATAAGGTCATGGGATTCGCATCGTCGTTTTCTAATACAGGGGATATTATTTTAATTGGGAAAAATAAAAAGGATATGGATATCGCCTTTAATCGGATGAAAGAAATTGGCGGGGGAATTGTCTTAGTTGAAAATGGAGAAGTAATACACGAAATTCCATTGATATTAGCAGGGGTAATGTCAGATAGGGATATGGAAACACTGATTGAAGAAGAAAAACAATTAAAACTTCTATTAAAGGAACGTGGCTATCCTTTTGGTGATCCAGTGTACTCATTACTGTTTTTTTCGGCAACACATCTTCCTTATATTCGAATTACTCAACGTGGAATTTATGATGTAATGAATAAAACAGTACTCTTTCCAACTATAATGCGTTAAAATATTAAAGTAGAAATTGTTCCGTTAAAAATGGCCTTATACTTACATGGTTCTTGGTAAAATGTGTTCACATGTAAATATAAGGCTAAAAGTCAGCAATAATAAAAATTTAAAAAGCAGCAATATAAGGAAGGCATTCATATCGACCAAAGGGGTTGGGCACAAAATAATGTTTAAAAAGTTTTACATGCTTTTTCTTGTATTATTACTCGCTTTATCGGGATGCGGTCATAAGGAAAAAACGGTTCAAAAGGAAAACAATAAACCATCTGAGAGTGGGAAAGTTCCAGATACAATCAAGGAATCAACACCAAAGTATATCTTCCCTTTGACTGGAATTAAAACGAAAGCTATACAAGAAAATCGTTCTGTTGCTGTCATGATTAATAACTATCCTGCAGCAAGACCACAATCTGGGCTGGCTGAGGCTGATATTGTATATGAAGTATTAGCAGAGGGAGATATCACAAGATTTTTGGCTATATATCAAAGCGAGCAGCCAAAGAGAATTGGACCGGTCCGTAGTGCAAGAGATTATTTTATCCATTTGGCTAAAGGCTATGGAAGTTTTTATGTCGCTCACGGATACAGTCCAGAGGCATACAAAATGCTCTCTTCCGGATATATAGATAATATTAACGGGATACAGTATGATGGAACCTTATTTAAGCGATCTAGTGACCGGAAGCCACCTCATAACTCGTATATTTCTTATGAGAATATTTTAAAAGGCGCGAAGTTAAAGCATTATGAAATGAATACTCCGCCGGACAGTTTGGATTTTATGCAAAAGGTTCAAGTATCTGGGCAGGATGCTAAAAGTATAATGATTCATTACTCTCAAAATTCATTATTTAATGTGGAATATGAATATGATGCAGAAACGGAAAAATTTAAACGATTTTCCGGGGGAGAGCAAACAGCTGACCTAGAATCGAAAAGACCTGTACTTATAGATAATTTGTTTATAGTAGAATCAGAACATAAGGTAATAGATAAAAAAGGACGCCGTGATATCAATCTTACATCAGGCGGAAAGGCGTATCTTTTTCAAAAAGGAAAATATCGTGAAGTAGAATGGCGAAATGTAGATGACCGTATTCTTCCGTTTATCAATGGTGAAAAAGTGAAATTTGTCCCAGGAAAAACATGGATTAATATTGTTCCGAATTTAAATATGGTCGGAATCGATAAGTAGTAGACAGAAGGAGATTACAATATGCAAATAGATAAATTAAGGGGAAAAGCATTAGATCAATTATTTCAATCTATATTATCATTAAAGGATATTGAGGAATGCTATCGATTTTTTGATGATCTTTGCACGATAAATGAAATACAAGCACTTGCACAGCGACTGGAAGTGGCAAGAATGCTTCAGGAAAAAAAGACATATCATGTGATTGAAAAAGAAACTGGTGCCAGCACCGCGACCATTTCACGTGTGAAGAGATGCTTAAATTATGGAAATGACTCTTATGAAATGGTGTTGGAGCGAATTAAAGAGAAGGAATCAGATGTTTCACAATAATGGATAATGGAGTTTAACATGAGAAGGAGTGGATGCGTATTCGTAGCCCTCCTTTTTTACGGAAACTAAAAGTTGTAATACAGGGATTGAGGAGAAAGCTGGAATCAAAGGTCAGGATAGGTGCGCGAAACAAGAGCAGAAGAATTTCCTATAAAAATGGAAAGGGATGTTCTATATTTATCCAAATTATTCTTTAGAAATTCCCGGAAAATAGTTGACATAAATTCTTCCTTCCTTAATAATATAATTGAAAATGAATCTCAATTTCATTCAATGATGAATGCAATATTGCAGAATTCATTTTTTTAATAAACGTAATTGATAATGAATCTCAATATCGTTGCTTGTCTACATAATACCTATGAAAACAGAAAAGCGGGTTATGGATATGAAAAAGCTTATCTTAGTAATCCTGTTTATTGTTCTATCTATCGTTTCATTATTTGTTGGTGTGAAGGGGATTACTCCCCTCGATCTTTTTCATTTAAGTGAGGAACAACAGGATATTTTATTTATTAGCAGGTTCCCTCGATTAATTAGTATTATTATCGCGGGTATAAGCATGAGTATTTGCGGGCTTATTATGCAGCAGCTTTCCCGTAATAAGTTTGTGTCTCCGACAACTGCAGGAACAATGGATTCAGCTCGACTAGGAATACTAGTTGCTCTAATTTTATTTTCCTCTGCAACCATGCTAACGAAAATTGTTATTGCATCCATATTTGCTTTAGCGGGCACATTTTTGTTTATGAAAATATTAGACAATATTAAATTCAAGGACGCCATTTTTATTCCTTTAGTAGGTTTAATGTTTGGAAATATCATTAGCTCCATCACCACTTTTTTTGCTTATAAGCATGATTTGATTCAAAGTATCTCAGCATGGCTTCAGGGAGACTTTTCCATGGTGATGTCAGGTCGATATGAAATGATTTATATCAGTGTACCGCTCGTTATCATCGCCTATCTCTTTGCAAATAAATTCACCCTTGCAGGAATGGGAGAAGATTTTTCTACTAATCTAGGTTTAAATTACCGGCTGGTTGTGAATATTGGATTAGTCATTGTTGCATTATCTACTGCAGCTGTTTTACTAACGGTAGGAACAATTCCTTTTCTAGGTTTAATCGTTCCTAATATTGTTTCTTTATATAATGGAGATAATCTGAAGAAAAACTTATTTCAAACTGCCTTACTCGGTGCAGACTTCCTGCTGTTTTGCGATATACTGGGCCGAATCATCATTTTTCCATATGAGATTCCAATTGGCTTAACCGTAGGAGTAATAGGAAGCGCTATTTTCCTTTACTTATTAATAAGGAGAAAGGCTTATGCGTAATAAAATTAAATTAACTTCACTAGCTGTAATTGCCATTGCATTAGTTATAATCTTTTTGTTTACAGATATCGGAAACTATTGGGAGTATGTAGTGCCTAAGCGGGCCATTAAAATATTAGCGATTATTTTAACCGGTGCCTCTATTGCGTTTTCAACGGTTGTTTTTCAAACCATCACGGGTAATAGGATTCTAACACCGAGTATTATTGGACTCGATTCTCTTTATATGTTAATCCAGACCTTTTTAATCTTTGTGTTTGGTGCAACAAGCGGAATCGTTATGAATAAAAATCTTAATTTCCTAATTTGTGTTATATTGATGGTCTTATTTGCAGGACTGTTATATAAGTTTCTTTTTAAGAAGGAAGGTAAGAATATTTACTTCCTCCTATTAGTTGGTTTGGTAATGGGAACTTTATTCCAAAGCTTCTCGTCCTTTATGCAGGTCATTATTGACCCCAATGATTTTATGGTGATTCAAGATCGTATGTTTGCAAGTTTTAACAATATTAATACAGATTTATTAACACTGTCTATTGTACTGCTTGTAATAGTTGCCTTATATTTTGCAAGATTTGTAAAATATCTCGATGTCCTCTCACTTGGAAGGGACGAAGCCATTAATCTGGGTGTGGACTATGATTATGTGGTAAAAAGACTATTAATTATTGTGGCAATTATGATATCAATATCCACCGCACTCGTCGGTCCGATTACCTTTTTAGGGCTGCTTGTTGCAAATGTATCTTACCAATTTTTAAATACATATCGGCATTCCTACTTAATAACCGGTGCCGTTTTTATCAGCATTATTGCATTGGTTGGCGGTTTACTGATTGTAGAAAGGGTTTTTACTTTTTCTACCACTTTAAGCGTCATTATTAATTTTATCGGTGGAGTTTACTTTATTTACTTACTGTTAAGGGGGAATAAGGCATGATTACCATTAAGAATGTTTCCAAGCAATACGGGCATAAAAAGGTGGTAAACGATATTAATATAAATATTGAAACAGGAAAAATAACATCCTTTATTGGGCCTAATGGAGCAGGAAAGAGTACTCTTTTATCCATGATGAGCCGTCTTATTCCAAAGGACTCCGGCGAAATTATAATCGATGGCAAAGAAATTAGTAGCTGGAAGCCTAATGAGCTTGCCAAAAAACTATCGATCCTAAAGCAATCCAATCATCTCAATATTCGTTTGACAGTAAGAGAACTAGTTTCCTTTGGACGATTCCCTTATTCAAAAGGAAAGTTAACAAAGGAAGACTGGAGATATGTAGATGAGGCAATCGCCTATATGGAGCTTGAAGATATTCAAGATAAGTTTTTGGATCAGCTAAGCGGAGGACAGCAGCAAAGGGCATATATCGCTATGGTCATTGCCCAGAACACTGAATATATTTTTCTTGATGAACCGTTAAACAACTTGGATATGAAGCACTCGGTGCAAATTATGAAGGTGTTAAGAAGATTAACAGATGAACTTGGAAAAACAGTTGTCATCGTTATTCATGATATTAATTTTGCCTCTTGCTATTCTGATAATGTAGTTGCTTTGAAAAATGGAACTGTAGTACAAGATGGAGCGACAGAAAATATTATTGATTCATCTGTATTAGGTGAGATTTATGAAATAGATATTGCGATCCAAGAAATTAATGAAAACAAAATTTGCGTGTACTACGCATAAAGAGAATTTATAAAATGATAGGTAATACTTTGTGATAATGCTAATTATAGATAACAGAACGTACGGAAGGCGCCCCGTGTTCTGTTGTTACATTCCTTATTGAGAATGAATTTCAATATCATATACATTAGCAATCACAATTTTTATAAAAGAAATTATTAAAAGAGGGGTAATGATAATGAAAAGAAAATCAATTTTACTTATTATAATCTCCATGTTTGCCATTTTTGCGGCAGCATGCGGTTCCAATAATGTAGAGAAGAAAACGGGTAGTAGTAAAGATGATGTGATAGTTATTAAGCATCAATTAGGGGAATCCAAAGTTTCTAAGAATCCGAAAAAAGTAGTTGTTTTTGATATGGGAACATTAGATACATTGGATAAATTAGGGCTAGGAGATAGAGTCGTAGGAGTACCGCAAGACAGCATTCCAACGTATCTAAAAAAATATAAAGGCTCTGAATATAAAAATGTGGGGACTTTGAAAGAACCAGATTTTGAAGCAGTCAATGCCATTCAACCTGATTTAATTATTATTTCTGGAAGACAACAAGATTCATATGATAAGTTCGAAGAAATCGCTCCTACTATTTTCTTGGGAGTGGATAGTAAAAAATACATGAAATCATTCAAAGAAAACGTAACGACCATTGGTAAAATATTTGGGAAAGAAGATCAAGTGAAACAAGAATTAACAAATATTGATAACGAAATTGCAGGCTTAAAGGAAAAAGCCAAGGCAAGTAATAAGAAAGCATTAATTACCTTAACAACTGGCGGAAAGGTTACAGCATATGGACCAGCATCCAGATTTGGACTTATTCATGATGTTTTTGGAGTTAAAGCGGTAACAGATGACCTTAAGGCGGATCCTGTACACGGTCAAAATATCTCGATGGAATTTATCTTGGAAAAGAACCCAGACATTCTTTATGTAATTGATCGTGATGCTGCTATTGGCGAAGGGAATAATGCAAAAGGAGTAATAGAAAATAGTTTGGTAAAGAAAACGAATGCCTATAAGAATGGTAAAATTGTTTATCTTGATCCAGGATACTGGTATTTATCAGGCGGAGGATTGGAATCAGTTTCTGAGATGGTGAAAGAAGCAGCAAAAGGAATAGAATAGGTGTTTAGTAAAGTGGCATCCTTTAAAGGGATGCTTTTTTGTTGGCGTTTTATTGTAAACATTGATGCAGTGGAGGAAAACGATAGGAATCATGATATGAATGTGCCCGAAAAAGAGAAAGAAGGGTGAGAAGGGGAACAATCAAGAGTTGAATGTGCTCGAAAAAGAGAAAGAAGGGTGAGAAGGGGAACAATCAGGAACTGAATGTGCCCGAAAAAGAGAAAGAAGAGCGAGAAGGGGAACAATCAAGAGCTGAATGTGCCCAAAAAAGAGAAAGAAGAGCGAGAAGGGGAACGATCAGGAACTGAATGTGCCCGAAAAAGAGAAAGAAGGGTGAGAAAGGTAACGATTAGGAGCTGAATGTGCCCGAAAAAGAGAAAGAAGAGCGAGAAGGGGAACAATCAGGAACTGAATGTGCCTTAAAAAGAGAAAGGGAAGCGAGAAGGGGAACAATCAGGAACTGAATGTGCCCGAAAAAGAGAAAGAAGGGTGAGAAAGGTAACGATCAGGAGCTGAATGTGCCCGAAAAAGAGAAAGAAGAGCGAGAAGGGGAACGATCAGGAACTGAATGTGCCCGAAAAAGAGAAAGAGGAGCGAGAAGGGGAACAATCAGGAACTGAATGTGCCTTAAAAAGAGAAAGAAGAGCGAGAAGGGGAACAATCAGGAGCTGAATAAATCCAAATCTCTTGAATTTCGATAATATTTTACAATTAAATAGATTAATCAAATGTTTGATTAATAATACAAAAACCATTGTATTTAAATCATTTCCCGAGCAATACTCATGTGAAAAAGAGAGTTTATTGGAGAACATTACTACCATTCTTCGACAAAATGAAAAGGTATCTGCATTTAAAACAGATACCTTTTAAGAAGGAAAACTATTATTAGGTATTAACTAAGTTTAGCTTCAGCACCTATCGGTTAAAAGCTTTTATCCTACGATAAGCCAACATTGCCTCATTCCAAGCCGTATTTTATTTTATCTCAATCGAGACTCCTAAAATTCGTACGAAGATAATAAATATACTTCTCTCCCATGATATTAAACTAGTTGTGGTACAGGCAATCCAAGACCTTCTGCGACACGAGTACCGTATTCTGGGTCTGCCTTATAGAAATGAGCTATTTGACGAAGTTTAATTTCATCCTTTGTAACAGGCTTCATTGCATCTACAATATTTTGAACGAGTCTTGTTTTCTCATCCTTATTTAATAAACGATACAGATCTCCAGCCTGTGTATAGTGATCATTATGGTCATATGCTACACTATCGGCAACACCAGATACAGCATATGCTGCTTGCTTATCTTCTGGGGATTCAGTTGGACCGCCATAACTATTTGGCTCATAATATACCGAACCGCCTCCGTTATTATCAAATCGCATTTGACCATCACGTTGGTAATTATTAACCTCATTTCGAGCACGGTTGATTGGCAGTAATTGATGATTTGCACCAACACGATATCTGTGAGCATCATGATATGCAAATAATCGTCCTTGTAACATTTTATCAGGGGAAACATCTATCCCTGGCACCAATGTTCCTGGGGAAAATGTTGCTTGCTCTACCTCAGCAAAGTAGTTTTCAGGATTTTTATTTAATACCATCCGCCCTACTTCAATTAATGGGTAATCCTTTTGAGACCATACCTTTGTTACATCGAATGGATCAAAACGATACGTATTTGCATCCTCTAAAGGCATAATTTGAACGTAGAGTTTCCATGCTGGAAAGTCACCTTTTTCAATTGCGTTGTATAGATCCTCTGTGTGATAATCAGGATTTTCTCCTGCAAGTTTTGAGGCAACATCAACTGCTAAGTTTTTAACTCCTTGTTCTGTTTTGAAATGGTACTTAATCCAAACGCCTTCGCCATCTGCATTTACCCATTTGAATGTATGGCTTCCATATCCATGCATATGACGGAAGGTTGCTGGAATTCCACGGTCACTCATTAAGATTGTAACTTGGTGCAAGGACTCAGGAGATAATGACCAGAAGTCCCAAACCGCATCAGGATTTTTTAAGTGTGTAGCAGGATGTCTTTTTTGTGTATGAATAAAATCAGGAAATTTAATAGCATCACGAATAAAGAATACAGGTGTATTATTACCGACAATGTCATAGTTTCCGTCTTCTGTATAGAACTTCACCGCAAAACCGCGAGGGTCACGAACAGTATCTGCGGAACCATTTTCACCTGCTACTGTAGAAAAACGAACGAATAATGGAGTCTTTTTCCCAACCTTTGATAAAAATTTAGCTTTTGTATACTTCGTTACATCATTGGTTACTTCAAAATAACCATGCGCTCCTGCACCTTTCGCATGTACTACTCGTTCTGGTACTCTTTCTCTGTTAAAATGTGCAAGTTTCTCTAATAGATGAACATCTTGAATCAATGTTGGTCCACGTGATCCTGCGGTCATCGAGTTCTGATTATCACCAACCGGTGCTCCCCAACTAGTCGTAAGTTTTTTATTGTTTGTACTCATTTAAAATCACCTCTTCAGATTTTTATAGCTTACTATCATTATAACTATAATAAAATTAAAATCAATATTTATTTATAATAATTATAAATAAAATATTAAATATAAGTATATAGAATCTGTAATAAGGGTTGGCCTCCTATATATTTATTTATCTTGTAATCAGAATATGATTTAAAAATATATATGTAGTTGAAAACAATAACTATTTTATTGATAATTCCCTGGTTTCTAGCTCAGTGTAAACTTTTTAAATGATTTCGATTTTTACGTAACAGAAATGGTATAATCTTTAAAACAGTCTGATAGTATGGGCGCGTAGATGTTTTTATTCTTTCTAACAGATTTATATTTTTACGACCTAGAGGTATAAGATGGAATCTATAGTAAATGAGTTGATACGAGAAGGTATTATTGAAAATGATGTGGAGGAGTTCGAATCTCTGAAAGGAGGAACTTCTAGTAAAATAGGTTATCTTAAGTTGAGGAACGGTCAAAAATTTATCATAAAGTCTAATGCACCGAAAGTGATAGAAGCGGAAAGTTATTTTTTGAATGTTTATCAAGATGTTTCTCTTTTTCCGAGTCTTATTTTTGTCGACCCTGCATTTAGATATATTGTTTATACATATATCGAGGGGGAATCTGATGGACATTTTGATAAAAAATATGCTTTAAAGGTTTTGGTTAAGAAGGTGATAAATTGTTATAATCCTGCAGAAATACAAGGCATGTGGGGCTTAATGGAAGAGCCGGTTACTTCATGGGGGAACTATCTTTTAGGAGAAATAGAGGTAGCGAGTGAAAGACTTAATTCCGTTTTAGGAAAAGAGGATTGTCAATTTATAAGGTCTTTAGTAGTGAAATCCAATCGTAATGTAATAGATTATCCTTTTTTGCTCCATGGTGATTGTGGTGTTCATAATTTTATATGGAAGAACGAACAGTTATGTGGAGTAATTGATCCAACACCCATTGTAGGTACACCTATATACGATTTAGTATTTGCCTTTTGTTCCTCACCAATGGATTTATCAAAGGAAACAATAATAGAGGCTGCAAAAGTAATGAAATTTCCGATTGCAGAGGAAAAGTTAGTGGAAGAGGTGATGATAGGGTTATATATTCGTATTTCCAGATGCGTTATCTATCATCCTAAGGATTTACCAAAGTATTTAAAAGCATGGTATGAATGGAAAGAAATATTTAAGGAAAATGGAGGTACTGTATGATGAATAATCTATTTGAGAGACAACCAGTATTAGAGCATAAACAATTAAGATTAATCCCAATGGAAGAGGAACATATAAAGGATCTATTTGCGATAAATCACCCAAGTGTATGGGATTTTATGCTGCTGCGTATAGATACACTTGAAAAAATGGAAAATTGGGTTCAAACTGCTTTAAAGGGAAGGGAGAATAAGCAGATTTTACCCTTTGTTGTTCAGCTGAAGGAAACGGGAAAAATTGTAGGAACAACCCGCATCTATGGATTTGACTTCCATAACCGTGCCTGTGAAATAGGATCAACATGGTATGCACCAGATTATCAACGAAGTTTTGTCAACTCAGCTTGCAAGTTGACTTTACTACGGTTTTGTTTTGAAGAACTGAACATGGTCCGCGTTCAGCTAAAAACCGATGAACGAAATATTAGATCTCAGAGAGCAATGGAAAGAATAGGGGCAAAAAGGGAAGGGATTCTCCGCAAAGAGAGAATACTAGAAAACGGGTATATTAGAAACGCTTGCGTATATTCCATTATCTCGGAAGAATGGCCAGAGGTGAAACAGAAGTTGTTGCAGAAAGAGGAATATTACAAAACACAATTATAGGGAGTAGTTAAATGAGGTTTTATATAGCATCGAGCTTTCAAAATATAGAAATGGTAAGAGAGCTTTCAAGTAAACTATTAGAAAACGGTTTCCAGCAGACTTATGACTGGACCCAAAATGATAAAACCGTAGGAAAAGAGGAATTAATGAGAATTGGAACAAAGGAAAAAGAAGCAGTAACGAACTGCGACCTTTTTATTCTCCTCCTGCCAGGCGGAAAAGGAAGTCATACAGAATTAGGAATAGCATTAGGTACGGGTGTTCCCAAAATCTATATACTGAATCCGGATATAGAAAACCAAGAGAACAGTTTAGATACGACGTTTTACCACCTGCCAGAAGTGGAAATCCATTGTGGAGAGGTAAGGGAGTTTATAAATATAGTTCTTTGAATTATAAAGTTATAAAAAGGCTAACCAAAAGATTAGCCTTTTTTATGATTCAAATGAGAAAAAACTTACGCTATAAGTAGAGAAAAGTCTAGGTTCTTTTTCGGCAGCTGCAACTTTTACACTAGTTGTATTAAATAATCTTGGTTCTTTTTCAGCAGCAGCGGTATCAACTGATTTTGTGGAACTTAATACAATTGCTCCCAAGAGTAATAGAGTTGAAGCTATAGAAAAAATAATCTTTTTCATGTTTTTGCCTCCCTAAATTTGCATGAGTTTTTTATATGAAAAATTGACCAGCTTAAAGTATTTAGTTGCATTTTTATATTTATGAACATTTTCAAAATGATTTCCTAATAGCTCCGCGTAATTTGTGAGCCTAGCGTAATCCTTTTGTTCCTCTAAAAATGGAATAAACTCATCAACCAACATATTCTCAAATTTTTCATGTTCTTTATTAATTAAATAAAAGTAAGTATTAATTTCGTAATAAAAGATAATATATTGGCTTTTATTTGTTTCATTGATCCATTCTAGGCCTTCTTTAATTCTCTCTAATGCTTCCTTATAATTTTCTGTGTGAAAGTATTCCTCTATTATCGCTGTTAAAGCTAAAAGGCGGTCTTCCAGTGAAGAGTCTTCCTCATTTATTATCATATCAAAATGATTAATAGATTGGTCAGTATCACCTTGAGCATAGTATAAATAACCCAAATTAATGTGGGTAAGCTGAATTATTTCTTTATTCTTTGTCTGCTCTGCTAATTTTTTTGCTAAGTGGTAATTCTTTATAGCATTCTCGTGATTACCGATTCTTCTGTACGATATACCAAGAATTAAATGGCATTCAGCACATCTTGAAAAATGGTAAAATTGTCTATATAGATCCAATGCTTTGTAAGCACATCTTAAAGCTAAAGATGTTATACGTAATTTGCTATATGTTAAAGCTAGAGCATATTCTAAATCTGCTATTTCTTCATCACTTAATTCAAGATTTGAAATAAAATCCTCAGATAAGGTATAAAACTTAAGGGCTTCATTATATTCTTCTTTAATATAATAATAGTTTCCATTAAATTTATTCCAAAAATATTTTTGCTCAGAAGTAAATGTGTTGCTAAAATCCTTTAAATGATTTACCTGTTCATGAGCAAGGTCAAGGTCACCAATCTTCAAATAATATCTTATCAAATGTATTTTTAATAAAATCTGAAGCTCCAAATCTTGAATAGTATTAACCAATTCATTTACTTCTTTATATTTCTCTTTTAACCTCTCAACATCAGTACATGACAATAACAACCGAAACCATTCATGACATAGTGCTTTTGTTTCATCATCAATCTGTCTATTGATTTCTATCCCTAACCTTAGGCAGAGGAGTTTAATGACTTCGTCGTTTGGTTCGATTTTACCGTTTTCAATTTTGGATAGATAGGAGATGGAAATAATTCCCTCGGCTAACTCTTCTTGGGTCAAATTTTGTTTGATACGATTTAATTTAATAATTGCACCAATGTTCATATATTAACCACCCAGAATATATTATAGCTTAAATATTACTTAAAGTGGTAATAATAAGAAAATTTTTAAGGGAATTTATTCTCTTCTCATTTTAATTCTATGCAGAGAATTTTGATTCCCTGCATAGGATTTTTGGTTTCTATTTAAGTATAAAGTTCTGTGTCAAAGGTCATACGGATACTTTTACTTTTTGAAGATTTGAATCTTTTTTATCGTTCAGCAGAATATCAATTTTGTAAATTAAGGAATCAATGTCTCTTTTTGTAATCTTCGATGGGGTGTTTTTTTTACGCATTTTAACTCCTCCTTACAAATTTTTTTTCTGAGTTGAATTTCTTATTGTTATCATATCACACTTTATAGGACAATTAACTTGGGAAAATAACATGAATTATAGACTAAAAAGTCCTCATTTTCTTTCGAGTTTTCCTGAATGAAAAATAACGGTCGGGAAAATTTGGGACATTTTCCCTATTTGGTAATCAAAATGTAAAATAACTGATAATACTGTAACTTACGTAGTATATATTTTCAAACAATTCAATATAAGGTGTTTCCTTAAGTTACATATGGAAAACCTTTTTTGATGCTTATAACAAATGCTATAATGTTGTATGGAATATAGGAATGGAGGATACGCTCGATGTACGACGTTCGCGAATGGCGACACGCCTTTAAGTTGGATCCGAATAAGGAAATTTCTGATAAAAACTTAGAAAAATTATGTGAGTCTGGTACAGATGCTATTATTATTGGGGGAACAGATGGGGTAACGTTGGAAAATGTTCTAAATTTAATGGCACGTGTCCGGAGATTCACAGTTCCATGTGTGTTGGAAATTTCTAATTTTGAATCCATTACACCTGGTTTTGACCTCTATTTTATCCCATCCGTTCTCAACAGTGAAAACGTAGAATGGATAACTGGCTTGCACCATGAAGCGGTAAAGGAATATGGTATCCTAATGAACTGGGATGAGATATTGGTGGAAGGCTATTGCATATTAAACAATGATTGCAAGGCTGCTAAGCTAACGCAATCGAGAACAGATTTAAGTGTAGAAGATGTAGAGGCTTATGCCATGATGGCGGAAAATTTATTTAAGATGCCTATCTTCTATTTAGAATACAGTGGTACTTACGGTAATGTGGATGTGGTGAAAGCGGCGAAAAGTCATTTGACGAATACGAAATTGTTTTATGGTGGGGGTATTGTATCCGTAGAACAAGCCGAAGAGATGAGTCAGTATGCAGATGTCATTGTCGTTGGCAACATTATTTATGAAGATATAAATCAGGCTTTAAAAACAGTACAAGTAACGAATAGCAGGTAGACTTTATTTAGTTGAAAATATATAATAAGAACAAATGTTCTGGTGGTGAATAATACAATGCAATTTTTAAAAGATCGCCTGCTTGCAGGATTGAATCCGGAGCAACAAGAAGCGGTAAAAACAACGGACGGTCCCCTTTTAATTATGGCTGGTGCCGGGAGTGGGAAAACACGTGTGTTAACACATCGTGTCGCATATTTAATGGTGGAAAAGGGAGTTAATCCATACAATATTTTGGCTATTACCTTTACTAATAAGGCTGCGCGAGAAATGAAAGAACGGATTGGAAAAATTATGGGTGGTGCTGCCGAAGAAGTTTGGATTTCCACTTTTCACTCTATGTGTGTAAGAATTTTAAGACGCGATATAGATCGCATCGGAATAAACCGTAATTTTACGATATTAGATCCTACAGACCAACAATCTGTCATTAAAGGTATTTTAAAGGATAAAAATATTGATCCGAAGAAATTTGAACCGAGAGCAATTCTTGGGACTATTAGCAGTGCGAAAAATGAACTAGTAACTCCTGAAGAATATTCAAAGTTGGTAGGTGGATTTTACGAACAGGTTGTAAGTGATGTGTACGAGGAGTATCAAAGACGTCTTCGTAAAAATCAAGCGCTGGACTTTGATGATCTCATTATGATGACTATTCATCTTTTTAATCGGGTACCAGAAACATTGGAATTCTATCAGAGAAAGTTTCAATATATTCATGTGGATGAGTATCAAGATACAAATAGGGCGCAATATATGCTGGTGAAAATGCTGGCATCCAGGTTCCAAAATATATGTGTTGTCGGGGATTCAGACCAATCGATTTATCGCTGGCGCGGTGCAGATATCGCGAATATCCTCTCCTTTGAGAAAGATTATCCTCGGGCAAAAGTCATCATGCTTGAACAAAATTATCGTTCTACCAAGCGAATTCTTCATGCAGCAAATGAAGTCATTAAACATAATGCAAACAGAAAGCCGAAAAAATTATGGACGGAAAATGATGATGGGCAAAAAATCTGCTATTATCGAGCGGACAGTGAACAATCCGAAGCACAGTTTGTGGCAGGGAAAATCAAAGAAATGGTGGAATCGGGAGAACGCAAATTATCGGATATTGCAATTCTGTACCGTACCAACGCCCAATCACGTGTAATGGAAGAGGTTTTGTTAAAATCCAATATTGACTATCATATTGTAGGCGGAATTAAATTTTATGATCGCAAAGAGATTAAGGATATTCTAGCCTACTTGCGTTTAATTGCTAACCCTGACGATGATATCAGCTTGCAACGTGTTATTAATGTACCAAAACGAGGAATTGGTTCCACTTCTTTTGATAAAATTGCCCGATATGCTGCTGATAATGATATTTCTATTTTTGCAGCGTTAAAGGAAATTGATTTCATAGGGGTAAGTCCGAAAATCGCAAAAGCTGCATATGAGTTTTATGAGTTAATTAAAAACTATACACAAATGCAAGAATACTTATCTGTAACAGAGCTTGTAGATGAGGTTTTAGATAAATCAGGCTACCGTGAAATGCTGCATGCGGAAAAATCGTTGGAAGCGCAGAGCAGACTAGAAAATATAGATGAATTTTTATCCGTTACGAAAAGCTTTGAAGAAGGCAGTGAAGACAAGAGCTTAGTTGCCTTTTTGACTGATCTTGCTCTAGTAGCGGATATCGATCGGTTAGATGAAAAAGAAGAAAACAATAATGATGCGATTGTTTTAATGACATTACATTCAGCAAAAGGATTGGAATTTCCAGTCGTGTTTTTAATTGGATTAGAAGAAGGTGTTTTCCCGCATAGCCGTTCATTAATGGAAGAGGCGGAGATGGAAGAGGAAAGACGCCTAGCATATGTAGGAATTACACGAGCAGAACAAGATTTGTATATAACTAATGCAGCGATGCGTACGTTGTTTGGTCGTACAAATATGAATCCTGTATCCCGATTTATTAACGAAATACCAGAAGACCTATTAGAAGTCTTGCATAAAGAAGTGAAACAACAAACTAGTGCATTTAGTTCCCAGCAGAAAAGACCAGTTAGTCGACCGGTATCCAGACCAATTCCAACAGGTACGGGTGCTGATGAATTGGAATGGAAGGTTGGCGACAAGGCAGAACATAAGAAATGGGGCATTGGAACAGTCGTCAGTGTTAAAGGCAAAGACAAGTCTGTTGAATTGGATATTGCCTTTCCAAGTCCTGTCGGTATTAAAAGATTACTCGCGGAATTTGCACCAATTCAAAAAGTATAAATAGGAATGATGACAAGGGGCTGTAGCTATGGATAAACAAACTGCTGAGAAGCAGGTAAAAGAACTTCATCGTCTCTTAACACAATATAACTATGAATATCATGTATTGGACAACCCATCGGTTCCTGATGCAGAATATGATCGCTTAATGAGAGAATTACTTGACATCGAAAAGGAGTTTCCTGAATTAGTTACTCCTGATTCCCCTTCACAGCGGGTAGGCGGGGAGATTCTCTCTGCATTTGAAAAAGTTGTACATGAAATTCCGATGCTAAGTCTTGGAAATGCCTTTAATGAAGCTGATCTCCGCGATTTTGACCGCCGTGTAAAACAAACGGTAGGCGAAGATGTAGAATATGTCTGTGAATTGAAAATCGACGGGCTCGCAATCTCTCTGAGATATGAACAAGGTATATTTCGCCAAGGGTCAACAAGAGGAGATGGAACAATAGGAGAGGATATTACGTCCAATCTTAGAACGATTCGATCGATACCGCTTCGTCTTCATCAACCTATGTCGATTGAAGTTCGCGGTGAGGCATATATGCCTAAGAAATCATTTGAAAATTTAAATCGAGTAAAGGAAGAGAACGGGGAAGAACCATTTGCGAACCCAAGAAATGCAGCAGCAGGCTCATTAAGACAGCTTGATCCGAAAATTGCAGCATCCAGGAACTTAGATATTTTCTTGTATGCAATAGGTGATTTTACGGAAACGGGTGTGACAACCCATAGTGATGGGTTGGATCTTTTAGAGAAGTTAGGATTTAAAGTGAATAAAGAACGTGAAAAATGTGCAACCATTGATGCGGTCATCGAATATGTGAATAAGTGGACAGTGGAGCGTCCAAATCTTCCATATGAAATTGATGGCATTGTGATTAAAGTGAATTCTTTGCAGCAACAACAAGAGCTTGGAACCACTGCAAAAAGCCCAAGATGGGCAATCGCATACAAATTCCCTGCAGAGGAAGTAGTAACAAAGCTTGTAGATATAGAACTAAGTGTAGGCAGAACAGGGGTTATCACCCCAACGGCGCTTCTCGAACCTGTGAAGGTAGCAGGAACTACAGTAAAACGTGCATCTCTCCATAATGAGGACTTGATTCGGGAAAAAGATATCATGCTTGGGGATTATGTGGTGGTTAAAAAGGCCGGAGATATTATTCCAGAAGTAATGAATGTGCTGGCCGAACGGAGAACAGGTGAAGAAAGACAGTTTTCCATGCCGACTCATTGTCCGGAGTGTGAAAGTGAACTAGTCCGTCTAGAGGGAGAAGTAGCCCTTCGTTGTATTAATCCTAAGTGTCCTGCACAAATCCGAGAAGGTCTCATTCATTTTGTTTCCCGAGATGCAATGAATATTGACGGACTAGGAGAAAAGGTTATTAGTCAGTTATTTAACCATGAATTAATTAAAGACGTAGCGGATATTTATAGGTTGCAGAAGGATCAGCTCCTCGCATTAGAAAGAATGGGAGAGAAATCGGTAGCAAATCTTCTTGATGCGATTGAAAGATCCAAAGAAAATTCCTTGGAAAAACTATTATTTGGTTTGGGTATCCGTCATGTTGGAGCGAAGGCAGCCAAAACACTGGCACAGCGCTTTGGAACCTTGGAAAAATTAATGACAGCAACGAAAGAGGAACTAACAGATATTCAAGATATTGGGGAGAAGATGGCGGATTCTATCTTCACTTATTTTGAAAACGAGGATGCTCTTGAATTAATAAATGAATTAAAAACTGCAGGATTAAACATGACATATCTCGGGCCAAAACCGGTTGATGTAGAAAATATTGATTCTAGCCTAGCTGGAAAAATAGTGGTGTTAACAGGAAAGTTGGAAAAGCTAACCCGCAATGAAGCGAAAGAAAAGCTTGAAGCACTAGGAGCCAGTGTTACTGGAAGTGTCAGCAAGAAAACTGATATCGTCATAGCCGGGGAAGATGCTGGGTCAAAATTAACGAAGGCTCAGGAACTAGGAATTGAAATTTGGGACGAAGATAAAATGCTGCAAGAATTTGGGCAATGATTTGAAACTTTTCTTATGCTAAAGTAGTCTCTATAAGAGGTAGTATTTAACTGCTTTGCAAATTAGGAGATTAAGTGTGAACGGACACTTAGATGAAATAAAGGTGGCATTTTCATGAAAAAGTGGTTACCGGTGCTGCTAGCTGTCATTTTAACAGCAGGTTGTGCACCGAATTTTAGTAAACAAGACCAAGTTGTACAAAAGAAAAATGACAAAAAGGAATCAGCGATTGTTCCTAATTATCAAATTTCGGATCAATATTACAAGACTATCCTTCCTTTTAAGCCGAGTAAATCAAGAGGGCTTACGGTAAGCAATCTGAATACTCGCTATGACATTGATGAGTTTGAAACAGGTTTAATGCGAGTGGCTCAAAAACAGTATTCGCCAAATGACTATTTGTTTCAGGAGGGTCAATATCTAGACAAGGATACTGTTCAATCGTGGCTGAATAGGAAATATACACCGGCTCAATTAAAAGCAAAAAAGCTAAAAGCGTCTGAAAATCTTGGGTTAAATCCGGTTGCAACCGGTAAAAATGCTGCAAGTACACCTATTTATTTAGCCCATATTTTAGAACAGGATTATTTAATAAAGAGTAATAAAAATACAGTTAAGCTTGGCGGAGTAGTAATTGGACTTGCCTTAAATTCCGTGTATTATTACCAGAAGGAGCAATATGGAGCTACGTATGATAAAACGATTGACCATTCAATAGTAGCGAGCCATGGGAAAAGTATTGCTCAGGAAGTAATAAAACGACTTCGAAATATTAGCGGGTTGAAAAATGTACCGATTACTATCGCATTGTATGAGCAAAAAGGAACAGATTCCGTAGTTCCAGGAAACTTTTTTGCCTATACTACTGTGTCAAATGGGAGCACATCCATTGATAAATGGAAATCGGTAAATGAGAAGTATTATTTGTTCCCAAATGATGCTACTGAGAAGAAATATCGGGATGACTCTCAGTCATTTAATAACTTTAAATATGATGTGGAAAAATATTTTCCTAATTATAATGGTGTAGTTGGTCGTGGACTTTATAAAGATGGACAATTATCAAAATTAAACATTGAAATCCCTATGCAATTTTATGGACAATCAGAAGTAGTGGGATTTACGCAGTATATTGCGGGTTTATTAAGTGATTTTCCTGATTACATTGCTTTAGAGATAAGTGTAACTTCTGTTAATGGACCAAAGGCGCTAATAGTCCGGGATCCGAACGAGAAAGAACCATTTGTTCATATTTATGAATAACAACTGAGCTGCTGACAATGAGATGTCGGCAGCTTTTTTTACTTAAATAAAGTGTAACACCCCAAAACATTATATTCCCCCCTTTCACTTAACGTTCCCAAACAATATATGTCGAAAGAACACGAACAAAAAATAGCTAAATTCAGTTGCATTTTAACGATTCTGTTATATAATACATTTAAGTTTTATATTCTGTATTATAACATAATCAAGAGGTGTTGAAATGAGCACGCAAACAAGTGGGATAACGGTAGTAGGGCAGATGAAATCTGGGTTTGAACAAATACTTACGCCAGCGGCACTGCAATTTATTGAACAGCTTGAACGCCATTATGGTGAAAAGAGAAGGGAACTGTTACAGTACAGAGTCCAAAGGCAAGAAGAAATAGACCGGGGCATCCTTCCCCACTTTTTACCTGAAACAAAACATATTCGCGACGGAGAATGGACGATTGCACCATTGCCGGATGACTTACAAGACCGTCGCGTAGAAATTACCGGTCCTGTGGACAGAAAAATGGTTATTAATGCTTTGAATTCTGGTGCAAAAGTATTTATGGCATGCTTTGAGGATGCCACATCACCTACTTGGGACAATGTAATGGAGGGGCAGATAAACTTACATGATGCGGTATATAAGAAGATAACCTATGATGGCTCGAATGGAAAAAAATACGAATTAAATAAAAAAACAGCTGTATTAGTAGTGAGGCCGCGCGGATGGCACTTGGAAGAAAAGCATGTGTTAATTGATGGGAGGCCAATATCCGCAAGTTTGTTTGATTTTGGTTTATATTTTTTCCATAATGCTTTGCATCTAACTGAAAGTGGAACAGGTCCATATTTTTATTTGCCAAAGCTTGAAAGCCATCTTGAAGCAAGGCTTTGGAATGATGTCTTCACTTTTTCGCAGAAATATATTGGAATTCCAAAAGGGACAATTAAGGCAACCGTTTTGATTGAAACGATTATGGCTGCATTTGAAATGAATGAAATATTATATGAATTGAGGGAACACTCAGCAGGATTAAATTGTGGGCGCTGGGATTATATTTTCAGTTATATTAAGAAACTGCGCAATCAAGAAAATGTCATTTTACCGGATCGATCCGTTGTAACGATGACAGTTCCGTTTATGAGGTCTTATTCTTTACTAACGATTCAAACCTGTCATCACAGGAAGGCTCCTGCAATTGGCGGCATGGCAGCGCAAATTCCAGTTAAAAATGATCAGCAGAAAAATGAGGAAGCCTTTGCAAAGGTAAGAGCCGATAAAGAAAGGGAAGCTCGAGATGGTCATGACGGAACATGGGTGGCACATCCGGGACTGGTCCCTGTTGCATTAGAAGTATTTGATCGTGAGATGCCTACGCCAAATCAAATCCATTCATCGAAACAGCGGCATATACAAGTGACAGAAACAGATTTATTAGAAATTCCGGTCGATGCCATTACGGAAGAGGGAGTAAGGCAAAATATAAATGTCGGAATCCGATATATTGAATCCTGGCTGAATGGAAAGGGAGCAGCTCCAATTGACCATTTAATGGAGGATGCTGCTACAGCTGAAATTTCCCGAGCACAAGTTTGGCAATGGATACGCCATCCCAAAGGTGTATTAGAAGATGGACGGAAAATAACAATGGAGATGTATCAGGAATTTAAAACAGAGGAGCTTAGGAAAATCCGTGAGGACATTGGAGAAAAAGAGTTTAACAATCGCCGATTTAACGAGGCGGTACAGTTATTTGATAGATTGATACAGGATAATGATTTTATAGAGTTTTTAACGTTACCAGGATATGAGATTTTAACGCAAGTTACCTCTGCATAATCAAGTGGAACAGTAGATACAAAGGCATAACATCAGAATGCTGTGATTGACTATACTTTCATTTAATAAGGAGGATGAAAAAAGATGGAGGAAAGAGTGGAGAAGCTTCAAAATGAATGGGAAATGGCGGAAAGATGGAAGGGTGTTACTAGAACGTATTGTGCTGAGGAAGTCATAAGATTGAGGGGATCGATTGACATTGAGTATACTTTAGCACGCCGCGGCTCAGAAAAGTTGTGGGAATTATTGCATACAGAAGATTATGTCCCTGCACTTGGTGCCTTAACGGGGAACCAAGCAATTCAGCAGGTGAAAGCGGGCCTTAAAGCAATTTATCTTAGTGGTTGGCAGGTGGCAGCAGATGCGAATGTAGCAGGACATATGTATCCGGATCAAAGTCTATATCCTGCTAACAGTGTTCCGCATGTAGTGAAGCGGATAAATCAGGCACTGCAGCGTGCAGATCAAATTGAGCATGTGGAAGGGAACACAAAGATGGATTGGTTTGTTCCGATTATCGCTGATGCAGAAGCAGGATTTGGTGGGCAGTTAAATGTTTTTGAATTAATGAAAGCGATGATTGAAGCGGGGGCAGCGGCGGTACATTTTGAGGATCAGCTTTCTTCTGAAAAGAAATGTGGCCATTTAGGCGGAAAGGTATTACTTCCAACTCAAACAGCGGTCCGAAACTTGATTTCTGCACGTCTTGCCGCAGATGTAATGGGTGTCCCAACAGTATTAATAGCACGCACAGATGCAAATGCAGCTGATTTAATTACAAGTGATGTGGACCCTTATGATGCAAAATTTATTACCGGTGAAAGAACATCGGAAGGTTTTTATCGTACAAGAGCAGGTATTGATCAAGCGATTGCAAGGGGACTGGCTTATGCACCATATGCTGACCTTATTTGGTGTGAAACATCTGAACCTAATCTTGAAGAAGCGAAGCAATTTGCAGAAGCTATTCATGAAAAATTCCCTGGAAAACTACTAGCCTATAATTGTTCCCCATCTTTTAATTGGAAGAAGAAATTAAGTGAAGAGGCGATTGCAGCATTCCAATCGGAACTTGGAAAAATGGGTTATAAGTTTCAATTTGTGACTTTAGCAGGTTTCCACGCGTTAAACAATAGCATGTTTGAGCTCGCTAAAGCTTATAAGGAAAGAGGTATGTCAGCATATTCAGAACTTCAACAAGCGGAGTTTTCTAATGAACAATATGGCTATACTGCCACACGTCATCAAAGGGAAGTGGGTACAGGATATTTTGACGAAGTTTCCATGGTTATTACGAAGGGGACGTCATCTACTACTGCCCTGAAAGGATCGACGGAGGAAGAGCAGTTTACAAGTATATAAGTGATAAAAATTCACCCTTCGCGGTGAATTTTTTTAGATAATAGTAAATATACATAATCTTTTAATATTTTCTAGCAATAAGGAACCGATGCTTGTAGAATAGAAAATAAAAATAGAGAAGTGGGAAAGAGGTGTGAATCGGTTTGATTTTAGAGCACGATTGGAATGAGAGAAAGGCAATTCAATTGCGCATGCTCCAACTTCAAGAGGAGTCACAGGCTATTCGTACGGAATATGAAAGTTTATTGAATCGATTACGGGAATTAGATTCGCAGCACAATCAATTACCACAGAACACAGGAATAGGAAATAAAGTTGGAGATGATAAGGTCATATCTTCAAATGATCCAGTATCGCCATTGATAATAAAGCAGGACAAGAATAATGACATATTCTCGAGGATTGAAGAAATTAAACGAAGCATAAGCGGTGCAGGCACATTGTCAAAACATAATGAGCAAAAACAAGATGTCTATAATATCCCGGAGACAGCAGCGACCATAACAAAAGATGAGAGTTCTTCTAAAAGACGAAGGAAAAAGTTTACAGCATCGGAACTTTTGAGAGAACCTCCAAGCAAAGACCTATCTATATATAAGGATTATCTTATTTTGTCTCATTTAAAATTAAAAAGGAAACTAAGAAACTCGGAAATTAAAGAGCTGTTAGGAGAACATTCATTAGAGGTTAAAAACATAACGGTTTTATTAAAAAATCTAATGGTTAAATATAAGGAGATTACGAAAGCTGGACACGGCATTTATGAATGGAAGTTCTAAATAAATGGTTATTTTTAAACAGTTCACTGAATCCAAGAAAGCGTTCACTTTAAACAATTAGATAAATCAAGATGGTCGCAAATTAATAGAATAAAGAGAAAAGCCATCTTTTCAGGAAGATGGCCTTATCTTTAGTGCTTACTATTTATTAACCCTCTTTGGTTTCCGCTTTTTCTATCGGAGAAGACGATCTGCTAACTTTCTCCGCAATAAATCCTACAACTCCTCCTGCAATAGCAGGGATAACCCATCCTAAACCTACAGCTGCTAAAGGCAAACTCTTCATAAATGGTGCAATGAAGCTCCATTTTAGTCCGAACATTTGTAATCCATCATACAAACTTACTATCCCTGTTAGAAGCATAGCACCTGCGTATACTTTATGAGAACCTTTGAAAAAACGATGAAAAAAGGCAAGTGTGACAAGTACAATAGTTAAAGGATATGCCATGACAAGGAATGGAACAGACACCGAAATAATTTCATTTAATCCAAGATTTGCAATCAAGAAGCTTACAAGAGTAGTAAGTGTTACGACAACGCGGTAGCTTACCTTAGGTGCAATTTTGGAGAAATACTGTCCACAGGCGATTGTTAATCCCACACAAGTAGTAAAGCATGCAAGGGTGAAAATCCCTCCAAGAAGGACTTTTCCGGCATTCCCTAAAAGTATGGTAGAAGCCTTTGATAGTATAGCAGTACCGTTTTCAAACGTTCCATAGCCGGCCATTTTAGCTCCAAGAAAGCCAATTACTACATAGACTAATGCAAGTGCTGTTCCTGCGACAAATCCTGCTTTAATAGTATATTGAGTTAATTTCTTTTTGTCCTGTACCCCTTTTTGTTTTAAAGTGGTTAAAATAACAATTCCAAACGCAAGTGCTGCGAGTGCATCCATAGTGGAATAACCATCAATAAATCCCCTAAATAAGGAGGCAGATTGATAATTCTCCGTTGGCGATTTTAATGGTTGATCTAGCTTTATAAATCCAGTTACACAAAGAACAACGATGGATACTAAAAGAACGGGGGTAATAATTCGACCCATATAATCTACTATCTTGGTTGGATTTAAGCTTAATAAATATACCAATAAAAAGAATAGCAAAGAAAATCCGAATAAGAGCACTGACTGATTGAAAGACGTATTCCCCAAGAAGGGTTTCACTCCCATCTCAAAAGCAACATTCGCATTTCGGGGGATGCCGAAGAATGGTCCGATTGATAAATAAACCACAATCGTAAAAATAATTCCAAACCATGGGTGAACACGGCTGCCCAGCGTATTCACACCATCCTTTACTCTTGCAATCGCGATAAGAACAATAAGTGGCAGCCCTACTCCGGTTAGAATAAAGCCAATAATTGCTGGCCAGAAAGATGTTCCTGCCCCCATTCCCAAAAATGGAGGGAAGATAAGATTACCAGCTCCAAAAAACATTGAAAAAAGCATAAGTCCTACGAAAAAACTATCCTTCTTGTTCATTGAAATCTCTCCTGTTCTCTTTGTAGTTGGTAAGAATCTGCGCTGATCATAGATGCTTTTTTACAAAAGAAACCGCATCTATCTATTTGGAGGCTATTAAATAAAAAAGCCCGTCCCTATTGAAGGGACGAGCTTACTCGCGTTACCACCCTACTTCCGAAATAGGCAAAAAACCTATACGGCTCTCGATCAACGTACCATCATACGTGGTCCATGTTAACGGCGGACTTTTCCGGCAAAAGCTTACTATGGCATAAGTGATCAATAGAATTTAAAGCGGAGGTTAGCCGTTTTAAAATACTGTCACGTCTAGCTACAGCGCCTCTTGGTTAGCGGATGAGGATGGCGCTTACGCATTTGTATTCTTCAGCTTTGCATCTCAGAGATGATTTTCACCCGTATCCTGACATCAGCTTTCACCAATTGCCGACTCTCTTTAGTGCAAGAATTACGTGCTACTCTTCTCGTCATTGATATTAAAAAAATCAGAATTCAATGTAATAACGTAATTATATTATTTTCTAATAGTTTTGCAACCCCCAATTTTTGTATAAATTTCAGGAAAAACGTTTACAAGTGTGATATTACAATAAGAAAATTTAATGTGAAAATTTAATTGAAATGATTTAATTAACGGCATATTCGAATTTGATATAATATTTATAACAATTGTTGAGGAGGAGAAATATATGTTAAAAATTCACACAAGATTGCTAAATCAAGAAGCGGGAGTGATTGATTTCTACTAGGCGTATTGGAACTCCTGCTTCTTCTTCATGAAAACCAATTTTGATTGAAGTGGGAGACCCATTCTTTATTTTGAAATTGGTTCGTGCAGTCAGATATCCAATTTATTCACAACTAAGCAACGACATTATCCCATCCGAGGTAAGAGCTACAACGATATCCCTGCTTTCAATCCTAGATTCAGTTTGTGACTTAATTGTTTTTGGGGTTATTTCCATCATTGCGATAAAAGGACTAACCGGCATCCTCATTGGATGTGCCATACTTGCCTTTATAGGAACAATTCTTCCGATTAAAGCAGTAAAGGAAAGGTTCTAACTAAGAAAAATAATGAAGGATGCGGGGCAAGTCGAAAAAGACTTGTCCTTGCCTATTTATGCACGATTCTGCTATCATCAGTACAAAAGCGGAAGCTACTTAATCAGCGGCGTACAGTTGAGTGAAATGTGAGGTTTCATTCCACCTGCTTAGCTTTCGTCTGAGATAAAGGAAACAAGGCTGGAACGGGTCAATGTTGCCTTATCGTATGAGAAGACGTAGAAATTTGTTAGCCGATAGGCACTGTAGCTAGACGTAGACACTTTTATTATAGGTTAACCTTATTGTAAAATGAAGCATAGTTAAATTATTATCGCGAGGTGACGCCACAATGTCAGGTATCTCAAAGGAACAAGTTTATCATGTTGCCAATTTGGCGCGACTGGAGATAAATGATCAAGAAGCAGAAAAATTCACAAAACAATTGGATGATATTATTAATCTGGCAGAATTACTGAATGAAGCTGATACATCTAATATCAAACCAACTTCACACGTATTAAATATTCAAAATGTGATGCGTGAGGATGTGGCAGAACAAGGTTTGCCACGTGAGGAAGTATTAAAGAATGTACCGGATCACAAGGATGGGCAAATACGCGTGCCATCCATAATTGAATAAGGAGGGGAATAGGTTGTCTCTGTTTGAACATAAGATTTCTGAGCTGCACGAATTTGTACATAAAAAAGAAGTCAAAATCTCTGAATTGGTAGATGAATCATTCAAAAGAATTGGGGAAGTTGAAGAAAAAGTTCAGGCCTTTTTAACATTAGATGAGGAAAATGCTAGGGCTAAAGCAAAACAATTCGATGACAAGATGGGGACAGAAGAAGCAAATAATCCCCTATTCGGATTGCCTATTGGTATCAAAGATAATATTGTCACCAAGGGATTGCGCACAACTTGTGCGAGTAAAATTCTTGAGAACTTCGATCCTATATACGACGCTACCGTCATGAAAAAATTACATAACAGTGGAACCATTACCATTGGAAAATTAAATATGGATGAATTTGCAATGGGTTCTTCAACAGAGAATTCTGGTTTTCATAAAACATATAATCCATGGAATTTAGATGCTGTTCCAGGTGGTTCGTCAGGTGGTTCCGCAGCAGCAGTTGCTGCAGGTGAGGTTCCATTTTCTTTAGGTTCTGATACAGGTGGATCCATTCGCCAGCCCGCAGCTTTTTGTGGGGTAGTAGGATTAAAACCTACGTATGGACTTGTTTCACGCTTTGGTCTTGTGGCGTTTGCATCATCATTTGATCAAATAGGGCCAATTACAAGAACGGTAGAAGACAATGCATATCTTTTGCAAACCATTGCGGGTGTTGATCCGCATGATTCTACATCAGTAAATGTAGAGGTGCCAAATTATCTTCACGCTCTTACCGGTGACGTGAAGGGACTAAAAATTGCGGTACCAAAGGAATATTTAAACGAAGGAGTAAGCCCAGAGGTACGGGAATCAGTGCTAGCTTCTTTAAAGGTTTTGGAAGGATTAGGGGCAACTTGGGAAGAAGTATCGCTTCCTCATTCTAAATACGGTATTGCAGCATATTATCTACTCTCTTCATCTGAGGCATCCTCTAACTTATCTCGTTTTGACGGGGTGCGTTACGGTTACCGAACTCCAAATGCCAAGAACTTAATGGAACTTTATAAAAAGACACGTTCGGAAGGCTTTGGGGAGGAAGTAAAACGCCGAATTATGCTAGGAACTTTCGCCTTAAGTTCTGGCTATTACGATGCTTATTATAAAAAAGCACAACAGGTTCGTACATTGATTAAAAAAGATTTTGAGGATGTCTTTGCAAAATATGATGTGATTATTGGGCCAACAACGCCAACTCCAGCATTTAAAATCGGGGAAAAAATCGATGATCCTTTAACGATGTATGCAGAGGATCTATTAACCATTCCTGTCAATCTCGCTGGTGTTCCAGGAATCTCTATTCCATGTGGGTTTGCAAACGGCTTGCCAATTGGCCTGCAAATTATAGGCAAACATTTCGATGAAGGCACTGTCTATCGGGTTGCCCATGCATTTGAGCAGGCAACGAATTATCATACACAAAAACCACAGCTGTAAGGGGTGAAAAAAATGAACTATGAAACGGTAATTGGGCTTGAAGTCCATGTGGAATTGAAAACAGATTCAAAAATTTTCTCTTCTGCACCTGCCCACTTTGGTGCAGAGCCAAATACAAATACAACGGTTGTGGATCTAGGGTATCCAGGTGTTCTGCCGGTATTAAATAAACGAGCGGTTGAATTTGGCATGAAAGCGGCGATGGCATTAAACTGCCAAATTGCAACAGAAACCAAATTTGACCGCAAAAATTACTTTTATCCTGATAATCCGAAAGCATACCAAATTTCTCAATTTGACCATCCAATTGGGGAGCATGGGTGGATTGAGATTGAAGTAGACGGATATAAAAAGAAAATCGGTATCACCCGAATTCATTTGGAAGAGGATGCAGGTAAGCTTATGCATACGGGTGATGGATATTCCCTAGTCGACTATAACCGACAAGGGACGCCTTTAATTGAAATCGTGTCTGAGCCAGATATTCGTACGCCAAATGAAGCTTATGCATATTTAGAAAAATTAAAGTCCATCATTCAATACACGGGTGTATCCGATTGTAAAATGGAAGAAGGTTCCTTGCGTTGTGATGCGAACATATCCTTAAGACCAGAGGGACAAGAGGAGTTCGGTACAAAAACCGAGTTAAAAAACCTGAATTCCTTTAACTTTGTTCGAAAAGGACTCGAGTTCGAGCAACAGCGTCAAGAGGAAGTCCTTCGTTCTGGCGGTGTTATTGAACAAGAAACACGCCGTTTTGACGAAGCAACTGGTCAAACTCTATTGATGCGTGTTAAAGAGGGATCGGATGACTATCGTTATTTTCCGGAACCTGACCTAGTTCCTATTTATATTGATGAGGAATGGAAGAATCGAGTTCGTGCTGAAATCCCAGAGCTTCCGGATGAACGTAAAAAACGTTACGTAGAAGAACTTGGACTGCCAGCCTATGATGCAGCCGTCTTAACGGTAACAAAGGAAATGGCCGATTTCTTCGAGGCTACTGTAGCAGCAGGTAGTGAAGCGAAACAAGCTTCAAACTGGATTATGGGTGAGCTGTCAGCTTATTTAAATGCAGAGCAGAAGGAACTTCATGAAATACCACTGACACCGGAAAGCCTTGCCGGCATGATTAAGCTTATTGAAAATGGTACAATCTCTTCGAAAATTGCGAAGACTGTATTCAAGGAACTGGTGGAAAATGGCGGGGATCCAGAACAAATCGTGAAGGAAAAGGGACTTGTACAAATTTCCGACGAAGGCGCCCTTTTAAAAATCATTACAGAAATCTTAGATGCAAACCAGCAATCTATAGATGATTATAAAAATGGGAAAGCCAAAGCAGTTGGATACCTTGTTGGCCAGGTAATGAAGGCTACTAAGGGTCAAGCCAACCCACCAATGGTAAATAAATTATTGGTACAGGAATTGGATAAAAGATAAGGTGAAAAGAGGTGGATTCAAGAGAATCTGCCTCTTTTTTTAAAAAAAGCAAGTAGTCACATCCGAAACTAATGAAAATGTCGAAAATTAGTCATGCACTTCTAAGTTAATTTTAATTTTTAGGTGGTAAAAAGAAGATGTAAATAAATTTAAGGGTGTGAGTACAAACAATGTGTAAAGATAAGTTTAACTTTACCCAAACATGCGCATATTGTTTGAGAAAAACAGGTGAGGAAGTTGATTTTGTGCTGCCTGTATATGATTGGAAAAGTGACAAGCTTCTTGGTTACTATTGTAAGGAGCATTATTTAAAAGTAAAAAGCCAAAACATGATTCAATATAATAAAGCAAATTAATTGTCTATAAATGAAAAGTGAAATTTCTGCTAATGTCCATTATAATAAAAAAAAAAGGAGTGATCGACATGACCAGCTTAAATGAATGGTTTGAAAAAGGAATGACCTCCAAGGAGTATATCGATTCCATGCAGGTACATAAGGAAAATTTAATGTCCATTTATGAAGGCTTCCGTTTGCCAAAGGAAGATGAGCCGTTTTTCAAAGCAATTAGTGATAAGGGATTAAGAACCATTGTGATTACAGAGGATTGGTGTGGAGATGCAATGGTGAATGTACCAATTCTTTTGAGACTTGCAGAAGCAACAAATATTGATGTTCATATGGTATTAAGAGATCAAAATTTAGAGTTGATGGATCAGTACTTAACAAATGGTACAGCCCGTTCGATTCCCATTTTTATTTTCATCGATAAAAATGGTGTAGAAATCGCAAAATGGGGTCCGCGCGCACCGAAGATTCAAGATATGGTAACGGAAATGCGCTCTGGCCTGCCACCAAAGGATGACCCAAGCTTCGATGAAAAGCAAAAGGAAGTATTCGCTAGAATGCAAGCAGCATTTACTCATGATACTTCGGTTTGGGAGACTATTTATAGCAGTTTAAAATCAACATTGAACGCAGTTTTGTAATCCAAACACGGTTTACGTCTATGACGTGAACCCTTTTTCATTTTGTGGAGATTAAATCTCGAAATTATGTTTAGCTCAGCACAGAAGATGATTTACTTGATAGAACAGTAAAATATAGTACGCTAGGTATGTTACCTAATTTTTATAAATCCGATATATTAAAAAAATTCCGATAACAATTATTGCTAAAAGTAAAAATCCTGAAACACCCATCATTGATAACATTTTCCTCCCCTTTTTTTTCTAAAAAGAGCATCTATTCAGTTTATTGTAACACTGAAGGATTAACTGTAAAAGAGTCAGTATAATTTCGCCAATTTCAATCTGTAATTACATATATTATAAAAGCTGATGTTCTCATGTTATCACTAGTCTTGAATGCAGCTGTCATACCAGACTTATAGCTTGAAGCTGATACATTAGCTAATATGGACTCTATCCTGCACCAAATTGAACAGCGGTACGCGCCCGTTGAGAGGGGGGAAACGGAAGAAGAATCACATTGAAAGTTCTACTTTTCATTTTTGCTACAAAAAAATTAAATCTAGTTTAATAACTGCATTTTTTATAACAAAATATTACCAAAATGTTATAATTTCTTATAATACAGAGTAAAAATGGTCCTTTAATGAGGGAAGGATGTATAAAGATTGGAAACAGTTCAGTCATACTTAAAATATTTGAAAATAGACAAAGAAATACCGACATTAAACTATTTACAACGATTAATTCAGCACCATCTATCCCTGATTCCTTATGAAACATTCAGTAAATTTCATTATTTTCATGAGAAAATGAACTTTGTTCCATCATTAGAGACATTTGTAAATAACCTTGTGGAAAGAGGATGGGGAGGAACGTGCTATACATTAAATATCAATTTTTCTCGACTTTTATCTTCTTTAGGCTTTGAATGCTCATTAGTAAGAGTACTACCTGGGCATGTAGCCATTATGGTGACTTTGGATGAACGAAAATACTATGTAGATGTGGGCTACGGATCACCGATTATGAAGCCAGTAGAGTTGGAAGCCAAAAGAAGGCATGTTCTTCATGGATTTGGTGAAGAGATTATTTTTGAAAAGAGAACAGTGGATCGCTTTGAAATCGATCGTCGTTCTAATGGCAAGTCATTCGTCCGTAAAGAAATTGAATGGATCCCTCTGAAAGAAGAGGATATTACGGAAGATATAGATTCCTCTTATTTTGACCATGATCACAATACAACGATGAGACGTATCACAGCAGTTCGTTTTAATGGGCATGAATGTTATTTTCTACGTGATCGTACCATTAAAGTGATGACCTATCGAAATATAAGGGAAATACAATTAAAAGATAAGAGCAAGTGGCTGAAGCTTGTTCAGGAAGTCTATCAAATTGATGAAACCTCTTTAAAAGAATCGATAGGGTTCTTGGAAGAGCGCGGGGTTCATTTGTTTGGAGGCGCATGATGGAGAAAAAATATGCGGATCGTCTTCAATGGCAAAGAGTAACGGAGAGAGAATTTAGTATAAATAGAGTGGACTCAAGTATTGTTACATGTTTATTTATCGAAAAAGTACGTGAACCTTTGTTTGTTACATATGAAAAGAAACATTGCATTGCGGATAATGGATATAAGTGGTTTCAAGTTTTTCAGGACAATCTTTTTTACACCGTAACAATTGTTGTTAATAGTAGGGAAGAAATTGTTCAATGTTATTATGATTTATGTCTGGAGATAGGGTTTGATGCGAACCGGCAATCTCCATGGTTTTTGGATGCATATCTCGATGTTGTCTATTTGCCTAGCGGTGACATATTTATTTTAGATGAGGATGAACTCCAGGATGCTCTTGTCGCAGAAATAATTACTCAGGAACAGCTATTAAAGATCGAAGCAGTTACCAATAAATTAGTTGATAGTTTAAAAGATAAAAGCGAACCATTAATAAGAATATTTGAAAAATCAAGGGATAACCACGAAAAGTAGAAAGAGTTCCATATCATTATCAATGGCCGCTAATGCTCAAGCATGAGGCCAATAAAATTAGAAATATTAAGAAGGAATGTATTTGTGCAAATTTATCATTTTGGCAGTACACAGACTATCTGCAACAAAAGCTGGTGATTATATTTTAGTAGAAGTTCGACACTATAGAAAAGGTAAATTTATATAATCAGGCAATGCTGGAATTAGGCTATGACCCTGGAGGAGACAATCGAACCACATCATGTCCATATTTATCAAACGGACGTCCAGAAATCAAACGACATTCGCTTTTTTCTTGATTATTTAATTGCACATAGTGGACTCAAACAGGTGCTTGCTAAGCAATGACCTCAAACAGCATAGCCAAGCCGACGCCTCCGCCACTGCCAATGGCAGCTAATACATACTTACAATCTTGTCTGCGTTTCACTTCATAAAATAAACGGGTGATTAAGATGCTCCCTGATGCACTGTAAGGGTGCCCAAGTGCGATGCTCCCACCTCTTGTGTTTAATTTTTCGTAGGGTATATCGAGTTCTTTTGCACAGGCAACAACTTTTGAAGCGAATGCCTCGTTAATCTCGAACAAATCAATATCATTAATATCTAACTTTCTTTTTTCTAATAGATTCCTAATGGCTGAAACAGGGGCAATGCCTGGATACAATGGATGAACTCCTGATACTTGACTGTCCACAAAACGTAGAATAGGTTGTAAAGATAGACTTCTGGCCTTGTCTTCATTCATGACCACCACTGCACAGGCACCATCATTAATGCTGCAGCTATTTGCTGCTGTTACAGTACCGTTTTTGACAAATGTAGGATTAGCCTTAAGCAAAATACGATTTATATCCCTCTTGCGAAGTAATTCTTCATCTATAGTATGTTCTTCAATTGGAAGGATTTCAGGTTCATATATACCTTTTTCAAATGCATCCCAAGTTCTTTGATAGCTTAAGCTTGCATAGGCATCCTGTTCTTCTCGCGTTATTTGAAATTTGTTTGCCACATATTCCGCTGCCATGCCCATATCAGGATCGCCGATTTCGTGAGGAGAAAATTGCGCTCTTTTTTCAAAGGGAGATGTGCTTACGCTTTCGACCCCGCCAGCGATATAACAATCTCCTGCCCCTGCTTTCACAAGGCAGCATGCTATCCTAATGGCTTCTAATCCTGCACTGCATTGCCTGTCGATGGTTAGTCCGGGTACTTGGAAGGGAAGACCTGCTTGTAAACTGGATAGTCTTGCAATGTTCCCGCCAGGACCCACAATATTCCCTATAATGACATCATCCACATGATGATCGAGTTCCTCATTTAAATGCTTTAGTAGAGGGGCTAGTAAGTTTTGAACTTCGACGTTTTTAAAATATCCATTCTCTCTCCCAATCGCAGTCCGTTTCGCTTTCACGATAACAGCTTCGCTCATTTCCTTACCGCTCCATCTATCAGCATTTTTCTTACTTCTGCCCTTGCGATTTTTCCACCAGAGGTATGTGGTAACTCATCCACAAAAAACCACATACGGGGGATTTTATAATTGGCTAATTTCCCTTTGCAATATTTTCGTAGTTCTCGTTTTTCACCCGTACCTTTCATTACAGCTGTTACGATTTCCCACCAATAGGAATCTGGCATTCCAATTACTGCTACTTCCTCTACCAGCGGATGAGAGGAAATTACGGACTCTACTTCTTCGGGAAAAATATTAATCCCGCCATAAAGTATCATTGAATTTTCTCTTCCCATTATGTACAAAAACCCATCTTCATCAAGGTATCCCATATCACCAACGGACATCCATTCCTCCCTTCTCCGTGGAGGCGTTTCATCTCGGTTTGTTAAATAACCAATAAAGATCATATCGCTTTTGACGAATATTTTCCCAATTTCATTTGGAGCCGCTATTTTTTCGTCTTTTACAACCTTAATTTCTACATTATGACACGGTTTTCCAACCGAGGTTGGTTTCTGGATAAAATCCTTTTGTGTTAATACTGATACAAAGCTTAATTCAGACGCACCATAAAATTCATAAAGCATCGTTGAAGGGAAGAGTTTCTGTAGCTTTGCTTTCGATTCCTTTTCCCACTTTGCGCCGGAGGAAAAGATTTTAAATGGCCTCGTAATCATTTCCTCCACTTTTAAAATCGCTTCCACCATAGTAGGAACAGAATATATGACGGAAATTGGATCACTCTTTAGGATATTAAGTGTCATGGTTGGGTTGAAGTTTTCCAAAAGATAAACGGTTCCTCCTAAATAGAGGGTACTGATTGCTCCATATAAAAAATGGGAGTGAATAAGTGCTCCAGGGATAAGAACATGGTCGTCCGCCTTCATATGAAAATCCACCATATTACAATCAAAGCTCTTAACCCATGATCGATGAGAACGAATAAATGCCTTTGGTTTTCCTGTTGATCCCGAGGTAAAACCCATATAAAACGGTTCTTCCTCATTGCTGATAGGTGGAATAAGACTAGGCTTTTCTCCATGAAGTTCCTGTAGGAATTCGTCCATATGCAGAACAAGGTTTGTAGACCTTAGACTTTTAAAGCGATGATCGGAAATGATAATCAAATCCGGCTTGCAAATATCCAATCTATCTTGTAATTCAGAAAGACTCCATTTTATATCGAAGGGAACCGCGGTCCATCCTGCATGGGCGGCTCCAGCAAAAATTTGCAGAAAGGAAAGACTGTTAGGCAACAATATGCCTATTCGTTTCTTTTTAGCTGGCTGCTTTTGCAGCCAGCTGCTCGTAAGTGAAACAATCTTACTCCACTGCTCGTAAGTGATTATTTCATCTTTTGTCTTAATAGCAATTCGTTTGGGTGATTGTGCTGTATGTAAGTGATATGTATCGGTAATATTCATTGTTTTTCTCCATAAGGTAACCATTTTTTTGAAACACGTTTTCTTATACTAATCGTCAATATAGAGGCAATAGTTGCTTTTATTATATCTCCTGGGATATAGATAAGACTAGTTTTTGCTGCTTGCATAAGCTTGACTTTCATTACAAGTGCTTGAACAGGAACACCGAAGCAGTATACAAGTAGGATTCCTCCAATAATATTTACTGCAAGAATTTTAATAAAGTTTGCTTTTTTGATCTTTGTTAATCCCCAGCCAATAGCCAATGCAGCGATGGTATAGCTAATAATAAAGCCGCCGCTTGGCCCTGCTAAAACGCCTATTCCTCCTCTGCCACCAGAAAGAACGGGTGCCCCTACCGCTACAAGGAGTAAAAAAACAAGCTGACTTAATCCTCCAAGTCTTGCTCCTAATAGACTTCCAGATAACATAACTCCTAATGTTTGAAGAGTAATAGGGACCGGTGTGAACGATAAAAAAATAGGGGGAATAAAACCTAATACAGTCATTATTGCAGTAAATAGCGCTGCAAAAATCATATCTTTGATTTTCATCATTGTTCTCCTATTGTATTGTAAAATGGATTTGAACATAACCATTCTATTAATCTTTTAGATGAAATGTCAACCTATAATATTTTGCGGTTAACAAACAATTTTTTTCATAATTGGTGTAGGGATATCCATTCTATATTCGTTTATTATAAGTGAGTAGATCAGAAGGGGGGAAGAGCACGCTTGGATGCAGCATTAATTGAAAAGGCGAAAAACGGAAATGACCATGCATTTCGATTGCTGGTGGAAAAATATCGAATGCAGGTTTTTCACTCTGCTTTCGCTATACTTCGTAATCAGCAGGACGCTGAAGATGCAGCCCAAGAAGTGTTTTTGAAAATCTATGCCTCTCTCCCCCAATATGAGGATCAAGGTTTCAAAACATGGATAACAAGGATTGCAGTCAATCATGCCATTGATATGAAGAGAAAGAAAGTTAGAAGGAAAGAAGAGCATATTACCGAGTTTCAGCCAGAATATCACCAGTTTGAAAAAGCAGAAACAGCTGAAGTGATAGTTTTAAAAAAGGAACAAAAGGAGTTCTTTCAAAAAAGAATAGGTGAGATTCCTGATAATTATCGCGATGTGATTAAAGGGTTTTATATAGAAGAAAAGACTTATCAGCAATTGGCAAAAGAGCAGCAGGTCCAAGTCAAAACAATAGAAACTAAATTATACCGCGCAAGACAGTGGATGAAAAAGCATTGGAAGGAGGACGATTTTAGGTGAATCATATTTCCTATGAAAGATGGCTTCAGTATGTGAGAGGTGAATTAGATTCGGCTACCGAACAGCAGTATGATGATCACTTATATAGCTGTGACCAATGCTTGTCCGTTTATTTGGAGGCTGTTGAGGCGCAGGAACAATTGCTGCCTGCAATGAGTAATGAAGATTCATTTACGGAAATGGTGATGCAGCAAATCGAGGGACAGAAGAGGAAAACAGTAGGCCAATCCAAAAAACAAAGCCTCTATCAAAAAGCAAGCTTTCATTATTTAGTTGCTGCAGCGATGACCATTCTATTAATGACTTCAGGTGTTTTTTCGCATCTCACAAACGCTTTGAATGATTTTGAGGCAAAGAAAAAGAAGGAACCGTCTGTTGTAATGGGGTTAATGAATAAATCCGTATCACTGATTGATAAAGTGGAAAGAGAATCTGAGGAGGGAAATAAATAATGAATAACAGCAAGAATCCTATCACAGCGTTTTTACTTGGATTTTTTCCGGGTGGCGGCTTACTTTATTTAGGGATAATGAGTGGTTTTATTTATACCATTTCTGTTTGTGGCCTTGCCATCATTGCTATCCTTTTGGTTGCAACATCATACGATATGAAGCCAGCACTCGCTATAACTTTCATCGGTTTTGTCATTTACGTTATTAGTGTGATTCATACTGCAGTACGCGCATCAAGACAAACTCACAGCAATGGTGGAACAGTGGTTGCAGATTCAAAATCTTATGATTCCGAGCGTTTTTACACTATTCTATTATCCTTTATCCCGGGCTTGGGTCATTTTCAACTTGGTTTAATGAACCGTGGCCTTACCATTCTTACATCTTTTCTGGGAATGGGAGTAATGGTTGTGTTTATTACCGCTCTTACTCATCGTGCAGAGTTTTTGGTTTTCTTAGCATTCTTGCCGATTATTTGGGTGTACGGCTTTTTTGATGCGACCCGCCAATTAACAAAAAAACAGAGTGGAGAGCAACTCGTGGATCGTTCTATTTTCGAGGAGTTTGAAATGAGAAAGGAGGATGGGAAAAAGAGCAGGTCCATTGCAACTTTCCTATCCATTTTTCCTGGAGCAGGACATTTATATTTAGGATTGCAAAAACGCGGTATTCAATTAATGGCGGCATTCCTCTTCTCTATCTATATACTGGATATTTTGAGATTGGGAATATTCCTATTCCTAGTTCCAATTATTTGGTTTTATAGCTTTTTCGATGGATTGCAAAAAGCATCTAAGTATGGGAAGGAAGAGATGGAGGATAAACCAGTGATTTCTTATTTAATCAACCATCAAAGATGGGTTGGAATAGGACTAATCATACTTGGCTTATATTATTTAATTTCTTATATTGTTTTACCAGTGATTTCCCCAATGATTTACAACGCCATTCACATCGATATTGATTATTGGTTTAGCAATTACTTTCAAACAGGTTTTGTGTGTCTTCTCCTTATTGGCGGAGGTATTAAACTGATGGTTGGTACGAAAAGGAAGGGAGAGGAAGAAAATATATGAAATCTTGGAGAGTAGGAAGTATATCTATGGGAGCAGCTCTAGTTTTTCTAGGGGTGTTCCTGTTATTGACACAAGTGTTTCATTGGAATACGGCAACTGCGTTAATGGCTTGGTGGCCGATTTTATTGATGATTTTAGGAATTGAAATATTATTATCGCTTTATTTTTCGAAACAGGATAAGCCGATTGTAAAATATGATGTCCTTAGCATCTTTTTCATCGGCATCATTGGTATGTGCGGCATCGCCTTGACCATATTTAGTTCTACTGGAATTTTAAATAAAGTTACATATGCCATGGCAGCTGAAACAAAAATATTAGATTTACCTAAATACAATCAAACAGTGGATAATAACATTAAAAGGGTTGTATTGGAAACAACCAATCAGCCTGTAATAATTGAGTCCACAAAGGAAACAGCCATTTCGACGTTTGGAACATATAAAGCGGAAATTGTCGAAAATAATCCAACGATAAAGGAAGTAAAAGATTACATAATGGTAGAAGAAAAAGGAGATACTGTCTATTTGAAATTGAAAGACGGGCCGAATCAACATGGGTTTTTTTCAGATGAAACAGAGTCTTCCATGACCATACTAATACCTGAAAACCTGAGGTTGGAAGTGAAGGGTAAGTATAATTCAATAACATTAAAGGTAAGAGACCTATCAAATAATTGGTTTATTAATGGTGTATCAGACACTGATATTCAAGTTTTAGGAAAGCCAAATTTAATGCTAGAAGCACATCAAACGGGGCAACTATCAGGTGATGGATGGATAGAAAAAAAGGAAAAGGGCAATAATAATGATATAGTGGAGAGTAATGGAAAACTGACTTTTGGAGAAGGAACACATCATATTGTTATAACACAAGCAGAGGTCGTTTCAGTCACACACTTGCCATAGAAGATGGACACCTGTTCACTAGATTTTTACATTGAAAAGAGTTATGATATTCGAGAGACTATTTTACCATCTGGCTTATGGCCAGTTTTTCTTTGTAAAAAAAGGAATTTTTATATACATGCAAAAATTCATCGTAAAAGGATAATAGATTAGGATGATGTACATGAAAAGAGCAAGAATTATTTATAATCCGACATCTGGCCGTGAACTTTTTAAAAAGCATCTTGCAACGGTATTGCAAAAGCTTGAAATGGCTGGATATGAAACGTCCTGTCATGCGACAACAGGAGCGGGAGATGCTACTGAAGCCGCGAAAGTTGCGGTAGCTCGTCAATACGATTTAGTGGTGGCGGCTGGCGGAGATGGTACTATCAATGAGGTAGTAAACGGACTTGCCGAGCAAGAATACCGTCCAAAGCTTGGAGTGATTCCAGTTGGAACCACTAATGACTTTGCAAGGGCATTACACATACCTCGAGACATTGAAGTAGCAACAGATATTATTGTCCAAGGGGATACGATTCCCGTTGATATCGGTAAATATAATGATGGATATTTTGTTAATATTGCCGGCGGTGGAAGAATCACGGAGCTAACTTATGAGGTTCCAAGCAAGATGAAAACCATGATTGGTCAGTTGGCTTACTATCTAAAAGGAATTGAAATGCTGCCATCGATTCGTGCTACAGACATGACAATTGAGTATGATGGAAAGCTTTTTGAAGGTGAGGCCATGCTATTTTTGGTCGGATTAACCAATTCCATTGGCGGCTTTGAAAAACTAGCTCCCGACTCTTCGATTAATGATGGCTTATTTACGCTCATGATTTTAAAGAAGACAAATCTTGCTGAATTTATTCGGGTAGTAACCCTAGCGATTCGTGGAGAGCATGTGAATGATCCGAATGTCATTTATGCTTCAGCAAATAGGATTAAAGTGAGCTCCAGTGAAAAAATACAATTAAATATTGATGGAGAATTTGGCGGACTAGTACCGACAGAGTTTGAAAACTTGTACCGTCACTTAGAGGTATTTGTACCGATAGATAAAATTCGTCCGCAAGATAAAGTGGAATAAGCAAAACCGTTTACCAATAGTGGTAAACGGTTTTGCTTTGTGAATTTTTCTAGTATTAAAGGATAAGTAATTGCTGACTTTCATTAAATGGAGAATAATGAACCTGAAATTCATCATAACTTCAACAGGTTATGATAATTCCTTCACTATAGATCATAATTCAGGCATAACTCATAATAATTCCGCCCACTTTATCCTTTCTTCAAAAACGCAACACTTTCCTGAAACTCTTTTTCAATTTCGGGGTTATGTTTGTAGGTAGCTAAGCTTACTAAGATACAGACAATTAGGTTCGCAGCAAAGCCCGGAACGATTTCATAAAGTGTATCGCCAAGTCCTGTATTCTTCCAGACAATAACCGTAATGGCACCGACAATCATCCCAAAAAGGGCACCCCAATGGTTCATTTTTTTCCAATATAGACTGAGGAATACAACCGGTCCGAACGATGCGCCGAATCCTGCCCATGCGTAGGCAACCAACTCCAAGATGGTGGCATTCTTATCAAAGGCGAGGATCGCTGCAACTACTGCAACAAATAATACAGCCATTCTGCCGAAGAACACCAATTCTTTATCTGATGCATCTCTGCGGAACACAATTTTATATAAATCCTCTGTAAGAGCACTGGATGTGACGATTAACTGTGATGAAATAGTACTCATAATCGCTGCAAGTACTGCCGCAAGTACAAGACCAGCAACAAGCGGATGGAATAAAATTTGCCCAAGTTGAATAAATACTGCTTCGGCGTCTCCTAATTTAATATTTGTAAGATCGTGAAAATAAGCAATACCAATTAATGCTGTTAAGGAAGTGCCAAGCAGAGATAAAATCATCCAGCTCATCCCAATACGTCTTGCACTTTTTGTTTCCTTAATGGTTTTAATCGCCATAAAGCGTACAATAATATGCGGCTGTCCAACATAGCCCAGCCCCCAAGCGATAGCAGAAATCAATCCTAATATGGTTGTTCCTTTAAAAAGGTTTAAGAGTGTCGGATCAATGGCTCTTATTGTATGAAATGTTTCAGATGGTCCTCCCGTTGCAACAAAGCCTATGGCTGGAACAAGCAATAACGCAATTACCATGATAAGACCTTGAATAAAATCAGTCCAACTAACAGCAAGGAAGCCGCCGAATAATGTATATGCGACTACAACCCCCGCCACAATAAGCAACCCAATATGATAGTTTAAGTGAAAAGAACTTTCAAAAAAGACTGCACCTGAAACGATTCCAGAAGATACATAGAAAGTGAAAAAAACTAAAATGACAAGGGATGAAACAATCCTTAATAGCTTGGTTTTATCCTTGAAGCGGTTCTCAAAAAAGGATGGAATCGTAATAGAGTCATTTGCGACCTGAGTGTAAGAACGCAATCGTGGTGCAATCAATACCCAGTTTAGATATGCCCCAATAGTTAGCCCGATGGCAATCCACGCATCTGTAAGACCATGCTTATAAATTCCTCCTGGCAATCCCATTAAGAGCCAGCCGCTCATATCGGCAGCACCAGCGCTTAACGCAGTGACGGCTGGACCTAATGATCTTCCCCCTAACATATAGTCTGTTAAATTGCTTGTTCTCCGGAAGGCATACCATCCGACTAAAAGCATCATCAGTATATATAGAATAATGGCAATTAACTTGTAAAATTCTGGTGTCATGTAATCATCTCCTTCATGAATTATTGGAAGTAGTCTATCACGAATTTGTCTAAATTTATAGCAATATTCTCATTAATAGGGAAAATGTCACCATGTGATAGGTTAATAGACCTGGAAAAATGGAAATTTTATTATATATAGACTATCCATCGGTGCATATTTCCTGCGAATGGTGACAGAATAAATATGTATTTGAAAGGGAACAAATTGTTACGCAGCGGAACATAATGTGAAGTTTCCGATAATGTTCATAAAAATAAATATTCTGTTCTTTGTCTATTGCAATTTTGGAATCCCTGTGCTAAGATACATTTCAATTAACAAAATAATATTCTAAGCGTTGAAAAGGACATGAATCATTCTTAAATATCTTTACTAGAGAACAGGGTCAATGGCTGAAAGCCTTGTAGGTATAGGGATGATTTACCACCTTGGAGCAATGGTGGAGAAATGCGCGGAGCAGAATAACCACCATCGGGAAAACCGTTATTTATTTGAGCATATGTACGCGATTATGTGCATATGGAATTAGGGTGGAATCACGACCGCACTCGTCCCTTGTAGGGGATGGGTGCGTTTTTTAATTTCATAATGTATGCGAGGAAGAGGACATGAGTCATTCTTAATGTTTCTTTACTAGAGAACGGGGTCATCGGCTGAAAGCCCCTAAGAAAAAAAGGATGATTTACCACCTTGGAGCAATGATAGGGAAATGCATAAGCAAATTATCTATCATCGGGAAACCGTTATTTTACTTAAGCATAAAATACAATCAATGTGTTTTATGGAATTAGGGTGGAACCACGACACACTCGTCCCTTTTGCGGATGAAGTGTGTTTTTTTTATACAAAATTTTAGGAGGAATAATAATATGTCTATGCAAATGGAAGTGGAAAAAAGAAATCATCGTAAATTAGGCCAAGAATTAGAACTTTTTGCTTCTATGGAAGAGGCACCAGGAATGCCATTTTTATTGCCAAATGGGATGGTTATTCGGAATCAATTAGAAAATTACTGGAGACAAAAACATCATCAAGCGGGCTATCAAGAAATCAAAACACCAATCATGATGAAGCAGGAGCTCTGGGAGCAATCGGGACATTGGGATCACTATCATGAAAATATGTATTTTTCGGATGTAGATGAGCAGCGTTATGCCATTAAACCGATGAACTGCCCAGGTGCCATTCTAATTTTTAACCACAAAAAAAGAAGCTACCGAGAACTTCCTATTCGTTATGCAGAATTGGGATTGGTTCACCGTCATGAGCTATCTGGGTCTTTAAATGGTTTATTGAGAGTTCGATCATTTACTCAGGATGATGCTCACATTTTCGTTAGAAACAATCAGATAGAAGCAGAAATTGGAAAAGTTTTAGAGTTAATTGATGAAATCTACTCTCATTTTGGATTTGAGTATAAAATCGAGCTATCCACTCGTCCAGATGAATATATGGGAGCAAAAGAAATGTGGGATGAAGCAGAATCAGCATTAGAATTTGTCTTAAAGGAAAAATCACTAAACTATCAAATTAACCCTGGAGACGGAGCTTTTTATGGGCCGAAAATTGACTTTCACATATTAGATTCTCTTGGACGAAGTTGGCAATGTGGCACAGTGCAGTTAGATTTTCAAATGCCGGAAAAATTTAATTGTTCCTATGTCGGAGAAGATGGGAAGCTTCATCGTCCTGTACTGATTCACAGGGCAGTTTACGGTTCCATTGAACGTTTCATGGCTATATTGATTGAACATTTTGCAGGTGAATTCCCCCTTTGGCTAGCACCGGTTCAAGTAAAAGTGCTACCGATTGCGGAAGCACATAAAGACTACGCTTATTCTATGAAAGCGATGCTAGAGTTAGCTGGCGTAAGAGTAGAGGTTGATGAAAGAAATGAAAAAATAGGCTTTAAGATTAGGGAGGCTGAAAAACAAAAAATCCCTTACATGCTTGTGGTCGGTGACAATGAAGTGGCAAATCAATCAGTGGCAATTAGAAATCGAATAGATAAAAGTCAGAGTACTAAGAGTGCAGAGGAAGCATTTTATTATTTCAAACAGGAGATGATGAAAAAATAATGAATACAACCTATCACATAAAATAGAGATCGATTCCGAACTGGAATCGTCTCTATTTTATAGCTGTAGGTCCATCGATGTTTTTTATTATTTTGGTGGACTGCTTACAGAGTAATGATCTAATATTGCTTGCTGATTGTGATTAGGAAAAACAAATTTTACCGTATAAGGACGATATGAATAACTAATAATCTCTTCGTTATTTTCTGTTGTAATGTCTGAATTTGGTAAACCAAAGTTACTTTTAATATCTTCAACCGTTACATTTCTCAATATGGGATCAAAGGACCGTATTTCGAATAGTAGGTGCTCTTTATTGTATGCAACCACTACATGCTTTTTTCTGTAAGTACTGAAGGTCCCTTTAGCTGCGGCTACGTAATCGCTTGTTTCTTCTTTTCCCCACTCTTTTCTAACAGTGTCCATCGTGATTCCAACATGGAATTCAGCATTTATGATTTCTCCTTTTTTTGCTTTTGTGGCAATATCTTTAAGAAGGCTGGCCTTTGCTGAGCTATTTGTAGAACTACTATATGAATTAGCCCTTTCTATTTGCGAATTTAGTTTCGTTATATTCACTGGTGGAACATGATGATTCGTAAGTTCATATTTTCTCTTTAAAGATAAAATTCTGTATACACTTTTATCGATAGTATCTTCCTTAATCGTATGATTTTTGGCAGCTTCGTATAAACTGTTGTACACAGTGCTTACATTATCTTTTCCGTGTCCAACGAGTATCATGTCACATCCAGCGTTTACTGCCCTTACGGCCGCATCCTTTAAGTTATAGTGTTTAGTAATCGCTCCCATGGTCATGTCGTCCGTTATAACAACTCCGTTAAATCCAAGTTGTTTCCGTAAAAGTCCCGTAATAACCGTTTTGGACATGGAAGCGGGATATTTGGAATCTAACTTTTTCATCAATATATGTGCGACCATTACCATGTCTGCTTGGTTTTTAAATGCATTTCGGAAGGGGATTAATTCCAATTGATTTAAACTGGCAATACCTTTATCCACAACGGGAAGATCTAAATGAGAGTCAGTAAATGTGTCTCCGTGCCCAGGGAAATGTTTGATTACCGGAATGATATTTCCAGAACGAATACCCTTCATCATCATTACTCCTAGTTTAGATACCACACTTGAATTGGAACCAAATGAACGATCACCAATTACGGTATTTTTAGGGTTACTCTGTATGTCTAGCACTGGAGCAAAATCGACGTTGAACCCAAAAGATGTTAACTCTTTAGCAATCACTTTTCCGATGTTATAGGCATATTTGTCATTCTGTGTCTGTCCAATCGACATTGCTCGAGGAGTGTTTATTACCGTTGCAGGCATACGGTTAACTCTCCCGCCTTCTTGGTCAACAGAGATAAAAAGAGGGACCTTATTTTTAGAATTGGCTGTTTTTATTCCGTTTGTTAAATTCACCAATTGGGAATCACTTTTTACATTTCCCCCAAACAGAATTAGACCACCTAATTTGTATTGCCTTATAAGATTTGCCGCATCGGTCGTTGCACTACTACCATCAATTCCGCTAATAATCATTTGTCCAATCTTTTCAGCGAGAGTCAACTTATTCAGCTCTTCCTGAACTGGATCTGAATTAATATTTTTCGTATGCTTATCAATATTTATCTCACACCCAGTTATTAGGAAGACGATACTTATTACTACAAATAATTTAGTTGTTAATGATTTCATATAATAATTCCTTTCTTTGAATAATTGAGTTAAAGGAACCTGGATAGAATTCTATGTTTATAAAATATGTACATCTAGTATTCATTACTCTTTTGAAGTTCTTAGTATATGTAAATTCTGATGTTTTGCCATCATTGAATAAAAAGAGGGGCAGGCTAAACAACCTCCATTTAGCAATGCGCTTCTTGATATGGTACAATCATTTCATCAAAAATTAAAGGAAGACAATTCATGACCAAACAAGCACCAGTTCAAAAAAACGAATATATAGATGTAGTATTTGAAGATTTAACTCACGAAGGGAATGGAGTAGCAAAGGTAGACGGGTACCCCCTCTTTGTTCCCAATGGCTTACCTGGAGAAAAGGCTAAAATTAAAGTTATTAAATTGAACAAAGGCTACGGGTTCGGACGACTCATAGAGCTATACGAGAAAAGTCCGGACCGTGTTGAACCTAATTGCCCAATCTATAAAGAATGCGGCGGCTGCCAGCTTCAACACTTAAGTTATCCTGGTCAGTTAAGGGCAAAGCATAACCAAGTTCAAGAAGTATTGACTCGTATTGGAAAAATAGAAAATGCAATAGTTCATCCGGTCTTAGGTATGGAAGATCCTTGGAGATATCGGAATAAAGCGCAGGTACCAGTTGGTGAACGCGAAGGGGGATTAATCGCAGGTTTTTATCAGAAGCGAAGCCACGATATTATTGATATGGAAGCCTGCCTCATTCAACAGGAGAAAAATGATGAGGTAGTACAATCCATCAAACGAATTTGTGAAAAGCATGGTGTTCGTGCTTATAATGAACAAACTCACAAAGGTACATTGCGTCATATTATGGCACGTTCCGGGATGAAAACAGGTGAAATAATGGTGGTGTTGATAACCCGTAACACAGATCTACCAAATAAAAATCAAATAATACAGGACATCATTCAGTCTAATCCCGATATAAAATCCATTGTTCAAAATATCAATACAAAGAAAACAAATGTGATTTTTGGAGACGAAACAAAGGTCCTTTGGGGCAACGAATTCATCTACGATTATATTGGCAACATTAGATTCGCTATCTCTGCCCGTTCTTTTTATCAAGTTAATCCTGAACAGACAAAGGTCCTTTATGATCAAGCGCTAAAATATGCAGGATTAAGTGGCAAGGAAACTGTTATCGATGCATATTGCGGAATTGGCACGATTTCCCTCTTCTTAGCTCAACAAGCTAAAAAAGTGTACGGAGTGGAAATAGTACCTGAGGCAATTGAAGATGCAAAGCGTAATGCTAAATTAAATGAAATCGAAAATGTAGAATTTGCTGTCGGTGAAGCAGAAACGGTCATTCCAAAATGGTACGAGGATGGGGTAAAAGCAGACGTTCTAGTGGTCGATCCGCCACGAAAAGGCTGTGACGAAACACTACTACAAACCATTATAGAAATGAAGCCTAAAAAAGTCGTTTATGTATCCTGTAATCCTGCGACATTGGCAAGAGATTTACGGATATTGGAAGACGGAGGATTCAAAACAGCTGAAGTGCAGCCGGTAGATATGTTCCCGCAGACGATGCATGTTGAGACGGTGGTATTGATGTCAAGGGTCGATAAGTAAGGGTGTAATAAGATAAGTAAATAAAGGCTTTCCGTGGTTTGAGGTCTGGTTCTAAGCTGGAAGGATAATCATGGTTTTTTGCTTTGAGGGAAGTTATCTAAGATTGGTGAAATGTGAAATTTGTCCATTGGTAGATTAATTGATGTGGTGAGTTGATAAGGTGGTTGGCAAAATAATGGTGAGTTGACAAGATTGATATATGGTTTGCTTGAGTATCGCAACTATCGAAGAATTTAAAAAAAGTTCAATTATCAACAAATATAAAGAAATATCAACAAACATATTGAAAACAGGCTTTTTTTGATATATAGTATAATAGTATGCTGTTGCAAATTTACAGATATCTGAGGTGACATAGAATGGGTAAATTAATCAGTGACAACTGGATAAATATTGATGAGGCAGCAGAGTATCTAGGGGTAAAAGCTGTTACTGTGCGAACTTGGATAAAAAAGAAAAATGGAATTCCTGCTCATAAAATCGGTAAACAATGGAAGTTTAAATGTTCGGAATTAGATGAGTGGATTAAGAGCGGGAAAAGTGCAATTGATTAAACTATAGGTAGGTGCAACAGAAATGATAAGTGAGATTATAGTCGAGGCATTAACAATCACATGTAATTATATGTCTCAAAATTATAGTGATAAAAATTATAAAATTCTCTTTGATGAAATATTAACTATAGCTGGAATTGATAAATTTGAGTTTGAGAGTGATGAAACAATTTATTCATACGAGGCTGTTCAAAAAATATTATCATCTTTAAATGAAAAGGAAAATACAAGAAAAACTAAAGGGGTGTACTACACACCTATTGATGTTGTGAGATTCATATTAATTAACACTATAAAATCGGCTTGTGGGAAATTAAAACCAAATGGGTTACATGTTTTAGATTTAAATGGTATTCCTTACAATAATTTTTGTTTTAGCAAGACCGTATTTGATCCTACATGTGGAGCAGGAGAATTTCTTGTCGCTGCACTAGAGATAAAACTAGACTTACTGGATTTACATAAAGCAAATATTAGTAAAGGCAACCTCAAAAAGATTATCAGAACTATAAAAGGCAATGACGTTAATGTTGATTCGATTATAATTTCGAAGATTAGACTATTTCTATGTGCGTTGCAAAGACAAGGTGTAGCAAAAGTGTCAGGACTAGGGATAGAATTGAACAACTCTTTTGAAAGCTATGATTTCGTTCAAGAAACCCCAACTAGTGAAAAAAGTTTTGACATTATAGTTGGGAATCCCCCATATGTAGAAGACTCTAAGAGCGGTTTATCTCCAGAAAACAAGTATGGTAATATTTATGCGAATGTATTAGAGAATTCGAGTAAGCATCTTAAGCAAAACGGTTCGATGGGTTTTGTAATTCCTCTTTCTTATGTGTCTACACCAAGAATGTCTAAAATTAGAGAGATCTTACATGTCTATGTACCTGAGCAATATATATTGAGTTATTCGGATAGGCCGGATTGCTTGTTTACGTCGGTACATCAAAAATTATGTATTTTAATAGGTAAAAATAAAAAGATTGAAAAAACTATTTTTACGGGAAACTATCGCTATTGGTATAGTGAAGAGAGACCAGAGTTATTCAATACGGTTGAAGTTGTCAGAAATCTATATGGAACTGATAGTTACATACCTAAATTAGGAACTATTACGGATAAAGATATATATGCAAAAGTAATTAATAATGAAAGTAAGTTAATAGATGCCATGAAAGGAAATCAAGGATCTGTTTATTTAAATATGAGAGCGGCTTTTTGGATTAAAGCTTTTGTTAATAAGCATAATGGTGGCGAATATAAAGAGTATGGTTGCCAAAGTAAGGAAATGGCAAATTATATTATGTGCATTCTAAATTCTTCTTTATTTTGGTGGTATTGGATATGTGTATCAGATTGTTGGCACATAACAAGAAAAGAATTAATCGGATTTACAATTCCTAAAAATTCCAATTTTAGAGAGACAGATAGACTCGCTAAACTACTTGAAGATAAACTGGAAGTAACAAAAAAATATGTGGGTACTAAGCAAACCGAGTATGAGTATAAACATAAAGAGTGCATTGATGAAATTCATGAAATCGATGATTATATCAATAAATTATACGGACTTACAGAAGAAGAAAGCCTTTATATCAAAAACTTTGCTTTTAGATATAGAATAGGTGGAGGTGTTGAAAATGAAAGTAATTGATTTGTTTTCAGGGTGTGGAGGGCTTTCATATGGATTTATTAAAGATGGATTTCAAATAAAAAGAGCAGTGGAATTTGATGCAAGTATAGCCAATACTTATATTCTAAATCACCCAGAAGTTGATATGATTGTTGATGATATTCAGAATATTGACCAAGCAGGAGTATTTACTCAAGGTGACGCGGATGTAATTATTGGAGGCCCCCCTTGTCAAGGCTTTTCAATGGCAGGAGCGAGAATTCGCACAGGATTCATTGATGATCCTCGGAATTATTTATTTAAGCATTATTTTAATGTCGTCAAAACAGTAAAACCAAAAATTTTTATCATGGAAAATGTCAAAGGAATAATGACAATGCAAGGAGGGAAAATCTTTGATGAAATATTGCGGATTTTCTCCGATGAAGAATTATTAGAAGGACAATCATATAAAACTTACCATCGTCTTGTGAAAGCTGTTGATTTTGGAATTCCTCAAAAAAGAGAAAGAATGATAATAATTGGCACGTTATTAAACGAGGTTGACTTTGATAGAGTATGGCAACAAACTAAAGAGGAAATTGAAAGAGATTATCCCTTATATTTCCATAAGGTTACTATAGCTGATGCTATTAATAATTTACCGAAAACAACATCAGATGGTATCATTAGCAATCCTGAAATCCAAACAGAATACCAAAAATATTTAGCTTGTGATTCTAACACACTTAATAATCATACTAAAACAAACCACTCTAAAGTTGCTGTCGATAGAATGAAGAAGGTAGATAATGGTGAGAACTTCACTGTATTGGATGAAAAAATAAATTCTATTCATAGTGGTTCTTATGGACGCTTATCTTGGGATGATCAAGCTCCAACTATTACTACAAGGTTTGACACACCTGCAGGAGGAAGATTTATCCATCCTGTTGAGAACCGTACTCTATCACCACGTGAGGCGGCCAGGATACAAAGTTTTCCAGATGATTTTATTTTCTATGGTAATAAAACATCAATATGCAAGCAAATCGGAAATGCAGTTCCACCAAAGATATCCTATTTCTTGGCGAGGTTTGTAAGAAATATATTAAATGAGGAGGTATAAGCTATATGAACCCATTATTAGAAAGCAAATTAAACGAACTTAACAGTGCAGCAGATTATGAATGTTGGTATTTGGTGAAACAGCCAACAGCATTTGATAATATCTGTTATCTTGTTAGTTTCTTAGAAGATTTTAAAGCACAAGATAATCCAGGAAATCTACAGGACTACATCGCAAATAAAATAGAAACACTAAAGACAATAAAACCGAATGTGGATATATCTAATAATTATCGTGCTCTGAGAGTAGCGGCATTTTTTGGTCTTATTACTATGACAAACACGAAGTATGAGAATGCAGTTATTACAGATTCGTTTAAAGAGGTTACATTAAGATGCAATGGTGAATATGAGAAGACAGGATTATATTTAGACATTATACAGCGTCAAATTGAAAAAATGTATATCAGCTCTTCTGTAGATGAAGAATATGAAGGAGTAAGGCAAGACTACAGATTGTACCCCGTTATGTTGCTATATAAGGTGTTGGTTGAACTTGGACGTTCAACCGGTAATTACTCTATTTCAATGACAGAGTATAGATACTTGGTGGCTACAACAAAAACATTTGAAGGTTTTCTTGATACGCTTTTATTAATTAAATTATTACGTGATGATTCTGATGCAACAACTTCATTTGAACAATATCGTTCTAAGTTTGACAATCGTCTAATTCAAGCACTGAAACAACTTTCGACATTGGTTGTTGAAAGAGATTCCATTTCACTCAATGAAGATTATATTGAAGAGGTGGCACATAAAGTATATATTTTTGAGGACAACCCAAATATATTCACGACAGAAAACTATCTGGGGTTTCTTGGCTCGACAAAATCCTTGTTTGAGTTAGAAAAATTTGAAGAAGAAGAGGAACTAACAATTTATGAAAATTCCACTAGAGTTAAAGGTGGAATGAATACCTTATTATATGGAGTCCCTGGGTCTGGAAAGAGCTGGACTATTGAAAAAGAGTATTGTGATGATGAAAGCAGAATGGAGCGTCTTGTATTCCACCCAGATTACACTTACTCGGATTTTATTGGTCAAATTCTTCCTAATGTGTCTGATGGTATTGTAAGTTATAAGTTTACGGAAGGACCATTTACAAGTCTATTGAAAAAAGCTTATACAAATCCTGAAAAGATGTTTTACCTTATAATTGAAGAAATTAATCGTGGAAACGCACCAGCTATATTTGGCGAAGTTTTTCAACTTCTAGATCGCAAAGACGATGGAACGAGTGAGTATGGAATAACTAACGTGGATATTGCGAATATAGTCTACAACAATCCAAATAAAAAAGTTCGTATTCCTTCTAATATGTCTATCATTGGAACAATGAATACATCAGACCAGAATGTGTTCACTCTTGACACTGCCTTTCAACGTCGTTGGAATATGCGTATGATAGAAAACACATTTGTAGGACATGATTATGCAAGAACAACCATCTTAGACACAGGTGTAACTTGGCAAAGATTCTGTGAAGTTATCAATAATGAAATTGTTACAAAAAATATTCGTATGACATCGTCAGAAGATAAAAGACTTGGAACATATTTTGTTAGAGCTGCTGACTTAGAATATCATGAAGAAGCAGACAATAATGACCTTTCTGAAAAAGAGCAAATTCAAGCAAGGTTGCTTAATTATAGATTTGCTGAGAAAGTTCTTAAATATTTATGGGATGATGCTTTTAAATTTTCTCGTGAGGATATTTTCAAAAATACAATTTATAAGAGTCTAGAAGAAGTAGTTAATCACTTTAATTCTAGGAGTTCTGCAAAAGCAACAGGCAATGATCGTCTAGATGTTTTTAAAGAAGAGATTATTGACGCTTTTCTAACCCAGGATTCAATTGATAGTACTGTTGAGTAAGGTGGTGATAATCTATGGAAATAAGCACTGAATTGCTGAAGAGCAAGTGCCATGTTAATACGAATGAAGAGGGGGATCGCTTTGTTGGCATCAAGGCTGATTCTGAAAATGCGATGGTCTATTTTCCTATGGGTTATCAATTGCCAGACACAGAACATGAACGAAGAAGAGATATTTTGCATCTAATATCCGTACTTTCAGAATTTACGGTCAGAAATGATAGAGTTCTCCATATGAAAAAGTTTGAAGCTCCTCAATCCGTTGATTTTCCTGTCAATGCATATATGGAAGTAATAAACTACTATTTGGAGCAACGCTCATATTACACAGAGAAGGAGCCTATCTATAAAACTAGCGATCGTGGTAACACCGACTGGGCTAAAACAATTCGTCAGCAGAAACCTTTGTTGCAAGCTAACAATTCGCCTATTTATTTAAAACAGACAGTAAGGGATTCTACACCGAATGATCGTAATCTGATAACACAAATCCACAAGTACTGTGTATATGAGAGTTTTCAAAAATTAGGATGGTTGTTTACACCAAATCTTCCACCTAAACCAGATTTTCCGATTGATATAAAACGGTTTCTTATTGAACTAAATGATAAATTAGGTAAAACAAATAATGATAAAGATAAACGTCTTTTCACTTCAATGATTGCAATGCTTAAGTATATAGATGAAGAGACAAACAAACGTCAATTCTATTTTGGGACAGATAGTTTCGAGTATGTATGGGAAAAACTTATTGACAGAGTATTTGGTGTTAGTAACAAAAACTCATATTTTCCAAAGGCAACCTGGCACCTAAAAAAAGGTAAGACAAGAACATTTGAAGCTCTTAGGCCAGATACAATCATGGTTTGCAATAACAAAATCTATGTCTTAGACGCAAAGTATTATAGATATGGATTAACTGGCGAACCCATGCATCTGCCAGAGGGTAGATCTATACATAAGCAGATAACTTATGGTGAATATATAAGTACAAACAATAAATTTAAAGATGAAAATGGCAATAATCCAACGGTATACAATGCATTTTTGATGCCATACAATTCACGAGAAAATATTTTTGATTTGTCTGGTATATTTGAAAATTGTGGTGAAAGTACTGGTGAGTGGAAAGGGCATGATAATACTTTTGAACATGTCCAAGGCATCTTGGTCGATATCAATTACTTGATGCACCATTACACAGGAAACCACTCGAAAAAAATTATAGCCTTAGCAGATTCGATAGAGAGAGCTTTAGCTGAAAATGGTGGAAATTTACCTACAGAGGCTGAAATAAGTGTATCAGTTGGATCAGATTATTAATCATAAGTATATAGAAAAAAATAAAAAATCACCGTTACTATGTGGACTGCATAGTGACGGTGATTTTTTATTTTTGAGCCATTTTCTTTACTTTTTTCCGGTGATTGCGCTGAGCAGTTGCATTTCTACAGTTAGGGCTACAATATTTTTTACGACCATTAGAAGTCTTCACTAAGAAATGATTATTGCAAGCAGGATTAGCGCATTCTCTATATATTTCAGAACCTGGTCTCATATAAAATATTGAAAAATATAAGGCCGAAAGCAGGTTAGTGGCTTTCCACGAAGGCTCCATTTTACTTGCCACGAAACGAGGCACAATTCCAGAAAGATTTGAATTAATTTCTTCATTTAACACAATCTTTGCGACTATTATAAGAGCCTGTTTAAGGTTGTCATCAAAATTTTCAATAGCCGGTTTATCATAAAATTCGATGCCATTTTCATAAGTTACTTTACTAACCACACCTACCTTTCTCATAAGATGAAATAGGAAATCTATGGTAATACGAGCAGCAGGTGTTTCATTTGGTGCATTGCGATATAGATAAACAATATCTTTATATCGAAGGTCGTTCATTCCTGGATAACGGTTTGTCAAAGAACTACCCGAAATAATATCTTGATATTCCTCAATATTTAAATCATATGTTGGTTTATATACTGAATCATTAATTATATACGTTTCACTTTCAAAGCCTTCTTTGGTGCCGTCAATCTCGGGTACTGAGGAGGCTTTTTCTAATGTTTTAATAAAACCATGATAACAAGTCGAATATGGTTTGCTCATAGAATTTAACTTGATAGAAACTCGCTCAGACAGAAGAAGATAAAGAGTTAGGTATAGTATTTTCTCATAGTTTCTATTAGGTTCTTCAATCTCACTCATGAGAAGAACTGTTGCTTTTATATGATTCACAACTTCAGTTAACGAATGTATATCGATTTCCTCGTATTCTGCTTTACTAACAGGAAAGAAAAAACCGTTTTCCTCAAAAAAACTTCGTATGCTGTCCACTTCGTTTGGTAAAGAGATTAGTTCACTTAGCAAGTTTTCTTTTCTAACTGATCCCATCGGTGTGGTTCTACAAAGACCGTTTGAACCACTAAAGGCATAATGTAATTCATTTTGTTCATCAGATTGAATTTTCAAAGTGTGTCTCATCTCACCAGGAGAAAGATTAACAACATCAACACCTGTAAAACATCTATAGCCGTATAGAGAAAAATAATCATTTCCTAAATTAAAAAAGTTTTCATTTTCTAATGCAATATTTTCGATTTCAGACATAAGAATTTCCTCCTCCTCATACTACAAGCACATAAAATCACATCCACAAGTAATTGAATAAATAATCGTAAATTCATTATATCAAATTTTAGTAATCAAAACAATAACCTTTGAAAGTTGATTTTTATTAATAGTAAGCAATAAATTCAGAAATTTACTTACTTTTTGAGACTGATTACAATTATAGATGAGGGGAATCCCTCTTTAAATTTATCAGTCTCAAAGTCCAAGATGCGCATTAGGACGGCGGGATGCATAGAGAGTTCGGAACACAGTGATAAAGACTGTGTTTGGAATGAAGATGCACCCACCGTTATTTCGTGTGCCCTTTTTTAGGACAAACGAAGTTTGTGGTCATCTTATCCGCAGACTCTTTTGCATTCCGCCACCCATAGATGGGACGGAAAGGAATGCAAAATGAAAATACGAGTTTTATATGAAGATCACATCAAAAACGGTCACAAGAACTACACCACAATTGAAATTCCAGATGGAGATTACAGTGTCATGCTGGATATCGACTATGAGCAACGTCTTGCAGAGGCAAATCCTGAAAAGAAAGCGGAGGTGAAACGCTGCGAGACTCTACAAGAAATGTTCGACCTCATGAACAACAAGGAATACAACCATTGGCGCCGCTACCATCGACATCTTGGTAATCCCAAGACACCTTATCGGAAAGATGGTGAAGATGAAACAGATGTCATGGATACTTTCGCTGATAACTCTCAGGAGATAGAACGAAGTCTCCAAGATGAGTACGAATCTGTCTGCCAATGGATACGCAAGGCTCTCGGTAAAAAACAAGATTGGGCAGATATGTTCATTGCAGTTCGTATAGACGGTATGTCTATCCGTGAGTATGCGAGTTCCATCGGTGCAAGTGAGAACAACATTACTCAGAAATTAAAGCGAGCAACAAAGAAATTAGAACAAGAATATAAAAACCGTCAGATTTGACCTTCTCCCAAGGCTACTAGGTAGGAGGTCAAGACCTCCAAAAAACACAAGGAGGTAATTCGAATGGAATTACAAGTTTACAAAAATGCAGAGTTAGGCTCTGTACGTACTACAACGATTGGCGGGCAACCATATTTTGTTGGCAAGGATGTAGCAAGCATTCTTGGTTATGCAAATACTCGCAAAGCTTTAATTGACCACGTTTATGAAGAGGACAAGGGAGTAACGAAATGTGACACCCTTGGTGGAAAACAGGATTTGATTATTATCAATGAATCCGGTCTTTATAGCCTCATACTCTCAAGCAAAATGCCAAATGCTAAGAAGTTTAAGCGATGGGTCACCAATGAAGTCCTCCCTGCTATTCGCAAACATGGACTTTATGCAACAGACGATTTAATCGCAAATCCAGACCTTGCCATTGCTGCTTTTACTGCACTGAAAGAGGAACGAGAAAAGAACAAGGAATTGATGGCAGCCGTTGCGATTGGTCAGCAGCAAATTGCTGAGATGAAACCCAAGGCTACCTATTATGATGTAGTGCTTAAATGCAGGGATGCGGTCAACATTTCTGTGATTGCCAAAGATTATGGCTGGAGTGCCATGCGCATGAACGAACACCTCCATGAAAAAGGCATTCAGTTTAAGCAAGGTGATATATGGCTTCTCTACCAAAAGTATGCTCCAAATGGATATACCAAAACCAATACTCACATTTATGAAGATAGCAAAGGTATAAAGCATACGAAAGTGCATACCAAGTGGACACAAAAAGGCAGACTCTTTATCTATGAACAGCTAAAGGCAGACGATATTTATCCGCAGATTGAGATGGAGGTGTGATATGGAAATTAATATGAAAAATGCAGAAGGGTATTATGATCCAACTCCCCATGAAGCACTTAGCAAAATAACTCGTGAGGAAAAGGCAGCAGCAAAAGCTGCCTTTAAGCCCCTTGTCTATATTTGCTCTCCATTTAGTGGCGATATAGAAAACAACAATAAGCGCACACGAGCATTTTGTCGTTTTGCTTTAGACAAGGGCAATATTCCGCTTGCTCCTCACCTTCTATTTCCACAGTTTATGGATGACAGCAATGAGAAAGAACGTGAGCTCGCTATTTTTATGGATATTATCCTGATGGGCAAATGCCAAGAGGTCTGGGTGCTAGGTGATGTGATCTCAAGAGGCATGAGTATTGAAATTGAAAAAGCAAAGAAGCGCAGACAGCCGGTTAGATACTTTAATAAAGATTTTGAGGAGGTAGAGTCTCTATGAAGATAGCATACGGTAACAGCCGAATGGATAAGAAATGGAAAAACACAGACATCAGCTGGGAGGACTTTTGCTCCCGGGTTAAGAACACACAGCGTACCACTGAAACCGTAGAAGAATATCGAAAAATGAGAAAAGGTGGTCAAGATTCCATTAAAGATGTCGGAGGTTTTGTTGGGGGTCACTTAAAAGATGGCAGACGTAAAAAAGGAAATGTTCTATCTCGTTCTATGCTCACCCTTGATATGGATTATGGCATAAGTACTATCTGGGAAGAAATCTCTACCTTCTTCCCTTATCAGTGTTGTATTTATTCTACTCATAAGCATACTCCAGAAAATCCAAGACTAAGGCTGATCATTCCTCTCTTCCGTGATGTGGGAGAGGAAGAGTATGCAGCTGTTAGTCGCATGGTCGCAAAAGAAATCGGCATCGACCTTTTTGATGATACGACCTATGAACCGGAACGTTTAATGTATTGGCCGTCTACCTCTAGAAACGGTGTCTTTGTGTATGAAGAAAAAAACGGTTCTCTCCTAGACCCTGATGAATTTCTAAATAAATACGATGATTGGCGTGATACCAGTACATGGCCCGTATCCTCTAGGCAGTCAGAAGTTATTGATCGCTCATTAAAGGAACAAGCCGATCCACTTTCTAAAGAAGGTGTCATCGGTACTTTTTGTCGCACCTACTCAGTAAGCAGTGCAATCGATATGTTCTTAAAGGATATATACGAGCCTTCAGCAATGACTGGTCGCTATGATTATATCCCAGCTGACTCCAGTGCCGGAGTCATACTCTATGATGATAAGTTTGCCTATTCCCACCACGCAACGGATCCTGCAAGTGGGAGACTTCTTAATGCTTTTGACCTCGTTCGCATCCATCGATTTGGTCATTTAGATGATCGAGCGACAGAAAGCACTCCACCAAGTAAACTCCCATCCTTTATCAACATGTGCGAATTTGCCATACAAGATGATGAAGTGAAAGCACAGTTTACGAAAGAGCGGATGGATCAGGCAACAATCGATTTTGCGGAAGATAACTGGCAGACAGCACTTGAACTGGATAAGCAAGGAAAGATTAAGGATACCTTGGATAATATCGTTCTCATCATCCGCAACGATTCAGAACTAGAATCCATTGCCTTTAATAAGCACCGTGATGGAATCGATGCAAGAGACGGATTACCTTGGGAACAGATGAAAGGCGGCTGGAATGATTCAGATAATGCTGCCCTTAAAGTTTATCTATCAAATAAATACGGCATCTACTCCCCAACTAAGACAAAGGACGCAATATTAGCAGTCGCAGCAGAGCGTTCCTATCATCCTATAAAAGAATACCTGGATCATTTACCAGAGTGGGACGGAATCGACCGTGTCGAAACCTTGCTGATTGATTACTTCAATGCAACAGATAATTCCTATACCAGAGCCGTTACCAGAAAAATGATGGTGGCAGCAGTCGCTAGAATTGTTCATCCTGGTACGAAATTCGATAGTGTCTTAATTCTAAATGGACCACAAGGCATCGGTAAGTCTACCTTCTTTGCAAAGCTTGCAGGCGATTGGTTTTCCGATAGTTTAACCCTCACCGATATGAAAGATAAAGCAGGTCCTGAGAAACTTCAAGGGTACTGGATTTTAGAACTGGGTGAACTAGCTGGCATGCGAAAAACCGATGTGGAAGTTGTGAAATCCTTTATCTCAAGGTCGGATGATAAATACCGTGCCAGTTATGGTGTGAATGTTGAAAGCCACCCTCGTCAATGTATCATTGTCGGCTCTACCAATGCAGAAAGTGGATTTTTGCGAGACATCACGGGTAACCGAAGATTCTGGCCAGTGCGTATTAGTGGTAATGGTAAAAGAAAAGCATGGCAAATGTCCGTATACGATGTAGAGCAGATTTGGGCAGAAACTTTGGTGCTTTATGCCAAAGGTGAAAAGCTCTATTTAGAGGGCAGTGATGTAGAGTTGGCAACGAATGAGCAGGCAGATGCCATGGAGAGTGATGAGCGAGAAGGGCTTGTTCGCACTTACCTTGAAACGCTTTTACCCGATGATTGGAATGCCCTGTCCTTATACGAACGAAGAAATTACCTTAACGGTAGTGAATTTGGTGGGGAATCCCGTATCGGTACGGTAGAACGTACGCTTGTTTGTAATATGGAAATTTGGTGTGAATGCTTTGGAAGGGATGCCTCCGCCATGAAACCTGCGGACTCCTATGCCATTGCAGGTATTATGAAAAAGATTAATGGGTGGAACAAGTACCAAGGGAACAAGAACGGAACAAGTCATTTTCCCATTTACGGTAGACAACGTTGTTACGAGAAGAATGAGTAAGGTCGTTCCTTGTTCTTTAGTTGTTCCCTGTGCTTGTTCTCTTAAAAACCCAGTCATTACCGATGTTTTGGCTTTGACGGAATGAGAGGAACAAGAGTTTTACTACTTAGTAATAAATTAATAAATAGTAGTGGTAAGGCATCTTGAGTGTGTGTATGCGCGCGTATAGGGAAAAACGTTAAAAGTTGTGCTTGTTGTTCCTAATCAATTTATGGAGGTCATTTATGCAAGAAAAATATATAGAACAAAAACTGGTAGCGACAGTAAAAAGCATGGGAGGTATTGCCCCGAAATTTGTGAGTCCTGGAATAGATGGAATGCCTGATCGCATTGTACTACTTCCCATGGGAAGAATCGCCTTTGTCGAATGTAAGGCGACAGGAAAAAAGATGCGACCTTTACAAAATAAAAGAAAGAAGCAATTAGAGGCATTAGGCTTTCTAGTTTATTGCCTTGATGATGTAGAACAGATTGGAGGGATACTTAGTGAAATACAAGCCACATGAATACCAACGCTATGCCACTGAATTTATTTTATCCCATCCCATATCTGCTGTATTTCTTGAGATGGGTTTAGGTAAAAGTGTGATTACCTTATCCGCCATCTTTGATTTGTGTTTAGATAGCTTTCTCGTTTGCAAGGTTTTAGTCATTGCGCCTTTAAGAGTCGCAAGGGACACATGGCCAGCAGAAATCAATAAGTGGGATCATCTAAAAGGACTCTCTTACTCGGTGGCAGTCGGAACAGAAAAAGAAAGAATCGATGCCCTCAAGAAACAATCAACACTATACATCATCAACCGTGAGAACGTGGATTGGTTGGTTCATAAAAGTGGTATTCCTTTTCATTTTGATATGGTGGTCATTGATGAGCTGTCATCATTTAAGTCTTATGGAGCAAAGCGGTTTAAGAGTCTACTTAAAGTAAGACCCTCTGTAAAAAGAATAGTCGGCCTTACCGGAACTCCCTCCAGTAATGGATTGATGGATTTATGGGCTGAATTTCGAATTCTTGATTTGGGTCAAAGGCTTGGACGCTACATTAGTCATTACCGAAATACCTACTTTACACCGGATAAGAGAAACGCACAGATTATATTTTCTTATAAACCACTGCCAGGTGCAGAAGAGGAAATCTACAAACAAATATCGGACATCACCATTTCTATGAAATCTACCGATTATCTCAAGATGCCTGAATATGTCAGTAATGAAGTGTTTGTCACTTTAAGTGAAAAAGAATGGAAAGTCTATTCAGATTTTAAGGAAGACATGGTGGCTAACTTAGGTGATGAAGAAATTGATGCTGTTAATGCGGCAGTCCTTTCTGGAAAACTGCTACAGATGGCAAATGGTGCAGTATACGATAGCGAAAATAAAGCTCATGTGATTCATGACAAAAAGCTAGATGCCTTGGAAGATTTAATCGAAGGAGCAAATGGGAAACCGGTCCTTGTTGCTTATTGGTATAAGCATGATTTAGAGCGAATTAGAGATAGATTTCCAGTCAGACAAATTCAGTCATCAAAGGATATTGAGGATTGGAATGATGGCAAGATACCCATTGCTGTTATTCATCCAGCCAGTGCTGGGCATGGTCTTAATCTTCAAAGTGGCGGTTCAACGCTTATCTGGTTTGGTCTGACCTGGTCACTAGAGCTGTATCAACAAACTAATGCAAGACTTTATAGGCAGGGTCAAAAGGATACAGTTATTGTTCACCACATCATCACCAAAAACACCATCGATGAAGACGTACTGCTTGCACTCACAAAAAAGGAGAAAACTCAAGATGCCTTGATTGATGCGGTAAAGGCGAATTTAGAGGTGATGCGATGACAGAACCTTATCAAAACTTAGCCAATGCCATCATTTTAATGGCTGTTAAGGATTATCGGACAGCCTTAAAGAAACTAAAAAAGCGTCCAAAGTATGGACCGGCACAAGATTTGAAAAACGAGGTGGAGAGGTTCTTCCGCTCTGATTGGTATAGAGAACTTACCTCTGTTGATGGGAACGTCCTAATCAAAAAGCTACAAGCGGAGGTGAGCGAGAAATGAAAGCAAAAGAATATTTACATCAAGCCTACAGGCTAGATAAACGAATCCAATCCAACATTGAGGAAATGGAAAGGCTAAGGGAGCTATCGACCAGTGTTTCCTCCCCTATTTGGGGTGAGAGAATACAAACCCAGCGGCATACCGATGCTTTGTTTGTCAGGTATCTGGAGCGAATTGAAGAACTACAAATCAAGATTAATGATGAGGTAAATCATCTTGTAGCACTTAAAGCAGAGATTCGAGATGTGATTAATAAAGTAACGGATATCGATGAACGCATGGTGTTACGTTACCGCTACGTTCATAACTTTACCTGGGAGCAAATCGGTGATGAGCTGAATGCTGATAAGAGTACCATTCGCAGATGGCATGGCAATGCCTTAAATCACGTTGTCGTACCTGAAAATCCAATTGTTATTCAAATGTTGAACAGCAATGAGCACTTTTGAGCAGAGATAAGCACCTCATCTTCATGTTACATTATAATCAGCAAGATAGAATACTTACCAAGCCTTGTGGGTCATGCCCTGCAGGGCTTTTTCTATGCCCAGAAAGCGAGGTGATATGATGCCAAGAAAACCAAAACGACCATGCAGTACACCAGGCTGTCCCAACTTAACCGATGGCCAGTACTGTGAAGACCATCGAGTAGAAGAGCGTAGGCGCTATGACAAGTACCAACGGTCAAGTGATGTTAATAAAAAGTATGGCAGAGCCTGGAAAAGAATCCGTGACAGATATGTACGAGAACATCCCCTGTGTGAGATGTGTAAGGAGGACGGACGACTAACTCCTACCGATGAAGTGCATCACATCCTCCCTGTTTCTCAAGGTGGTACACACGATAAAAGTAATTTGATGTCCTTATGTAAATCCTGTCACAACAAGATTCATTTAGAACTCGGTGATCGACAGATTCGTAGCTGAGCCAAGGGGGAGGTCAAATCTCCAGACCTTTTATGGCGGACAACGGCCTGGGGCTTGGCGTGTAAAAATCAGAAATCAAAGGGGGTATTAAAGACTTTTAGGAAAGTGGGGTGAAAACATGGCGAAAGACGGTACAGCAAGAGGCGGTCAGCGTGTTGGTGCAGGAAGAAAATCAAAGGCTCTAACCGACAAAATTGCTGATGGCAGATTAAATGGTGCCATGATCCTGCCAGAGCCAACGGAAATAGAAGGTGCAGATGTTCCTCCTGTAAAAAATTATTTAAAGGCTACTCAGAAAAATGGCAAAGACCTCTGTGCAGAAGATATTTATATCGAAACTTACAAGTGGCTGAAAGATCGTGGCTGCGAAATGTTAGTAAACAACCAGCTAATCGAGCAGTATGCCATGAGTGTTTCTCGTTGGATTCAGTGTGAAGAGTGCATTTCAGAATATGGCTTTCTTGCCAAGCATCCAACCACTTCCGCTGCCATCGCATCACCTTATGTTGCGATGAGTCGTGAATACATGAAACAGGTCAACCAGTGTTGGTATCAGATTTACCAGATTGTGAAGGAAAACTGCTCTGTGGAGTTCGGTGGAAGAAGTCCACAAGACGATTTGATGGAGCGGTTATTATCTGCTCGGAAAGGAAAATAAAATGAAAAAATATAGAACGTGTGAAAGTGTATGCAAAGGTCATCCCGATAAATTATGTGACCTTATTTCAGATAGCATCTTAGATGCGTGTTTAAGAAAAGATAAATCCTCTCGTGTTGCTTGCGAGGTGATGGCTACCAAAGGACACATCATTGTTGCCGGTGAGATTACCTGCTCAAAGAGAATTGATATCAGAGGTGTTGTTCGCCGTGTTCTGACGGATGTGGGCTACAATCCTAGAAAGTTTTTAGTCTTTGTCTATGTCCATCAGCAAAGTAAAGATATCGCAGGTGGTGTAGATAAGGCTTTGGAATCTCGTGAGGGTGATACGTCATGGTATTCCATGTTAGGAGCGGGTGACCAAGGCACCGTTTATGGCTATGCCACCAATGAAACCAGTGAGAAACTACCTCTCCCCTTAGTCTTATCCCATGCCATTTGCGAAAAGCTAGATAAGGTGATGAAGAATGGCGTGATTAAAGATATTGGCCCAGATGGTAAGGCTCAAGTGACGGTGGAATATGAAGGTGACAAACCAAAACGAATTAAGACCATCGTTGTCTCCGTTCAACACAGTGCAGATAAAGATTTAGATGTTTTAAGAAATGAAGTCATTGCTCAGGTGCTGTGGCCAGTCTTTGAAAAATATCCATTTGACGATGAGACTGAGATCCTCATCAATCCAAGTGGACGATTTGTCGAAGGCGGACCAGCTGCAGATACCGGACTGACGGGAAGAAAAATCATGGTTGATACCTATGGTGGACTCGCCGCTCATGGTGGCGGTGCATTTTCAGGAAAAGACCCGACAAAAGTTGACCGCAGTGGTGCCTACATGGCGAGGGCAATTGCAAAGAATATTGTTCGATGTGGTTTTGCTAAGCGATGTCAGGTTGCGATTTCCTATGCCATTGGAAAAGCAGATCCGGTTGCTCTTGAGATTGATACCTTTGGAACAGGCACGGTGGAAGAAAGTATCCTTTGTCGTGCAGTGCTAGATGTATTCAATCTAAGACCTGCAGCCATTATCGAAAAGCTAAAACTGACGGATGTTATTTATGCAGATACAGCTACTTACGGTCATTTCAGATATGGCTTAAGCACGTGGGAGTTTCTAGATTGCTATACAGAACTAAGGGAGGCGGTAAACAAATATGTTGATTGAAAAGAAGAACACAAAAGACCTCATCCCTGCAACATACAATCCTCGTAAAGATTTAAAACCCGGTGATGCAGAATACGATAAATTAAAACGCTCCATTGAACAATTTGGTTATGTAGAGCCGGTTATCTGGAATAAGATGACCGGACATGTTGTTGGTGGGCATCAAAGACTAAAGGTTCTCATGGATATGGGCATCACAGAAGTTGAGTGTGTCATCATTGAAATGGATGAAGAGAAAGAGAAAGCACTCAACATCGCACTCAATAAAATCAGCGGTGATTGGGACAAGGATAAACTGGCCCTTTTAATTTCAGATTTACAAGGTGTAGATTTTGATGTTTCCCTAACTGGATTTGACCCTAAAGAACTGGATGACTTATTCAAGGACACATTGAAAGACGGTATCCACGATGATGACTTTGATGTGGAGACAGAACTAAAAAAGCCTGCCATCAGCAAGCTTGGTGACATATGGACGCTTGGCAGACACAGGCTTATCTGTGGTGATTCTACCAAGAAAGAAACCTATGATGTGCTGATGAATAAAAAGAAGGCAAACTTGTGCGTAACAGATCCTCCCTACAATGTGAATTATGAAGGTGCTGCAGGGAAAATCAAAAATGACCATATGGCAAATGATGCCTTCTACCAGTTCCTCTTAGATGCCTTTATCAATATCGAAGAAGTTCTGGCAGACGATGCCTCCATCTATGTATTCCATGCCGACACCGAAGGGTTTAATTTTAGAAAAGCCTTCTCAGATGCCGGTTTTTATTTGTCTGGCTGTTGTATCTGGAAAAAGGACTCTCTTGTACTGGGGCGTTCTCCTTATCAATGGCAGCACGAACCTGTGCTGTTTGGCTGGAAGAAGAAGGGCAAGCATCAGTGGTATACGGGCAGGAAAGAAACCACCATCTGGGAATTTGATAAGCCGAAGAGAAATGGAGACCATCCTACGATGAAACCCATTCCTCTGCTCGCCTATCCGATTTTGAACTCCTCGATGACTAACACCATTGTGCTAGATCCTTTTGGCGGCAGTGGTAGTACCTTAATTGCTTGTGAACAATCAGAGCGCATTTGCTACACGGCAGAATTAGATGAGAAGTTTTGCGATGTCATTATCAAACGCTACATTGAACAGGTCGGTTCCTCTACCGAAGTCAGCGTTCAAAGGGATGGACTAAGTTACAACTATGATGAACTGGAGGTTGCTGATGGTTAAACTAACCCTTGGCAGTCTTTTTGATGGTTCAGGTGGTTTTCCTTTAGGCGGTTTAATTTCTGGTATTACCCCAGTATGGGCATCGGAGATTGAACCGTTTCCTATTAGGGTCACAACGAAAAGGCTGCCTTTTATAAAACATTACGGCGATATTTCAACCATGGATGGCAGTAAGATAGAACCGGTAGATATTATTACTTTTGGCTCACCTTGTCAGGATTTATCCATAGCAGGTAAGCGTGATGGCTTGGATGGTAAACGTTCAAGTCTTTTTTATGAGGCCATCCGAATTGTAAAAGAAATGAGGTGTGCTACAGATGGCAAAAAACCAAGATATATTGTCTGGGAAAACGTCCCTGGAGCCTTCTCATCAAATAAAGGAGAAGATTTCAGATGTGTCCTTGAAGGCATCTGCCACATCAAGGATGAAACCTTATCAGTTCCTAAGATTGATAAGTGGAAACAAGCAGGAACTATTGTGGGAGATCATTTCTCCCTTGCCTGGCGAGTGCTTGACGCTCAATACTGGGGAGTTCCCCAACGAAGAAAACGCATCTTCCTTGTCGCAGATTTTGCAGGTGGGGGTGTCGGAGAAATACTATTTAAGTCAGAAGGCTTGTCTGGGTATTCTAAAAAGAGCATCCGCTCGTGGCAAGGAACTGCCAGCAACTTTGCAGACAGCATTGGAGCGACAGGCACAATCTGCTTAAATGACCAAGGCGGAGAACGCATGGATGTGACAACAGATATCACTTGCACTTTGAGGGCGAAATCAAATCATCCGCCTTGTATCATTGACTCTGCAGTTTTTGATAATCATGGAAAGGATACACGTTTTACTGGGCCAATCGATGTTGCACCAACGATTTCTGCGACCTATGGAACAGGAGGCAACAATCAACCATTTGTTGTGGAGAATTCTAAGACTTATGATGTGCGATTTACCTCGGAAGGAACTGTAAATGCCCGTTCTAATGTTTACGAGAGTGATACGGCAAGAACGATTGATACGTCGGGTAATGCACCGGACAGCAATCAAGGTGGTATTGCAGTGGTGGAATCTTATGGCTTACAAGGTTCTATAATAGGACGGGCAGATAAGAATGGACCTCAAGGTGATGGTGTGAATGAGGAGCTTAGTTTCACTTTAAATACCGTAGATAAACACGCTGTGGTATATGCCATTGATAGAGAGTCATTTAACTGCGGTCAAAACTATGCTAGAAACCTAGGAATTACTGAAGACGGAATTAATTCCACACTAAAGGCACAAGGCCCTAGTGCTGTTGCAACTCCTACCTATTCATCCAGTAAGGCATCATTTTTTACAGATGCCAAAGAGGAACTTGCCAATACGCTGGTTGCTACCGACTACAAAGATCCGCCACTTATCAATGATAATGACGGGATAGATTATACGGTGAGAAGACTAACTCCAACTGAGTGTGCAAGACTGCAAGGTTTTCCAGATTGGTGGTGCAGTGATTTAGGCATAGAGAACCCAACGATGGATGACCTTCGGATTTGGTATGACATCTTTGAAACATTCCGTAAAGCGACAGGAGCTTATTCCAAATCTAAGACACTAAAGCAAATCACGAAGTGGCTTAAAAACCCTCATTCAGATTCTGCAGAATATAAGATGTGGGGTAATGGAGTAGCCTTGCCCAATGTATGTTTTGTCCTATCGGGCATTGTTTGGTTTACACAATTAGAAGTGAAATCTTAAGTCTCATTTCTACACCTAAAAAGCGAGAAATAGCTTGCTATAGTAGTGGTTTAGAGTGATATATGTACATACCAAAACAAAGGAGGTTTTGTACATGGTCATTAAATATAACGTAACAGGAGCAGACCGAAAAAGGCTAGTTACAACACTGAGCAAGATTACAGGTGTGAAAGCAAAGTATCTAGGAATGCCTAGCATGGCTTATGAGGTGGGGGATTTTATCATCGACAAGAATGGAACACTTGAACTGACTGGCAAGGCAGAAAGCGAAAAAATCGAAAGTGTGGCCGAGTGTTTAGCAAGCGAGGGCTTTACCCCAGATGAAGAAACTAAGGCCACAGCGAGCGCACAAACGGCGGACAGAGGAACATTTGGTCTTTGTATCTCCATGCCAAGAAGTAGCTTTACTGAAACGGCACTAGATAACGTAAAGGCAATCATTCAGGTAAAAGGCGAACTGATTCGTCACGCTTTGCAGCTAGATGATTTACCGATTGAGATTACAGAAGACCAAGTCTCATTTCCTTGGTTTGAAGAGATGCCTTCACCAGAAGAGGTACAAGCGTATACCCACTTTATTTCAGCACTTTGTGAGATGGCAAGGAATCAAAAACGCATCACGGTAAAAGAAAAGGAAACTCCGAATGAGAAATATGCATTCCGATGCTTTTTACTGCGCCTTGGCTTTATCGGAAAAGAACATAAGGAAGAACGGAAAATACTGCTTAGAAACCTAACAGGTTCATCGGCATTTAAAGGAGGAGGTAAAAATGAGGATAATCAGTAAAGAAAAACTACATCATCTTCGTGAAAAGTACCCTGTAGGATGCCGTGTAGAACTATTAAGGATGGATGATATTCAAGCACCAGTGATTGGAACAAAAGGAACAGTAATAGGAGTTGATGATATCGGCTCAATCATGGTGTCTTGGGACACAGGGTCTAGTTTATCCGTTGTTTTTGGAGAAGACCTTTGCAGGAGGATTGACGATGACAGATAAGATAAAAGAGCAGATTATTGCCATTCGAGATACAGGCCTTACCAATATGTTTGATGTGAACGCAGTCCAAAGAATCGCAGATGAGATGGAATTTTATGAGCTGGTCATTTTTCTTGAAGAAGAAAAAGCCAAGTATGTGAAGTTCATTTTAAACGGTGATGAAGATTAAATCATAAACAAATTCAATAGTATAGGGATTTGAGCGTGCAGACGCTCTTTCTCTCGTCATACAGCTTAAGGCTGTATTTTTTATGCTCATTTTGAAGGGAGGTGACCGCAATTAGAAAGCTCAAGAAATATAAACCGACACCTTTTATGGCAAAGGACTCTATCTACGATAAAGATGCTGCAGATTATGCGGTCAACTTTATTGAGTGTTTAAGTCATACCAAGGGGAAATGGTCTGGAAAACCATTTGAACTGATTGATTGGCAAGAACAAATTATCAGAGATCTCTTTGGAACACTGAAACCAGATGGCTATCGGCAGTTTAATACAGCCTATATTGAGATTCCTAAGAAAATGGGGAAATCTGAATTAGCGGCAGCTGTCGCATTACTGCTTACTTGTGGTGATGGCGAAGAAAGAGCCGAGGTTTATGGATGCGCTGCAGACAGGCAACAGGCGTCCATCGTATTTGAAGTGGCTGCTGATATGGTACGTATGAGCCCGGCTCTAAGTAAACGAGTTAAAATCTTATCGGCAACAAAGCGGATCATTTTCCAACCGACTAATAGTTTTTATCAAGTGCTTTCAGCAGAGGCTTATTCAAAGCATGGTTTTAATATTCATGGTGTTGTTTTTGATGAGCTGCATACGCAGCCCAATAGAAAACTCTTTGATGTCATGACCAAAGGTTCTGGTGATGCCAGAACACAGCCCCTATATTTTCTGATCACCACGGCAGGATCTGATACAAAATCAATCTGCTATGAAACCCATCAGAAAGCCAAAGATCTCATGGAGAAAAGAAAGATTGACCCTACTTTTTATCCGGTTATTTATGGAGCAGATGAGTCAGATGATTGGACCTGTCCAAAGGTGTGGAAAAAAGCGAATCCAAGCCTTGGCATAACGGTAGGGATTGATAAGGTAAAAGCCGCCTGTGAATCAGCCAAGCAAAACCCTGCAGAAGAGAATGCCTTTAGACAGCTAAGGCTTAATCAGTGGGTCAAACAAGCGGTTCGCTGGATGCCAATGGACAGGTGGGATAAATGTGCCTTTGCCGTAAATGAAGAGGATTTACTTGGAAGGGTATGCTATGGCGGACTAGACCTTTCTAGCTCCATTGATATTACTGCCTTTGTATTGGTGTTTCCTCCCCTAGATGAGGATGATAAATACATCATTCTTCCCTACTTTTGGCTGCCAGAAGAAACTCTAAGTGCCAGGGTCAACCGTGACCATGTTCCCTATGATGTCTGGGAAAAGCAAGGACAGCTTAAAACAACGGAAGGCAATGTGGTCCATTACGGTTTTATTGAGAAGTTCATCGAAGAACTTGGCGAAAAGTACAATATTCGTGAGATTGCCTTTGACCGTTGGGGAGCCGTACAAATGGTTCAAAACCTAGAAGGCATGGGTTTTACTGTTGTCCCCTTTGGTCAAGGATTTAAGGATATGAGTCCACCGACTAAGGAACTGATGAAACTAACGCTAGAAGAAAAGGTTGCTCATGGTGGGCATCCTGTACTTCGTTGGATGATGGATAACATTTTTGTTCGAACAGACCCGGCAGGCAACATCAAGCCAGACAAGGAAAAATCATCAGAAAAGATTGATGGTGCAGTGGCAACGATTATGGCTCTTGATCGAGCGATTCGTTGTGGCAATGATACGAGTGCTTCGGTTTATGACAACCGAGGCATTCTCTTTATATGAGGGAGGTGATTGGTTTTGGGATTTTTATCATCCATTTTTAAGGCGAGAGATAAGCCTACTGATAGAGCTGTGAGTTCCAACTATACCTTTTTAATGGGATCAACCACAGCAGGTAAAACAGTGACCGAGCGGTCGGCACTTCAAATGACGGCCGTATACTCTTGTGTTCGAATATTAGCTGAAGCAGTAGCAGGGCTTCCTCTGCATCTTTATTGTTATACAGAAGATGGTGGCAAGGAAAAAGCAATTGATCATTCCTTGTATCGACTTTTGCATGATGAACCAAATCCTGAGATGAGTTCTTTTGTGTTTAGAGAAACACTGATGACTCATCTTTTATTATGGGGGAATTGTTATGCGCAGATTATTCGTAATGGAAAAGGTGAAGTTGTCGCTCTCTACCCCTTGATGCCAAATCGGATGTCAGTTCATCGAGATGAGAGTGGGCAGCTCTATTACTTATATACCAGAGGTGCAGATGATGTGAACAGTACGAAGGGTATGACAGTAAAACTTAGTACCTCCGATGTACTTCATATTCCCGGACTCGGGTTTGATGGACTGGTTGGCTACTCCCCGATTGCGATGGCTAAAAATGCGATTGGTCTAGCCATTGCAACAGAGGAATATGGAGCCAAGTTCTTTGCTAACGGTGCTGCTCCAAGTGGTGTGCTTGAACATCCAGGAACGATTAAAGAACCTGGGAAAGTCAGAGAGGCTTGGCAGTCACAATTTGGTGGCAGTGCCAATTCCAATAAAATAGCCGTGCTTGAAGAAGGAATGAAATATACACCGATTTCCATTTCACCAGAACAAGCACAATTCCTTGAAACAAGGAAGTTTCAAATCAATGAAATTGCTCGGATTTTTAGAGTCCCTCCTCACATGGTAGGCGACCTTGAGAAGTCGAGCTTTTCTAATATTGAGCAACAATCCCTTGAGTTTGTGAAATACACCTTAGACCCGTGGGTAGTGCGTTGGGAGCAAACCCTAGCCCGCACCCTTTTTACACCGGAAGAAAAGAAAAAATACTTCTTTAGATTCAATGTAGAAGGTCTGCTTAGAGGGGATTATGTTAGTCGCATGAGCGGGTATGCCACAGCAAGGCAGAACGGTTGGATGAGTGCCAATGATATTCGAGAACTTGAAAACCTAGACCGTATCCCAGCAGAGGACGGTGGTGACATGTACCTTGTCAACGGTAATATGCTCCCTCTTACAAAGGCAGGTGCATTCGCAAATACAAACGAGGATGGAAAGGAGGAAGACTTGGATGAAGAACAAGATGTTTTGGCGATGGAAGAACCAAGCAAGCGAACAAGAAGAACGAGTTCTTGAGCTTTATGGAACAATCGCTGAAGAAAGCTGGTTTGATGATGATGTGACCCCACAGATGTTTAGAAATGAACTCTTTAGCGAAAAAGGACCCATCACCTTATGGATTAACTCACCGGGTGGAGATTGCATTGCCGCAAGTCAGATTTATACCATGTTGATGGATTACCCAGATGAGGTAACTGTCAAGATTGATGGGATTGCAGCATCAGCCGCTTCTGTCATTGCCATGGCAGGAACAAAGGTATTGATGGCTCCGACAGCACTCATGATGATTCATAACCCGGCAACCATCACGATGGGCGATCATGAAGACATGAAACGAGCGATTGAGATGTTAGATGAGGTGAAAGAAAGCATTATTAATGCCTATGAGATTAAGACTGGAGTATCTCGCATCAAACTATCTCATCTGATGGATGCTGAAACCTGGATGAATGCCAACAAAGCCATAGAACTTGGCTTTGCAGACGATGTGCTAAAGGATGAGAAACAATCCGAACCCACTTTTTCTGCCTATGCGTTTTCTAGAAAAGCAGTGGCTACGAATCTGCTAAATAAAATTGCAGAAAAGACAATACCAATCAAGGCAGAGGAAACTCTAAAACCACAAGGGCGCTCAATTGATGAACTCAAGGAGCGTCTTTTAATTATCAAAAAATATATGTAAATGGAGGAATTTTACTATGACGATTACAGAAATGCGTAATAAACGCAAAAAGCTTATTGAAACGATGGATGGGTTCTTGGACACTCATAAAACCAAGAATGGCACATTGTCCGCAGAAGATGATCAAACCTACAAAACCATGGAAGATGAAATTTCTGAACTTACCAATGAAATCCATCGCATGGAAAGACGTGAAGCAATCGAGGCTGAACTTGAAAAACCTGTCAGCAAGCCAATCATTGAAAATCCGATGAATGGTCGACTGGATAACAGTGAAATTAAAACTGGCCGAGCAGCTGATTCTTATAAGACTGCCATGCTTTCAGCCCTTCGCTCAAACTTCCGTAATGTATCCAATGTCCTACAAGAAGGGGTAGACGCAGATGGTGGCTATCTCGTACCCGAAGAATACGACAGCAGATTGATTGATGGTCTGGAAGAAGAGAATATCATTCGTAAGCTGGGTCACAGAATTACCACATCAGGTGAGCGAAAAATCAATATTGCAGCTACAAAACCTGCAGCTGCATGGATTGATGAGGGCGAGGCACTGACCTTTAGTGATGCAACCTTCTCTCAAATTAATCTGGATGCTCACAAACTTCACGTAGCTGTAAAGGTGACCGAGGAACTGCTCTATGACAATGCCTTCCAACTGGAGAACTACATCATTGAGGAGTTTTATAAGGCTCTGGCCAATGCGGAAGAAGATGCCTTTATCAATGGTGATGGCACAGGAAAACCTCTAGGCATTCTTGCTGCTAGTGGTGGTGCTGAAGTAGGAGTGACTGCTGCCTCTGCCACAGCAATTACGGCCGATGAAGTGATTAATTTAGTGTATTCACTGAAACGTCCATACCGTAAGAATGCAGTCTTTATTTTAAATGACCAGACCATTGCGGCACTTAGAAAACTCAAGGATGGAAACGGAGCGTATATGTGGCAAGCAGCTCTTGTTGCGGGTGAACCAGATAAACTACTAGGCTATCCTGTTTATACATCTGCTTATATGCCTACCATTGAGGCAGGTGCTAAGACCATTATCTTTGGCGATTTGTCTTATTACAACATCGGTGATCGTGGTTCTCGCTCATTTGCGGAGCTTCGTGAGTTGTTTGCTGGTAATGGCATGGTCGGTTTTGTAGCTAAAGAACGTGTGGATGGCAAGTTAGTACTACCTGAAGCAATCAAGGTTCTTCAGCAGAAAGCCTAACGGAGGTGCGATATGGATTACAACACAAAAAACTACACCGAACAAGGCGGAGATAAAACCGTCATCGCAGGAACGTTAGAGATTAAGGAGGGAGCAACCGTAACAGGTCTCCCTTCTTCTTTTACTCCTGCAGAAAACCAAGCACCTAGTGTGGCAGAAGATATTACGAGTTTAGTTGCTGATTTTAATGCCTTGCTTCTAAAGCTTCAAACAGCAGGACTCATGGAAGCTGATTAAAAAGAGAAAGGATGGTGGCGGTATGACACTGATTCAAAAGGTAAAAGCAAACTTGATTTTAGAGCATGACGCTGATGACGAACTATTAGAGATGTTCATCACCGCTGCTGTCAGTTATGCCGAAAGTTATCAGCATGTACCAGAAAATTTCTATAGCGACAATCCTATGCCGCCTACTACTGAGCAGGCTGTTATTATGCTCTCTTCTCATTTCTATGAAAGTAGAGATGGCAGCACGGGTGGCTTTTTTGCAGATAATGTGCAAGCCGGTCAGCAGGTGTGGAATACGGTCAATCTTCTTTTGCGACTTGATCGGGATTGGAAGGTGTAAGAGATGAGTTTTGGAAAAATGAATAAATTTGCTGATATTAAAGCAATTACAACAACGAAAGATAGTGAGGGATTTGCGACAACATCAGAAACCGTGATTGCTTCGATTCGAGTCTACCGGGAAGGGCGTCATGGTAGTGAGCGCTGGGCTAACCTCGCTGCTTTTTCTGAAGCTACGGATCTCTTTAGATTTCGTGCCATTCCTGGAGTGCTGGTAACCACAGAGCATTTTATCGAGTGTGAAAGAGAATTATTTGATATTACATCGGTGGAAAACGTAAAAGGTCGAGGGATGTATACAGAAGTATTGGCTAAGAAGGTGGTGAGTAGCGTTGGCAAAAGTTGATATTAAAATGCCCGATGAATTTCTACTTAAGGTTTCAAAGCTTGGCTCTGACTTTGACCCTGTTGCAGAAAAGGTGCTAAAAGCAGGTGGTGAAGTCGTTTTCAAACGAACGAAGAGCAATCTTTCTGCTGTAATCGGTAAAGGTACAAAGCATGAATCACGCTCAACGGGTGAACTTGAAAAAGCACTCGGTGTTACATCAGTACGATTAGATAGGAACGGAAACCACAATATAAAAATTGGATTTTCTGAACCAAGGCCTGATGGTGAGAGTAACGCAAAAATAGCAAACATCCTTGAGTATGGCAAACACGGTCAACCTGCAAAGCCTTTTTTGAAACCCGCTAGGAGTGCTTCCAAATCAGAGTGTATTTCAGTTATGAAAAGCACTTTTGAAGAGGAGGTCAAAAAGCTATGAGTATTTTAGAGGACTTACAAGTAGTTTTAGAAACACTAGACGTTCCGATTGAAACAGGAGTGTTTTCAGATGTGGCTCCTGGTAAGTACATGGTGATTGTTCCGATGAGCGATAGCTTTGACCTTCATTCGGATAATCTACCATGCATGGATGTTCAAGAGGCACGGATTTCAATTTATAGCAAAGGCAGTTATACAGCGTTAAAAAATCAAGTGGTGCAGTTATTGTTGGATTCCAGTTTCACCATAACCGCACGGAGCTACATCGGCTTTGAAGATGATACGGGCTATTACCACTACAACGTGGATGTAGCCAAACATTACGAAATAGGAGGTAATTAAAAATGGCAACAATTGGTCTGGATAAACTTTATTATGCGACCATCACAGATGATGAAAATGGCGAAGAAATCTATGGCACACCCACTCAGCTGGCAAAAGCAATCTCAGCAGAGTTATCTGTTGAACTGGCAGAGGCAACTCTCTATGCAGATGATGGTGCGGCAGAAATCGTTAAAGAATTTAAAAATGGCACTATCTCTCTTGGAGTGGATGATATTGGCTCGACTACTGCAGCCGCCTTAACCGGAGTCACGGTTGATAAGAACAACGTTGTGGTTTCTAACAGTGAAGATGGCGGGGATCCTGTGGCTGTTGGTTTTAGAGCAAAGAAATCCAATGGCAAGTATAAATACTATTGGCTCTATCGAGTGAAATTCGGTATTCCTGCGACAAACCTAGCAACAAAAGGTGACAGTATTACATTCTCAACACCAACAATTGAAGGTACGGTTCTCCGAAGAAACAAGCCGGATACAAGCGGTAAACATCCCTGGAAAGCGGAAGTGACCGAAGGCGATAAGGATGTACCGGCATCGGTTATCAGCAGTTGGTATACAGAAGTCTATGAACCGGATTACACAGTATAAGGAGGGATAATTCATGGATAACGAACGAACAGCAAGCATTCGTATTGGTGGCGATGAATATGTGCTACTACTTACTACAAAGGCAACAAAGGAAATCGCAGGACGATATGGTGGTCTTGAAAACCTAGGCGATAAGCTAATGAAGTCTGAGAATGTTGAGATGGCACTTTCAGAGATTGTGTGGTTGATTACCTTACTGGCCAATCAAAGTACCCTTGTCTACAACATCAAGCATAAGGATGCACCGAAGGAATTACTGACCGAAGATGAGGTGGAAATTCTCACAAGCCCGATTGATTTGGCAGAGTACAAAGAGGCAATTATGAATGCTCTTTACAAGGGTGCAAAAAGAAATGTATTCAGCGAGGAAAGCCCAAAAAACGCAGTAGCCCCGTAAGTGACGAAGAGTTATTTACGAGGCTTTTATATTACGGCATCAGCGTATTACATCTGACCATGGATGAATTTTGGCTGATGCCGTTTGGTTTGCTACTAGACTTGTGGGAGTGTCACAAACAGTATCAGGGTCTGGCAAAACCAAAAAGAGAGATGTTTATCGATGACATTATCCCTGATGGAATCTGACAAAGGAGGTGGAAAGCATGGCAGATAATTTCGGCTTGAAAATCGGTCTTGAAGGCGAGAAAGAATTTAAGAAAGCATTAACCGATATCAATCGTTCCTTTAAAGTACTTGGCTCTGAAATGAAACTGGTAGCTTCAGAATTTGATAAAAACGATAAGTCTGTCCAGGCTCTTTCCGCCAGAAATTCAGTCCTCAACAAAGAGATTGAAACCCAAAAAAGCAAAATTAATACCTTGAGGTCGGCTCTAGAAAATGCAGCTACCTCCTTTGGAGAAACCGATAGAAGAACACAAAACTGGCAGATTCAATTGAACAATGCTGAGGCGGCACTCAACAATATGGAGCGAGAGTTAAGTAGCAATAATGCTGCTCTTGAAGAAGCAAACTCCAATTATGATGATGCTGAAGATGCTCTCGATGACATGAACCGTGAAATGAACGATGTCACCGACAGTGCAGATGATATGGGAAAAGAGATTGATGAGGCAGCTGACTCTGCTGAAAAATCCGAATCTAAGTTTAAAGGCTTAGGTACAACTCTAAAATCTATCGGCATTGCGATGGGAGCAGTTGCTGTTGCAGCAGGTGCGGCGGCTGTCAAACTTGGTAAAGAAGTCATTTCCGCTTATGCCGATTACGAACAATTAGTCGGTGGTGTAGATACTCTCTTTAAAGAGAATTCTCAGCAGTTACAAGACTATGCATCGAATGCCTATAAGACGGCGGGTCTTTCTGCCAATGACTACATGGAAACCGTCACTTCCTTTTCTGCAAGCCTTATTTCTTCTCTTGGAGGAGATACAGAAAAAGCCGTTAAATATGCGGATATGGCGATTACCGATATGTCTGACAATGCCAATAAAATGGGTACAGACATGGAATCCATTCAAAATGCCTATCAGGGTTTTGCTAAGCAAAATTACACCATGCTAGATAACCTTAAACTAGGCTATGGTGGTACAAAAAGTGAAATGGAGCGACTCCTTGCCGATGCCGAGGCTATCTCTGGCATTGAGTACGATGTTTCTTCTTATGCCGATGTAGTTTCTGCCATCCATGTCATTCAAGAAAGCATGGGTATTGCTGGTACGACTGCTCTTGAGGCAGAAGAAACTATTTCTGGATCGTTGAACGCATTCCAATCTGCATTCCAAAATCTTTTAGTTGGTTTTGGAAATGCCGATGCGGATATGGAACAACTCAGTAATAACATGGTGGATGCTTTTCAGTCGGTGGTAAAAAACATTACCCCAGTGATTGAAAATATCGTAAAGGCCCTGCCCATAGCAATTGAAGCATTATTGGATGCGATTTCGGATTTGTTACCGACATTGCTTGTTACGGTGACCGATTTGTTTACTCAGGTACTAAACGCACTGATGAACCTACTACCTACCTTAATACCGGTAGCAGTTGATTCCATTCTCACGATTGTGAATGCGTTGATTGAAAACTTACCACTGCTAGTGGATGCGGCCGTTCAGTTAATTGCAGCTTTAGTGGATGGTCTTGGGCAGGCTCTCCCAGAACTTATTCCTGCGGCAGTTAATGCAATTACTACGATTGTGCAAGGTTTGGTGGATAATTTACCCATGCTTCTTGATGCAGCACTGCAGTTAATACTTGGTTTGGCTCAGGGGCTACTCGAGGCGATCCCGCAACTAATTGAGGCTCTCCCTACGATTATCTTGGCAATTGTTGATTTTATTATAAGCGCAATTCCTCAGATTATAGATGCAGGTATTCAGCTATTAACATCGCTGGTTACAGCCTTGCCTGAAATTATTACGGCTATTGTAGAGGCGATTCCACAGATAATTGATGGAATATTAAATGGGATTTTAAGTTCGATCCCACAACTCATACAAGCGGGTGTCGACTTACTTGTTGCACTGATTCAAAATCTACCGACCATTATTACCACCATTGTGGTGGCAATCCCTCAAATCATTTCAAGTATTGTAAATGCCTTAATTGGAAACATCGACAAGATCATTATGGCAGGGGTTCAGCTATTTGTAGCACTCATTCAGAATTTACCAACCATTGTGGTAGAGATCGTAAAAGCAGTGCCCCAGATTATTGGTGGCATCGTCAGAGCATTTACAAACTCCATGGGTTCCATCGTGACGGTGGGTGGCAACATTGTAAAAGGACTATGGCAGGGTATTCAATCTCTTGCTTCTTGGTTATGGAATAAAGTCAGTGGTTGGATTAGTGGCATTTGGACTGGCATCAAGGATTTCTTCGGTATCAAATCACCATCGAAACAGATGGGGTGGGTTGGTGAAATGCTTGTGAAAGGTCTTGCAGGTTCTATCCAAGATAACGGTGATGAGGCTGTAAAAGCAGCTGAAATGATGAGCGAGGACATCAACGATGTGATGACTAGTCTTGCCAGTGATATGAGTACATCCTTGCCTACAGACTTTTCAGTGGATACTTCTGTAGGCGGCGTGATTTCAAACGCAGCGACCTCTTCCCTAGGCGGTGTCAGTGGTTCGCTGGTTACTGTACAGCAGATGATTGTACGAAGTGAAGATGATATCAGAAGGGTATCTCAGGAACTTTATAACTTAATTCAGACAGGCTCTCGTGCTCAGGGTCGGTTTTCTACAACATAAGGAGGTGTGCCGATGGGTTTTTCATATGACGATATTTCTTCAAAAAGCATGGGACTAAAAGCCAGGCTCACTTCCTGGCAGGTCTGTGGAGGAATGCGAAATTTCACCACCACCGTACCTGGAAAGTATGGGGTGACAGACTTTGGAGCTGATTTTGATTACCGAGAAATCAATGTAGCTTGCAATATCTATCCCAAGCATAGCTTTTCTGCTCTGGTGAGTACGCTTGATGAACTTTCAACATGGCTTGATCCCATGCAAGGGTTAAAAGAACTTGTTTTTGATGATGTACCAGACAGGTATTTTATGGCAAGGCTGAATGAAAAAGTTGACTGTGAACGACTCATTCGTTTTGCAGGAAGTTTCAACTTGAAGTTTTTCTGTCCTGACCCTTTTGCTTATGCCATTATGGATGAAAATTATTTAATAGAAAGCGAAGGCGACCACACGGTTACAAGACTGACCGGCAATGTTGATTCCAATCCTATGTATCGCTTGAAGGGAATCATCACATCGGGTGTGAACAATTCTATTTCTGTTACAACCAATGGCTTGGAAATGAAAATAGTGAATGCTGTACTTTTGGCAGAAGAAACCCTTGTCATTGATACAGATAAGATGACGGCTTATGTGGAAGACGAAAACGGGATAATCTTAAGAAACGCTTTGCCTTACCTAGAGGATATAGATTTTCCAAGTCTTCATGTGGGCACGAATACCCTAGCAATAACAACGAATAATGCTGTGTTTACAGCACTTGAAATAAAGGCTCGCAGTAGATGGAGGTGATCCAGTGGCACTAAAAACAATATTAAATAAACAGACAGATTTTACGGGAGAGTTCCCAGTCGAATATGCAAAATATGGACTGTGGCGATTTAATGATATATCGGTAGATGAAAACGGCTATCTTGCAGACTCTTCTGGATTAGACAGAAAAATAGAGCTTGTCAATTATCTAGGAACAACTGCAAGCCTTCAAAGTGGCCAAAAAGGGAGACAAATCCGAATCAACATCAACAATCCCGCTACAGAAAAAACCTACCTAAAAGTGGCCAATGATGGTACTTTCTTTTCGGAGATGGGAGAACGAATCCTTGTTGGCGGTTGGATGATACCGACTACTTATTCTGTGGGAAATACCTATTGCCCCATATTGAATACGCGCTATGGTCCTGGTCAGCCAATCTTTTACCTGTCGCTCTTTGCAGGCAGACCTAGAATCATGCTTTATAACGCTAGTGGTTCTCTCATACTCGATCAAACAACCACACCGCCTTTTTCACTTATCAATGGTGGTGTGTATTTTATTTGCATGGTCATAGAGCCAAACAATAAAAATGCATGGATTGTACTAGGAGATAGGACAAGTGGTGCAAGCTGGGTGTCACCGACTTACTCCTTTACAGGTACTTTAAATCCTACTTGTACAGCCGACATCATTATGGGTATGCATGCAGATGCCTATTGGTATGCAGGACGATTTGATGACTGGTTTTTTGATATGGATTCCAGTCTTACAACGGATGATTTGATTGATTATTTCAATGGGTCTCTTTTGACTAACGGGGGTGATATGGGCGGTGCTGTTGATGCTCTTAGCGTACCGGGAGTGGTGAGCTTAAGGGAAACAGAAGGTGTCTATCCAACGGAAGGAACACTATATACGGCTCCGGCAACGTGCAATCTATCTGGCACAGGTCGGGTCTCCGTTACCAGTGAATATATTTCTGGGGTAACTGCAGTTGGGCCGATAGAAACCTCAACAAGCGATGACCTAGTTCATTGGAGTGATTGGGTAGCCATCGCACTTGATGGAAAACTGGTATCTCCAAATAAGGCATACATTCGTTTTAAGGTCACACTTACTACCACAGATACGAGTAAGACCCCTCGAATTATTGATATCAGGCTATATGACATTCCAAAGTCACCTTATGAGAGGATTGGTTTTTCAAGACCGGTCGTACTGGATTCAAATGGGGCTTGGGAGGCTGTGTTAGAAAATGCTTATAACATTGTGGTAACCAGTGAAATCAATGGCGAGGATACGCTCTCATTTATGATCCCCTACCGTGATCCCAAGCGGGGATTTATTGATAGCGAAAAGAAAATTCAGATTGTTGATGACATCTATAAAGTAAGGACTTTAACAGATACAAAAGACAGCGAAGGAAATCTAGCGACTGAAGTGTATGCTGAGGCAGAGTTTTATGACCTGACTTTTTCAGTGCGAAAAGAAGAGCATAAATTTGATGCAGAAACTGCTGAAGTCTCTATGGCTTATGCCTTAGAAGGAACGGAATGGAGCGTAGGCACAGTTAATGTACGAACCAAAAGAACCTGGACGAGTACAGAAAAGAATGCACTTTCCATCCTTCGCACGGTTGCTGACTTACACGGTGGAGACCTTGTCTTTGATTGCCCGAATAGACTGGTCCATCTCTTAACGGTCTATGGTACGGATAGTGGTGCATTGTTCGCCTATAAGAAAAATATGAAGAGCATTAAAAGAGTCGTTGATACCAGAAGTCTTGTAACAAGGCTCTATGCCATTGGCAGCGATGGTCTTACCTTTGCAGACATCAATGGAGGAAAGGCGTATGTGGAGGATTATACTTATTCGTCAGATATTCGGATATCAACATTAGATTGCTCCTCTTTTACCAATCCCTATCAGATGAAAGAATATACGGAAATGAGGCTTGCTCAGTACTCAAAACCAAATATATCTTATGTTTTAAATGCAATGGATTTATCGGTCTTAACGGGTTATGAGCATGAGGCATGGTCGCTTGGTGATTATGTTCATGTAGAAGATAAAGATTTAGGCTTGTCAGTTACCACTCGTGTCATCAGAAGAGAATACAACTTGCAGGAGCCTTGGAACACGGTACTGGAATTATCCACAACACTTAAAAATCTAGGCAGTTCTGCAAGCCAGTGGGATAACGTGGCAGATTCTCTTGAAGGCACCAGTATGGTTACAAACAATGATATCCGGGAAATGGTTCCTTTTAATCTGCTGCGAAATTCTCGTGCTGATGATGGAATGGCTTACTGGGTTAATTCAGGCTTTGAAGTAGATGGTGATAACGGTGTAAGTGGGTCGACATCCTTTAAGGCAATGGGTGTATCCAATATGACAAAGAGTATGACTCAGACCATCTATCCGGCTAATCGCTCTAGCTACACGCTCTCGGCACAAATCGCATCTGAAAACCTTGAAAAGCTGAGTAGCAATTCACAGGTTGGCATTGAAGTGGTTATTGAATATGAAGATGGAACGACAGAAGCAAGGTTTATTGATTTGTATTAAGGAGGTGGATTGGTGGCTTATTTTTCAAGAACATCAGAAAAGATACTCCCAGAAAGCTACTCTTCTAAAGTAAAATCCATTACCATCCGTGTCTGTGTCACAAATTGCACAGGCACTTTTTATATTACGGATCTCTTTTTACAAGCAGGGTCAGTGGTCACGGGATGGGTAGGTCATCCCTGTGAAATAAGGTGGACGTTAGATGGCTAAGGTTAATTTTATAAGGTTGGCAGAAGTCATAAATAAAAAACAAGATAAGCGTGTCATGAGTGTAAGCATAAAACCTACCCTCTATGATTGCACTGGCATGATTTGGTTTACGGACATCCAGTTACAAGAAGGACCTGTTCTAAATGGTTATGCGCCTCATACAGAAAGTAGGTTAGAAAAACTAAAGGAAGATGGCAGTATCAAGAATCCTGTTTGGTTTAACGGTGTGGTCCGTTCAGAGGAAACCATTATTTTATTTAATGTTGGTGAAACCTCTGCAGGACTTGATATTCATATCTATCCAAAGCTTTCTATGTCTGCTGGAACAGTGAAACTAAGCCAAGGTATAGGAGGGCAACAGGTCTCCTTCCCTGGAACCATTGGAAAAGATGTTGATTTGGCGCTCCTAGCATCTACACGAGCATGTACCAAAAACGGAGCAAGCGAACCCAAAGAGGGGTTCTATCAATACAGTGCTGCCTGGGACTCAAAGCACAAAGTGACCCTTGAAAAAGGGAAATCTGCAAGGGTGCTGTTTACCATGCAGGAAATGCAAGACGGAGGTGAACCATTCTAATGGAACGACTAAAAGGCAAGAAAATCATGGTGTGGACTTTTATGGGAAATGCACGGATGTATGAAGCTTTAGAGAAATATGGAGACCGGATTGATACCATCGGTCTTTTTTCTTTTAAGGTACGAGCTACGGGTGAAATTGTTGAGAGTGGTGTCACCATCAGTAGTATGCTCCCCTACATTAACCGTTATCGTCACATCAAATGGTTACTGACCATTGCCAATGATGGTGCAAACAGTATTTTCAGAGCATTGAGAGACAACACAAATGGTGCTCTGGAACTGTTTCTATCCGAGCTTATTCGTATTATGAAAAAGTATCCTTGGTGCGATGGTATTGATATTGACCTAGAAAGGGGCGATGACTATTCCACTCATGCTGAGTCAACCGCCATGTTTAAAAATATTTACAACACTATCAAAGCCTATGATTCAAGCAAACTGATGAACATTTGCCTGCCGGGAATGACCAGTGTCAATGGCTCTGTCGGTGGTGAGAACTGGTGCGTCTATGGTGACCTAGACCCTTATTGCGATACCGCATCAATTATGAGTTATGGTATGGCTTGGTCAGGTTCTGCACCGGGACCTGTATCTCCAAGGAGCTGGCTTGAAGGGATTTATGATTATGCCGTTACAGTGATGAATCCCGATAAGATTTTCTTTGGGATGCCTGCTTATGGATGGAACTGGCAAATTTATGACACACCAGAAAACCTAGGTAAAGCCTATAGGGGAACGTCTCATACCTACTATGCAGCAAAATACTGGATGACAGGAGTATATAATTTCACAGACGATGCGCCTCCTCAACCGTTTATTCCCATCGTGGCTTACTGGGATGATGAGAATAAAGTGCCCTGGGCATTGCCGCATGTCTACGATTATATGGAAGGAAGAGATGCCACTCGCTATAGCTATCCACTCTTATCTGCAAGCTACAATGGCAGACAGTATCTGACAGCCTATGGCAAACAACAAAAGTTAGCCTTTGGAACTGTTTATGTAGATCATGATGCCATGCCGGATAGTTATTCTGGTGTTGTTTCTGTTTCTAATAGCGTCACAACACTGGGGGATGAAGGTGCGGCAACCTATCATTTTACGCTTGCTCAGGCAGGTACTTATGATGTAGCAGTAAAGCTAGGCTTTCCATTTTGGGATAAGAATAATATTCATATCTCCCTTGATGGAAATGAAGTAGATTTTTCTGAAAACAGACTGTGGTGGCCTTATTGGAGAACGACTTTCTGGGCGGTGCTTAAAAAAGGAGTGAGCCTTTCTGCAGGAACACACACCATCACCATTTCGCTTGGGGCAAAGGGTGTACAGTTTTATGGATTTAGAGTCTGTTCTTCATTTTCTGAGGAGCCAACAGTTGGTGAAGCAGAATATACCCTAGCTCCTAGACATTTCAAGGATGTAAATGGTGATATGGTAGGACCTGCAAATGGTTTTAAGTTGACGCTTGAAATGCTTAGAAGAAAAGCAGATTCTGCCCTTGTGTGGTATGAGGATTTTAGAGATGATAACCCTCTCCCCCAAAGCTACTGGACAACATTATCAGGCGAATGGAGTGTTTGGCAAGATACAAGCAGTTCGATGAATAGACCCTATTCCCAACTGGAGGGTAAGGGGCAGTTAGCATGGAACTACAACAATTTTTCAGATATCCATTTAAGGGCGCAGATTATTTTTCCTGAGACCTTTAGTGGCAAGGCAGGTGTTTTTATTGGAACGATTTATTGTTGCTTTAATTATGATAGCCAGCGTATTGAACTGTATGAAGGTTCTACTTTAAAAGGTAGTTATGCCACCAGCTTTTCAAAAACATCGGCCGCAAACATTCGATCGAATCCAAGCTTTTACACTCTAGAAATTCGAAAGCGTGGCAATCAAGTGCGGGTCTATTCCTCTGCATCTAATACACTGCGCTTTACAGCCACTTGCTCGGATGTGACAGGGTATGCAGGTATTCGTTCGGATAATAAAGTCCATTGCCAGTTGCTTCGCTTAGGCGATGCTTGGACCTATGAGCCTTATGAACGCTTTGACGTGCTTATGCCCGATGGAACATTTAAAACTTATGGTCGGCTATCAAGAAGTAACTGTTCTTGGGATGATGAGTTTCAAGTGTTTACTTTAACAGCAGACCTTGAGGAATCAGCCACAAGAAGTGAAAGCATCTCCCTAGATTATGATTTTTTTCATTCAGATATGATGCCGTCCATTCAGTGCGGAAATGACTACAGTGTCACCATCATTCCAAGGGATATCAACATCTGGATATCTCGTCTTTTCTTAGGTGATGGTGACGGATTTTCCATTCTTTATTATCAAGATGTAGATAGTCTTGTGTACTGGGCAAATGAAGCAGCTTATCGGTGGAAACTTCGAGGCATGTGTATGTGGTCACTAGGGCAGGAGGATTTAAGGCTCTGGGAGTGGCTACCAAAGCAAATAGAGTAATCAAAGGAACATCTGCAAAAGTAGGTGTTCTTTTTATTTCAACAAAAGGAGGATTTTTAAATGAAAGAAATATGGAACTGGATCCAAGTTGTGATAACAGCAATCGGTGGATTCTTCGGATGGTTTTTAGGAGGAGCAGACGGATTTTTATATGCGCTACTAGTCTTTGTAGTCATCGACTATCTAACAGGTGTCTTATGTGCAATTGCTGATAGGTCTTTATCAAGCGAAGTGGGATTTATCGGAATCAGCCGTAAAGTGCTGATTTTTGTTTTAGTGGGTGTAGCCAATATTTTAGACGTTTATGTGATTGGTGATGGGAGCGTACTAAGAACAGCGATTGTTTTCTTCTACTTATCGAATGAGGGGATTTCGCTGTTAGAAAATTCAGCTCACCTTGGACTACCTATCCCAGAAAAACTAAAAGATGTATTAAAGCAGCTCCATAAAAAGAACGAGGAGGAATAATCATGAAAACTAAAGGAATTGATATTAGTACTTGGCAAAAACCAAGTCAGATTAACTATGACCAACTTGCAAAAGAAGTTGATTTTGTCATCCTTCGAGCAGGATATACGGGCCACGGTACAGGAGTAAGTTTGCACAAGGATGATGCCTTTGAACAACACTACAAAGCCTTTCACGAGAGAGGTATTCCTATCGGTGTTTACTGGTACAGCTGTGCGAATACTAATGCCAAAGGCGTAGCAGAAGCGAAGAAATGCCTTGAAATTATCAAAGGCAAGACCATCTCTTATCCCGTTTTTATTGATACAGAGGATAATTATCACCAGCGACCAAGTGGCAAGAAAGCTATTACCGATGCTTTAGTAGGCTTTTGTGAAACCATAGAAAATGCTGGCTATTATGCCGGTATCTATGCGTCTAGTTCTTGGTTTCAAGATTTAACAGAACTGGATCGTCTAGCACCTTATGATTTCTGGGTCGCTCAGTGGTCTAATAAAGAACCGACACTTCGTCATGGTATCTGGCAGTACTCAAGCAAAGGTAAACTAAGTGGTTACTCAGGAAACTTAGACATGAACTATGCCTATAAAGATTACAAAGCGATTATCAAAAGTGCAGGGCTTAATCATCTTGGCAAAGAAGAAAATGCACCTGCTCCTACAGAAAAGAAATCGGTCGAGCTGCTGGCCAAGGAAGTCATTCAAGGGTTATGGGGTAATGGCGAAGAACGAAAGAAACGTTTAACGGATGTAGGCTATGATTATGCGGCGGTGCAATCAAAGGTCAATGAAATGCTATCTAGTAAAAAGTCTATTGATGCCATCGCAAAGGAAGTCATTCGTGGCGATTGGGGTAACGGACAAGATCGAAAAAACAAACTTACAAATGCCGGTTATGACTATATTTCGGTACAAAAAAGGGTCAATGAACTCTTGAAATAAGAACTAATAAGATTTCCTATCAAGGAGTATTTCTCTTTGGTAGGCATTCTTTTTTTCTAAACCGTCAGATTCTATCATCTCCCGTGGCTACTAGGTAGAGGGCAAGAAATAAATCGCCCTTTGGAAAGAGGTGATGGATATGAAACACAATCTAAGAATCAGTGTTTCTAAGAAACCACAGACAGGCGGACTTGTTAACTACCGTAATGTGTCCGTAAGGGAACGAATTCTTCGCTTTCTTTTAGGGAGTAAACAGCGTGTAACGATTGTGATCCCTGGAGATAGCATCGAGGAACTCTCTATCTGTGAAATGACGAAAGGAGGAACTGACCTTGAGCAAAATAAAGCTACTGCTTGAAGTGGTCAATGATATGCGAAGTCTTGCTGACAGCATACAGGCAGTTTGCGATGCGATGACAGAAGGAGATCCTGCTCCAGGTGCAAAAGCTGCCACTGAACAAGAACCAGTAAAAGAGCCGGATATCCCACTGGAAAAAGTACGTATGGTACTTGCTGAAAAGAGCCAGATTGGGTTTACTGCCGAAGTGCGAGGACTCATTCAGAAGTATGGTGCAGACAAGTTAAGTGCTGTTGATAAGGCGTATTATTCTGACATCTTGAAAGATGCGGAGGGTCTTGGGAATGGGTAATCATGCAATATTATCTGCATCCTCATCCCACAGGTGGCTTAACTGCCTACCCTCTGCAAGACTTGAACTGGAGTTTGAAGACCAAAGTGGTGAGTCAGCAAAAGAAGGCACAGCGGCTCATGACCTGTGTGAACACAAACTAAAAAAGGCACTTCATATGAGAAGTCAGCGACCTATCTCTGAGTATAACTCTGATGAGATGGAGGAATGTACAGATGCTTACGTGGACTTTGTTATGGAGCAGGTGGAACTTGCAAGAAAGTCTTGCACAGATCCTATCGTTCTTATTGAACAGCATCTTGATTTTTCATGCTATGTGCCAGACGGCTTTGGAACAGGAGACTGTGTAATCCTTTCAGATGACAGACTTCATATCGTGGATTTTAAATATGGACTGGGTGTGCTAGTCGATGCAGTGGACAATCCACAGATGAAACTCTATGCCCTCGGAGCACTTGGAATCTATGATCACCTGTATGACATCAAAGAAGTGTCTATGACCATCTTTCAGCCAAGACGAGAGAATGTCAGCACCTGGACAATACCGGTGGAAGAACTAAAAGATTGGGCGGAAGAGGAGCTAAAACCAAGGGCGGTCAAGGCCTTTAACGGTGAGGGCGAATACATCCCTGGTCCATGGTGTACCTTCTGTAAAGCGGCAAATAGGTGTCGGGCTAGAGCCGAAGTAAAACTGAAACTTGCAGAGAAAGAATTCAAGATGCCACCTCTGCTGACGGATGCTGAAATAGAAGAAATCTTACTTTTTCTTCCCGACCTTACCAAGTGGGCGAATGAAATAACAGCCTATGCCACTGATGCAGCAGTCAATCACGGTAAAGAGTGGAATGGTTTTAAAGTTGTGGAAGGTCGCTCGGTTCGCAAGTACAAAGATGAAGGAGCCATTGCAGAAAAAGCCGTGGCAGGTGGATATAAGGACATTTACAGAAAGAGCCTTATTCCACTGACAGAGATGCAAAAACTGATGGGTAAATCCAAATTTGAGGAACTCCTCGGTGACCTCATTTACAAACCACCGGGTAAGCCGACTCTTGTTCCAAACTCAGATAAAAGACCGGCAATGAACGTAGCAGATGCTAAAAACGAATTTAACGAAATTATGGAGGATTAAATATTATGGCAAATATACAAAACAAAACAAAAGTTATCACAGGTGTAAACTCAAGATTTTCTTACTTCCACGGCTGGGAGCCAGTATCCATCAATGGTGGTGCAGAAAAATACAGCGTATCCGTACTTATTCCAAAGGATGACAAGGAAACCATTAATGCTATCCATGCAGCAGTTGATGCTGCCATTGAGGAAGGTATCGCAAAGTTTGGTGGTAAGAAACCAAATAAGGCAGCCATTAAACTACCGCTGCGTGATGGTGATGTAGAGCGTGATGATGAGGCTTATAAAGGCCATTACTTCATCAATGCGAATAGCAAGACAGCGCCACAGATTGTAGATAAAAGTGTTAAGCCGATACTGGATCGTAGCGAGGTATACAGCGGTTGTTATGGCAGGGTTTCTCTTAACTTCTATGCTTTCAACTCAAATGGTAATAAAGGTGTAGCTTGTGGTCTTGGTAATATTCAAAAAATTAGAGACGGAGAACCTCTAGGCGGTAAGACTTCTGCAGTAGATGATTTTACGACTCTTGTCGATGATGACTTCCTTGCCTAATAGAAACAATAAACTTGACGGTGGTGGAGGTCTTCCCTCTGCCACCTTTTTTCATTTAGGAAAGGTGGTAGCTATGAAGAACTTAGAAATTGATATCGAAACCTATTCATCTACCAATTTACAAAAGAGTGGTGTTTATCGTTACGTAGAAGCAGATGATTTTGAGGTGATGCTGTTTGGTTATGCGGTTGACGGTGATGAAGTTAAGGTCATCGATTTGATGAATGGAGAAAAGATTCCAAAAGAAATCCTAGATGCCTTAACCGATGAAACCATTACGAAGTGGGCATTTAATGCTCAGTTTGAGCGAGTCTGTCTTTCACGTTATTTGGGCTACCCCACTGGAACTTATCTAAATCCTTCCTCATGGAAATGTTCCATGGTTTGGTCTGCCTATATGGGACTTCCTCTTTCTTTAGAAGGTGTAGGTGCAGTGCTAGGACTTGAGAAGCAAAAGCTGACGGAGGGTAAAGACCTGATACGATATTTTTGTCTTCCATGTGCTCCGACTAAAACAAATGGTGGTAGGACCCGTAACCTACCCACTGATGAAATCGATAAGTGGCAAAAGTTCAAAGCATATAACAAGCGTGATGTGGAGGCAGAAATCCAGATACAACAAAGATTGATCAAGTTTCCAGTGCCAGAGGACATCTGGGATGAGTATCATCTCGACCAAGAAATTAACGATCGAGGCATAAAGGTTGATATGGATTTTGTTAAGCAGGCCATCGCTATGGATGACATCTCTCATGAAAAACTACTAACCGCCATGCAGCAGATAACACATCTCGAAAACCCAAACTCCGTACAACAGATGAAAGGCTGGCTTTCAGATAACGGTCTAGAGATGGAGACACTCGGGAAAAAGGCTGTCGCTGAGAAACTTGAGGAAACAGATGGTGAACTAAATGAAGTTCTTTCACTTCGTCAGCAACTGGCAAAATCCTCGGTAAAGAAATATACAGCAATGGAAAATGCTGTATGTGCAGATTCTCGCGCCAGGGGAATGTTTCAGTTTTATGGAGCTAACAGAACCGGTCGCTTTGCCGGTAGGCTTGTGCAATTGCAAAATCTCCCTCAGAACCATATGCCAGATTTAAAAGAGGCGCGAACTATTGTCAGAAATGGTGATGTTGAAACACTAGAACTGCTCTATGAAGATATACCCGATACACTCTCACAACTAATTCGTACAGCCTTTGTACCAAAAGAAGGTCATAAGTTTATTGTGGCTGACTTTTCAGCCATTGAGGCTCGTGTGCTTTCATGGCTTGCAGGTGAGACATGGCGAACGGATGTATTTGCTAGTGGTGGCGATATCTACTGTGCATCTGCCTCACAGATGTTTGGTGTTTCCGTTGAAAAGCATGGTGTGAACGGTCACTTGAGACAGAAGGGTAAAATTGCTGAATTGGCACTTGGCTATGGTGGTTCTGTTGGTGCGCTAAAAGCCATGGGTGCATTAGAGATGGGGCTTGAAGAGGAAGAATTAAAACCGCTTGTGAATGCCTGGAGAATGTCTAATCCCAACATCACACAGTTCTGGTGGGATGTAGATCGAGCGGCTAAACAATGCGTGAAGGAAAACAAATCACAAGAAACCCATGGCATCGAGTTTCATTGTTTTAGTGGCATGCTTTTTATCGTTCTTCCCTCTGGCAGAAGGCTTGCCTATGTAAAACCTCGAATTGGTGAGAATCAGTTTGGTGGTGAGTCTGTTACCTATGAAGGAGTAGGTGGAACAAAGAAATGGGAGCGTCTTGAAAGTTACGGTCCTAAGTTTGTAGAGAATATTGTTCAAGCCATCTCCCGTGATATTTTAATGTATTCAATGAAGATGCTTAGTACTTATCGTATTGTGGCTCATGTCCATGATGAAGTCATTATTGAAGCCAATACTCAAATAGCGGTTACTGAAGTATGTAAACAGATGAGTCAAGTGCCACCTTGGGCAAAAGGGCTGCTCCTTGATGCCGATGGCTATGAATGTGACTTTTATCAAAAAGATTAAAGAAATCATCAGATTTCACCTCCTGCCATGGCTACTAGGTAGGAGGTGTTTTTCTATGAACATTTATGAAGTAAAAGATGGTTGTCCGTTAAAGGGTAAGACCGAGCAGATGACAGAGGAAGAATTACAAAAGGAATATGATTTTCACATAGCGGAGAGCATTGTCGCAAACCTATATAAAGAAGGCAAAATCACAGCGGATGAATTACACAAAATATCAGCCTTGAACAGGCAGAAATTCTCTCCCCGTTTAGCCGAGATTATGTTCTAAAAAGCTTGCTATTAATAGCTTTTAGAGTGATGTATGTAATGGGCGAAAGCGAGGTGAGATGATGAAAAAGATAACAAAAATAGATGAACTGCCCCAGGGACAACTACCTAATACGAAACTTAGGGTTGCCGCCTATGCCAGGGTATCAACCGATAGTGATGAACAGCTTGAAAGCCTTAAAGCACAGCGTGAACACTATGAGCGCTATATTAAGTCTAATCCAGAATGGGTATTTGCTGGTCTTTATTATGACGAAGGGATCTCCGGCACCAAGGTGGAGAAACGGACTGAACTGCTCCGTATGATACGAGATTGTAAGCAAGGTCGGATTGATTTTATTATCACCAAATCAATCAGCCGCTTTGCTCGTAATACAGTAGATTGTCTAGAGTTAGTAAGAAAACTGATTGATATCGGTGTTTATATTTATTTTGAAAAAGAGAATCTAAATACGGGTGATATGGAAAGTGAACTGATGCTTTCTATTCTTTCAGGGTTTGCTGCAGAAGAGTCTGCATCTATTTCACAAAACTCAACATGGTCCATTCAAAAGAGATTTCAAAATGGCAGTTATGTCGGTACTCCACCCTACGGCTACACCAATACAGATGGTGAAATGGTAATCGTCCCAGAAGAAGCAGAAATCATCAAACGTATTTTTACTGAGTGCCTTTCAGGGAAAGGTGGAGGTACTATAGCAAGAGGTTTGAACAAAGACAAAATCCCTGCAAGTAGAGGTAATCACTGGAGTGCAGGCACGGTGATAGACATGCTTCGAAACGAAAAATATATGGGTGATGTCCTACTGCAAAAGACTTACACCGATAGTAACTACAACCGCCATCCAAACACAGGGGAAAAAGACCAATACTACTACAAGGATAATCATGAACCTATTATAAGTAGAGAAGACTTTGCTAAGGCACAAGATCTCATTGATGAAAGAGCCAAGATGAAGTGTAAGGGCGTGAAAAAGAACGTTTATCTTAATCGATATGCTTTAAGTGGCAAGATTGTCTGTGGAGAGTGTGGTCGCAATTTTAGGAGAAAGACAAACTACTCAGCTGGTAGGAGTTACATTGCTTGGAGTTGCATCGGTCATATCGAAGACAAAGAGAGTTGCTCCATGTTGTTCTTGCGAGATGGGGAAATCAAAGCCACCTTTACCACCATGATGAATAAGCTTGCTTTCAGTAACAAGCTAATCCTAGAGCCACTTTTCAAATCAATTAGCCAAATCGATGAAGAAAGCGACCGTGAAAGAATGGATGCTATTGATAAGCGAATGGAGCAACTCATGGAAGAACGCAACACCCTTATTACACTGATGGCCAAAGGTTTCCTGGAGCCAGCTCTTTTTAATCAGGAACGTAATGTCTTGGATAGTGAGATAAAAAATCTTACAACTGAAAAAACAAACCTGGTAACGAACTCTACGAGTGGGGTTTTACGAGCAAACGATATAAAGGACCTCATTGATTACGTGTCAGCAGATAATTTTAATGGTGACTACACGGAAGAACTATTTGAAGAATTTGTAGAGAACATCATTGTAAATTCCAGGGATGAGCTGACATTCAATTTGAAATGCGGTCTTTCCCTGAAAGAAAAGGTGGTGAGATAAATGGCATATATTCCATATGGATACAAAATTCAAGATGGAGTGGTTACTGTCGATGAAAAGGCAGCAGGTCAAGTAAAGGTATTCTTTGAGAAATACATATCAGGACTATCCCTTACAGTGGCTGGCGAACAGGCAGGTATTGATAAGACACATTCTGTGATGGGTCGCATTTTGAAAAACGTCAACTACCTTGGAAATGATACGTATCCAGCAATTATTGATAAAGAGATATTTGATAAAGCTGAAGAAGTTAGAGATAAGCGTGCAAAGGATTTAGGACGAGTGGTAGAGCTTGCCGCTTTCACCTCTCCCCCTCCCAAAGAACGATTCAAAATGAAAAAGGCAGATAATAAGATGCCAGTGGATCCTTTTGAACGAGCAGAATACTTATACAGTCTGATAGAAAGCGAGGAATAAAGTGACAGAGAAAAATATAATGGTTATTCCTGCTCGTAAAAGAGTAGGAAGTACAGCTGCAAAAGAAAAGATAAAGAAACTTCGTGTTGCTGCCTATTGCCGTGTTTCTACAGAAACAGAAGAACAGAATTCTAGCTATGAGGTTCAGGTCGCACACTATACAGAGTTTATAAAAAAGAATAATGAGTGGGAGTTTGCCGGTATTTTTGCAGATGATGGTATCTCCGGTACGAACACCAAAAAGCGTGACGAATTTAATCGTATGATTGTAGAGTGTATGGACGGCAACATCGACATGGTTATTACAAAATCCATCAGCCGATTTGCACGTAACACCTTAGACTGCCTTCAATACATTAGACAGCTCAAGGATAAGAACATATCCGTCTATTTTGAAAAAGAGAACATCAATACCATGGATGCCAAAGGTGAGGTTTTACTAACCATTATGGCATCTTTGGCACAACAGGAAAGCCAGAGCCTTTCTCAAAACGTTAAGCTTGGGCTACAGTACCGATACCAACAAGGAAAGGTGCAGGTCAATCATAAGCGATTTATGGGCTACACCAAAGATGAAGATGGAAATTTAATCATTGTTCCCGAAGAAGCTGAGATTATCAAACGCATCTACCGAGAATACCTTGAAGGTCAGAGTCTAGTGGGTATTGGTCGAGGTCTTGAAAAAGATGGTATTTTAACAGCAGCTGGAAAACCAAGATGGCGACCAGAATCAGTTAAGAAGCTACTTCAAAACGAAAAATACATCGGAGATGCCCTTCTGCAAAAGACTGTCACAGTAGATTTTCTAACCAAGAAACGAGTTAAGAATGAAGGTCATCTTCCCCAGTATTATGTTGAAAATAGCCATGAGGCGATTATTCCTAAAGAGTTATTTTTGCAGGTGCAAGAAGAAATTCATCGAAGAAGCAATATCTACACAGGAGAAGGCAAGAACAAACGAATTTATAGTAGTAAGTACGCATTAAGTGCCATCACCTTCTGTGGAGATTGTGGCGATATTTATAGACGGGTCTATTGGAATATCCACGGAAGAAAAGAATTTGTCTGGCGATGCGTGACTAGAATTGAGCAGGGTCCTGAGGTATGTAAGAACCGAACCGTAAAAGAAGATGAACTTTATGGTGCAGTAATGACTGCGATTAATAAGCTACTTGCAGGTGGGAACAATATGATAAAGACACTGGAAGAGAATATTCATGCTGTGATTGGCGAAACCACAGAATACCAAATTTCAGAGATTAACAACTCACTAGAGGAAAAACAAAAAGAACTCATCAAGCTGGCTAATAAGGGGCAAGACTATGAACATCTAGCAGATGAGATTGATGAGCTGAGAGACAAGCGACAGACCCTTTTAGTAGAAGATGCCTCCCTCAATAGCGAGAACGAGCGAATCGATGAACTGATTGAGTTTATCCGCAAGAACAAATTCCGCACTCTAGAATATGACGATAAGCTTGTAAGGAAGATAATCCAGAACGTTACAGTCTATGAAGACCACTTCGTCATATCCTTTAAATCAGGCATCGAAATGGAAATATGAAAACCAGAAATAAATAGCCCATGACTCTACAGTAGAGTTGTGGGTTTTCTTTTGCTTGCTGATTATAATAATATTTTAATAACTATTGTGTTTATCAACCAAATGGTTTATAATATTCTTAGCGTAAACTTGGAGGTGCTGTATGACTACGGCAGAAATGATTAAAGAACTGTGTGAGCAAATGAATATAAGTGTTTCCGAACTTGCTAGACGTATTGGCCAGACTCCACAGAATTTCAATAAAAAATTACAACGAGAAACAGTAACCTTGGATGAGTTGAAGGCCATTGCTGATGTGCTAGGTGTCAAGTTTGTGCAGGCATTTATTTTACCAGATGGAGAAGAAATAAAAATATCTAACGAATAAAGGAGGATGTTTATATGGTAGGTAATGTTATTCAAATAGTAACAGAGAAATTATCATCTTTGCCTTTTATAGAAGGCATCGTATTAGGGGGCTCACGTGCAAGAGGCACCCATACAGAAAATTCTGATATAGATATCGGAATCTATTACAATTCAGACTCATTTGACCTGACAGCGATTAATCAAATTGCTACAGAATTGGATGATAAAAATAGAAACAACCTTGTTGTGCCTCCCGGAGCGTGGGGTGATTGGATTAATGGCGGCGGATGGTTATTTATAAATGGGTATCATGTTGACTTGATTTTACGTGATATAAAACGGGTAGAACAAATAATCAAAGATACGGAGCAAGGAATTGTTACTGCCAATTATCAGACCGGGCATCCCCATGGTTATATAAGTGCTATGTATCGTGGAGAATTAGCGATTAGTAAAATACTATATGCTAAGAACGAAAGCTTATGCGAATTAAAAAAGCAGGCAGAAATTTACCCTACTGCTCTAAAGAAAAGCTTGATGAACTTTTTTATATTTGAAGCTGAATTCTCTTTAATGTTTGTAAAAGCAAATGCGGGGGTAGAGGATAAATATTATATTGCAGGCCATGTTTTTCGTATTATTTCATGCTTAAATCAAGTACTATTTGCATGTAATAATGCTTATTGCATTAACGAAAAGAAAGCTATAAAACTGCTTGAAACTTTTGAATATAAACCTGAAAAATATGCCGAAAGAGTTAATCATATTTTTGAAGTACTCGGTCTTTCTCTTTTTGAATGCTACGATATGACCGAGAAACTTTATAAAGAAGTGAAAGAAATTGCAACGGAGATAAATAACTTTTTAAACGAGGAGAATTTAAATGAAAGAAAACAAATATGATGATAATATATTTTTTCAAAAATACAGTCAAATGAGTCGCTCACAGCAGGGACTAGCTGGTGCAGGAGAATGGGAAACATTGAAAAAGCTGCTACCGGATTTTAAAGATAAGCGTGTGCTTGATTTAGGATGCGGCTATGGATGGCACTGTATTTATGCGATGGAACACGGTGCTTCTTCTGTTGTAGGTGTTGATATTTCTCATAAAATGCTTGAAGTAGCAAAAGAAAAAACTCATTTTCCAGAAGTTGAATATGAATGCTGTGCCATAGAGGATATCGATTTTCCAGAGGAGAGTTTTGATGTAATATTAAGTTCACTTGCGTTTCATTATATAGAAGGCTATGAGGATTTGATTAATAACTTGTATATAATGTTAAAACCAAATGGAATACTTATTTTTACGGTTGAACATCCTGTTTTTACTTCCTATGGAACACAAGACTGGCATTATAACGAAAAAGGAGAAATACTGCATTTCCCGGTGGACAATTATTATTATGAGGGAAAACGAACAGCTGTATTTTTGAGAGAAAAGGTTACGAAATATCATAGAACACTGACCACATATCTAAACACACTGCTTTCAAATGGTTTTATAATAAATCAGATTGTGGAGCCACAGCCACCAGAAAACATGATGGATATTCCGGGAATGGAGGATGAAATGCGCCGTCCCATGATGTTGATTGTATCTGCAAGAAAAGGATGCAAATAATATAGAAACCCATATGACCCTAATCAAGTTTCCGAAAAATTAAATGACCTGTTGGAAGACTTTTACGTAAAAGATAAGAAGGGGATATATGAATATATTTTGGGTGGCTGTCTAGATTCACGATTATTGAATATTCGTATATTTGCTGAACCTACAAAAACAAGTGTATATCAATCACAAACAAGTAATGCAAAAGAGCAAGGAGTTTCTAACTGCCCATTATGTGCTATTGGCAGTAATAACAATAAAAGTAGAATATACAAGCAGAGCGAAATGGATGCAGACCATGTCACAGCTTGGAGCAAAGGTGGTTCAACGGATGTAGGCAATTGTCAGATGCTTTGTAAAACTCATAATAGAGCAAAGGGTAATAAATAGAATCACGACATATCAAAACACTTTTATACAATAAACTATATTTCTTAGATTGATTCATTGATATGTTTCCACATACGCAAGCCCTCAGTGGATATGTTCCCTCAAAGACAATAATGTTCAAGTGACTAATTTTTGACAGCTATGACTTCCTCTTAACACATGTAGAGACTATCGTGTTGATACAACGAGCAGATACGTAGAAATCCTTAGTTTTAGGCACTTTTTCAAGCATATCGTCTTTACTGGTGAGGGGGATAAAATCAGAAATAAAGTGATTAAAAATTATATCAATGTTTCTGTGGTGGTTGATATAGAGTGTGGGGATACAACGAAATAAAGATTAAGATTTAAGGGGTACTGTAAAATGGTACTCCTTTTCTCTTGTTCAAGGCGTTCAGAAATGAGCGTCTTTTTTCTTGCCAAAAACCAGAAAGGAAGTGATACCATATCACAGCCAAAACAGCAGGAGCGTTCGCCGCCCATAATTATTTTTGAACGCCAGTCAGATGAAAACTGGCAGGAATACTCCTTATTCTGCTTAATTGCGCTCTTACCTGTCTGAATGGGATTTGTCAAGGGTGCGAAGCACAAAGCCTGCCCTTGATAAATTTCATTTAGACGGGTATTATCCGCAAAGCAGAATGAGGTTATGTGTCACATGAAAACATTCATTTTTAGAAAGGAAAGGTAAAAACATATGGAACTGAAATTTGTTATCCCAAACGTAGAAAAGACATTTGGCAGTCTGGAATTTGCCGGAGAAAACAAAGTGGAACAGCGAAGAATCAACGGAAAAATGACCCTGCTGTCACGCAGCTTTAACCTATACTCGGACATTCAGAGGGCAGACGATATTCTTGTGATTCTTCCGGCAGAAGCAGGTGAAAAGCATTTTGACTTTGAAGAAAAAGTAAAGTTGCTTAACCCACGTATTACGGCAGAGGGCTATAAAATTGGTACTCGTGGTTTCACGAATTATATTTTGCACGCTGACGATTTGGTAAAAGCATAAGGAAAGAGAGGAATTATTCTATGAGATTAGCAAACGGAATTGTAATTGATAAGGACGCAACCTTTGGTATGTTAAAGTTTTCTGCTCTCCGTCGTGAGGTTCATATTCAGAATGAGGACGGAACCGTATCAGACGAAATTAAGGAGCGAACCTATGATTTGAAATCAAAAGGTCAGGGCTGCATGATTCAGGTCAGTATTCCTGCAACTGTGCCGTTGAAAGAGTTTGATTATAATGCAGAAGTGGAGCTTGTCAATCCGGTAGCGGATACGGTGGCGACAGCTACCTTTCAAGGGGCAACTGTGGACTGGTATATCAAAGCAGAGGATATTATCTTGAAAAAGGGTGCTGCTTCTGCCGGAAATCCGCAGCCGCCGAAAAAGGATATGTCTGCCGGAAAGTAAAAGTTCCTATTAAGCAGGAGCTTTCAAAGCAAAGAAAAGGAGTGATTCAGACATGAAACAGTCTTTCTTCCGTGGAAAGCGGATTCGCTCCACGGACAAGGAGTTAGTTTTCCATGTTACCCTTGCCGCCCTCCTTCCGGTCTTTCTGCTGATTGTTCTGCTGTTTCATGGCAAGGCAATCATGCAGATGGACTGGAAGAACAGCTCTCTTTTGCAGATAAGCAACATCAGTTTCCCTTATCTACTTATCAGCATGGGCGTGGCAGGCATCATATGTCTGGCATTGGCTGTGCTGTTTTATCATTATCGTCGTGATGATGTGAAACAGCTCTATCACCGTCAAAAACTGGCGAAAATGATTCTGGAAAACAAGTGGTATGAAGCAGAGCAGGTACAATCTGACGGATTCTTTAAAGACCTATCTTCCAGCCGTACTAAAGAGAAAATTACCTATTTCCCAAAACTGTACTATCAGCTTCAAAACGGGCTGATTCACATTCGGGTAGAAATTACGTTGGGGAAATATCAAGACCAGCTTTTGCATTTGGAAAAGAAGCTGGAAAGTGGCTTGTACTGTGAGCTGACCGACAAAGAATTAAAGGATTCCTATGTGGAATATACCCTGCTCTATGATACCATTGCAAACCGGATTTTCATAGAAGACGTACAGGCACAGGGCGGCAGGCTCCGATTGATGAAAAATGTGTGGTGGGAGTATGACAAGCTCCCCCATATGCTCATTGCTGGGGGAACGGGCGGCGGCAAAACATACTTTATCCTGACACTGGTGGAAGCCCTGCTCCGCACCAATGCCGTACTTTTTATCTTAGACCCGAAGAACGCTGACCTTGCCGATTTACAAACCGTTATGCCAAATGTCTACTATAAAAAAGAGGATATGCTTGCCTGCATTGATTCGTTCTATGAAGAAATGATGAAGCGCAGCGAAGATATGAAGCAGATGGAGGGCTACAAGACAGGTGAAAACTATGCCTACTTAGGACTTCCAGCTCATTTTCTTATCTTTGATGAATATGTTGCGTTTATGGAAATGCTGGGAACCAAAGAAAACACTGCTGTTTTGAATAAACTGAAACAGATTGTCATGCTGGGACGGCAGGCAGGCTTTTTTCTCATTCTTGCCTGCCAGCGTCCAGACGCAAAATATTTAGGGGACGGAATCCGTGACCAGTTTAATTTCCGTGTCGCTTTGGGACGTATGTCAGAAATGGGTTACGGTATGATGTTTGGGGAAACCGACAAGGACTTTTTCTTAAAGCAGATAAAGGGACGTGGCTATGTAGATACAGGAACTAGCGTCATATCGGAGTTTTACACACCTCTTGTACCAAAAGGACATGACTTTTTAAAAGAAATAAAAGTTCTGATAGACAGCAGGCAGGCGGCACAGGCGGCGTGCGAAGCGAAAGCCGCAGGTGCAGACTGACTAGCTGGCTGGTGTGGCGTAAGCCACGCCAGCACAGAACCCCCCGTATCTAACAGGGGGGTACAAATCAACAGAAAACAGAATAAAAAAAGGCGAAAATCCTTTGTGGCATAAGGGTTTTCTATAAAAATGGCGTATGTCGGCTTGGTATGAAAAGTTGACATACGTTTTTTGATGGGAGGGATTTTACTGAATATTAATACATGGATACAGGAACTACGGGAAAAACGTTCCGCTTATGGCGTTTCCCAAAGAAGACTTGCGGTAGCTGCCGGAATCACACGCCAGTATTTAAGCGATATGGAAACTGGAAAGATAGTTCCATCAGAGGAATTGCAAATGTCCATTCTGGAAGCACTGGAACGTTTCAATCCTGATTCTCCGCTGGAACTGCTCTTTGACTATGTGCGGATTCGCTTTCCAACGCTGGACGTAAAACACATTGTTCAGGACGTTTTGAAGTTAAAGCTGTCCTATCTGCTCCATCAGGATTATGGTTTTTATTCCTATGCAGAGCATTATTCGCTGGGAGATATTTTCGTACTGGTATCCCCCGAACAGGAAAAGGGGGTTCTCTTGGAGCTAAAAGGGCGTGGCTGCCGCCAGTTTGAAAGCTATCTGCTGGCACAGGAACGAAGCTGGTATGAATTTTTTATGGATTGTCTGGTTGAGGGTGGTGTGATGAAGCGGCTTGACCTTGCCATCAATGACAAGGCAGGCATTTTAAATATTCCAAACCTTACGGAAAAGTGCCGAAAAGAAGAATGTATCTCGGTCTTTCGTAGCTTTAAAAGTTACCGCAGCGGCGAACTGGTACGGCGTGAGGAAAAGGAATGTATGGGAAATACGCTTTATATCGGCTCTTTGCAAAGTGAAGTGTACTTTTGCATTTATGAAAAGGATTATGAGCAGTACAAGAAAAACGATATTCCCATAGAAGAAGCAGAAATTAAAAACCGCTTTGAAATCCGGCTGAAAAATGAGCGTGCCTATCATGCTTTATGTGACCTGCTTTTTTATGACAATCCAGAACGCACCGCTTTCAAGATTATCAACCGATATGTCCGGTTCGTGGACAGGGATAATACAAAGCCTCGTTCCGACTGGCAGCTCAACGAAGAATGGGCATGGTTTATCGGGGAGAATCGGGAAAGTATGAAGCTGACCACGAAGCCGGAGCCATATTCCTTTCAGCGTACCTTAAACTGGCTTTCCCATCAGGTAGCCCCCACGTTAAAGGTAGCCATGAAAATAGATGAAATCAATCATACGCAGGTGGTAAAGGACATTATCACCCATGCAAAATTAACGGAACGGCACAGAACCATTTTAAAACAGCAAGCCGCTTCTGTAGAAGAATTGATTGTCAAGGAAACAGATATTGCCCTGTAATTCGGGCAAAAAGAAAGGAGCAATTTTATGAATTTCGGACAGAACTTATACAACTGGTTTTTAACCAATGCACAATCGATGGTCTTGCTGGCAATCGTAGTCATTGGATTGTACTTAGGCTTTAAGCGTGAATTTTCCAAACTGATTGGATTTTTGGTGATTGCCTTAATTGCGGTTGGGTTGGTATTCAATGCTGCCGGCGTAAAAGATATTTTGCTGGAACTGTTCAATAAGATTATCGGAGCATAATGTAAAACAACCCAATCATTTTCAAGCAGAAAGGACGTGAGAATTTCACATGGAAATGCAGGTTTATATCTCGAACCTCGGTAAATACAATGAGGGTGAATTGGTCGGTGCATGGTTCACCCCTCCCATTGACCCCGAAGATGTAAAAGAAAAAATCGGGCTGAACAGTGAATATGAGGAATACGCTATTCATGATTATGAGCTGCCGTTTGATATTAACGAGTATACAACCATTGAGGACATTAACCGCCTGTGTGCTTTGGCGGAAGAACTTTCGGGTACACCGATTGAATCCGAAATGAAAGAGATTCAGCAAGCCTTTTTTAGCAGCTTTGAAGAAATGGCAGAACACGCAGACGACATTATCTGCTATCCCAATTGTGATGATATGGCAGACGTGGCAAGATACTTTATTGAAGAAACGGGAGCCTTGGGCGAAGTGCCTGCCAGTCTTCAAAACTATATTGACTATGAAGCCTATGGGCGTGACTTGGAGCTGGACGGCAACTTTCTAGTCACGGCTCATGGCGTATTTGAATATGCAGGATAGCAACATAACGTAACTTTATGGGCAGTTCTTTTTTAGGGACTGCCCTTTTTCATGGAAATTTTGAAAAGAAAGGACAGGTTTTTATGAAGAAAATACGAAGCTATACCAGTATCTGGTCGGTGGAAAAAGTGCTTTACTCCATCAATGACTTTAAGCTGCCGTTTCCTATCACCTTTACCCAAATGACGTGGTTTGTGGTGTCACTGTTTCTGGTGATACTCTTTGGCAGCTTGCCGCCGCTATCTCTGATAGACGGGGCTTTTCTCAAATACTTTGGGATTCCGCTTGCCATTACCTGGTTCATGAGCCAGAAAACCTTTGACGGAAAGAAGCCTTACGGTTTTCTAAAGTCAGTCGTGACCTATCTGGCACGCCCCAAAATCACCTATGCCGGAAAGCCTGTGAAGCTGCAAACAAAGCGGCATACCGAAGCCATCACAGCAGTTAGGAGTGAAGTCTATGACGTATCCAATTAAATATATTGAAAACAATCTGGTCTGGAACCATGACGGGGAGTGCTATGCCTACTATGAGCTGATTCCCTACAATTACTCGTTCCTAAGTCCAGAACAGAAATTTCAGGTACATGATTCCTTTCGTCAGCTCATTGCACAAAACCGTGACGGGAAAATTCATGCCCTGCAAATCAGCACGGAATCCAGCATACGAGCGGCGCAGGAACGCTCCAAACAGGAAGTGACAGGCAGATTAAAGGAAATTGCCTATGAAAAGATTGACCAACAGACAGAAGCCCTTGTTTCCATGATTGGAGAAAATCAGGTGGATTACCGCTTTTTTCTTGGGTTTAAGCTGCTTTTAAATGAGCAGGAAGTCACGGTGAAAAATATTGGAAAAGACATGGCAAATACTTTTTCTGATTTTGTTCATGAGGTGAACCACAAGCTCATGGGAGATTTTGTTTCCATGAGCAATGATGAAATTGGACGTTTTTCTAAAATGGAAAAACTGCTGGAAAATAAGATTTCCCGACGCTTTAAAATCCGACGCTTAAATAAAAATGATTTTGGCTATCTCATGGAGCATTTACACGGACAGTCCGGCACAGCCTATGAGGATTACGAATATTCTCTGCCAAAGAAAAAGCTGAAAGGAAAAACGCTGGTAAAGCGGTATGACCTGATTCAGCCGACCCGTTGCCTGATAGAAGAAAATCAGCGGTATTTGAAGATTGAGCAGGAGGATTCTACCACCTATGCCGCTTATTTTACGATTAACTCCATTGTAGGGGAACTGGATTTTCCCTCTTCTGAAATCTTTTATTATCAGCAACAGCAATTTACCTTTCCCATTGACACCAGCATGAATGTGGAGATTGTGGCAAACAAAAAAGCCCTTACCACTGTCCGCAATAAGAAAAAGGAACTGAAAGACCTTGATAATCACGCATGGGAAAGTGACAGCGAAACCAGCAACAATGTGATGGAAGCCTTGGATACAGTCAATGAACTGGAAACCAATTTAGACCAGTCAAAGGAAGCCATGTATAAGCTCTCTTATGTGATAAGGGTATCGGCTCCTGATTTGGAAGAACTGAAACGCCGCTGCAATGAGGTGAAAGATTTCTACGACGATTTAAGCGTCAAGCTGGTGCGTCCCTTTGGAGATATGCTGGGGCTACACGGCGAATTTTTTCCTGCCAGCAAACGGTACATGAATGATTATATCCAGTATGTGACCTCTGATTTTCTGGCAGGCTTGGGCTTTGGAGCTACACAAATGTTAGGTGAAAATGAGGGTATCTACGTAGGCTACAGTCTGGATACCGGAAGAAATGTGTACCTAAAGCCTGCCCTTGCCAGTCAGGGTGTCAAAGGCTCTGTTACCAATGCCCTTGCTGCCGCTTTTGTAGGCTCGCTGGGCGGTGGTAAATCCTTTTCCAATAACATGATTGTGTACTACTCTGTTCTGTTTGGAGCGCAGGCAGTCATTGTAGACCCAAAGGCAGAACGTGGGAACTGGAAAGAAACCCTGCCGGAGATTGCAGAAGAAATCAATATTGTCAATCTTACCAGCGAAGACAGGAACAAAGGATTGCTTGACCCTTACGTCATTATGAAAAATCCAAAGGATTCGGAAAGCCTAGCCATTGATATTTTAACCTTTTTAACGGGAATTTCATCCCGTGACGGCGAACGCTTTCCTGTCCTTAGAAAAGCCATACGTGCGGTAACAAACAGCGAAGAACGGGGATTGTTAAAAGTCATTGAGGAATTGAGGGTAGAAAATACACCTGTCAGTACCAGCATTGCTGACCATATCGAGAGCTTTACGGACTATGATTTTGCACAGCTTTTATTTTCCAATGGTGAAGTCACACAGTCCATCAGTTTGGAAAAGCAGCTGAATATTATACAGGTAGCGGATTTGGTGTTGCCGGACAAGGAAACCGGATTTGAGGAATATACGACAATGGAGCTGCTTTCCGTTGCCATGCTTATTGTTATCAGTACCTTTGCTCTGGATTTTATCCATACTGACCGGAGCATTTTTAAGATTGTAGACCTTGACGAAGCATGGAGCTTTTTACAGGTAGCGCAGGGAAAAACACTGTCTATGAAACTGGTGCGTGCCGGACGTGCCATGAATGCAGGGGTGTATTTTGTGACCCAAAACACCGACGATTTGTTGGACGAGAAGCTGAAGAACAATCTGGGGCTTAAATTTGCATTCCGTTCCACGGATATCAATGAGATAAAGAAGACACTGACTTTTTTTGGCGTGGACGCAGAGGACGAAAATAACCAGAAACGATTACGTAACTTGGAAAACGGTCAGTGCCTGATTAGTGATTTATATGGTCGTGTGGGTGTGATTCAGTTTCACCCGATATTTGAAGATTTGCTTCATGCCTTTGACACCCGTCCTCCGGTCAGAAAAGAGGTGGAATCATGAATCAGCTTGTAACAGGCAGTGAAAAAAGAAAATGGAGCTGGCAGCGTACCGGAAAAGTGGTGATGACCGTATTTTTGATACTGGTAATCGCCCTTTTTCTTGTATCGGCATTGGGAACGGTGGCATACGCTGCTGGACTGGTGGACGATACGGTGAAAGCCGGAAATGAGTACAGCCAATACCCATTAGATAATTACCAGCTTGATTTTTATGTGGATAGCGGCTGGGACTGGCTCCCGTGGAACTGGCTGGACGGCATTGGAAAGCAGGTCATGTACGGGCTTTACGCTATTACCAATTTTATCTGGACTATCAGTCTGTATCTTTCCAATGCAACGGGCTATCTGGTGCAGGAAGCCTATTCACTGGATTTTATCTCCGATACGGCAGATTCCATTGGAAAGAACATACAGACCATTGCCGGAGTGAGCACAAGCGGACTTTCCCCTGACGGCTTTTATAGCGGATTTTTGCTGATTCTCATTTTAATCGTGGGAATTTACGTTGCCTATACGGGACTTATCAAACGGGAAACCACCAAAGCCATTCATGCGGTGATGAATTTTGTAGTAGTGTTTGTATTGTCGGCGGCGTTTATTGCCTATGCACCGGACTATATTGGAAAAATCAATGACTTTTCCTCGGACATCAGCAACGCCAGCTTATCCTTAGGAACGAAAATTGTCATGCCGGATTCGGAAAGTAAGGGAAAAGACAGTGTTGACCTGATTCGTGATAGCCTGTTTTCCATACAGGTAAAACAGCCGTGGCTTTTATTACAGTTCGATAATTCAGACAGTGAAGCAATCGGAGAAGAACGGATTGACAGCCTGCTCTCTACCAGCCCTGACGCAAACAACGGTAAAGACAGAGAAGAACTTGTAAAAGAAGAAATTGAAGAGAAAGACAATACAAATCTCACTATCACAAAGACCATCAATCGCTTAGGTATGGTATTTTTCCTGTTCCTCTTTAATATCGGGATTTCGGTTTTTGTATTTTTACTGACAGGGATTCTGATTTTCTCACAGGTGCTTTTTATTATTTATGCCATGTTCTTGCCTGTCAGTTTCTTGTTGAGTATGATACCCACCTTTGAGGGAATGACCAAACGTGCCATTACAAAGCTGTTTAATACCATTCTCACAAGAGCAGGAATCACGCTGATTATTACCACGGCGTTTAGTATTTCCACCATGCTCTATACCCTGTCTGTGGGATATCCGTTCTTTCTGGTGGCATTTTTGCAGATAGTGACCTTTGCCGGAATCTATTTTAAGCTGGGGGATTTAATGAGTATGTTCTCCCTGCAAAGCGGAGATTCCCAAAGTGTAGGCAGACAGATCATGAGAAGACCCCGTATGCTCATGCAAGCTCATATGCACCGCTTGCAGCATAAGCTAGGGCGTTCCGTGGCAGCAATGGGAAAAAATCAAAATACAGGCAAAAAGAACGGAACAAGTGCAGGTACTTCCGCTTCAAGAGCAACGCAGGCAGACCATACCAGACCGGAAAATGAAGCTGCCAGCAGACCGGAGCAATCCTCTCTTGGGAAACGTGCCGGAGAAGTGGCAGGAAAAGTGATGGATACCAAAGACCGGATTCGGGATACCGCAGGTCAGCTAAAGGAGCAGGCAAAGGATTTACCTGTCAATGCCAGATATGCCCTTTATCATGGCAGAACGCAGGTGTCGGAGGGCATACAGGATTTTACCTCCGGCGTGACACAGACCAGAGCTGTCAGAAAGGAAGAACGGCAGGAAAAAGCCAAAAATCGGCGAAAAACCATTGCACAGCGTCGGTCAGAAATGGAACAGGCAAGGCAGCAAACAGCTTCCAATATAGAAAAAACACCAAATGTATCTAAAGTGGGCGGCTCGGTTCATGAAAGACCTGCTACTGCCCCAGCCGGACAATCCCGTCCGATTGTTGACAGTCCGGCACAAGTGACCAGACCTACCGTACAGCCGGAACCTGCCAGAACTACTGCCCAAAGACCTGTTGTTTCTGCTAAGGGAGAACAACAAAGGCTCGATAGAGTACCCGACCATCAGACTGCACGACCAGAACAGCAGGCAGAAAGACAGATTTCTTCTGAAAGGCAGTCTACACAAAGAACTGTTTCTTTCAGTCAGAGGGAACGTGCCTTTCCGGTAGAACGACAAACGCAATCTGGCAGCTCCCCTGCTCCTGTTCAAAAACGGGTATTACGGCAATCCGCCCCAAAACGCAGATTTACCGTGAAACGGGAACAGAAAATAAAGGGTTCTGCCATTCCTCCGACCAGCAGAAAGGAGGAACCGAAACTATGAGAGGAAAGCCTATCCTGATTGCCTTTTCCGGTGTGTTCCTCTTAATTTTCTCGCTTCTTTTGCTGGTAGTGATTCTTTTTTCGGAGGAAGAAGACGGAGGACATGACCTGTCATACGGGGGTGCAAACGTATCAGCGGAGGTGCTGGCACACAAGCCCATGTTAGAGAAGTACGCCAGAGAATACGGCATAGAAGATTATATCAATGTGCTACTCGCAATCATACAGGTAGAATCCGGCGGTACATTGGAAGACGTTATGCAGTCCTCGGAATCTATGGGCTTGCCGCCAAACACGCTAAGTGCAGAGGAATCCATCAAACAGGGGTGCAAGTATTTTGCTTCCCTGCTGGAATCCGCAAAAGCAAAGGGCTGTGACCTAAATTCCGTTATCCAGTCCTATAACTATGGTGGCGGCTTTCTTGACTACGTGGCAAAGCGTGGGAAGAAATACACGTTCCAGCTTGCGGAGAGTTTTTCAAAAACACAGTCTGACGGTGTAAAGGTGACTTATTCCAATCCTATCGCTGTTCAGAAAAACGGCGGCTGGCGGTACGATTACGGAAATATGTTCTATGTATTGCTGGTATCAGAATACCTGACAATGCCGCAGTTTGATGATAAAACGGTACAGGCTGTCATGACAGAAGCCCTAAAATATGAGGGCTGGCGGTATGTATACGGCGGTGCTTCTCCGACCACTTCCTTTGATTGCAGTGGTCTGGTTCAGTGGTGCTACGGGAAAGCTGGGATTTCCCTGCCACGAACCGCACAGGAGCAATACGACGTGACCCAGAATATCCCTTTATCCGAAGCAAAGGCTGGGGATTTGGTCTTTTTTCAAGGCACCTATGACGCAGGTACTTACATTACCCATGTGGGGATATATCAGGGAAACAACCGTATGTATCATGCCGGTGACCCAATCGGCTATACCGCTTTAACCAGTTCTTATTGGCAGCAACATTTGGTTGGTGCAGGAAGAATCAAACAATAGAAAGGACGATATTACTATGAATTTAAGGAAAAAACAAGGACAACCGGAGCAGGTAAAAGAGAAAAAGCTCCATGTTTACAAAGTAAATACCCACAAGAAAACGGTCATAGCCTTGTGGGTACTTTTGGCAGTTAGTTTCTGTTTTGCGGTCTATAAGAATTTCACCGCAATCGACATACACACCGTTCACGAAACAAAGGTAGTAGAGGAAAAAGTTGTGGATACCCATAAGATAGAAAACTTTGTGGAGGATTTCGCCAAAGTTTATTATTCTTGGGAACAGATGGCAGCTTCCCTTGATAACCGGAATGACGCTATCAAGCATTACCTGACCGCAGAATTACAGGCACTTAATACCGACACTATCCGAAAGGATATTCCGGTTTCCTCCTCTGTCAGTGATGTGCAGATTTGGTCTGTGTCACAGGACGGAGAAAACCAGTTTAAAGTGGCTTATACGATAGACCAGCTTATTACAGAGGGAGAAAACAAAAAAACGGTACGCTCTGCTTATGAAGTAGTGGTTTATGTAGACAGCTCTGGAAATATGATTATCACAAAAAATCCCACTATTTGCAGTGTACCCGAAAAATCCGGCTATGAACCAAAAGCAAAAGAAAGTGACGGAACGGTAGACGCAGCAACAACCAATGAAATCAATGAGTTTTTAACTACATTTTTCAAGCTCTATCCTACCGCTACAGCAAAAGAGCTGTCTTATTATGTGAATGACGGCGTATTAAAGCCAATCGGAAAAGACTATGTGTTTTCAGCGCTGATAAATCCTATCTATAACCGAAGCGGTAATCAGGTGATGGTTTCGCTGGCGGTCAAATATCTGGATAAGCAGACAAAGGCAACGCAAATATCTCAATTTGATTTGGTGCTGGAAAAGAACGAAAACTGGAAGATTGTAAAATAAGAAAAAGCCCGGTAGTCTGCTATTTTATAACTAGCTATTAATAGACTACCGGAACTTTCCTGTCACTATTCAATTCTGTTTGGGACATTCATTCGTCCTCTGTTTCTACTTCCTTAACCTTTATCGCTCATATCCATCAAGCAGGCTGTCAAGGTGTCTGCGCTGCGTAGATTTATCTATTTGCTTATTGGGAAAAAGTATTGGTCAACGGATACATCAAGTAGCGTTCAGTACCATATCCCTCTTCTTCAATAAAGCCTGTATAAAAAGTAACAAACATATATCACTTTTTACCTTTAAAATATCAATATCTGTGGTGTCATTATCTCGTCCCTTGACTGTGCTGACATAAAAGACTATTGCATTTCGCTCCACATATTCTATAGGGAAATCCTTATTCATTACATCAACTTTTTTGTGATTCAAAAGTTCTAAAGTTTTGTTTCTGGCAATGAAAAATTATCTATAAAATATTTTATATATTTTTCCTTTGGTTTACCCTGATATGCAATCCCATATTCTATTGTATCCTGCTCTTGTATAGGAATAGCTACTATATCTTTCCAATCGTTAGATATGCAAAATTCTGGCATAATTGCTATTCCATAACCTGCTTTTGCAAGTAAAATTCCAACTTGGTCATTTTCACATATAAAGCCTAAATGTTGTTGTGAATGAATGGTTATCTTTTCCTGTATTTTATTTTGATATTGAAAAGGAATTAATTTGGGATGTAAAGTAATTAGACAGCTATCTTTTAAGTCGTCAAAAGTCAATTTTTTGTAGTTACTAAACGGAGAATTAGCAGGCATAACCGCATATTTTGTAAGAACTTTTATTTTTTTAAAAGTACAATTCCTAATATCTTTAATCATCTCTTTCGTGGAAAGCATAATATCTATCTGCTTATTTATGAATAGATTTACAATCTGGGAATAATCATTGATTGAAATAACTGGATATACTCTAGGGTATTCTTGTTGCAAGCCTGATAAAATATCAGATAAACTATTCAATTCCGCATTACTTGTACAGCCAATACGAATAAAAATAATGTTACGTGTTGCTGCTTTTTCAACATGCTTCTTAGAAATATCAATTTTCATTAATATTTCTTTTGCATCACTATAAAAAGATATGCCGGCTTCTGTCAATTTCACCATTTTAGAAGTACGAATAAATAATTTGGTATTTAGTTCTTCTTCCAAACTTCTAATATGATGTGTGACGGTAGGGGGCGATAAATAAAGTTCCTCTGCTGCTTTAGTAAAATTTAATTTATCAGCAACATTTATAAAGCATTGCAATTGTTGTGTATTCACTTGACTTCCTCCTTTTGTCTAAGTTAATTATAAAACAGTTAATCAATCATTTCAATATATCATTAGAATTTATCTAATGGCATTACGCTTTTTGAAATTCTCATTTTTCTTTTATTATGTTAAATTGTACATGGTGCTTTTATATAGATGAATACATTTATTTAAAAATGTTACCGCTCAACACGATAAAAAGTTATTTGGAAAGAACCAGATGATAGGCAATAATGGGAGAACCATAAAGAAGAATTTATCTAATAAATTGAGTGTTTCAGATAATATTGCCTGTAAAGGATATAGAAATAAAGGAGGATATCATGCGTTTTATTATTACAAGTACAGATGGAAAACATGGTGGAAGAGTTGTAGAAAATTTGCTAAAGAAAATGATTTTTCAAACGTGCCCTAGAGAAACTATCTTTAGTCCGCCATGACCATATCTAATATTAAGAATAAGAAAGAGTCAGAAATCTGTGAATTTGAGATATAAAGAAAGTAAATAATTTTTTTAAGTAAATCACGTAAAAGGAACGATATAAATGGAAATTTCATATGAGAGAAAAATAGATTTAAAGTTAATATTATCAATTATAGCAACGGGACTGATGTCCTTTACAGGCGTAGTTGTTGAAACAGCTATGAATGTTACTTTTCCAACATTAATGGAACAATTTAACGTAGGTACCTCAACAGTACAATGGGTAACTACAGGCTATTTGCTAGTTTTAGCTATAATTATTCCAGCTTCTTCATTTTTAAAGAAACGATTTATGACTAAACATCTATTCCTGTTTGCTAATATTATGTTTATAATTGGTACGGTTCTTGCTGCGACAGCCCCATCCTTTAGTTTATTATTAATAGGCAGGATACTGCAAGGAATAGGAACAGGAATAGCTTTACCGCTAATGTATAATATTGTGCTAGAACAAACACCTTTAAATAAATTAGGACTAATGATGGGAATTGCTACATTAATTATTGCTGTAGCACCTGCCGCAGGTCCTTCATTAGGGGGATTTATTGTATATTCATTCAATTGGCGGATGATATTTATTGTTTTGTTGCCAATATTGGTACTTTCTTTTTTTATAGGATTGTTTTCCATTCGCCAAGTAAGACCAACTGAAAAGGTGACATTTGATTGGTTTGAATATGTATTTTTAGCCATAGGCTTTACTTGTTTTATTTTTGCTGTAAGTTTCGCTGGAATAATGGGCTGGGGAAGCTTTCAGGTTATTGGATTATTTGTACTTAGTATTATTTCTCTAGTTGTGTTTTACAGGCATTCTAAAAAAAATGATGCACCAATTATTAATCTTCATGTGCTACAGTATAAATCATTTTCATTCAGCGTTGTGGCGTTAATGCTAATTCAATTTATTTGTTTGGGGTTAGGATTTTTAATTCCGAACTATGCACAGATTGTATCCGGTAAAAATGCGTTAGTCGCAGGCTGTATTTTATTACCAGGCTGTATTCTGGGAGCCATATTAACACCTATTAGCGGACGTTTGTTAGACAAGTTTGGCGCAAAGAAGCCAATTTTAATTGGTATCACATTTATTACGATATCAACCTTATTTTATAGTATCTTTGCTCTAAATATGACTATATTACTTTTTGTTCTTTTTTATATATTATTTGGAATTGGACAAAGTTTTTCAACAGGAAATGTAATGACAAATGGTTTGAAGCAGTTACCGGAAAAAATGAATTTAGATGGTAATGCAGTTTTTAATACTATACAGCAGTTGGCAGGAGCAATTGGAACATCGGTTGTATCAACTATTGTATCGACCGCACAGGTAAAATTACCAGATGATTTGGCTGCGGCTACAATGCTAGGAAGCCGTAATGCATTCATATTACTATTGATACTGGCATTTATAGCATTTTTTTGTTTATTAAGAGTTCTTTGTTATATTTCAAGCAAGAAAATATAAAGTATATACAACTATGAGTAAGGAGGCGGAAGTCTGTATCCTTTGGTCTGTTATACGAGATAGATAATCTAATAATGTTGTATATTAATGTAATAAAGCTGATTACTTTATAGTTAGTAATATAATCTATCCGACATATGAGAACTAGCATAATACAGCCCCAAAAGTAGACTGTATACAGTAACCTACGCGGATAGTTCAAATGTTTCCACATGCATAGTTGTATTGAAAAAAATGTTAGATAAGTTTAATAAAAAACATATTGCCAAAAGGGGAATTAAAAACCGTATATTGGTATTATGATTTTTTTGCTTCAAAATCATATTTTATCACCAGACGACGGTTTAAATGAGCCGCCGTCTTTTGTTTTTGATATAGAATCTACGGGAAAATATAATAGATTTAATAATTGAGGTTCATGGCGGCGAAAAGGAGGTAGCCGTCATGAACACTGCTATTTTTCAATACGTAACTGTTTCTGATGAAACGGTTCCCAAAAGTATTTTTCGCAAATAGAGAAAAACAATTATCTATATGTTTATTTATAATACATAAGAAAAATAAAGAAGGTACACAGACAGAGATATTACTCTGTTCGTGTGCCTTTTTTGATTCTCAAACAAATCTCATTAATTCTTCTGAAAAACGCAACAAATATCACCTCTCCGGTGAGAGTCAGTGCGAAAGGGGGCAAGAGAAACCGAAGTTTCTCTCCCTGCTGGCTGGAAGGGGGGTGATATTCTATGAAGCCATCTTCTTTCAATTCCATTCCGGTAAAAGAACTAACACAGCAGGTCAACCGTGATTTTCAGACAACGATTCAGTACCAATTTGATTGTTTGGCAAGAAAGGTCATGATTCGCACACAAAGCAACTGCCGCCGTACTGCCGGAAGAAAAATCCGTAAAGAATGCCCGTTTTCCGAATTGCCGGAAAAGGAACTGAACCGTCTGCAAACGTTAGATACCTACCATCTGGACGGAAAGTATTATCTGATTCTGAAATTCCGTGTGGAAGTCGGGAATGAAGCGGTTGCAAATGCTTTGGACAACCTGCCGGAGGAAAAGCGGAACATTCTTCTAATGTTCTACTTTCTTGAAATGTCTGACGCTGAAATAGCGTTGGAGCTTGGTAAAGACCGCAGTACTATTTACCGCAGTCGTACCAGCGCATTAGCTGCCTTAAAAAAGCGATTGGAGGTTGAAGACCTGTGAAGAAAGAAAAAAATCTCCTGCCTTATACCACAATTAAAGCCGCTACAGAGAGTGACGCTATAGCGATACAAAAAATTTTGAAGCATTACGAGGGTTACATAGCGAAGCTGTCTACAAAGATTCTTTCCGACGAGTACGGAAAAGAATACTGCATTGTGGATAAGGACGTACAGGAGCAGCTTACAACAGCATTGTTACAAATGATACTGGATTTTGAGATTTAAGAGAAAGGGCGTGTGATTTTCATTTTCTCATGCGCCCTACTCTCTTCTAACTGCCAATCTATCAAAGCATACTGTCATACGGTGTGTTTTGACAGGCTGACAAGCCACTGTTCCTTGAAAACTGAATAAAGCGATTGAATACATTTTGATAGGGAAAGAGCCGACGGGCTGACACGCCATGACCTGAAAGGAGGGACAAAACGAGCGATTCATGTCAGTGTTCCGTATGTAGCCTTTGGCAAGGTTGCCGCCATGACTTCCCTATCGTAATAATGATACTCCCGTACAGCCATAGTCCGAGCGTGAAAAAACCGTCGCAGGCAATGGGTACGGCTGTATGAGAACCATGCAGGGGTGAGATTCCCGTGAGCTTTGCCAGAGCTGTTCAAGTTGCTTATAAATTATCAATGAATGGGAGGGGTGATTATGGATAGAAATTTAATTCGATACAGTATGCAGATTGCCATGTTAAAACAATTACTCGCCCGAAACATGATTTCCGAAAAGGAATATGAAACCGTAAAGAAACGTCTCATGAGAGATTATAAAGTAGTTTCTGATATAACAGCTTGATTTTTGCGATTTTTAGTATTAATATATATACTATAAAGGGAACACAAAAAGGAGGCGCGTTATATGCAGGAAGTTGAAGTAATAAAAGCGAAAAATGTTTCATCAAAGCAGACACGGGGAAATTTTCTTGAACGGCAGCGTGTGGCGGCATATTGCAGAGTTAGTACAGACAGTGAAGACCAGTTGAACAGCTATAAATCACAGAAAGCATACTATACAGATTTAATTAAGAAAAATAAGGAATGGGTTTTTGTTGATATATATGCTGATGAAGCGATTACCGGAACGCAGGTTACAAAGCGTGAAGAATTTCAGCGAATGATAAATGATTGTATGAATGGTGATATTGATATGGTCATTACAAAGTCCATTTCCAGATTTGCAAGAAATACGCTGGATACCTTAAAATATGTCCGTATGTTGAAAGAAAAGAATATTGCAGTTTATTTTGAAGATGAAAAAATCAATACCCTAACAATGGACGGGGAACTGCTTTTAGTGGTACTTAGCTCCGTAGCACAGCAGGAAGTAGAAAATATCTCTGCGAATGTGAAAAAGGGATTGAAAATGAAGATGAAGCGTGGTGAGCTAGTAGGCTTTCAAGGTTGTCTGGGGTATGACTATAATAAAGAAGATAAAACCATCACAGTCAATGAAAAAGAAGCTGAAATTGTTCGTTACATATTCAATCGCTATATTGAAGGGGCTGGTGGTTCTGTAGTAGGACAGGAATTAGAAAATCTTGGATACGTAACGAAATACGGTAGTTCTACATGGGCACCCTCTACTATTCTTGGCATTATAAAAAACGAGAAATATAAAGGTGATTTACTGCTTGGGAAGACCTTCACGGTTGACCCAATTTCCAAACGACGATTAGATAATATGGGAGAAGAAGACCAATTCTATATCCGTGAACATCATGAACCAATTATCAGTGAAGAAGTTTTTGAAAAAGCACAGGAAATCTTGAATCGTAGAAATAAAAACAGAGGGAAAATCGGTGATGGCAAACGAGAAAAATATAGCCGCAAATACTCTTTTAGCTGTATGCTGGAATGTGGATTTTGTGGCAGCACATTGTCTAGGCGTAACTGGCACAGCGGTTCCGAATACAACAAGGTAATCTGGCAATGTGTAGCTGCAACAAAAAAGGGAAAGAAATTTTGTCCTGACAGCAAGGGGATTCCTGAACAAGCCATTGAGGAAGCTTTTCTCGAAAGTTACCGTCTGTTATGTGATGATAACAAGGACATATTAGATGAATTTTTGCAAAGAATGGACGATACATTAAGCAGCAGCACTGTGAATAAGCAGCTATCTAAATTGGATAAAGAAATTGAATCCATTGAAAGAAAGAAAAGTAAACTGGTGGATATGCGGTTGGAAGATACCATTGATAAAGTTTCCTATGAAGCGAAGTATTCTTCTTTTACAGAGAAGCAAGAACAATTATTAAAAGATAGAGAGAAGTTACAGGAAACGGCTGCAAATGAAAAGGATATAAAACGCCGTTTACGGGATTTTAAAAAGACGTTGGAGCAAAACGAAGTCTTATCTGAATTTGACCGCTATGTTTTTGAAAGTATTGTTGAAAAAGTTATCGTAGGGGGTTATGATGAAGATGGAAATAAAGACCCAGCTCAACTTACTTTTGTATATAAAACTGGATTGAAAAATAACGTAGATGGCAGCCGATTTAAGCCGAAAAGGAAAAATGCAAGGGGTAAACATAGAACTGCTGAATTGTGTTCCGATGATAAGAACGAGGTTCAGTCTTTGTCTTCCCATAGTAGTTCCGACACATGTGGAAGCAGTGGCAGTACTAACCTTGAAGTTGTCTAACTAAAATAAACATCTCTCAGTCAAAATAAACATTACCGATTCAGATCCGGTTTTCGTGAAAATAAACATTTCCGAATTCTGGGTCTTTTTCATGCCCAGCCCTTGCCCCATCTATGTTTACTCATGTTTCCTTCACTCAACATTCTCGGAGAACTTTATTTTAAAACAGAAAAAAAGATGAAAAAACAGGCGGAAAAGAGGTGGAAATACGTGCGTTTTTGAACCGAAAAAGTGGAAAAGTGGGGGTCCTGTCGGTAAACTTTATTTTAACTCGGACGGTGGAATGCGGGTTTGAGGTGGGGGTTTTCGGAGGGGTTAATTATGGTTGTACAGAAGTAATAAGCTTTTGAAGCAAGGTATGTCGGTATTGATCACATACCTTGCTAAGTTATTATTTTGATATGAATTTTTCAAATAACTCTGCTGACTTTTCCTTCATATTTTCTGTTACGTGAGCATATACATCACCAGTTGTTTTTATACTACTATGGCCAAGCCTTACTTGTACTTCTTTTAATGTCATTCCGGCTTCTAAACACATTGTTGCGTGTGTGTGACGTAAATCATGAAATCAAATTTTTAGGTACATCGGCGGTTTTAATAGCTTGATTTAACATTGTAGTAGTATCACATGGATTAACAATCCAATCTTGAAATTCCTTTTCATTTTGAAAATCTTTTTCGGAGGCAACTGTTACTTTTTCACCATCCCTAATATCATTCATTACTTTTACCATTGTTTTGTAATAAGTAAATCCTGTTTTTATATATTGTGGTGAATCTTCTCTAACAGTTGTAGTACTATTGTTTGAACATGCACTTAAAATAAATATCAAAAAAACTATACAACGTGTTGATACTTTTTTCATCTAAGATGCATCCAGTATAAATAATAAAATATTTACTGGTAATATTATCCTGTATATCGGTGATTTCCTCCTACTACAAATTGCCCCGTTTGTTCATTAACTAATGATACTATTTCTATAAATATGGCAATAATGCCATAAAAAGAAAAGCCCCTGCTCAATCGAGTGGAGCTTCTAAAGTTTTCTCTAGATCTTAAAGTAACTTTCAAAATTCCTCTATATCCTCTAATTTATCTTGGTTACGAATAAAGCTACGAGCTCTTGAACGATCACTTTAATAATTTGCACCTTCCTTATTATTATATTGCCATTTCTTATTCGCTTCTGCCTTCTTTATCAACAGTTTATTATTAGAATTTAAAAATTTTTTATTATATTGGTAGATTGTTAATAAGAAGAGTGAATTTTTTACGGGATAGTTGAATGATAAAGATGAATGAGATTTTGTATAGAAATTGTCGAGATTAATTTTGTATATTTGATAAACGTTTTTTTTATTAGGAAGCTATATAGTTTTTGTTTATTATAGTAGTGAGATTTTTTGGAAATTCGGATTGAGATTTTATCTCAAAAAAATTATATTCTTTTTCTTTTATTAAAATACTTAGGAATAAATGACAATCATAACTTTTATGAAGAAGGTGCTGAATATTGTCGTGTTAAGACTTTAAATGTTGTAATAGGTCGAAAGACTCTTGTAAATCTTTTACAATAAACAATAATATATAAATGTCAATATAAATTTTTTCCATTTTTTCTTTCTCTGTATAAAAAATCTTAAGGAACAGATAGGACATTCTCAGTTCTACTTTTTTTAAATAATTCAATATTGCTGCACTAATAGTTTTTAATATTCAGATAAATTGAAGGGGGTGAATTTTTTAAAAGTACGTTTTAAAGGGCTGGGGTAAAAAATCAAATTTTAAAAAGGTAATAAAACAAGTGGAAGATGGTTTTCTGACGACACGACCAATATTTATCCGTTATAATATGAAATAGTATGCATAAAAAATTTAGATAAAGCATGATAAGATTCTACAAAACAAATAGGAACGTTGTTTGCAGATTAGTATCCTCAACCGCTGCATTGTGAGGCAATTGCGGTTTTATATAGAGAAGTGTCTAACTGAAATATTTCGATCTCAGCTTTGATGTTGTGAAAAATTCTTTTTCAATTTCAGGCCGTTTCATCCCCACTCCTAATTCCCAACTGTATAAAAATCTCCAAATTTACAAAGTAGTCTAAATGGCATCATTTTGGAACTTATATTTTTTAATAAGAGGCAGTTACAATGGCAAATTTTAAATGAAACTTACATCATTTCAGGGGATTATATTAGAAATAAACCATTTTTTGACGAGCAATCTTATTTTGATTTTATAATTGAAGATGAAATTGATTTTACTTTTAAACCCATCATCATCACAACAACCTGTGCAGAGGTTGAATAAATACTAATTATGATATTTACTATGAATCCCACTGAGATAGGAGATAAAAAATTGCAGAAATTACAACAAATTTCAAGTCGTATTGTATACATGCCACCATATTCGGAAACAGACCGTCCCGTTCTAATGGCTGTCAAGGGAGATGAGAAAACACTTGTAGTAGATTCCGGAAACTCCTCTAGTCATGCCAAATTGTTTCTCGATCAACTACAGGAATACGATATGAGAGGGGATTGGCTTGTCCTCACGCATTGGCACTGGGATCATGTATTTGGGATGAGTGAAATGCATATGCCGAAGATTTGCCACGACGAAACATATAACAAAATCAAAGAATTACAAACTTTGTCTTGGGAGGATAGTGAACTTGATCAACGAGTACTAGAAGGAACAGAAATTCCGTTTTGTGCAGATGCAATGAAGAAAGAGCTTGGAAATCAACGAGATATTGTACTGCCTATTCCCGATCTTACATTCCATCAGCGAATGACTGTCCATTTAGGAGGTGTGACCTGTATTATCGAACATGTAGGCGGAGATCATGCTCTTGATTCCAGCATTCTTTATATTCCTGAAGAAGAGGTACTGTTTCTAGGGGATTGTTTGTATGCCAACTTATATGCGGAAAAATGGAATTATACAATAGAGAAAACACTTCAACTTGTTTCTAGACTTGAAAAATATGCCGATGCGAAAGTAATCTTTTTATCCCATCATGATGCTCCGTTAACGAAAAAAGAATTTCAGTCGCAACTTCAATTTCTAAGGAACACTGCTCTTCTCACAGGTAAGTTTAATGGTAATGGGGAAGCGATTGCTAAAGAAATGAGTATACAGTTGCAAAGAAGCTTAGACGAGGAAGAGATTGAAACGATTGGCTTCTTTGTGAATGGGTATAAGTAGAATGAACCAATAACGCTTAGTTTATCAAAAAAAGACCCTCTTTAAAGAGAGTCTTTTTTAAATAGAACATACGTTCTTTTGATTTGCTCTGTAAATATAAAAGGCAAATGCCTTATTTTTCATATTAATAGTATAAATGAAAAAAATATATAAGTCTATATTCAATATAAAAAATATTCTATATTTTAGAAACCGGCCGGTACATTTTATTTTTCGACAAAGGAGAAGGGAGGACAGGTATGGTTAAAGTAAAGCAAAAGGAAAGTATGCTTACATTTTTTCAACTGTTTCAACAGTCGCCTCAGTTTACAGCATTATTATTTGGGCAGCTTTTTTCGTTGTTAGGAAGTTCTATTACCAATGTGATATTACCAATTGTGGTATTGAGGGAATCAAAATCAACAGCAATGATGGGAACCGTTATGGCAATTTATATGGTGCCGTTTATTTTGCTTTTGCCGTTCTCAGGTGTTCTTGTTGATAAATGGAATAAAGTGAAGGTGATGCTTTTTGTTGATTTTGTCAGATTCACCTTAATGCTTATTCTTTCTGCAATAACGTTTTTGAATCAATTAAGTATGTTGGCTTTATGTATCATCATGTTTTTTTTAGGGGTCATGGAAAGCTTTTTTCAGCCCGCTTATTCAGGAGTGAGAGCAAGAGTATTTACAAAAGAGATCCGAAATGCGGCGAATTCTCTTACTCAAGTAATGATGCAAGCGTTGAAGCTTTTTGGTCCCATTATAGGTGGAATTATTGTTTCAACGTTTTCCGCAGGGTGGGGATTTGGAATAGATGCAGTGACATACATCATTTCCTTTTTCTTTTTAATATCACTTAAAAAATTAAGTTTTCAAAAGGACACAAATCAAGCGCCTGCTAAAAGTTCAATAAAACAGGAATTTCTTGAAGGAATGGAAGTTATTGTCCAACGCTCATGGTTATGGATAACTATTCTTGCATTTGCATTGATTAACATTTTCTGGGGAGGTATCATGAAGGTTTTACTTCCGTGGTTAATCAATGTTCATTACAGTTTTCAGCCTACCGTGTATGGATTAGTCATTTCAGCTTCTGGAGCGGGTGCAATTGTTTGTGGACTGATTTTTGGATTGCGAAAAAAGTGGAATTATAGAGGGATTCTTACCTATATTAGTATAGCGTTTACCGGTGTAACATTCTTGCTTTTACCAGCTTTTGCGAGCGTTCCCTTCATCATGCTGCTGATGTTTTTAAATGGAGCCTCCAATATGCTGGGAGGTCTCATTTGGGAAACGAGTCTCCAAGAGCTTGTTCCGGAAGAGAAATTTGGCAGAGTTGCAAGCTTAGATATGTTAGGTTCCTTTGGATTGTTGCCAGTTGGCTATCTTATGACCGGTTGGGTAGCCGAAGGTATCGGGGAAATTACAACCTTAATTGCATTTGGTTCCATTATTGTTTTAATCTCCGTATTAGTATTATTTCATAAAGGGATTAGAACATTTTATTAAGGAAACATCCTAGTGCAAAATAAATCATAAAAAATAATAAAATACCATTGACTCTCCCCTTAGAGGAGCCCTTAAGGTAATTATGGAGGTGGAAAATGATGTACACGGTAAAAGAATTATCAGATTTGGCAAAAGTGACAATCAAGACATTGCACTACTATCACAAAATTGGTCTTTTATTGCCTTGTGAGGTGAATGAAGCCGGCTATCGCCTCTATGGCATGAAAGAGCTAGAAAGATTACAACAAATACTTTTTTATCGTGAACTGGATTTTCCTCTCAAAAAAATAAAGCTTATATTGGACAATGAGCCTGATCGATTATCCATCTTGTTTGAGCAAAGACAATTGATTGTTGCTCGCAAGAAAAGGTTAGAGCAACTCATACAAACATTGGATCAATCGATTGCACATGCCAGGAAAGGAGAAGAAATGGATCAACAAGAAATGTTTAAAGGGTTTGAAAGTATAAGTGAGTGGGAAAATGCCATTTCTGAACAAAGAGAATATCTTCAGGACAGATACAAATTTGATGTACTGGAGGAAAAGCCAATTGATGTGAAGGTTATGAATGAATCTGCTATTGAGGCAAAGCTGTTTATGGAAAACATGGTGTGGGCACTCACGGAAGGGCTCAGGTATGATGATAAAAAAGTACAGCAACTGATTCTGCAACATCTGGAATTTTTAAATCACCATGGCCATAAGATAGATTCTGCAAGTTTTGCTAAACAGACAAGGTTTTTCCTTGAAGATGATTTTCATCGAAATATGCTAGAACAACAGCAAAAAGGTTTATCCTATTTTCTTTGTATAGCCGCTGAAGCATTTGATAAAGAAAATAAATAAACAATCGCTGAACTTATGATGAGGCTGGGACAAAACCCACCTCTAAGATGA